>QKBC01000019.1 GCA_003246205.1 Flavobacterium haoranii | reverse complement strand
ACGGCTGCATCGGTAGCACTTTGTATCGCTGTAATCAAGGACACGGGAATGCTTCCATAGGCTAGATTCTCTATCTTGGCTACAGGTTGGGTACTATTATACCCCCAGATATAACTGATAAGCATACCGCCTTCTTTTTGGACTTCTAACGGGTTACCGTTTGTGTTATCCATAACATTGTATCTTACCCTGGTCTCCAAGGCTTCTGTTCCTTTTGCCGTTTCGACCAATTCGGGAGCCAGTAAACTATTACCCCAGTCTTTATAAGTAGTTTTTACAGTAGAGAGTGGCTCTGTACCCCGGAATGTCTCCGTCTTTAACGGAATGCCGACCATGTTCTTATCGATCATCGCTTGATTGCCCATTTCCGGAGCATAAGAATAGATTGTCTCTACTATATCGCCCGTTGATGTGGTAATGTTTTGATTGGTTAATTGAAGATGAACAGTATTTCCATAAGTATAATCTATATTTTTTTCTAATGTTCCTGTTAAGGCATTATTGGAATCATAGAAATACTCTGTAATAGTGGTGTTTTTTAGATAGTACCAGTAAATAGGAAAACTATATTTTACAGGTTCATACATCATTAATGTATTGGATGGTATACCATAATTATATTGTACTAATGAATACAAGTAAGGTGGCTGGGTTGGATCACTTGAATCTTCTACAACATTTAATGTTGAATTTGTAAACATTTTAAATCCTTCTATATAGGAGATCTTAGATTGATCTTCAAAATAATCATTGGTTTCTTTTCGTAGCAAATTCCCGTTTTTATGATACTCTTTTCTCTCTAATAATTTTCCTCTCTTCCATGTCGTATAAATTTGAACTGTAGAATTTCCAAAAGGGATTTCATCAGTACCTATAGTAAATTCATTCCATGTTATTCCTTTATCTTCATTATTATCAATATCTTTAATCTCCTCTTTAACATACTGATAAATAATTGAATTCCCTTCTATACCATATTTTGAATTTGATGATATACTATAAATTTTAGAATAATCCAGATCAGAATCAAGAGGAGCTCCTTGTCCGCCTCCTTGACAAGAGTTAAGACTATAATTACTAAAAGGCTTACTTTTAAAATCAACTACTAGATCATTAACCAAATGACCACTTGATTTTAATAAATCGTCAGGTTCTTTATAAGTATATTCTTTTAGTGATAAAGTATTATCGTCAAAATTATAATTTTCTAAACTCTTTATTCGCAAACCTCCTGCTAATAAATTCTTGGGCGTTTGATCATTATTTACATAGCGTAATTGTAAATTTGAAACACTTAGATTTTGACCATAAGCCTCTACAAAAATTACTCCGGAATCTGGCAAAGAAACAGGTATTGTGTAAGTCCCGGCATTATGGGTTTTATTAGATGTATAAATTAAATTTTGGTTCCCGTCATACAAAGATACCCTTGCGTATTGATACTTAATCAATGTAGGGTCGCTTCCTGCAGTGTTGTTTATTTGAAATACTAAGTGTCCGGTTGCATTTATTGCTTGGTATGGGAAAAGTGCAAATTGCACACAATTACTTGGATTAGGTCTTGTACATGGGTTATAATTAGGATCTAATATAAAATAATCAATATAAGGCATTTCATCAGGAGGAGAAGAGCCAGGCCCTGATCCTTGTACCAGGTTACCATTAACAATATTCAGTTGATATTGATTAAACTCATCTACTCCAAAATAATCATTACTTTCATAATTGAATTTGGTATAGCCTTTAGTCGGATAATGAATTTCTTTTAAGATTCCGGCTTGATTTACACTAGGATTAACACTTTTATTAGCTTGTCCGACTTCTATATCATAAGGACTAGTCAAAAAATGTTTCGGAATTAAATTCAGATTGGTTTTATCATTAAAATAACCAAAATAATCTTGAGAAAATGAACGTTTATTAGGTAATTCGAGATCTGAATAGACAAACGAAGCAATGATATCCCCTGAAATAAAATCATAAACCTGATCCAATTTTAATCTTTTTTTGTCATATACAAAGTTACTGACTGCATCAGTGGTATCAAAATAAGAATAATCAAACCCAAAACCTTTAGTCGTGTAAAAAGTACTATTTTCGTATTTCTGAACCTCTATTTTATTTAAATATCCATTGGCATTTAATAAATCTTCTCTACCATCAATCTTATCAAACAACACTTTGGAATTTCCATTATGGAATAGTATCTCTTTTATTTTTTTCGCAAGTGTTGTAGTTGTACTACTTATACTAATCGGAGAAGAACTTATTGTATTATAAATACTTGAACTTGCAAGACAATTTGGTAAATTCTCTCCAATTTCTTTTATATCTAATCTTTGTGATAAACTATGTTCATTTATTGCGCCATCATCTTGATAAACAAATGAAATTGTCTCATTTGAATTGGTCTTAATATCATCAACAAACCAAGCACTAGTATAATAATCACTATGTGTTAAACTTCTTGAAGTAATTTCCTTAGTATTTCTAAAATAATATTCATTTCCTTCCTTATCCGTTACTTTGAACTCAAAAGTATTACCTGGTTGTCCTCCAGAAATATCAACTTTAAAAGCATCAGGTGGAAATACTACAACATCATTATTTTGCCTGCTTCTAATATAAAAGTTACCACTAGTCGTTGGTGATGAAAAATTATAAACATCTTTAACTCTAGACCAATCCAATTTATAATCCATAATAAATTGGTTTTGAGTAAAAGCATAAGGATGTTGATTAAAATAATCTAAAATAGTCTGATTGTCAGGAACAAAAGAATCTATATAAGGATTATTTTCATCTATATCATCTCGTACACTTAATATAATTTGTGCGCCATAATTTAAATTCCATCCTAAACCAACCCATGTTGCCTCTTGATCTACTTTTATTCCTGATGCATGATAATCTAATGTTATTGGTAGTTTAAAGGTTCCTAAGTCTATGGTATATAATGGTATAGATATATTAGGCACCCCCGTAGATAAATTGATCGGATATTCTCCATATTTTAAAAACGCTGCTGCTTCTGGTGACTTGGGAGCAATTTCAGGTAAATCATTGGGATTGGTTTGCCCAAAACTTAATAATCCTAACAACCCTACTAAACAATATATTTTTTTCATCTTAAATAGTTTCTAATTTTATTTTTTAATTACTTTAATACCATATTTCGGTATCTGTCTTTTATTTCTATGATATAAATTCCGGTCGACAAGTTGATCAATCTTACCAGAATAGTTTTTTCTCCTTGTATTCCTATCTTTATTATCCGCTAATATAAAGCCATAATTAGGAATGGCATCGCATAAATATTCACATGCCTTCTACCCTAGTTTTTTTTCATAAAATATGCTGTGCTGAAAGGATTACAGGAAACAATAAGACCGGAAAAATAGCGTTTAGATGTAATTTTATTCGCATATTAGTAACTTTGTAATTTTATAGCGCTAAAAGTATAATTTTATTGTAATGATAAAGTTAATTTATCAAACTTTATCTGTTTTTTATAACTTTTTAAGATTACATCCTCTTTTTTAAGTCTTTTCCATTTTTTAAGACTTTATTTTAATATTTTATTATAAAATATTTCTTTTACTTACAAAAAAAGAAGCCGGAGTTTTTAAGTTGTTTTTGAATTTGTATCTCAGACAGTCCTATTTTCTGATTTTTTTTGACACGTTTTTTAAAACAAAAAGCCAAAACTTTAAATAAAGTTTTGGCTTTTATGCTCTATCTATCTTTTAACATTAAGACTTATTAGATACCGTAAAATGTATTTTCCGAATTGAAAGAATATCTTTTCAACAACATCTAAAAAATTATATTATGCTTTTAAATTCATTTCTCCCTATCAATCAACATATTAATTCTTTCTTCGAGTATCAATGATATGAACTATTTTCCATACCCCGTCCGGCTCTTTTACCATGGTAAAAGAATTAACTCCAACATGGCTTAATTGATTGTTGATATAAAACTCATAAGAGGTCCAAACGTGAGCCATATTTCCTTCAATTTGTACCTTATAATCTGTGATCTTTTCTAAAAATGAAATAGTATCCGGTATACCAGCTATTGACTTATAAAACTCCTCTGCTGTTTCCACCTTTAAACGACTACCTTCTACTGCATTTGTTACAGTCTGCATACTAATATTGTTATGACATATTTGCTGTAACCCTATTGTATCCTGAGCATGAAAAGCTTTAAAAAACTCTTGAACAACTTCTTTAGGTTGGTTTTGACCAATTGCTATCAAATTGAAAAACAAGAATCCGATTAAACATCTGACTTTATTCATATTATACTTTTTACCCATTAGTTATAGAAAAGAAAAATTGTTACAATCCAAAGTAAAAAAAATGATTTTACTACTTTTACACAATTAAAAAACCGAAAAATGTCAGTAGCAAAAAAAGATTATAAAAGAATTACCACTAAATCATTAGTAGAGATGAAACAGAACGGAGAAAAAATCTCCATGTTGACTGCTTATGATTATACTATGGCAAAAATTGTAGATGCTGCAGGTATCGATGTTATTTTAGTCGGTGACTCTGCCAGTAATGTAATGGCCGGACACGAAACTACACTTCCTATCACATTAGACCAAATGATTTACCATGCTTCGTCTGTAGTAAGAGCAGCTGAACGTGCTTTAGTTGTGGTTGATTTGCCTTTTGGTACTTACCAGTCTGACCCTAAAGAAGCTTTGCGTTCTGCAATACGTGTAATGAAAGAAAGCGGTGGGCACGCCGTAAAATTAGAAGGTGGTAAAGAAATTAAAGAATCCATCAAAAGAATTCTTCAAGCAGGTATTCCGGTTATGGGACATTTAGGTCTAACTCCTCAATCTATCTACAAATTCGGAACCTATACCGTTAGAGCCAAAGAGGAAGAAGAAGCAGAAAAATTAATTGAAGACGCTAAAACCCTTGAAAAATTAGGCTGTTTTGCCGTTGTTTTGGAAAAAATTCCGGCTAAGTTAGCAAAAAAAGTTGCTGAAAGCATCAGCATTCCTGTTATTGGTATTGGTGCCGGAAATGGTGTTGACGGTCAAGTTTTAGTTGTCCATGATATGTTAGGAATGACACATGAATTTCATCCTAGGTTTTTACGTCGTTATATGAATTTATATGAAGATATGAGTACTGCTATCAGTCAATATGTTGATGATGTAAAAAGTGTAGATTTTCCTAATGAAAATGAACAATATTAATCTCAATTCGTTGATTTATTAATTCGATGATTTGACCAATTCATAAATGAAAATTCTCTCAACTAAGGATAATCTGCAAGTATTACACGAAGACAATCACATCATTGTCATTAACAAACGTGTGGGTGATATTGTTCAAGGCGATAAAACCGGTGACAAACCATTGTCAGATATAGTAAAAGAATATATCAAAGAAAAATACAACAAACCCGGCGAAGTTTTTTTAGGCGTGGTTCATCGTTTAGACCGCCCCACTTCCGGGATTGTTGTATTCGCCAGAACTTCTAAAGCTTTATCTCGATTAAACGAAACCTTTAAAAACAGAGAAACTCAAAAAACGTATTGGGCTGTGGTAAAAAATCAGCCTCCGAAGGAAAAAGATACTTTAGTTCATTTCCTAACCAGAAATCCCAAGAACAATACTTCTAAAGCACATATAAAAGAAATAAAAGACAGTAAAAAAGCGAGTCTTTCCTACTCTGTTTTTCAAAAATTGAACAACTATTATGCCTTAGAGATTGATTTGCATACAGGTCGCCATCATCAAATCCGTTGCCAATTAGCTGCTATCGGATGTCCGATTAAAGGTGACTTAAAATACGGTTTTGATCGTAGCAATCCTGATGGTGGCATTCATTTACATGCCCGAAAATTAATCCTGCAACATCCGGTTACAAAAGAAATTCTTACATTTACTGCCAACACTCCGAATGACCCCATTTGGAATTCTATATCTTAAAAAATTCTAACCACAATGAAAAAAAAGATTGAAGACAAATTAATGTATGGCTATCCTTTAGAATTAGGAACTGTAATTGAAGAAAGTTTTGCCGTTTACAAAAAAACATTCTTAATAGGAGGAGCTACTTTAATACTATTAACCATTGTATTCATTATGCTTTATTTCGGATTAATTAGTATAATCTTTGGATTAAGTGATTTTTCTGAAATGATGGTTCAAATTTCCGTTATGTCTAAAAGTCCGGTCTATATTATTTCTACCGGAATTTTTTCTACAATTTCAAGTGCTGTGATGGCTCCTATTACAGCAGGATTCATTCACATTAATTATTTAGCTAAACGAAATAAAGAATTTAGTTTAAGTACAATTTTTGAATTTTATAAAGGAAAATATGTGATGCCTCTTATGATAGCTTATGCTATTGTCGGTTTTACTATGGCAATTGTTAATTCATTATTGATTTTTACTGGTTTAGAGTTTTTAAGTTTCTTATCACAAGGTTTAATATCAATGGTTACCATCTTCACAATTCCTTTAATTATTTATGAAGATATGAATTACTCCGAAGCACTTTCAAAAAGTATTACTTTATTCGGCAAACAACCTTTTTATATCTTTTTAGCCCTGCTTATCGCTGTATTTGTCTGTTCGCTGGGAATTATAGGCTTTTGTTTAGGAATCTTTTTTACATTACCTTTTATATACAGTACTTATTATAGTATCTATGAACAGGCAATTGGTTTTGAAGACAAATCTGAAATTGAAGAAATCGGAATAGAATAAACAATAAAATAAAAAACAATAAAAAATGAAATGGCAAGGTAGAAGACAAAGTGGCAACGTTGAAGACCGCAGAGGAATGTCCGGCGGGGGCAAAGCAATCGTTGGTGGCGGTGTAATTGGAATCATTATACTACTACTTCAAATGTTTGGCGGAGAAACAGGACAAACCATTGCTCCGGTTCTGGAACAGTTAAACCAAGGTACTGCAACCGAACAAGTTCAGCAAAGAGAACTTACTGCTGAAGAAAAAGAAATGGGCGAATTTGCAGCTACTGTTTTAGCCGATACAGAAGACATTTGGTCACAAATTTTTACTGAAAATAATTTAGGACAATACGAAAAACCAAAAATGGTTCTTTTCTCAGGAAATGTTGAAACCGCATGTGGAGGAGCCAGTTCAGCTTCCGGTCCTTTTTATTGTCCCGGCGATCATAAAGTATACATGGATTTAACGTTCTTTGAAGAACTTCGTACTCGTTTTGGAGCTAAAGGCGGTGACTTTGCCACAGCTTATGTAATTGCTCATGAAGTAGGTCACCATATACAAACACTTTTAGGTACATCGGGTAAAGTTCGTCAATTACAACAAGGTAAAAGTGAAGCCGAAGCAAATAAATTAAGTGTTTGTTTAGAACTTCAAGCCGATTTTTATGCTGGTCTTTGGGCGCACTACAATCAAAAATATTTAGAAGAAGGAGACATTGAAGAAGCCTTAAGTGCAGCACATGCTGTAGGTGATGATGAAATTCAAAAGAAAATGCAAGGCCGTGTTGTTCCCGATTCTTTTACGCACGGAACTTCTGAACAACGTATGAAATGGTTCATGAAAGGATACAAAACCGGTGAAATTAGGAATGGAGACACTTTTGCCGAAGAATTGTAGTTACATAATTTTTAAAAATTTATTCTAAAAATTTACATACCAAAAAAATAAGGTAATTTATTTATCATATTCGTAAATCGTTTTTTCGACCCCAATATTTTAAAGCATATTCACGTAAAAATTGAGTATGCTTTTTATTTTTGTGTAAAACAAATCAGAATGAAAGTAGGTATTGACGCTATACAGTTTGATATTCCTAAAATATATTTACCAATAGAAATACTAGCCGAGAAAAGAAATATTGAACCGGCAAAACTAATAAAAGGTCTGGGATTACAACAAATGAGTTTTTTGGATGTACATCAGGATACCGTAACCCTAGCCGCAAACGCTCTTTACAAATTGATACAACAGGAAAATATTGATTTGAGCAGTATTTCCCGAATATATGTAGGTACTGAAAGTGCAGTTGACAGTTCAAAACCGATTGGTTCTTATTTGGTTCAACTAATCGAAAAAGAATTAGGTGAAAGGGCTTTAAAAAATTGCGATGTAGTAGACTTAACCTTTGCTTGCATTGGTGGTGTGGATGCTTTACAAAATTGTCTAGATTTTGTGCGATTGAATCCAACTAAAAAAGCAATTGTCATTACGACTGATAATGCCAAATATGATCTGGATTCTACAGGCGAATATACTCAAGGTGCTGGTGCTATTGCAATGCTAATAACCGCTAATCCAAGAATTCTTTCGTTTAGGAATGCTGTAGGTGTAGGAACTGAAGGTGTTTTCGACTTTTTCAAACCCAAAAGAACCGTAACCAAAGAAGCTATTTTTGGTGATGATTCTAACGAAAATTGGTTTGGAGTTTTAGAAACAGAAGTGAGTATTGCAAAAGAGCAACCGGTTTTTGACGGACAATATTCTAACGAATGTTACATCAACCGAATTGCTGAAGCTTATGAAAACTTCAAAGTTGAAGCTGAAGAAGGTTGGAAAGTATATGAAAATTGGGATTTGATTTTAATGCATCTACCCTATTGCTTTCAAGGAAGAAGAACGTTCATCGATATTTTTGCAACTGAAAATCCGGAATTGTTAGCCCAGCAAGAAGGCGAAACGGTAAAAGAAAAAACAAAAGCGTTGACCAAATCTCCGGAATATTTGGCTTTGGTAAACGAAAAATTATATCCGGCTGAAATTGCTTCAGGAAAAGTAGGAAACGTTTATACAGGTTCTATTTTCTTAGGTTTATTATCCGCTTTATATTTCAGTGCTAAAGAAAATAAAGCACTTAGTGGAAATAAAGTAGGATTTATTGCTTATGGCAGCGGTTCAAAAGCAAAAGTTTTTGAAGCAGAAGTTGCTCCGCAGTGGCAAAGCGAAATTACTAAAACCAACTTGTTTGAAGTTTTAGAACAACGTACTGCTATTGATTTTGATACTTACGAAAAGTTGCATAAAAAAGAATTGAAAAATTCAGTGATTGAAGCTTCAAACGAATATTCAATCGATTATATAGAAAAAGAAAATCCTAATTTATTAGGAGCACGATATTACTTAAGGAAGTAATGTTCACAGTTTTATTTAGTTTTTGGTTTAGTTAAAGCTGGTTAAGTAACCAGCTTTTTCTTTTTTTAACACAACCAACCTTCTCTGTCTAAACTTCTATACTGTATAGCTTCTGCAATATGATGGGACTGAATAATGCTAGAAGCTTCTAAATCAGCAATAGTTCTGGAAACTTTCAAAATTCTATCATACGCCCGAGCTGATAAATTCAAACGCTCCATAGCTGTTTTAATCAATCCTAAAGAAACCTCATCCAAAACACAATACTCCCGAATTAATTTACTGCTCATTTGTGCATTATAATGTACGTTTTTCATCAATTCAAAACGCTTAGATTGAATAGTTCTTGCTTTGGTTACCCTTTCTCTAATAATAGTACTACTTTCTGCTTTTCGAGTATCGGATAATTTTTCAAAAGGAACCGGAGTCACTTCAATATGAATATCAATTCTATCCAATAACGGTCCGGAAATTTTATTCATATAACGTTGCATTTCTTGGGGAGAATTGCTCACCGGAGCATTAGGATCGTTAAAATAGCCACCCGGACTTGGATTCATACTGGCAACCAACATAAAACTCGACGGATAGGTAATCGTAAATTTAGCTCTCGAAATGGTTACTTCCCTGTCTTCTAAAGGTTGGCGCATGACTTCCAACACTTCCCGTTTAAATTCGGGCAATTCATCTAAGAACAAAACTCCATTGTGCGCTAGTGAAATTTCTCCTGGCTGTGGATAACTTCCGCCACCAACTAAAGAAACGGAACTTGATGTGTGGTGCGGATTTCTGAAAGGACGTTGGGTGAGCAAACCGGCTTCTTTTATTTTTCCGGCAACCGAATGTATTTTAGTCGTTTCCAAAGCTTCCTGCATTGTCATTGGCGGCAAAATACTTGGTAATCTTTTGGCTAACATAGTTTTTCCGGCTCCCGGCGGACCAATCAAAATAATGTTATGTCCTCCTGCTGCTGCAATTTCCATACATCTTTTAATAGACTCTTGCCCTTTGACATCGGCAAAATCAAACTCCGGAAAATCTAAGGTTTTTGAAAATTCTTCTTGAGAATTGATCACAGTTGGCTGTAAATTTCTGTTTCCTTCAAAAAAATCAATGATTTCTGTTACATTTTCAATACCGTAAACCGAAATCCCTTCCACAATTGCAGCTTCTTTTGCATTCTGAATCGGCAGTAGAACACCTTTAAAACCTTCTTCTTTGGCTTTAATCGCAATAGACAAAGCTCCTTTTATAGGCTGTAAACTTCCGTCTAACGATAATTCACCCATAATGATATAATTCCCGACTTCATCAGAATTTATTTGAGAGGAAGCCGCTAAAATACCAACAGCAATCGTCAAATCATAAGCAGAACCTTCCTTGCGCAAATCGGCAGGTGCCATATTGATGATAATCTTTTTTCCCGGAAAATGATAGTTGTTATTTTTTAGAGCTGCAGCAATGCGATAACTGCTTTCTTTTATAGCGGAATCTGGTAAACCTACCAAGTGGTAGCCAATTCCTTTATCAATGTTTACCTCAACGGTAATAGTTGTGGCATCAACGCCAAAAACGGCGCTTCCAAATACTTTTACTAACATGGCGAATATTATTTAAATGGCTTATAATGATACAAATATAGAAAAAGAATTAAGAAAAATACTATTTAAAAGTTTAACTAATCAAAAAATGTAAAGTAAAAACAACTTTTTGTAAATCATATTTGTCTATATGTAAAATATACTTTACATTTGAATATCATTTTAATTCTTTAATCCGTATGAAAACACATTTTCTTTTTCCGAACCAATTGAAAACACTAGGCTGGATTTTATTTATACCTAGTTTTATTTTTGCTATTCTAAGTTCTGTTTTTGAATGGAAAATAGATGATTACCTGAACGTTACTGTTTTTGCTGTTTACAATGATGAAATCTTTGGTCAAGATACTAATCATTTTTTTCAGTTTATTAAAAACAGTATAACCGATGAAATTTTGACTTTTTGTTTAATTGTCGGTGGATTGCTGATTGGGTTTTCAAAACTGAAAAATGAAGACGAATATATTGCACAAATACGTTATGAAAGTTTAGTTTGGGCAACTTATCTAAACTATGGTTTAATTTTACTTTTTACTGTTTTTATGTATGGTATTTCATTTTTAAATGTCCTTTTTTACAATACATTTACCCTGCTACTGTTCTTTATTATTCGTTTCCATTATATGATCTACAAACTTAATAAAGCGAATCATGAAGAATAATTTAAAAGTCTTACGTGCCATAAAAAATATTTCTCAGGAAGAATTGGCTAACCAAATTAGCGTAAGCCGACAAACCATTAATGCTATGGAAAAAGGAAAATATGTACCTTCTACTCTATTAGCTTTAAAACTTGCTCGTTATTTTGGAAAACCGGTTGAAGAAATATTTCAGTTAGAGGAAACAGATTGATGTTTGAAAAACATCAGTTTGCAATCTTTCTATATTATTTGTAAATTTGCATCACGTTATTTGATTTCGTTTAGTCTGAATCCAGACATTCCTAAAAAAGAAATTTCTTTTTTTCTATCATTCGATAACTTCAGTTTTTTACTGAATGCCTTTTGGAAAATCCAATTTGGTTTTATTACATCTAACTTTGTGAGCTTGCTTACAAACAAACTTTTTACGCATGAATTTTACCATTGTAAATGCTACTACGGGAAAACATGAAATTTTCACAAATACTATAATCACTGATTTCCTTTTCACCCATTTAGAACAATACGGCGATACTAAAGCGGATATTCTAAAATGCATCGATTATGTCATGAATCCTGCAAAAGGCGGACATATTATCATTGGCACTGACGAAAATAAAATCGTAGGCATTGTCATTTTGAACAATACAGGAATGAAAGATTATATTCCGGAAAACATTTTGGTTTACATCGCTGTCGATAACAGTCAACGAGGGAAAGGCTATGGTAAAAAACTAATGCAAAAAGCAATTTCAAGTGTTAAAGGAAGCATTGCACTGCATGTGGAACCTGATAATCCAGCAAAGAAATTATATGAAAAACTAGGTTTTACCAATAAGTATTTAGAAATGCGTTTAACCCAATAATTGAATCATGGCATTTTTAAAACTAAACAGACAAAAATTAAAAGAAAACTATACATTCTTAGACCAATTATTCAAAGAACGGAACATTACTTGGGGAGTTGTATCCAAATTGCTCTGCGGAAATGCTATTTATCTGAGAGAACTCTTAGCACTGGGAACGCAGGAAATTCACGATTCTAGAATTGGAAACTTGAAGAAAATCAAAAAACTGAATTCGGAGGTTCAAACTGTGTACATTAAACCGCCTTCTAAACGAAATATTCCTAAAATTGTGGAATTTGCCGATGTGAGTTTCAATACTGAAATTTATACCATAAAAATGCTTTCGGAAGAAGCTAAACGCCAAAACAAAGTTCATAAAATAGTCATTATGATTGAAATGGGCGATTTACGAGAAGGTGTTTTGGGCGAAGAACTACTTCAATTTTATCAAGAAGTTTTTAGTTTACCCAATATCAAAATTAGTGGTATTGGCACCAATTTAAATTGCCTAAGTGGCGTTATGCCCACACAAGATAAACTGATTCAGTTGAGTTTATACAAACAATTGATTGAGGCTAAATTTAATGTCGAAATTCCTTGGGTTTCCGGCGGAACTTCTGTTGCGATTCCTTTGCTATTGAAAAACGCTAGACCCATGGCGGTCAATCATTTTAGAATTGGCGAAGCGCTTTTTTTTGGTAAAGATTTATTTACGGGCGAAACCATTGAAGGAATGCACAACGATGTGTTTACCTTGTATTCCGAAATTATTGAAATCACCGAAAAACCCAATAACCCTATTGGCGAACTAGGCGAAAATGTAGCCGGAAACACTTATGAAATTGACGAAAACACCGATTTAAGCGAAACTTCTTTACGTGCTATTTTAGATGTTGGCCTTTTAGACATGCAACCTCAATATTTAACTCCAACAAATCCTGATATTACGATTGTAGACGCTAGTTCAGACATGATGGTTGTAGATATTACCACTTGTAAAAAAGAATATAAAGTAGGTGACATTATTTCTTTTAAACTGCAATACATGGGCGCTTTATATTTACTTAACTCAGATTATATTGAAAAACTAGTAGAATAAAAAAACGAAGCCTTTTGGGCTTCGTTTTCGTTTATATTACAATTTGTTTCTTATTATTTCTTAAAAGCTTTAATTCCGTCTTCTAACCAAGCTTTGTATTCATCAGCATCTGGTGTGTAACCCACTGGTGCACTAATGTCTTTTCCTTCAGCATCTAAAATAACATAAAACGGTTGGGCATTATTTTGATAACGTGTAATTTGAAAGTCACTCCATTTATTTCCAATAGTTTTAATTTCTTTTCCGGTTTCTGGAGAAGTATATTTATCCTTTTCTTCCAGTTCCCGTTTGTCATCAACATATAGCGAAATCAAAACCACATCATTTTTCAATAAAGGTAAAATTTCAGGTTTAGACCAAACGTGTTCTTCCATTTTTCTACAATTTACGCAAGCATGACCTGTGAAATCTAATAAAATTGGTTTACCCATCTGTTTTGCATAAGCTACTCCTTTATCATAATCATGAAAAGCAATAATTTTGTGTGGACCAAAATGCGCATGTTCCGGTAAAACTTCGGCAGTTGTATCGTCTCCTCCATTCGTGTAACCTACACCATAAGGGCTTTCACTATAAGTCATCGGTGGCGGAAATCCTGAAATTACCTTTAATGGAGCGCCCCATAATCCCGGAATCAAATAAACGGTAAAAATGGATACAATCAATGCCATGAACAAGCGTCCTACAGAAATATGAGAAAGCGGACTATCGTGTGGCAATGTAATTTTTCCAAATAAATAAAATGCCCAAGCTCCGAAAACTGCAATCCAAATAGCGATAAAAACTTCTCTTTCTAACCAATGCAATTGCAATACTAAATCGGCATTCGATAAAAATTTGAATGCCATAGCTAATTCTAAAAATCCTAATGAAGCTTTCACTGTATTCATCCATCCGCCTGATTTCGGTAATGAATTTAACCAACCTGGAAATAAGGCAAACAGCATAAAAGGTAATGCAATAGCACTTGAAAAACCTAACATTCCTATAATTGGAGCAATTCCTCCTTTTGATGAAGCTTCAACTAATAATGTTCCAACGATAGGTCCGGTACAAGAAAAAGATACAATAGCTAATGCTAATGCCATGAAGAAAATAGCTAAAATCCCCGATTTTCCGGCTTGCATATCCACTTTATTGGCCCAAGATTGCGGTAAAACAATTTCGAAAGCACCTAAAAAAGAAGCCGCAAAAAATACCAAAATAATAAAGAATATGACATTAAAAATAACACTAGTTGATAACGCATTCAATGAATCAGCGCCAAAGATTCCAACAATTAACGAACCTAATGCAACATAAATCACAATAATTGACAATCCATAAAAAATGGCATTCATAATCCCTTTCTCGCGTGAACCACTTTGTTTGGTAAAGAAACTTACCGTTAGTGGAATCATTGGGAAAACACATGGTGTTAACAAAGCGGCAAAACCTCCTAAAAAAGCAAAAATAAATATCGTCCAAAGACTTCTTTTTTCTTCACGTTTTTCGGATTTTGCTAAATCTTTATGTTCTGTTGGTGTAACAGTAGCTGCCTCATCAATAGTCTGTTTCTCAACAATTGCAGCTTCAGTAGTATCAATTTCTATAGATTGAGCTTCTGTTTTGGGCTGTGTTGGTTTTACTTCTTCAACTACGGCTGTTTTTTCTTCCTTAATTTCAGGAAGTTTAAAAGTAAAGGTTTTGTCTTGTTGAATACATTGTTCTTTACAAACCTGATATTCTACATAGACTTTTATTTCCTTTAGTTGGGTATTGGTAACCTTAATTTTTTGTTTGAACTGAGCGGAATTACTAAAGAAATATTCATCAACTTCAAAAATATCATTGTATTCCTTGATGTATTTACTTTCTGCTGTTTTTCCTACAACAGTATAATTTCCTTTAGCTTCTTTGTATTCGAAAACGGTTGGCAAAGCGCCTCCATCGGGTGTAAATTGCGAATACATGTGCCATTCGGGCTCAATCGTAGCATTCATAACCAACTCAAATTCGTTGTTTGAAATTTTTGTTAAGCTGGTTTTCCATTTAACCGGATCTAAAAGCTGAGCTTGGCTTACCCAAGAGATTAGTAGTAAAATAAAATATAAGTTCTTTTTCATTAGTTTCATTTATAGTCTAGTAGTTTTTTTGTAAACAATTATTCTTCTAATTCTATTTTTAAAATCTTTGAAGTATCTGAATGTGCTATAAACCGTTCGTCTGCTCTTTTTCCGATTACCCAAATAATTTCATTTGTTGCAGAAACTAATAACCACTGGTTTTCTTTATCGAAAAGTGAATATTTTTCATCCTTAAAATACTTACTCAGTTTCTTTTTTCCTTTCATTCCACTTGGGAAAAATGCATCGGCTTCTTCTCTTTTTCGAATGATTAATGGAAAACCCAATTTTTCTGCATCTACAAAGATAGTATTGTTATTAAAATTTGTGATATGTTCAACGGGTTCCAAAGTAAGTTTTAAGGGAACTTTAAGAGTATTTTGATTTTCTACAATTGAATATACTTCCCTTTTTGCTTCGCTAATCACAGAAAGCATAAGATGTTCTCTATTTTTAAGCAAAATATGCGTTGGCGAAACAATTCTCTTTCCGGTTTCGGCATCTATCAAATTGTAAATATCTTGCCAAGCAGTAAAACCAAAATCTTTCAACCATTGGTACAAATACAACTGATAATTAGGTAATCTTTTTAGATATTTTACTGCTATAGAAACCGTTCCGTTTTCATCAATTGATGTTAACTCTGAAATGGTATTCGCTGTAGTTTCATTAATTATGGCTTGTGTTTGCTTTAAATAGTCTTGCGTTTTAATGAAATTATCTAAAAATGTAGGATGCAATTCTTTCAATAACGGAACAATATGATGCCTGATTTTATTTCGTAAATATTTATCGGAAGCATTACTGCTGTCTTCTCGCCATTCAATGTTATTTTCTTTAGCATACTCTAAAATTTCCTGACGCGAAAATGGTAACAACGGTCGCAAAATAGTATCATTCACTTCCGGAATAGCAATTAAACCGTCTAAACCACAACCCCGACTCAGGTTAATAATAAAGGTTTCCAAATCGTCATCGGCATGATGAGCGGTGACCAAAAAGCGACTGTTTTGCGTTTCCAATTCTTCTTGAAACCAATGGTAACGCAACTCGCGGGCAGCTACCTGAATGGTTTGCTTATGTTGTTTGGCATATTCTTCGGTGGCAAAATGTTTTACCTTAACCGGAATTTGATAGGTTTGAAAATATTGGGTTACAAATTGTTCGTCGCCGTCACTTTCTTCGCCTCGCAATTGAAAATTACAATGCAAAACAGAAAACGAATAACCCAATTGCTGAAACAAATGAGCTAAAACCATGCTATCCACTCCTCCACTTACTGCAATACAAAATGGGCTTTCTTTTAAGAAAGGGAATTTATTTTGAATATGGTTTTGGAATTTTACTAACATCTTTCAAAAGTAACTATTATTTTAAAACATTGGTCTCGACTCCGCTCGACCTGACAAAAAATGATATCGACTTGATTAAAATTAGATATTTTACCCTATTTACCTAAAACCTCAAACATCGCTTTAGCTTTTAACAAACATTCCTCATATTCTTGTTCGGGAACAGATTGTGCTGTTATGGCACTTCCTACAGAGAAAGAAACATACTTATTTTTGGCATTGTATAAAATACTTCGAATAACCACATTGAAATCAAAATCGCCATTTGGTGTAAAATAGCCAATAGTTCCGCTATACAAACCTCTTTTTGTTTCTTCTAATTCTTCAATGATTCTCATCGCCGAAATCTTGGGTGCTCCGGTCATGCTTCCCATAGGGAACGTAGTTCTAACAATTTCAACCTGACTAGCAGTTGGCTCTACTTCGGAAACTATAGTAGAAATCATTTGATGTACTTGTTTAAAAGTGTAAATTCCACATAATTCTTCCACTGCTACACTTCCTTTTGTAGCGGTATGCGATAAATCGTTGCGAACCAAATCGACAATCATGATATTTTCGGAACGTTCTTTTCCGTTTTGTTCCAAATCAGCTCTTAACACGCTATCTTCTTCAAAATTGGCTCCACGTTTTATGGTTCCTTTTATCGGTTGCGAAATTACCTTAGTTCCTTCTTTTCTCAAATAACGTTCGGGTGATGCCGAAAGTGCATACTCCTTATTGTTTTTAAAAAAAGTGGCAAAAGGCGGCTGAGAAATGGCATTTAGTTTTTGGTAAATTTCTAAAGGATTTATTTGAACATCATCGGCAAAGAATTCCATACAAAAATTGGCTTCATAAATATCGCCGCGATGAATGTAATCCAACATTTTTTGGACTTTTCCCAAATACTTTTCTTTAGAAATTTGTTGGTTGATTTCGACTGGCTTAGGTTGACTATTCTCTAAATTCAAAGCTTGTTCATTGGTTCTCGACTCTACCTCGTCAAGCTCGGTACAAGCTGCTCGAACTGACAAAATATCGTTAAAATCATATTCTATTTCGTCATCCACAAAGTGCAAATATTGAATTTCCAATTGGTTTCCTTTTAATAGAAATAATTTCTTTGGTTGAAAGAAAAACAAATCAGGAAATTCCAATCTATCCGAATTATTCGATTCAAGTTTTTCTACATCATTTTTCAAATCATAGGATAAATACCCAAACAACCAATCTTTTGTTTGCGACTGATATTGATACAAATCATCAAAAGCATTATGAGAATCAGTTTGAATAGAAGTAAAAGCTTCAACTGCCAAAACACAATCAAAGCTGGTATATTTTTGCTCGTAATTATTAGAATCTAAGTAAACGACTTCTCTAAATTGGTTAGCCCAAAACAATAGCTTTTGCTTAAAAAGTAAAGGTTCGTTTATGGTTTTAACAACAGTTGTTCTCAAAGTAAAAATTTGAATTACAAAGTAAAGAAAGTTTTAAAAGTCGACCAAAGTTTTATGAATAACTTATTAGCCCCGATTGAAGCAAACTACCTTGTAGTGCGAAAAGCGGGAACATTGAACACAAAGATGCACTACATTTTTGCTCTTAAAAAAAAAGAAAACCTAACAAATTAAAAATCTGTTAGGCTTTTTATTGGAATCTGAAAATTCAGATTGACTTTTTGTTACACGTGTAAAGATCTGTTATCAGTAGCAGCTAAAGCAGCTTCTTTTACAGCTTCTGCAAATGTAGGGTGAGCATGTGACATTCTTGAAATATCTTCGGCACTTGCTCTGAATTCCATAGCGGTAACTGCTTCTGCAATTAAATCAGCACAACGAGCACCAATCATGTGAACACCTAAAACTTCGTCTGTTTTAGCATCTGCTAAAATTTTAACGAAACCGTCAGTATCTCCTCCTGCTCTGGCTCTACCTAAAGCTTTGAAAGGGAAACTTCCTGCTTTGTATGCTACTCCTTCTGCTTTTAATTGCTCTTCTGTTTTACCAACAGCGGCAACTTCCGGCCAAGTATAAACTACTCCGGGAATTAAATTATAATCGATATGCGGTTTTTGACCTGCTAAATATTCGGCTACTAAAACACCTTCTTCTTCTGCTTTGTGTGCCAACATTGCTCCGCGAATTACATCACCAATAGCATAAATATTAGATACTGAAGTTTGTAAGTGATCGTTCACTTCAACCTGACCTCTTTCTGTCATTTTTACTCCGGCTTTGTCAGCGTTCAATCCTTCAGTATATGGACGACGACCAACAGCTACTAAACAGTAATCTCCTTCTAAAACTACTTCATTTCCTTTAGTATCATCAGCTTTAACCGTAACTGTTTCACCACTGCGAGTCACTTCTTTTACTTTGTGAGAAGTATAGAATTTCATTCCTTGTTTTTTCAATACTTTAGTCAATTCTTTTGACAAAGCAGCGTCCATTCCCGGAATAATTCTGTCTAAATATTCTACTACTGAAACTTGAGCTCCCAAACGCAAATACACTTGACCTAACTCGATTCCGATAACTCCTCCACCGATAATTACTAAATGTTTAGGAACTTCCGGCAATTTTAAAGCTTCTGTAGAAGTGATTACTCTTTCTTTATCAATTGAAATAAATGGTAAAGTTGATGGTTTAGAACCTGTTGCAATTATGATATATTTCGATTCAATTACTTCTGAACTACCATCATTTTTAGTAATTTTAACTGAAGTGGCACTTTCGAATGAACCTACACCTTCAAAAACAGTCACTTTGTTTTTATCCATCAAATATTTTACACCACCTGATGTTTGATCTACTACTGCTTGTTTACGTTCGATCATTTTAGCTAAATTAATTTTTACATCACCTGCCACTTCAATACCGTGATTAGCAAAATGTTGTAATTCTTCGTAGTGATGAGAAGATGCTAATAAAGCTTTTGAAGGGATACAGCCTACATTTAAACATGTACCACCTAACGTTGAATATTTTTCAATGATTGCAGTTTTAAAACCTAATTGAGCGCAACGTATAGCCGATACGTATCCGCCTGGACCAGAACCAATAATGGTTACATCAAATTGACTCATTTTTTGGAAATATTTTATTAATATTAGTAGTTATATGATTTATTGATTACAAAAGTAACGCTTTTTGCATTAATAGCTGTGAATTTATTGGTAATTTATTATACCTGAAACTTAAAAGCAGTACTGTTTTTTACTTCACCAATCATAAAAGTACTATGCGTACTTCCTATGTGCTGAATGGTTGTCAATTTGGTCACCATAAACTCTCGGTAAGCTTCCATATCTTTGACGAAAATCTTTAAAATATAATCGTAATCTCCACTTACGTGATAACATTCTAACACTTCATTTATCTTTACCACTTCTTTTTCAAACTGAGAAATAATATCGATATTGTGTTGTGTTAATTTGATATGACAAAAAACCACAAAGTTTTTTTCTATCTTTGCCTTATCCAATAAGGCTACATATTTACTAATGATTCCTTCGCGTTCTAATTTTTTAATACGCTCATAAACAGCCGTTACCGATAAATTTAATTTTACGGAAAGCTCTTTGGTTGTTTTTTTGGTATCGGCTTGCAATAATTCCAATAAGCGTTTATCAATACTATCTAACTTCATATTTCTTTGGTTTTCTTGTTAAAACTAAACTTTAAAAAGAACTAAAAACTAATTTAATTCAAAAATATAGATTTTTATCCTATATTTTTCAATTTGTATTGAAAAATATATTACAAATAGTGAATTTTGGACTATACAAACTAAACAAGAAACACTATGAGTACATTCAATCCGGCTGATAATATTCAGGATTTACAATATTTTGGTGAATTCGGAGGCGTTAACCCTTCGATTTCAGATAGTTCAACTTATACTTTCCTTTCTGCTAAAACCATGTTCGATACTTTTGAAGGCAATGCAGAAGGTTGTTATTTATATTCTCGTCATTCTTCTCCTTCCAATTTATATTTAGGACAAGCACTTGCTGCTATGGAAGGAACTGAAGCTGCTAACGTTGCCGCATCTGGAATGGGTGCTATTACTCCGGTTTTAATGCAACTATGTGGCGCCGGAGACCACATTGTTTCGAGCCGAACTATTTATGGCGGAACCTATGCTTTTTTGAAAAATTTTGCTCCAAAATTCAATATTTCAACCACTTTTATCGACATTACGAAACTGGACAAAGTTGAGGCTGCCATTACGCCTAATACTAAAGTTTTATATTGTGAAACCGTGAGTAATCCGCTTTTAGAAGTTGCGGATATTGAAGGATTGGCTAAAATTGCTAAAAAACACAACCTAAAATTAGTGGTTGATAATACTTTTTCTCCGCTTTCAGTTGCACCCGGAAAATTAGGTGCTGACGTTGTTATTCATAGTTTAACTAAATTCATCAACGGAAGTAGCGATACAGTAGGTGGTGTAGTTTGCGGAACGCAACAATTTATCGACGATTTACGTAATGTCAATGATGGGGCTAGTATGCTTTTAGGACCAACAATGGATAGTTTACGTGCTGCTAGTATTCTTAAAAACTTAAGAACATTGCACATTCGTATGAAACAACATAGCCATAACGCTATGTATTTGGCACAAAAATTTGAAAAAGACGGATTAAAAGTAGTTTATCCGGGCTTAGAAAGTCACTCTAGTCATAAATTATACGCTAGTATGATTAACCCAGAATATGGTTTTGGCGGCATGATGACTATTGATGTAGGTTCTTTAGACAAAGCCAATGAATTGATGGAATTAATGCAAGAAAAAAACTTAGGTTATTTAGCGGTAAGTTTAGGTTTCTATAAAACACTGTTCAGTGCTCCCGGAACTTCAACTTCATCTGAAATTCCTTTGGAAGAACAACAAGAAATGGGATTAACGGATGGCCTGATTCGTTTTTCAATTGGTTTGGATAATGATATTGAGCGTACTTATCAAATGATGAAACATTGTATGATGGAGTTGAATATTTTATAATACTCTGTGAAATACCATAAAAATTAAATCCAATTACGTTTTTGTAGTTGGATTTTTTTATTTTTGAAAGAAAACATGAAAAAAATAGTTTTACTTCTGCTATTTTATAACTTCTGCTTTTCTCAACAAGATACAAGAATTTATGAAATTATAAATACTGTTTCTGCTAATAGAATCAAAAACGACATTACAACGTTAGTTAATTTCGGAACTCGAAATACTTTTAGCGACACTATATCAAGTAAAAGAGGAATTGGTGCTGCCAGAAGATGGATAAAAAAAGAATTTGAAAATATTTCTAAAAACTGCAATAATTGTCTTGATGTATTTTACCAAAAAGATTTTGTAACAACAAATGATGGTGAAAGAGTTCCTAAAGACACTTGGATCGTTAATGTTGTAGCTATTCAGAAAGGAACTAAATATCCCAACAGGTTTATAATAATGAGTGGCGATATTGACAGCCGAAACTCTGACGCAATGGATTATACCGGTGATGCGCCGGGCGCAAATGATAATGCTTCCGGAATGGCAGGAACAATTGAAGCAGCTCGTGTACTTTCCAAATACAAATTTGAAAACAGCATTATATATGTTGGTCTTTCAGGAGAAGAGCAAGGTCTTTTCGGAGGAAAAGGATTCGCTGAATATGCTAAGAAAAATAATTGGGAAATCATCGGAGTTCTTAATAATGACATGATTGGTAATATTGAAGGCATAAATGGTGTTATTGATAATAGAACTTTTCGAATTTTTTCCGAACCGACTCCTGCAAATGAAACTGAAAATTCTCGTTCAATGAGACGATTTTATGGTGGTGAAGTTGATGGAATTTCCAGACAATTAGCTCGTTATATAGAACATACCACCAAAACATATATGCCTGAAATGAACCCTATGATGATCTATCGGCTTGATCGTTTTGGAAGAGGTGGTCATCACAGACCTTTTAACGATTTAGGATTTGCCGGTGTGCGAATTATGGAAGCAAATGAAAATTACAATAGGCAACATCAAAATATCAGAACTGAAAACGGTATACAATACGGAGATGTTATAGAAGGAGTTAATTTTGAATATGCAAAAAAAATCACGAGTGTTAATGCTATTGTTTTAGCTTCTTTGGCATGGGCTCCGCCAGCACCAAAAAATGTCTTAATTGGCGGTATAGTACAACCAAATGTGAAGCTAAGATGGGAATCTTCAGATGATGATTCAATTTTAGGATACAAAATTTATTGGAGAAACACTACCTCGCCTCAATGGGAATATAGCAGATTCGTTGGCTATACTAATAATTTTGAATTAGAAGGTATCATAATCGATAACTATTTTTTCGGTGTTGCCGCAGTTGGAAAAAATGGACATGAAAGTGTAATTGTTTTTCCAAATGATATTATTCGGGATACCTTTAGAAAAAGGTAATTTAATTGTATTATTTATTCCCATTTAGATTTTCCAGAACTATTAAAGACAAGAGGGCTTGTATTACAAGCCCTCTTTATTTATTCTTTCAATTGTTTTATTTCCGCTTTTAAAGTTTTTACTTCTTCATTCAATTCTTTCACAGCTTCAATCAATACAGGAATTAACTGAGTATAATTAACCGTCTTATATTCTTCTGCTTCGGGTTGCGTATAATCGGTTCTCATTGTTTTGATCATTTCCGGAAAAACTTTTTCTACTTCCTGTGCTATAACTCCATATTCTTTACGTTTATGATGCTTAACCATCTTTTCTCCGTTTAAATCATTTCGTTTTACATCAAACTCTATATCATAATAATTACCTGATATCTGTCCCAATTTTTCTAATGGTGAGTCAATTCTTTCAATATTAGATTTTAATCTCTGATCTGAAAGATTTTGGAAACCAACATAAGTAGCTACAATTCCATTACCCACTATAGCATAAGTATCTGTTGTGTCTCCCCAAAGCCCAACGTAACCATAACCGTAAGTTCCAACACTATTATAAGCTGTTGATCCCAAAGCATCATAATTTTGACCCCATACACCATAGCCCGGTCTATAATTTGTTACACCTACAACTCCGTTAAATCCTTGTCCGTATACACCATGACCTCCGGTAGTTCTTAAATTACTTCCGTTAACTGCTGCTGTCGCTGTCGCTGTTGCCGAAACTTCACCAGATATTCCGGCAGCGGCTCCGTTTGTTATACCTACAACTGCAGCAGTGTTACTAGCTGTATTATTTGTTTCTGCTTGAATTGTTGAATAAGCATTTGATGACGATGTACTTCTTGCCCAAATAGCAACTCCGCTTGTCGAAACTGTTGACTGGATTCCGGCAGTATTAGACATCGGGTTATTAATAACTAATCCATGTGTAGCAGCATTTTGATTATTTATTGTAACAGATCCGGCATCTGCAGTTATGGTTCTTCCGGCACCTGATCCTCCTTCGTCATAAGCCATATCTAATGTATTATGTGATCCACCAGCCGCTCCGGCAGCCATTCGTACCCAAATTGTTCCGTTCCAATAATAATATCCGGGGGTTACATCATTTACAGTTGCTGTATTATATACTATAGTTCCTTCTGTTAAGGCTCCACCTGCCGGATTCACCACCGGGGCTGCAATTGTAGTATTTGTTAAAGCGATTTGTGGAGCTAAAAAACCATTTGTCGTAGAGTTAACTTCTAAAGCCGCTCTGGGATTTGTTGTCCCGACTCCGACCTGAGCAGTAGCAGCAATACTCATTCCTAGAAAAACAAAAAATAATTTTTTTTTCATAATAAAATTAAAATAAAGGGGTTAAAACTTATAAATTAACTAAAATAAAAATAAAATGACAAATTTTTACCATTTAATAATTAAGAAACTTATACTTTTAACCAAGTAAGAATATGTTCTATATTACAAAAGAAGCCTCCTACCTACTTCTAGAAAAAAGAATAATTATCTTAAAAACCTTTTAATACTTATTAGATTTTCTTGTTTAAACTTTAAAACTTCAAGGATAAATTTTCCTTTTCCATAATTTAAAGTTATTTTTGGATTTCGTAATCAAAAATTAAATATGAGAAAAATTATAATTAGTGCATTTGCATTATGTTTTCATTTAGTATCATTTTCACAAAATTTCACTATTGAAGAAACCGTAACCGGTCCTCGAAAATATGCTCCCGAAAACGCATTGTTTTCACAATGGAAAAAAAATGAAAACGCAATTGTTTATCTAAGTAAAGACTATCAATCTTTACTGGAAAGAAATAATTCCGATAATTGGAAAGAAAAAACTCTGGCTTCAACATCTGAACTTTCTAAAAGTCTACAAGAAACTTTCCCAAATGAACAATTTGAATTGCGTTTTTTCCCCTATAATTTTAATTGGAAAACAGAAGAAATCATTTCATTTGATATAGATGGAAAAGACAAAAAATATTTTATCCAATACGATTTAAAAAATCAAAAAATTAAAAAGAGTGTTGCTACTCCAACGACTGCAAATGAACCGATAGTTTCTAAAAATTTTGATGTCGCTTGGCTAGAAGACAACAATATCAAGATTACACGTCAAAACGGTACAACTATTTCAATAACTAATGATAGTAATAAAGGAATTGTAAACGGTAATAGTTATGTTCATCGTCAGGAATTTGGTATTAATAAAGGAATGTGGTGGAACGAAACCGGAAATCAATTAGCATATTACCGCAAAGATGAAACTATGGTAGGCGACTATCCTATCATCAATTGGAATGAACGGGAAGCCGTTAACAACAACATTAAATATCCTATGGCGGGTATGAAAAGTGAAGAAGTAACACTTCAAATCTTTAATTTGGAAACCCAAAAAACTGTTCAAATCCAAACCGGAGAACCCAAAGAACAATATTTGACTATAGTTTCCTGGCATCCTAATGGAGAAAACATTTTTATAGGTGTCTTAAACCGTGAACAAAATCACCTGAAATTCAACCAATACAGCACTAAAACAGGAGCTTTTATCAAAACTTTATTTGAAGAAAAAGCTTCAACTTGGGTTGAGCCGCAACATAATATCATTTTTGTCCCTAATAATTCTGAACAATTTATTTACCAAACGGATAACAATGGTTATAATCAAATGTATTTATACAGTACATCGGGTAAACTGATTAAAGATTTAGGTTTTCAAAATGTTATAGTTCAAGATTTCCTAGGTTTTAGTTCTGACAATAAATCTGTTTATTATACCGGAATTACAAATCAAGGATTAGATCGCCAGTTATTTAACGTTTCTCTTAAATCCGGAAAAACGACACAGTTAACCTCTGCTTCCGGAACTCATATTGCATCTGTTTCTTTTGACGGAAAATATATTTTGGATACATTTAGCAATACAGAAACACCAAATAAGGTAGAAATCATAAATACCAAAACAAAAGAAGAAACTATTTTAATCAATGCTGCAAATCCGTTTACCGGAAAAATTGATTTGCCTAAAATGGAAATAATTTCTTTAATTGCTGCAGATGGTAAAACACCATTAAACGGACGAATTCTATATCCAACTAATTTTGACCCTACTCAAAAATATCCGGTTATGATTTATGTATACGGAGGTTCACATGCACAATTGGTCACCAATAAATGGTTAGGTGGCGCTGGTTTTTTTGATTATTATATGGCACAACAAGGTTATGTTGTTTTTACATTAGATAATCGTGGAAGCGATGCTCGTGGAAAACATTTTTGTGATGTAAACCATCGTCAACTAGGAATTAATGAAATGGCAGACCAATTAAAAGGTGTGGAATTCTTAAAATCAAAAAACTTTGTAGACTCTAACAAAATCGGAGTCTTTGGTTGGAGTTTCGGAGGTTTTATGACCACTTCTTTACTAACAACTTATCCTGATATGTTTAAAGTTGGTGTTGCCGGAGGTCCGGTAATTGATTGGAAATATTATGAAGTAATGTATGGCGAACGTTATATGGATACACCACAAGAAAATCCGGAAGGTTATGAAAAAGCATCTTTACTGAACAAAGCCGCTAATTTAAAAGCTCGCTTATTAATGATTCATGGGGCACAAGATCCTGTAGTGGTTCAACAAAATAGTATGAACTTTATTGAAGCTTGTATTAAAGCAGGAAAACCAATAGACTATTTCTTGTATCCAAACCATGAACACAATGTAAGAGGAACAGATAGAATCCACATGTATGCAAAAATTGCGGATTACTTCAATACATTTTTAAAATAATTATAAGCCAATAAATCCTATTATATGAGTACAAAAATCATTAGAAATAAAGAACTTTCTATTTTCGAAGCCTTAATTCCCGTATTTGCGTTAATCGGGATGCTTGCCTTTAATGTATATGTTTTTGGTGATAATGCATTAGGCGGAAGTAATCAGTTCATATTGCTTTTAGGAGCTTCTGTCGCTGCTATTGTCGGTTTTTTAAACAAAGTTTCCTATAAAAAAATGCTTGATGAAGTAGCCGAAAACATTAAATCGACTGCCGGAGCCATTTTAATTTTGTTAATGGTAGGTTCTCTTGCAGGAACCTGGTTAGTCAGCGGCGTTATTCCGTCTATGATTTATTATGGTCTTAAAATTCTAAGTCCGGCTATTTTCTTGCCGGCTACACTAATTATATGTTCCGTTATTTCTATTGCAACCGGAAGTTCCTGGACGACTTCAGCAACTGTTGGGATTGCTTTAATTGGAATTGGTGGTGCACTAGGTTTCGACTTGGGAATGGTTGCCGGTGCTGTTATTTCCGGTGCTTATTTTGGTGATAAATTATCTCCCATGTCTGACACTACTAATCTGGCTCCTGCTATGGCCGGAACCGATTTATTTACACATATTCGTTACATGACCATAACAACAGTTCCTACTTATATTATTACTCTTGTTGCCTTTATTATTTTAGGATTAACTGTAGAAACTCATGGAATTGCTAACACTGATAGCCTTTTAACCGATATTGAAAAATCTTTCAACATAACACCTTGGTTATTTTTAGTTCCTGTAATTGTAATTGGTTTAATTGTAAAGAAAACGGAACCTTTAATTGCTCTTTTAGTAGGAACGCTATTAGGAGGCATTTTTGCTATCATTTTTCAGCCAAATATTGTATTGATGCTTTCGGGAGGAACAGAAATGAACTTTATCAATGCTTATAAAGGTATTATGAATGCCATTACCACTAAATCTGTTATACCGACAGACAATGCCACATTAGCTGATTTATTCACTTCCGGAGGAATGGAAAAAATGTTAGGAACCATTTGGTTGATTCTTTGCGCTATGGTTTTTGGTGGTATTATGGATGCAATTGGAGCATTAGCACGTATTAGCCAATCTTTATTAAAACTGGCACATTCAACAGTGGGATTATTTGCTTCAACAGTAGGAAGCTGTTTAGCTTTAAATGTTACAGCTTCTGACCAATATTTAGCTATTGTAGTTCCCGGAAAAATGTTTGCAAAAGCTTATCGCGATAAAGGATTAGCACCTGAAAACCTCAGTAGAACTCTCGAAGATTCCGGAACTGTAACTTCTGTTTTAATTCCTTGGAATACTTGCGGAGCTTATCAATCAGGTGCTCTTGGTGTAGCAACTTTTGATTATTTGCCTTATGCAATTTTCAATTATTTGAGCCCTATAATGACACTGATTTTTGCAGCTTTAAACATTAAAATAAGACAATTAGTTTCTAAAGAAGAGGCAGAATAAGCAGTATAAATAAAATTTATTCAGAGATAAAAATTAACCATGACTTAACTATAGTTATGGTTTTTTTATTCGTAAATTTGCTATCAGAAAATTAGTAATAACTTTAAAATAACAACTTATGGCACTAGTAGGTAAAAAATTTCCTAACATTACTGTTGACGCTATTTCTGAAATGGGTGACAACTTAAGAATCAACGTTTTTGAAGAAGCTGTTAACAACAAGAAAAAAGTCCTTTTATTTTGGTATCCAAAAGACTTTACTTTTGTGTGCCCTACTGAAATTCACGCTTTCCAAGAGGCTTTAGCTGAATTTGAAAAAAGAAATACTATGGTAATCGGAGCTTCATGCGATACTAACGAAGTACATTTTGCATGGTTAAACACTCCAAAAGATAATGGTGGTATTGAAGGAGTAACATACCCGATCTTAGCCGATACTACACGTAACTTATCAAGTGCTTTAGGAATTTTAGAAGCAGAAGATGTATTCAATGAAGAAACCGGTGAATACCAAATCGAAGGTTCAAATGTAACTTACCGTGCTACTTATTTAGTAGACGAAGATGGTAAAATTTTCCACGAAAGTGTTAATGATATGCCATTAGGTAGAAATGTACATGAATACTTAAGATTAATTGATGCTTATACTCACGTTCAAACTCACGGAGAAGTTTGTCCTGCAAACTGGGAAGAAGGGAAAGATGCTATGAAAGCTGACAGAAAAAGTACTGCTGAATATTTAGCTTCTCACTAATCAATAACAAATCTCAATAACAATATCAAATTTCAATTACTGATTTTTGAGATTGTTATTGAGATTTTAAATTAAAAAACTATGTTTCAAGAATTAGATCAAGATAATTTACAAGAAGTTGTAGCTAATAACGATGTTGTTTTAGTACAATATGCAGCTTCATGGTGTGGCAATTGCCGTATTATGAAACCTAAATTTAAAAAAATAGCATCTGAACACGAAAATGTGCCTTTCTTAATAGTAGATGCTGAAAAATTTCCGGAATCAAGAAAATTGGCAAAAGTTGACAATTTACCTACTTTCGCAGCATTCAAAAACGGTCAATTAGTAGACCAAACCCAAACTAACAAAGCTGAAGTCTTAGCGGAATTAGTCAACAAAGTACTTTAAAACTTTTACAAATTAAATTTTTAGACATTTTAAATAAACGAAATAGTTCTTTAAATTTTTTTCTTAAATCAACACCATGAAATTACCTGTAATTAAACAATTAACTCAATTTATTGAGGAAAATGATCAGGACTACCTGGTTGAAACTATTGAAGTTTTGGAAAACCTTACTGAGGTTCCTTCTTTAAAAGACGAAGAACTGGATGTTATTGGCGAATTAATTTCCAATATGTATGGCGCTTTAGAGGTGCATAAAATGATTAAGGAAGGGAAAGATAAAAAGACCGCACTTAACGATTTTATGAAGCGGGTACTGGGTTCAATCGATAAAGAATAAATACTCTCTTTTCAATGAGAGTATTTTTTTGTGTTATTTTTTTATCAGATTATTATTATTTTGTTAAAAAATTATATATTGCATAAAAATTCAATATATAATTTATGAAACAACTATATTTTTTCACTGCTCTATTTTTATTCACATCAACGGTTTTTGCTCAAACCGTTTTTAAACCGAGACCGGCTCAACTTGAGTATTTAGAATTTCATAATGATGAAATAATTGTCTTGAAAACGCCTCAGACCAATCTCCGGACATTTGTAAGCAAACTTCCCTATCCTATTATCTTTGTACATGGATTGAATTCAAGTTCTGATACTTGGTCTACTTCTACTGACTATTTTGACAGTCAATACAACTTTACTTTCGGAGGCAGACTAGATTATTGCCTGAATGCAGATTCAAATGATGCACTTGCCAATACAGATTTTTATCCTGTTGCGAATGCTGATATTGCTGCTTTTTCTACCACTTTCCAAAACGGAGACTATTATTATGTAAATTTCAATGTAAATCCGAACGGAACAATTGACACCAATGTACTAAGTAATCAAGCTGCCGTTGCAAAACAAGGAGCTGCAATGAAAGATGCTGTACAACGTGTTCTACAAATAACAGGAAAAGAAAAAGTTATTTTAGTCGGACACAGCATGGGAGGCTTAGCTTCCAGAGAATATCTTCAAAATACAAATAACTGGCAAGCAGATAACTTACATCATATAGCTAAATTACTAACCTTGGGAACGCCTCATGGCGGAAGCAACGCCAGTGATAATCCTTTAGCTTTCTTTACCAGTGTTAATGTTCGATCAGAAGCCATCAGAGATCTTAAAGAAACCTATTATTACAGCGGAGAGCCGAGTGTTTATTTATTCGGAGGAGCAGAAATACAAAACAGCAGCAGTATGAATGATAACTCGTATTCTCCTGATTTTTATAATGTTGATGTTAACTGTAACGGAGTATTAGGAGAAAATATCATCGGATTGAATCAAAAAGCACTAGATAATTATATTGATTTCTCTTGTGTTATCGGAAGAATTACAGGCGGAACAACAGATGGTGTCGTAGCAGAACCATCTTCCATGTTGAATACTTACATTACAGGACTTATTTATCCGGCTAAATATTTTTATTTTAATTCCTCATTTGATTTCATAGAAAATCACACTGAACTTCCCGGAAAATATTATCAAATTCTTCAAGGCTTGGACGAACCTAATTATAAAGAATTAGCGTATGGCATTGCAACCAATCAAAATTATATAGGTTTTACAACCGTTCAGGCGAATTCCGGAACCTCTGACATAGACTATTTTAAATTTACAATCTCTGATAATATTAATGCTACAGTAGATATGAGCAATATCGTAACGAGTAATATGAATGCAGCATTTTTAGATGCAAGCGGAAATTTAATAGGTTCTGCTCATAATAACAGTGGCAGTACATTGAATTTTACGGAAACATTGGCTCCCGGAAATTACTTTTTAAGAATAACTAGCATAAGTCCCGGTACTTCTAATTATCAGACGCCTTACGAATTTGCTATTACAACTACACTAAACAACAAAACATTCAATATAGCAGAAAATATTATTCAAGTATACCCTAACCCTACAACAGATTTTCTAACCATTAACGGAACAACTGCTGATAGAATAATGCTATATAATATCTTAGGAGAAAATGTATATACTCTTGAATTTAAGAATAAAGAACCTAAACAAACGATTGATATTTCTTCGCTGAAAAAAGGAATATACTTTTTAACAATTGAAGGAAATAATCAAAAATCAGTATTCAAAATTTCAAAAGAATAGGGCTCAATAAAATTACGCTATTATTTTTAAGACTGCACTTAACCTAACTAAATGTGCCGGATTCTTTTAAGCCCTAAAGAATCCGGCTTTTTTATACAGACAGTGTTAAAAGTATTTTTTTTGCAGCCAAAAGGCTAAATTAACCAAAGCTATCAAAGCCGGAACTTCAACTAAGGGACCAATTACGCCCGCAAAAGCTTGTCCGCTATTAATTCCGAAAACGCCAATAGAAACTGCAATAGCTAATTCAAAATTGTTTCCGGTTGCCGTAAACGCAATAGCTGTAGCTTTTGAATAATCGGCTCCAAAATATTTTCCGATAAAAAAACTCACCACAAACATAATGGCAAAATAAATCACTAAAGGAATAGCAATTCGAACCACATCCATCGGAATTTGAACAATCAATTCACCTTTCAAACTAAACATTAAAACAATAGTAAATAATAAGGCGATTAAAGTTATCGGCGAAATAAAAGGAACATATTTTTCCTGAAACCACTTTTCACCTTTTAGACGAATCAAACCAAATCGGCTAATGATTCCCAAAGCAAACGGAATTCCTAAATAAATTCCAACACTTTCAGCAATTTGTCCGATACTAATATTGACTTCAAATCCCTTATAACCAAAGACAGGTGGCAGAACCGTTATAAAAAAATAAGCATATACACTATATAAAAGCACTTGAAAAATACTGTTCAAAGCAATTAATCCGGCTCCATATTCCCGATTTCCTTCCGCCAAATCATTCCATACGACAACCATTGCAATACAGCGTGCCAAACCGATAAGAATAACGCCAATCATATATTCAGGATAGCCTTTTAGAAATAAAATAGCTAAGAAAAACATTAAAATCGGGCCAATAATCCAATTTAAAATGAGTGATGCACTTAAAACTTTAGTATTTTTAAACACCTCGCCCATTTTGGCATAATTTACTTTTGCTAAAGGCGGATACATCATTAAAATTAATCCAATTGCTAAAGGAATATTCGTCGTTCCACTTGAAAAAGAATTGATAAAACCACTACTTGAAGGAATAAAATAACCTATTCCCACTCCAATTACCATGGCTAAAAAAATCCATAATGTTAGATAACGATCCAAAAATCCTAATCTTTTTTTCATTTATACAATTTTTAAATAAATATTAATGTAATACATTCCTGTTACGATGAAAGTTAGTGCTGTAATAATTCGCATTACTTTTTCAATTTTAGTTATTGTTTTGAAATAATTTCCTAGTTTTTCCATGCTAAAAGAAATTACAAAAGCAAAGAAAATTACAGGCAATCCAGTTCCGATAGAAAAAAATACAGGTAGTAACAGCCCTTCGCTCGAAGCTAAAGTCATTGGAATTAACATTGCGAAAAACAATGCTCCACTATATGGGCAAAATGCCATTGCAAACAAAGCACCAAGCAAAAATGAACCCAATAATCCTTTAGTTTTGAATGTTTCTGATAATTTTTCGGTGAAATTAAATCCTTTAATAAAATTCAATTTGATTACATCCAACATAATTAACCCAATTATTATCAAAACATAGCCTATATATTTTTCGCCATTTCCTTGAAATAATTTTGCCACCTGAAATTTACTTGCTCCAAAATAAATCAACGCACCAATAAAAGTATACGAAAACATTCTTCCCAAAGTATAAAGCAAACCGCTCAACACTACCTTTTTCTTGTTATTTATAGTTTTTGCAATAAAAGCTGTTGCAGTAATATTTGTCGCCAACGGACACGGAGCTATTGCCGTTAATAAGCCTAAAGCAAAAGCAGCTAGAATCGGAAATTCCTTATTTTCAGCAAAGATTTGAATGAAATCCATAATTATTTAAATGCCGAAATTTCCTTTTGAAGTTCGGTTTTAAACTTTTCGCCATCATTTTTTGCATACATAAAAGCCATTTCGGTTAAATCTTTAGTAGCTTTAGTTTTTGAGTTATACAAAAATAAAGACGTTCCTGTAGCTTCAAATTGTTCAGCTACTTTAGCATTTTTTTCATCATCTACATTATACAAAACGAATGAAATTCCTTCATTTATATTGATGGTTTCTTTGCTCAGTTTTTCAATAGCATTACAAGTAATACAACGATGTTCATTATGAAACTGAATCAATTGAATATCTGTTTGAATAGAATTACTTGTAATATCTTTTGTTTCTTTTACTTCATTTTTACATGCTATTAGTGTTACAAAAAGCATTACTACTATTATAATTTTTTTCATAATTTTTTTCATAATTTTTATAAAATTAAATTAAATATATACCCCGAAAAAATGATACAAATTGTCACTACTCCAAAGAAAATAGCAATCAATTTCCACGTCATTATTTTTTTAAGCATCGTTGCTTCAGGAATGGATAAACCTACAACAGACATCATAAATGCAATTGCTGTTCCAATAGGAATTCCTTTTTGAACAAATACTTGTATTATTGGCAAAACACCGGCTGCATTGCTATACATTGGAATACCAAGAATCACAGAGATTGGAACTGCTAAAGGATTTTCTTTACTAATGTAGACTTCAAAAAATCCTGTTGGAATAAATCCGTGCATCATGGCTCCTATTCCAATTCCAACAATAATATATAAAAAAACTCCTTTGATTATGGAATATGCTTCTTTAAAAATAGTTGGCAAACGTTCTGAAAAAGTTAGTTTTTTTTCTTCTAAAGTAGATTCTTTTATAGCGTTGTTTAAAATTCCTTGTACCCAAGGAGATAAGTATTTTTCTAATTTTAGTTTTCCTAATATGAATCCACCTATCATTCCTAATAAAATACCACTAGAAACATAGATCAATGTCGCTTTTACCCCAAACATTCCGACAAACATTGCAATCGCAACTTCATTAACTAAAGGAGATGTAATTAAGAAAGCAAAGGTTACCCCTAAAGGGATTCCTCCTTTAACAAAACCAATAAATAATGGAACCGAACTACATGAACAAAAAGGCGTAATCGCTCCAAAAGTAGAAGCAAATAAATATTCTAATCCAAAAAGTTTGTTTCGAGAAAGGTAATTTCTAATTTTATCGACTGGAAAATAAGAATTTACAACACCCATGACCGTTGTAATGAGAAACAATAAGATTAAAATCTTTATTGTATCATACACAAAAAAATTAAGCGCATCGCTCAATTTTGCCCCTTGAGCCATGTTAAAAACCGAGTAAATCAACCAATCAGAAAAATTTTTAAGCCAATCGAACATACTATGAAAGAGCTTCTAAAATTTCAACTTCACTTGGAACTTTTCCTTTTATTTTAACTACTTCATCCACCACAACTGCTGGTGTAGATAAAATATTGTATTCCATAATTTGCTGAATATCTTCAACTTTTTCTACAGTCGCTTCGATATTATTTTTTGCAATTGCATTTCTAATAGCTTGTTCGGTTGCTTTGCATTTAGCACAACCTGTTCCTAAAATTTTAATTGTTTTCATGATATTATTTTTTAATTTGAGAAAACACATAATACATTTCACTGGCAATTTCTAAACTTCGCTCTTCATATTTGGCATTCATTAAATCAGTTCCGTCAAAAGCTTTCGGATCTTCATAAGTAATAGGAACTCGCTTTTCTGCTCCTGCTATAAAAGGGCAACCTCCGTCAGCTTGTGAACAAGTCATAATAGCAACAAAACCTTTTTCCGGATTAAAACTGTTATCATATTTTTTAGAAAAACCGATAACGGCCGCTTCATTCACATCAAATTTGATAGCGTAAACCGGATTCGTATTTTCCGATAATTTTAGAATTTCAAAACCTTGATCGGTTAACGTTTCTGCTACTTTAACAAACATCGCTGTAGCTTCCGTTCCTCCAGAATAACAAAACGCATTTGGTATCTCAAAGTGAAAAGCCATAGTTTGCGCCCAAATTTGCGCTAAATGACTTCTACGCGAATTATGCGTACAAATAAAATTCAATCGGATTTCGTCTTTTAAATTGACTTTGTTTTGAATAAAATCGATTAAAGGCTGCAGTACCTCTTTTCTTTTGTTTGAAACAGAAATTTCTGTTATTTTTTCAAGTGTTTGAGATAATTTTGGATACATATTATTTCTTTTTGAAAGAACAAAAAATAAAATTTTGAACCGTGTCAAATGGCGTTTGATGGTTCGTTGTAAAACAATTTAGTTTCTGAAAATTGTTTTGAAAAAGAATTTCCATTTTAGATTCGTCATACTGTGTGATGGTTAAACCACTGCATTTTAACGGACCATTAGTCGAAAATGTTGCTAAAAACAAAAATCCATCTTGTGCTAAAGCTCTGGAAGCCAAATCAACATACTTTTGAATCTCATCAGTTTCAGTCAAAAAATGAAAACTCGCTCTGTCATGCCAAACATCATAATGCTCTGTTGGTTGAAAATCTAATACATCCGAAACTATGAAAGTTACATTTTCAGCTTTATTGCCTAACCTGTTTTTTAGTCTCTCAATGGCTTTTTCAGAAATATCTAAAACCGTTAAATTCTCATAATCAAGATCTAGCAAATAATCCATCAAATAACTGTCACCACCACCAATTTCGATTATTTTAGCTTTTTTATCAATACCATTTTTTTCAAAAAGCTGTAAAGAAGTTTCAGGATTGGGTTGGTACCAACTCACTTCGTTTACAGCCTTTGTAGCAAAAACATTTTCCCAATGTTCTTTCTTCGAAAATTCCATTTAGCAACAACCTGAATTTGGTGTACAACAACTAGTTTTAGCTTGTAGATCTTTCAAAGAAATTTTCATTTTTTCAGGCGGAATACCACAATGATCTGTTGCTAAACAAGTTGTTTCCTTTTTTGTTAATTTGAAAATTCCATTTTCAAAAACCAATCCGAATTTCCCAATAGTTTGTTCCATTTGGTATTCCACTTCCAATTCTAAATCTTGACCTTGAAACAAATTTTCAGAAGCTTTGATGATTTTAAATGCTTTATCAGCTGTTAAACGATGTTCTAAATCACCTGCAAACCAAACCTGAAAAGTAATCAGTTTTTCTTCACGAATGGTATTTCCACAATCAATAAAATTCTTGGTCAACAAACCCATTTCTGTAATATGAAAATGATTAGGAACAAAAGCTCCATCAGGCAACTGAATTGTAAATTCTGTTATCGTTTCTAAAGCGGTTTTAAATTCTGATAATTTCATTTTTTTACTTTATTTAATATTTTGTCAGATTGAGCGGAGTCGAAATCTTATGAATATAAACTTAATTTATTTGTTACCTATCTCTCGACTCCGCTCGAGATGACAGATTAAAAATTCTTAACAACATTTCTTTTGTAACTTACTTGATATTTCACCAAAGTAATGCTGAATTTTTTGCATGGTTTCTAAGTTCAGACAATAGCAAATGGCAGTTCCGTCAATATTTCCCTGAATAACACCTGCATTCTTCAACTCTTTCAAATGCTGCGAAACTGTTGGCTGTGCTAAAGGTAATTCGTTCACAATATCACCACAAATACAACTATCCACACTCAGCAAATACTGAATAATAGCAATACGCGCCGGATGTGACATAGCTTTAAATAAACTCGCTAAATCGTTTTGCTCTTTGGTAAAAAAATCGGCTTTTGAAGCTCCCATATTTTTAATTATTATATTGCAATATTACGATATAATAATTAAATAGCAAAATAAAAAAGCTCTAACTTTCATCAGAGCTTTTATTTTTACTTATTCTTTTATAAATTTTGTATTTCCACTACCCTTTTCAGAATTTACTTTTACAAAGTAAGTTCCGCTTTCCAAACTTGAAACATCTATATTCTGTACAGCATTTGGCACAACTATTACCAATTGCCCAATAATATTATAAATTTCAACCGATTTAATCTCCGTTTGATGTTTACTTGAAATATTTAAAATATCCTTTACCGGATTTGGATATAAAGCAAACTCATCTCCAAATTCAAAACTTGGATTGCTCAAAGCTTGAATCGTTGTTACATAATTATTGGTTGTAATCGGAAAATTATAATCAAAGTAGATATTCGCTTCATTGCTAAATGTATCACCAACAGTTAAAGTTGGCAATGTTTTTATTTTAAAAGCCACATAACCGTTATTAGCTGCATCATTAAAATCTAAATTGATGTTTTCAAAAATGAATTCTACTTTATTATCCTTAATTCTTGTAAAGAAATCATGACTACTATGTAATGGAACTAAACTTGAAAGATCAAATTTTGAAGCATCAATCATGTCTTTTACTACGATATTTTGCGCTGGATAAGTTCCGGTATTTTCAAAACGAATTACGTAATGAACGTATTTACCAATCATACTCGGTTCAACAATTTCTCCTTCTACGCAGGTTTTATCATTGGGGTCATAAGAACCTACAACTGTTTGTTTTATATTGCTGTAATTGTTCCATAAATCTTCATCTTCATTTGAATCTAATTCAACAAAAGCCTCAAAACCTAAAAAATCACCAATATTAACTGGAGGAGTATCTAAAGGAGAATTAACATTTAACTTAATTAAAATAGTAATTTCTCCAAAGGGTGCTAAATTAGAAAAATTCCACTTATACTCAGATCCTGAAATCTCATCATGAGATGGAAATGAAGAAACAAAAGTTATCTGATTTGGATCTTGAGCATAAAAAGAAATTGTACCATTTTCCATTCTATTACCAATATTTCTACAAGAAATCAAATAGTCAGCCTCAAAACCTGGTCGAGCATTATTCAAAGGGATTAAAACAATATCTAGATCAGAATGTTCTCCATTTGTTGTAACGCAAAAATCTTGTGTAAACGGACTGTCCTGAGTTGGAAAGTCTACTGTAAAACTAGGCGGAGTGATATTGAAATATGAAAGATTTTCTAAAACAGGTGTTATCACATGATTTCCAACTCCAACTGGAATATAATAAGCCCCAGAAACATTAGCAATAAAATGCCCAGAATTTACACCATCTGTAATATCCAATTTCAAATTCGGGTAAACAAAATCAGCAACATCACAACCATCATTATTATAATCAAATTTTACTTCTCCAATAATTTCATAAAAATAACCTCCAGGCGTAAACGAACAGTAATCATTAACTACACAATTAAAATATCCGTAAGAATCAACCTTTGTCCGAACTTCGTCTATCTGTTCTTCATCAACACAAATATATTCCAAATTAGGTAATTGATCTATATTAAATTGATACATTATTTCTAAACTACTGTTCTTTATAAATATACTAACTAATCCTAAATTACCAGTACAATTAATACGTAATATTGATGAATTATTACTAAAATCAAGATTTTCAATATTATTATAAGCACAAGAAAATTCAATTAAATTTGTCAATGTACTCAAATCTACAGAAGTCAATAAATTATCCTGACAACTAAGTGATTGCAAAGCCACTAAATTAGTAAGATTAAGATTTGATAAAAGATTTGAATGACAGTCTAAACTGACCAAATTAACTAAATTATCGATATTTAAATTTGAAATTGAATTATTATAACAATAAAGCGAGCTTATTGTTATAATATTTCCAAAATATAAATTACTAATTTGATTATTATTACATCGTAAGCCAACTAGTTGCCCCAAATTACTCACATCTAAATTTGTTAATAAATTATTTTCACAATTTAAAGTCTTTAAATTTGTAAAATACTCTACACCTATCAAAGAGGAAATATTTGAAGAACTAATATTTAAACCTGTTATTAATTCTGCCTCAGAAATTTGGATTTCACCATCATTATTTGTATCTATATTTACTTGTAACGCGCCTATATGGGCAACTCCAGGAATAAATAAAGCCGCCTTAAAATTCGCATCAGGAAAATTAATAATCTGAGCATTAACTAGAAAATTAAGCAATAAAAAAGATAAAAAATAAAGTTTTTTCATATCAAGAAATTTACTAACAAAAGAAAGAAAAAAACTATATTTCAACAAGTTATTTCTAGGTTAATTTTAATAAAAAATTAATCCTATCCAAAATGTCTTAAACAAAAAAATCCCGCATGAATCATGCGGGATTTAATTTATTAGAAAAGGAAAAATTAGTTTCCTCCTTTTTCCATTTTAGCTTTTAATTCTGCTAAAGCATCAATATCACCTAAAGTTGATTTTTCAACTGTGTTAGATGAAGTTGAAGCTGCAGCTTCTTTAACTACTTTCTCTTCTTCTTCACGGAAGATAGCAGTGTGAGACGCTACTACTCTTTTGAATTCTTTGTTGAACTCAATTACTTTGAAGTCAGCAGTTTCACCTTTTTTCAATTTTTTACCATCTTCTTTTTCTAAGTGACGAGATGGAATGAAAGCAACTACGTCATCACCAAAATCTACAGTAGCACCTTTGTCTACGATTTCAGCGATAGTTCCGTTGTGAATAGTTCCAACAGCGAAAGCTTCTTCGTGTTTGTCCCAAGGGTTTTCAGTAGTTTGTTTGTGACCTAAAGATAATTTACGTCCTTCAACATCCAACTCTAAAACAACAACGTCTAATTTATCACCTACATTAACAAATTCAGATGGGTGTTTAATTTTCTTAGTCCAAGATAAGTCAGAAATGTAAACTAAACCGTCAACACCCTCTTCTAATTCAACGAAGATACCGAAGTTAGTAAAGTTTCTAACAGTTCCTGTGTGTTTAGAACCTACAGGATATTTAGTAGTGATATCAGTCCAAGGATCCGGAGTTAATTGTTTGATACCTAAAGACATTTTACGCTCATCTCTATCTAAAGTTAAGATAACCGCTTCTACTTCGTCACCGATTTTCATAAAATCTTGAGCTGATCTTAAGTGAGTAGACCAAGACATCTCAGAAACGTGGATTAAACCTTCAACACCGTCAGCTACTTCAATGAAAGCACCGTAATCAGCTAAAACAACAACTTTACCTTTTACTTTATCTCCAACTTGTAAGTTAGCATCTAAAGCATCCCATGGATGAGCATGTAATTGTTTTAAACCTAATTGGATACGTGTTTTCTCATCATCAAAGTCTAAGATAACTACGTTTAATTTTTGATCTAATTCTAATACTTCGCTTGGGTGGTTGATACGAGACCAAGATAAGTCAGTGATGTGGATTAATCCGTCAACACCACCTAAGTCAATGAACACACCATAAGAAGTGATGTTTTTCACAACTCCTTCTAATACTTGTCCTTTTTCTAATTGACCAATGATTTCTTTCTTTTGTTCTTCGATATCAGCCTCGATAAGCGCTTTGTGAGAAACCACAACATTTTTGAATTCATGGTTGATTTTAACCACTTTGAATTCCATAGTTTTGTTTACGTATTGATCGTAATCACGGATTGGTTTAACATCAATTTGAGAACCTGGTAAGAATGCTTCGATTCCGAATACGTCAACGATCATACCACCTTTAGTTCTACATTTAACGAAACCGTTAACGATTTCACCAGTTTCATGAGCAGCGATAACTCTATCCCATGCTTTGATTGTTCTGGCTTTTCTGTGAGACAATACTAATTGTCCTGTTTTATCTTCACGAACGTCGATTAGAACTTCTACTTTATCACCAACTTGTAAGTTAGGATTGTAACGAAATTCGTTTAAAGAAATAACACCTTCTGATTTAGCGTTGATGTCAACGATAGCATCTCTATCTGTAATTCTTACTACAACTCCTTCTACAACTTCTTGATCGTCAGTAGATACAAAAGTTTTTGCTACTAAATCTTCAAATTCTTGCAAGTTTTTTTCATCTACAGGATCAATACCTTCTGCGTAGTTGTGCCAATTAAAATTTGCTAAAAACTCTTCTTGTGTTTTATTAATTTCAGCCATGCTGATTAAAAAATTTGTATGCCGGGTTTTTTGAGTTTCAATTTGCAGATTAAACCACAACAGTGTTTTTTTACATAATTACTTGATACCCAATCGGAAACTCTACTCTGCCAAAAAGGTGTGCAAAGATAGTCATTTTTTCTGAATTCCAAACAGTTATTTCAAAAAACAATTTATTACTTCTCTTATTCTAAACCTGTTATCTTATTTTTTGATTTACCAATGCTAATACTTTTGTAAATTGCTCTTCTCTTGTTAAATCTGAATTATCGATCACAACTGCATCTTCAGCTTGTACTAAAGGAGAATCATCGCGATGCGTATCAATATAATCACGTTGCTGCACATTTTCCAACACCTCATTATAAGTCACTTTTTGACTTTTTCCTAATAATTCCTGATATCTTCTTTGTGCTCTTGTTTCTGCCGATGCCGTCATAAAAATTTTTAGCTCAGCCTTAGGAAACACAACAGTTCCAATATCTCTACCGTCCATTACAATTCCTTTATCTTGCCCCATTTCCTGCTGTTGTTGTACTAATTTAGCCCGGACTTCTGAAATTTCTGCAATGCGGCTTACATTTTGTGATACTTCTAGTGTTCTGATCTCTTTTTCAACATTTACACCATTTAAATACATTTCGGCAAAGCCCAAAACATCATTAAACTGAAAACGCAGCTGAACTTTATTCAAATTTTGGACTACCTGTTCTTTGTCTAAATGCGCTTCGGAAACCCAATGGTTTTGCATCGCAAAATAGGTCACGGCCCTGTACATAGCCCCGGTATCAACATACACATATCCTAACTCTTTGGCTAATTGTTTGGCTAAAGTGCTTTTTCCGGTTGACGAAAAGCCATCTATTGCAATAATGATTTTTTTCATATCTAAATATAAAAGCTATTCGCTTTCTTTAACTTCTTTCTTTTTTAAAATATCCATGACAACCGTTTGTGCGGCGTGTAAACCAAATAATCCGGGCATCCAACTATTCGTTCCGTAAAACGACTTTTTAAAGTTAGTCCCATCCGTCATTTTCACACTGTCATAATCCGGTCGTTCATCTGAATATACCACTTTTACACCTCCGGAAATTCCTTCTTTCTTTAAACGCTTGCGTACTTGCTTTGCCAATGGACAATAATCAGTTTTACTGATGTCGCGTACTTTAACTTTTTCGGCTAAAAATTTTCCACCGGCTCCCATATTACTAATGATCTTCACTCGTTTTCTTTTGGCTGCCAAGATCAAATTCAATTTAGGCGTTAAGCTATCGATACAATCCAACACGTAATCAAAATCTTGACTTACCAATTCAAAAGCTCTTTCCGGTGACAGAAATTCCTGAACACGAGTCAGATTCAATTCCGGGTTAATATCCATTAAACGATCGCCTACAACCTCAACTTTAGGTTTATCTACCGTTGAATGCAATGCTGGTAATTGTCGGTTAATATTGGTAATATCTACTGTATCTCCATCAACAATGGTCATATTTCCTACTCCGGCACGAGCCAAAAATTCTGCTGCAAAGCTTCCTACTCCACCTAAACCTACTACCATTACATTTGCGTTTGTTAATTTCGCTAAACCTTCCGGTTTAAACAATAATTCTGCTCGTTCTTGCCATTTTGCCATACCTTATTTTATTGATTTGTTTTTTACTTATCTCTTTTGAAAACCACTTCAAAATTCTGAGCTACTTGCTGTTGTATTTGCTCTACTGTCAGTTTTTTTACTGCTGCTGCTTTTTGGTAAACCTGAAAAATACTTTCTTCAATGGTATCGGTTTCTAAAAAAAAGTGATTTTCGGGCACAAATTTAAAAACCTTTTCTAAATCAGGGTTACGCAACAGGTATTTTCCAAAAGAAAGATAAAATCCGTTATCCAGTAAACTTTTGGCAACTTGTTCATTTTTTGAAAAACCATGAACGATCATCGGATTCTGAATATTCATTTCTTTTTTAAGTGCAATAATCTCCTGATAAGCAGCTACACAATGTAGAATAACAGGTTTCATCGTTTGTTGTACCAATTCTATCTGTTGTTGAAAAACTTTAGTTTGTACCGATAGCGGAATTTCAATTCGTTTATCTAAACCACATTCGCCTAAAGCCAGACATTTTTCGTCTTTTAATTTCTCTTGTATTACCTGTAAATCACTTGACAAATGATTTTCTTCAATATACCACGGATGAATTCCTATGGAATACTGCGGAATTTGAGCTGAAAACTCCCACGGATACTGGTTTACTACTTCCAGAATTTCAGAATCAGCCGAATAACGATGTGTATGTAAATTAATGAAAGTCATTAGTCATGAAACTTTTTTACTCCGGCTTCTATAGCAATATTCAGATCGTTTTCTCTTGGCACTATCGGGCAGGAATACTTATGATTGTAAGCACAATAAGGGTTATAGGCTTTATTGAAATTAATAATTACTGTATTTGATTTTGGAATTCTCATATCCAAATATCGTCCGCCGGGATACGTTGTTTCTCCATTGGTTAAATCCAAAAAAGGTAGAAAAAGATAATCTTTAAATCCCGGTTTTTTACTTAATTCTATATTTTGGTATACATTTAAAACCATTTGTTTTCCTTCCAATTCAAAATGCAATTCGCCATATTTACTATACATTGGCGTTCTCGAAGTAGATGTTTTCATCTTGAAGCTTTTTTGTTTTCTGGCTTTCACAAAAGTGGCTTTTACAATAAACTTTTCGGAAATAGGATAAAAATCCAAACTTGTGAAATGTGCTAAATCTTCCTTTTCTAAAGGACTGGAAACAGAATCTTTAAACTCTTCGTTCAAATGTTCCTGAAATTCCTGAGCCAATTTTACTTCGTTTTCCTGAGCAAACGTATAAAATGAAACTAATAAGGCAATGATGATTTTATACATGTATAATTTTTCAACAAAAATACTGAATTCAGATAAAACACGATCTGAATAAAAAAAAACACCTGAATGATTCAGATGTTTTATATTTTTAGTTCTATAATTCTATCGATCCGCCGATGTCTAAAAGCATCAAATCTTTTCCTTTGTCAAAGAATTTCCTTTTGGCATCATCATGATTAATTTCGATATAGCCGAAAGTATCAAAATGATAACCTAATACTTTATCACATTCTACAAAATCTGATGCTATAATAGCGTCTTCAACATCCATTGTAAAATTGCTTCCTATTGGCAGAATAGCTAAATCTAATTTTGTTCGCATGGGAATTAATTTCATATCCATGGTCAAAGCCGTATCTCCGGCAATATAAATGTTTTTATGTTCTCCCTCAATAACAAAACCTCCGGGTTGACCACCATAAGTTCCGTCAGCAAATGACGAAGTGTGTAATGCAATTACATATTTTAGTTTTCCAAAATCAAAATTCCAACTGCCGCCGTGATTCATAGTATGGTTTTTAAATCCTTTATTACCATAATAAGACGCTATTTCAAAATTAGACACAATTACAGCATTTGTTCTTTTAGCAATTGTTTCTACATCCAGAGTATGATCTTGATGCGCATGGGTAAGCAAAATATAATCTGCTTTGATTTCATTTATATCAATATGCGAAGCTTTCGGGTTTCCGGTAATAAAAGGATCTACCAAAATAGCGATTCCTTTTATTTCAATTCCTAAACACGCATGCCCGTAAAATGTTATTTTCATAGTTCAGTACATTAGTTTTTTAAAAATCAGCTTAAAAATACAACATTTAGTAGAAATAGTAAACTAATTAAAAAAGTTCCAAGTGCAACTATCTTTAATTGAGAATCTAAATCCCGTGGTTCTTTTACCCTATTTACATAGCGTAAATGTTTGAGAAACAAGAGTAAACAAAAAACGCCTGAAACGGGATAAATTTTCATCAAAACTTCTGCTGTTATAAAAAGTAGTGCTGCACTTATAATCAAAAAGTAATGATAATATTTTGCCCTATCAAACCCCATTTTTACCACTAAAGTATGTTTTCCGGCTACCTTGTCATTATGAATATCCCGCATGTTATTGAGATTAAGAACAGCTATACTCAAAAATCCGATGGCTGTTGCGGGAAGCCAAATTATCCAATCAATTGTTTTTGAATATAAGAAATTAGATCCAACAACACTTACCCAGCCAAAAAAGAGAAAAACAAACAAATCACCTAATCCGCTATAACCGTAAGCATTTTTACCTACAGTATATTTAATAGCTGCTGCTATGGAAGCTATTCCTAAAACAACGAAGAAAACCGAATATAAAAAGTTATCTTTACCAAAAGACAGGTAAATCAAAAATAAAGCTGAACATAATGATAAAACAGACATCAAAATAACGGCTTTTTTCATTTGTTCAGCTGTAATTACACCGGCAGCAACCAATCGTTTTTCTCCCGTTCTGTTAGCATCTGTGCCTTTAACGCCATCTCCGTAATCATTAGCAAAATTGGATAAAATTTGAAATAACAGCGTTGTAATAATAGCCCATGTAAAAATTGTACCATTAAATGTATGTTGGTATACAGCATAAGCACTCCCTACTATTATCCCTGATACCGACAATGGTAATGTACGCAAGCGAGCTGCCTGAATCCAGTGTTTCATTTTATAAAATTAGAATTATGAAATCAGAGAATTCAGAAATTAAAAAATATTGTTATTCCATTTCTGAATTCTAAAATCTAACTTATTCTTAAGGAATATATTTTTTCTCAAAATTAGGTTTACGCTTTTCTAGGAAAGCATCACGTCCTTCTTTAGCCTCATCGCTCATATAAGCCAAACGAGTAGCTTCACCGGCGAATACTTGCTGCCCTACCATTCCGTCATCTGTCAGGTTCATGGCAAACTTCAGCATTTTAATTGAAATAGGTGATTTTTCAAGGATTTCTTGTGCCCATTGATATGCTGTATCTTCTAATTCATCGTGCGGAATTACTGCATTTACCATTCCCATTTCATAAGCGTCTTGCGCTGAGTAATTACGTCCTAAAAAGAAAATCTCACGAGCTCTTTTTTGTCCCACTAACTTTGCTAAATAAGCTGAACCGTAACCGGCATCAAAACTAGTTACATCTGCATCCGTTTGTTTAAAGATGGCATGCTCTTTACTTGCTAATGTTAAATCGCAAACTACGTGTAACGAATGTCCGCCACCTACAGCCCAACCGTTAACTACGGCAATGACTACTTTTGGTGTAAAACGAATCAAACGTTGAACTTCCAGAATATTCAAACGGTGGTAACCGTCTTCACCTACATACCCCTGATAACCACGGGCTTTTTGGTCTCCTCCGCTACAAAAAGAATAAATTCCATCTTTAGGAGACGGACCTTCGGATGATAATAAAATAACTCCTATTGAGGTATCTTCATGCGCATCGTGAAAGGCATCTAATAATTCTTTGGTTGTTTTCGGACGGAAAGCATTACGCACTTCCGGACGATTAAATGCTATACGCGCCACACCATTGCTTTTTTTATAGGTAATGTCTTCAAATTCTTTAGCAATTTCCCATTCGATTTTACTCATAACGAAAAAGTTTATTTAGAGTTTAGTTATTCAATTTAAGCCTTAAAAGTCATTTGATTTTAACTTTCTGAAGGTAAAAATACGCCATTTTTGTATTATCTTGCAGCTCTTTAATCATAATTATCATGAAAAAAATACAAATCTCCCTTATAGGCTTACTTACAGGCTTTTGCTCATTTGCACAAAACTATGAGTTTAAAGAAGTTATCGATTTAGACCACTTACCTGTAATTTCGCAAGACAAAACCGGAACTTGTTGGAGTTTTTCGACATCTTCTTTCTTAGAATCAGAAATCATCAGAAAAACAGGAAAACATATAGACCTTTCGGAAATGTATCAAGTCAGAACTACTTATCCTAAGAAAGCTGAAAATTTTGTAATGCGTCAAGGAAAAGCCCAATTTAGTGAAGGAGCCTTGGCTCATGATGTTATCAATAGTATGAAAGATTATGGTTTGGTACCTGTATCTGTTTTTACCGGACTTTCGGAAGAAGAAAAAATACACAATCATGCTGAATTAGTAGCTATTTTAGAGGCTATGGTCGAAACATACGTTGAAAATCCTGCAAAAAAATTATCTCCGAAATGGAAAGATGCGGTTTCAAAAGTTTTAGATACTTATTTAGGTGAAGTTCCTGCTGAATTTACATACGAAGGAAAAAAATATACTCCGAAAAGCTTTTTAACATATACAAAACTAGATGCTGATGAATATATTACACTAACCAGCTTTACTAATCATCCGTTTTACCAACCTTTTATTTTAAGTATTCCTGATAATTTTTCTAACGGAAGCATGTACAACCTGCCTTTAGATGAATTTATAAAAGCTATTGATTATGCCTTAGAAAACGGTTATACTTTAGCCTTAGATTGTGATGTATCTGAAAAAACATTTTCAGCTAAATACGGAGTGGCTTTTATTCCGGAAAATGATAAAGATGAAAAAAACGGATTAACAGAAATCATACAAGAAAAGGAAATCACACCTGAATACCGTCAGGAAGAATTTGAAAACTTTGATACTACGGATGACCATTTGATGCATATTGTGGGTAAATTACAGGATCAAAAAGGCAATGTATACTACAAAGTAAAAAATTCTTGGGGAACAGATGAAAAAAGAGTAAAGAACGGCGGATATGTTTACATGAGTGCTGCCTATATCAAACTTAAATCAATTTCTGTTTTAGTCAATAAAAATGGCGTTGATAAAAAGCTAAGAAAATCTCTTAATCTATAAAATGCCGACTTAAAATAATTTACCATGATTTTTAAGTCTACAATTACAAAAACGACCCAATTAACTTTTGGTTTTATTTTATTGATTTTATCAATCACAGCTTTTTTTGCGTTTGATTCAAAAAATCTTGCCACTTCAGCTATACTGTTTGGTATAAATAGTGTAGCTGTAGTTCTTCTTTTTTGGATTTTGCTAAAAACCGAATACCGAATTACCGGCCAAACTCTTTTTTGTACTTGCGGCCCCATCAAAAAAGAAATCAAAATTCAGGAAATCACAAAAGTCAGTCATCATTCCGGTATTATAGTACCGGTTTTACTTAAACTTTCTTTGAATAATAAAGGTATTATTGTAACTTATGGTAACTTTAATAACATTTATATTTCTCCTAAAAATGTAGATTTGTTTCTTCTAAGATTAAAAGAAATTAACCCCCACTTTATAATTATTGCACAACCTACTAATGATTAAGTCAAATTTTATCTATTTATTTTTCTCCTTACTTCTCTTAATTTCATGTAAAGAAAATACTTCTCTTAAAGCTGAAAAAAAGGTTAAAAGCCAACAGTCTAAGGAAAAGGATATTTTTCCTGTAGCTTTTAATCCAGTAAAGAGAACCTATCAAGATTCCATTGTTCCTAAAATCAAGTATTTTCTAAATGAAAACATTATAGACGATGATTTTAGCGGAGGGATTTTAGTAGCCAAAAACGGAAAAATATTATACGAAGACTATCAAGGTTACACTGATTATCAGAACAAAGTAAAAGTTTCGGCTACGACCCCTATTCACTTAGCTTCTATCAGTAAAGTATTGACTGCAGCGGTCATTTTACGAATGATCGATAAAAATCAATTACAACTTGATCAAAGTCTGCAAAACATATTTCCTGAGTTTCCCTATAAAGACATTACAATCCGAACACTTTTAAACCATAGAAGCGGATTACGCAGATACAGTTACTTTACTGATGAAAGTAACGTATGGGATAAAAAAAATATGCTTACCAATCAGGATATTCTGACTATACTTTGTTCTCAAAACATTCCTCTTGAATTTACGACAAATAAGCGATTTGCTTATTGTAATACTAATTATGCTCTTCTAGCTTTAGTAATTGAAAAAATAAGTGGTTTACCCTATAAAGAAGCCATGCAAAAGTTGCTTTTTGAACCGCTCAATATGAAAAATACTTTTGTCTTTGATTATTTTACCCAAAAAAATTCAACTCCTCTATCTTATAAAAGTACTTGGGAAAAAATCCCAAATGATTATTTAGATGCAGTTTACGGAGATAAAAATATTTATTCTACTCCTGAAGACTTATTGAAATTTGACAAAGCCACATATTCCAATCAGTTTTTTTCAGATACTTTGCGAAAAGAAATTTTTAAAGGCTATAGCTACGAGAAAAAAGGAGAAAAAAATTATGGCCTGGGAATCCGTCTTCGCGAATGGGATGATGCTCCGACCTTTTATTACCACAACGGTTGGTGGCATGGCAATACGACATCTTATATCACATTAAAAAATGATACTGTTACCTGTATTGCCTTGTCTAATAAATACACCAAAAAAGTATACCAAATGAAAAGGCTTTCCTCTTTATTTGATAACTATCCGTTTGAATTAGAGGATTAACCTATTTTAACTGATGTCATAGTTAAAGAACCGCCAACAGCTTTATCGTTAAAAAATTCGATAGAATCATTATCCGTTTGAAGAGCTAATGTATACATCAACGGATAATAATGATCTGGAGTCGGAATAGCCAATGTAGCAGCTTTGTTTAAACTAGGATAGTCAAACAATGCTTTATGGTCTTTCTTTAAAATTTTATCTTTAAAAATAGCATCCATTTCTAAAGCCCAGTCAAAACCATAATTATCCACATTTAATTTATCCCAAGCTACCATACGCAGGTTATGTACCATATTACCACTACCGATAATCAATACCCCTTTTTTTCGTAAAGCCAACAGTTGTTTGGCTACTTCATAGTGATATTGAGCCGGTTTATAATAATCAATACTTAGCTGTAATACTGGAATATCTGCATTCGGATACATGTGTTTTACAACCGACCATGTTCCGTGGTCTAATCCCCAATCGTGATCTAATTCCACTGCCGGATTGGTTATTAATTTTTGAATTTCAGTCGCTAATTCCGGATTTCCGGGCGCCGGATATTGTACCTCAAATAAAGCTCTGGGAAAACCTCCGAAATCATGAATCGTTTTAGGTTGATTCATTGCTGTTACAAAAGTTCCTTTAGTCAGCCAGTGAGCTGAAACCACAACTACTGTTTTAGGCTTAGGGATCTCTTGTCCCATTTTCTCCCAACGTCGGGAAAACTCATTGTCTTCAATAGCATTCATGGGCGAACCATGCCCTATAAACAGAACCGGCATTAAAGTATCATTTTCCTTTAAATCCTGAGTCCAACTATAAAATGGCTGTATATTCATCATAACTGTTCCTCCTGCAATTAGTTTAATAAAATTTTTCCTTTTCATTTTTCAACATTTGTATATACAAATATACAACCATTTTTTAGAAAAAACTATAAAATTTTAAATCTAATCCGGAAAAAATTGAAATTTAAAGTACCTGATGACAATAAAAAAATTAAACAGGTTTAAAAGTAAAGCGATCCAGAATATATAATTGACCTCATCGACTCTTTTAATTATTTCGATAATGCCATACAAAGGAAGCAGTAACGTCAATATCCAAACAGGAATCCAGATCAGGGAAAAGTGCAACCCCATAAATGTTACCTCCGGAAAAACCTGAATAATTCCTGTAAGCAACAAAAAAGTACTGATTAAACTCAGAAATAAATATACTTTTTCTTTCCCAAACATTTTAATAATGATTAAAGAGATACTCAAAGTTATTTATTTTTTACCAAAAACAACTTAACTAAAATATAATGTTCTTTAATAAGATTAATCTTGTATCTTTAAGCTAATCTTAAACTACTTAAAAACAACACAATATGAACAACAAATATACTATTCCATTTACTCAAATAGATTTGAAAAATGTTAATATTGTAGGTGGAAAAAATGCTTCTCTTGGAGAAATGATTCAAAATTTAAGTGCAAAAGGCATTCAAGTTCCCGACGGGTTTGCAACAACTGCCCTAACCTATTGGACCTTTTTAGATGCTAATACTATTCGAAAAGAACTTACTGAAATCTTAGCAACATTAGATTTACAAAATTTCTCGAATTTAAAAGAAATCAGTACGAAATCAAAAAAACTAATCTTAGAAGGTAAAATACCTTCTGACATAGAAAAGGATATTCGAAATTCCTATCAGGCACTTTGTCAAAAAACAGTACCAAATGTAGCATGTGCTGTTCGCAGTAGTGCTACTGCCGAAGATTTGCCCGGCGCCAGTTTTGCCGGTCAACAAGAAACTTACCTTAACATTGTAGGTATTGACGAAATTTTGAGTGCTTTCAAAAAATGTTTGGCTTCTCTTTTTACAGAAAGAGCCATAAAATATAGAATTGATAATGGTTTCAATCACATGAAAGTGGCGTTATCTGTTGGTATACAACAAATGATCCGTTCTGATTTAAGTAGTTCCGGCGTTGCTTTCACTTTAGATCCCGATACCGGTTTTCGGGATGTGATCCTTATAAGTGGCATTTGGGGATTAGGTGAAAATATTGTACAAGGAGCTGTTGACCCGGATGAATTTATAATATTTAAGCCTGCACTAAAAAATCATAAAAAGAGTATTATTTCAAAACGTTTGGGAAAAAAACAGCAAACAATGGTCTATGCTCCGGAAAATGAAAATACTTCAAAAACACTGTCTACAACCGTTAATCTGGATACATCTCCCGAAAAACAAAAACGATTGGTATTACATGATAATGAGATCATCAAATTAGCACAATGGTTAAATACCATTGAAGAACATTATAAAAGACCAATGGATGTTGAATGGGCAAAAGATGGTCTTACTAATGAACTCTATATTGTACAAGCCAGACCTGAAACGGTTTATGCTGATCAAAAAATGAACCTCATTTACAATTACACTCTTAAAGAAAAAGGAGAAGTCTTAACAAAAGGTATTGCTCTAGGAAATAAAATTACTTCAGGAAAAGCTAGAATCCTTCAAAGTCCTGATGAAGCAGATAAACTTAAAGAAGGTGAAGTACTCATAACCAATCTTACTGACCCCGATTGGGATCCTATTATGAAAAAAGCGGCAGCTATTATTACTAATAAAGGCGGACGTACAAGTCATGCCGCAATTGTAGCACGAGAAATGGGTGCAGTAGCCATTGTAGGAACCGGAAATGCTACCACTGTAATCAAAGACGGAGATGAAGTTACAGTATCTTGTGCCGAAGGTAAAGTAGGTGTTGTTTATAAAGGCAAACTAAATTGGAGCAAAGACATTATTGATACCGAAAAAATAAAAATTCCTGAAACAGCACCAATGTTAATCATGGCTGATCCTGACAAAGCCTTTAAAAATTCCTTTTTACCCAATAAAGGAGTCGGACTCATGCGCATGGAATTTGTTATAAACAATAGTATTAAGATACATCCGATGGCTCTCATAAAATTTGAAGAAATAAAGAATCCGGATGTAAAAAATCAGATAGAAACCTTAACCCACGGATACGAGAATAAAAGTAATTATTTTGTAGATAAACTTTCTCAAGCCATCGCTATGGTAGCAGCTGCTTTTTATCCTAAAGATGTTATTTTGCGAATGAGTGACTTTAAATCGAATGAATATGCTAATTTAATTGGAGGCCAACAATTTGAACCTAAAGAAGAAAATCCGATGTTAGGATTTCGAGGAGCCTCAAGATATTATAATCCGCTCTACAAAGAAGGTTTTAAACTGGAATGTGAAGCAGCAAAAGTAGTCCGAGATGAAATGGGATTTACAAATGTTAAACTCATGATTCCTTTTTGCAGAACTGTAGAAGAAGGAAAAAAAGTACTAAATCTCATGGCCGAATATGGTTTAAAACAAGGTCAAAATGACCTCGAGATTTATACCATGATTGAAATTCCCAGCAATGTAATCTTAGCAGAACAATTTGCAGAAATTTTTGATGGATTTTCCATAGGTTCTAACGATTTAACCCAACTCACTTTAGGCATTGATCGCGACTCTGAGTTGGTGAGTGATTTATTTAATGAACAAAATGAGGCCGTACGAACCTTAATTTCTACTGTTATTCAAGTTGCCAAAAAAATGAATACAAAAGTGGGATTATGCGGTCAAGCACCAAGTGATTTCCCTGAATTTGCACAGTTTTTAGTTGAACGAGGAATTGATAGTATTTCCTTTAATTCTGATGCTCTTATAAGAGGAATTGAAAATATCTTAATTGCAGAAAAACAATAATCTTTAGAAAAAAGTGTGATCTTTTGAAGAATAACTTTTTAAAAACACATTTTAACTAAAATAGAGAGTTAATAAACTCCAGCGCTCTGATTTCTGCATAAGAATAATGAGAATTTTTCATAGGATAAGCACAATGTCCGCCATATTTTGGTGTTTCCAAATAAATAAAAGCATTGTTTTGTGCCAATTGTACAGGGAAACAACCTTCCCCTAAAAAAGGATCATCTAAAGCATTCAATACCAAAACCGGATTTTTTATATTTTCAATGCTTCTGGCCGGAGAAACTTTATAATAATAATCTTTTCCGTCAATGAAACCATGTAAAGGCGCAGTAAAATTATCATCTAAATCATCAAAATTCTTAACCTTGCTCAGTTTTTCCGCATCAATCAATTCAGGGAATTGTTTTGCTTTAACCTTCAACTTTCGGGTTAAGTCTAACATAAAATTTTTCATATAAACCTGATTGAATCCTTTTTTCAAAGAATCTGCACTAGCCTTAACTTCTACCGGAACCGATACGGAAACTCCTGCTTTTATTCTGCTATCAATATTTTTTATTCTTCCAAAGTAATTCATCACTTGAGCTCCGCCCATAGAATAACCGATCAAATACAACTCCTGTATACCTTTTGACAAAGTAAATTGAATAACCGCATCTAAGTCTTCTATGGTTGCATGATGATACAAACGTGGCAAACGATTCATTTCGCCACTGCAACTTCTGTTGTTCCATGCAAAAACCGAAAAATCATGTTTTAAAAAATAATCTGCACAACTATTGATATAGGTTCTTTGCGAATTTCCTTCGAGTCCATGACAAAGTATTACAGCTTTATCAGGATTGATCATTCTAAAATCAACAGCCAAAAAATCTCCGTCAGCTAATTCTAATTTTTCCCGTTGGTAATCCGGAATAGGAAAACTTTTAAACTTTCCGGCATAAATAGTAGCAATATGTGGATTCTTATGAATAAAAGGAACCCAATCATTATATTTTGAATGTTCTATAAACGGCATAAACTAAATTAAGAAATTATTTCTAAAAAATAACCCCGTAAATCAAATCTTTACAGGGTTTTAAAATCTTTATCTCATCTTTTTTAAATCAAAAAGATTCCGTTATCTTTAATGTCGATCAAACGGTCTTTATACAATGACCCGACTGCTTTTTTAAATGCTTTTTTACTCATTTGCAAAATAGTTTTGATCTCTTCCGGATGACTTTTATCGTGCAATCCTAAAAAACCGTTATTGGCTTTCAGCTCATTCAAAATAACTTGTGCATCATCATCAATCGCTTCTGAACCCATTTTTTTAAACGTTACATCTATTTTCCCGTCCGGACGCACTTGTTTGATATAAGCCTTAGTCTTTTTACCTAATTTAATATCTTTAAATACCTCATCGGCATAAGCTAACCCTTTGTAACGGTTCTCTATAATGACATTTACGCCCATATCTGTAATATGAGAGATCATTACTTCAACCTCTTCATTAGCTTCATAATCCGGAACATCGGTTGCAAAATACTTTTGTACTTTACTTGTTGCTGCTAAGCGATTGGTTTTTTCGTCTAAATAAACATAAATTAAATAACGCTTTCCTACTTCCATCGGCTTTGCTTGTTCTTTGAAAGGAACAAACAAGTCTTTTTCTAATCCCCAATCTAAGAATGCACCGAATTTATTGATATAGTTTACTTTTAAATGCGCAAATTCATTAAGCTTTACATAAGGTTTTAAAGTTGTAGCTACCGGACGTTCTTCATGATCCAGATAAATGAAAACATTCATTTCATCGCCAATGAAAAACTCTTTCGGCACATATTTTTTAGGCAGCAAAACATCTTGCTCTTCGTCTCCTAAAAAAAGTCCCACTTTTGTATCACGTAATACTTTTAGCCTGTTGTATTCCCCTATTTGCAGCATAATGATCTTAAATATGGTGCAAAGGTAAACAATTGTATCGGAATTAAATTCCTATTTCTAATTGTAACCTTAAGTACCAATTATTTTTAGTATTGCCCGTATAATATTCTTTTTCATCAAAGGTCAGTTCTGCCTGCATCTTAAAAGCATGTTCTCTAAGATACTTCGTTACGCCAATACTATACTGTTTTAAATCCGGAGTATAGGGTTTGATCTCTTTATCTACAAATTGGTTAGAAAAACGTCCGATCAGCTCAAAATCATTCTTGAAAATATAACTTAGCTGATAGTCCATTCCCTTTCCCGCATACACATAATTAAAATCGGTTATATCATCAGGATTATACGTTACCAAGTCTTTAGCATCACGTTGCATATAAGCTGACATTAAACTCCAACCGTTGTATTTAAACATTGCATCTACGAAGTACGAACGAAGTGTTCTGGGTGAATATAAAACATCACCTAATTGTCCATTGGTTCTAACCGCTCTGTTATTTTGCTGATACGCTCCCGAAATCATGAATTTAGGAGTCTTTTCCCGAGCTATATCTCCTTCAAAATAAATTCCGTTTCTTTTAAAAGCACCTAACGGCATTAATTCTACTTTTCCGGTCAAGGCTACCCCGTCATCTGATGTTTTGGTCCAGTTTCTTCCTTCTCCGGTTGAAACAGCTGTTTTTATATTATAAGAGAAAGCATTCAAGTCTTCATTCAGATAATAAGCCTGAAAACCAAAATCCCTATCAATCGTAAATTTAGCATTATTGATTGTTCGGTCTGTTAACTGTAAAGCTCCTGAAGAATTTACCCTTTGACGATTCCCCGGTAATTTAGTTTGTCCGAACATAAAGTTCCAATGTTTATCCGGACGATAAATGAATACGGCATCGCGAATGATATTCACATTATCTCCGTCATGTACTGTACCGACATCGCCCGGTGCAAAAGACAATTGAATCACATACAAAAATTGAGGATGCCAAACATAACCGTCTAAACGCAAACGCAAACGACGAATCTGGGCTTCATACCGATTGTCTTCATTTTCTTCACTAATATAGGTTACTCGATTTTGCATTCTGAAACGAATGTTTAACTGAAATAAACTATCAGGTGAAGTTACGCCCAAACCTTTACCATAACTGTAATAAGGTAAAGCAGCTAAACGAATATCATTATTTTTTAAGGAATCTAATTTTTGTGAAAAGACAAAAATTGAGACAAAAGATAGTAAAATACTAAAAAAAGCTCTCATTATGGTTGTGTTGTTGTTAATTTGGCTGCAAAAATAAAATTTTTAAAATAATAACTCTTTCTTTAGTTAACTTTGCAAAAAAATATTTTTATGTCAAATGCTTATGTTGGTTACCATTTTAAAGTGGAACCAAAAGAATTAGGAAGCGAAATTTTAATTGCTGAATTAGGGGAATTACCTTTTGAAAGTTTTATCGAAACAGAAGATGGACTTTCTGCCTACATTCAGAAAGATTTATGGGATGAAAACATTTTAAAAGGTGTTCATATTTTAGAAAATCCGAATTTTAAAGTTTCCCATACTATTGAACAAGTGGAACAAGTTAACTGGAATGAAGAATGGGAAAAAAACTTTGAACCGATTGATGTAGACGGAAAATGTCATGTAAGAGCCCCTTTCCATGAAAAAACAAATGCTGAATACGAGATTGTTATTGAGCCCAAAATGAGTTTCGGAACCGGACATCATGAAACGACTCACATGATGATTCAACATTTATTAGAGACCGACCTTAAAGGAAAGAAAACTTTAGATATGGGATGCGGAACTGCCATTTTAGCTATTTTAGCCGAAATGAAAGGAGCTCAACCTATTGATGCTATTGATATTGATAACTGGTGTTATTTAAATTCCATCGAAAATGTAGAACATAACAATTGTCATCACATATCAGTTTATGAAGGAGATGCAACTTTATTAGAAGGTAAAAAATATGATATCATTATTGCTAATATTAACCGTAATATTCTTTTAAACGACATGCAAGCTTATGTAGATTGTTTAAACGACAATGGTATTTTGTTTTTGAGTGGTTTTTATCGAGAAGATATTGTTGTAATTAATGAAAGCTGCACTTCAAAAGGTTTACAATTTGCCGGGCAAAAAGAGCGCAATAACTGGGTAGCATTAAAATATGTCAAACAATAAATCAGTTATTATAATTTTTAAAAAAGCAATATTTTTTATATTTTTACACTGATTTTCAAACTCTTAACTAAACTACAATGAGCACAATTGAAAAAGTACAGGAAGAGGTTTTAGTAGAAGAACAAGTGGGATTAAACCACGAAATTATTTTATTCAATGATGATGTCAATACTTTTGACCATGTAATTGAAACACTTATACGGGTTTGCGACCATGATGCTTTACAGGCCGAACAATGTGCTATTCTGGTTCACTATACAGGAAAATGTACTGTTAAAACCGGAAGCTATGATGATTTAAAGCCGCAATGTACCGCTCTACTCGATGCTGGTCTGAGTGCTGAGATACAATAAAAAAATCCCGAAACTAATTTCGGGATTTTTTTTATGACATCTTTCCTACGGCACAACTTACGAAAGACTTGGCCTTGGTTCCCAATGAATTCTCATCACCGGCTTCCGGATATCCTGTCTTTTTTAAAAGTTCTTTTACTTCCGCAACTAGGTTTTCGTCGCTATAATCAAATGTTACTGCACTTTCATCAACTGAAACAGATACATTTTCAACTCCTTCTAATTGGGAAAGATTTTTAGTAACTGTATTGGCGCAACCGCCACATTTTAAATTTTGAATATGAATTGTTGTAGTCATCTTTATTTTTTGCTCAAAAATAAAATACTTTAATCATTTTTTAGGCAACTCTTGTTACAATTTTTAATGTGGTAATTTATCTTTCAGAATACCATATAAAAAAGTTCCCAGTAAAGCTCCCACCAATACAATAACAATACTAAAAGCTCCTGTTCCCAACAATATAAAAACAGGTCCCGGACAACAACCAACTAATCCCCAACCTAATCCGAAAAGTAACCCGCCAGCTAGGTAACGTACAAAACCTCTATCTTTATCTACCAACTGAATGGGAAAACCTTTGTAATCTTTTATTTTTTTCTTTTTGATTATTTGAATTCCGATCACACCTGTTGCTATAGCAATAGCAATGATCCCGTACATGTGAAATGATTGAAACATAAACATTTCATAGATCCGATACCACGAAATTGCCTCTGCTTTAGTCAATACAATTCCGAAAACAATACCTATACTAAAAAAACGAAATAATTTCATAGTATTAAAAAATTAAAGGTAAAATAAAATGAGACATGATTAAACCTCCTATAAAAAAACCGATCACGGCTATCAATGACGGTTTTTGTAAATTGCTTAAACCGCTAATTGCATGTCCGGAAGTACAACCACCGGCATACCGAGTTCCGAAACCGATTAAAATTCCACCGATAAGCAAAGTAGTAGATCCTTTCACACTTAAAACATTTTCCCAACCGAAAATAGCATCAGGAACCCATTTTCCCGCAGGAGCATCAATATTCAATTGATTCAAATTTTCAACTGTTTTAGGATTCAAATGAAGGATCATATTAGCATCACTTAAAAAATAAGAAGCAATAAAACCTCCTAAAACAGCTCCCAAAACAATTGCCAGATTCCACTTTTGCTCCCGCCAATCCATTTTAAAGAAATCACTTGCTCTATCTGCTCCCATCATAGTACACATGGTCCTTAAATTAGATGACATTCCGAAGGTTTTTCCAAAATATACCAATACTAACATAATTATACCTATTAAAAAGCCAGAAATTGCCCAATGCCAGGTTCCTAAAAGTAACTCCATTTTGCTCAAAAATTTAGTCGCAAATATAGCAATCTACTAATAATCTACCAAAGTAATAGACTTTTATTATCTAAACTACTTTTACTACCTTTGGCTAAATTTTAGTCCTTTAAAATGAAAAAATTTGAAATAGAACTCAAATGGTCTGTCATTTATGCCATCAGCTACTTAGTATGGATGTTTTTTGAACGTTATTTAGGCTTTCATTCTGATAAAGCTAATACAGAACCTTTGTTCAACTTATTATTTATTCCCATAGCTGTTATATTGTATGCATTGGCGATTAAAGAAAAAAAGAATAAATATTACAAGCAACAAATAGACTGGAAACAAGGTTTTGGTAGCGGTATTGTCTTAAGTTTTTTTATTGCTTTAACCAGTTCTATAATTGTTTACATTACTTTTACAATAGTATCTCCTGATTTCTTTGAAAAAGCAATTGCAATGAGTAAAGATCAGGAACTGGCACAAATTAACTACAACATTCAGGCTTTTGTAAAAAATAATATTTTTGACAAACTGTCTTTCGGAGTTGTTTTTGCTGCGATTATTAGCTATTTTAGTAAAACTAAATCATTATAAATGAAATATTTAAATTTATTTTTATTTCTTCTTTTAGTAAGTTGTACCAGCACAAAATCTACTCTAAAGAACATTGATAATACAGCTAAAAAACCACGAGTCCAGAATAATGCTTTTATCATCACCGAATATGCAGAAGATAATAAATACGGCTATGATAAAGATTATCCTATCAATATCGGCCTTATCTTAGAAAGACAAGAAGAAACTTATGTTACTTATTTTTTTAACGGATTAGAAGGTCCTAACGGCGAAAAAATATCGTTTAAGAAAGTAGATACTTGCTGTCCGTTCCCTACCCAACATAATAATATGGGAGCCGGAACGCTATCTATTTATGAAGTTTCTTTTGAAGGAACCGACATCACTAAAAGACTATACTTTAACGGTTATGAAAAAGGTAAGATCGTTTGTCCTAAAGGATTTACTATCAAAAAATTCCCGGCAATCAATAATTAAAATATTTTTTTATTTCGTAACATTTGTCACCATTTAAACGATCGTTTAAATGGTTTTTATTTTTTATCTTTGCAACTTAATTGAATCAAAATGAATATAAATAACATCCCACAGATAAAAAACGCTGATAAAAACAATTTCTTTCTGCTGGCTGGTCCTTGTGCTATAGAAGGCGAAGAAATGGCTATGCGTATAGCAGAAAAAATAGTTTCCATTACCGACAAACTGGAAATTCCTTACGTTTTTAAAGGTTCTTTTAAAAAGGCTAATCGTTCAAGAGTTGACAGCTTTACCGGAATCGGTGATGAAAAAGCTTTAAAGATTCTTCAAAAAGTTTCTAAAGAGTTTGGAATCCCAACTATTACTGATATTCATACCAACGAAGATGCTGCAATGGCTGCCGAATATGTAGATGTTTTACAAATCCCTGCTTTCTTGGTACGCCAAACTGATTTAGTAGTTGCTGCTGCTGAAACTGGAAAAACGGTTAACCTGAAAAAAGGCCAATTTATGAGTCCGGAAAGTATGAAACATGCTGTACAAAAAGTATTAGACAGCAATAATGAAAATGTAATGGTTACCGATAGAGGTACTATGTTCGGTTATCAGGATATGATAGTAGATTTCAGAGGAATCCCTACAATGAAACAATTCGCTACAACGGTACTGGATGTTACACATTCATTGCAACAGCCTAATCAAACCAGCGGAGTTACCGGCGGACGTCCTGAAATGATCGAAACTATTGCCAAAGCAGGAATTGCAACCGGAGTAGACGGAATTTTTATAGAAACCCACTTTGATCCGGCTAATGCTAAAAGTGATGGTGCCAATATGTTACACCTGGACCTGTTAGAAGGTTTAATGACAAAATTAGTTGCCCTAAGAAAAACCGTAAATCAATTTTAACTTAATCTATTGTATTTTAAAATGAAACAATCATTTCTAATGGTTGTACTATCTTTTTGTGTTTTTTCACAGTACAGCTTTTCACAAGAAACCGTTGAAAATCCTGAAAAATACACAGCTCATAACAAAGGTAAATTTTATATCTTTTGGGGAGGAAACCGCGAAAACTACTCTAAATCTGACATCCGTTTTAAAGGTGATGATTACGATTTTACTATTTATGATGTGGAAGCTCATGACAAACCGAAAGGTTGGCACATTGATTACTTCAATCCGGGAAGAATGACCATTCCGCAAACTAACTTAAGAATCGGTTATTTTATTACCGATCATTACAACATTTCATTAGGCGTTGACCACATGAAATATGTAATGTATCAGGATAGACGTGTTAACTATTCAGGATATTACCCGAATGCCGGAAGTTATAACGAAAATCCGACTGCTGACCAGTTGACTCTAGATGAAGACTTTTTAATGTTTGAACACACTGACGGTCTTAATTACATCAACACAGAGATTTCAAGAGTTGATGATATTACTAAGTTATTCAGCAAAACATTGAACACAGATAAAGTCCAAATTAACCTTACAGAAGGTATTGGCGGAGGTTTTTTATATCCTAGAACAAATACTACATTATTAGGTAAAGACCGTTATGACGAATTTCATGTTGCCGGATTCGGACTTTCTGCAAAGGCCGGACTTAATTTTACATTCTTCAAACATTTCTTTATCCAAACTGAATTAAAAGGCGGATATATAAATATGCAAGACATCAGAACAACCAGTAGCAGTTCTGATCACGCTGAACAACATTTCTGGTTTTTACAAAGAGTTATTGCCATCGGAGGTATTTTCAAAATCTAAAAAATATCCATTCGAAGAATACACTAAAAAGCTGATTGAAATTCAATCGGCTTTTTTAATTTAATACAGTGTTAAGGCTTCCTCTATTACAGCAACCAAGACCTGATTATCAATTTCTTCCAGCGAATAATAACGAAGTGATTTTACGGTATTTCGCTTCTCTCCTATTAAAAACTCCTGATTCTCTTTTAGCTCAAAACCTCTCGCAAATCCAATATCCAAAAATTCTTTCTTATGATTCGGAGCCAAATAGCAAAAAGGTTGCTTTTTATAATAAAAATACGGAATTCCCCATTTAAAAAGCAATTGTGTTTCCGGTATTGCCCGCTCTACAATAGAAATAACATGCAAAAGCATTTCCCGATACAATTCAGGTTGTTTTATAATATATTCATCCACTAGTTTCATTTTGTAAAAATACCGGAAAAAATTTTTTCAATTCATAAAATTTTATTTACTTTGCAATTCAAAGTACTTTTATATGGAAGCAAATAAATATTTAAAAGACATACAAGACATCAAAGAAATAATGAATAAATCCACATTATGTTTATCGCTAAGTGGTTTATCCGGTGTCTTGGCAGGTATTTATGCTTTAATCGGAGCTTGGTTGGCTTACAGAACGATTTATACTGACAGTATGCCCGAGGATTCTTATACCAGACTGGTTATTACAGAATCCATCTTGTATCGATTAATTGCTATTGCCCTTACAGTACTAATAGCTTCTGTTGCAACCGGAATTATTTTCAGTATGCGAAAAGCTAAAAAGGAAAACGAATCCATTTGGAATACTGCTTCAAAACGTTTGCTTATTAATTTTTCAATTCCTTTAGTTGCCGGCGGTATCTTTATTCTCTTTTTAATTGAAAAAGAAATTCTAAACCTTGTAGCTCCCCTAACTTTGCTATTTTACGGACTGGCTTGTGTAAATGCCAGTAAATACACCTTAAGAGATGTTCGTTACTTAGGGCTAACTATGATCTTTTTAGGCTTACTGTCGACTTGGTTCTTAAATTACGGCTTATTGTTCTGGGCATTAGGCTTTGGAGTGTGTCACATTCTATATGGCAGCATAATGTATTTTAAATATGACAGAAATTAATTAAAGTCCGGTTTAATTTTGAAAAATATCATCCAAAATATCAATAAAGCTTTTGACCACCGCATACGATTGGGCATTATGTCGGTCTTAATGGTGAATGAAAGCGCTGATTTCACTACACTAAAAGAAATTTTAGGGGTAACAGATGGTAATTTGGCCAGCCATGCTAAAGCCTTAGAGAACGAAAAATACATCACTGTAGAAAAACAATTCATTGGCAGAAAGCCAAATACAAAATACATTGCAACTAAAGAAGGGAAAAAAGCATTTCAAGAACATATTGAAGCACTTGAAAAATTGATCTCCAACCAAAGCTAAAAATTTTTTATCATTTAACTTTGAAACACAAAGTACTTTATGAAAGACAAAATAATTGAATTTATGTACAAAGTGATTAAAATTCCTTACCAATTCTTATTTAAAAGGACAACACCTTGGGGTATAACGGTTGAATCTCTTCTGCTCTTTGATGCCGGAACACTGGGAAATGATCTGGGATTATTCTTTAAGAACAATGCCTTTGAGGTACAGGATAGTTTAGAAGAACACGATGTTTTCCATGTTCTTACAGCGATTGGTACAACCGTTAAAGAAGAAGTTGATCTACAGTTCTATCTTTTAGGCAATGGAAAAAGATCGCCTTTTACCTTACTAGTGATCCTGACAGGCATTGTATTTTATCCGGCTCACTATAACAGTTTTCTCAATTGTTACAAAAGAGGGAAAGGTGCTTATTTATTTTATGACTTAGAGTTCAAAAAACTGCTACATCGTCCAACAATGGAAATAAAATCAATCTTTAATATCAACTAAAATAATACATTATGGAAAATCAATCAGAATATCAGATTAAAATGCCTAAAAAAACATTTTTTCAAAGTACAACTGCAAAAATGATCATGGTAGGCATACTTACCTTAGTTTTACTGATTCCTCTTAATCTGGTACAGAATTTAATTCAGGAACGCTCAAACCGTAAAAACGAGGTTATTGAAAAAGAAACACAAACCTGGGGTGAAAAGATCCTTTTTATGGGACCTATGCTAAAGGTTCCGGTAAAGACTTATACTGAAACCGAAGTTTACGATGAACAAACGAAAACCAAATCTATTCAAAAACAAGAAGAACTAACCTACGCTTATTTTTTTCCGGAGAATTTAAAGCATACTACTCAAATTGAAAAAGTTGATAAACTGAAAAGAAGTATTTACAAACCTATTGTTTTTAAAGCAAATCTCCAGACAATAGGAAACTTTAATTCTTTGGATTTAAAAAAACTGGACTGTAAACCGGAAGATATCCTGTGGGATAAAACTTCCATTATAGTTAAAACTACAGATCTGAAAAGTATTAAAAGTGACCTGAAAATTAAACTAAATCAATCTCAATTGGCTTTAGAAGCAAATGCAGACACCGATGAATATTTTGACGTATTAGAAACGGAAACTTTTAGCTACCAACCGGAAATTGACAATCCATTTCAACTGGATATTCAATACAACGGAAGCAATTCTATCGAATTTATTCCCATAGGAAAAACGACTACTACTTCAATAGATGCCAATTGGAATTCACCTTCATTTACAGGAACTTTTGCTTCCAATGATTCCACTAAAGAAATTACATCTAAAAATTTCCATGCTGACTGGAAGATCATACACGTTAACCGACCTTTTTCACAACAATACCTCGGATCAATACCAAATTTAAACAAATACTCGTATGGTGTAAAATTAATTGAGCCGGTTGATGAATACCAACAAAATGAACGTTCTTCTAAATATGGCTTTCTGGTTATCGGGCTTACATTCTTGGTCTTCTTCTTAATCCAAACCATTAGTAAAGTTAGCATTCATATTTTCCAATACACGATGATAGGTTTGGCTCTTATCATGTTTTATACATTACTGATTTCTATTACCGAACACTCCAGTTTTACTTTGGCTTATGCGATTGCTGCTGCTTCCGTCATTGTTATGTTGCTCTTCTACTCTATTTCGGTACTAAAAAGTACAAAATATGCTATCTTCATAAGCCTGTCTCTAACCACTTTATATAGTTTTATTTATGTGATCATTCAATTGGAAGATTATGCTTTGTTAGTTGGTAGTATCGGATTATTCCTGATCCTTGGTGCTGTTATGTATTTTTCACGAAAAATCGATTGGAATAACTAAATTTTAAACTCTATGAAACTATTTGAACCCATAAAATCAAAAAGTGTCACAACAGCCATAGTCCTTGGTTTCGGAGTTGCCTTTATATTGGTTTCAGCATTGATCTTGAGTGTGAACGCTCCTAATCCTGTTTGGGGTAAAAACTGGTTTGTTAAACCAATTTTACTTACTCCTGTCATAGCAGCACCAGGAGGCGGTGTTTTCTATCTAATCAGTAGAATCTCTTTTGAAAATCAATTATTATTCAAACTCTTGAAAGCTTTGTTATGCCTATTGGCTTACATTTTCTTTTTATGGATCGGAACAATAATTGGGTTCAACGGTACACTCTGGAATTAAAAAAATTGTCCCAAAAACTAATTACTAGTTTTGGGACAATTCTATACTTAAAAATTATCTACTATTCTTTACCTTCTACATAAGCTTGTAAATAGGCAAATCGAGGCGTTAATTTTCCGTTTTCAGTAACTTTTGCACGTTCCAAAATTCCGTCTTTATCATTATTAAAAAAAGCAGGAATAACTCGTTCTAAAAAAACTTCTCCAAATCCTTCACTGGCATCTTTAGGCAATTCACAAGGTAAATTATCAACTGCCATTACCGTAATGGCAGCCGGATGATTAAAAGCTACTTCCTTACCTTCAGAAGGCAAATAACCGTATAACGGTTCCTCAATAGTACTCGATCTAATCGTACAGGCTACCGGACCATCGATATCACATGAAACATCTGCCACAACTTTTAAATTGCATTTAGGAGAACGCAACATCTCTTTTGACAAAATGACAGGCGAATTATTTCCATAAAAATGTCCGGCAATGAACAAATCCGAAACTTCGGCAAATCTTTCAAAATCCGATTCATATTCTGTCGGATTAGCTATAAAATCATTTCTATCCAACTTTTGTCCGTCTTTTCGTTTGTTGTAATCTAAAACATCTATGAAGGTATAAACCGGCTGATCGTATTTTTTAGTCAAATAATCATCAACCGAAACCTCTTTGATCTTCATACCGTCCAACATTTCTTTAGCTCCGTAAGCTACTTTTCCCCTTCCCGTAAGAACAATTTTAATATTAGGCAACCTATTCTTGCGTAAACGTTGCAATAAAGCAGCTTGGTCGTGTAAAGTCACTGCTTTTGGAATATCAAACAATTCATATTTTAAGCCAAAGGCTCTCAAAGCATTATAAGTTCCTACAATTCCTGCATAACGTCCAAAACCTATTAAGCGAGCATTGCTGGCATCTACTATGGTTTCATGATCAAATAATGTAATATTTTTATCAAGAATAGCTTGTAACAATTTACGGTTATATGGTTGTTTTTTAATAGTATGTGAAAAAAAGAAATACTTTTTATCTGGGATCAGTGCTTCAATCGGAACTTCCTTTACTCCTATCAAAACATCACAGTCGTCCATTTCATTCGTAATCTCAATTCCTTTTTCCGAATAAGCCTCATCCGGGAAAACCCTGATGTCTGAACTTTCCACTTTTATTTCAGCTTGAGGATATTCTTCTTTAAATTTAGACAAGGCGTCGGGGGAAAATACAACTCTCCTATCAGGTGGTGATTTTCGTTCTCTAATAATTCCAAATTTCATAATAATGTTATAGTTTGCTTGTTGTTGTTTGGTTATGTTACAAATATAACATCCTACATTGTTTTTTCCAATATTTTTTATTTCCCCAAAAAGTATTAATTTTGGCTCGGATTTTGTTATACATATTTCCGAATACTTATTTTGAAATTCCCAAATGGGGTCGACTGGTTTTGACAGCGGGTGGAATTGATTAGTAAGCACGTCGAGCCAAGTATGGTAGGCTCGTAAATATCTGCTATACGAACATTAAACGGCGAAAATAATTACGCTTTAGCTGCTTAATCTGAATTATAGTAAGATTTGCCTAGTTCCGCCAAGGGCGGAAAGCTAGATTCTCCTCAAAAGCCTTGGTTTATGGCGTTTGGCTCAGGAGAACCGTAAAAGTAGACCTAGAAGTGGTAAAGCTTTAACCCCACTTTGACACTTGTAAAGCTAAGCTAAAAGTGACCGTTTTCAGTCTAGCTTTTAGTCGAAAATCCAAGTGAAAACTAAGCGTGTAGAAAGCTCTTCGATTGCTTGTTTGGACGAGAGTTCGATTCTCTCCGACTCCACTAAACCTGACAAAATGCTAAAAAAGCATTTTGTCAGGTTTTTTTAATACCTTTTTGCAAAAAATTAATTTTTTAAGTAATAAAGTATAAATAAACAAAAATCAAAGAGAAATGACACCTGAAGAAGTTATAAATCAACAATTAGAATATTACAATAAGAATCTTCTTGATCCTTTTTGCAGCATGTATTCAGAAGATATTAAAATATATGATCTGACTACCGGTATAATAATACTTTCCGGTAAAAAAGAATTATATGACAAATATAACTACCGTTTTAATGTACAAAAAGTACAAGCGAAGATAATCAACCGTATTGTTATTGGAAATACTATAATCGATCAGGAAGAAGTTTCCGGAATCAAAGAAAATGAAATAGTCAAAGCTGTTGCCATCTATGAAGTGGAGCGCCATTTAATAAAAAAAGTAAATTTTATTTTTGAATCATAATCCTTACGAGTATTAAAGAACTAGCTTTGCTATATGTATGTTCAATACAAATACTTTCGCAATAACTCTAAGAAAGTCTTTACTTCAAATGGTTTTACAATAATATCATTAATCTGGGCTTCTTTAATCTTTTCCATAATCTCGTCTTTTTCAAAAGCTGTTACAGCAATAATGGGTAATGTAAAGCCTCTTTCTCTAATTAATTTTGATGTTTCAAAACCATTGATTTTAGGCATATTAATATCCATCAAAATCCCGTCGAAATGTTCGTTTTCTAAACTTTCAAGTGCTGCAAAACCATCGTCAACGATTTTACATTTAAAATGATTATTTTCTAAAAGATGTCGGGTTACTACTTGATTTATTTTATTGTCTTCTACTACCAAAATATAATATTCTTTTACTCTCTTATCATGTTGCTCTAACAGTGTGGTTTCATTTTCGATACTATCTTCTTTACGTCCTTCTTTTAAAGGAATTGTAAATTTAATTTTGGTTCCTAGATCTTCTTTGCTTTCTAGAGAAATTGTTCCTTTAAACAATTCTACCAATCGTTCTACAATAGTTAATCCTAAACCGGTTCCCTGATAATCTTCGTCCTTTCGATCAATCTGTACAAATTTTTCAAAAACTTTAGTTTGATATTTCTCCGGAATTCCTATTCCATTATCTTCAACTGTAAACTGAATAAATAAGGTTTTATAATCTTGCCTCTCTAACTTTGCTTTTATCGTCACTTGTCCGTTTTGGGTAAACTTTAAAGAATTACTCATTAAATTAAAAATAATCTGAGAAAGCCTTACATTATCTCCATATAGGTATTCAGGAATAGTATCATCTATTTTGATAATGATATTGTTCTTATTTTTTCGCGCAATAATTTCAAGCGAATTTTTAATCGTAACCAATGTGTCTTGCAAATGGAACGTTTTGTTCTCTAAAGTTACTTTATTCTCTTCAATTTTATTTAAGCTCAAAATATCATTTACCAAGGACAATAAGTATTTTGCCGAAAATTTTAAAGATTTCAAATAAGTACTGTCTTCCAGCTCTTTATGTTCTTCTTTTATAATATCGGTGATTCCTATAACGCCATATAAAGGTGTTCTGAGTTCATGGGTGATCGTTGAAATAAATTGGGATTTTACATTAGAGGCTTCTTCTGCATTTTCTTTGGCTATACGAAGTTCTTCATTGATTTCTAAAAGCTTTTTATTTACTTTTTTTCGCAGTTTATTGTTCCGAATGGTAATTAAAAACAGGACGAAAATAAAGATAAAGAACAAAATCAATGCGATTATAAATACCTGAGTATTCTTTAGCTTTTGATCTTGAATTGCTTTTTCTGCTTCAATCTTGACCAATTGCATTTTAGCCTCATTATTTTCTATTTCTTTACCAACACTTTTAACTTGTTGAATTCTCGTTTTGTTATATACTTTGTCTTCCAGTGAATCATGTTTTGCTAAAAATAAGTAAGCATTGTCATAATCGCCTATTTTCTGATAAAAATTTGAAATATTATAATATGCTTCGACAATATTACCTTCTAAATATTCTTCTGTATTTTTTTTACAAAATTCGTCAGCCTTTAAAAAACACTTTTTGGCTTTCGGAAAATTTTCATAAAAACTGTAATACTCTCCATACAGTGAATTTAGAGTTAAATTAGCTTCTAAATCATTTGACTGATTGACATAATCTTTTACTTCATTTAAAAAAACAATTCCTTTGTCGTACTGTCCGTTGGTAAAATAAGCTGACGTTAAATTTAACTTAGAAAAAGCTATTTCCAATTCATCAGAAAACTTTTTTGAAAAACTTAAACCTTTGAGATAACTTTCAATTCCTTTGTTATAGTTAACTTTATGATAGCAGTATACATTCCCTAAATTATTATATAACCAGGATTTTACAGTATCATTGTCGGTTTTATGTGCATGAACCAATCCTTTATTGAAAAAATCAACTGCTTTTTCTAATTCGGCGAACTCTGTATAATTTAAGCCAATGATATTATAAGCCTTAGCAGCATAATTGTCCTCATCGTACTGAAGTGCCAAGAACAGAGCTTTATTAGCATAATTCATTGATGTTTCTGCTTTATTATCCATAAATGAAATAGAAGCGTCATGAAGAAGCTTTTTTAACTCTTGCTTTGGCTGAATGGTATCTTGCCCAAAAACTAAAAGTGAATAAAATATAGTTAAAAAAACAAAGTGTTTTTTGGAAATCATTGTACAAATGTAAAATACTAAAATAAAAAAATCCTGATAAAAAATCAGGATTTATAAACAATATTATCGAATTAACTTCTTGTATTTAATACGCGTAGGTGTTACTTCTTTTCCTAAACGTTTCTTTTTATTCTCTTCGTATTCGGAGAAACTTCCTTCAAAGAAATACACTTGAGAATCTCCTTCAAAAGCTAAGATATGAGTACAAACTCTATCTAAAAACCATCTGTCGTGTGAAATAATTACGGCACATCCTGCAAAGTTTTCCAGACCTTCTTCTAAAGCACGAAGTGTATTAATATCCAAATCATTTGTTGGCTCATCTAAAAGCAACACGTTTCCTTCTTCTTTTAAGGTCATGGCCAAATGCAAACGGTTACGTTCTCCTCCGGATAAAGTGGATACTTTTTTATTTTGATCGCTTCCGCCAAAATTAAAACGGGATAAATAAGCTCTGGAATTTACCTGACGTCCTCCCATCATAATTAGCTCTTGTCCGTCACAAAAATTTTCATAGATAGATTTTTCCGAGTCAATATTAGCATGCGATTGGTCTACATAAGCAATCTTAACCGTATCTCCTATTGTAAATTCTCCGCTATCGGGTTTCTCTTCATTCATAATCATGCGAAAGATTGTAGATTTACCGGCTCCATTTGGACCAATAATCCCTACAATTCCAGCTTGAGGTAACGTAAAGTTTAAATCTTCATATAATAATTTATCACCAAAAGCTTTAGAAACATGTTTAGCTTCAATAACATTAGTTCCTAAACGAGGTCCATTCGGAATATAGATTTCTAATTTCTCTTCCAATTGTTTTTGATCTTCATTTAACAATCGGTCATAATTTTGCAAACGCGCTTTTTGTTTGGCCTGACGTCCTTTTGCTCCTTGGCGTACCCAGTCTAATTCTCGTTCTAACGTTTTTCTTCTTTTAGAAGCTGTTTTTTCTTCTTGCTCTAAACGTTTTGCTTTTTGGTCTAACCATGAAGAATAATTCCCTTTCCACGGAATACCTTCTCCTCTATCCAATTCTAAAATCCAACCAGCAACGTTATCTAAGAAATAACGGTCGTGCGTTACCGCGATTACCGTTCCGGCATATTGTTGTAAATGTTGTTCCAACCAAAGAACAGACTCTGCATCCAAGTGGTTTGTTGGCTCATCTAGTAATAAAACGTCCGGTTGTTGCAATAATAAACGACATAAAGCCACACGGCGCTTTTCTCCTCCTGACAGCACCTTAATAGGCGTATCTGCATCAGGTGTACGAAGAGCATCCATAGCAACTTCTAGCTTGTTATCAATTTCCCAAGCTCCTGCTGCGTCTATTTTATCCTGAAGCTCTGCCTGACGATCCATTAATTTTTGCATCTTGTCGGCATCCTCATACACTTCCGGCAAGCCAAAATCATCATTGATCTTGTTGAATTCTTCCAAAAGGGAATAGATTTCAGCTGCACCTTCGCGAACAATTTCAATTACTGTTTTATTTTCATCTAATTGTGGCTCTTGTTCTAAATAGCCTACTGTATAACCCGGTGCAAAAACAACATCTCCTTGATAATTTTTATCTATACCAGCAATGATTTTCAACAAAGACGATTTTCCGGCTCCGTTAAGCCCTAAAATACCGATTTTAGCTCCATAAAAAAAGCTTAAATAAATATCTTTAAGAACTGTTTTATTTGTACTGGAGTAAGTTTTACTTACTCTTGACATGGAAAATATTACTTTCTTATCGTCTGACATATTATGATTATAGTTTTAAATATTTTTTTATAATTTTTATACTTCGCTAAAACAAATTATACTCTACCCTTTAAAGCATTAAAAACCCAGGCAATAGCAAAAAAACCTATTCCAACAGCTCCGAAGCCCCAACCTGCTACATCATCATATCTGTAAATAGCTAGGCCTATAATCAATAAGCCCATTAAAACCATAATAAAAGTAGCCCATGCCAAAACCGTATTTTTATTCATTCTCATTTTTATACACTTTATAAACAAGTGTGCAAAGATATAAAATCTTTATTTGTTATCCTTTTACAAGAATAAAATAGCCTTTATTTATAAGCATTTTTTAAATTTTACTCGCTACCAAATAAAATAATTTTAATATATTTTTTCTTACGCTAAACAACCTATTTAACATTATTTACAGAAAAACTGTATATATTTTAACACTTTTTTTAATTATATTTATGACGTTTTTAGAATTCTTTAACAGCAATTTGCCCCTTATTTAAACAAAAACTTAATTCTTCTAAGCATATTAAAACTAACGAAAACTAATGCTTATGAAAAATCAAGGTTACAACCTAAAGGCAACTAGAAAAAAGTATGTTTTTCTAGTTATTGCCCTGCTATTTTTTAGCTATGTAAAGGTTCAAAATGAAGCCTTTGTAATGATCCTCTCTTCAAATTTTGAAGCAGACTTCCTTAATTTGTCAACTAGTCATCATTTAGACCTAGTAGTAAATGATCGTGTTCCAAATTATTCTTATTTACAAAATCTTCACATAAACCTTTTTAACTTATGAGAACTGTTACTATCCACTTTTTCTTGAAAGTAAAAAATATATCCTTGCTATTATTTTTTTTCATTTCAATAGCTTATAGTGTTCAGGCGCAATGTCCTGCAAGCACTGAAAGGATTTACGCTACCAGTGATAACTGGAATTCTCTAGGAGGATTTTTATCTAATGGAGTAAATGGTTTTGACGGCAACCCTTCTACCGCTTCTGAAGTAACAACAATTGTAGGAGCTCTTGGTCTGGGAGGTGGCTATTATGACCTCTTCTTTGATCAAACTTTTCCTGCCGGAACACCTGTTAGTATCAAAATGGGAAAACAATACAGTGGTTTAGGCCTAATATCAGGCTTTTTAGTTTACGGATTAGACAATGGCGGAAGTTCTATAGGAACCGGAACATCTGTAGATGCAGGAGTTATCAATTTATTATCAGCTGATTCTGCATTTGAGTTTACATTTATTCCTAATAATGCTTCCGGCAATCAACCTTATTCAGGTGTACGAATCTACTTTGGTTCTGTATTATCTATTGCTGATACATATAAAGTATATGAAGCCTATGTAAAACAGCCATCGTCTTCTACAGATTGTTCTTCGTTTCAATTTGATTCTTATGATGATGATAATAATGGTATAGACGATTTAAATGACGGCATCCAACCTACAGATCCTTATGTTAAAAAAGGAGTCATGGATCTTTTTTATGGTGTTGAAGTACTTGCCGGATTAGATGCTTTAAGCGCTACCGCATCAGTAATTCATCCTTTTCTTGCTGTAGATGAAGATTTAGAAAGTTATGCCTCTCTAAATCGCGGTGTTGCCGTGTTAAACAGCGCCCAAATTGAAGTTGACTTCAAATCTTTGAGCCAACCGGATGATTCTTTACATATTATCTTTTCAAGACCCGATAATGGTTTACTACAACTAGGAGCCATAAATGGTCTCCAAATTACATTATTTAATGGTACTACCCAAATCGGTGCACCCATAACGAACACAGATCCTATATTAAATTTAGCTCTTTTAAATTTAATAGGAAGCCCTGACCCGTTAGCTGCCATTACTTTATTTCCACCTGCTCAATTTAACAGAGTAGTAATCAGTTACGGAGGTGTTGCCAATGTTTTGGACGCAATCCGAATACATGATGTTGATCTTAAACCGGTCATTGAAACAGCAGTTACTCCTAATGTAAACGGAGAAGTCGAACTTTGTTCTACAGATCTCCTATCACTGGAATTACACGATAATTGTACTACTTACCAGATTTATGACAGTTCAGATAATCCTTTAGCAACAACCAATAATCTTGATTTTGAATTACCTACTGGCCTTACAGAAGGAAATTATACTTTTTATGTTCAGGCTATACGTCAAGGATGTGAATTTGGTGCCCGTGAAGAAATAACTGTCCATATAAATCCTAATGCTACAACAACTGATTTAGCAGATATTCTTGTTAACGGAGCTGTACCTTCCGGAGATTTATGTTTATCAACAACTCCAAACATAATTTTAACGGCCCAATTAAGTACTTCAAGTACTATAACTACTCCTGTGTATTCTTGGTATGACCAAAGTGGAAATGCCATTGCAGGCGGGACAAATGGTATACTTGATTTAGGAACGCTTACAGTAGGAACGTATACTTATGGAGTAAGAGTTAGTGGTGATAGCGTATGCGAAAATATCACTCCTTTAGAAGTTACCTTCACCATTTCAGACGAAGCTACTCCTACTGCAACTAATATTTCACAAGAATTCTGTGCCGTTAATACTCCAACAGCTGCGGATTTACAAACTAATGAATCTCCTATTATTTGGTATGATGCACCAATAGGAGGAAATGTAGTTGATCCTACAACCGCTCTTACAGATGGGGCTTCTTATTATGCGGCTTACCAAGGTGTTAATTGTGAAAGTAGCACACGTTTACAAATCGACGTAACTATTTTAGATGAACCGACACCTACAGCCAACAACACTTCTCAAGAGTTTTGTGCTGCTAATAATCCTACAGCAGCTGACATGCAAGTCAACGAGTCTCCTATTATGTGGTATGATGCACCTACTGGCGGAAATATTGTAGATCCGTCTACTGTTCTTACAGATGGGGCTTCTTATTATGCAGCTCATCAGGGAGCAAATTGTGAAAGTAGTACTCGTTTGCAAATTGATATTACGATCTTAGATGAGCCTACTCCTACTGCTAGCACTACTTCGCAAGAATTTTGTGCAGCTAACAACCCGACAGCAGCTGACATGCAAGTTAACGAGTCTCCTATTATGTGGTATGATGCACCGACAGGAGGAAATGTGGTTGATCCTACAACTGTTCTTACAGATGGGACTTCTTATTATGCAGCTTACCAAGGCACTAATTGTGAAAGTAGTGCTCGTTTACAAATTGATATTACGATCTTAGATGAGCCTACTCCTACTGCTAGCACTACTTCGCAAGAATTTTGTGCAGCTAACAACCCGACAGCTGCCGACATGCAAGTCAACGAGTATCCTATTATGTGGTATGATGCACCTACTGGCGGAAATATTGTAGATCCGTCTACGGTACTTACAGACGGTGCTTCTTATTATGCAGCTCATCAGGGAGCAAATTGTGAAAGTAGCTCTCGCTTACAAATTAATGTTACGATCTTAGATGAGCCTACTCCTACTGCCAGTAGTACTTCACAAGAATTTTGCATCGATAGTAACCCTACAGTTGCCGATTTACAAACTAATGAATCTCCTATTGTTTGGTATGATGCGCCAACAGGAGGAAATGTAGTTGATCCTGCAACTGCTCTTACAGACGGAACTTCTTATTATGCAGCTTACCAAGGTACTAATTGCGAGAGTAGTACACGTTTACAAATTGATGCAACTATTTTAAATGACGGAACAGCTACTTTAAACGGAGAAACTCAAGCTGTATGTTATAGCAATAGCTACACCTACACAACTGATGCTAATATGGCAGATTATCAATGGACTATTACCGGAGGAACAATTATCAGTGGAGGAGGAACTAATGATGATTTTGTAGAAGTGAACTGGGACAGTTATCCTGACGGAACTATTAGTGTAAGTTATCCTAATAGTACTGTATGTAATGGCGTTGCTGCTGAAAGTTATGATATAAATATAGCTTCATGTTCTGATTTAACCATTACAAAAACAGCTGATAAAGAAAATGTAACTGCAGGAGAAACTGTTGTTTTCACAATTACGGTTGAAAATGTAGGAACTTCTACACTTAGCGATCTGGATGTATCTGAGAACCTGCCATCCGGTTATACATACGTAAGTCACACCACTTCAACAGGAACGTATACACTTTCAACAGGAAATTGGAATATTCCGGAGTTACCATCAAACAGTTCTGCTTCTTTACTGATCACAGTTGTTGTAAATTCTACCGGCGATTATTTAAATACCGCTACAGTTGTAACTTCAACACCTTTAGATACAGATCCCGGAAATAATGATGCTTCAGCAGAAGTAAATGTGATTTGTTTAACGGTTTACAATGAATTTTCTCCGAACAACGATGGTGAGAATGATTACCTTATCATCGACTGTATAGAAAATTATCCGAATAACAAAATCGAGATTTTTAATCGATATGGAAACGTGGTTTACGAAACATCTTCTTACAATAACAACTGGAATGGTATGGCTAATGTAGGTGGTGTCGTAAACAAAGGTGAATACCTTCCTAACGGAACCTATTTCTATGTCTTAAAAATTGATGAATTAAACCTTTCTAAAACAGGCTGGATTTATCTGGCACGTTAATTAATTCATTGTAACCTAAAAAAATAAACACCATGAAGCATACTAAATTCATTATAGGGATTGCTGTATTCATTTCTTTCCTAACCGGAAATGAAATTATAGCACAACAGCAACCTCAATATACACAATACATGTATAACACTATGAGCATCAATTCGGGATATACAGGAACAAACGGAAAACTGGAAGCTACCCTCTTACACCGTTCGCAATGGGTCGGACTAGATGGAGCACCCCGAACGCAAGCCTTAGGGATACATGGTCAAACAGGAGAAAAAACCGGATTAGGATTAAGTGCCGTAAATGATAAAATAGGACCTATGAGCCAACAGTATATCAATGCAAATTTTGCCTATCGGTTAAATTTAAGCCAAAATACAATCTTGTCACTCGGAATTAATGCCGGAGTTAATATTATGAATGTTGACTGGTCTGAAGGGATATACCAAAGCCAAACTGACAACGTTTTCAACTCTAATGTTAACAGCACAAGACTAATCATAGGTTCCGGTGGTTTTTTATATGGCGAAAAATGGTATGTAGGCCTTTCTGTCCCTAATTTTCTCATAACAGAATCTTACAGTGATATTGAGGAATCGGTTATAAGAAGAAAAATACATTACTATTTACAAGGAGGTTATGTATTTGACATAGGAGAAAATTTCAAATTCAAACCGGCTTTCCTTGTTAAAGCTGTTGAAGGTTCCCCTGCAACTTATGACATTTCCGCTAATTTTATGTTTAAAGAAAGATTTGTTTTAGGAGCCGGTTATCGATTCACCGATGCCTTTTCTGCTCTTGCGGGATTTCAGATCACTCCTTCTATCTTCCTAGGTTATGCCTATGACAGAAGTGTTACCAATCTGCAAAAGTATAATGATGGTTCACATGAAATCATCTTAAAATTCAACTTACAAGACAAGTCAAAATTTGCAAAATCTCCTAGATTCTTCTAAAACCTAATCCTATGAAAAACATACTATTTATTTTATTATTCTTTTCCGGCAGTCTGCTTTTTTCGCAGTCGTCATTGGAAAAAGCAAACAAGCATTTTGAAGCTATGGAGTTTCAGGATGCCATAGAAAAATATGAAAAATACCTTGAGAAAAATTCAAATGTAGGACAAGATACTTACTTGAAATTAGCCGATTCTTATTTCAACTTAACGGAATATGAAAAAGCGCTTAAATGGTACAGTAAAGTCTATGAAATTCAGCAAAATACAATGGGTGAATATAATTTTTTAAAATATGTTGAATGTTTAAAAGCTAATAGAGATAATGAAAAAGCTAATGAACTTTTAAAGAATTATTATAAAGACAATACTGAAAAATTAAAATTATTAGCCTATCAGAAAAGAGAATTGGATTCATTGGATAAAAAAGATCCGCTGTTCAAAATCAAACATTTAGAAATCAACTCTAATAAATCAGATTTCGGAACTGTCAAATATACCGAGAACAGAGTTATTTTTTATTCTACCAGAGATACAAGTAATTTATCACAAAAAATGTATTCCTGGAATGATCAGCCTTACCTAAATACTTACATAGCCGAACGCAATTTAACGACTAATGAATTGTATAATGAAAGTCTGTTCTTGCAAAATCTGAAAACTAATTTCCATGATGCAACACTTACCTTCTCACCTGACTTTAAATTGATTTACTTCACTGAAAACTATCTTAAAAAGCCTAATAAGATGAAAGTGAATAAAGAAGGGGTTTCAAACATGAAAATCCTCAGAGGAAAGATTCAAGAAAACAAAGTCTCAGATATTGAAGTTTTACAATTTAATGATATAAGCTATTCTTGTGCACATCCTTGTTTAAGTGACGATGGAAAATATTTATTCTTTACTTCCGATATGCCGGGCGGATATGGTGAAACCGATATCTACTATTGCGAAGTATTTCCCGACGGATCTATCAACACTCCTGTAAATGCAGGTCCTTACGTAAATACCGTAGGAAGAGAAATGTTTCCTTATTTTGAAAAGAACATCTTATACTTTGCATCTGACGGTCACTTCGGCTTAGGTGGTTTGGATATTTTTGAAGTAGAGATGAAAGGTAAAAACAATTTCTTACTACCCAAAAACCTCGGAGCACCTGTTAACAGTAATCGTGATGATTTTGCTTTTTCCATCTATTCAGATGATCACTACGGTTATTTTTCTTCCAATCGTTCCTTAGGAAAAGGTGACGATGATATTTATTTCTTTACCAAAGAAGAGGTAAAATCAGAACAATACTATTCCGGAACTGTATTAGACAAAACTACCGAACTTCCGTTGCCTAATGCTATGATAAGCGTTAAAGATGTCTTTGGCGATGAAGTTCTGTCTTCACAAAGCGATGAAGAAGGTAATTTTAACATTGCTCTGCCGTGTGATTCTAATTTCACTATAACTTTCAGTAAACCAAATTATACTACTGAAAATGTAAATGTTACGACTACTTCCGAACCTATGAAGGAAATGAAGGATAATAAAATTTACCTAACCAGTTATGATAGTCTGGTAGAAAAAGAAGGTGATGTTGAAAAAGTTAAAGTTAACCCAATTTACTTTGATTTAGATAAATACGACATCACACCTAAAGCTGAAATTGAATTAGATAAAGTAGTTTATACTATGGAAAAATTCCCGAATGTTAAAATTAAGATTGAATCACATACCGATTCCAGAGGTTCGGATGCACACAATCTTACTTTATCTGACAATAGAGCAAAATCTACACAGGCTTACATTCTTTCCAAAGGAATCAGTCCGGAACGAATTGAAAGTGCTATCGGATACGGAGAAACACGATTAAAAGTAAACTGTCCTAATGGCGTAAAATGTTCAGAAGAACAACATGCTATTAATCGTAGATCAGACTTTATCATTATTAGCAAGTAATCTTTTATAGGCACCGGCTCTCTAAAGCGTTAGTTTAAATGAGTCGGTGTTCTTTAAAATTAATTATACTAAAACTTCAATACACAATTATAATACAATGAAAACAAAACTATTTAACAATCGTAGACAAACCTTTAATAAAAGTTTTTTATCAGGGTTTTTACTTTTTTTCGCCATTGGCTGGTCCCAAGTCGGCGTTAATACTACTACTCCAAATGCTACACTAGATGTAAACGGAGATGTTGTCATCCAAAATGTTCCCAAAGCAAGTGAAAACACAACGGACAAAGTTTTAGTTCTGAACAGTACTGACAATCGTGTAGAATTTATGAACTTTCCTAAATCTTTTGTAAAAGGTGTCGGCGGTTCCGGTTTCTCTATTCTGTCGGTTAGTTTATTAAGTGATTGGAACAAAGTTAGCTTTCCTACCTTAGAATTTGATGAGAACGCAGATTTTGACACAGCAAATCAATACTTTGCTGCTCCTATGGATGGTATTTACTATATAAACGTTTATGTTAAGATGACTTCTTTGATCAATATATCCAGTTTTGGTGTAGGAATATTCAAAGAAGCTTCTGGCGTAACTACCCTTGTAGCAGATGAAACTTATGAAGCTTTATCGGTTTCTATATTAGGTATCGGAGTTACATCTCCACCAACTAGAAGTGCGCAAACTTTAGTAAAATTAAATCAAGGAGATCGGATTTATTTTGGTATCCAAAGCAGTAACCTGATTGTTTTTAATAACGCAGAAGCTCAATTTTCAATTCATCAGGTTCATTGATATATACTGATTTGATTTAATTGAAAATCTTAACTAGCATTTCTTTCATTAAATCATAATCCGAAATTGAATTTCCCCCCACCCCTTTACTTTTTACATCAATCGATCGAAGTGTGTTGACAATGGCGCTAACTTTTTTCATAGGATAATTTCTAAAAGCCATTTCATAGTCTCCTACAAAATAAGGATTTATTTTTAATACTTTAGCAACACTAGCTTTTGACTTATCTTTTAACCCGTGATACTGCAACAATTGTAAAAAGAAACTAAAAACCAATCCGTTAGTCACTACCAAAGGATTATCTTTAGGATTTTTAGCAAAATAATCTATAATTTTATAAGCTTTCAACTGATTGCGCTCGCCTATAGCTTTTCGCAATTCAAAAACATTGAAATCTTTACTGATCCCTATATTTTCTTCTATATCTTTAGGTGTTATAGTATGCCCTTTCGGCAATATGATTTTCAGTTTGTCCAACTCATTACTGATTTTTGACAAATCAGTTCCCAAAAACTCAACTAACATAGCAGCTGCTTTGGGCTCAATTCCATAACCTTGTCCGTGAAGCACTCGTTTTAACCAATCTCCTACTTGATTTTCGTATAATTTTTTACTTTCAAAAACGAGTCCGTTCTTTTCTAAAACTTTGGTTACTTTTTTTCTTTTATCTAAAGTTTTGTATTTATACGCAAAAACCAAAACCGTTGAAGGTTGAGGATTTTCGGCATAAGCTTCTAATTTATCAATCGTTCTGGAAAGTTCCTGAGCTTCTTTTACTATAACAACTTGTCTATCAGCCATCATCGGAAAACGCTTCGCATTGGAAACAACTTCTTCAATTGTTGTATCTCTTCCATACAACACCATTTGGTTAAAGCCTTTTTCATCTTCTGTCAATATAGTATCTTCAATAAATTCAGTCAATTTATCAACATAATACGGTTCTTCACCCATAAAAAAATAAATGGGTTTAATATTTCCGGCTTTAATATCTTTGATTATTTGAAGAACTTGATCCAAAATATCTGTATTTGTTTAATTTGCTTATTCGTCAAATAGATTATAGCTTTGTTGTATGCAAAAACTCAACTTTCCGACTTACTCATTTCGGTTCAAAAATAGTGAAAATAAAACCTATATTTTTGACATCATCCGAAAAAAGTTTCTGGTTCTAACTCCTGAAGAATGGGTTCGTCAGCATGTTTTACAATTTTTCATCAATCATCATAAATATCCTGTTTCTTTCATTAATGTCGAAAAATTAGTAAAAGTAAACGGAACTACAAAACGCTACGATATTGTGGTGTATCGCAATGATGGTAGCATTTTCCTACTGGTAGAATGCAAAGCTCCGGAAATTGGCATTACACAGCAAACATTTGATCAGATCGCTCGTTATAATTTGGTTCTAAATGCCTCATATTTAATGGTTACAAATGGAATAAATCACTACTTTTGCCAAATGGATTTTCAAAATGAAAAGTATCTTTTTTTAACAGATTTACCTAAATTTGAAATTCCTAACCCATAAACTATAGCTACTTTGAACAAAATCGCAATTGTAATACTCAATTGGAACGGAGGCGAATTATTACGTACTTTTTTGCCATCCATTATCCAATATTCATCCGGAGCTACTATTTATGTTGCTGATAATGCTTCTACAGATGATTCCGTGACAATTCTACAAAATGAGTTTCCAACAGTAAAGATCATTCAAAATAAAGCTAATTATGGCTTTGCTAAAGGATACAATGAAGCGCTTAAATTTGTTGAAGAACCTATTTGGGCTTTAGTCAACAGTGATGTCGAAGTCACCGAAAACTGGCTAAATCCGATTATTGAAGTATTTGAAAGCGATGACAACGTTGCTATTGTTCAACCTAAGATCTTAGATTTCAAAAATAAATCAGCTTTTGAATATGCCGGTGCTGCCGGTGGCTATCTGGACAAATATGGTTTTCCTTTTTGCAGAGGCCGAGTTTTTACCAGCATTGAAAAAGATAACGGCCAGTTTGATGATATCACAGATATTTTTTGGGCATCAGGAGCCTGTTTTTTTATCCGTAAACAAGTTTTTTTAGAAAAGAACGGATTTGATGAGGATTTTTTTGCTCATCAGGAAGAAATTGATCTATGTTGGCGTGTAAATAGTAAAGGATATAGCATTAAATATTGCGGTTTTTCAAAAGTATATCATGTAGGCGGTGCTACCTTACAAGTTGAGAACCCGAAAAAAACATTTCTCAACTTTCGGAATTCTTTATGGATGCTGACTAAAAATCTTCCCAAAGAAAAACTATTCATTATTTTATTTTCCCGTTTACTTCTTGACGGTTTAGCCGGAGTTCGATTTTTCTTTCAAGGACATTTTTCTCATGTTTGGGCTATCTTAAAAGCACATTTTTATTTCTATAAAAACTTCCGTAAGAATCTCAGAAAGAGAAAGAAAGCTAATTTAAAATATTACTACAAAATAAATTCAGTCATTTATAGTTATTTTATTAAAGGAAAGAAAACATTTGCTCAATTATTTTAACAATAGTTTAGCTTATAAAATTTTAATTTTCCCCTTATTTGTTTATAATTTTGTACTGAATTTAATTCATTAATCCATTATGAAAAAAGCAATTGTTTCCATTTTAGTTTTATCACTTTCTTTAACCTCTTGTGTTTCAAAGAAAAAATATGCCGATTTAGAAGCTAAGCAAAAACAAACTCAAGATTTGCTAAATACTGCAACTATGAAGTTAAACTCTTGCTTAACGGAAAGAGAAGCTTTAGCCAATCAGGTTGACTATTTAAAGAAAAATAATAGTGACTTGATTAACAGTTCTAAAGAGTTGACTGTTTTAACTCAAAAAGGAGCTGATAATCTTGAAAAATCATTAGAAAGTTTAAAAGAAAAGGATTTAAAAATATCACGTTTACAAGATGCTTTAACCAAAAAAGACAGTGTAACGCTTGCTTTAGTAACCAGTTTAAAAAGAGAAGTCGGTATTGATGATCCGGATATCAATATTAAAGTTGAAAAAGGTGTTGTAATGATTTCTATTGCTGATAACTTATTATTCAAATCAGGAAGCTATGAAGTAAGTGATAAAGCAAAAGGTGTTTTAGGTAAAGTAGCTAAAGTAGTCAACAGTAAACCTGATTTTGAATGTATGATTGAAGGACATACTGACAATGTGCCTATTAAAAATACTGTTTTACTAGACAACTGGGATTTATCTGTTAAAAGAGCTACTTCTATCGTTAGAGTTTTACAAAATGACTTTAGCGTAGATCCTAAACAATTAATTCCTGCCGGTAGAAGTTTCTATATTCCGTTAGTGGATAATGATACTCCTGCAAATCGTGCTAAAAACAGAAGAACTCGTGTTATCATCATGCCAAAAATCGATCAGTTCTATGACATGATTGAAAAAGAAATGAAAAACATGAGTGACGGAAAATAAACAAATTTAATTTTAATATAATTTAAAATTGAAAAGGGCGGTGATTATTCACTGCCTTTTTTCATTTTAAAAGAATAAAACTTTACTTAAGGTAACCAGACCTATCAATAAAATTAAAACCAGTGAAATAGATTTAAATTTGTTCTGAGGAATATAATTCAATATATATTTCCCTATATAAGTTCCTATAAAGCCTATTACGACTAAAAAAGGCATATAAATTAAATCGTGGGTGTGAATGTATCCGTTATTGAAGTATACAAAAGTCCGGGTTAAATCAATACTAAAATCAATTGCTGCCGAAGTAGCTATAAAAATTTCTTTTTCCAGATTAAAAGCTGCCATTGTTATTCCTCTGATAGCTCCTCCTGTACCCAACAATCCGGCTGTAAAACCGGAAAGTGAACCACCTAAAATGGTTTCTTTTCTATCGGTTCTAATCTCAAAATCCTTTTTCCACAATAGAAAAGTACTAAAAAGAATCAGGAAAATACCTAAAACTATTTCCAATACCTTAGAATCGATAAATTTAGTCAGCATTGCCCCTATAATCACAAAAAATACTGATGGCACTCCCAAACGCAATAACAATTCTTTATCTAAACCTTTTCTAAAAAGCGAAATTTTACTGATGTTACTCGCCACGTGAAATATAGCTGTTAATCCTAAAACCGACTGAAAATCAAAGAAAAATCCAGCCATTGGCACAAAAAATACAGAAGAACCAAATCCGCCAATTGTTCCTACTACCTCAGCAATTAACGTTAAAAATAAAAACCAAAAACTTACTTTTTCCAAAATTTGACAAATACATTAATCTTGTAAAAATAAAAAAACTCCTGCAATGAGGAGTTTTCTTATACTCTTATTGAAGATATTTCTTTTATAACTTATTCATGTTAGCGGCTAAAGTTTCAATAAACTTTCCGATAGGTCCTTTTACCATCATAGCCATCATTGGGTTAAATTGCCCTTCAAACTGCAACTGAACTTCGCTGTTATTAGCATCAAGCTCCACAATATTACCTACTAAAGTAAAAGGTAATTTACTAGATGCAGCACCTAAAACTACTTTACTATTCGGAGTAGCTTCTTTTTTCACTAATTTAATTTCAGGCATTCCTTTTAAGCCAAATTCAAAACAATTTTCATCGATCACTTCAAATTTAGCAATATTTTCAGGCATTAACTTTTCAAAATTCTTAACATCAGTTAAAGCATTAAATAAATATTCTGCAGATTTTGGTACACTTACTTTCGGGCTTTCTAAATTCATTTTCAGATATTTTTTTAGTTATTGATTTCTATTTCCATTCAGAAGGATTCTCTTGCCATGCTTGTAAAGTAGACAATTCTTCTTCATCAATATATTTTTTATCAATGGCTTTTTGAAGTAACGTTTCATAATTGCTCAAAGTAAATACATCAATATTAACTTCAGCAATTTTTTGCTTGGAAACTTCAAAACCATACGTAAAAATAGCAGCCATCCCTTTAACTACAGCTCCTTCTTTTTTCAAAGCATCAACAGCCAATAAACTGCTTCCTCCGGTACTGATTAAATCTTCAACTACTACAACATTTTGACCTTTTTGCAGAAAACCTTCTACCTGATTTTGTCTTCCGTGCTTTTTAGGTTCAGGACGAACATATACAAACGGTAATCCCATATACTCTGCAACTAGGATTCCGATGCCTATAGCACCCGTAGCCACGCCTGCAATCACATCGGGTTTACCAAATTTTTCTTCAATTCTTTTAGCAAATTCTTCACGAATATAATTTCTAACCGCTGGAAACGAAAGTATTAAGCGGTTATCACAATAAATCGGAGACTTCCAGCCTGAAGCCCATGTAAAAGGATTTTTAGAATTTAATTTAATTGCGTTTATTTGTAAAAGCAATTCGGCTGTTTTTTCGGCAGTGTTTCTATTAAAAACCATATTGCAAATGTATAAAGTTTTTGTTAACGATAAGCCACTTTTTTTAACTAACGAGGTACAAAAAGAAACGGATTTCCAGATTTTTCTCTTGGAAAGTATTGATATTAAAAATCTTATCATAAAAATGTTTCAGAATAAAATTCAGAAAGCATTTTTATATCATCCGGATGAAAAACTAATCATGAAAACCTTAAAAGCAAAAATCCCTGTAGTAAAAGCCGGCGGAGGTTTAGTTTTTAATGCAAAAGGAGAAGTTCTTTTTATCTTTAGAAACGGAAAATGGGATTTGCCTAAAGGCGGAACCGAGAAAAAAGAAACTATTGAAGAAACGGCAATTCGGGAAGTGGAAGAAGAAACCGGTGTAACCGGACTTAAAATAAGTCACCGCATAGCTAAAACATATCATGTTTTCAAGCGCAACGGTCGTTACAAACTTAAACAAACCTATTGGTTTGAGATGAAAACTAAATTCGACGGCATTCCGGAAGGCCAGATAGAAGAAGGCATCGAAAAAGTAGTTTGGGTAAAACCTGATGACATTCCTTCTTTACTGGAAAATTCCTATGAAAATATCAAATTGCTTTTCGAAAAAGAAAAGATGAAAGTTTAATTGTCTTTAAAGAATACCTCTCCATGAAAAAGAATATAACACTTGTACTTTCGGGTGGCGGTGCCAGAGGAATTGCCCATATAGGCATTATTGAAGAACTGGAACGATTAGGATATCATATTAATTCGGTATCCGGAACTTCAATGGGCGCATTGGTCGGAGGTATTTATGCCGTTAACAAATTAGATGAATTTAAAGACTGGCTTTTTAAAATTAATAAACAAAAGATTTTTCATTTAATAGATTTTAGTTTTTCTTCTCAAGGACTGGTTAAAGGCGAACGCATTTTCAGAGAAATAAAAACTTTTATTCCCGATGCGAATATTGAAGACCTAAAAATCAATTATACTGCAACCGCTTTTGATATTGCTAATTACAGAGAAGTTGTTTTTAAACAAGGAAGCCTTTTTAATGCCATTAGAGCATCTATCTCGATACCTACTGTATTAACTCCTGTTGTTATGGGAAATTCGGTTTTAGTGGATGGTGGTGTAACGAACAACGTACCGATAAACAATGCGATAAGAAGTGAAAATGACTTATTAATAGCTGTTCATGTTAATGCCGATGTTCCGGATAATAAAATTTCCGTAGCTTCCGAAAAGGATTTAAAAGCGTTGCATTTAATTGCTGAACATGATTTACATACCACCGGAAAAGAGCGTACTAAAAAATTCAACTACTTTAATTTAGTCAATAATACTTTAGTCACAATGACCAATCATATGTCTAATATGATGATGGAACAAACTCCTCCGGATGTTTTAATTGAAATACCCAGAAACTCTTGTGGCGTATTTGAATTTTACCGCGCAAAAGAACTAGTCGAAATGGGTAGACAAGCTTTTCTATCGAAAATGGAAGAAATTGAGAAACTTACGAAAATGGACTAACTAATCTTTTTGTTAGCTTTATTTTATTCGGTAAACAGGATATTGCAAATGTGCTCTTTCATAATAATCAGAATGCCTGTAAATCCAATCGAGCTGAGCCGAACCACTAGCTGCAAACTTTTCATCTGCTCGCTTTTTAGCTTCAAATTCTTCTTTTAGCTTTGGATTGGCATCTAATAAATCTTTCGCTAAATCTTCAAAAACATAAGCTGAAAAATATTCTTTTTGCTGTAAAATAGGATCGAAAAAGTTCCAATTAAAATAACTATCAACTGCTTCCGGTTCTAATGTTTCCAATAAAAATTTCACACCTTTTTGTTGAGTATCGATCATAAAATCTCCTTTTCGGAATTTTAATTTCTCTGTCTTTGATGTTACTGTTGTATTGTAATGCCCGTAATGTCCCTCATAAGGATTTTTAGATGTCTCAAAAGAAGCAATCTTATAACTTTCTACTTCAATTTCCGTATCTTCAGCTAAAGGCTGCATTTTAATTCCGTTTAGCTTTAGCAACTCAACTATCGGCCATTGTGATTGAGGAACAATATAAAAACGAGGAATTATCACTGATTTAGTCGCTTTATAATCAGCATAAAACGGTATTTTCTTTATAAACGGCTGCTTTCTGTCATAATACAAACGATCTTTTCCCGAAACAGCACTTGGTTTATAACCGCCTTTATATCCTCTGAATTCTAATGATGAAACTTTAGAAGAATCTAATTCCCATTGTAGAGGATATTCTTTTCCTGCCTGATAATTTACCAGATTATCTTTCCTTAACGTTTTAATCTTTTGATAATTTTCATCTACATATCGAACAGTTTCTACCATATACTCATAAGTAACCTCTACTCTATCTTTAAATGGCTTTAGCATGTGTGTTTCCGGCACTGAACCTAACGAATTGAACAATGTTGTATATCCTGTAGCATAACGCGGTGTATCCATAAATTGGGCAAATCCGTTATCGGGCATATCTCCATGAATGTTTACGTACGGAACACTTTCTATTTTTTTCTTTTTCAATTGCGCCATAATAGTCGGATGCATTTCTTCCTTATAAAAAACGCCTAAATCGCCGCCCAAACGCTGATGTTGCGTAGCAATACACGTAAAAGTATACTGATAATCGGCTCCGTTTGAAACGTGATTATCAATAAACATATCCGGATTGACTAAATGAAAAATTTCCTGAAAACTTCTGGAATTTCTGGAATCTAATTTTATAAAGTCACGATTAAGGTCATAATTGCGAGCATTGCCTCTAAACCCATATTCTTCCGGTCCGTTTTGATTGGCTCTAGAATGCGAGTTTCTGTTTAGCATCCCTCCGATATTATACACCGGAATAGCCACCACAATGGTATGTTGAGGAACTTTAATCTTAGCTGTAGCCAAATCGCGCATGAACATCATAGTAGCGTCTATGCCATCGGGTTCTCCTGGATGAATTCCATTATTGATTAACACAACAGCTTTTCCTGAATTAAAATCGAAATTTTTATCTTTTGAAAAACATACAATATGCAAAGGTTCTCCACTATCTGTCAATCCCATTTCTTTCATTTGGATAGTTTCAAATCGATCATCCAAATTTTGATAATAGTCAACACATTCCTCATAAGTAGCGGACTGATTGCCATTGCCTTTTTCAAAAGATGTTTCTAAATTGTTTTGAGCAAAAATGAATGTAATATTCAATACGGCTACTAAAAAATATTTGCGCATAAAAAAAGCTTTACTATGATTGTAAAGCTAGTTATTTTTCAGGAATTACAACTACTTAATTTTTTCCCGGCATAACATTATAAGTCGGATCTTCCATAATATTCACATCAATCACGGCTTCTGCATTTTTAAGTAAACGAACACAATCGTGGCTTAAATGCCGTAAATAGACTGTTTTTCCTTCTTTTGCATATTTACCGGTAATAGAATTTACTGCTTCAATAGCACTCATATCGGCAATTCGGCTTTCTGCAAAATCAATGATAATTTCTTTAGGATCATTTGCAATATCAAATTTCTCTGCGAAAGCTATAGTAGAACCGAAAAATAACGGCCCAAAGATTTCATAATGTTTTATTCCTTCTTTATCAACATATTTCCGAGCTCTGATGCGTTTGGCATTTTCCCATGCAAAGACCAATGCAGAAATAATTACACCAATTAAAACGGCTAAAGCTAAATTATGTAAAAAGATGGTAATTGCTGTTACGGTCAACATAACAATAATATCTGATTTCGGCATTTTATTCCAAACTTTGAAGCTGGTCCATTCAAAAGTTCCTATAGCAACCATGATCATTACTCCTGTTAAAGCTGCCATCGGCAACAATTCGATAACCGGAGCAGCAAATAAAATTACGGCTAAAATAGTCAGTGCTCCTATAATTCCGGCTAAACGCGCTCTGGAGCCCGCCGATAAGTTCACTAGTGTTTGGGCAATCATCGGACAACCACCCATTCCGAAAAAGAAACCATTAGCAATATTAGCCGTTCCTTGTGCTAAACATTCGCGATTACTATTTCCTTTTGTTCCGGTAATTTCATCTACTAAATTCAGCGTTAAAAGCCCTTCGGTCAACCCCACTCCTGCCATGACCAATCCATACGGAAAAATCACTTTTAAAGCTTCCCATGTTAAAGGAATTTGAGGTACATGGAACGGAGGCAAGGTTCCGCTTACGGAAGCAATATCTTTTACTTGTCGGGTATCGATCTGAAAAATAAGGACAATAGCAAAAACGATCATAATAGCGACTAACGAAGCAGGGATAGCTTTTGTTATCTTTGGAAAGACATAAACTATTGCAATCGTTAAAGCCACCAAACCAGACATTATCCATAAAGGTGAACCCGAAAGCCAAACTTTTTCTCCTCCTACTATTGTTTTAAATTGTTCTAACTGTGACATGAAAATAACCACCGCCAATCCGTTTACAAAACCGTACATTACAGGTTGGGGAACTAATCGAATAAATTTTCCAAGTTTAAAAATCCCAACTAAAATTTGCAATACACCTGCAATAATCAAGGCTCCAAATACATAATCTAATCCGTGTGATTTCATCAGTGCAATCAAAACAATCACCGTTGCTCCTGCTCCGCCCGAGATCAACCCTGGTCTACCTCCGAATATAGCTGTTATAATTCCCATTAAAAAAGCACCGTACAAACCTACCAAAGGCGGAAAATCAGCCAAAATAGCAAAAGACAACGATTCGGGAATCATGGTCATAGCTACGGTTAATCCGGCTAAAATTTCTGTTTTGTAGTTTACTTTTTGAGAAAAATCGAATAGATTAAAAACTTTTTGCATGATGAAAACCTATTTTTGGCTTAAAAAGCGGCAAAGATAGGAATTTCAAAGTTAACTGGGAGTTAAGCTATTTTAATCGCTCTAATATGCCTTTTTGTTTAACGATATTTTTATAATCCCACTGAATATTCTTGGATTTATCGAGCCAACGAGCTAAATCTTCTGTATTAATTTGCGAAACTTCAGTATATCGCATTTCTGCCGCTTTAAACTTGCCTTCTTTTTGCAGTTTCTCTTCCTCAAATGACTGGCCACTCCAAAATAAAAGTCTTATACAACTCTTAAGTTTACTATATCCAACTATAGGATTTCCGTCTATAAACCAAACCGGATGTGCATGCCAGATTTTACTTTCGGCTTCCGGCAAATTAACATCAATTTCAGTTGCTAATAAAGAGCAAATCTCTTTTTCTACTTCTGTTTGTTGTTCATTATAAGCTGCAATTTCCGGATTCATTTTAACTTACTTTCCGTATTTATTGATAATAGCCATTTGACCGGCATGGTAAGCTGTATGCGAAACTATTCGACCAAAAGCCTCTGCTTTTGTTTTTGTCCCGAATTCAGCTGTAGTAATAACAGTTTCCCAATCTTCATCTGTTTGTTGCTGAACAATGTTATGTAAGGTTTCAAAAGAATGATTGACATATTCTTTCAATTCTTCTAGATTAGTCCACTGTCCGGTATCTTTTTGGTCGATAACTGTTTTAGCAATAACTCTAACTGATTTATCGCCAAAAACATTTTTACTAAATAATAATTCAACATCTCCAATGTGTCTGATCAGAAAACCAACTGAATTTTGAGAAGGCAACAGCTTTTTAGTCAAATCACTTTCTGACAAATTTTTAAGTTGATTTGAAAATCGGGTTCTGGATTCTACCCAAAGTTCAATAAGTATTTCGGTTTTTGTTTTCATCTTTACAATTATCTATGCACTTTTACCGATTCGGGAACCAGTTTTGAAATATCTCCTCCGTTGCGTAACACATCTCGTACAATACTTGAAGAAATAAAGGAAGTTCGTGCAGCAGTTAGTAAGAATACCGTTTCTATTTTAGACATCACACGATTCGTATGTGCAATTGCTTTTTCAAATTCAAAATCGGCCGGATTACGCAAACCTCTCAAAATAAAATCGGCTTTTTCCTTTTTACACAAATCAATGGTTAACCCTTTATAGGTTATGACTTTTACTTTTGGTTCGTCTTTGAATGCTTCTTCAATAAATTGTTTGCGTTCTTCCAATGAAAACATATATTTTTTTTCAGCATTCACCCCGATAGCTACAATTACTTCGTCAAATAAAGAAGCTCCTCTTGTAATAATATCAAAGTGTCCGTTTGTGATAGGATCAAAAGATCCCGGAAAAATAGCACGTCTATTCATATTGTTTATTTAAGTCTTTGTATCATATTGTTTATTGTGTACTGATTGTACTCTCCTTCTTCTACCAGATATTCTCCTTTTTTATTAATTACCATTACTCCGTAGCATATTCCTTTTCCGTTGAAAAAATGTTTTAGAAAATAATGCCCGACATCGTCATAATGTGTTTCGAAATCTAAAATCGGTTTAGCATATAATTTATCAGCATAAATATAAATATTACGGCAGCTTGTTAAATCTACATTCGGATAAACTGTATTTTCAAACCATTCTCTGGTAGCTTGTAACCCATCATAAATGCTTAAATTGCATTCATCTTTCATTCCTTTAAAATTAACAATTAAAATCTTTTCATTGTTCCAATTATAGGTTTCTTTAATTGCTTTAAGTTCGTCTTTAGGAAGTGTTTTGATTTCTTGAATCTTCACTTCTTTTTTCGTTTCCACTGTATTATTAGCAACAGAAGGTTCTTTTTGTAACAATTTAATTTGTGCCCAAGATTGTTGCGCTAACAAACAGAATAGAACAATAGTAAAACGAATTGTGTTTTTCATAGTGGTTTAATTTTTTAAGGCCAGTTCTATGGCATTTTCAAAAAGTTGTGCCAATGATATTCCGGCTTCACGAGCCTGTTGCGGTAAAATACTTTCGTTGGTTAGTCCTGGAATAGTATTCATTTCAAGCATGTAAGGTTCTCCGTTTACTATAATAAATTCACTACGTGAAAAACCTTGCATCTTTAGTACTTCATAGGCTTTTTTAGCGGTTTGTGCCACTTTTTGTCGCACTTCTTCCGGAATTCTGGCGGGTGTTATTTCCTGTGATTTTCCTAAATATTTAGCTTCGTAATCAAAAAAATCATTTTCTGATACGATTTCAGTCATAGGTAAAACGGTAATTTCTCCCTTATAGTTTATCACTCCAACAGAAACTTCTGTTCCTTCTAAGAAACTTTCGATAATGATTTCATCATCTTCTTTGTAAGCGTTTTCTATTGCTGAAAGCAGTTCATTCTCTTCTTTTACTTTTGAAATCCCAAAACTGGAACCTGACTTATTAGGCTTTACAAAACAAGGTAGACCTACTGTATTCACAATATTTTTAACATCAATAGTATCTCCTTGATTTAAATAACATGATTTAGCTGTTTTAATACCATAAGGTTTTAATACGGAGAGTAAATCGCGTTTATTGAATGTTAAAGCTGCCTGATAATATCCACAAGAAGTTTGCGGAATTTTCAGCAATTCTAAATAGGCTTGCATCAGTCCATCTTCTCCGGGTGTTCCGTGTATGGCATTAAAAACTACATCAAAGGTCACTTTTTTTCCATTGATTTCCACTGAAAAATCATGCTTATCAACAGGAAATTCTTGCTCTTGTTCATTAACATACACCCATTTTCCCTTCAATATATGAATACGATACGGGGTGTATTTTGTTGTATCTAAATTTTGATATACTACATTTCCACTGGTTAAGGAAATTTTATATTCGCTGGAATAACCGCCCATTATAATGGCAACATTTTTCATATATAGTCGTTATATAGTATAACAAAATTACATTATTTATTCCTAACTATAAATGTTTTGTATTTTATATCTTTGCTGAAATAACAATTTTTATTTATGAGCTTACGTAAGTTTTTAACAAGTAAAGTTTTTTTAATCCAGATAGCCATTGCTTTTGGAATTGTGATTATTCTTATCTTTCTATTAGTAAAGTTCTTAAGTTTCCAAACCAAACATGGCGAAGAAATTAAAGTACCGGATTTATCCAAAATGCAGCTAAAAATTGCTGAAGAAAAATTAGCAGAACTCAATCTTGAACTTATCTTGTTAGATACCGTTGATTTTAGACCTGATATGCCGCCACACTCCATAGTTGAGCAAGACCCAAAGGTCGGAAATACGGTAAAAAGCGGTAGAAAAATTTACGTAAAACTAAATTCAGGCGAATACGACGACGTAAGCATTCCTGATTTTAAAGATAAAACATATCGTCAAATTAGTGCCAATTTAAAATCACTTGGTTTACTTGAAGGTAAAAAAACTTACAGACCTAGCATTGCGAAAGATGTTGTTTTACAGCTAATGCAAAATGGTAAAAAACTAAAAAAAGGCGATAAAGCAAAGAAAACATCTAAAATTGATTTCATCTTAGGAGATGGTAAAGAACTCTTTAACGGCAACAATATAAGCACAGATAACGAGAATCCAACCACTGATGATAACGAAAAACAACCTTAATGAATAATCAAATTAACGATAACGAACTGGAAGACGAATTATACGAGCATCACAGATTTGAGGTTTCTAAAGGACAACAACCACTCCGAATCGACAAGTTTTTAATGAACTTAATCGAAAACGTTACCCGAAGTAAAATTCAAAAAGCCGCTGATGCCGGAAATATTTTAGTAAACGACATTCCGGTAAAGTCAAACCATAAAGTTAAACCCAATGATATTATCAAGGTAATGTTTGAGCATCCGCCTTATGAGCATTTGCTAAAAGGTGAAAACATTCCGCTAGATATTGTCTATGAAGACGAACAGTTGATTGTAATCAACAAACCTGCCGGAATGGTAGTTCATCCCGGTCATGGTAATTATTCCGGAACCTTGGTCAATGCTTTGGCTTATCATTTTGATAATTTACCGATGAACAGTTCCGAGCGTCCTGGCTTAGTCCACAGAATCGACAAAGACACTTCCGGATTATTGGTAGTAGCCAAAACAGAATTAGCCATGGATTATCTGACTAAACAATTTGCTGAAAAAACATCCGAAAGAGAATATGTTGCACTAGTTTGGGGAAATATTGAAGAAGATGAAGGAACAATAGAAGGAAATATAGACCGACATCCTATAAATCGTATGCAAATGGCTGTTTTTCCTGATGGTGAAAAAGGTAAACCCGCCGTTACTCATTATAAAGTTTTAGAACGTTTTGGTTATGTTACTTTAGTTTCCTGCAGATTGGAAACCGGAAGAACTCACCAAATCAGAGTTCACATGAAACACATTGGACACACTTTATTCAATGACGAACGATATGGCGGTAATGCTATTTTAAAAGGAACGACTTTTACTAAATACAAACAATTTGTAGACAATTGTTTTAAAGTATTACCTCGCCAAGCATTACATGCCAAAACTTTAGGATTTGAACATCCCATTACTAAAGAATTTATGCGTTTTGACTCAGAAATTCCACAAGATATGGTTGAATGTATTGAAAAATGGCGTGTGTATTCTAAAGCCCAGCAATTAGAAGAAGATGAATAAGAAATTAATAAAAACTAAAAAGCCGGAAATTTCCGGCTTTTTAGTTTTTATTAATCAAATCTCTTATTTAGACCATTCAGCTATGCTGTCTTTATTCATTTTAACATAATCAGCATTTCCTGCTTTAGTAGCACCGTCAAGTGAATACTGAGCTGTTTCTATCGCTCCTTTTTTATCACCGGCTTTTGCCTGAATAAGTGCTTTTAATCTTAAATACCAAAAAGGCACATCTTCACCGGTTGGTGTCATAGAGATAGCATTATTAATCCATAGCAATGCTTTTTTCATATCGCTATTCGTTTGGTAATAATATTGAGCTGCAGAATAATAATCATTCATAGAAGGTCCAGCTAGCGCATTTTCAATACTTGTCATTGCAATTTCATTCGTCGGAACTGTAAAAGGAATTGAAATTGTAGTACGCTCCCAAGCTAAATCTAGGGTTCCGGAATCATTTGTCAAATTATTAATAGAGATTGTAAAAGATTCAACAGGCTTTCCTATTGTTACTGGTTTTACTGTTGTACGCAAAGCTACTTTTTTCTCATCCCATTCTTGAGGTAATCCCCAATTACTGGTATCTGTGTAGAAAATCACGTCCCAACTATCAGCTCTTGGCGTTGTGTAAAGCGCGTATTTTCCTTTTTTTAATTCTTTTCCGTTGATTAAAACGTTATCACTAAAACTTATTGTTGTATTAGCATTAGCACCGGTTCTCCAATTTTTTCCGTAAGGAACTAGTTCTCCGTAAACAATTCTTCCTTTAGCGCTTGGGCGGCAATATTCAACTTCTATTTCTGTTAATCCTACCGTTTGATCAACTTTAGCAAACGGACTTGCCTGTGGCGTTTTAACTTGTGCTCTTGACAAACCGGCAGTAAGCATTACAAAAGCAACAACAATAAATTTTTTCATCGTAATTTTCTATTTTTATTCTATTTGCTACGAAATTAATAAAATTAAAATTTCTATTTTGTTAACCATTTGCTAAATTTATTTTCTGCTTTGTTCTGTTAATTATCTAATTTTGTTGAACAAAAAAACAGCCATAATAAGTAAACAGAAGCGTTACAATAATGAAATTTCTTGTTTTATAATTAAGGCGCTTTGTAATTTATAAATATAACGAATGAGAATTTTTTGGTTTAGAAGAGATTTACGTTTAGAAGATAATACCGGATTATATCATGCCCTGAATTCGGATGAGGAAGTATTACCTATCTTTATTTTTGATCCGAATATCTTGTCTCAATTACCTGAAAACGATGCTAGAGTTAGTTTTATTTACCAACAATTAGAAAATATCCAAAAACAACTTAAAGGGGCAGGAAAGAAACTAGCTGTTTTTTCAGGTGATGCAACCAATGTTTTTGGAAAGCTAATACAAGAAAATCCAATCACTTCAGTCTATACCAATCATGATTACGAACCTTATGCCCGAAAACGGGATAAAGCCGTTTTTCAGCTCTTACAACAACATTCTATCTCTTTTAAGACATGCAAAGATCAGGTAATCTTTGAAAAAGATGAAATTACAAAAAGTGATGGCTCTCCTTATGTTGTCTACACTCCTTATTCTAAAAAATGGAAAGAAGAATGGAACAAAAAAAGCATTGTTCATTATCCATCAGAAAAATTATTAGATAAAATTGCTGTTCACTCCTACCCTTTCTTAAGTTTAGCAGATATTGGTTTCAAAACCTCTGAAATTAAAGTTCCTAATTTTAATATTTCTGATAACCTAATAGCAAACTACGAAGAAACCCGAAATTTCCCGGCGATAAAGGGAACTTCTTTTCTTAGTACACATTTACGTTTCGGAACAATTTCTATTCGAAAAATTGCTCAAAAAGCAGATCAATTTTCTAACAAAACATTTTTGAACGAATTGATTTGGCGCGAATTCTTTATGCAAATTCTTTGGTATTTCCCGCATACAATTAATCAGAGCTTTAAACCGCAATATGATGCTATTGAATGGAAAAATAATAAAAATGCCTTTCAACTTTGGTGCGAAGGAAAAACGGGTTATCCATTTGTAGATGCCGGCATGCGAGAATTAAATGCTACCGGGCACATGCACAATCGGGTTCGTATGATTGTAGCAAGTTTTTTATGTAAGCATTTACTAATTGACTGGCGTTGGGGTGAAACGTACTTTGCTCAAAAATTATTAGATTATGAGCAAGCTAGTAATGTTGGTAACTGGCAATGGGCTGCCGGAAGCGGAGTTGATGCGGCTCCTTACTTCAGAATTTTTAACCCCACGGAACAAATCAAAAAATTTGATTCTGATTTACAATACATCAAAAAATGGATTCCGGAATTAGGAACCGATTCTTATCCTCAACCTATTGTAGATCATAAAGAAGCCCGTGAAAAATGTCTTGAAACTTATAAAAAAGCTTTAGATAAAAGCTAATCATTACATTTTTGAAATGCTGTCAAAATTTAACTGTTTAAAATCTTCCACAAGATAATCTGCTTGTGACAGGTCTTGTAATTTTGAATTTTTACTACTGTACCCAATACATTTTAATCCGGCTGCTTTTGCTGCTGTTACGCCATTGGTACTATCTTCAATCACAATACAATTTTCATTATCAAAATGCGACAACCCGGCTGCATGAATGAAAATGGCAGGATGCGGTTTTGATTTCGGAAAATCTTCTCCGCTGACAGTATTTGTAAAATAAGGATTTAATTCAAAACGGTTAAAAACTCTTTTAATTGTTCCTTTTGAAGCTGATGAAGCTAAAATAAGTTGTATATCATTTGCAAATAAATCTTTGATCAATTCTTCTACACCTTCAATCAGGAATAAATCTTCTTTAAGATCAAAAGCTTCATTAAACAGAAAGCGTTTTCTTACGATTAAATCTTCAACATTATGCGGTAATTGAAAGGTCTCTTTTATTTTCTGAAAAACATTTCGGGTCGAATTCCCTGTAAAAGAAGCATATAATTCTTCTGAAACTTCTATTCCTAATTCTTCAAAATGTAAATAATAGGCATATTTATGTACGGGTTCTGTATCGACAATTACCCCGTCCATATCAAAAATAACAGTTTTAATCATAAGTTGTGTTGTAGTTTTGCGCAAAGGTAGCACTAAATTTGATTTCAGATTAAACCTTTTTAATTAACTTTAATCTAAAAGTATAAAACAAAGACTTGGAAAACGAGAAAGTTTTTATAGAAGCTTTACTAAACCCTAAAACGCAGCAAAATGCTTTTAGAGAACTTTTACATTTATACCAAAAGCCTTTGTATTTTCATATACGAAACATTGTTTTAAACCATGATGATACAGATGATGTTTTACAAAATACGTTCTTAAAGATTTATCAGAACTTATCTAATTTTAAAGGAGAAAGTAAGCTTTATTCCTGGATGTACCGAATTGCGACTAATGAAGCTTTAAATTTTATCAATCAAAAAGCTAAAAAAAATGGCGTTACGCCGGAAGAATGGCAAAACAAGGCTATTAACAATCTTGAAAGTGATTCTTATTATGATGGTGATGAAATTCAGTTAAAGCTGCAAAAAGCCATTGCCTGCCTGCCTGAAAAGCAACAGCTGGTTTTTAAAATGAAATATTTTCAGGAAATGAAATACGAAGAAATATCAGAAATAGTAGGTACTTCTGTAGGAGCTTTAAAAGCCAGCTATCACCTAGCTGTTAAAAAAATTGAAGAATATTTAAAGAACGATTAAACCAATAGCTCTAAATTTTGTCTTAATAACATGAAACACTTTGATTTACATAATAAGAAAATACCATCCGGTTTTAAAGTTCCCGAAAATTATTTCGAAAGCTTAGAAACCAGAATGATGGCAAAAATTGAATCAGGTTCAACTGAAAAAGAGTCTAAAGTTGTTTCTCTTTTTCATAGAAAACAAATTTGGATTTCAGCCATTGCCGCTATTTTCGTAGCGCTTTTAGCAATACCTGTTTATTTTAATTCCAATACAACAGAAAATATTGAAAGCCAAACACTCGAAAATTATTTAACAACAGAATATTCCACCTACGATTTGATTGACAAACTTAGTAACGAAGATTTACAAAATTTGGAAACATCAATCAGTTTAAATGAAGATGCTGTTGAAGATTATTTATTACAAGACGAAAACCTAGATTATTACTTAAATGAATAAAACAATGAAAAGAAAAATTCTAATTCCGTTATTTTTACTAATTTCTTTTATTGGTTTTTCCCAAAATTTTAAAGAAAAGAGAGAGAAAATTAAAGCTTTAAAAGTAGCTTATATCACAGAAAAATTGGATTTATCACCAGAAGAAGCTCAAAAATTCTGGCCTATTTACAATACATTTGAAGATCAGGAATTTGAAATCCGTCACAACAAAATGCGTTCCATCATTCACAAAATTGAAGATGGCGGCCTAGAAAAACTTTCAGAGAAAGATGCTGCTGCCTTGATTCATCAAATGGAAGCGTACGAAGACGAATTATATACGCTTCGTAAAAAATATTCTAAAGATTTACAAGCTGTACTTTCTGCCAAAAAAATAATTGTATTAAAAAAATCAGAAGAAGAGTTTAATCGAAAATTACTGCATCAATTTAGAGAAAACAGAGAGGAAAGAAAATAATATTTCTCTCTCACTACAAATAAGTTACGCTTTATTTTGTTGTTAACATTTTTTTAACACTTTTTTAAATAAACCTGATTTTTGTCATTTTTTTTCGTTCAATATGGTCTTTACTTTGTCCTATCTTAAATTATTAACACAAAAACTTTAGGTATGGAAGCACCAACAAGACCAACTCCGATTGACAAAGAAGTCATTTGGGACAAAACGAGAACCATTATGAGTAAAACCGACAAATACGGTACAATTGAATATGCCAATGAAGTATTTGTTGATGTATGTGGATACGAAGATTACGAATTAGTAGGACAACCTCATAACATTATCAGACATCCTGATATGCCGAAAGTAGTCTTTAAAGTATTATGGGATAATTTAAAAGCCGGAAATAACTTCCACGCAGTAGTTAAAAACATGGCTAAATCAGGAAGATATTACTGGGTAATTACCGATTTTGACATTTCAAGAAATGAAGATGGTGAAATTACACACTATTTTGCCAGAAGAAAAGCTGTACCACAAGAAGTTGTTTCAAAAATTGAGCCTTTATACAAAAAATTACTTCAAATTGAAGAAGCTGCCGGAATGGAAGGAAGTGAAAAATATTTAACAGGTTTCCTTGAAGAACAAGGACAAGACTATGTTGAATTCTTAAAAGGCTTAATGTCTGAATATCAAAAAGAACAAGCAGCTAAGGCTGCTGCTGCAAACGCTGAAAACAATAAACCTGTCGAAAGCAAAGGATTCTTTGCTAGATTTTTCAGCTAATAGATTTTTATTGAGTTTTTTGAAAAAAGGCTGTGTAAACACAGCCTTTTTTTATTTACTGAAATTGCATCTTTACAATTTTATTGCGTCCCGCAGCATAAGCTATCGAATCGTTTTGAAAACGAAACGTATACAAATCTTTATCTTCTGCCAGTTTTGCCCAGTTGGCTCCGAAATCAGATGAATAATATACTCCGGTAGCTCCGACAGTTACAATACCTTTTCCTTTAGAATTCGGTACAAATTGTATACAGGAAGTATATCCGAATGCACTTCCATCCGCTATTAATTTCCAGTTTTTTCCGCCATCTGTTGTAATTGCTTTGTTTGCAGTATTTGAATCCGGTTTTTCATAATCTCCGCCAGCTGCAACTCCGATATTTTCATCATAAAAATCGGCTGTAAAAATTCCGGTCATCATACCTCCCTGAATTATTGGTGTATTATAAATTTCCCATGATTTTCCTTTATCCTTACTCACTAAACATCTGGCTTTTTTACCACCGGTCACTACAAATACCTTATCTCCTTTTAAAATTACATTTGTATTACTGGCTGCAAAAGCAGCTTCTCCATCAACAACTTCCGGCAAAACTTCACAAGAAACTTTAGCCCAGTTCTGCCCAAAATCTTCGGTAAGCCAAATATCCAAACAACTTCCGGTCGGATCTCCCATTGCTACTCCAAAACCTTTTGGATTAATTTGCATACTATCAAAAAAAACATGCTCATTCTCATTCGAATAAATATTGCGAACCTGTTTTTTATCGGAACTGATATAATACAATAAGGCAGGTGATGCCACACTAAGAATACAAACTCCATTTTGGGCTTTAGCAATACTCCTGAATTCCGGTAAAAGAGAATCCTTTATAACGTGACCGTTAAAAATTTTCTGTGTTTTCAAATCAATTGCGCCATATTTGCCATTATTTCCTGCAAACCATAACTGATTACTGTCTATCAGAATAGCTCTAATGCTAATAGAATCTTTATAAACAGGTGTTATTGTTACTTTTTCAAAAGTTTTTTTCAGTTCTTTTTCAGATTCGCATGAAAAAAATAAAAAACTGATAATCAACATATAAAAAACATATTCTACAAACTTCTTTTTTCTTATAAACATCATAAAAATATTTTTTGGCACAATAATTGGTTTTACTAAAATGAAAAACAAAAATACCGGAGAATATTATGAAAACAAAAATTTTTACTTCAGTAATAATGGCTTTGCTGGGAATATTTTCGGCAACTGCACAAGATAAGACAACAGTAAGAGCTAATAGTAGCGATATAAGTGATAATCTTGACTTAAGAGCTGTGGCTACAATTTTCGGAGACAGTAGAGATCTGGAAGATTTTGAACGCAGACTAAACGACCCGGAGCTTCAAATCTCAAATTTAGACTTAAATAATGATAATTATGTAGATTATTTAAGAGTGGTGGAAAGCATTGAAGGAAATGCTCATATTATTGTCATTCAAACTGTTTTAGACAAAGATCTATACCAAGATGTGGCAACTGTAGAAGTTGAAAAAGACCGAAATAATAATGTAACCGTTCAGGTTGTAGGTGATGTTTACATGTATGGTGCTAACTATATATACGAACCTGTTTATGTAAGTCGTCCGATAATTTACACTACTTTTTGGGTAACTAATTATCATCCTTATTATTCTACTTGGTACTGGGGTTATTATCCGGCATATTACACTGTATGGCGTCCTTACCCAATCTTCAGATATCGTAACAATATTGTACTTCACATCAATTTCGGTCACACATATCATTATGTAACCCACAGAAGATGTGCTTATGCTTATAATACTTATTATGGCAGAAGAGCTAATGGTTATGAAGTTCGTTATCCGAATCGTTCATTTGCTTACAGAAATTCAGGATACAGCAACCGATACGAATTAGACCAACACAGAACTATTAAAACACGTACTTCGGGTACAAGACAATTATCAGCAACAGGAAATAGCAGAAGTACTTATGCTTCATCAACAAGAAACAATAGCAGTTATTCTACCAGAAATAATAACAGTACAAGAAATTATAATCAAGGTAGAAGCACATCATCTGCTACCCGAAGTAATACCAATACAAGCACAACAAGAAGCAACAACAGAGTATACGCAGAAAACAAAAGTTCTAATCGTTCTACAAGTTATAATAATTCCGGAAGTTCTACTACAAGAAATAGCTCTACAAGAGCAGCAACTAACAGAAGTTACACGCCAAGCAGCTCTTCAAATCGTAGCAGTGTAAATACTAACAGAAGTAGTAACAGACCAAGTAATACATCTTACAACCGTACTTCATCTTCAGGAGCAAATCGTCAAAGTAGTTCTTCAAGCAGAAGCTCCGGAAGTAATTCTGGCGGACGTTCAAATGCAGGAAGAAGCGGAAGAGCATAAAACTTAACTTTAAAATTACACGAGCCGTATAGTTTATACGGCTTTTTTCTTTTTTATTACTATCTTTGTAGGCTTATTTATTCAAAAATGAGATTACACAGAAATTTAGTTTTTACTGTTATTGATTCCTTATTAGCTATTTTTAATGAAGGACAATATGCAGATAAAGTTGTAGCATTGGCTTTAAAAAAAGATAAACGTTGGGGCAGCAAAGACCGAAAATTTGTCGCTGAAACCATCTATGAGATTGTTCGTTGGAAACGTTTATATGCAGAAATAGCAGAGGTTAAAGAGCCTTTTACTCGTGATAATGTTTGGAGATTATTTGCTGTTTGGGCTGTTCTAAGAGGCATTCCTCTACCCGACTGGAAATATTTTGAAAATACGCCGGTTCGTCGCATCAAAGGTAAATTTGATGAATTATCGAAAACTCGAAAATTCAAAGAATCTATTCCGGATTGGATGGACGAAATAGGTGTTAAAGAATTAGGCGAAGACATTTGGTCTAAAGAAATTCACGCTCAAAATCAACAAGCTGAAGTAATTTTGAGAGTCAACACTCTTAAAACGACTAAAGAAAAATTACGTTCTATTTTAATGGACGAGTATGATATTGAAACTTCTTTCTTAAAAGATTATGATGATGCTTTAATTTTGAAAGAACGCGCCAATGTTTTCTTGACGCAAGCTTTTAAAGACGGTTTATTTGAAGTGCAAGATGCTTCTTCTCAACTAGTAGCTTACTTCTTAGATGTTGAACCAGGTATGAGAGTAGTTGACACTTGTGCAGGCGCCGGAGGAAAAACATTACACTTGGCTTCCTTAATGAAAAACAAAGGGCAGTTAATTGCTATGGATATTTACGAAAGTAAATTAAAACAATTAAAAGTAAGAGCTAAACGAAATGGTGTACACAATGTAGAATTCAGAGTAATTGATTCTACTAAAGTGATCAAAAAATTACATGAAAAAGCGGATAGAGTTTTAATCGATGCTCCTTGCAGCGGTTTAGGCGTTTTAAAACGAAATCCGGATAGTAAATGGAAATTACAACCTGAATTTGTTGAAAACATTAAACAAACTCAAGCAGAAGTATTACAAAATTACTCTAAAATTGTAAAACCGGGCGGAAAATTGGTTTATGCTACGTGTTCTGTTTTACCATCAGAAAATCAAGAACAAATTAAGCATTTCTTAAACTCTGAAGCCGGAAAAAATTTTACTTTTGTCAAAGATCAAAAAGTTTTAGCTCACGAAAGTGGCTTTGACGGATTTTATATGGCCCTATTAACTCGTAAAAATTAATTCATGAAAAAAATTACTTTATTATTTACCTTATTAGTTCAGTTAAGTTTTGCCCAAATTCCTGCTGGATACTATAACACTGCAACAGGAAGTGGTTATACTTTAAAGACACAGCTTTACAACATCATAAACAATAACACTAATTCTAGTGGTGTTTCTTCTTATAGTGATTTATGGACTTTATTTACAACTACTGCTTATAGAGATTATTATTATGAGAATGATGGGAGCTTATTAGATGTTTACTCTGAAATTCCAAGTGGAACAGATAGTTATGAATACACTTCCACCGCAGAACAATGTGGCGGTTCTACTCCTTCTACCGAAGGTAGTTGTTATAATAGAGAACATACCATGCCTCAAAGTGTTTTTAGTAGTAGTTACCCAATGTATTCAGATGCTCATTTTGTTTTACCTACCGACAATAGAGTGAATGCTTGGAGGGACAATTACCCGTATGGAATTGTTACAACTAGTATTACAGCTGTGCCTATTTCAAATTCGGCTGCTAATAATGCTAATACAACTCCTTGTTACACTTCTAATGGTTCTAAATTAGGACAAAATTCAAATTCCGGTTATGCTTCAGGATATACAGGAGTTGTTTTTGAACCAATTGACGAATTTAAAGGAGATATCGCAAGAGCTTTATTATATTTTGCAACTCGTTATCAAGATCAAATTCCTAGTTGGTCTTATGAAATGTTTAATGGAACTGGCGATCAAGTATTTACTGATACTTTTTTAAACATCTTAATTTCATGGCATCTTTTAGACCCTGTAAGCTCTTATGAAACAGCTAAAAATAATGCTGTTTATAATTTTCAAGGCAATAGAAACCCTTATATTGACCATCCAGAATATGTATGCCAAATTTGGAGTTCACAATGTGCTGTTTTAAACACAGAAAGTTTTGCTTTAAATAGTATTTCAATATATCCTAATCCAAGTACAAACGGAACTTTTACCATTGAATCAGACACTCAGTTAACAAAAGTTACCATTTATACTATTAACGGACAAATTGCTCAGGAAATCAAAAATCCGCAAGGAACAACTTTCCAAGTTAACAATTTAGCTAAAGGTTTTTATTTAGTTCAATTGGAAACAGAATTAGCATCAACAATTCAAAAAGTAATTGTGAATTAAATAAATTTCACAAAACTTAATAATATAAAAAGCCTCAAGTTACTTGAGGCTTTTTTATTTAATCAAACCAATTAAATAATAAATTTCTTTTTACTTAATGGCAATTTGCTTCGCTTTGTACAAATAAACTAACACTACCAGGAGAAAGATACGGAATACTTAATCCTAAACCTCGCATGATAAATAAAATACCTATACAAACGGCGATAATCGGTATTACCTTTTGTAATTTACTTCTAAAAGAAAAGGTCAGTAAGTTAGAGATATAAACTACTAAACTCATCATAGGAATAGTTCCGATTCCATACAATACCATATATAGCATACTCAAATCCAATCGATTCATGGCCAACGCACCGAACAAGGCAACATATACCATTCCGCAAGGCAAAAAACCATTTAGCAAGCCAATAGTATAGATTGAACGAAAGGTTTTTTTCTTAAATTGATTTCCCAATGATGTTTTTACTTGAGAAATTATTTTATATACCGGTTTTGAAAAATTGTATTTAGCAAATTGTTTTTCAGGAACTATGGCTATTATAATCATAATAACACCAACTGCAATAGATAATTGCTGCTGCATTCCTGCTAAATAAAATCCTTTTCCTAAAATACCAAACAATAATCCCAAGAAACCATAGGCTGTTATACGACCTAAATGGTACACTAAAATCTGTATGGTTTTAGTAGCTTGGTTACTTCTGTCAACCGGTAACATCATAGCTATAGGTCCACACATACCAATGCAGTGAAAGCTGCTAATTAATCCCAATATGACTGCTGTATAAAGCATTGTAAACCAAATTTTATGCTATAATGCTAGCTTCTTTTAAAAATAAATAGTTTCTTTGTTAAGATAATCTGTTGCTTGATAAGACCAATCAACAGTAATGTCCCAAAGACCGCCTTCCAAACTACTTTTAGGTATGAGCAAATGTGGACTAGAAAGTGAAATTGGAATTTCAAAATCTAATTTTTGGTTAGACGGTCTGTATAGGGACACTTTTCCACTAATGTTTTGTATTTCAAAATCTTCCGGAAAAATCACCAAAATGCCATTATCTGTTTTTTTAATCGCTACTCTATGTTCTAAAGCATTTGCATTTTTCTGCTTGTTAATATCATCTTGAACAGTTGCTTCTTTTTTATAATATTCTTTAGTCACCAATTCGTTATCATACTTAGGGTTTGATTGTACTCTAAATACAAAAGACAATATGAATGTTATAAATAAACCGAAAGCTATAACTACTCCTGTTCCCCAATTAAATTTCATCTGTTTTCTTTTTATAATTATTTGAGAGGATTATCAGCCGAGTCTAATTTGAATTGTTAAATCCGGCTAATAAATTTTCTCATTATTAAAAACTTCTTGGTCCAAGGAAATTTGAAGTGGTTTTTTCAATTCGTTCTTTACCACTATAAACTTCTATTTTAATTTTAGTTTTATCTCCTGTTAAAAAGGCCGGATCTATTTCAATAAATAGTGTTCCTTGTGCTAATCCTTCTTTTGGCACTTTAAAATATTCGTGTCCAACCATTTTTATTTCTCCTTTAGGATTAACTAATTTAAAATGAACACTATCTAACTCTTGAACCGTTTTATTAACAATCTTATAAGTAAATACGTTACTGATTTTATCTCCTTTATGCTCATATAGTTGGCCTGGTAAACGTAGAACAGTAGCTTCCACTTCCCCACGTAAGAACAACAATCCTATTAGCAACCCTATTAAGATAACCAATACCGCTACATAACCTTTCATTCTTGCAGTTAACGTAAATTTTTCCTTATTTACGATCTCTGCTTCACTAGCATAACGTATTAATCCTTTTGGCAATCCGACTTTTTCCATAATCGTATCGCATTCATCGATACAGGCTGTACAGTTAACACATTCTAGCTGAGTTCCGTTACGGATATCAATACCTGTAGGACAAACTACTACGCATTGTTTACAATCAATACAATCTCCATATCCCAGTTCTTTTCTATCTTCTCCATTACGCCATTTTTTTCTACCGTTCTCGCCTTCTCCTCTTACATGGTCATAAGCTACAATTATTGATTTGTCATCCAGTAACACACCTTGTAATCTTCCATAAGGACACGCAATAATACATACTTGCTCGCGAAACCATGCAAATACGAAATAGAAAACTCCGGTAAATATCAATAATGCGACTAATGTACTTAGATTTTTTACCGGTCCTTCTGTAACCATTTTCAAAAGCTCGTCACTTCCTACCAAATAGGCCAGAAAAACATTGGCAATCATAAAAGAAATAACAAAGAAAATAAACCATTTACTTACTCTCTTTCTTATTTTTTCTGCATTCCATTCTTGTTTTGCTAAGCGCATTTGGGCTCCTCTGTCACCATCAATCCAAAATTCGATTCTTCTGAAAACCATTTCAAGAAAAATGGTTTGTGGACAAAACCATCCGCAAAAAATTCTACCAAAAGCTACTGTAAAAAGCGTTAATCCTACTACTCCAATAATCATTGAGATTACAAATAGATGGAAATCTTGCGGCCAAAACGGGAAACTGAAAATATTGAATCTTCGTTCCAATACATTGAACATCAAAAATTGATTTCCATTAATTTTGATAAAAGGAGCTGCAAACAAAAAAGCTAATAGCACATAACTTAATAATTTTCTCTTATCATAAAATTTACCTGATGGTTTTTTAGGATAAATGAAGTTTCTTTTACCTTCTTCAGTGATAGTACTTATACTATCTCTAAAACTTTCGTCTGGCAAATTAGTGTTAGACATGATATAAATTTGGTTTTTTTTAAAGAAGGATTCGGGCAGTTTGCCCAAATCCTTTTTATCATTTTTATTCTGTTTTTAGAGAATCTACTACTACTGTTGCAGTAGCTGTAGAATCTACAGGTGCAGCTGATACAGCCGGAGCCGCTCCTTCTTCTACCCATTCTTCTCCTTCTGACGGTTTCGGATCTTTAGGATTTGAACCTTGTAAAGAAAGCACATAACTGGCTACTTTTTGAATTTCAGTTGGTTTTAAGGTTTCTTTCCATGCTACCATTCCTTTTCCTGAACGTCCTCCTTCTGTGATGGTATTGAAAACATTTTTAATACCTCCTCCTAAAATCCAATATTTATCTGTTAAGTTAGGTCCGATAGCACCTCCTGCATCCGGACGGTGACACGCTACACAGTTAGTTTTGAATATATTTGCTCCTTCTGCTAAAGATGCCGCATCAGTTAATAATGTTACTTTGTCTTTAGTCATTAAATCCGGAGCTGTTTTTAAATATTCCTGAACTTCTTTATCTTTTTGTTCCATTTCTGCAATGAACTCTTCTTCTTGATTATAATCACCAATAACATGGAAACGAACCAAATATACTACTGCAAAAACGATACAAGCATAGAACAATCCTACCCACCACGGAGGTAATACGTTGTCAAGTTCTTTAATACCATCGTAATCATGGTCTAACATTACGTCTGCTTCATGTTCAATATCTTTTGAACGTGTTAGCAATTTCATTAGTTTACTATCTGCAAACGAAACGGATTGTGCTTCTGCCAATTGTTTTTTCTGTTCTTCTGACAATAAGCTATAGGTAACTTTATCTACAGCATCTACAACAATTTCAATTGCTATTAATAAGAATAAAAATACTCCTAAAAATAATGCTACCATCGGATACTTGATAAATGCAGGCTTATCTCCTGAATCTATAAAATATTCCAAAGCGCCCATTACAATGGCAAAAATCAATGGAACTCTTACATATGCCGGAATTATTTTTTTCATACTGAATGTTTTTAATTATTATCTTCTTTAAGTGGTAATTCGCTCAACTCATTAATTTTTTCTTTACTATAGGTCATTGCCCAAACAATAAAAGCTACAAAAACGATAAAGAAAATAGTCAATGATATAATAGGATATATCTCTACTCCAGCGATAGTTTCCAAATTGTGTTTGACAAATTTTAACATGATCTAAAATTTATTCTGTTGGATTTTTCACTTTAATATCAGTTCCCAAGCGTTGTAAATAAGCAATTAAGGCTACAATCTCTCTGTCTTTCATAGGAACAAACTCTTCTCCTCGTGCTATTGCATTTTTCTTACTTTCGTCATACGCTTTAACGAAATCCGGATCAGCATGTAAACTTTGTTCTATTTTTGCTGATTGTTCTTCCATACTTTTTCTGGCATTTGCTACTTCTTCAACAGTATATGGTACTCCTAAAGTTTGCATCACTTCCATTTTTTTCTCTATTAAAGAGTGATCCATTGCTTTATTAGCAAACATCCATTTATAAGCAGGCATAATAGAATTAGGCGATGTACTTTGTGGATCATACATGTGATTGAAATGCCAGTTATCATTATACTTACCACCTACTCTATGTAAATCCGGTCCGGTACGTTTAGAACCCCATAAGAATGGATGATCGTATACATATTCACCTGATTTTGAATAATCTCCATAACGTTTTACTTCTGAACGGAACGGACGAACCAATTGTGAGTGACAGTTGTTACATCCCTCACGGATATATAGATCTCTACCTTCTAATTCTAACGGAGTATAAGGTTTAACACTTGCAATAGTTGGAATATTAGATTTTACTACCAGCATTGGTACAATTTGAACCATACCTCCAATTGCTACTGCAATAGTTGTATAAATAGTGAATTGAACTGGTTTTCTTTCCAACCATGAGTGCCAGCTTTCACCTTTTAATTGGTAAGGAGAAATTCTGGCTAAAGCAGGAGCTTCAGCTAATTCATCTTCAATAGGAGATCCTTGACGTACTGTTTGAATTACGTTATAAACTAATGTTAAGATACCAATGAAATATAATGTTCCTCCAATAGCTCTCATGGCATGCATCGGAATAATTTGTGTTACAGTTTCCAAAAAGTTACCGTAAACTAAAGAACCATCCGGATTAAATTGTTTCCACATTGAAGCTTGTGTAAATCCGGCAACATACATTGGTAATACATATAAGATAATACCTAAAGTACCTATCCAGAAGTGGAAATTAGCTAATTTTTTAGAATATAAAGTAGTTTTAGCCATTCTTGGTAACATCCAGTAAGTCATACCGAATAACATAAAACCATTCCATGCTAAAGTTCCAACGTGAACGTGCGCTACGATCCAATCTGTAAAGTGCGCAATTGCATTTACATTTTTCAAAGAAAGCATCGGACCTTCAAAAGTTGACATACCATAACCGGTAATAGCTACAACCATGAACTTAAGTACAGGATCAACTCTTACTTTGTCCCAAACACCTCTCAATGTTAATAGACCATTAATCATACCACCCCAAGACGGTGCGATCAACATTACTGAGAAAACTACACCTAAATTTTGTGCCCAATCCGGTAAAGCTGAATACAATAAGTGGTGAGGACCTGCCCAAATATAGATGAAGATCAAAGACCAAAAGTGGATGATTGATAAACGATAAGAATATACCGGACGGTTAGCCGCCTTAGGCACGTAATAGTACATTAACCCCAAAATAGGTGTTGTTAAAAAGAATGCTACGGCATTGTGACCATACCACCATTGTACTAAAGCATCTTGAACACCGGCATAAACAGAATAACTTTTCATTGCTGTCCATGAAACCGGAATCTCTAAATTATTGAATATATGCAGTAATGCTACAGCTACAAAAGTTGCAATATAGAACCAAATGGCTACATAAATATGGCGCTCTCGTCTCTTAATAATAGTTCCTATCATATTGATACCAAAAGCTACCCATACTATAGCAATTGCAATATCAAAAGGCCACTCTAATTCTGCATATTCTTTTGATGAATTATAACCTAAAGGTAATGTAATAGCAGCTCCTAAAATGATTAACTGCCATCCCCAGAAATTTAACTTACTTAAAAAGTCGCTATACATTCTGGTCTTTAATAAACGTTGCAATGAGTAATAAGCTCCTGCAAATACACCATTACCTACAAAGGCAAAAATTACTGCATTTGTATGCAATGGTCTTAATCTTCCGTAACTTAACCATGGAATACCATCAGTCATGTTAGGAAACAAATAAAAGAAAGCTACTATAAGCCCGACAAGCATTCCTATTACACCAAAAGTAATTGTAGCATAAAGGAAGTTTCTTACAATTTTGTTGTCGTAATAAAATTGTTGCATTTCCATAATTTAGATTGATTTTTGTTTCTCTTTTTGTGATTGAATTAATTTGTTAGGGTTTTTCTTGATCTCGTCGTCAAAAAGCATTCTGACGGAAGGAGTATAGTCGTCGTCATATTGACCACTTCTAACTGCTTTTATAAAAGCGAGTAAGAAAATGACGGCCACGACAATACTTACTGTGATTAATAAATAAATAACACTCATACCTATTACTATTTTACATTAACAAATTTAGTCTGGGTTGTATAACTAAAATATGATTTTTGTCATATCTGAAATTTTTGTTAAAATTATCTCCTTCTTGCAAAAAGATTTGTCATAATTGTTACAAAGCTCACAACCGTTATAGAACTAAGAGGCATAATCACCGCTGCTACTAAAGGCGATAAATGCCCGCTTATAGCAAAACTAAGTCCCACTATATTATACAAAAGTGATAATCCGAAACTAATATAAATTGTCTTTACACCATTTTTAGCATAATGAAGGTAATAATCTAACCGTGAAAACTGACCGGCATCCATAATTCCGTCACAAGCCGGTGAAAAAACATTTACGTTTTCCGATATGGCAATACCCACATTACTTTGCGCTAAAGCTCCGGCATCGTTTAAACCGTCGCCTATCATCATTACATTTTTTCCTTGCTGTTGTAAATTTTCTATGAACTTTAATTTTTCTTCCGGCTTTTGATTAAAAATCAATTCAGTATCATTGGGGAGTAAGGTCAATAGCGTTTCTCTTTCGCCATCATTATCACCGGAAAGAACTTTTAATTCGTAATTTTTAGCTAATTTTTTAAACAAATCTGCTAAACCTTCGCGATATTGATTGTTAAATATATAAAATCCTTTATAAATTCCATTAATTTTTATGTTAACTTTTGTTTTTTGATAATCTGAATTCTCTTCTACATTTAAAAAAGCTGCAGATCCAAATTGTACTGTTTCACTGTCAAATACGGCCAAAACTCCTTTCCCTGTTATTTCTTCATAAGAAGTTGGTATAATTTTGACAGCATCAGGTAAATACTCGTATAATCTTCTGCTTAAAGGATGATTAGAGCCACGCAAAGCATTTTTCAATAATTTTATTTCCTGTTCTGACAACGCTTCACCTACAAACTTAATTGCTGTTTTTTTATTTGTAGTAATGGTTCCGGTTTTATCAAAAACAATCGTATCTACTTTTGCCATTTGCTCAATAACGGTAGCATTCTTTAAGTACATCTTTTGTTTTCCCATAATACGAAGTACATTTCCTAGAGCAAAAGGAGCTGTAAGTGCCAAAGCACAAGGACAAGCTACAATTAAAACAGCTGTAAAGACATTAAATGCCTGATAAGTATCAATAAATAACCAAACCAACAATGAGGCTAAAGCAACCAACAATAATATCGGCGTGAAATAACGACTGACTTTGTCTGTAATGGTTTTATGTTTTTGTTCAAATTTTTTCTGAAAAATGTCATTACTCCACAATTGTGTCAGGTAGCTTTGAGAAACTGAAAACAACACTTCCATTTCAATACTTTTTCCCAATTGTTTTCCGCCGGCAAAAAGCTTATCTCCTGATTTTTTATCAATCGGAATTTCTTCTCCCGTAACAAAGCTATAATCTATAGAAGCTTTTTCCGAAATTAAAATCCCGTCTACCGGAATCAATTCCTGATTTCTGATTAATAAACGATCTCCTTTTTCAATATCATACACCTGAACGGCCTGTTCTGTCCCATTTGCTGTAACTCTGGTAACAGCAATTGGGAAATACGATTTATAATCACGCTCAAATGATAAAAAACTATAGGTTTTTTGCTGAAATAACTTTCCTAACAGCATAAAAAAGATCAATCCGGTTAAGCTATCAAAAAAACCTTGTCCGTATCCCATAATGATATCAATCGTACTTCGCACAAACATGACTACAATTCCTAAAGCAATAGGAATGTCAATATTCAAAATACCTGAACGGATACTTTTATAAGCCGATTTGTAATAATCAACTGCAGAATATAAAAAAGCCGGAAGTGATAGTGCAAAAATCAGCCATCTGAAAAACGGACGGTATTGATCAATCCAAAATTCCTGTACTTCAAAATATTCCGGAAATGACAATAGCATGATATTCCCAAAACAAAAGAAAGCAACACCTACTTTATAAATCAAGCTACGGTCAACCTCTTTTTTTCCTGTTTCATAGTTCTCTAAACTGATATAAGGTTCATAACCAATAGAACTCAGAAGATATACAATATCCTTTAAAGTAGTCTCTTGTGGGTTAAATGTAACTCGAACTTTTTTTTCCGGAAAGTTAACCTGAGAAGCAATAACGCCTTTTTGAAGTTTTTGCAAATTCTCTAATATCCATATACAGGAACTACAATGTATATGAGGAATATACAATGATATGATAGAAGTCGTATTTTCATTGAACTCTAATAATTTTTCAACAATAGCTTCATTGTCTAAAAAATCATACTTCCCATTGATGTCCTGAGGAGTTGCTCCAGGGGCTTGCTGAAAATCATAATAACACGTTAAATCATTTTGACTAAAAATTTCATAGACCGTTTTACATCCGGTGCAACAAAAACTTTTACCATCATAAATGACTTCGTCTTTTTTATTAATTTCATTACCACAATGGAAACAAGTATCTGATTCCATATATTTGCTCTTTTATACCTTATACAAAGGTCGATAAACTTACGTAAATAAAATATGATTTTTATCATCTTTTTTGTAGCTTTGTAACACTTTCAATAAACCCGTTTTACTATGAGCAAATGCGAGCAATGTATTGTTAGAGAGTTTAGTTCTTTAAAGGCACTAAACAAGGATGAGTTATTAAAACTGGCTAACTGTAAAACTTCTTACACTATAAAGAAAGGTGAACCTATTTTTGAAGAAGGCGAAAACATCAATGGTATTTTTTGTATCAAAGACGGTGTTTGTAAATTAACCAAACTAAGTGCCAATGGTAAGGACCAAATCGTTAAGTTAGTTAAACCCGGAGAATTATTAGGGCAACGTTCTATGATTAGTGATGAACCGGCTAATTTAAGCGCTGTTGCTTTGGAAGATATGCAAGTTTGTTTTGTTCCCAGAAAAGAAGTTATCGGTTTTTTTAACGTTAATAACGATTTTTCTATGAATGTTATGAAAACCATTTGCGGAGATTTGCGTGAAGCTGATGATTCAATGGTTAGCATGGCTCAAAAAACAGTAAAAGAACGATTAGCGCAAACCTTGATCTATTTAGAAGAAACTTTTGGAAATAATCCGGATAGAACATTAAAAATTCAGTTGTCGCGAGAAGAATTAGCAGGAATGATTGGTACTGCTACAGAAAGCTGTATCCGTTTGCTTTCGGAATTTAATAAAAATGGCTGGATTGAACTTATCGGAAAGAAAATTGCTATTAAGGATAAAGTCAAATTAAAAAGACTTTCATAAACTTTATCTTAATAAGTATAGAAAAAGGAGTTTTATAAACTCCTTTTTTATTTTATTCTTCTACCGGTCCCTGCCATTCAGAGATTCCGCCCAGAAGATTATAAACATTGTCAAAACCCAATTGTTTCATAATGTTGCAAGCTTGTGCGCTTCTTCCACCAGCCAAACAATACACATAATAATTTTTACTCTTATCCAATTCATCTACCAGATAAACAAAACCTTGTCCTTTGTAAAAATCAATATTAATAGATTCGGGAATTCTAAGAGCCTTATTTTCTTCTTCTGTTCTTACATCCAAAATTACACCATTCGGATCTTGTAAAAACTGGCTCCACCAGTCATTTTGTGTTAAGTTCATTTTAATTTTTTGACAAAAATACTATGATTTAATAGAACAACCAATAGCTTTAGTAGAATTCACTTCTATTTCTTTACCTTCCAATAAAGCATCTACTGCATTTTCTACATATTTCACTTTAACGGCTTCTTCGTCACTGTGATTATCATCAATTGCACCTATATATTTTACAACATTTCCTTTAACCGTTTTTTGCAAAACAAAAACATGAGGCGTTTTAGTAGCGCCATATTGTGGATATATTTTTTGCCCTTCATCAAATAAATACGGGAAGGTAAACCCTTTTTCCTTAGCTCTTACTTTCATCAAATCGTAACTATCATCCGGCTGGACTTCAGGATTATTAGGATTAATAGCAATTACAGGATATCCTAGTTTTTTATATTTTTTATCTAAAGCAATGATTCTGTCTTCATAAGCTTTAGCAAACGGACAATGATTACACGTGAAAATCACAATATAGCCTTTAGCATCTTTATAATCTTTTAATGATACCATTTTGCCATCTACATTTTTCAATTTAAAATCAGTAGCTACATCACCGACTTTATAACCTTCAACAGGTTTTTCTGTAAAAGCAAAGGTTGTCACCAATACCAATGCAGTAAGTACAAATTTGATTGTTTTCATAATTTTAATTGTTTAGTATTAATAAGAGTTCTTTTTCTAATTCTTCATAAGTAAATGATTGTTCAAAAAACTTTTTGTTTTTACCTTTATATATAACTGTTGCCGGAATAGCTCCTGACCAATCTTTATTTACTTTTTCAATCCAGCTGTTTGCATCCGGATCATCCAAAACATAAACAGTAGACTGAATTTTTTTTCGTTCTAAAAAAGGTAATAACTGAGATTCTATTTTCTTAGGAAAATCTAAGCTTACTAAAATCACTTTTACATTTTTATCCTTGTAAACTTCATTCAGTTTCTCAAAATAAGGCAATTCTTTAACACATGGTAAGCACCAGGTAGCCCAAAAATTAATAACATAAGTAACATCATCATCTTGTTCAAATAAAGGAGCCAAATGTTCGTAATCAAAAGAAGCTACTTCCCTATTTTCATTTTTATAAGTCTTAACCGGCTTTAAATCTTGCGAATACAAAAAACCTGTAAACACTAAAAATACTATAACAGCCTTTTTCATCTCTGATAATTTTTTCTAAAATTAACCAAGCTACAAGCCTTCTAAAATTTTTTAATAAAAAATTAACATACTTGTATATACAAGTATTCAAAAATACACTACATTTGTACATACAAATTTTGTAATTACAAATGAAAATAGAAGAAATCATAAAAGCAACATCTGATCTAACATTAGAGAAACGTACCTTATTAAATTTAATGTACACTCAAAATGTTATTTCCGACAAGTTTAATGAAATCTTAAAACCATTTGAGCTATCAACCGAACAATTCAATGTTTTAAGAATTTTAAGAGGACAAAAAGGGAAACCTGCTAATATGTGTGTCATTCAAGAACGTATGATTGCTAAAACCAGTAATACCACTCGATTAGTTGACAAACTTTTATTAAAAGAATTGGTTACTCGCGAAGTTTGCCCTGAAAACAGAAGGAAAATGGAAATTGAAATAACGGATAAAGGATTAGATCTTCTTAAGGAATTAGACCCTTTAGTTGTGATACACGAAGATCGTTTTGCACAAAATTTGACCAAAGAAGAATTAGAGAACTTAAATAATTTATTAGAAAAATTCAGAACATTTTAAATACAATGAACACATTTATTGACAATCAGAATTGGCGTTATGCCACTAAAAAATTTGATGCTACTAAAAAAGTATCAGATGCAGACTTAGCAATCTTAAAAGAAGCTATACAATTAACCGCTTCTTCATACGGTTTACAACCTTATAAAGTATTAATTATTGAAAATCCGGAAATCAGAAAGCAATTACAAGCAGCTTCTTGGGGACAAACTCAAATCGTTGATGCTTCTCACCTATTAGTTTTTGTAAATCATACTAATGTTGACGAACCTTATATTGCAAAATTCATTAATCACGTTGCAGAAACTCGTGGATTAGAAGCTGAAGCTTTAAAAGGCTATCAAGACTTAATGAATGCTAATGTTGCAGGACTACCGGCTGATGTAAAAAATACTTGGGCTGCTAAACAAACGTATATTGCTTTAGGAAATCTTTTAGCTGCTGCTGCAGAGCTTAAAATTGATGTAACTCCTATGGAAGGTTTTGTTCCTACGGAATACAACAAAATTTTAGGTTTAACAGAAAGAGGTTTAAATGCTTCTTTAGTAGCAACAATTGGTTACCGTCACGAAGAAGATGCTACACAGCACTATAAAAAAGTGAGAAAACCGCTTGAAACATTATTCGAAACCATTTAATCCAATAATTAATAATCAATTTAAAATTTAATCGTAAATCATGAAAGCAAATTTAAAATCAATTGCATTTGCATTAGTAGCTTTTATTACTTTTTCAGCAACTGCTCAAACGACTAAGAAAATAAACGTTGAAAAAAGTAAATTACACTGGGTAGGTAAAAAAGTTACAGGTCAACACGAAGGAACTATCAATTTAAAAGATGGTGCTATCGTTTTAAAAGGTAAAAAATTAGTAGGCGGAAACTTTACTGTTGATATGACTTCTATCAACACTACTGACTTAGAAGGTGATTGGAAAGCAAAATTAGACGGACACTTAAAATCAGAAGATTTCTTCGGTGTTGAAAAATTTACTACTTCAACTTTAGTATTCAAAAAAATCGCTGATAAAGGAAATAATGTTTACACTGTTTATGCAGATTTAACTATCAAAGGTATTACACAACAAGTAAGTTTTGATATGACTGTAAAAGGAAATACTGCTACAGCAAAATTAATCATTGACAGAACTAAATTTGATATCAAATACGGTTCAGGTTCATTCTTCGAAAACTTAGGAGACAAAACTATCTATGACGAATTTGAATTAGACGTTACTTTAAGCTTCTAATCAAAAATATATTTTTGCTATGAAAAAATTAAAGTCCAAGTAATACTTGGACTTTTTTCTTTTATATGGTAATTTTAAACCGACTACCAATAATAAATTAAAATTCATGAAAAAACTTAGTCTTCTAGTTCTCGTATTGGTTACTTTTTTAACTGCTGCGCAAAATAAACCTATTGCACTCGACCAAAACTTAAGCAACTACAAATATCCATATCCGGTTCATTTCATCAAATTGAATGTACAAAATCAAACACTTCAAATGGCCTATATGGATGTAAAGCCTAAAAACTACAACGGTAAAAATGTTCTTTTACTCCACGGTAAAAACTTTAACGGAGCCTATTGGAAAACCACGATTGAAGCTTTAAACGCTAAAGGGTATCGAGTAATAGCTCCAGACCAAATTGGTTTTGGGAAATCTACAAAACCTGAACATTTTCAATATTCTTTTCATCAATTGGCACAAAATACAAAAGCGATTTTAGACGAATTAAACATAACCAAAACAGCCGTTCTGGGACATTCAATGGGTGGTATGCTAGCTACTCGATTTGCATTGATGTATCCGGAAACAACTGAAAAATTAATCTTAGAAAATCCTATTGGATTAGAAGATTACAAAGTAGTTGTTCCTTACCAACCTATTGATTGGTGGTATGAAAAAGAACTAAAAAGCAATTACGAATCCATTAAAAACTACCAACTAAAATTCTATTACGACAATAAATGGAAACCGGAATACGATCAGTGGGTTAATATTTTAGCCGGATGGACTTTACATAAAGACTATCCCATTATAGCTTGGAATGCAGCTTTAACCTATGATATGATTATGACGCAACCTGTAGTCTACGAATTTCAAAATATTAAAGTTCCAACCTTACTAATCATAGGAACACGAGATAGAACAGCTTTAGGTAAAAATTTAGCTCCGGAAAGCATTCAAAAAACCATGGGATTATACTATGAACTAGGTAAAAAAACACAACAAAAAATTCCAAATTCTAAATTGGTTGAGATTGAAAATATTGGACATTTACCTCACATCGAAGCTTTTGAAAAATTCATTCAACCGCTTACCAATTTCTTAGCCGAATAATTTTTTTAATCTAAATTTGGAATTCTAAAAAAATATTTTTTACATTTGTTTCAACATTTAAAAACATGAACAACATTTTAAACAATACTTGGTGGTGGTATAACTTACGTCAAACGTCGTGAGCGAAACCTCTATTAGTATAATTTAAAAACAAAATACTCATAAAAGGCTTGTCAATCACGACAAGCCTTTTTTTATTGCCTAATTTTAAAAATATCAAATGAAAACCTTCAAATTACATACATTTTACAAACAAATTCTTGCTGACACCATTACACCGGTAAGCATTTATTTGAAAATACGCGACAAATTTGCCAATAGCATTTTATTAGAAAGTTCTGATTATCGTGCCAATGAAAACAGTTTTTCATACATCTGTTTCAATCCGATTGCAACTTTTAAAGTAGAAAACCAACAAATTACCACAACTTTCCCAGATAAAAGTTCTGTGACGAATGCAATTACCAATAAAGATCAAGTTCTTAACGAATTAGATCAATTTTCTAAAACTTTTCAAACCGAAAAATCATCCTTTAAATTTATTACTCAAGGGCTTTTTGGTTACATGGCGTATGATGCCGTTCAATACTTTGAAAAAATTGATATCCGTGAAAAATCGACAGAAAATCAAATTCCGGAAATGTTTTATTCTGTGTACCAAAACATCATTGCAATTAACCATCATAAAAATGAAGCTTATATTTTTTGTCACAGTTTAGACCAAAACAATAACATCAACGAAATACAACAATTGCTACAAGCTAAAAATTTTGCTTCATTCAGTTTCAAAAAAGAAGGTCATTACACGTCAAACTTAACGGATGACGCATATAAAAATTATGTTCGTTTAGCAAAGAAACACTGTATGCGAGGCGACGTATTTCAATTGGTTTTATCCCGAAGATTTTCGCAAAACTTTAAAGGCGATGAGTTTAATGTATATCGCGCTTTGCGAAGCATCAACCCTTCTCCTTACCTATTCTATTTCGATTACGGAAGCTTTAAATTGTTCGGCTCATCACCTGAAGCGCAATTAGTTATCCATAATTCACAAGCCGAAATTCATCCTATCGCCGGAACATTCAAACGCACCGGAAACGACGAACAAGATGCTGAATTGGCTCGAAAATTAGCAGTTGATGCCAAAGAAAACAGTGAACATGTTATGCTGGTCGATTTAGCTCGCAACGATTTAAGCAGAAGTTGTAACGAAGTTACCGTAGAAAAATACAAAGAAATTCAGTTTTTTTCGCACGTTATTCACTTGGTTTCTAAAGTTTCCGGAAAACTAAAAGATAAAAGCCATTTCTTGGATTTGGTTGCCAAAACGTTTCCTGCCGGAACGTTAACTGGAGCGCCAAAAGTAAAAGCCATGCAGTTGATCGAAAGCATTGAAACTACCAACAGAAGTTTCTACGGTGGCGCCATTGGTGTTATGGATTTTGAAGGAAATTTTAATCACGCCATTATGATTCGAACGTTTTTAAGCAAAAATCACACGCTCCATTTTCAGGCAGGAGCTGGAATTGTAGAAAGTTCATCCGAAGAAAACGAAACCCAAGAAGTGTACAACAAACTAAACGCTTTACAAAAAGCGTTGGACATTGCCGAAACCATTTAATTTTAGAAATTACATCACATGAAAATAGCAGTTATCGATAATTACGACAGTTTTACATACAATTTGGTTCACTATTTAGAAGATTTAGGAGCCGAAGTAACTGTTTTTCGCAACGACGAATTTGAACTAGACGAACTCAAACCATTCGAAAAAATATTGCTTTCTCCTGGTCCGGGAATTCCCGATGAAGCCGGATTGCTAAAGCAAGTCATTCAAAAATACGCACCTACCAAAGATATTTTCGGTGTTTGTTTAGGTTTACAAGCCATTGGCGAAATTTTCGGAGGAAAACTAACCAATTTGAACAAAGTATATCACGGTGTTGCAACAACGGTAAAACAGACAGAAAACGATTTTATTTTCAATGATTTACCTAACGAATTTGAAGTAGGTCGCTACCATTCTTGGGTACTTTCCAATGACAATTTACCAACCGATTTAATCGTTACTTCTGTGGATGAAAACAATCAAATCATGTCACTGAAACACGCGCAATACAAAGTAAGAGGCGTGCAATACCATCCGGAAAGTGTATTAACTCCTAATGGCAAAAAGATTTTAGAAAATTGGCTTAAGAATTAAAAAGCAAACTGATTTACTAATTCTTAATTCCTAAAAAAATGAAAACAATACTCAATAGATTAATCAATCACGAAATATTAAGTCAAGAAGAAGCGAAAAATGTTTTGGTTAACATTTCACAAAGCGAATATAATTTAAGCCAAATTGCTGCTTTTTTAACGGTGTACATGATGCGTAGCATTACGGTAGAAGAACTAGCGGGATTTCGCGAAGCCTTGTTAGAACTTTGTATTCCGGTTGATTTCTCCGAATACCACACCATTGATTTGTGCGGAACGGGTGGCGACGGAAAAGACACTTTTAACATCTCAACTTTAGCTTCGTTTATCGTTGCCGGTGCCGGAATAAAAGTAGCAAAACACGGAAATTACGGTGTTTCCTCGATTTCAGGTTCTAGTAATGTGATGGAAAAAATGGGTGTGAAATTCACTAATGATACCGACTTTCTAAAAAAAGCGCTGGAAGAAACCAATGTTGCCATTTTACATGCTCCGCTTTTTCATCCGGCTATGAAAATGGTGGCTCCCATTCGTAAAGAATTGGGCGTAAAAACCTTTTTCAATATTTTGGGACCAATGGTGAATCCGTCATTTCCTAAACATCAAATGGTGGGCGTTTTTAGTTTAGAATTGGCTCGAATGTATGCTTATTTGTATCAAAACACCGATACACAATACAGCATTTTACACGGATTGAGCGGTTTTGACGAAATTTCCCTTTCCGATGAAGTGAAGATCATTACCAATCATTCGGAACAAATTATCCAACCACAAGATTTCAAACTATCAGTTACGCAATTACCTGATATTAAAGGCGGAAGCACTACCGATGAAGCGGCACAAATCTTTTACCAAATCATTTCGGGTAACGGAACGCAAGCGCAAAATGATGTCGTTTGTGCCAATGCGGCTATCGCTATTCAAACTGTTCAGCAAAATAGTTATGAAGAAGCTTTGGCTATGGCTCAGGAAAGTTTGAATAGCAAACGAGCTTTTGAAAAACTCAATAAACTAATTGAATTAAGCAAATAATTGTCAGTTCCAGGGAAATCGAAAATTAAAAACATCTCGACTCCGCTCGATGTGACAAAAAAGAAAATCAATGAATATATTAGATAAAATAATAGCCGATAAAAAACGGGAAGTAGCTTTAAAGAAGAAAGTTGTTCCGGTTACCCAATTGGAAGCGACTGCTCTTTTCAATTCGCGTACCCATTCGTTGTGTAAAATTCTTGCGTTTAGTACTTCCGGAATTATTGCTGAACACAAAAGACGTTCTCCTTCTAAAAGTGTTATCAACTTCAATCACAATGTGGAAGACGTGGTTTTGGGATACCAAAATGCCGGTGTTTGCGGAATTTCAGTATTGACTGATGGCAAATATTTCGGTGGTTCGTTAGAAGATGTTTTATTGACAAAAGCGAGTGTTTCCATTCCGGTTTTACGCAAAGAATTCATCATAGACGAATACCAATTATTGGAAGCTAAAGCCAACGGAGCTGATGTTGTTTTACTGATAGCAGCAGTTTTAACCCGAACAGAAATCAAATATTTATCAGAATTTGCACAAAGTTTGGGTTTAGAAGTCTTGCTAGAAGTTCACAATTTGGAAGAATTGGAAAAATCGATTATGCCAAGTTTGAATATGATTGGCGTCAACAACCGAAATTTAAAAACCTTCGAAGTCAGTCTGGATTATAGCAAAGAGCTTTCGGTTCACATTCCTGACGAATTTGTTAAAGTTTCCGAAAGCGGAATCAGTTCTGTAGCAGCCGTTAAAGAATTACAACAGTTTGGTTACCAAGGATTTTTGATGGGCGAACATTTTATGAAAACTGATGATCCGGGAGCCGAAGCACAAACTTTTATCCAAGAATTAATCCAATAAATTTTCTTTTAAAACCAATACCATGCAACCTAAACTGAAAATATGCGGTATGAAAGATCCTGAAAATATTCAGGAAGTTGCGGCTTTGTCGCCTGATTTTTTAGGGTTTATCTTTTGGGAACCTTCCCAACGGTTTTGCGATTTAAAAGTATTACCGGAAGTTCCTAAAACCATTCAAAAAGTAGGTGTTTTTGTAAACCCCGGATTGATGGAAGTGTTCCTTACGGCAAAAAAGGAACAATTAGATTACATACAATTGCATGGAAAAGAAAAACCTGAGTTCTGTAAAAAACTGAAAAAATTGAATTTAAAAATCATCAAAGCTTTTTCGGTCGATGAAGCGTTCGATTTTAAGATTATGAAGAAATATTCGGATGTAGTGGATTACTTTTTATTGGATACCAAAGGCAAAAATCCCGGTGGCAACGGCGTTACTTTCGATTGGAATTTACTGGAACAATATCCTTATGACAAACCTTACTTTTTAAGTGGAGGCATCGGATTGGAACAGGTCAACCAACTTGAAGTCTTTTTAAAAACCAAAGCATCTCAACATTGTTTTGCTATTGATATTAACAGTCGGTTTGAAACAGCACCCGGAATTAAAAATACAGCACAACTAAAACAATTTCAACAACAAATAAATACCTTTAAAAATGAAATATAACGTTAATGAAGATGGATTTTACGGGCAATTTGGCGGAGCTTTTATCCCCGAAATGCTCTATCCGAATGTAGAAGAATTGCGTCAAAAATATTTGCAAATCATGAACGAGGCTTCTTTTCAGGAAGAATTTCAGAATTTGCTGGAACATTATGTAGGTCGTCCTACTCCACTCTATTTTGCAAAGCGTTTATCGGAGCAATACAATACCAAAATTTACTTAAAAAGAGAAGATTTGTGTCATACCGGAGCACATAAAATCAACAATACCATCGGACAAATTTTGATGGCAAAACGTTTGGGCAAAAAACGAATCATTGCCGAAACCGGAGCCGGTCAACATGGCGTAGCAACAGCTACAGTTTGTGCTTTAATGGGATTGGAATGTATTGTTTATATGGGCGAAATTGACATAGAACGCCAAGCGCCAAATGTTGCGCGAATGAAAATGTTGGGGGCCGAAGTTCGTCCGGCAATATCGGGGTCTAAAACCTTAAAAGATGCGACTAACGAAGCCATTCGCGATTGGATTAATAACCCAACGGATACTTTTTATATCATCGGTTCGGTGGTTGGACCTCATCCTTATCCCGATATGGTGGCGCGTTTCCAAAGCATTATTTCTAAGGAAATTAAATCGCAATTATTGACTTTAGAAAACAAAGAAAATCCTGATTACGTCATTGCTTGTGTGGGTGGCGGAAGTAATGCTGCAGGTGCTTTTTTCGAATTTTTAGACGACGAAAACGTAAAACTTATTGCAGTTGAAGCGGCTGGTCATGGTGTAGATTCTGGTGAAAGTGCAGCCACTTCCGTTTTGGGAAAAATTGGAATTATCCACGGAAGTAAAACCCTGTTAATGCAAACAGAAGACGGACAAATTACGGAACCCTATTCTATTTCTGCCGGATTAGATTATCCAGGAGTTGGACCGTTACACGCGCATTTATACGATGCAAAACGAGCTGATTTTGAAGCTATTACTGATAATGAAGCCATGCAATCCGGACTCAATTTGTGTAAAACGGAAGGAATTATTCCCGCCATAGAATCGGCACATGCATTAGCTGCTTTAGCTAAACGAACTTTTAAACCAAACGACATTGTAGTGGTCAACCTTTCCGGTCGTGGCGATAAAGATTTGAATACCTATATCAATTATTTTAAACTGAGTGAATAGTAATTAGTGACTAGTGAAAATTCTATTTCAAAATTAAAGATGAACAAAAAATGAATCGAATACATCAAGCCTTACAACAAGATAAAAAACTGCTTTCTATTTATTTTACAGCTGGTTATCCACATTTAAACGACACCGTAACCATTATCAAAGAATTGGAAAAAAATGGTGTTGATATGATTGAAATTGGCTTACCTTTTAGTGATCCATTAGCCGATGGACCAACCATTCAAGAAAGTTCGACAATTGCCATAGGAAACGGAATGACAACGCAATTGCTATTTGACCAACTGAAAGACATTCGTAAAAGCGTTCAAATTCCGTTGGTGATTATGGGTTATTTTAATCCGATGATGCAATTTGGTATGGAAAAATTTTGTCAAAAATGTGCTGAAATTGGCATTGATGGTTTAATTATTCCTGATTTACCTTTGGCAATTTATGAAGCCGAGTACAAAGCTTTGTTTGAACGTTATGGTTTACACAACATCTTTTTAATCACACCACAAACCAGTGATGAACGCATTCAACAGATCGATACTATTTCCGACAGCTTTATTTATATGGTAAGTTCGGCGGCTGTAACAGGAAGTCAAAGCGGTTTTGCAACGGAACAATTTGCTTATTTTAAACGCATCGCCGACTTAAAACTGAAAAATCCTCAGATTGTCGGTTTTGGTATTAAAGATCAGGTTACGTTTATACAAGCCACAACGTACCAAAAAGGAGCGATTATAGGTAGTGCGTTTATTCAATTTTTAAGTAAAAACCCGATTAAGAATATCAGTAAGTTCGTAAAAAGTATACGATAAGAAACTGTATCATTACTAATTTTCTTAAAAATTTATAGTATTTTGATTTTATTTTAAGAATTGTTGGATATATTTGTTAAAAAAAGTTACACATTAATAATAATTCTATTTCAGAGAAATATCAAACTAACAACTATAAACAATGACACAAGCTAGCAAAATATCAAAACTAAAAGAGTTCAAAAATGAAAAAGAGTTCAGAGAGTTCTTAATTGATTTCCTAAGAAAAAGAGGTTTTACAGATGTAATTCATACTCATAGATATGGTTCACCTGAATTAGGAAAAGATATTATTGCAAAATTTAGACATGGAATAGATGGTTTTGAATACTATGCTTTTGTTGTAAAATATGGACATATTGGTGGTGGCACAAATGAAATTGAAACAATTAAAAACCAAATAAAACAGTCATTTGAATATCCGTACGTAGGAATAGATGGAAATAAAATAAAAATTAATAAAGTAAAAGTTGTTACTAATGATAATTTTACTAATGGAGCTCAAAATTCCATTTCAACCAGTCCTGAATTAAGAATTTACAACAATTTTGGTTTTTGGTGGAATGAAACACTAATCCCTGAAATAGATGAATTTTATATTGACTTTTGGTTACCTGGAGATTCATTTTCAAAAGAGTATTCAAAAGAATTCACTAGAAAATTACAAGAAGAAATCGAGATAAGGGATTTGACTATTCAAAAAATAGATGACAAAAAACTACAAAAATTATTAGACATTTTTATTGAACCTAGACTAACCATAAGCTATATTGATGAAGATAAAATTACGAAAGAGAAAAAACAAAAGGAAAAAAAAGTAACAATTAATAGCTTTGATGATTTAAAGGAAAATTTAATTCTATCAGGAGAACAAGGCTCTGGTAAAAGCAAAATATTAAATAATATTGCTTGTCATTTAGGTAATGCAGACAAAATTTCAGAAAACAAAAAAATTCCTATTCGACTTAAAGCTCCAAAAATTAAAGAATATGACTTTAATATAGATAATATAATTATCGATGAAGTTAAATTTTTAACTGGAGACTTGTTTAACGTTGACATATTTAACAATTATAAAAAAGTATTATTTATTGATGACACAGATCTATTAAAAAATACAGATAAAGAGTTATTAGTAAAAGTAGTCTCTAAATATTGTGAAAGAGAAGATACTCATTACATGATTACTTATAGAAAAAATGAATTCGACATAGACAGTAAAATAAATTCTATTAGAATTCATAACTTCAATAATAAACAAATAGAACAATTTATAACAAAGTTTTTTGAAGGAACAGAAAGAGGAAATAGATTCATTCAAATTCTAAGAGAAAGTGATATATTGAGTAAATTACCTACTACTCCTCTTACAATAACACTAATTTCTTTATTATTTGATGAAAACAACTATGAAATACCTGCGACTTTAAGCGATATTTATACAGATTTCTCTAATATTTTATTTGGTAAATTATCAATAACCAATAAAACAGAACTGCTCCTAATGAATTTAAAGCGTAGGCTCTTCTCCAGTTTAGCATTAGAAATGCTTGACAATAAAAAATTTGAAATAAGTTTTGATGAGTTTGCGAATCATATCAACGATTTTTTAGACGATAGAGGTTATCAAACGCAAAGTGAAGAAGAACTGTTACAAATTATTGATAATTCTGGGTTATTATACATTGATGATAATAAGTATGTAGGATTTAAACAACAAGCCTTTATTGAGTTTTTAGCATCTGTTGAAATATATCATGTTAAAAGGGACACTCATTATCAAAAATTAATAGAAAACTTTAATGATATTACTTGGCAAAATACTGCTATCTTTTATGCTGGTCATTCTAAGGAATTGGTCAGTATGATTGATGACATCATTAATAACGCTCCAAATAAAAACATTAGAGACTATTTCGTTAACTCAGGCGGAATGGGATATTTAGCACAAGCTTTATATCAAACAAGCCCAAAAGACAGGAGTAAACTAGTTTCAAAATCATTAGATAATCTAATTAAATCGTATCATATAATTAGACAAAGTTCTAAAGAAGAAAATAATCCATTTTATAAGATCTCTCTTCCTTTATTAGCAACAATTTTAAGTTATTGGTTTTCTGAAAATTTCAAATCAATCACGCTAATAAAAACATTAAAATTAACTTTTAGCAAGAATCTTTTAAATGAAGATAGCTTTGAAAATGAATTCAAATTATTAATGATTGCATCGACATTAATGAATCCTTATATTGGTGATGAAGAAGGTTTTGAGATATTAATAGAACGAAAAGGGTTTATGAATAATCCAATTTTACCATTAGTTGCGGATATGATTATTGAAATGGGCAACATTAACAAAAAAGACTTACCTCAAGATATAAAAAAAGAGTTGATAAAAAAGATAAAACAAAGAAGAGAATTTATTCAAAAAGTAATTAAAGAACCTGCATATAGATTTAATGAAAAATTTGAATTTGAATAAAAATACAAGATAATATAAAATCAACAATTAGAGTTCTACTAATTATCATTATTTTGGCACAATACCATTAATAATATCCAAAACATTGAATAACGCTAAAAATAAACTATTTAACCTAATTGGGATTGGTACTTTTCTATACTTGTCTATTTCCGGCTTCTATATAATGGTTAAAGATATCATTAGAGATTTATTGATTGTTCTTAAACTTGGAAATCATTATATCTTTTGGCTCTCTGAATTAGTTCCGTTAACCCTATTCTCACTCACCTCCTACTTTACTATCCGTTTTTTAATTATTTCTATAACTCAATCGAAATTAAAAACAGAGCAAACTTTCTTATTTTTCTTTATAGGATTCTTTGCTACTCAAATTTTACAATTTTTATACAGTTATTACGGAACTGATTATATACTTATACACAATTCTGAAAAATTCGGAGACTACATTGATTGCATTACTAAAGATTCATTCTATGGGATAGCTTCTTCACTAATTAGTTTATTAAAAACATTAATTTTTGGAATCATTCTATTAATTCTAAAGAAAATCTATTAACAGTTAGATAGAGAACATTGCTTTAAAAATATTTTTACTACTAATTCCCAATTCAAAATAATAGGCCATTCAAAAAAAAAGAAAAAATCAAAAGTTAACTTGAAAAATCAAATTTCCTACTACAACTCTTTAGACAACCTCAAGCAAACTCCACAAATATTGTACAACATATTTAATCAATAGAACTCAAAAATACTTAGCCATTAATTTTTTTCCAACTATCTGAATTTAAAACCACCTAAATCAATCTATTTTAAAATTGTTAATTTTTTGTTAATATCATTTTTAAACAAACGTTTAATTTAAACAAGTGTTTAACTTTGCATCGTAAATTAAAATGAAATGGAGTTAAATGCTAAACAAATCGAAATCATTACAATAGCCGAAACTTTATTCGCAGAAAAAGGCTTCGACGGAACTTCCATTCGTGATATTGCCAAAGCAGCTGATATCAACATTGCTATGATTTCTTATTATTTCGGTTCCAAAGAAAAACTTTTGGAAGCCATTGTACTGAACCGTATTTCCGCCATGCGCTTAATGTTAGCCAATCTTTTCGAAGAAAACATTTCGCCGATAGAAAAAATGGGAAAACTGGTACGCTTTTATGTGCATCGTATTTATGAGAATCGCAGTATTTATCAAATTCTGCATGTGGAGATCATTTCGCAAAAACGCGACATCAATTACGATGTTTTCATTGACATTAAGAAACAAAATCTGGATCTGATTAAGGACATCATTAAAGAAGGCCAAGAACAAAAGGTTTTTCGCCCGAATATAAAAGTATTGATGATTCCTCCGGTAATTATCGGAACGCTGACCCAATTCTATACCAACAAGGCTTTTTATCAAAAAGTATTAGACCTGAAAACGGAAGAAGAATTTGAACAATACATCTACAGCACTTTTACAGATGATCTTATCAGAGCAATCCACGCACTTATTTTAAGCTAACATAACTATATAACTCAAAACCTCAACAGAAATCGAAACACTATGAAAAGTAAATTTTCGCTTATTTTAGTTCTTTTTCAACTGGTTTCTTTTACGGGACAAGCTCAGGAAACACAAAAGCTGACCTTAAAACAAACCGTTGAAATGGCTACGACACAAAGTAAGCAAGCCGTTCTAGCCGAGGCTAAAGTAACGACCTCAGATTATGAAGTCAAAAAGGCTAAAAACAACCGCTACCCGAGCGCCACACTTTCGGGACAATACTTCCGGTTGACAGAACCAAACATCAGTTCGCCTTTATTTGGTGATTCAAGTTCTGGTTCATCAGGAGGAAGTACCGGTAAAATAGACCAATTGCTTTTAGGTATGGCTAATGTGAGTATTCCGGTATTCAACGGATTTAAAATCAGCCAAAACATTAAAGCTTCTGAAAATTTGCATCAATCGGAAAGTTTAGAAGCCGAATATACAAAAGAACAAGTGGCTTTATATGCTACTAATTTGTATTTGGCTATCTATAAAACCCAACAAATGTTGGATTTGTTACAAGATAACTTGAAAAGTGCTCACCAACGTGTAGTGGATTTTCAGGCTATGGAAGACAATGGTTTATTGGCGCACAACGATATGCTAAAAGCTCAGTTACAGGAATCGAACGTACAGCTAATGATCGATCAGAACCAGAAGAATTTGGATGTATTGAATTTCAAACTGAAAAATCTTTTGGGAATTACTGAAAACTCAACTATTGAAATTGATTCAAACGGAATTGATTCGTTCCAGGCAATAGCTGCCGGCGATGCCCAACGCAGTGACCTACAAGCGGCTGAATTCAAACAAAAAGCTACTGAAAACGGAATCAAAATAGCACAAGGAAACTACTATCCGTCTGTTAATTTAGTTGGTGGATATATTGCTGTTGATATCAAAAATGCCTTTACCATGACCAATGCTATAAACTTTGGAGTTGGTGTTTCTTATGACTTATCGTCTATTTTTAAAAACAATGCAGAAGTTAAAGTAGCCAAAAGCAAATCGGAAGAAGCAAAACAATCCGTTGCGCTTTTAACCGACCAAATTAAAGAAGAAGTTCACGAAGCTCAGGAAAACTACACCTTGGCTCAAAAACAATACAATGTGTATAATTTAGCCGCTGAACAAGCAACTGAAAACTATAGAATTGTAAAAGATAAATACAACAACGGTTTATCCAATACTAACGATTTACTAGAAGCCGATGTAGAACAACTTCAGGCTAATATCAATAAAGCGGTTTCAAAAGCAGACATTCTTCAAAAATATTATGAATTGGCTTTTGCTAAAGGAAACTTAACCCAATCTGTTCAACAATAAATTTCTGACCAAAAAATGGAAACAAAGAAAACAAATAAAAAATTTACACTTATCCTAATCGTTTTAGTAACCTTAGGAGTAGTATACGGTGGATACAAATATTTCCACTCATTGGCTCATGAAACTACCGATGATGCCCAGATAGAACAAAATATGTCACCAATTATTCCTAGAGTAAGCGGTTACGTTCAAAAAATATATGTAAAAGATAATCAATACGTTAAAAAAGGAGATACTTTATTCGTTATTGACAACAGTGATTATTTAGTACGCTTTGAAGATGCCCAGGCAGCGCTTTTAGCAGCCGAAAGCAATTTAGAAGTCTCTAAAGCTGATGTAGGAAGTGCAGCTGCTGGTGTATCGGTTTCTGCTGCCAATGCTCAATCCTATACCAACAGTATTGAAAATGCCAAAGTAAAAGTATGGAGAGCTACTAACGACTTTGAACGTTTTGAAAACCTATACAAAAACAAGTCGATCACCAAACAACAGTACGAACAAGCCTTAGCAGCTAAACAAGTGGCAGAAAACGAATTGAAAGTATTACAAGACCAAAAAGCAGCTTCTGATTATCAGAAAAAAGTAGCTGTCTCCCGTTCAAATGTTTCCAGCAAACAAACACAAGTAGCTGAGGCTAATATAAAAAGAGCACAAGCCCAATTAGATGCTGCTAAATTAAATTTAGGGTATACTGTAGTGACTGCTGCTATTGACGGACAAGTTTCTACTATTGATCTGCAACCGGGACAAATGGTTCAAGCAGGACAATCTTTATTCTATATCATTAGTTCTGATGACGTTTGGGTTGTTGCTAATTTCAAAGAAACCCAATTAAACAAAATGCGTTTAGGACAAGAAGTTGAAATAAAAGTTGACGCTTATCCTGACTACAAATTTGTAGGTGAAGTTACTTCATTCTCGCCAGCTACCGGATCACGTTTCTCCCTTTTGCCCCCAGACAATGCTACCGGAAACTTCGTAAAAACCGTTCAAAGACTTCCGGTTAAGATCAGTTTAAAAAACTCTAACGACAAAGAAAAAGTAAGTTTACTTCGTGCAGGAATGAATGTAGATGTAGACGTACACTTAAAATAAGATATGAGCGCATCAGGAACCATACAAAATGACGATTTGGTACTGTATGGCATTGACAGGGTTATTATTACTGTCACTGCCGTATTGTGTGCCTTATTGGAAATTGTAGATACTACCATTGTTAACGTAGCCTTAAACGACATGCGTGGAAGTTTAGGTGCTACCTTAACCGATGTGGCTTGGGTAATTACAGCTTATGCTATTGCTAACGTAATTGTAATTCCAATGACCAGTTGGTTATCCCAACAATTCGGTAGACGAAATTATTTTGCCGCTTCTATTATCATCTTCACCTTTTCCTCATTCTTATGCGGAAATGCTTCCGGGATTTGGGAATTGGTTCTCTTCCGGTTCATTCAGGGATTAGGTGGCGGAGCCCTTTTGGTTACTTCCCAAACGATCATTACGGAAAGTTATCCGGTGGAAAAAAGAGGTATGGCACAAGCTATTTACGGTATGGGTGTAATTGTAGGACCTACATTGGGTCCGCCACTAGGAGGTTATTTAGTAGATAACTACTCCTGGCCTTATATCTTTTACATCAATGTACCGATTGGAATTATTGCAACTTTATTGACTTTAACTTACGTTAAAAGTCCTAAATATGGTGATAAATTAAAAAGTAATCAGGTTGACTGGTGGGGAATTATTACATTGGCCATGTTTATCGGTTCGCTGCAATTTGTTCTGGAACACGGACAACAGGACGACTGGTTTAATGACAGCACCATAGTCATTGTCAGTATTATGAGCTTTGTCGGTTTGTTCTTCTTCATCTGGAGAGAACTCGTCTACGAATATCCGATAGTGAATCTGAGGGTTCTGAGGGATAATAACCTAAGAGTAGGAACCATCTTAAGTTTTGTACTCGGTTTCGGATTGTATGGCTCAACGTTTATCATTCCGATCTATACACAATCTATTTTAGGTTGGACCGCAACCGACGCCGGTTTATTGCTGATCCCGAGTTCCTTGATGACGGCTTTTATGATGCCGATCATCGGTAAACTGATCCAAAAAGGCGTGCCTCAGCCCTATCTGGTAGCTATAGGTTTTTTTATGTTCTTCATTTTCACGTTCTGGATGCATAACATTATGACTCCCGATACCGGAGAAGAACACATGTTTTGGCCACTGATCGTTCGCGGATTTGGTTTAGGATTGCTGTTTGTTCCGATCACTACTCTTTCGCTTTCCACTTTAAGTGGAAAAGGAATCGGTGAAGGAGCTGCTTTTACCGGAATGTTACGTCAGTTAGGAGGTTCATTCGGTATTGCCATTATTACGACTTTTATTTCCAGATTATCACAAGACCACCGAGTGAATCTGATTAAAAATATTGACGGAGCTAATGCCATGGTGCAACAAAGAGTTTATGCTTTACAACAAAGCTTTATAGCTAAAGGTTTTAGCCCCAATGAAGCACTAGACAAGGCTTACCAATTAATTGATCTGTCTGTAACCAAGCAAAGTACGGTTTTATCCTATATGGATGTTTTCATGTACTTAGGATTGCTGTTTTTAATTTGTATTCCATTTATCCTACTCATCAAAAAAGGTAAAGGAAACGTCAATATTAGTGATGCAATGCACTAATCTCATTTAATTTGTTAATCAAAAAAGCTCTTTCTTTTAAAAGAAAGAGCTTTTTCTTTTCTACAAAAACTGAGTTCTTTTCACCTTAAAATAAGTTCATTTCAGTCAATTGAAATATTTCTCTTTTTCCAAAAAAACAAATGAGAATCAAACCATTACCTTCCAAAAACACTTCTCTACTATTTTATGACACATCTTTTAAATTGTAACATTTTATAGAAACAGATACTGATTAAGAAAAATAGAATCATGAAAAAAATAATTTTTAGCAGTATCTTATCTATGGGAATTGCATTATTCTCTATTGGTCAAAACCCTTTAAGTCCTCAAAATAATCCTGTAAATTATAGATTAGTAAAAAACGAAACTTCAAAAATGAAATGGTTTATCTTGCAAGACACAATGAAGATCGAAATAGGTAATGTTCAAACAGATGTTCAGAAAAAAGGAAAAGATTTAATTGTTATTTCTACAATTAACCTAAATCGTTCTACTGTTCAATGGGTTGACAGTACAATTGTAAAAATGGATCATTTTAAGCCTGTATATCATTCGTCTTACAACCAGCAGAGAGACATGGTTCTTAACTTTAAAAAAGAGATCACCGGCTATTATCTGGATAAAATGAATGATAAAAAAACAATTATCTCAGAAAAAGCAGATCAATCCTATTTTGACAGTAATTTTTATCCGCAGCTAATTCGTTGGTTGCCTCTAAAAGATGGTTATTCCAGCATTATTTCCATTTTTGATTATAACCCAACGGCTAAAATCGGTGTGATTACAGCAACCATTACTAATGTAAAAAGTGATACTTTGTTACATAACGGCCATCCAAAAGAAATCTGGATTGTTACAACTACAGATGATATTTCAGATAATGAAGCTATTGCTACTTATTATATTGAAAAAGAAAACAGAAAACTTTTAAAACAGGAAATTGATATGAAAGGTAGAAAAATGTTGATGGAATTAGTTGAATAATCATAACAGAATTCATCTTATTAGATAATTCTTTCTTTTAGAGAAAGGATTATCTTTGATAAGATATTTTCAATTTCATAGTTCTTAGAATGCTTCCCAAAAAAATTATATTATCAGAAATCGCTTTCCAAAAAATAGACCGCTACCCTAACCAAGCTACCATCATTTTTTTACATGATTCATTGGGTTGCATCGAATTATGGCGAGATTTTCCTTCACAATTGGCTGAAAAAACAAAGTGTAACATCATCATGTATGACCGACAAGGTTATGGTAAATCTTGTCCGTTTTCTTATGAAAAACGAGCCGTGAATTATCTAGAACAAGAAGCAGATATTTTGGCTGAATTACTGGATTTCTGGAAAATCGAAAATGCTATTTTATTTGGATTTAGTGATGGAGGTTCTATCGCACTGATTTTTGCAGCAAAATATCCTGAAAAAACGATTGGAATTATTACCGAAGGTGCTCACATTTTTGTTGAAAAAATTACGCTCAATGGCATTCGTGAAGCGGTTCATCAATATGAAACAACCAATCTAAAACAAAAACTGGAACGCTATCACGATAATAAAGTTGATGATTTGTTTAACGCTTGGACTAAAACCTGGACTTCCGTAGCATATCAAGATTGGAATATCGAACATTGGGTGCAACAAATTCAATGCAATGCTCTTATTATTCAGGGTGAAAATGATGAATTCGGCTCTTTGAAACAAGTCGAAAAAATTGTTTCTCAAACCAAAGGTCATTCCAAAGCTTTACTCATTCCTAAAGTTGGTCACACGGCGCATCGAGAAAATCCGGAAATTATTTTAGAAGAATCAGCTCAGTTTATTGCGGAACTAACGCGTAAAAACTAATTTGTTTCCTTGACTTAAATTGGCATCAAAAGCGTAGCCTTCGTAGTTGAAGTTTTTCAATTCGTCCAATGTTTCTACATTATTGTCAATAATATAGCGAACCATCAAACCTCTTGCTTTTTTAGCAAAAAAACTAATCATTTTCAGTTTTCCGTCCTTGTAATCTTTGAATTCTGGAGTAATCACCGGAACTTTTAACGACTTTACATCGACTGCACTGAAATATTCGTTACTAGCTAAATTAATAAACAATTCGTCTTTTTGCAGTTCTTTATTCAAAGCATCGGTAATGGTCTTTTTCCAAAATTCGTATAGATTTTTTTTGGTTCCCACTTTCAATGAAGTTCCCATTTCCAATCGATATTCCTGAATTAGATCTAAAGGTTTCAATAAACCATACAAGCCCGAAAGAATTCGTAATTTATCTTGTAAAACAGCTAATTTTTCTTCAGGAATGGTGTATGCGTCTAAACCTACATACACATCACCATTAAACGCATAAACTGCCGGACGAGCATTTTCAGGTGTAAAAGGCAAATGCCAATCTTGATTGCGCTGCCAATTCAAATCGGCTAGTTTTTCTGAAATACTCATCAATTCCATCAAATCTTTAGGCTTTTTCTTCTTCAATGTTTTTTGAATGGTTTCCGATTTACTCAAAAACGCAGCTTCCGTAAAACGTTGTGTTGGCAAAGCCGAAGTATAGTCTAATGATTTTGCAGGCGAAATAACGATTTTCATAGGTTTAATTGTTTAGTTCCAAAAATACAAAATTGTACTTTCTTACTAAGCACGGAAAAATGAAAAGAATTGATTGAATCATAAAGAAATCTTATACTTAACATATAAAATCAAATTAATGCAGGATTAACAAAACTATCGCTAAAGCTTTTTTAACTTTGCAGCTTAAACTAAACCAATGCTACAAAAAGCTTTTCGTCAATATTTTAATAATTTTAAAGGTTTTTCAAGAGAAATCTGGATTTTAACTCTTATTACCTTTATCAACCGAGCGGGAACTATGGTGTTACCGTTTCTTTCAAAATATTTAAAAGAAGACCTGAATTTTTCATATAGCCAAGTAGGATGGATTATGGTTAGTTTTGGTTGCGGCTCTATGTTGGGATCCTGGTTAGGCGGTAAACTTTCCGATTCCATCGGTTTCTACCGTGTTATGATCTTTAGCTTACTAACCAGTGGTTTAATGTTCTTTGGCCTTCAGCACATACAAACTTTTGAAGCATTCATAGTCGCTATATTTTTAATTATGGTTATCGCAGATATGTTCCGCCCCGCGATGTTCGTATCATTGGCCGCTTATGCCAAACCCGAAAACAGAACACGAGCTCTGACCTTAGTTCGTTTAGCCATTAATTTAGGTTTTACTGCCGGACCGGCCTTAGGTGGATTAATTATTATGAATATGGGCTATAAAGGGTTGTTCTGGGTTGACGGAACAACCTGTATCCTAGCTATTGTGATCTTTTGGGCGACGGTAAAAGAAAAAGAAAAATCTAAATATCAAGATTTAAAACATCCGGGAGAAATTTTAACAGCTTCTGTTTTTAAAGATATTCCTTTTTGGATCTTTTTGGCAACGTGTCTTCTCGGCGGAATCATTTTCTTTCAATTATTTACTACTCTTCCACTCTACCATAAAGAACAGTTCAACATGAGTGAATATAAAACCGGACTGCTTTTGTCTTTTAACGGTTTAATGATCTTTTTTATGGAAATGCCATTGGTCAGTTATATTGAACGTCATCATTTTAACAAAGTTAAAGTAGTTACAACCGGTACATTCATTATGTCTCTTTGTATGTTCATGTTGCTGTTTAATCAATGGGAATTTATTCTATGGATCATGATGTTCAGCATGACTTTCGGGGAAATGTTTGCTTTTCCTTTTTCCAACTCCTTTGCCATGAGCCGGGCTCCGAAGGGACACGAAGGACGATATATGGCAATTTTCACCATGAGCTATAGTTTAGCACATATCTTGTCGGCTAAGACAGGCTTCACTATTATTGAGTTTTTCGGCGGTTATCAAACCAATTGGATCATTATGGGAATTTTAGGTTTAATCGGAACATTTTTAGGAATTTTGGTTTTTATTTTGGTTCGTTACGAGGGCAAAACATTTAAAAATGTTTTCTTTATTGTACTGGCTAAGCTCAACAAACTCATTTTGCCTAGTTTCACCAAACAAAGACTTGATCCTATTAAAGGTAAAAAATGGCAAAAAACCGTTATTGCATGGCGCTATTATGTTACGGCAAGAGCCTTAGAAGATACTAAAAAACGTAAAATTTAGTTAAATAACTATTTTTATAGTTGTGTAACTAAAAAATTAGTTGTAAGTTTGACTCATCAAAGTCGAAACAACTATTGTCATGCAAAAATTAACCAATAAGGAAGAAGAAATTATGCATATTTTATGGAAGCTGAAAAAAGCTTTTGTAAAAGATGTATTGGCTGAAATTGAGGAAGAAAAGCCACACTATAACACCCTTTCTACTATAATCAGAAATTTGGAAGAAAAGGGATATGTATCCCATACTGCCTACGGCAATACGCACCAATACTTCCCTATCGTAAGCAAAGAAGAATATCGCAAGGCCTTTATGAATACGGCTATTTCTCATTATTTTAATAATTCGTATAAAAACTTGGTTTCATTTTTTGCAGAAGAAGAAAAAATTACTGCTGATGAACTTCGGGAAATTTTAGATCTAATCGAAAAAAAGAAATAGTATGGACGTTTTATGGCTCTATTTTCTTAAGGTAAACGGTTTATTAATACTCCACTATGGTGTATATCAGCTTTTTTTGAAGAAAGAAACCTTTTTTCAAACTAACCGCTGGTTTTTCATAACAGGAGTTTTTGTTTCTTTTCTGTTGCCTTTATTCAGTTATACCAAGATTATTTGGGTCGACCCGGAACCTCTAATCCAAAATTACATTCCTTTTGTTAGAACCAGCTCTACTGGCAATATTGCCACCATCGAGTTATCGGAAACACCCACGGATTGGAATTTTATTGCTACTTCTGTTTACAGCATCATTGCTATATTATTAGCTACTACTCTAGTAATCGAAATCTTTTCATTAATCCAAATTTTTCGTCAGGGTAATCGCCGGAAAGAAAATAATATTTGGGTTGTGGAAACTTCTAAAGGACAAAATCCTTTTTCATTTTTCAACATTTTAGTATATAACAAAGAAAAATTTACGGAAGAAGAGCTCAACCTCATTTTTTTACATGAAAGAATACATATTGAACAACGCCATTCGTTTGATGTACTATTAGGAAAAATACTTTGCTTTATTCTTTGGATCAATCCCGTATCCTGGTTATATCGTAAAGCCATTCTCCAAAATTTAGAATATATCGCCGATTCAGAAACAGCACGTTTGAGCAATAATTCCTATCAGTATCAAAAAACATTATTAAAGACAGTTATCAATCACAATCAATTATCAATCACCAATCAATTTTATCAATCATTAATCAAAAAACGAATCGTTATGTTAAACACCAATCCATCAAACAAGAAAAGAATGTGGAAATACTCTGTAGTACTTCCTTTCTTAGCCTTATTTTTTCTGGCTTTCCAAATTAAAACGCTGGCTCAGGTCAAAGAACAAGTTTTTATTACTCCAAAAACGGAAATAACGGAGTTCATTATTACTAAAAATACAACAGATAAAGAGATCAAAGAAGAAACAAATACCCTTAAAAAAGAGCATGATGTTAATTTAAAAGTTTCAAAACTAAAAAGAAACTCTAATAATGAAATTATTGCTTTAGATATTAAATTTAAGGACAAAGACGGTTCTACAGGAAGAATGACCGCAAATGGTGACCAACCTATAAAACCAATCCGCTTTTTTAAAGAGATTGATGAAAACGGAAAGATCAATATCGGTTTTGGAGAAAATGAGGGAAAAACTATTTTCAAAAAAATGAAAACCATTGGTTCCAGATCCGTTCAAATCGCCGACAGCCTTGTCAAAATCAAAATGGTAGAAATTAGAAAATCAAGTGATTCAGATCAACCGGATTTATATATCATCAATGGAAAAGAGTATACCAAAGAAGACCTTAAAAACAAAAAGATTGACTTAAACGAAGGCTCTATTGTTCATTTATCTGAAGAAGATGCTATTGAAAAAATTGGAAAAAAAGGGAAAAACGGAGTTATCATTATGAATGGAAAAGCCATTTTTAAATCTGATAAAGATGATATAGAAGAAGAAATCTATATTGTTAACGGTAAGCAAATATCTCTTGATGATTTAAATGACTTGGGAGATGAATTTGTGATGATCAATAATAAAATGATCGAATTCCCTGAACCACCGGCACCACCTACATTCAATTTTGAAAATTTGCCATCGGCACCAAAAGCTCCGACATTCCCGAGTGTTCCTGTTTTTCCTTCTAATGTTACCGATAAAGATGCCATGAAAAATTATGAAAAACAAATGGAGGCGTATGAGAAAAAGATTCAAAAAATGGAGCCTCAGATAGAAGAATTTGAGAAAAAAATGGAAGCATTTGAAAAAGAGATGAGAAAAAGAGAACCTTCCATAAAAAAATATGAAGAGGCTATGAAAATCTACGAAGAAAAGATGAAAGCTTATGAGGAAAAAATAGAGGCTTATCAAAAAAAATTGGAAAAAATGAACTAAATACATGGGCAATTATCGGAAAAACTTATTTCCATCTAAACTGTCTGAGCAAAAAATCCCCTAATACATCGTCTAGGGGATTTTTTTATTTCTTTAAAAACACTGAATATCAACAGTGTAGTTTTTACAGGCCTTTTTTTTATTATTTTTTTCTTTTTTTGATTTGCAGGTTACACAATTATAGCTATATTTGCACCCACAAAACAACGGCCTCGTGGCGCAACTGAATAGCGCATCTGATTACGGCTCAGAAGGTTACAGGTTTGAATCCTGTCGAGGTCACTTTTAAATCCCCAATCCCTTATAAATAAAGGTTTTGGGGATTTTTATTTGCTACTTGTTTCTTTTTTGTATCAAAAATATTTTATAGCCTCTTTTTACTTAATGGATAAAATTATTTTTTAAATAGTTTTAAAAACTCCGCAATATCCGAAAATAATCTGTTCTCTTAATATACTGTAAGTAAATATTTATTAGATTTGATAAAACATACAAAATGATATTTGAAAAAAATCATTTTGTAAAAATATAATTATCAATAAATTAAATAAAAACAACTCTCCATAAACATACCTATATTTGTGTGTTAGCAGTAATTATTAAAAAATGTTTGAACCTGTATTTTTCGAGATTCCAATTTACAGAATTTCTAATAAAAAATATTTAGAAGAAATGAATAGTATGAGAGAAAAGTACTATAGTAATTATCCTGGAGTAAAAGAAGGAATATATTTTGAAAGTTTTAAGAACCTAATTGAACAACAACATTGGTATCCTTGGCGATATAACGAGGTAATAGGTTATTTAAATTTATATATTTTTGGTTCTCAGTTTCGTATTGATTATTGGCTCGTCTCAAATCAAAGAATAAATAAAGGAATACGTAAAAAGAAGTTTGTTTATTGGGGGAAAACTTATGAAGCTACAATTCGTAAAAATAAAAATTCTGCTGAGATTTTTGAATGGATTTTAGAACAGCTTGAAAAATTACAAAATGAAAGAAGATTCAAAAAAAGATATTTTGACTTACGAACATTTAAAGTTGTTGGAAAATTTATTGATTGGCAAACTTTATGTAATGAATTAAATTCATGGAAGAATCCTGAGTTCAGGATAAAATATTTCAATAATAAATTATAACTACCGCTAACATCGATTACAGATAATAGCTTGATCTAGGCAACCTTCCGAATTTTATTTTGCCGGTTCTCTTCGTTTGTGTCTCTTAAAACTCAAAAGTTTGCGTTATATTTGTTGTTCTCGGTCTTAGCTCTACAGTACTATTTTGTTGCCGAAGATCGTTAGCTATTACATTCCAAGTAATGTAAAAAATGATACCTTATTTTTTAGAATTTAAAATACAGATCACATGAAAATTATTCAAATAATATTTCTAATGTTAATTTCCGTTACTTCTTTTGCTCAAAAGAAGATTGAAATTAATTTTAAAATTGAGAACGATTCCACCATTATTCACTATTTAAAAGAGAAAAAAGTTAGCTTTTCAAGTAATCAAATAGCAACTTTAAAAGGAATCGGAACTTTTGCGGAATATGGCAGAGCTGAAAGATTAGTCGTTCCCGATGCCTTTTTCTTTAATTCTAAAGGAGAATTAATCAAGAATAAGGGAAAAGGAATGTATTGCGGAGCAGAATTAAAAAAGTTAGAAAAAGTTTCAAAAATGAAATCCGATCCTAGTCAAACATTAGAAAACTTCCTGAAAGAAATAACTATTTTAGATGGTAGCATCATAACTGATGAAAATGTCGACCTCTATATTTTTATCACTTGGGGAAAATTTTTGAGTGCTGAAAGCGAAACTTCTTTAAATTGGTTTTCAAATCTTACAGACCAAGAAAATTTAAAAATAAAAGTTCTGCTTCTTAATCTGGATATTCAGGAAAACTGGAATTTAACAGAAAATCAAAAAGAATATCTAGGAATAACCGAATAAGAAACGACAGTATACAACATTGATTACAAATAATGGCTCAATGTAAATTTGGAAAATTCCCCGAATCCGCTAAATTTTGTCTACAATAGCTTTGTTAAAATCGAACGTTTTTAGTCAATACTTCTATGAATGAAATCCTAAAGAAAATCAAAACAGAAATTTATGATGCATGCGGACTACAACTTTCTGATATTCAGCCGGAACCGGAAAGTCAAGAATATGATGCCTACCAATTTAAATTAAACGGACTGAAGATCATCAGCAGAACCGCTAAAATAACCCCTAAAAAAACAGGACAGTTCGTAACTTTTTGGAAACGGAATAAAAACGGAATTACAGAACCATTCTCTGAAAATGATCCTATTGATTTTTTTGTTATCAATGTTCTTAAAGAAAATAAGCTAGGACAATTTGTGTTTCCAAAATCAGTTTTAAAAAATCAAGGAATGCTACGTACAGAGAAAAAAGACGGAAAAAGAGGATTTCGGGTATATCCGGTCTGGGATACAGCAAACAACAAACAAGCCGAAAGAACCCAGAAATGGCAGCTTGATTATTTTTTCCGGATAACAGATACAACCGAACTCAAACGGGTTAAAGAATTATACAGGCAAAAGTTCGACTAGTTTATATCCGTACATTTTAAATAAAATTTCATTAATAATCATGGATTATAAATTATTTGTAAACAACGAGGAAGCATTCCTTTTTATAAAAGGGATACAAAAAGAAAAAGCCCCGCATTTTGCGGGGCTTTTCGGGTGAATGATGGGTCTCGAACCCACGACCTTCGGAACCACAATCCGACGCTCTAACCAACTGAGCTACAATCACCATTTTACTTGCTTTTAAGCTTTTTTCAGCAAAAAGTATGCCTATTGCTTAATTGCGAGTGCAAATATATAACATTTACATTATTTCGCAAACAAAAAAATACTTTTTTTAACGCAAATCCGCTAAGCTATTGATAGCCAAATATCTTTCGGCAGTAAATCCTTCAGCGTAATCAACTCCTACGATTCGTCCCATATCCTGTGCACGATACGTAATGCTGTCTAAAAAGTTTTTTGAGGTGATCGGCGTAACCGGTTCTTTGGAATCTTTATCATAAAACTGAGAACCATAAGCCAAAACCGATTCCATTTTCTTATCGATAAACCCTGTGATATCCACTACAAAATCAGGTTCAATATTATGCCACTGGATATAATGGTACACTACTTTCGGACGCCAAGCTTGTTGGGATTGACCATCCAGTATTGTTTCTATTTTTCGCAATCCCGATAAAAAACAAGCATCACTTACCAGTTTACTTCCTTTTCCGTGATCGATATGACGATCAAAAACAGCATTGCACAACACAATTTCCGGTTGGTATTTACGAACCATTTTAATAATCTCTAACTGGTGTTTTTCATCATTGACAAAGAAACCATCTCTGAACTCTAAATTTTCGCGCACTGAAACACCCAGAATTTCAGCTGCACTTGCCGCTTCTTTATCTCTGATCTCTGCCGAACCTCTTGTTCCCAACTCTCCACGGGTCAAATCAATTATTCCGACTTTTTTACCTAATGAAACCTCTTTGGCTACCGTTCCGGCACAACCTAATTCTACATCATCCGGATGTGCTCCGAATGCTAAAATATCTAACTTCATGTTTCTTCTTTATTTTAATTTGGCATTCAAGCCAAGAATTTCATTTTACAAAATTTTTTTCATCGTCACGGCTTTGTTAACCGTTTCCTTAAATTCAGCTTCCGGATCACTTTCAGCAGTAATTCCGCAGCCGATATAAAGTGCTACTACTTTCTCTGACAGTACTTCCATACAGCGTAAATTAACAAATAGATCCGTTTGCTTCGTCAGAGCATTCACATTTAACTCTCCGATAAACCCGGCATAAAAACTACGGTCATAGCCTTCATGTTCCTTCAAAAAATCTAAAGCTACAGCCTTAGGCATTCCGCAAACCGCTGGTGTCGGATGCAACACTTTAATAATACTAGCTAAATTTTCGTCCTTTAGTTCCGCTTCAATATCCGTTTTAATATGCTGTATCGTTCCTGCAGTCGCCGTATAAGGTTTTGAAACCGTCATTTCTTGTACAAAAGGCGCCAATGTTTGTTGAATAAACTCAGTTACCAACTGCTGTTCTACCACTTCCTTTTGCCCCCATGCCTCATCCGTTGTCGATTGTAAACGTGTTCCGGCTAAAGCTACAGTTTTGATTTTTTTTCCATCTGTTTTTAACAATTGCTCCGGTGAAGCGCCCATCCACATTCCTACTCCGGGATGAAAAAAACAATACTTGAATGCAGATGGATAAAGAACTGTCATTTTCTGAAAAGTTTTTACCCAATCTAATTCATTTACCATTACTGATTCTCTGCGGGAAGTTACTATTTTTTGACAACTCCCCGATTTTATTTCGTGTATGGCTTCTGCTACTAAATGTTGAAAACTTAACTGATCCTGCTCTCGAAACGCGCCCAATTCCTTTACCTCAAAAACAAACTCTAAATTATCTGTAATTGTTTCAGAAAGTATTGTTGCTTTTTCTTGCGGAATATAAAAAACCTGTTCCTGATTAAATGTTGCAAAAACAAAACCTGTCTCTGAAAAATCGGAGATACTATACAAATAAGCATCTTGTTGTAAATAAGCCCGTAAAACCTTTTCACTAGGCTTTGCATACAACACAAAAGGTAAATTTTGTTTTTTGTGGTTAACTACCTGCGTAAAGATATTCATTCTTATTTTCTAGGTAAAACCATATTGGTCAATTTACACAATGAAATTAGGCGGTCTTCCTCATCCACAATTCTGATTTCCCAAAGATGTAAACTTCTTCCTTTGTGAATTATACGCGCCGTAGCATAAACCATACCTTCTCTTTTACTTCGTAAGTGATTGGCACTGATCTCAATCCCTCTCACTTCCTGCTTTTCAGGATTCACAAACATAATGGAAGCTGCACTTCCTACACTTTCAGCTAGAGCCACACTTGCTCCGCCGTGTAATAACCCCATTGGCTGATGCACTCTTGGATTAACCGGCATTTTAGCTGTTAAAAAATCTTCTCCGGCATCAATATATTCTATTTCCAACGTAGTCATCAAGGTATTTTTTGATAGATCGTTGCATAATTTTATCACTGCTTCTTTGTCAAACATGTATTCCGTATTTTTTTCAAAAATACAAATTTCATTTACTCCTGCGAAACACAACAAATCATTTGGTAAAACGTTAACATTTGTAAAAAAAACTTATTTTTACCAAAAATTGCGACAAATATGCGTCATTACATTTATATACTGGCAATTACTCTGATTGCCTTAGTTTCGTGCCGAAATGATTTTGATTTTGAACCCAGCACCGGAAATTTAAGTTTTTCAAGAGATACGGTTTACCTCGATACTGTTTTTACAAACATCGGTTCCAGCACCTATACCTTAAAAGTTTATAATAGAAGTGATAAAAATATTGCTATCCCTAAAATTGAACTGGGAAAAGGAGAAAGTTCAAACTACCGCTTAATGGTAGACGGAATACCCGGAAAAACTTTTAAAAACATCGAACTTTTAGCAAAGGACAGCATGTTTGTTTTTATAGAAGTAACATCTGATATTGCAGATGCAAATCCGACTGATTTTTTATATACCGATCAAATTCTTTTCGGTGATTCAGGTAATTTTCAAAAAGTAGAATTAGTCACATTAATTCAAGATGCCTATTTCCTTTATCCGCAACGCTTCGGAAACGGAACAACAGAAACACTTCCTATCGGAGATGAAGAAATTTATGGTTTCTTTTTAGACGAAACTGACCCAATTAACGGAAACGAATTGCATTGGACCAATGAGAAACCTTATGTTATTTATGGTTACGCAGCCGTTCCTTCTACTAAAACTCTAATCGTTGATCCGGGAGCTCGTGTTCATTTTCATGCCGAATCCGGTCTAATAGTAGCCAACAATGCTTCATTACAGATCAACGGAACCTATTCGAATACAGAAGACTTGGAAAATGAAGTGATCTTTGAAGGTGACCGTTTGGAACCCGGCTTTGCAGATGTTCCGGGACAATGGGGAACGATTTGGTTCTCTCAAGGCAGTACTAACAATACGATTTCTAACTTAACCATAAAAAATGCTACTGTGGGACTATTTGTTACCGGAAATGACGGTACAACCACTCCGACAATTGACATGCAAAACACTCAGATTTACAATTGCTCGAACGTAGGAATATTAGCTCGAACCGGAAACATGACAGGACGAAATGTGGTGATTAACAATTGTGGTGAAACTGCTTTATCTTGTAGTTTCGGCGGAAGCTACAATTTCACCCATTGTACTTTTGCCAATTATTGGGCAACACCAAGTCAATATTGCATTATGATCGATGATTATGATGGAAGTCCGGAATATGCTTTAACTCAAGCTAATTTTAAAAACTGCATTGTGTATGGTTCAACCAATCAATCTCTATATTTCAGCAGATATGGAACTAACGATGCAAATTACAACTTCTTATTTGACAGTTGTCTGATTAAATTCATAGACTCTAGTAATCAATTCGGAAACATTGCCGAATATCAATTCGATGGTTTACATTATATCAATTGCATCATTGCCGAAAGTTACAATAGTAATCTACCGGATTTTAAAAACACTGATAACAATGAAATGATTATCGGAGATAATTCTTCGGCTAAGGGTACAGCTAATGCTTCTTACTCAACATTCAATGATATTTTAAACAAACCGAGAATAAATCCCACTGACATAGGCGCTTATAATTTTATTATCTTTGAGTAAACTAAAAACGTAAAGATTATGAAAAAAGTATTTGTACCTGTTCTACTAGCTGCATTAACATTTGTAGCTTGTAAAAAAGAAGAACCTAAAGCAAATGAAAAAACGGCTATGGAAACTGAAACTATCGTAGAAGAAGCTGTTACGGAACAACCTGACTCTGCTACAGTTGCCAAGGCATGGGAAGTTTATATGACGCCATCAAAAGCACACCACATGATGGCAAAAGATGCCGGAACCTGGGATGCTGATCTTACCTTTTGGACGCCGGACAATCCGGAACCTCAAAAATCTACTTCTCAAGCAGTTTGCAAAATGATCATGGGTGGTCGTTATCAGGAAAATGTTCATATGGGAAATATGTGGGGAATGCCTTTTGAAGGAAGAAGCATAACGGCTTTTGACAATGCCACAGAAGAATTTATTTCTACTTAGATCGATAATATGGGAACCGGATTAATGGTGACTCGAGGAAAATATGATGAAGCAGCCAAACAACTAACAATGTTTGGAACTATGGTAGATCCGGTAAGTAAAAAAGAGAAAAAAGTAAAAGAAGTAATTACCTATATCGACGAAAATAACCAAAAAATGGAGATGTTCGAAGTCAGTGATGACGGTAAAGAATTCAAAACAATGGAAATTCATTCAAAAAGAAAAATGTAACGTTTCAGTCATCTTATAAATAAAAGCTGTTCTTGTACGAACAGCTTTTTTTATCTGTATAAAAATAATACTTTGAACTTCTAACTTTTTAAAATAAATTTGCATTTTCAACAACACAACACCCGAGGCGAAGCCAAACTGTATGGAACGCAGCGGAATAAAACATCACATACAATGATTCATTTCTTTGGAAATTCATCCAATTTGGTTTATGCAGTACAATCGCATAACGAATTATCAACTGAAGACATTAATAAATTAAACTGGTTATTTAACAGCCAAGCGGAAAATTCACATACCGTTGTCAATACACAAGGAGCATCACTGGATGCTTTTTTTGTTGGTCCAAGAGCTGCTATGGTTACGCCTTGGAGTACCAATGCTGTTGAGATAACTCAAAATATGGGTATTCAAGGTATTATCCGCATTGAAGAATTCCAGGTTGTGGATGCTGATTTTTCTGATTTTGACCCAATGCTGTCACAGAAATATTCTAAGCTGCATCAGGATATCTACACGATCAACATTCAGCCGGAGCCTATTTTAGAAATTGAAGATATTGCTGCTTATAATCAGCAGGAAGGTTTAGCTTTAAGTGATGAAGAAGTAGCATATCTGGATAATTTAGCGACTAAGCTCAACAGGAAATTAACAGATTCTGAAGTTTTCGGTTTCTCTCAAGTAAATTCTGAACACTGTCGCCATAAAATTTTCAACGGCACTTTCGTAATTGACGGAGAAGAAAAACCAACATCCTTATTCAAATTAATCAAGAAAACATCTGAAACAAATCCTAACAATATTGTTTCTGCTTATAAAGATAATGTAGCCTTTTTAAAAGGGCCAAAAATAACACAATTTGCACCGAAAAGTGCAGACAAACCTGATTTCTATCAGGAAAAAGAATTTGACGCTGTCATTTCCTTAAAAGCAGAAACACACAACTTCCCCACTACTGTTGAACCTTTTAATGGGGCTGCAACAGGTTCCGGTGGTGAAATTCGTGACCGTTTAGCCGGTGGGCAAGGTTCATTCCCATTAGCAGGAACGGCTGTTTATATGACCTCTTATTCTCGTTTGTTAGAAAACCGACCTTGGGAAAATGGAATGGCAGAACGTCCTTGGTTGTACCAAACACCAATGGATATCTTAATCAAAGCTTCAAACGGTGCTTCCGATTTCGGGAACAAATTCGGGCAGCCGTTAATTACAGGTTCTGTTTTAACTTTCGAACATGAAGAAGATGCTCGTAAGTTAGGATTCGACAAGGTCATTATGTTAGCCGGAGGAATTGGTTACGGAAAAGAAAGTCAAGCTATTAAGCAGAAACCAACCATTGGAGATAAAGTTGTGGTTTTAGGCGGAGAAAATTACCGTATCGGTATGGGTGGAGCTGCAGTTTCATCGGCAGATACTGGTGCTTTTGGAAGTGGAATTGAATTAAATGCTATCCAACGTTCTAATCCTGAAATGCAAAAACGCGCAGCCAATGCCATTCGTGGTTTAGTAGAAGCTGATGAAAACCCGATCGTTTCTATTCACGATCATGGTGCGGGCGGACACTTAAACTGTTTATCTGAATTAGTGGAAGAAACCGGAGGATTGATTGACTTAGACAAATTACCGGTAGGCGATCCTACTCTATCTGCTAAAGAAATTATCGGTAACGAATCACAAGAAAGAATGGGATTGGTTATCGGAGAAAAAGATATTGAAACATTACAAAAAATTGCAGATCGCGAACGCGCTCCTATGTACACTGTAGGTGATATTACCGGAAATCATCGTTTTACATTTGAAAGCAAAACTACTGGCGCTAAACCAATGGATTTTGCTATTGAAGAAATGTTTGGTAGTTCTCCAAAAACGATCATGGATGATAAAAAAATCGTTCGCAATTATACCGATGCCGTTTATCAAGTAAATGAAATACCTACTTATTTGAATCATGTTTTACAACTAGAAGCTGTGGCTTGTAAAGACTGGTTAACCAATAAAGTAGACCGTTGTGTAGGTGGACGTGTTGCCAAACAACAATGTGCTGGTCCATTACAATTGCCATTGAACAATGTTGGGGTTATGGCATTAGATTTCAAAGGGAAGGAAGGTATTGCAACAACAATTGGTCACTCTCCTGTTTCTGCATTGGTTGATCCTGTAGCAGGTTCTAGAAATTCTATTGGAGAAGCTTTATCCAACATCGTTTGGGCGCCCTTAAAAGATGGTTTACATTCCGTTTCACTTTCTGCTAACTGGATGTGGGCTTGTAAAAACGAAGGAGAAGATGCTCGCTTATACGAAGCGGTTCAAGGATGCTCTGACTTTGCAATCGAATTAGGAATCAATATTCCAACAGGAAAAGATTCGCTTTCCATGAAACAAAAATATCCGAATGATGAAGTAATAGCACCGGGAACGGTAATTATTTCGGCTGCCGGAAATTGTTCGAATATTACTAAAGTTGTTGAGCCGGTTTTAAAACGCAATGGCGGAAATATCTATTACTTAAACTTATCACAAGATTCGTTTAAATTAGGAGGAAGTTCTTTTGCTCAGGTTTTAAATAAAATTGGCTCAGAAGTTCCTACTATTACAAATACTGAGTATTTCAAAAAAGCTTTCAACACATTACAAGATTTAATTAAAGAACGTAAAATTAAAGCCGGACACGATATCGGTTCTGGAGGTTTAGTAACTACTCTATTAGAATTGTGTTTTGCAGATGTAAATTTAGGTGCAAACTATGATTTATCTGTTTTAGGTGAAGCAGATACGGTTAAAGCTTTATTCAACGAAAATATCGCAGTTGTTTTCCAAGCTGATGCAGAAGTTGAAGCTACATTTAAAGCAAATGGTATTGAAATTTTCAATATTGGTTCTGTCATTGAAAGTGACACCGTTACTTTCAAAAACTTTGAAGATACTTTCAGCTTCTCTGTTACAGAATTAAGAGATACGTGGTATAAGACTTCATTCCTATTGGATCAAAAACAATCTAAAAACGGAATGGCAGAAGCGCGTTATACAAATTACAAAAGTCAACCCTTACAATATACATTCCCTGCCAACTTTGATGGTAAAAAGCCTGAAATCCAAGCAGGAACAAAACCAAAAGCTGCCATTATTCGTGAAAAAGGAAGTAATTCGGAACGTGAAATGGCAAATGCTATGTATTTAGCCGGATTTGACGTAAAAGATGTTCACATGACCGATTTAATTTCGGGACGCGAAACATTAGAAGACATTCAGTTTATTGGCGCTGTTGGTGGTTTTTCCAATTCAGACGTTTTAGGTTCAGCAAAAGGTTGGGCCGGTGCCTTTTTATATAATGAAAAAGCAAATACAGCATTGAAGAACTTCTTCAAACGTGAAGACACTTTATCGGTTGGTATTTGTAACGGCTGTCAATTGTTCATGGAATTAGAATTAATAAATCCTGAACATGAGATACACGGAAAAATGCAGCACAATACGTCGCACAAGCACGAAAGCGGATTTACCAGTGTAACCGTTCAGGAAAATAATTCCGTAATGCTATCTACTTTAGCTGGAACAACTTTAGGGGTTTGGATTTCTCACGGCGAGGGTAAATTTAGATTGCCTTACAGTGAAGACCAATACAATATCGTAGCAAAATATGCTTACGAAGGTTATCCGGCAAATCCTAACGGTTCTGATTTCAATACTGCTATGATGTGTGACAGTACCGGAAGACATTTGGTAATGATGCCTCACATTGAGCGTTCTGCTTTCCCTTGGAACTGGGCTTACTATCCGGATAGAGGTCAAAAAGATTTGGTTTCGCCTTGGATTGAAGCTTTTGTGAATGCCAGAAAATGGATTGAAGAAAAAAATAAATAATAAAAAAGTTTCTGAAATAAATAAAATCCCCGCTCATTTTTGCGGGGATTATTTTTTATATGCACGCATAATATTCAGTAAATCAACACAATAAACTGAAAATCAATTCTTTTAGCCTAAGAAAACAATAAAAAAGCTCACAAATAAATATATTTTTCTTACTTTGCAGCCACTAATTTTCTGAAAAAATGAATAAAATTACCAGAATATTTGATTTTCCATATTATCAATTGGAAAATTATAATCTTAACGATGCTTTTGTTACTAAAGTAGCCGGAAATTGGGTTAAAACTTCTACAGCAGAATATATTGAAAAGGCTAATGCTATTTCCAGAGCTTTACTAAATTTAGGAATAAAAAAAGGAAGTAAAATTGCTTTAATTTCATCCAATAACAGAACCGAATGGAACATTATGGATATTGGAATTTCGCAAATCGGTGCTGTTTCCGTTCCTATTTACCCGACCATTTCTTTAGAAGAGTTTGACTATATTTTCAACCACTCAGAAGCCGAATTGTGTTTCATTTCTGATGAAGTTTTATTTCAAAAACTGAGTTCCATTAAAGATAAGCTGCCATTTGTAAAAGATATCTATTCTTTTGACGCCGTTCAAGGTTGCAAAAACTGGCAAGAATTAATTGATCTAGGAAAAACTTTATCCAATCAAGATGAAGTTGAACAGGCAAAAGACGATGTTAGCACTAAAGATTTAGTAACCATTATCTATACATCCGGAACTACAGGAAAACCTAAAGGCGTAATGCTTTCACATGAAAATTTAGTTAGTGATACTTTAGGTTCATTTAAAAGAGTTCCTCTAAAACTGGGAGAAAGCAGAGCCATGAGTTTTCTACCGATTTGTCATGTTTTTGAACGAGTACTGACCTATATTTACCAATATTCCGGAATTGCAATTTATTATGCTGAATCCATCGATAAAATTGCAGATAACATTAAGGAAGTTAAACCTAATGTTATGACAGTCGTTCCGAGACTTTTAGAAAAAGTATACGATAAAATTACCGAAAAAGGAGCAGAACTTGGTGGTATCAAAAAAGCTTTGTTCTTTTGGGCTGTAAAAATCGGTGAACAATATGAACCTTATGGAAGAAATGGTTGGTTGTATGAATTAAAATTAGCTATTGCTAATAAATTAGTTTTAAGCAAATGGAAAGAAGGTTTAGGTGGTAATTTGGAAATCATTGTATCCGGAAGTGCTCCGCTTCAACACCGTTTAATTCGTATTTTTACAGCCAGTAAAATGATCGTCATGGAAGGTTACGGATTAACTGAAACTTCTCCGGTTATTGCTGTAAATGATATGAGAAATGGTGGTTTCAAAATCGGAACGGTCGGAAAGCCACTCGATAACATTGAGGTGAAAATTGCTACTGACGGTGAAATACTTTGTAAAGGACCAATTGTTATGATGGGATATTACAAAGATGAAGCTAAAACGGCTGAAATGATTAAAGACGGTTATTTTCATACCGAAGATATCGGAGAAATTGACTTTGAAGGCTTCTTAAAGATTACAGATCGTAAAAAAGAAATGTTTAAAACTTCTGGCGGGAAATATGTTGCCCCTCAGGTTTTAGAAAATGATTTTAAACAATCTCGATTTATTGAACAGATCATGGTAATTGGTGAAGGACAAAAAATGCCGGCAGCCTTTATTCAACTCGATTTTAATTTTGTTAAACAATGGGCAGAGCGCAAACAAATTGAAGTGGGTAATACCAATGCTGAAATTGCTCAAAATCCACAAGTAATAGCAAGAGTTCAAAAAGTTTTAGATTCGATTAATCCTAAATTCGGAAAATGGGAACAAATCAAAAAATTTGAATTAACTCCGGATATCTGGACGATCGAAGGCGGGCAGCTTACCCCTACTCTAAAACTCAAACGAAAACAAATCTTAGCACAATACAAAGATTTATATGATAAAATCTACAACGAATAAGTTGTAGATTTTTTTTATCTTAAAGATTTCCAGACATCCTATAGATGTTATTTCAAAAAAATGTTAATTAAATTATGTATTGACAAAAAAATTTGGGTTTAAAATACAAATTCATTAATTTGCAATATAGAAATAATTAAAAAATGAACGAAATAACACGCTTATTTGATTTTCCATATTACCAACTCCAAAAGTACAGTTTACAAGATGCTTTGGTAACCAAATATGAAGGACAATGGATAAAAACCTCCACTCAAAAATACATAGATGAAGCCAATAAACTTTCACGGGCATTAGTACGGTTAGGAGTTCAAAAAAATGAAAAAATAGCCATTATCTCATCGACTAACAGAACGGAATGGAATATTACCGACATAGGTGTGTTACAAACCGGAGCACAAACTGTTCCTGTTTACCCTACCATTTCAGCCGAAGATTACGAATATATTTTAAACCATTCTGAATCGGTTTATTGCTTCATTTCTGATGAAGAAGTATTTGAAAAAATAAATTCCATTAGAAAAAATGTTCCTTCATTAAAGGAAATCTATTCCTATAATGAAGTAACCGGATGTAAAAGTTGGAAAGAAGTTCTAACTTTAGGAGAAGACACGAGTAATCAAGAAGAAGTTGAAAATTGTAAAAATTCAATCGTAACAACTGATCTAGCCACTATTATTTATACTTCAGGAACAACAGGACGTCCTAAAGGTGTAATGCTGACCCATGAAAATATCGTTTCCGACGTTCTTATGAGTGCAGAACGCGTTCCTTTTGCACCGGGAAATTTCAAAGCACTGAGCTTTCTTCCTGTTTGCCATATTTTTGAGCGAATGATCCTCTATTTATATCAATACTTTGGTGTTTCTATTTACTTTGCTGAAAGCATTGATAAGATTTCCGATAATTTAAAAGAAGTTCATCCGAATGTAATGACTGTTGTTCCGAGATTATTGGAAAAAGTATACGATAAAATATATGCCAAAGGTGCTGAATTGACCGGTATTAAAAAGAAATTATTCTTCTGGGCTACCGGCTTAGGCATTCAATACAAACCTTATGAAGAAAACGGTTGGTGGTATGAATTTCAATTGAAAATTGCCCGAAAACTAATTTTCTCCAAGTGGCAAGAAGCTCTAGGCGGCGAATTGAAACTCTTAGTTTCCGGTAGTGCTGCCTTACAATCTCGTTTAACAAAAGTTTTCACAGCTGCAGGAATTCCGGTTATGGAAGGCTACGGATTAACCGAAACTTCACCCGTTATTTCAGTAAACGATATGCGAAACAAAGGTTTCAAAGTAGGAACTGTCGGCAAAGTATTAAATGGTGTTGAAGTAAAAATAGCAGAAGACGGTGAAATTCTTTGTAAAGGCCCCAATGTAATGATAGGCTACTACAAAGATGAAGAAAAAACAAACGAAGCTTTACAAAACGGCTATTTCCATACCGGAGATATCGGAGAAATTGACAATGAAGGTTTCTTAAAGATTACAGACCGTAAAAAAGAAATGTTCAAAACATCAGGCGGAAAATATGTTGCACCTCAAATTCTGGAAAATACTTTCAAACAATCTCGCTTTATAGAACAAATAATGGTTATAGGAGAAGGCGAAAAAATGCCGGCAGCATTTATACAACCTAATTTTGACTTTGTCAAAGAATGGGCTTCCAGACATCAGGATCTAAACATCGGTACCACAAATAGTGAAATCTGTAAAAATGATGATGTCATAAAAAGATTTCAGGAAGAAGTAGACCACTACAATGAAAAATTCGGTAATTGGGAAAAAATCAAAAAGTTTGAATTAACCCCAGATGTCTGGTCAGTAGAAGACGGACTTTTGACACCTACTATGAAATTGAAACGTAAAATTATATTGGAAAAATATAAAGATTTGTACCAAAAGATCTATAATCACCAATAACATTTAGCAAATAACTTTTTCTGGGAATTGTATAACAAAGTCTTAAAATCGTATAACAGGAAAAAATAATGTTCTAACGAACTTTGTATTGTTAACATAAAAAACCAATTTCTATGAAAAAGTTATTTTTATTTGTAAGTGTAGCATCAACAATCCTATTTACCTCATGTAATAATGATGATGCCCAAACGCAATCATATAGTTATAATGTTAAAATGACAGATGCACCTGCCCCTTATGATGCAGTATATATTGATGTTCAAGGAGTAGAAGTTAAAACTTCTGATGGAGGCACTTACAACTTAACAACTGATGCACAAATTTATAACTTATTAGAGTTATCTAATGGAGTTAGTGTAATAATTGCTTCAGACGATATTCAAAGCGCAAATGTCTCACAAATCCGATTAATATTAGGAGATAATAATAGTATTGTTGTGGATGGTCAAACATATCCATTAGCAACTCCAAGTGCTCAGCAATCGGGATTAAAGTTATTGGTACACCAAGAATTGGAAGCTAATGTTCAGAATACAATTCTGATTGACTTTGATGCTCACAGTTCAATTGTAGTTGAAGGAAACGGTTCTTACTCTCTAAAACCGGTTTTACGGGAAGTCAATGTACAGGTTACCGGTTCAATAAGCGGTTCCATTTCTACAACAGGCATCAATGCTACCGTTACAGCAGTTGCTACAACAGGAGAAGAATTCACAACGGTTATTGACGAAAACGGTGAATTTCAATTGGTTGGACTACTACCCGGGATCTATACAATTATTATTACTCCTGAAGCACCTTTAACACCATTAACTATTCAAAATATTGAGGTCATGGCTAGCACAGAAACCAATTTAGGGGTACTTATTTTACCATAACATTAAAAAAAGTAAAAAAATATTAAATTTTTCTAAAAATACTATGCATGCATAGTATTTTTTTTTATATTTGAAAACGTTTTAGTAAAAATCAATAGATGAAAGATAAGACAATAGATTATATACTAAGAGCCACTTGGCAAGCTGTAGCCCGAATGTATAATGAAGAAGCTAACAAATATGGAGCTTCTATGGCTACCGGTTTTGCTTTGTTGACCATAGATAAAGATAACGGCTCTCCTTCCACTGCATTAGGTCCGCGAATGGGAATGGAAGCAACCAGCTTAACCCGTACCTTAAAATCTATGGAAGAAAAAGGGTTGATTTACAGAAAAAAAAATCCTAGCGACGGAAGAGGTGTTTTAGTACACTTAACAGAAGAAGGAAAAGAAAAAAGAGAACTGTCTAAATCAACCGTTTTGCAATTTAATGAAGTCATTAAAGCTCATGTAAATGAAGAACAATTACAACATTTTATTGAAGTAGCCGAAGTTATCAATGAATTAATTTCGGAAAAGAAAATTTTTGAAAACAAAGAAGATAACAAATAATAAAAACAACCAAAAAATATGAAACGTAACATCAAAAAAGTTGCTGTTATAGGTTCGGGAATTATGGGAAGCGGTATTGCTTGCCATTTTGCCAACATAGGTGTCGAAGTGCTACTTTTAGACATTGTTCCAAGAGAACTAACGGAAGCTGAACAAAAGAAAGGACTTACTCTTGAAAGTAAAGATGTAAGAAACAAAATTGTCAATGAGCACTTAACGAATGCTCTAAAATCTAAGCCTTCCCCTATTTATCATCAAAGCTTTGCCAGTAGAATTACTACCGGTAATACTACCGATGACATGGCAAAAATTGCTGATGTAGATTGGATTATAGAAGTTGTTGTAGAACGACTTGATATTAAAAAACTGGTTTTTGAACAAGTAGAAAAATACAGAAAACCGGGAACTCTTATTACTTCAAATACTTCTGGTATTCCGATTCATTTTATGAGTGAAGGAAGAAGCGAAGATTTCCAACAACATTTTTGCGGAACACACTTCTTTAACCCGGCTCGTTATCTAAAATTGTTTGAAATTATTCCTGGCCCGAAAACGTCACAAGAAGTATTGGATTTCTTAAACGGTTATGGTGAAAAATTTTTAGGAAAAACTTCTGTTGTTGCCAAAGATACTCCGGCATTCATCGGAAACCGTATCGGTATCTACGGAATTATGAGCCTTTTCCATCAAGTTAAAGAAATGGGCTTAACTATTGAAGAAGTAGATAAATTAACCGGTCCGGTTATTGGTCGTCCAAAGTCAGCTACTTTTCGTACAGTTGATGTAGTTGGTTTAGATACATTAGTTCATGTTGCCAACGGAATCTATGAAAACTGTCCGAATGACGAAGCTCATGAATTATTTAAACTTCCTGATTTCATCAATACCATGATGGAAAACAAATGGTTAGGAAGTAAAACAGGACAAGGTTTCTATAAAAAAGAAGGAAAAGATATTCTATCATTAGATTTGAATACTTTAGAATATCGTCCGAATAAAAAAGCTTCTTTCGCTACATTAGACCTAACTAAAACTATTGATAAACCAATTAAACGTTTTAAAGTTTTAGTAGGCGGAAAAGATAAAGCCGGTGAATTTTACCGCAAAAACTTCTCAGGTTTATTTGCATACTGTTCTAACAGAGTTCCTGAAATCACAGAAGACTTCTACAAAATTGATGATGCTATGAAAGCCGGATTCGGATGGGAAAATGGTCCATTTGAAATTTGGGATGCCATCGGTGTTGAAAAAGGAATTGAAATGATGAAAGCTGAAGGGTACGAACCAGCTGCTTGGGTAACAGAAATGTTAGCTTCCGGAAACACTTCTTTTTATTCCGTTAAAGACGGAGCTACTTACTACTACTCTATTGCCTCTAAAAAAGCGGAAAAAATACCAGGCCAAGATGCTTTCATTATCTTAAACAATATTCGCGAAAGCAAAAAAGTTTGGAATAACAGCGAATCTATTATCACTGATTTAGGCGATGGTATTTTAAACTTAGAATTCACTTCAAAAATGAACTCTATCGGTGCCGGCGTACTTCAAGGTATCAACAAAGCTATCGATATGGCTGAAAAAGGTTATAATGGATTAGTGATTGGTAACCAAGATGCTAATTTTTCTGTAGGAGCCAATTTAGCTATGATCTTTATGATGGCTGTTGAACAAGAATATGACGAATTGAATATGGCGATCAAAATGTTCCAGGATACTATGATGCGTTGTCGTTATTCAGCTATTCCTGTTATTGCTGCTCCTCACGGAATGACTCTTGGTGGCGGTTGTGAGCTAACCATGCATTCAGACAGAGCTGTTGCAGCTGCCGAAACTTATATTGGTCTAGTTGAATTTGGTGTAGGTGTGATTCCCGGCGGAGGTGGTTCTAAAGAAATGGCTTTAAGAGCTTCTGATACTTTCCATAAAAATGATGTGGAACTAAACGTATTACAAGAATACTTCTTAACCGTTGGTATGGCTAAAGTAGCTACTTCTGCTTACGAAGGATTTGATACCGGAGTTTTATTAAAAGGAAGAGATATCGTAGTTGTAAACAAAGACCGTCAAATTGCAACTGCTAAACAAATTGCTTTGCAAATGGCAGAACAAGGCTATACACAACCTGTTCGCCGTAAAGACATCAAAGTATTAGGAAAACAGGCACTAGGTATGTTCTTAGTAGGAACAGATAGTATGGAAGCCGGAAAATACATTTCAGAACACGATAAAAAAATTGCTAATAAGTTAGCCTATGTAATGGCAGGTGGAGATTTATCCGAACCAACATTAGTAACAGAACAATACTTATTAGATTTAGAACGTGAAGCATTCTTAAGTTTAACTACAGAACGTAAAACTTTAGAAAGAATTCAATACATGTTAACCAAAGGTAAACCACTAAGAAACTAAGAAAATGAAAACAGCATATATAGTAAAAGGATATAGAACAGCTGTAGGAAAAGCACCAAAAGGAGTCTTCCGTTTTAAAAGACCGGATGAATTGGCTGCTGAAACTATAGAATATATAATGAACGAGTTACCCAATTTTGATAAAACTCGTATTGATGATGTGATTGTTGGTAATGCAATGCCGGAAGCAGAACAAGGATTAAATGTGGGACGTTTAATTTCATTAATGGGATTAAAAATTGAAGACGTTCCGGGAGTAACAGTAAACCGTTACTGCGCATCAGGTTCTGAAACTATTGCAATGGCAACCGCTAAAATCCAAGCCGGAATGGCTGATTGTATCATTGCAGGAGGAGCAGAAAGTATGAGTTATATTCCTATGGGAGGTTATAAGCCTACACCGGATTATAAAGTAGCTGCTCAAGGACACGAAGATTATTACTGGGGAATGGGATTAACAGCTGAAGCAGTTGCTAACCAATTCAAAGTTTCTCGGGAAGACCAAGATGAGTTTGCTTACAATTCGCACATGAAAGCTTTAAAAGCGCAAGCAGAGGGTAAATTTGATAAACAAATTGTTCCGATTACTGTTGAGCATACTTTTGTAAACGAAAAAGGTAAAAAAGAAACCAATTCTTATACTGTTTCAAAAGATGAAGGACCAAGAGCCGGAACTTCTATTGAAGCATTAGCTAAACTTCGCCCTGTTTTTGCTGCTGATGGTAGTGTAACAGCTGGTAACTCTTCACAAATGAGTGATGGCGCAGCTTTTGTTCTAATTATGAGTGAAGAAATGGTCAAAGAATTAAACTTAGAACCTATTGCTCGTTTAGTAAATTATGCCGCTGCCGGTGTTGAACCAAGAATTATGGGAATGGGGCCGGTTAAAGCTATTCCTAAAGCCTTAAAACAAGCTGGTCTAAAACAATCCGATATTGAACTGATTGAATTGAACGAAGCTTTTGCTTCTCAATCATTAGCCGTAATTCGCGAATTAGGTTTGAATCCTGAAATCATCAATGTAAATGGAGGAGCTATTGCTTTAGGACATCCTCTAGGATGTACAGGTTCAAAACTTGCAGTTCAATTGTTTGACGAAATGCGTTTACGTGGCAACAAATACGGAATGGTTACAATGTGTGTAGGTACCGGACAAGGTGCTGCAGCAATCTATGAATTTTTAAAATAGAAAATAGAACAAAGAAGAAAGAGAAAAGACTAATACTGATGAGGCATAACTTCAAAAATCTTAAAATTTGGATTTTATCAATGGAAATAACAGCTGATATTTATACTATCACTTCTAAATTTCCCAAAAATGAAGTTTATAGCTTAGCAAGTCAAATGAATAGAGCAGTTGTTTCAATACCTTCTAACATTGCAGAAGGTTCAAACAGAGATAACAACCATTTTAAACATTTTTTAAATATTAGTCTTGGTTCTTCATTTGAATTACAAACTCAATTATTAATTGCATTACAAAATAAATATTTAACCGAAGAAAGAGCAATTGAAATAGAGAATAAGATTATCGAATTTCAGAAAATGACCTATGGATTCATTACTAAATTGGACTAACTTGTCTTGTTTCTTGCATCTTTACTCTAAAAATCTATAAAATATGGCTGATATTCTAAGAGGAGGTCAATTCCTAGTAAAAGAAACAAAGTGTGATGATATTTTCACACCAGAAGATTTCTCGGAAGAGCAAATCATGATGCGCGATTCTGTAAAAGAATTTGTTGACAAAGAACTATGGGCAAACAAAGACCGTTTTGAGAGAAAAGACTATGCATTTACAGAAGAATGTATGCGCAAAGCCGGAGAACTTGGCTTTTTAAGTGTTGCTGTTCCTGAAGCTTACGGCGGAATGGAAATGGGATTTGTAAACACAGTTTTAGTATGTGATTACATCTCAGGAGCAACAGGTTCATTCTCTACTGCTTTCGGAGCGCATACCGGTATTGGTACTATGCCGATTACTTTATACGGTACAGAAGAACAAAAACAAAAATACGTTCCTAAATTAGCTTCCGGTGAGTGGTTTGGTGCTTACTGTTTAACAGAACCAGGTGCCGGTTCTGATGCTAATTCCGGAAAAACTAAAGCTGTTTTATCAGAAGACGGAACACACTACAAAATTACCGGAGGTAAAATGTGGATTTCAAATGCCGGTTTCTGTAATTTATTTATCGTTTTTGCTCGTATTGAAGATGATAAAAATATTACCGGTTTCATTGTAGAAAACGATCCGTCAAACGGAATTACTTTAGGTGATGAAGAACATAAATTAGGTATTCGTTCTTCTTCTACTCGTCAGGTATTCTTCAACGAAACAAAAGTTCCGGTTGAAAATATGTTAGCAGGTCGCGGAGAAGGTTTCAAAATCGCGATGAATGCTTTAAACGTAGGACGTATTAAATTAGGAGCTGCTTGTTTAGATGCTCAAAGAAGAACAATCACAGAAGCTGTAAAATACGCTAACGAAAGAATACAGTTTAAAGTGCCTATTTCCAGTTTCGGAGCTATTCAAGCTAAATTAGCAGAAATGGCAACTTCAGCTTATGCAGGAGAAAGTGCTACTTATCGTGCTGCTGCTGATATTCAAAAAAGAATTGAAATCAGACAACAAGAAGGAAATACTCATCAAGAATCTGAATTAAAAGGTGTTGAGGAATTTGCTATCGAATGTTCTATCTTGAAAGTGGCTGTCTCTGAAGATATTCAAAACTGTTCTGATGAAGGTATCCAAATTTTCGGTGGTATGGGATTCTCTGAAGATACACCAATGGAAAGTGCTTGGAGAGATGCTCGTATTGCTCGTATTTACGAAGGTACAAACGAAATCAACCGTATGCTTTCTGTAGGTATGTTGATCAAAAAAGCAATGAAAGGTCACGTTGATTTATTAGGTCCGGCTATGGCTGTTGCTGAAGAATTGATGGGAATTCCTTCATTTGACACACCTGATTACACTGAACTTTTTGCTGAGGAAAAAGAAATGATCGCTAAATTGAAAAAAGCATTCTTAATGGTTGCTGGTTCAGCGGTACAAAAATTCGGGCCTGATTTAGAGAAACACCAACAGTTATTAATGGCTGCTGCTGATATGTTAATCGAAATTTATATGGCAGAAAGCACTATCTTAAGAACTGAAAAATTAGTACAAAAAATAGGCAAAGATAAAGCTCAGGAACAAATTGCAATGGCTCAATTGTATTTATACAATGCAGTTGATATCATTACTAAAAGAGGTAAAGAAGGAATTGTTTCTTTTGCTGAAGGTGATGAGCAACGCATGATGTTAATGGGATTACGTCGTTACACAAAATATGTTAACATGCCAAATGTGGCAGCATTAAGAGACAAAATTGCTGCTCGATTAATTTCAGAAAATCAATACTGTTATTAATTTCAGCAAAATTTTGGTTTAGTTTGTTAAAAGCAAAGGCTGTTTTAAAAACAGCCTTTCTTATTTTATTTAATTTTCGATTACTTCATTTTGTTTTTCTTCAACAGATTCAGATACTTCAATCTCTTGAACTTTATCTTTTTTGTCAAAAATTAAACCAATCATCATTATCAAAGCAGACAAAACAATTACCTGAATTACCAAAGCTTTATTTACCAAAGGAATTTTATTTTCCAAAGGAATTTTCAAAAACAACAATATTGTAATTAAACCGCGTGGCGCAATAAACAATAAGGGCATCAATTTCACCTTAAAAACTTTCAATTGAATAGCTCTTACTAAATAAATCAATGCAACAATACCTAAAGCCAACTCCAGAGTATTAGGATTCAGAATATCTTCTGTTTTCATTAAAAAACCAAACAATAAGAAAAATAATGAGCGAACTAAAAAGGCTGCTTCGCTAATCAATTCCTTAAATTTGACCACTTCTCGGTTTAAAGTTCTCGGTTTTAATTTTTGAATAAATTTAAACCGATCTAATTCATCAAAATTACCCAAAAATAAACCAAACAACATAATAAAAATTAAGGCCGGTAAATGATATATTTCTGAGATTGCAAAGATTAAAATGATTAGTAAAATAATAGGTGCAAACTTAACATGATGGTCAATTCTACTGAGCAAAAATGCCAAAAAAGCAGTTGCAATAAATGAAATTAACAGCATTAACAAAACTTCTAAGGTAAAATCGCCCAAAGTTTGCAAATTAATTACAGTGTTTAAAGCCAAAAAATTAAAGAATAGAACTCCTAAAATATCGGACAAACTACTTTCATAGATGGCAAACTCTTTATTAAAAACACCTAAATTTCCAACACTGGAAATAGCAATAGCACTACTGATAATACAAAGCGGAATAGCATTGATTAATCCTTCTTTATATGTAGCGTCTAAAAAGTAATAAAAAAAATGTCCTATTACAAATGCTGTAGTTACAAGCGGAATGATAGCTGTAACTACTGTTTTACTCACAAAAGGTAATTTTCGTCTGTTTAAATCTAATTCTAAAGAACCTTCCAAAACAATTAAAATTAAACCTATAGTCCCAAAAAATTCCAGTAATGGTTCTAAATTAGGTGTAATTAAATGAATTACCTCTGTAGCTTGTTTTACAACCCAACCTAAAAGCAATAACAAAATAACCGAAGGGATTTTTGTTTTTGACGAGGTGATCGTAAACAAGTACGCTAACAAAAGTAAAACACATATAGTAATTATAATGGCAAAATTCATACGCAATATTTTATAGCAAGATAAAAATTGTTTTCAACATTTAATTTGTTCCCCGTAAGATTTTTTTATTTTTGTTTCAACATTTTCACGTTATGATAAACCCCTCAATTTCAGGTTGGATTGATAAATATTTCCTTGAGAACGAGCATAATTTCATCGATTTCAAAGGAAATTTCACCTCTTTCTACAAAACTGTCAGAGAGTCGGGCTTTATCTATGGCTATACTGTTTCTTTTAATTTAAAAGAAAGCTATCCTATCGAAAAGTTTTCTCAGGATGAAATTACCAAAGTCGGGCTACTGACTTCTTTGTATTATGTTTATACGATAACAACCGGTAAAACGGATCATAAAGCATTTATAAAAACAACTAAAAATTTCTATAAAGAAGTCCAACACGAAAATTATGTCTTTTTAAAAAACATTTTACCTTCGGCCAGTAATAGCTCTAAACTAGAAGTTATTATTAATGATAGAATTCAGACTAATGCTAACTTTATCAGTAAAAACTTTTCTCATATTATCACAAATGCTTTGCTTTTTATTGATGTTTTGGCTTTTCTAAACTATTTGAAACACAAAAATCATTTTTCAGCTAAATATATCAAAGAATTTGAGCTTTGCTGTATCAGAATCGTTTCGTTAGCATTAACTATAAAACAGAACAAAACTAAGTATGATGAACTGATCATCAAACTATTTGAAAATTCCCTTCGCTACACTAAATCTTCTAAAATTGAAGAAACCAGTTTAGAAAAATTAAATTTTCAAGCTTATCCGCATATACTAGAGCGTTTATATCTTTTAGATTTAACGGAAATGGCGTTATGGAATGATGAAAAATTAGAACCTAATGAACTTTTATTTTTAAAAGAAATCATCACTCGTTTGCGATTAGAAAATGAGAAATTAGACATTAGTTGCCAAAACATCGATTTGTTTATCTCAAAATATAAAGAAGAAATTCCTTATTTCAACTATTCTAATCCGGTAAAACATTTTTATGATCAAACGAATAAAACTGTAACTAAACTTATCATTCGCAATAAAAACAGGCTAATCAAAGAAATAAGCGAAAGCAAAGAACTAATGGTTTTACTGATACAATCAACTTCTCGGGAACTGGATGAAACGGAAAAAAAGAAAGTAAAAAAACAGCTACTCGACATTTGTAAAACAATACCGTCTTTGACCATTTTTCTACTTCCCGGAGGAGGGCTTTTATTACCAATCTTAATCAAGTATATACCTCAACTATTACCTTCCTCTTTTAATGAAAATCTAGACGATTAAAATTGTAATTTATATACTTCGTCTAAATCGTTATTTGAGCTGAAGTTCAATCCTAAATCAGTTACATAACCGGAATTTAATCCGTAAACCCAACCGTGAATGCTTAATTCCTGTCCGTTTTTCCAAGCTGATTGTACAATTGAAGTTTTCGCCAGATCAAAAACTTGTTCTTTAACATTTACTTCTACGAATCGATTAAAACGTTCCTGATCATCAGCAATGCTATCCAGCTCTTCCCTATTAAAACGATAAACATCTTTAATATGTCTGATCCAGTTATCAATAATTCCTATTGAATTGTTTGTCATTGCTGCTTTTACACCACCACAACCATAATGTCCACATACAATAATATGTTGGATCTTTAAAGCATTAACAGCGTAATCTAATACACTTAGCATACTCATATCTGTATGTAAAACCATATTAGCGATATTGCGGTGTACAAAAACTTCACCGGGTTCTGCCCCGATAATCTCATTTGCAGGCACACGGCTGTCAGAACAGCCTATCCATAACAAAGGTGGTTTTTGGCTTTCTGCCAAGTCGTTAAAATAATCAGGGCTGATTTGTAATTTTCTTTCAACCCACTCTTTATTATTTTCCAATATCTTTTTATAGAACTGTGTCATCTTATTTTTTTATTACAGTTTATTAACTTCTTTATCGATATCCACCCTACCCGATTGTGAATTTTTAATATTATAATGTTCTTTAAATCCTACTAAGGTTAATTCAATCTCCTTATTTTCTGCCGCTTCTACAAAATCTTTAATGACTTCTTGTACGTCAAAATCAATATATGTTGTTAGAGAAGCATCTATGATTAACTTGGATTCTTCCGGAATCTGACTTAATGTTTTTTTAATAGCTGCCTTATTTAAAAAAGATACTTCCTGAGCCAGTTTAATCGTAATCACATCTCCTTCTTCATAATTTTCTTTGTTAAACGAATAAGCTACTTTTAAATTTTCATATAATAAGAATAATATGCTTGCAAACAACCCGATAGCTACGCCTTTTAACAGATCAATTCCAACTACAGCAATTACAGTTACAAAAAACGGAATAAACCGTGTCCGGCCACTTTTCCATAAATGAATAAAAACGGAAGGCTTGGCTAATTTATACCCAACCATTAACAGTACGGCCGCTAATGCAGCTAAAGGAATACGATTTAAAACAGAAGGAATAGCTAATACACACAATAACAATAAAACTCCGTGAAAAATAGTCGCCATTTTAGTCTTTCCACCGGAATTAATATTTGCCGAAGATCGTACCACTACAGAGGTCATAGGCAAACCTCCCAAAAAACCGCTAATAACATTTCCGATTCCTTGAGCTCTTAATTCCTTATTGGTATTAGTAAAACGCTTCCAAGGATCTAGCTTATCTGTTGCCTCAATACACAATAGTGTTTCGATAGAAGCAACAATGGCAATAGTGATTGCAACAGTCCAAACTTTTGGATTTAAAAAAGCTGAAACTTCAGGTAGCGAAAAACCTTCTTGTATTTCAGTAAAAGATGGTAAATTCACTAAATGGCTTTTATTAACTACTGCTAAAGGTGAACCCGACGCTTTAAACAATTCATTGAGAACGATGCTCAAAACCACGACAACTAATGCCCCGGGCAATAATTTAATCTTTCTCAAAAAAGCAATTTTTTCCCAAGACACTAAAATTATAATAGAAAGAATTGCAATTAATAAGGCGCCCAAATGAATATAATTAATTGATTCTATTAAGGTATCAAAAGTATTATGTCCTGATTTTTCAATAAAGAAAAAATCTCCTTCATTATCCACATCATGGCCAAAAGCATGTGGAATTTGTTTTAAAATAATAATAATCCCGATTGCTGCCAGCATTCCTTCAATAACACTAGTCGGAAAGTAATTAGACAATGCTCCTGCTTTAAGGTATCCTAAAACGATCTGGATACAGCCTGCTAAGATTACGGTTACCAGAAAAATTTGGAATGAACCTAAATCTGTAATTGCAGTTAAGATAATAGCAGTTAAACCGGCTGCCGGACCAGATACACTTAAATTTGAATTACTAAAAAAACCAACTACTATTCCTCCGATAACTCCAGATATAATCCCTGAAAACAATGGTGCTCCAGAAGCTAATGCAATACCTAAACATAAAGGCAATGCTACCAAGAAAACAACTAATCCGGAAGATAGATCACCTCTCAGATTAGAAAATAGATCTTTATTCATAGATATATTTTACAAATTAAACACTACTTCAAATAATTGGGTTTTGAAGTTTAAATTTGAAAAGATATTATGATAATTCGGGAGGTGGTAAAAATATAAGTGCTGATAAAGATTCAAGAATTGTTTCATTCCTATTCAGGAAAATATTCTTTGATCGGGTAACCAAAATCGGTTCATGGCTAATGAATACTTGAAAAGACACCTTAATTGCTTTAAAAGAAACATGGTTTTGTTCTTCTTCAGCCATATTATAAAAATAAGAAGTATCCACTTTTTTATCTAATATACTGACCACCGTTGGAGTCATTAAAAAGATAAAAAACAAAAGAATAATTATTTTGGTGAAACACTTCATAGTACAAATATAGAATTTCTAAGCAGAAATCCTAGAAAAACATATAAAAAACCACGCGAATTGCGTGGTCTGTTCATTAAATTTCTTCTTCCATCCAAGCTTTCAGCATCCAAATGGTTTTTTCTTGTTCTTTTATAAAATCACTCATCATAGAATTAGTACCTTCATCATCAATCTCAGCAGAAGCATTTAAGATTTCACGCTCAATTCTCAATAAATCGGTCAAAGACTCGATTACTAACTGAACTGCTTCAACGTCTTTTGAGATGTTTTTGCCCACTTTTAAACGATTGTTTTCTAAATAATCTGAAAACGTATGCAAAGGGGTTCCGCCCAAAGTCAAAACTCTCTCTGCTATCATATCAATCTTTAATTGAGAATCATTGTATAGTTCTTCAAATTTCAAATGCAAATCAAAAAAGCGTTTTCCTCTGATATTCCAATGTAAACCTCTTAAATTTTGATAATACACCTGAAAGTTAGATAACAAAGTATTTAAATTTTCAACTAATTTTTCTGTTTCTTTAATAGGTAAGCCTAATGTGTTTGTTTTCATAATTTTTTGTCATTTTTTAATTACATTCAAATTTACGTTTTTTTATACTTTTTTTCCATAATCCAAATTGATAGTTATTATATTTGCATCAAAATAATTTATCAAGATGACTATCACTCAACTTCATTATGTTTTGGCTGTTGCCGAACATAAAAATTTTACTTTAGCTGCTGAAAAATGCTTTGTTACACAACCTACTTTAAGCATGCAAATCCAAAAGTTAGAAGAAGAGTTAGACATTATTATCTTTGATCGAAGTAAAAAACCGATTTCTTTAACTGAAGTCGGTGAAAAAATAGTTACGCAGGCTAAAAATATAGTTAATGAGGCCGGCAGAATAAAAGATATTGTAGATCAGCAAAAAGGATATATCGGCGGCGAATTTAAAGTTGGAATTATTCCGACTATTATGCCAACATTGCTTCCTATGTTTTTAAATAATTTTATCCATAAATATCCCAAAGTCAATTTAATCATAGAAGAGAATACTACGGAAGAAATTATTACCAAATTAAAAAACGGCCATTTAGATTGTGCCATTGCAGCCACACCGCTTGAAGAAGAAAATATTAAAGAAATTGTTCTGTATTACGAGCCTTTTGTCGCTTATATTCCTGAAAATAATATAAACTACAGTAAGAAAGAAATTGATATTAATGATCTGGATAATGATAATATTTTATTGCTGCAAGACGGTCACTGTTTCCGAAACGGAATATTGAATTTATGCAAAAACAACAAGTTTTTAGAAGATGGCGGATTTCACTTAGAAAGCGGAAGCTTTGAAACATTGATCAAATTGGCCGATGAAGGTTTAGGTGTAACTTTATTACCGTATTTACATACACTTGATTTAAACGAAAACAATAAAGCTAAACTTCGCAATTTTGTAGATCCTAAACCGGCTCGCGAAGTCAGTTTAATTTATCCTAAAAACGAACTTAAGATACATATAATAGAAGCGCTCCGCAATACTATATCAGGAGTAGTCAGAGGGGCTATTGCTTTTCAAAATGTCGAAATTATAAGTCCTAAATTAAAATAAAAAAGAGTGGTTTTAGCCACTCTTTTTTGTTATTTTCAGTTTACATATATCAAACACTGCCTCAGTTCCGGTTTTTCTTTTGTAAATTGTAGTAACCAATCTCTTAACTGTTCAATTTCATATGGTAATAAAACTTTAACTGCTTTTTCTAGCTCTTTACAAAAAAGTCTAGGGTCAAAACTAACTCTTTCAAGTATAGATTTAGTGTACGAATACATTGATCTTGACATACTTTTTTAGGATATATTGGTTAAACAGGGGTAAGAACGTGTTTTCAAAAATAATAATTTTTAGAATACATTTATCATTATATTCATTAAAAAAATCTTAAAAAAAATATAATTTTTTACTTTATAGCTCTCAGCATTTCTCTTTTACCAGGAGCTCCCGGGAGCTTTTCTACTTTAAAACCAGCTGATAACATAGCATTCTTAATACTGGTTCTACAAGCATACGTTACTAAAACTCCTTTCGGTTTTAAAGCGTTATACATTCGCTCAAAAATAGTCTCGTTCCACAATTCGGGTTGCACTCTGAATCCGAAAGCATCAAAGTAAATCAAATCAAAAATGTTTTCATCATTTATCTCTTGAAAAAATTGTTGTCTTTTGGTTAGAGAGAAAGTTTCCGTTACGCTAACGGGAACATTCCAATCTGATTGATGCATAACGTCAAAAATATCGCGATATTGTTCTGCTTTTAATTGAGAAACATAATTAAGTTGTAAAACTTCTTCGGCAGCAACAGGATAAGCTTCTACTCCAACATAGTTGATCTTCAGATTTCTTTTTATATGTTCCAAATAGGTGATAAAAGCATTTAACCCGGTTCCGAAACCAATTTCTAAGATAGAAATTTCATCAGAAAATAAATCCAACCCGTTTTTTATAAAAACATGATACGCTTCTTGTATAGCGCCATGTTTAGAATGATAACTTTCATTCCAATCTTCAATATGAATGGTTACTGAACCATCATTAGTTGTGATAATCTTGCGATTCATAATTTGGAGAACTCTTATTAAAACAAAAAAGTTTAAGAGATCTCTTAAACTTTTTGATTACCTATTGAATATATAATTTTTTAATTTTTGGAATAGGTCCGCCACATTTCACTTCATGGCATTTTATACAAGCATCGATTCCGTTATTGAAGTGCTCTTTTGCATTTTCAGGATCATTATAAATGTGTTCTTGTGCTTCAATAAACTTTTTAGCTTGTTCATTAAAAAACTGATCCTTATCGGTTTCATCTGTTAAAACAGCTTTATGGATGCGCATAAAATGCTGAGGAAATTTTCCTATGGTATCTCCTTTTAAAATTCTTTCTTTTAAGCGTTGGTTATCAACATACATCTGTTCCATCAAAGCTGCCATTTCACTCATTTCATACATATCAAATCCATCATCATTTTTAGAGGAATCTGATGTACACTCTGTCTTTTTAGCATCTGCTGTTTCTTTTTTTTCTTCTTTTTTACAAGATTGAAAAAAAGTCAGACCAACTATTAAAAGGAAACTAAAAACTACTTTTTTCATTTTATTTTTGGATTAAAACACCATCTGCCATCAACGAATACGTAACTTTTGGTTCCGTAATACTGTCAATAGCTGCTTGCGATTTACCTTCGTCTTTAGCATAATGCTTTAATTCATCAACACTAATCACACTTACAAATGCTTTTCCGTTCACTACTACATCTTTATCCTGAGCATTTTTTGGTACAAAAAAGCCGTAATCTTTAAACTTTACAAAAGCTTCTTTATCGTTTTCCAATCCTAAAGTCATCCAACAACCTTTCTTTTGGCATACTTCATGAATTGATGATTGGAATTTTACATCAACGGTATCACCTTCTTTTAAATTAGTAAACTTTTCCATCATTTCATGAGCTGAAATTGCTCCTTCAGATGTAATTGAATCACCAAAAACGGCATATTCTACTGCTACTTTAGGCTCTTCTACTACTGCTTGTTCTTCTTTTTTTTCTTTACCACAACTTAACAAGGTCAAAAGAATTCCAAAAGCTAATACATTTTTCTTCATAATTACTTATCTTTGCAAAAAATTTATTGATTCTCTGATTTTCTGTAAAATTATTTATATACGACAATATACAAAAGGAATTCGTAAAAAGATATCAACAAATCATTCAAAACCAATAAATTTAAGTCGATTTTTTACTATTCACAAAAAACTATTATTAATTTTATTAAATTCTTAATTTTAGCAATAAAATTAAAGAATATTTTGTTTATTTTTGAAACACACAATTTTAATATAAGAACTAATGGAAATTAAAACTCTCGAAGACATCAAACTCAATTTAACTGAGCGTTCAAAAATTCATGATATTGATTTTGAAAATCTAAGCTTTGGTAATGTTTTTACCGATCATATGTTGGTTTGCGATTTTGTAGACGGACGATGGAATCAGCCGGAAATTATGCCTTATAAACCATTTTCTATTGAACCATCTGCTAGAGTTTTCCATTACGGACAGGCTATTTTTGAGGGAATGAAAGCCTATAAAGATGAAGCCGGAGACGTTTGGCTTTTCAGACCGGAACAAAATTTTGCACGTTTCAACAAAAGTGCTGTACGCTTAGCTATGCCGGAAGTACCGGAAGAAGTTTTCTTAGGCGGATTAAAAAAATTACTTCAAATTGAAAAAGATTGGGTGCAACGCGGTACCGGAAAATCACTATATATTCGTCCGTTTATGATTGCTACTAGTACAGGTGTTATTGCCTCTCCTTCTAACAATTATAGATTCTGCATTATTTTATCACCTGCTAAATCATACTATTCAGGAGAAGTTAAAGTAATCATTGCGGATCATTTCAGTAGAGCTGCAAATGGCGGTATCGGTGCTGCTAAAGCTGCCGGTAATTACTCTGCTCAGTTCTATCCGACAAAATTAGCTAACGAAAAAGGATATCAACAAGTTATCTGGACAGATGATGCTACGCATACTAAGCTTGAAGAAGCCGGAACCATGAATGTTTTCTTCCGAATTAATGATACTTTATACACAGCACCTACCAGTGAAAGAATTTTAGATGGTGTTACTCGTAAAAGCTTAATTGAGTTGGCGAAAAGAGAAAATATGAACGTAGAAGTGAAATCGGTTTTAGTAGACGAATTAATTGCTGCTGCAAAAGATGGTTCTCTAAAAGAAATTTTCGGAGCCGGAACTGCTGCTGTAGTTAACCCTATTGCCGGGTTTGCTTATAAAGATGACTATTTTGAACTGCCTAAAGTTGAAAATTCGTTTGCTTTACATTTAAAAGAAAAGTTAACGAACATTCAAACTAAGGTAGACGAAGATACATTTGGCTGGACCGTAAAAATCTAGTTTCTAATGAAGAACAGTCTCGACACAAAACTTATGTTTTCTACATCGAGACTGTTTTTTTATACATCTAAAACTTCTTTTATATTAGGTTTAAAATAATTAGGACCTTTCATTACTTTACCGTCTTCTCTATAAATCGGTTTACCATTTTCTCCTAATTTACTCATATTACTGCGTTGAATTTCTTCAAATACTTCTTCTATTTTGTGCTGCAATCCATGTTCCAGAATTGTTCCACACAAAATATACAACATATCTCCTAAAGCATCTGCTATTTCGATTAAATCACCATTTTGAACAGCTTCTAAATACTCTTCATTTTCCTCTTTCATTAAATTATAACGCAATAGGTTAATTTGTTCACCTAAATCTGCTTTAGGCAAAGTACTTACTCCTAATCCAAATGACTCATGGAAAATCTGTACTGAACTTAATTGTTTTTTCATAATCCTACTTTTTTATTCCAATAAAAATATAGATTTGATTCGTGGTTTTATGTACTTTTGTGAAAATTTTTTCCCAATGTTTTCAACCGGTCAAACTTACTTCGCTATATTTTTTGTAATTGCTTTTATAGCGACTATGATTTACGTATACCGAAAAGATTTAAAAGAAATGAAAAGCCAATACAAAGGAACATATTGGATTTTAATTGGTTTCCTATTGTTTATAGCTTTTTTATTTTTTATTAAATTTTATATTAAAGAATAATTTATTTATATTTGGATAATCCCAAATTTACTAGTTTAATCTGAATGAAAATTGCTAAGTATATCGTTTTATTATTAGCACTTCTTGGTGTTGCCTTTGTGGTTTTTATTGCCACACAGCCCAACCATTTTTCAGTTTCTGCTTCTTTTACTCTTAAACATCCTAAAGATTCTGTTTCTCAATTCATTTCTGATGCTTCTAAATGGAAATTATGGTTCAATAATTTTGAAACACAACCTAAAAACATTTTTACTTCAGATGATAGTTCCTTTAGCTGGATAAATGATAATACCAAAGGTTCATTTATTCTTGAAAAAAAATACCAGAATGATTCCATTGCACAAAAGTTAGATTACAATGGTGTGCAAGGTAAAAGCAATTGGTATTTTACTTCAAATTCTGACACTCAAAAAACAGATGTTTCCTGGAACATTTCCGGAAATTTAGATTTCAAATGGAAAATATATGCTTTATTGAATGGTGGTATTGAACATTTCTTTAAAACGAAACAAGAGAAAGCTCTGGAAGAAATTAACAAACAAATTGTAAACGACATTTTGTTCCGTCAAATTTCAGTTACCGGAATTATAACGAAGCACGAAGTAAATTATCTTTTCAAAAAAGACTCTGTTGCACTCCCCAATTTTAAAAAAGCACTTGCTAAAGACCTCATAGAAGTTTCTCTTTTTGTAAAGCAAAACAACATTGAAACTAATGGTAATCCGTTTGTTTTAGTCTATCAAAATTCAAAATATTTAAAGTTTGCCACTTGTTATCCGGTTACTGAAGAAATCGTTACAACTACTAACAATACAATTGATGCTGCTAAACTACGGGAATTTCAAGCACTTAAAGTAACATTCAAGGGCAATATTGCTTTTAAAGAGGAAGTTTTCACAAAAGCTAAAGAATATTTAGAGAAGAATAAATATTCTTTTGATGAAAGAGAATTCAAATGGTTGGAGATTCATAAAGAAGAACCTAATACTAAAGGTGCAATCTCTGAAACTATTGAATATTATTTCCCTGTTAAACGCAAGTATATTCCGGAAACTTCACAAGATTCAACACAAGTTGAAATTCATCCGACAACTGAAACTAATACAGATAGTATTTAGAAATCAAACGAAACTCCGTCGTCAGCTAGCAATACATCAGGAAAAATAGCCTTAGCTTCTTCTTTAAAAGCTTCGATACTTCCATAACGTGTAGAATAATGACCTAGAATCAGTTTTTTCGCATGAGCTTCTTTAGCAATAGTTGCTGCCTGAATAGCAGTGGAATGCATTGTTCTTTCCGCCAAATGCGCTTCTGATTCTAAAAAAGTAGATTCATGATACAAAACATCAACATTATCAATCAAAGGCACAATTTTCGTATTGAAAACCGTATCACTGCAAAAAGCATAACTTCTTTCCGGTTCCGAGTCAAAAGTCAATACTTTATTATCTACAACTGTTCCGTCATCTAATGTAATATCACTACCATTCTTAATTTTCTGGTAATAACAGGTTTCAATATTATATTTTTGAACTTCTTCTATATTGATTTTGCGTTGGGTATTTTTTTCTCTGAACAAATATCCGTTTGTATACACACGATGTATCAACGGAATAGTTCTAACCGTTACATGCTCATCTTCATAGATCAATTCACTTTCTTTAGATTCTAACTCATGGAAATACAAATTATAGCCCGTATAAGAAGCTGAAGCCTTTAACTGTAATAATATAATTTCTTTAATTCCTTTCGGACCGTAAACATGCAAATCATTTACACGGTTTAATAATGTAAAAGTCGATATTAAACCTATTAAACCATAAAAATGGTCTCCATGCAAATGTGAAATAAAAATATGGTTAATCCGGGAAAACTTGATCTTATGCTTGCGAAGTTGTACCTGAGTTCCTTCCCCGCAATCGATCAAAAACATCTGATTTTTGATTTCAAAAAGTTGGGAAGTAGGATTCGTTAAAGTTCTTGGAGTTGCTGCATAACAGCCTAAAACGGTTAATTTCATTATTTTTATATTCCGTGTTTACTAACTAAACAGTTTTAATTAATTTATCATTTTAATGCTACAAGATATCTTCCTATTTCTGATTCCATTTATCTATTTTTTCATCGTACCATTTTAGAAACTTGGGAATAGTACTAATTCCGTAAAAAAATATAAAGTAGCCCCCTAACCTCCATATTCTACTATAATCATTACTTATGAAAGCACTTCCTAAAACCAAACTCACATAAATGATTAGTATTAAATATGCTGAAATATTAAAAAATCTGGTTCCCTCTTTTGATTTTACCAGAAATCTGAACAAGAATAATATTAACAATGTTATTAGGAAGAAATAGTATAAAAATCCCTCAAACAATTCTTGATTTTTTAATAAAACCAATAAATCATCAAACATACAACTTATGATTTAATTTCCTTTTTGAAGAAGAATCGAAAATTACTTGATTACTTTTGGTACAAACAAAAGTCTGTGTATTAATTTAAAAAAAGATTAAAAGCCCAGATCTCTTTCTATTTCCTCCATTTCTATAATATCATGAGCCTCTAAAATAGAAGGAACTACAGTTAGGAAATCCGGAACAGTATGAAAATCAATATCCTTAGCGACGATAACTAATGATTTTTTTTGTTTATTCTGTACCTTGCTTAGTTCTTTAAACTTTTTCAAGTCGTCTACACTCAAGTCATCAGAAGCAGTAATATCAACAATCAGGTTTAAGTTTTCATATTCATGAAAGCTTTTCTCTAAATTATCTAAAAATGTATCAATCTCATTTTTAGTTTGCTTGACAATTGTTGTATTTTCTCTTTTATCGATCTTCATTTTTTTAAAATATAAGCTAAGATATAAAATTTATCATTGAATTTTACTTGCTAAAAGATAAATTACAGCCATTCGTACCGCTACCCCGTTTTCAACCTGATTCAAAATGACTGATTGTTTAGAATCGGCCACATCAGACGTAATTTCAACTCCTCGATTAATTGGTCCCGGATGCATGATCATAATTTCTTTATCCAGTGAATCTAACAACTCTTTTGTTAATCCGAATTGCTGAGAATATTCACGAGTTGACGGGAAATAACTGAAATCGAGGCGCTCGTTCTGTACACGAAGCATATTAGCCACATCAGCCCATTCTAAAGCTTTTCGCAAATCAGGTTCTACTTTTACACCTAATTGCTCAATATATTTCGGAATCAAGGTTTTCGGACCACAAACCTTAACTTCTGCTCCTTGCATTTGCAGGGCAAAAATATTAGAAAGCGCTACCCTTGAGTGTAAAATATCACCCACAATAACTACTTTCTTTCCCCCTACTTCTCCTAATCGTTCACGAATAGTAAAACTATCTAACAAAGCTTGTGTAGGATGTTCATGTGCTCCGTCTCCTGCATTAACAATACTAGCTTTTACATTTTGCGATAAAAAGTGAGCTGCTCCGGGCGAACTGTGGCGCATAACCACCATATCCACTTTCATCGATAAAATATTGTTTACAGTATCAATTAAGGTTTCCCCTTTTTTTACCGACGATTGTGCTGCCGAAAAACTAATCACATCTGCTGAAAGTCTTTTTTGAGCCAACTCAAAAGAAAGCTTCGTTCTGGTACTGTTTTCAAAAAAGATATTCGCAATGGTTATATCTCTCAAAGAAGGAACTTTTTTTATCGGACGGTTAATTACTTCTTTAAAATGATCTGCCGTTTCAAAAATTAAGTCAATATCTTCTTTAGTAATGTATTTTATTCCTATTAAATGATTTACAGAAAGTGTTTTCATTCAAAATTGTATAGTTGTGTGTTGTTGCTGTTTATTTTTTTAATTCCAATAGAACTTCATCTTCCCCATCATATTCTTTCCACTTTACCACGACCTTCTCATTATTAATAGCATCTACCTGTCTTCCTCTATAATCCGGTTGAATGGGCAAATGACGGCTGAATCTTCTGTCTATTAAAGTTAATAATTCTATTTCCGATGGTCTTCCGAATGATTGTATTGCAGTTAATGCTGCCCGGATACTTCTTCCGGTATATAAAACATCATCTATAAAAACTACTTTTTTATCATCAACAATAAAATTAATTTCCGTTTTATTAGCTTCCAATGGTTTTTCATTTCTTCTGAAATCATCCCGAAAGAAAGTAATATCTAAAAAGCCTAACGAAATATTTTGAATATGGTATTCTTCCGTTAAAATCTTAACCAATCGCTCGGCAAGAAATTTTCCGCGTGGTTGAATCCCGATAAGAACCGTATCTTTAAAATCCTGATGATTTTCAATTAACTGGCAAGCCAAACGATGCAAAATGATAGAAATTTCCTTTGCTGAAAGCAGAACTTTTTGACTCATAGAGTGTGGAGTTGTGTTTGGTGTGTAAATTTACAACAAAAATTATTAATTTTAGAGGAAATGTTCTCAAATGAATTACAAAGCAAATTTGCTTTCAAAAACAATTCTAAAAACACATTTCTTATTCTACATTAACTCCATTCTTTTTTTCCTGTTGTAACTTTGTATCAAACAAAAAAGGAATACATTATGAAAACAAAAAATATAGAATTAGTATTAGCACCTCCTACTCCACATTTTGTAGGTGATGGTTTTCGAGTTCACAATTTTATTCCGAGTGCGTATCATTTAGATATGGAACGAATGAACCCGTTCATCATGCTTGATTATAATTCCAAACATTTCTTTTCGGCAACTGAAACACCTCGTGGTGTTGGTGTTCATCCGCACAGAGGATTTGAAACCGTGACCATTGCGTATGAAGGAAAAGTAGAACACCATGACAGCGCCGGAGGTGGTGGCATTATTAGCCAAGGCGATGTACAATGGATGACTGCTGCCAGTGGTGTTTTGCACAAAGAATTCCACGAAACAGAATGGGCAAAAGAAGGTGGTATTTTCCAAATGGTTCAATTGTGGGTTAATCTTCCGTCAAAAAACAAAATGAGCAAACCTAAATATCAGGCTATTCAAAACAGCGAAATGACAAAAATAGATTTAGGTGAAAACGGATTTATTGAAGTCATTGCGGGAAATTACAAAGGACAGCAAGGTCCGGCCACTACATTTAGTCCGGTTAATATGATGAACGCCAAACTAAAAAAAGGCGGAAAAGCTGATTTTGAATTTCCGGCTCATTACAATACCGCTGCCATTATTATCGAAGGAAGCGTTATCGTGAACGGAAAAGAAAAAGTAGCTACTGATCATTTTATCTTATTTGAGAATGAAGGTGAACAATTCGCCTTTGAAGCTACTGAAGATGCTATAGTTCTAATAATTAGTGGCGAACCGCTTAAAGAACCTATTGCCGCTTACGGGCCTTTTGTAATGAATACTCAACAACAATTGGTCGAAGCTTTTAACGATTATAATCAAGGAAAATTCGGCTACTTAGAAGACTAAGTGGTCCGGTTTTTAAAAACTAACCTTTAAAACCCAAAACAATGAAACCTGAATTTGAAAATATTCCGCTTCATAAAAATGAAGACAAAAAACGCTTTGAACTAGAAGTAAACGGTCATTTGGCTTTTATTGATTATAAAGAAACAGAAAGTCGTATTGCACTGATACATACAGAATCGCCGGCAGAGCTTGCCGGAACCGGTGCCGCATCAGCAGTGGTAGAAAAAACATTGGCTTATGTTAAAGAATCCGGTAAAAAATTATTACCTTATTGTCCGTTTGTATTTGCTTATATCAAAAAACATCCGGAGTGGAAAGCCATTGTAGATGAACATTTTAACAATTACAACCAAGGAAAATTCGGTCATTTAGAATAAGAAACATTTTTTGCCACTTTTTTGTCGGAAATTAGGAATAACGTTTACTTTTTTTTAGCTTGTGGTTTTAAATTATCAATCATAATGATGTTAAATAAAGAAAATATAAATTATTATGGAGTTCTGTTTGGAGTACTTGTTTTGATTATCTTATTGACAATAGGAAATCATAATATACTTGAAAAGTATGAACCACAAGAAGATTGGTATGGCTCTTTATTTTTAGGAATTGGGTTAGCCGCTGTCATTGGTTTCATTTTATCATTTATACCTAGAGTATTTTTTCTCATTTTTTCTATCAAAACTACGGCTACAATAACAGCTGTTAAAGAAAGTATAGCTTCATTTAAAAAACTCTCAGAAGTTTACAGAGGAACGGAAAACCCTATACACGATATGTTCATTGAAGAAAAAGATATTGTTTACGGTTATAAATTTGTCTTTAAAGCTAATGACGGTAAGCGCTATTTCATAAATTCCGATAGAGTTCAGACAACTGAAAAAATATCAGAAAATGAACAAAGAGATATTTTATACCTGAAATGGAATCCGAATAAAGCCATTTTAGACACTTTTTTTACCAAATGGAGCTGGTCATTATTTTTTTTAATCTTTAGTCTTACTTTTTGCACTATTGGCGGATTAATGGTTACAGGTAATTTAAAATAATATAGAACCGTTGTTAATTATTGAAACAAATACAAAAGCAGCTATAAAAAGAATACTACTTGATTATCCGTTGGTACCTATTGTTATAAAAACATACAATACGGCAACTAAGTAATTAAAACAAACATTCCAGGCTCATGCTAACTTAAAATTTGAATAGAAATGTCAAATATCGGATTAATTTTAGAAGAAAAAGCAGCTGATATCGGTAATTTCCTAGTAGGAAGATTGCTGCCTTTTCGCGAAAAAAGAAATGTTGGTCCTTTTGTTTTTATTGACCACATGGGACCGGCAGATTTGAAAGATTATCAAAATTTAGATGTAGCTCCACATCCGCACATTGGGCTTTCTACTTTAACTTATTTATTAGAGGGCTCTATTTTTCACAGAGATAGTCTGGGAAGCGCTGTTGAAATCACACCCGGAGCTGTAAACTGGATGACCGCAGGAAAAGGCGTAGTTCATTCGGAACGAACTCCGGAATATCTACGTCATACCGACAAAAAATTGCATGGTTTACAAATTTGGGTCGCTTTACCAAAACATTTGGAACAAAGTGAACCAACTTTTCAGCATGTAGAAGCCAATCAAATTCCGGTTTGGCAAGAAGGAACTACACATTTTAAACTGATTGCAGGAAAAGCTTTTGGAAAACAATCTCCTGTCAACGTACATTCCGAATTGTATTTTCTGGAAATAAAAAATCAGGAAGCTGTTACGTTAAATATTGGCGAACATTTGTATGGCGAAGTGGCCATGTACATTATGGAAGGAAATCTTAACATTGAAGGCAATGATTATGGCACAAAACAATTATTAATTGCTAAAAATTCAAAACTTTGTCATTTTAGCATGAGCGAAAACACAACCGTTTATCTTTTTGGCGGAACGCCTTTTGATGAAGAACATTTCATTTATTGGAACTTTGTGAATTCAGATAAAGAAATTATTGAACAAGCGAAAGAAAATTGGCAAAACCAAAATCACGATGCTTTCCCTATCGTTCCCGGAGACGACCAGGAATACGTTCCGTTGCCCGTTAATCCATTCAGTAAAAAATAAACTAAATACTAAAAGATGAAAATAGTAGCTTTTGCCGGAAGTAATTCTTCTACCTCAATTAATCGACAACTGGTTCAATTTGTGTTACAATCGTTTCCTGAAGACGAAATCAATCTTTTGGATTTAAACGATTTCGAAATGCCTATTTTTTCAGTCGATAGAGAAAAAAAAGGATTTCCTGAACAAGCACATCAATTTTTAGCAGCAATTGGAGCCAGTGATGTTATTATTTGTTCGATGGCCGAACACAACCGAAATTTTACAGCTGCTTTTAAAAATCTCTTTGACTGGTGTTCCCGAATCAATGTAAAAGTATTTCAAGACAAAAAAATGTTTGTCATGAGTACTTCACCTGGTGGTTTTGGCGGTGGTAATTCAATGGCTTTGGCACAAAAAAACTTTCCGGCTTTTGGTGCTGAGATTATAGAAAGCTTTTCATTACCTAAATTCTATGAAAATTTTGACGAAGAAAACGGAGTGATCAATCCCGAATTATTAAAAGAATTGAATGATAAAATAGCTGATTTTAAACAAAAAGTACAATAATGACAACCAACCGATTAGAAGCATTTAGCGATGGTGTTTTAGCCATAATCATCACCATTATGGTTTTAGAAATGAAAGTTCCGGAAGGAGCCGATTTTGCTACTCTGAAACCTTTATTCCCTAAATTTATATCCTATATTTTAAGTTTCATCTATGTGGGAATTTATTGGAACAACCATCATCATCTATTTCATGTCATTGAAAAAGTAAGCGGAAAAATCCTTTGGGCTAATTTATTTCTTTTGTTCTGTTTATCATTAATTCCGTTTTCAACCGGTTGGATGGGCGAAAATCATTTTGATAAGAATCCTGTAGCGCTTTATGGAATTAATCTTTTTATGTGTGCATTAGCTTTTATTATTTTGGAAAAATCATCGATTCACTACGAAGGAGAAAATTCTAAATTAAAATTAGCACTCAAAAATTATAATAAGGAATATGCTTCACTAGCGTTGTATTTCATTGGTGTATTAATCTCTTACTACTTTCCCATGTTCAGCGTTACACTTTATGCCATTGTGGCTTTAGTATGGCTTATTCCCGACACTCGAATTGAAAAAACACTTAACTCTTAAAATCATGGAAGCAACCGTAAAAGCCTTTATTAAACAAGATAATTATTATACTGAAATTACAACCGGAAATCATACGATCATTGCCGATGAACCTTTAGATCTAGGTGGAAAAGACAAAGGTTTTGATCCTATGGAATTATTAGCCGGTGCCCTTTCTGCTTGTACTTTAGCTACGCTAAAAATGTATATGGATAGAAAAAACTGGACTGCCGAAAAAATAAATGTGGAAATTCACTTAGACAATAACCGTGAAACCAGAACGACTATTTTCACGAGAACTCTTCATTTTGAAGGTGCCGATTTAACCGAGGAACAAATTAAAAGATTGCATCAAATTGCAGAAGCTTGTCCGGTTCATAAAGCACTAACCGGAGATATCATTATTAATACTCATATTGAATAAAAAACTATGGAAATTATTCAACACAATACAGAAAAAGCAGGAAATTTCAAAGCCCTTTCTGATGGTAAAACAGCAGGTTTAATGACTTATACCTGGGCAGGAAAAGACAAATTTATAATTGACCATACAGAAGTAAATGATGAATTTAAAGGAACCGGTGTTGGTAAAAAACTGGTTATGGAAGCTGTCGCTTTTGCTAGAAAAAATCATTTAAAAATACTACCTTTATGTCCGTTTGCAAAAAGTTTTTTTGACAAAACACCTGAAATACAGGATATTCAATTTTAAAAACTACTCCCTTAAAACTTTAAATTATGGAACAAAAAGAATATACAAACGGAGAGGTTACCATAATATGGAAACCCGAGAAATGTATTCATTCCGGGATTTGTGTTAAAACGTTACCCAATGTATACAATCCAAAAGAAAAACCATGGGTAAAACCAGAACATGCAAGTTCACAAGAATTAATCGATCAAGTCGCAAAATGTCCGAGTGGTGCTTTGAGTATAAAGAAATAAAAAAACTCCCGCAATTGCGGGAGTTTTTTCGTTTTATGCGTACATTGTTTTACGTAATTCTTTGATCTTCGGATCGTCTAAATAATCGTCAAATGTCATGTAACGATCGATTGTTCCGTTTGGAGTGATCTCCAATACTCTGTTAGCAACCGTTTGTGCAAACTCGTGGTCATGAGTGGTAAATAAAACAGTTCCTTTAAAATTCTTAAGCGAATTATTAAAGGCTGTAATAGATTCCAAATCCAAGTGATTGGTCGGTTCGTCCAGCATCAATACGTTGGCTCTTATCATCATCATTCTGGATAGCATACAACGTACTTTTTCTCCTCCCGATAACACATTACACTTTTTCAAAGCTTCTTCTCCGGAAAAGATCATTTTTCCAAGGAAACCACGAACATAAACCTCGTCGCGTTCTTCTTCTGTTTTTGCCCATTGGCGTAACCAATCCACTAAATTCAAATCGGATTTAAAGAAATCATGGTTTTCAACCGGTAAATATGACTGAGTTGTCGTAACGCCCCATTCAAATTTTCCGGAATCAGCTTGTTGGTTTCCGTTGATGATTTCATAGAAAGCCGTTGTTGCTCTTGAATCTTTTGAGAATACCACAATCTTATCGCCTTTGGCTACATTAAGATCAACATTTTTAAACAAAACTTCGCCATCTGTTGAAGCACTTAAATTTTCAATGTTTAAAATTTGGTCTCCGGCTTCGCGCTCTTGTTCAAAAATAATTGCCGGATATCTTCTGCTTGATGGTTTAATATCATCTACTTTTAATTTTTCCAACATTTTTTTACGGGATGTGGCTTGTTTTGATTTCGCCACGTTAGCGCTAAAACGACGGATAAATTCTTCTAACTCAGCTTTTTTCTCCTCGGCTTTTTTATTTTGCTGTGCTCTTTGACGAGCCGCTAACTGGCTACTTTCGTACCAAAAGGTATAGTTTCCGGAATAATGAGTGATTTTTCCGAAATCAATATCGGAAATATGTGTACAAACCGCATCTAAAAAGTGACGGTCGTGTGATACAACTAATACTGTATTCTCATAGTTTGCTAAAAAGTTCTCTAACCATCCTATAGTTTCAAAATCCAGGTCATTCGTAGGCTCATCCATAATCAATACATCAGGATTTCCGAATAAGGCCTGTGCCAATAATACACGCACTTTCAATTTGGCATCCATTTCTCCCATCAAAGTATAATGAAACTCCGCACCTATTCCTAAATTAGACAATAATGTTGCGGCATCACTTTCAGCATTCCACCCGTTCATTTCATCAAACTGCATTTGCAACTCTCCTATTCTGTCAGCATTCTCGTCTGAGTAATCCAAATACAACGCATCCATTTCGGTTTTAACATCATACAACACTTTATTCCCCATCATTACGGTTTCTAAAACTGTATGCTCATCAAACAAGTTGTGGTTCTGATTTAAAACGGACATTCTTTTTCCCGGCTCTAAGATAACGTGCCCTGATGTAGGCTCTATTTCTCCCGATAATATCTTCAAAAATGTAGATTTTCCGGCACCATTAGCTCCGATAATCCCATAACAATTACCTTGAGTGAAAGTCACATTAACCTCATCAAACAAAATACGCTTTCCAAACTGAACCGATAAATTAGAAACTGTTAACATTTTTTCTTTTTTTATTAAAATTGTTGCAAAAGTAGAAAAAATAGTGCAGTTTTGGAGTGATTATTTAGAATAAATATAGGCTTATTTTAACTGTCTATTAACAAGGGCATTAATGAATAACTTATACATTTGTCTGTAACCATTATGAATGTAATTTAATGATTAGGAAATACCTACTATATCTATTAACCCCATCTATCCTACTTTCACCTTTTTTTACTTCTTGTAAAAAAGTATTTGAGCCGGATAATTATATAGCATATTTTGGTGGAGAAATCATTAATCCTCAAAGCCCATTTGTGCTTTTTATGAAGGATGGAAAAGTATTGGACACTCTTTTTCTTGATAAAAAAAACCGATTTTATAAAAAATTTGATTCTTTGACGCCCGGACTTTACACTTTTAAATGTGAACCGGAATATCAATACATCTATTTTGAAAAGAATGATAGTTTAATGATCCGGTTGAATGCTTTTGATTTTGATAATTCATTAGCTTTTTGCGGAAGAGGCGAAGATAAGAACAATTTTTTAATAGACCTATATCTTAGAAATGACAGGGATAAAGACAGATTGTTTGAAGCTATCGACTATAATTTAGGCGATTTTGAACATTTAATTGATTCCAGTTATAACAGTAAAAAGGCTTTTTATTTAAAAAGAAGAGCCCAAGTCGGTTGGGGATCCGGATTTGATTCTGTTGCAAAAGCCAGTTTAGATTTCAATCACTATATGAAAAAAGAGATCTATCCTTTTGCTCACCAGTTTAAAACAGGAGAACAGGTTTACCAAAACCTTCCTAAAAATTACTATAGCTATCGTAAATCTTTGCATTACAACAATAAAGATTTAACTAATTTTTCACCATTTATAAAATATGTATCAGCATTACTAAGCAATATTACATTCACTAAAAACGGTGGAAAATTCAACGACGATTCACTAGACAATAACATTTTAAAGCTAAATATAGCCGATACTTTGGTTAAGGACCAACGAATTAAAAACGTTATTTTAAATAATATTGCTTATATGTATCTGTTGGAAGATCAGAACATGTATAACAATAAAAAGTTTATTGATCGTTATTTAGAGCTTTCAACCGATAAAGAACAACAAAAAGAAGTTCGAGAAATCTCTGAAGCCGTTCAAAAACTAGTCATCGGAAAACATTTGCCGAAAGTAAGTCTAATCGACCAGCAAAATAAAACTGTTCCGGTAGAAGAATTGACACAAAATAAGGAAACCGTTGTTTTCTTTTGGACAACTAATGCTGAATCACACTTAAAATCTTCTCACGGAAAAATTGCTGAGCTCAAAAAACGATTTCCTAATGTTAATTTTGTAGCTATCAACATCAATGATTCGGAAGAAAACTGGAGAAAAGCTCTTAAAGGTTTTCAATTAGACCAAATCAATGAATACAAATCAACCGATTTTTCGGATATTAAGAAAGAATGGGTAATTACTAAAGTACACCGGGTAATTGTATTAAATCCGGACGGAACGATTAAAAATGGTTTTGCCAATTTATTTGACATCAACTTTTATAAAAATCTAGAATAAAAAAACGGCATTTAAAAAATGCCGTTTTTTTATTCTAGTATTTACTCTTATTTATTTCCTTTTGCATAATCTGCTAAAAACTGAGCCAAACCTATATCTGTTAACGGATGTTTCAATAATCCTAGAATTGAAGATAAAGGCCCTGTCATAACATCAGCACCAATTTTGGCACAATTTACAATGTGCATGGTATGACGAATAGATGCCGCTAAAATTTCCGTTTCAAAACCATAATTATCATAAATTTCACGAATTTCTTCAATCAAATTTAAACCATCTGTAGAAATATCGTCTAATCTACCTAAGAAAGGAGAAACATAAGTAGCTCCGGCTTTAGCAGCTAATAATGCTTGGCCAGCAGAAAAAACTAAAGTTACATTAGTTCTGATTCCTTTATCAGAAAAATATTTACACGCTTTAATTCCGTCTTTAGTCATAGGAATTTTAACTACGATTTGTTCATGCAATTCAGCTAACTCCTCGCCTTCTTTAATCATTCCTTCAAAATCAGTAGCAATAACTTCTGCACTTACATCACCATCAACGATATTACAAATATCTACATAATGTTTTAAGATATTATTTTTTCCTGTAATACCTTCTTTAGCCATTAATGATGGGTTTGTAGTTACACCATCTAAAACTCCTAATTCCTGAGCCTCTTTAATTTGTTCTAAATTAGCTGTGTCAATAAAAAATTTCATAGTTTGTCTATATTATGTTACGTTGTGTTATTTCAGAGCGCAAAATTACAATTTATAATGATTCATCAATAACTTTTCATATACTTTATCCGGAAGTACACGTTTCAGCACAATGGAAAACTTTTGCATAAAAGCCCCCACTTTATAATGAACCTTTGGATTCGGATCTTGAATAATTGCATAAATAGCTTCTGCCATTTCAATAGGATTACTTCCCGCATCGACATGTTCGTTCATGGTTGCCAAAGTTCCTCCATAAGTAGTTTCATAAGCAGAACCTTTTACCAAAGGCGCATGATAACGACCTGCTGCAATATTCGTTGCAAAATCGCCCGGAGCTACATTGGTTATATGAACACCAAAAGGTTTTACTTCCATACGAATCGCTTCCGTAATCAATTCTAAAGCACCTTTTGAAGCCGAATACACACTTCTAAAAGGCAATCCCATATAACCTGCAATGGAAGTTACATTAATAATAACTCCCGATTTTTTGTCACGCATATAAGGCAAAACCGCTTTCATCACTTCAATGGGACCAAACAAATTAGTTTCAAAGTTGTTTTTAATTTCTTCGGCAGGAATTTCTTCTAATGGCCCTGTAATACCAACTCCGGCATTGTTAATCAATACATCAATTTTACCTTCTTTATTTACAACCTCCTGTATTGCTTTGGTAATGCTTTCGGTATTTCTAACATCAAGAGTAACTAAATTGATTTCGGCATCAGGAAAACGTTCCGGATTTCTACTCGTTCCATACACTGTAAATCCTTTATTTTTTAGAAAAACACCAACCGCTTTACCAATTCCTGATGAACCACCTGTTATGAAAACAACTTTACTCATAGTTTAAAATTTGTTTTGCGAAAGTACATAAGATAAAAGAATAAAAAAAATGCGTATTTTTTAAAGAATGTCTTTCCTCTATTTCTCCAATTTATCGTTCAATTTTATAAATTTGGAAAAAAGTTAAAAAATGGATAGAATTGAAGCTTTTAGAGAACATATTGTAAACGGATATAGCTGCAAAGGTGATTTTATAACTCTGGGCGGTGCTATTTTAGACGGTGAAGCTGTCGGCAACGCTCACATAAATATTCCTTTAAAAACCTTAAATCGTCATGGACTGATAGCCGGAGCAACAGGAACCGGAAAAACCAAAACAATCCAGGTTTTATCAGAACAATTATCGGCTAAGGGAATTCCGGTGTTGATGATGGACATCAAAGGTGATTTCTCAGGTATTGCGATGCCGGGCGAAGAAAAACCATTTATTACCGAACGTCATGCTAAAATTACTTTACCTTATGAAACCAAAGGATTTCCGGTAGAATTAATGACTATTTCTAAACAAGATGGCGTTCGGTTAAGAGCTACCGTTTCCGAATTTGGTCCGGTTTTATTTTCCCGAATTTTAGATTTAAACGATACCCAATCAGGCGTTGTTTCTGTTATTTTTAAATATTGTGATGATAACAATATTCCGCTTTTAGACTTAAAAGACTTTAAAAAAGTACTGCAATATGCAACCGAAGAAGGAAAAGATGAATTTACAGCTTCTTATGGAAGAATTTCTACCGCTTCAACAGGTTCTATCTTAAGAAAAACAATTGAATTAGAGCAACAAGGTGCTGATTTGTTCTTTGGCGAAAAATCATTTGAAATTGACGATTTAATGCGAATTGATGAAAATGGAAATGGTTATGTGAACATCATTCGTCTAACCGACATTCAAGACCGACCAAAGCTTTTCTCTACTTTTATGCTGAGTTTATTAGCCGAAATTTATAATACAATGCCGGAACAAGGCGATAGTGGCCAACCTGAATTGGTGATTTTTATTGACGAAGCGCATTTAATTTTTGACCAAGCCAGTAAAGCGCTTTTAGACCAAATTGAAACTATTGTAAAATTGATTCGTTCCAAAGGAATTGGCGTTTATTTCATTACTCAAAATCCAATGGATGTTCCAAGTGATGTTTTGGCACAATTAGGTTTAAAAATCCAACATGCTTTACGTGCGTTTACTGCTAATGACCGAAAAGCGATTAAAATGACTTCCGAAAATTATCCTATTTCTGAATATTATAAAACCGATGAAGTTTTGACTTCTTTAGGAATTGGAGAAGCTTTTGTAACCGCTCTTAACGAAAAAGGAATTCCAACGCCTTTGGCTGCTACTATGCTACGTGCTCCAATGAGTAGAATGGATGTTTTAACGGATGCTGAAATTGCAAATTGTATCGCTAAATCTAAATTGGTCAAAAAATACAATGAAGAAATCGATCGTGAAAGTGCTTATGAAATTTTAACCAAAAAGATCGAACAAGCACAAGAAATTGCAGCTAAAGAAGAAGAAAAGAAACAAGAAACTAAAGAAAATAAGCGTTCGAGTTCTACCACAAGAAAAAGTACAGCTCAAAATCCTATTGTAAAAGTATTGACCAGTGCAACATTTATAAGAGGTGCCATGGGAATTTTAATGAAAATAATGAAGAAATAAATTATGAAAAAGTATTTCATTCAAAAATCGCCTTTTGTAGTTCCCACTACTGATGGAAAACTCATTGAAGAACATCATGGAGTAACTACCAATAATAAAGAAATTTCTATTGCTCACATGATTGCGCCGCCAGGTTGGAGCGAACCGTTTCAAACTCCCGAGTTTGATGAATACACGTATATCATTAAAGGAAAAAAGCAATTTATCATTGAAGACGAAATTGTAGTTCTGGAAACAGGTCAGTCTATTAAAATAGAAAAAAATACAAGAATTCAATATTCCAATCCATTTGAAGAACCTTGTGAATATTTAGCCATTTGCCAACCGGCCTTCACTATAGAAAGTGTTCATAGAGAAGAATAAAAAAAGCGGTTTTAAAAACCGCTTTTTTTATTTTGCTAATAAGTCTAATATTCTGTGTTCGATAGGTTCGGTATCCCAAATTTCTTCAATTTTATCCATTGCTAAAATTTCTTGCATAATTGCATTTTGTTTGTCTCCTTCCGCCAATGCTTCAGCATAAGGTTGGTGACTAAATGTTACTCGGCTGTATAACGGAGCCCACTTATCGGGATGTTTTTCTGAAAACCATTTTTCAATTTTTTTCTGCAAATGGAATTTATCATCAGCAGTTTTAGAACTCATCTCCATAAAATTTCTATAGGATAGTTCCGCAATGGCATCGGCATTTGGTTTTCTTGATTGCTGATATTCGTCAAAAATAGTTCCCCAATCGTTACCATATTTTTCCATCATTTCTACCAAAATGGTTATATCTTCAAAACCGGCATTCATTCCATGACCATAAAAAGGAACGATAGCATGACAAGCATCACCAATCAAAGCTACTTTATCCTCAAAAGTCCAAGGATAACATTTCATGGTTACTAAATAGCTAGTAGGGTTTTTAAAGAAATCTTCAACTAAATTCGGTATTACTTCCTTAGTATCCGGAAAATATTGAGCAAAAAAGGCTTCTAAAGTAGCTTTATCTTTTAATTGTTCAAACGAATTTTCGCCTTCATGCGGCATAAATAAAGTACAGGTAAAACTTCCGTTTGTATTGGCTAATGCCATCAACATAAATTGTCCTCTAGGCCAAATATGTAATGAATTCGGATCTATTTTATGAGTTCCATCAGGATTTGCAGGAATGTGAAGCTCTTTGTAGCCTAATTTTAAAAACTCTTGTGAGTAATTAAACATGCTTTGGCGTTGCATACGGTGGCGAATTCTTGAAAAAGCACCATCGGCACCAAAAACAATATCATAGTCTAAATCATGCCATTCGCCTCTTTCTGAATTTCCTTCGTGAAGTGTTGCAGTAGCCAAAGTTATATCCCAAATTTTACTTTCAAAGAAAAACTGAACACCTTCGGCTTCTGCCAAATCAATCATTTTTCGGTTTAAAATTCCTCTGGAAAGTGAAAAAATAGCTTGATCTTCTTTACCGTAATTCTGATAATTTAAAGAAGCATCTGCTAAGTGAATAGCTCTTTTGTATACCGGAATCCCAATCTTTCTGATTTCAGAATCTAATCCTAGTTTTTCTAAGGCTTTCCAACCTCTATCGGACATTACCAGATTAATAGAACGACCTGAAAATTCGACGGTTCTTATATCTTTACTTCTATCGTAAACGTGAACGGTATGTCCGGCTCTTTTTAAATATATAGCTAATAAAGTACCTACTAATCCGGCCCCGACTACCGCTATCTTTTTTGGTTCTTGCATTAAAGAAAAAGACTTAAAATGTATAATAAACAAAGTTACAGATATTATTGAGAAACAAGCTTTATAAGTCTCTTTTTTTGCCTAATAAAAAAGGAGCTTAATTTTCAGCTCCTTTAATATTTACTTGAATATGTCCCCAGTTTTCTCCTGACTTGATACGATATACTTGCATTTCTGTAATGCCAAATTGTTTCGCTAAGATCTTATGTCTGGTTTTTCTATTGGGATCTAATAATTTCTTTTTTAAACGTATAACATCATTCACTGTCAGTTTTTGTCCGTCTCTCTTCTTGTTAAATTCGACTAATTTTCTTTTAGCTTCCTTAACATGAGGACTTTTTTGCCCGTGTTCCAACATTTCTTCATACGTAGCCCATTTCAGATTGTCTATACGGTTATTTTGCCGATCATAATCTAAATGGATAACATGGGTTTGATCATTATCCTTTTTTTCGATAAACAATGATGCAACTAAAAAATGATAGGAATAATGAATGTATTTTTTCTTACCGTCTATACTTCTGGAAAAATTTAAAAAGTTATAACCATCTGTTAAGGACCCCTTTAATAACAGACAATTCTCAAAATCTCTATCACAACTTTTTATTCTACCTAAATTTGATACTAGATAACGTTTTTTAAGTTCAAAATCGGGTACAAACTCTCTCCATTCTTCTACAATAAAGTGATTCATACATTTATGGTTTGGTTAATAGCAAATTACACAAGCTAATGTACGAATTTTTTACTTTTCTTGTCTCTTTTTACGTTCTTTTTCTAAATATTTTTAGTTTTTGTTCTATTTCAAGATTCCTTTTCTTAAAATCTGCCCAAATTCATACATATCTTCAAAAGAAGAATAAAAAGGTGCTGGTGCCAAACGGATAACATTCGGTTCCCGCCAATCGGTAATTACTCCGTTTTCCATTAAATAATGAAATAGTTCTTTTCCTTGGCCATGTAAATAAACTGAAAGCTGGCAACCTCTTTCATTTTGGCTTTCGGGCGTAAGAATTTCAAATGAAGTTCCTTCAACTTCTGCATCGATTTCTTTGAGAATAAATTCTAAATAAGCCGTAATAAGATTTCTTTTTTTGATCAGCTTTTCCATACCCACTTTTGCAAACATCTCTACAGAAGCTAAATACGGAGCCATTGACAAAATAGGCAAATTACTTATTTGCCAGCCGTTTGCTCCATGAACCGGATCAAATTTTGGTTCCATCAAGAAACGACGTTCTTTATTATGTCCGTACCAACCTGCAAATCGTGGCAGATCATTATCGTTATGATGTTTTTCATGGACAAAATATCCGGATACATTTCCAGGTCCTGAATTCATATATTTGTAGCTACACCAAGCAGCAAAATCTACATTCCATTCGTGTAATTTAAGGGCTATATTTCCTGCTGCATGTGCCAAATCCCAACCTACATAAGCTCCTTGTTTTTGTCCAGCTTCAGTAATTGTTTTCATGTCCAATACCTGCCCAGTGTAATAGTTTAGTCCTCCGAAAAGTACCAAAGCCAATTCGTCTCCGACTTCTTCTATTTTCTGTAGAATATCTTCAAGTCTTAAAGTATGCTCTCCTTCTCTCTTTCTCACTTCAACAATAGCTTCTTCAGGATTAAAACCTACTGTTTTTGCATGAAAATGTACTTGGCTTTGAAACATATATTGATCGCTCGGAAAAGCTTTTTCTTCACAAATGATCTTATATTTCTTAGCTGTCGGCTGGTAAAATGATACCATTAATAAGTGTAAATTAACCGTTAAGGTATTCATTACTCCTACTTCAGTAGGCTTGGCTCCTACAATTTCGCCTAATGGCTGACAAAAACGCTCATGGTAATCCCACCAAGGTTTTTCTGAATAAAAATGCCCTTCTACAGCTAAATTAGCCCAATCATTCATCACTTCATCTACATAAACCTTAGCATTTTTAGGCTGTAGTCCCAGCGAGTTCCCTGTAAAGTAGATAACTTGTTTACCGTTTACTTTAGGAAAAATAAATTCGTTACGGTATTGATTTAATTCGTCCTGAGAATCTAATTGTTTTGCAAATTCTCTTGAGTTTATAAAGTCCATTATTTCTTAGGTCAGTTTTGTTGTTCGCCCGCAAAGGTAAACATATTGAAATAAGTAAAAAAGGAAGGAGTATAAAAAAGAAAAACTCCTTAAAGGAGTTATAAAAAACGGCAAGCGACCTACATCGCACCGCTACAACCGCGTACCCTTGCTGCGTTCCCACCCTGGGGGATTCTGCAGGAGCTGGTCGTGTAGGACTTGCCGGTGCAAATATACAATCTTTTTGTATTTTTACAAGGCGATTGTTTCTTTAAAATTTCGTTGTATATTGTCCTGACTAAAAATTACAATCATGATACACTTTAAGCTATTCGCTTTCACTGCATTAAGCATTGCAGTTCTGAGTTGCGAAAAAGACAAAAATGAGTTAAAAAATAATTTTTCTATAGATACTTCTCACTTAAAACAGGTTTATGGCCTTAATGAAAGCATCGATTTACAGGTTAAGAACGCTAAAAATTTGCCTGTTGACTCTATTCAATATTTTTTGGGAGAAGAAAAAATAGGCTCAGTCAAAGAGAACAATATTTTTCCTTTTGCTTTAAAAGAAGCTAAATTAGGTAGCCATACTATTAAAGCTACTATTTATACCGAAGGTGTATCTGTTGATGAGGAAACTAAAATTACATTGGCGTCAAGCATTGAACCTAAATTACTAACTTATAAGATTGTAAATACTTATCCTCACGATATTAAAGCTTATACACAAGGATTCGAATTTTATCGCGATACATTATTTGAAGGAACCGGAAACGGAAGAGGTTCAGGAACAGGAACAAGAGATATTTCCAGTTTGCGTAAAACTAATTACAAAACAGGTGAGATCTTTAAAAAAATAACATTAGAAGATCAATATTTCGGCGAAGGAATTACCATTTTAAACAATAAAGTATACCAACTTACCTGGCTTAACAAAGAAGGTTATGTATATGATGCCGATACGTTTAAAAAAGTAAAAACATTTAAATATTTTAAAGATATTGAAGGTTGGGGATTAACGAATGACGGAAAAAATTTATACATGAGTGATGGTTCTGAAAAGATTTATATTGTAGAACCTGAAAACTTTAAAGAAGTAGACTACATTAATGTTTATACACAACGCGCAAAAATTGAATCCTTAAATGAGTTGGAATGGATTGATGGTAAAATTTGGGCCAATATTTATGGAAAAGACGCTATTGCCGTTATCAACACTAATGGTGAAGTGGAAGCTATTCTGGATTTAGGCGACTTACGTAGTAAAGTAACGCAACATCCTGATATTGATGTTTTAAATGGAATTGCTTATAATCCGAAAACAAAAACTATTTTTGTCACCGGAAAAAATTGGGATAAAACCTTTGAAATAACAATTGAAGAATAAAAAAAGCGGCATAAGCCGCTTTTTTTATTCCCTTGATTTAAACTCTGGTTGACTTTTTCTCTTTATAATGTTCTTTCGAACTGATATACAATGTTTTTTCCAATTCTGTAAAAACTATTTTCCCATCTTTATCCGTTATGTGCAGCTTTTTTACATAATCAATTTCTTTCTGCTGATTTACCTTAAAAACAATGTCTTTAATTTCATCTTTTGTAAAGTGAAAATCAGCATACGAATCTGAATAAACCGGTTTTTTAAAACGTATATTAGTCGCTTTATCCCAGACTACATAATCATCTCCCAAAGCTCTCATTAACTGAATCATATAAACCGGATCTGTCGCCGAAAATAAGCTTCCACCATAGGTTGAACCTACATAATTACGGTTTTTGTAATTCAATGGAATTTTTATTTTTACCAAATGCAAATCTTCAGAAACATAATATACTTTACCACAACTTCTGCTATACATGGGCGAATAATTAAACATTACTTTTAGCAATGTGGCTTCTGAAAAAAATACATTAAGAATTTTAAAAACGCTCTTATACATCTTTTATTGAATCAGTTTTTGAACAATTTGTTGTATAGGAAGTATTTCTTTTGTTTCTTCAATACTTGGCCCTGCAACCCAAACCGTTTTATATGTTACTTCTTTAGCAGCTTTTTCCGTTGCTTTCATCCCAATATAAAAACGGAACATTTTTACCCATTTTTTGAGCTTTTTGTTCTTGTTCAATATACGCTCTATCCAAGGCTGTTTTGTTCCTACTTTTTGAACATACGGAGTATTAATTACAGTACAAGGTGTTCCAGAAATACGTTCGGTCACTACAATATCACCAGCTCCATAATCCACACAAGCTTGTTTATATTCCTGTGACACACCGGATTCCTCAGAAGCTATAAATGGACTTCCTACTGAAACCCCAACAGCACCATAGCTCAACATTTTATCTATATCGGCTTTATTAGAAACTCCCCCTGCAGAAATTACCGGAATACCGGTGTTTTCATCTAATGATTTAATCAAAGTTTCCGGATCAATATTCCCGCGATGTCCTCCTGCCTGATTGTTTACCGCAATAATAGCATCTGCTCCTAGGCTTTCTACTTTTTTTGCATAAGCTAAGTCTGTTACATCACAAAATACTTTCACCCCTGCTTTATGTGCTTCCTTGATCGTTTCTTCCGGACTTCCTAATGATGTTACAATAAAATCAACTTTTTCATCACATAGCATGCGAAGTTGTTCTTTATACTTTACATTGGATTTATTTACAATCAGGTTAAAGCCAAAGCTTCCGCCTTCTACTTTCGCTGTTTTTAATTCTTGAATTGCAACTTTCAGTTCTTCCAGAGTTCTGTAATTTAAAGCCGGTATACAGCCTGCAATGCCACATTTCATTCCTTCAATGACCATTCTGGTATTGGATACCAAAAACATAGGAGCCATTAAAACAGGATATTTAATGTTTAAAATATCGGTTAGTGATTGTTTGTTCATTTTTTATTTATTTTATCCAAATATATAAAAAATTAGTATGCACGCATACTATTTAACGTTTTTTGGTTTTTGGTTTTGCTTTAGAAACAGGAGAAGCACTTACTTTTTTACTTTCATATTGATCAGTTTCTGAATTATAAACAAAGTGGCTTTGCTGTGTTTTAGAATATAATGTAACATCTCCGTTTGTTAATAACGTAAATAAAGAGCCTTCAGAAGTTTTACGCTCTACGTCGTGTGAAGCTGTTTTATTGGCATCTAAAAAAACTTTTTCTTTTGTATGAATTGTTTTTTCTGTATTTGCAAACAATTGTTTTTTTGTAACCGGATTCCAAACTTGATTTTCTGTAATTGCAGTTGCTTCTGTTTTATCCTTAATAGTTACCGTATTATTCTCTTTCCAGCTAATTAAATACATTTTTTGAGTTCCGATTGTAAAATTCTTTACATTAAATTCCGCTGGCTTAAAATTTTTATCAATTGTTTCTTTCAGTACTAAAGTATCGGTACTTTGTTCATTTTTACTAAATAAAACAAACTTCTTTACTTTGTTTATGGTTGTAATTTCTGCAGACAAATTTTCAAAAGTAGCTATCACAACATTCTTTTCAACTTTTTTCACAGTTGTTTTTTTCTTTTGAGCAACTGAAAATTGTAGTAAAACAAGACATCCGAGAAGGAAAAGTTTTTTCATAAAATTGAGATTAAGGTTTCAGCAATTTAGTAAAAAAACTCTCCTGAAAAATGTTGCTATAAAAAATATTCAAAACTTAACATAAAAAAAGCTGCCTGAACGGCAGCTTCTTACAATCAATCTATTTTGGAAAATATTATTTCACTTCTTCGAAATCAACATCCTGTGTTTGATCTCCTGAATCATTGTTACCTTGTGGCTCTGCTTGTTGTGCTCCACCACCTTGCTCAGCTTGAGCTTTGTACATTTCTTCAGAAGCATTTTTCCACGCTTCGTTGATTTTATCTAAAGCAGGTTGAATAGTTTCTACCTCTTTAGTTTCATAAGCTTTTTTCAAATCTTCTAAAGCTGCATTGATAGCTGATTTATTACCTTCTGATAATTTATCTCCAAACTCACCTAATTGTTTTTCTGTTTGGAAAATCATACTATCGGCTTCATTCAATTTATCTACTTTTTCTTTTGCTTTTTTATCAGCATCAGCATTCATTTCAGCTTCTTTTTTCATTTTTTCGATTTCTTCCTGAGTCAATCCTGAAGAAGCTTCGATACGAATGTCATGTGATTTACCTGTTCCTTTATCAGTTGCCGAAACTTTAATAATACCATTAGCATCGATATCAAATGTTACTTCAATTTGAGGCACACCTCTTGGTGCAGGCGGAATTCCGTCTAAGTGGAAACGTCCAATAGTTTTATTGTCTGTTGCCATTGATCTTTCCCCTTGTAACACGTGAATTTCTACTGACGGTTGGTTATCTGCGGCTGTAGAGAACACTTGTGATTTTTTAGTTGGAATTGTAGTATTCGCATCAATCAATTTAGTCATTACACCACCCATAGTTTCGATACCTAATGAAAGCGGAGTAACATCTAATAACAATACATCTTTTACATCTCCTGTTAATACACCACCTTGAATAGCAGCACCAATCGCTACAACTTCATCCGGATTTACTCCTTTTGATGGTTTTTTACCGAAGAATTTTTCAACTTCTTCTTGAATAACCGGGATACGTGTAGAACCACCTACTAAGATCACTTCATCAATATCAGATGTTGATAATCCAGCATCTTTTAGAGCTTTTGCAACCGGATCCATTGAACGTTTTACTAAATCGTGTGCTAATTGCTCAAATTTAGAACGTGTCAATGTTTGTACTAAGTGTTTAGGGCCTGAAGCTGTTGCTGTTACATACGGTAAGTTAATTTCTGTTTGCGCAGAAGATGATAACTCAATTTTAGCCTTTTCAGCAGCTTCTTTTAAACGTTGTAAAGCCATTGGGTCTTTACGTAAATCAACACCTTCGGCAGCATTAAATTCATTCGCTAACCAATCGATGATTACTTGGTCAAAGTCATCACCTCCTAAGTGAGTATCTCCGTTAGTTGACAATACCTCGAAAACTCCGTCTCCTAACTCAAGGATAGAAATATCAAATGTACCACCACCTAAATCGTATACTGCAATTTTTTGATCTTTTCCTGCTTTATCCAAACCATAAGCTAAAGCTGCAGCTGTTGGTTCATTAATAATACGCATTACTTCTAAACCTGCAATCTGACCCGCTTCTTTAGTAGCTTGACGTTGGGCATCATTAAAATAAGCCGGAACGGTAATAACTGCTTTATCAACAGTTGTTCCTAAATAATCTTCGGCTGTTTTTTTCATTTTTTGAAGAATCATAGCCGACAATTCTTGTGGTGTATATAAACGTCCGTCAATATCAACTCTTGGCGTATCGTTATCTCCTTTCACCACTTTGTATGCTACATTTTCTGCTTCTTTTTGACTTTCAGAAAATTTATTTCCCATGAAACGTTTAATAGAAGCAATGGTCTTAGTTGGATTTGTCACAGCCTGACGCTTAGCCGGATCTCCTACTTTAATTTCGCCGCCTTCAACAAAAGCAATTACTGAAGGCGTTGTTCTTTTACCTTCTGCGTTAGCAATTACTACCGGTTCTCCACCTTCCATAACAGCCACACAAGAATTAGTTGTACCTAAATCGATACCAATAATTTTACTCATAATATATTCTCCTTTTTAGTTCATTTTGATTGTTCCTCTACGAGTGAACAGTGCTAAGCACGCTTTCTATTAGTCAAGTTTTATGCCAATGCCAAAAAGCTTTACTTTACCCCCTATTTTGTCAGAAATATCATTTTTAATATGACAACATGACATTTTTACTGACAATTCTTTTCTTATCGATGTCATTTTGATTATATCACTATCTTTGCCCAAAGAAAAATAAGATGCAATTTTCAGATTTAGCCTTACATAAAAGTTTACTAGAAGCTATAAAAGATAAAGGATATGTTACTCCGACTCACATTCAACAACAAGCTATTCCCGAAATTTTAGACGGAAATGACATCGTAGGATGTGCTCAAACCGGTACCGGAAAAACAGCGGCTTTTGCTATCCCTATTCTGGATATTTTGCATCCTATTGTGGGTTCGGCTAAAAAAAGAAAACTAATCCGTACTCTTGTGATTACTCCAACTCGTGAATTGGCTATGCAAATTCAAGCTAATTTTGATGAGTACGGAAAATACATGAATACTCGAACTTTAGTATTATACGGAGGCGTTAACCAAAATCCGCAAGTTCAGGCTTTAAAAGAAGGTGTGGATATTGTAATTGCAACTCCGGGACGCTTTTTAGATCTGTACAAACAAGGATTTATCAGTTTAGACCAAATGCATCATTTAGTTATTGACGAAGCTGATTTAATGCTTGACATGGGCTTTATTGACGATGTAAAAAAAATAGTTAAACTATCACCTGAGAACAGACAAACACTTTTGTTTTCGGCTACTATGCCGTTTGAAATTCGTGTTCTGGCTGATTCACTTCTGAAAAATCCGAAATATATTATTGTAGATCCGGTTTCGAGTACTTCCAAGAACATTAAACAATCGATTTACTTTGTTGAAAAAGAAGATAAGAAAAAGTTATTGGTTCACATTATAAACAGTGAAAATATTGAACAAGCTATTGTTTTTGTCAGAACCAAACACGGAGCTGATAATGTTGTTAAATCACTGGAAAAAAATAATATTTCGGCTGTAGCCATTCATGGCGATAAATCACAATCGGCTCGAATTAAAGCTCTGGAGCAATTTAAAAACAAAGAAGTTAGCTTGTTAATTGCTACTGATATTGCGGCTCGCGGTTTAGATATTGAACAGTTACCAATAGTCATTAACTATGACCTGCCTAACATTCCGGAAACATATATTCACCGCATTGGAAGAACTGGTAGAGCACAAAATGAAGGGAAATCTATTTCTTTTTGCGGAAAAGATGAAAAAAGCTATTGGCAGGACATTCTAAAACTAACACAGGTAAGAGTAAAAGAAATAACCGACCATCCGTTTCCTTGGAAAGAAAATTCAGAAGCTAACACTTCTACTCCGCCTAAAAAAGATTTCAGAAATAAGAACAAATCTCAATCAGTCACATCAAAATCTAAAAAATCAAACTCCAAAAAATCGGATAATTCAAAGAAAAACAAAAAACGCTGGTACTAATTATTTATTTGTTAAAAATTAATACTTTATTTTATATGATTTGCATTTGATTATCTTTGCGATGAAAACTTTTTTTGAATAAGATATGGAGTGTATTTCTGTTTTTGATATGCTTAAAATCGGTATTGGTCCTTCCAGTTCTCACACTTTAGGACCATGGAGAGCTGCCGAACGTTTTATAAAAGAATTACGTCAAAATAATAATATTGATTTTATCAACAGAATTCAAGTTGATTTATATGGATCGCTTTCTTTAACAGGTAAAGGACACGCAACTGATTTAGCCATAATGTTAGGCCTAAGTGGTGCCGATCCGGAATATATACCTGTAGAAAGTATTGATGTTATTATCTCTGCTATTCAAAACAAGCATGAAATATTCTTAGGAAATGAGATCATTATTCCGTTTAATCCGGAAACAGATATTATTTTCAATCGTAATTTTTTACCTTATCATGCTAATGGTTTAACCTTTACCGCTTATTTCGAAACTAAAGAATATTCTACAACTTACTACTCCATCGGCGGAGGTTTTGTTGTTACAGAAGATGAGAACAACCGAAATGAGGAAATAAAATGTGCTTTTCCTTTTCCTATTGATAAAGCCAGTGAACTTTTGGCCTACTGCCAACAGGAAAATATGAAAATCTCTGAGATCGTCTATGCCAATGAAAAGTCCATGAGAAATGAAAAGTTTATTCACAGTGAGTTACTTCGCATTTGGGATACCATGTTAGAATGCATGTACATTGGCTGCCATACTGAAGGTATTTTACCCGGCGGTTTAAATGTAAAGCGCAGAGCTTATAACATGCACAAAAACCTGATAGGAGTCTTACCTTATGATAATCCTTATTCTTGGCTGCAGATCATTCGTCAAACTGAAGTGAAATTCAGGCAAATTCTGAAATGGGTAAGTTGCTTTGCTTTAGCCGTTAACGAAGTTAATGCTTCTTTAGGTCGTGTTGTTACCGCACCAACCAACGGAAGTTCTGGTGTTATTCCTGCTGTACTAATGTATTATATGGTTATTGAAAACCACGAAGCTAACGAAGACCAAATCAAACAATTTTTATTAGTAGCCGGAGAGATTGGTTCCATTTTCAAAAAAGGAGCTACCATATCTGCTGCTATGGGCGGTTGTCAGGCAGAAATAGGTGTTTCAAGTGCTATGGCAGCCGGAGCTTTATGCGAAGTAATGGGAGGAACTGCTGAACAAGTTCTAATGGCAGCCGAAATAGCCATGGAGCATCATTTAGGATTAACTTGTGATCCGATTGGCGGATTGGTTCAGATTCCATGTATTGAAAGAAATACTATGGGAGCCATTAAAGCCATTAATGCTGCCGAACTAGCCTTGGAAACAGATGCTAAAAATGCTAAAGTTCCGTTAGATAAAGTAGTAAATACTATGTGGGAAACGGCAAAAGATATGAACTCTAAATACAAAGAAACCAGTGAAGGTGGATTAGCTGTTGGGGTAAACTTGACAGATTGTTAGTGAAAACAACCATAAAAAAGAATCGATTCTTTTATTCAGTAATTACGTTACTGGTCATTTTTCTCGGAATCACTTCCCGAAAAATTAATTTTGTCCCACTGTTTATAGGTGATATTTTATATGCTGTTATGATCTATTTTGGATTTAGAGCAGTATTTTTTTTTAAACCTAAAATTACGTTCATTTTAAGCCTGCTATTCTGTTTTTTCATTGAAACATCACAATTGATTCAATGGGAATGGCTGATTGCTATCCGAAAAACAATCTTAGGTCATTATGTCTTGGGAGAAGGCTTCCTTTGGACTGATTTAATTTGTTATTTATTCGGAAGTACTTTAGCAGTTTTTACAGATCACAATTTTATAAAGGAAAGGTAGTTTTTTATAAGCTGTTTTTAAATCAGTATTAATTTTAAATATTTCAAAAAAGCTTGACTTAATAAATTTACATTTTACTTATTTCATTTATAAAATATCTATACCTCGTTTTTAGTTTAAAAAACGGATTGTCAGACAATTCACATTGGTTTATTCTTTCTCATTACTCTATATTCAATTTGTTTACTATATCTACCAAACATTCTCATTAATTACTCATTTACAAACTTTAATCATTTTTTTAAATCTTTACCTTTCTTTTTTATGAAATTTATACATGAGATAAAGTTTTTCTTTTCTATTTACTCAGGAATAGGAACTTTATACTTGTATAGTTCTATTCTAGAAATCTTTATCCTTTCATTTAAAATAAATTGATGCAATCATATATTCTTAATGCTTAACATATAAAAATTTACTCTTTAAAAATTATTCTTATTTTCATATTAAAGATCTAAATAACTTACATAGAAAATAATCATCCTATGGATTTTTTTGCTATATTTGAGTATAAACATGCCTCCAAAGTATTTAATCATAGAACACTATAACAAATTCAGAAAAAAGTTCTTTTAAAAGTTGAATTAACAAATCAGAGAATTCAAAAAAGCTTGATTTTTTATTTTCAAACAGAATTACACAATAATTTAATCTGAAGGCATGTATGTATATAATTCTAAATATCACCAATAGTTTACGGTTCTTTTTGCTATCATTAATTTTAGCCTTTAACCAATTCCCTGAACAAGATGCTTCGGATATTGTAAAAAAAGCTGATGAAAAAATGAGAGGTAAAACCTCACAAGCTGAATTGGTTATTATTACCTCACGAGCTAACTGGTCTAGAAAAATGGATGTCAAGACCTGGATAAAAGGAACCGACTATTCCATGATTCTAATTCAATCTCCTATAAAAGATAAAGGAACCGTTTTTCTAAAACGAGGCAAAGAAGTATGGAATTGGATCCCTACTCTAGAACGTTCCATAAAATTGCCGCCTTCTATGATGAGTCAATCGTGGATGGGAACCGACTTTACCAATGACGACCTTGTAAAAGAATCTTCTGTAGTTAACGATTATATCCACACTCTTCTTTCAGATACTTTAATTGCTAATAAACCCTGTTTTAAAGTTCAAATGATCCCTAAACCGGAAACAGCTGTCGTTTGGGGGAAAATTATAGTCTGTATCGATAAAAAAGACTATCTGGAATTACATACAAAATTCTTTGATGAAGACGGTTCTTTAATCAATATTATGAATGCTTATGATATCAAAGAAATGGATGGGCGTTTAATTCCGACTCGAATAGAAATGATTCCTATAGACAAGAAAAATCAAAAAACAGAAATCATCTATAAAAAAATACTTTTTGACAAACTTATTGATGATAACTTTTTTACCCTGAGCAAAATGAAAAAACTGAATTAAAATGTGGATCATTAAATTGGCATGGAAAAATATGTGGCGTAATCGCAATCGGACAGCAATTACTATCTCCGCTATTTTCTTTGCCGTTCTTTTATCTACAGTGACCAATAGCTTACAGGATGGTGTTTTTGATAATCTCATTAAAAATGTGGTGAGTTTTTACAATGGTTATGTCCAAATCCATAAAAAAGGATATTGGGAAGAAAGAATCTTAGATAATGTTTTTGAAGATTCGAAAGAACTACAGCATACGATCTTGACTGAAGACAACGTACAAAATCTTGCGCCTCGTTTTGAATCTTTTGCGCTATCAGCTACAGAGACAAATACCAAAAGTGCCATGGTAATTGGTATTTCACCCGATAAAGAAAACTTTATCACTCAATTAAAAAACAAAATAATTGAAGGAAATTATTTAACGGCTAATGACACAGACATTTTAATAAGTGAAGGCTTGATGAAAAGACTGGGAACTAAATTAAATGACACAATTGTCCTTTTAGGGCAAGGCTATCATGGTTCAATTGCATCTGGGAAATTCCGAATAAAAGGAATACTCAAATTTGGTTCACCCGACTTGAATGATCAATCCCTTTATATGAATTTGCCTTTAGCTCAAGAAATGTACGGAGCCCCGAATAAACTGACCTCTTATGTTCTAAACCTCAAAACAAATGACGAGATGAATCAAACAGCTCGGAGTTTAAAAAACATATTAGGGAAAGATTACGAAGTAATGACTTGGGAAGAAATGATGCCCGAAATAACCCAACACATCAAAACCGATAAAGCGAGTATGTACATTATTGTTATTTTACTCTACATTTTAGTTTGTTTTGGCATATTCGGAACCCTTTTAATGATGATGGTCGAACGAAAATATGAAATCGGAATGCTGGTTGCTATCGGAATGAAAAAGATCAAATTAATCTATCTCTTAATCCTTGAATCCTTATTTACCGTAATTACCGGTTGTCTACTAGGTATATTGATAAGCATTCCCATTGTTTATTATCTAAAAATAAATCCCATCCGGTTTACCGGTGAATTTGCTAAAACGTATGAAGAATTCGGTTTTGAACCCATCTTCCCTGCTTCTACTGATAGTAATATCTTCATAGAACAAGGAATTATTGTATTGCTATTAGGTCTTATCCTGTCTTTTTATCCTCTGGTTAAAGTACTGAGACTTGATCCAATTGAATCCATGAAAAAAATGTAATATGAACATATCATTGGCCTGGAGAAATATATGGAGAAATAAAACAAGAAGTTTTATCATAATGACTTCTGTGGCTATCGGACTCTTTGCCGGAATATTTGTTTTGGCTCTATATGAGGGAATGATTAATAATAGAGTCAGAACTGTAATTGATACTGAAGTAGGCCATTTACAAATACATCACAAGCAATTCAAAGAAGATTATGACCCTAAGTTCAGTATGAATGAACAACAGGTAATAAATTCTTTAAAATCATTCCATCAAATAAAATACCTTTCTACACGAACCGTAACATTTGGCATGCTTTCCACTACCACCGGAAGTACTCACGTACGTATCAATGGTATTACAAACAATGCTGAAAATAACACCTCAAAATTAAAAGATAAGATCAAGGAAGGAAAAGAACTTTCAGAAGGCAAAAAAAATGGTGTTCTGATCGGAAAAAAATTAGCCGATAAGATGAAGTTAAAACTTAATAATAAAATTGTGCTGACTTTTACTGATAAAGATAATAATCTAACGGCCGGTGCATTTCGCATTGTTGGTATTTATCAATCAGACAATACACCTCTTGATGAATTAAATGTATACGTTTCAAAAAATGTACTCAACAATTATTTAAACTTACCCCAAAATTCTTGCAATGAAATTGCAATTTTATTACATGATGATAAAGACCTCCAGACTACTAAAGAAGAAATTCAAAAAAAATTTCCTGAATTAGCTATAGAAACCTGGAAAGAGACTTCTCCTGAAACTAATCTTATGGTTGGCTATGTTGATGAATTTTCTATAATCTATGTAATAATTATAATGATTGCTCTTGCCTTTGGCATCATCAATACCATGCTAATGTCAGTATTGGAACGAACTCGCGAAATAGGAATGTTAACCGCTTTGGGTATGAATCGGAAAAAAGTATTTTTATTGATACTTTCAGAAACTGTTTTATTAACTTTTGTGGGTGTTCCATTAGGAATATTAGCTTCATGGCTGGCTACCATTTACTTTAGCAAAGCAGGAATTGACATTTCGTCCTTCTCAGAAGCTGCTATGTCCGGATTTGGCTTTAGTTCAATTATTTATCCGGAATTTCCCTCAGATAGTCTACCAAAAGTTTTAATCATCATAATCATTACGGCTTTGGTTTCAGCCTTATTCCCTTCTTTAAAAGCAATAAAACTTCAACCTGCCGATGCTCTGCGGCAATAAACCCTGTAACTATGAAAACTGTAATTGACGCTCATAATATCAGTAAAACATTCAACAAAAAAAGCATTCCGGTGTTAGCCGTCAAAAATGTACACCTGCATTTGGAAAAAGGAGAATTCGTAGCATTAGTAGGCCCCTCAGGTTCCGGTAAGACCACTTTACTGAATCTTATCGGAGGATTAGACAAACCGGATCAAGGCAATATTTTGATTAACGGAATAGACATCACCAAACTCTCAGCAAATGAATTGATTGATTTTAGATTACACAATATCGGTTTTGTGTTCCAATCATTTAATTTAATACCCGTATTAACGGCTAAGGAAAATGTAGAATTAATTATGCAACTGCAAGGCAGAGGAAAACGTGAAATCAAGGAACGAGTACAAACATTATTTCAGGAAGTCGGCTTATCTGACAAATTAAATTCAAGACCTGCACAATTATCAGGAGGACAACAACAACGAGTAGCTGTAGCCAGAGCACTTGCTTCAAAACCTCAATTTGTTTTAGCAGATGAACCTACAGCAAACCTTGACAGTAAATCAGCTGCCAATTTACTGGATATAATGACCAAACTGAATCAAGAAGAAAATATGACGTTTATCTTTTCTACCCATGACCAAAGGGTTATTGAAAGGGCCAGAAGAGTCATTACATTAGTAGATGGCGAAGTAAATTCTGATACCGGAACTTATCTTGAATTAAATCATGGTAACAGTCTTATCTGAATTCACATGAAAAGAAGCTCTTTCATCATAAAATTGATTTTATTCTTTAATTGTCTGTTAATCCGATCAAACACTTATGCCCAAATCAGAGACAGTATTAATCATAAAAATTCTTCATTACAAATAAGAGGTTATCTTAAAGATTTACAAACGTATACTTTCTCTAAAAATTATAACGAATTCATAGCGGGAAATTTAATTCATAACCGCTTAAACTTTCGCTATGTACCTTCTTCAAAATGGGCTTCAGGTTTAGAAATTCGCAATCGGATTTTTTGGGGAGAAGAGATCAAGTTGACACCTGACTTCTCCTCTGCTTTGAAAAATCAAAATGAATTACTGAATATGTCTGCCACTTGGATAAATGCTCCTGAACTAGTTTTTCACACAAACATTGATCGATTATGGTTGCAATACACAAACAAGAATTTTGAAGCACGATTGGGAAGACAAAGAATCAATTGGGGAATTAGTACCATTTGGAATCCCAATGACATTTTTAACACTTATAACTTTCTTGATTTTGATTATGAAGAAAGGCCAGGAAGAGATGCTCTGAAAGTTTCACAACAATTCACATCCCTGTCTAACTTTGAGTTAGTAGCATCTGCCTCTAAAGTGTCCAAAGAAAATGTATATGCTGCTAAATATTTTTTTAATCGTAAAAATTATGATTTTCAATTTATCGGAGGTTTTTTCAATGAAAAAATCACACTTGGGACCGGATGGTCCGGAAGTATTGTAAATACAGGATTTAAGGGTGAAATTCAATATTTTGCTCCAGATAAAGACAACAAAGACCAGATCAACTTTACCATAGAAGCTGATTACTTATTTCATAAAAGCTGGTACGTCAACGGAGGTTTTTTATGGAATAGCGAAGGCTACGACCAACCTGTTGAAAATTTAGACAATACTTCCCTTCGATTTTCACCTAAACATCTAATGCCTACTAAATGGAATACTGCTTTAACAGTCAGTAAGTCTTTCACTCCCCTATTTAGTGGTAGCCTTACAACTATTTTTGCACCGGGAACCAACTTATTAATTATACTACCTGATTTAACGTATAACATTTTTACAAATTTTGACATTGACCTCATATCACAATCTTTCTATATCGAACAACAAAGTACCTTTACCGGAATAACCCACCGCATCTTTCTCAGAGGGAAATGGAGTTTTTAGGAAAATCTACAAAAGAATATTTATTCTACAATTGGAGACTTATAGGCTTCTTAGAAAAATACTTTTCATTCCTAAACAACTTTAATTTTCTTAATTAAACTAAAATATAAAGCCCAATTTTTATTGAAAATTACAATATAAATTGGACTTTATGAATATAATGAGATTTTTAAAATTATTTATATAATCTATCCTTCTCGGAAACTTATAAATATCAAATTTTATAATCTAAATTATTTTTATTTTAACCTAAATGAGAATTAAGCTTATTATTCTATTCGTAATTATTTTCATTTAACTTCCTTAATATCTCTCTTATCTTAACTCCCGATTCCTTTAAATCTGATAATTTCCATTTTCCTTCTGATTTTGCCGTTTTTTGAAGTACTGAACATGTTTCGTCTTTATCAGAAACAGACCACGTAATCCAACTCAATTTTTTACTTTCCATCCAATCAATATACTCCTGCCAAGCTGTATAATCTAAGGGACCGTCTCCGGTTGCTTCCATTCCGGCGCTTTCTGAAATAAAAACAGGTAGTCCTTTCTCTATAGCTGCATCTACTCTATCTCTTAACCATTTTTCATGGGTCGCCGCATAAAAGTGCATGGTGTACATCAAATTTTTATAATCTTTAATCGGATCAGCTGCTGGCAACTGAATATCCTGATCCCAATGCGGGCATCCTACTAAAATAACATTATCAGGATCAACTGCTCTAATCACTGCTATAACTTCTTCGGCATAGGCTTTTACTTCTTCCCATGTTTCCTCGTCCGGTTCGTTAAAAATCTCATAAATAATATTAGGATTCTCTCCATACTCTTTAGCTATTTCAGCAAAAAATGCTTTTGCTTCTTCTAAATTTATATTGTGGCTGTGCCAATCAACAATCACATAAATATTTTCTTTAATAGCTCCTTCAATTACTGCTTTGATCTTAGCTTTAGCAAATTCAGGATTATCTTTATAGGTTTTGCCCTTGTCTCCTACTTCAATTCCCATTGCTGCTCTTACTACATTACAATGCCAATCTTTTTTAAGCCATTTCACTGCTTTTTCATTATAAAAACGCGGCCAAAAGCTATGCCAACCAAAGCTCATTCCTCTTAATACTATAGGTTCTCCATATTGATTAACCAATTGTGTTCCTTCAACTTGTAATGAACCGTTCTTTTTAACAAATTGAGCTTGCAAAAAGATTCCCCATATAAGAAATACTAATATTGTTATTTTTTTCATTGTCTTACTTTTTTAAAATTAGAGTGACCACGTCATGTGACTTAATTGAAGTTTTAAATACCTTTTTCGTCGTTTTTAAATCTTTATGCTTCCAAGCATCTCTAATCTGATAGCTCTCTTTAGCAAAAGAAATCTCTAAATCATTTACTTCGTCTTTGATCTGATGCTCTTTCCAGTCAAAATTTACCATTTGTTCTTTATCGCTCTTATTGAAAAAACTGATTGCCCAGTTTCCGCTTTCCAGAGGTTTTACCCAAATAGACAAATCATTCTCATCACTATACTTAAAACCTTGTATTCCTAATTTATCTTGATTTATTGCGATCAGCTCCTCGTTGGTTAAAATTTCAAGAGTTTCTTTTTTCATCGTTCTGAAATCATTTCCGGTGATTAACGGTGAAGCTAACATACACCAAAGTGCAAAATGACTTTTATCTTCTTCATAGCTCATTCCGTTTCCAACTTCTAACATATCAAAATCATTCCAATGATCCGGTCCTGAATATTGACGGATTCCTTTATGCATTTCTGCTATCTTAAAGAATCCCCAAGATGACCAAGGTTCAGCCGCTTCTTTATGAACATATTCGCAATCATAACATGGATAGATGTCTCCGGAAATACGCCACAAATTACCAATCGGTTCTCCCCACAACCAAGGTTGATTGTCACCCCACTCGCAAAGACTAAAAACAATTGGTCTCCCTGCTGCTTTAAGCGCTTTACTCATTGTCGTATATGCTTCCTTAGCATTAATTCCTTCTGTATTGCACCAATCATATTTTAAAAAATCAATTTTTAAAGCAGCATAAAAACGTGCATCCTGATATTCATATCCTCTTGTTCCCGGATAACCTGCACAAGTTTGAGTTCCTGCACAATTATACAATCCAAATTTTAAACCTTTTGAATGAACATACTTGATCAAAGCTTTTATACCACTAGGAAATTTTATGGGATCTGGTACCAAATTGCCGTTTTCATCTCTCTCTTTGGTCATCCAACCATCATCTAATACAATATATTCATACCCAGCCTCTTTCATACCTGTAGAAACCATTAGATCTGCGGTTTCTTTTACTAGTTTCTCATCGATATTTACCTCAAAAGTATTCCATGAATTCCATCCCATGGGTGGTTGCTTTGCTAAACCTATAAACTTTTGTGCCTGTATAATAAATGTAGAAAACAATATTATCAATATAGTGATTCTCTTTTTATTCATTTTTAATACTTTTAAAAAAAGCACCTTGATTTTCAAGATGCTTTTATTCAACTAATTCAAATGTACCATCAACTAATCAACAGTATATGTAATATTATCAAAGTAATACGTATGGGTTTCTCCTGTAAACTCCTGGAATGAAATGTTTTGAACGTGATCTGCATTATTTAGTTGTTGCCAGGTAAAACTAACTTCAGTCCACTCCGTTGTTGTATTGAAAGCGAAATTATTATCTCCCCAATTACTTCCATTAAAAATGAACACCAATTTTCCCGGAGTATCTGAACGAACGGCAAACTTAATACCTGTATATTGAGAGATCTGATCATCCCAATCCCAGTTTCCTTGTATATTATCCCAACCCGGAATCTCTTTTTTGATAAATGTAGTTCCTTGAAAAGCACTTGCCAAATCAGTAACATATTCATGATTATTCCAAGCTTCAATAGTCCAAGGTGCATAAAAATTATCATCATAGATTGCTGTTCCTACAGCTGTTCCCCAAGAAGCAGTACCGGAAATAGTTTCAACTGTAATATATTTATATTGTGCGTTTGCCGGCATTACTGCTACAATTTCTGTCAAAGTATTGGATATAACGGTTGCCTGAGCACCATCAAATGAAACTGTTGGGTTGATGAAATAGTTCCCGTAAATTGTAATTTGATCTCCTTCGGCAGCATTTACCGGTTGAAAACTTTTTACAATCGGAGCCGGTGGCGCTACAACAAAATGATATACATATTCTCCGTTTTTATTTACAACCTTTAATGTTTGAGGAGCATCTTCCTCATAAGGTGTATCCATATCAATAGTTACAAAAATTTCTGTGTCTGTAACCATTGTCGGATTGAAATACGTATCAAAATCATTAAAATATACTTTTTGCAATGTATTAAAACCAGATCCTCTGATAATGACCATTGTTCCCCCTTGCGCTTGAGTTACAGGCTCTAAATTAGGGTCATTTGCTAAAGCTACACTTGTAATAACCGGAGGATTTACCATTCCTCCTCTGTTATCCTGATCACTATCTGAACAAGAAAATTGTATTGTCAGTGCAAATACGGTCAAAATAATAACTGTAATTCTGTTTAAAATTCTATTTTTCATATCAAATTTCTTTTTTAGTTAAAATCATAAGGTACAGGTGGTTCTAATAGCTTAGGATTTTTAGCCACTTCATTAGCAGGATAATCCAATAAGAAATCGGCATCAGAAGGTGTAAAATATTGTGCATAGTTCATATCACCTCTGTTTTGAGCTGACATTATTGCTATTGCTTCTGCTCTAGGTCTGCGACCTAGATCAAACCAATAATCTCCTTCAAAAGCTAATTCTTTTCTTCTTTCTAAAAAGATATCATCAGATGTTATTGAACTTACACTTGACAAACCAGCTCTGTTTCTAACAGCATTAAAAGAATTCAATGCTGCTGCATCACTAGTACTGCCTCCGCCTGCCAACACTGCCTCTGCATGGATCAACAACAATTCGGCATAGCGCATAATATAAGTATTATTAGACATAGCACCATTACCACTTATTTGGGTTGGCCCTGTTTCATTTCCGTTTTCAATACCAATTACATATTTTTTAATTGCAGCACCGGCACCTTGTCCGCCAATAGCTGTTGCATCCGGTACCGTGAAGCCCATTTGTTCCGTTTGTCCACCATCAATTAATACTTTGATATTCATATATTCTTCTCCCGGAAACATAATGGTTTCATGTCTTCTTAAATCGTTAGTTTCATATAAATTCAAGATATCCTGAGAAGGAGCAAATACACCTCCGTAGGAACAATTTGATGTTGTTAAATCGGCTGTACTGATTCCAAACTGAGTGTTACAAACATTTCCAGAACCGTAATTTCCGTCCCATAACCATTGTAATGCAAAGATGGACTCTTCATTATTGTTATTAGGATATGTGAATAAATCTGCGAATGATTTACCAGGAAGCTCTTGTCCACCGAATAATTTAAACTCTCCGCTACTGATCACTTCTTGGGCTATTTGTTTTGCTTCAGTATACTTTTGCTCATACAAATACACTTTGGCTAACATTGCTTTAGCCGAACCTTTAGAAACATGCCCGTTATCAGCATAATTGCTTCCTCTGTTCTTTTCATACAAACGGTCAATAGCTTTCAAGTAATCCATTTCGATCAGCGTATATACATCTTCTACTCTATTGGTCGGAATTTGAGGAGAATTTGCATAATCTAAATTATTTTCAATAATTGGCACAGCACCCCATAAACGTACTAAATAGAAATAAGCTGTTGCTCTTAAAAAATAGGCCTCGCCAATCGTATTCTGAACAACATCAGGATCAACATTCGGACCAACTCTTTCCTCTAAAAAGTTGATTAAAGCATTAGCCTGTGCAATATTTGCCCATAATGAAGCCCAACCATCTTGCAAAATAGGATAACTACCATTCATTGAAAAATCGCGTAATGCGTTTACGTCTGATGAATTAGTATACATATTCCCGGAACCCACTTCTGCAACTGCAAAAAAGAATTTTGTTTCAAAATTAAACCAGGTTCTGGAATATAACACATTTGTTGCAGATGCCACCTGTTCATTAGTTGCATAGTAAGAGTCTAAACTTATAGAATCTTCAGAAGGTCTATCTGTAAAATCTTGAGAACAAGATACCAGAATTAATACAGAAGCAAAAACTGCTGTAAAATGTCCTATTACTTTTTTATTCATTTTCATTTTCATTTTTTTTAGAATTCGAAATTAACACCGAATGAGTAAGTTCTTGGAGTCGGATATCTACCATTATCAATCCCCGACAATAAAACATTTTGGTTAAATGAACCAATTTCAGGGTCATATCCTCTATACTTAGTGAAAGTATGAAGGTTTTGTACACTTCCGTAAAGTCTTACTCTTGACATTTTAATTTTAGCCACCAAATCAGATGGTAAAGTGTATCCTAAAGTAAGATTTTGAATTCTGGCATACGAACCATCTTCAATATAACGTGTTGAAATTAAGTTATTCACATTTCCAACACCATTTAAAGCTCTCGGAATACTGGTATTTGTATTAGTCGGAGTCCAATAATTGGCTGCTTCAACTAATTGGTTAGTATATAATTGCGAATTTGAAGTTCCGTTTCTCCATGTTAAATTCATGATATCATTACCTACTGATCCTTGTACAAAAACAGATAAGTCAAAGCTTTTGTATCTAAAGTTATTGGTAAAACCAAAAGTGAAATCAGGATTAGGATTACCGATTAAGGTTCTATCCAATTCATTAATTACACCATCTCCGTTTACATCTTTATACTTTACATCACCCAACCAAGTTTCACCTGGTTGATCGCCAACCGATTGTCCAAATTGAATAGGAGCATTATTTAACTCTTCTTGTGTTTGAAATAATCCTTCAGCAACGTATCCATAAAACATCCCTATTGGCTGACCAACAACAGTATTGGTTACTGAAACAGGCATATAACCATTAGTTTGAATATCTTGAATTAAGATAAGCCCATCTTGTAATGACAATAATTTATTCTTGTAATGCGATAAAACTAAAGTAGAACTCCATGAGAAATTACCTTCGCCTTTTGTTTTGTAGTTTAAAGTCACATCATATCCTCTATTCTCCATAGAACCAATATTAGAATAAGGTGCTTCAATACCGCCATAATATGAACTACCTCCCGTTAAATAATCCGGTAATGGTACTTGGAACAAGAAATCTTTTGATTTTTTTACATAGTAATCTAAACTGGCTGACAATCTGGAATCAAATAATGTAAAATCCAAACCAAAGTTAGTTTGCTGCATTGATTCCCATGTTAAATCAGGATTCGGCATATTACCTACTGTATAAGAAGCTCCTAAACCTGAACCTCCCGGTTGTAACAAAGCTGTATAACGATTATTCGGTATTTGTTGATTTCCTGTTTCACCATATCCGATTCGGAATTTGATATTGTCAATATATTTTTTGGTATTTTCCATGAATTTCTCATTTGACAATTTCCAAGAGGCAGCTACTGCCGGAAAATATCCCCATTGTTTTTTTCCACCATCGGCAACCGGATCAAATTTTGATGATCTATCCGCACGCCAAGAAGCTGAAAGACTATATTTATTATCAAAATCATAAATCAAACGACCAAAGTATGAGAATAATGCCGCGCTTCCTTTATAATAATCGTTTGCTGTAACACGAATAGTTGATCCCAGATTAACAGTAGCCGGATTACTTACAGGTGCTCCTGTGCTGTACACATTCAACCCTTCCCAGTGATTATCGTTAGCTTCCTGACCTGCTAGAAGTGTCACTTTGTGTTTCCCGAACATTCTATCATAAGTCAATAAGTTTTTGATATTGATCGAATACCAGTTCGAATTTCTTCTCCATAATTCTGTTGCATTATGAGTTTGGATTCCCCAGTTGTATTCCGGAATAAAATCTTCTTGTGTTGCAAATTCAGTATTTGCTCCTAACTCTGCTCTGTATTTCAATCCTTTGATTATAGTAGCCTCACCGTATAAATTCCCTAAAAAGTTTTTGCGAACTAACGTGTTATCTCTAATCATTGAAATAGCAACCGGATTATAATATGAAGCACCAGCCATTGAATTATCATTAGGTCCGGCAAAACTACCATCAGTATTTCTTACCGGAATATCAGGAGCCTGTAACAATGCATTGCTGATAACTCCTGTATAACTCTGATTTATGGTCAGTTTTTCATTTGTAATACCGGTTCCGACATTTAGACCTACTTTTAACCAATCTTTTACTTTAGAATCAAGGTTAGCACGCATCGTATAACGTTTATATCCCGAACCCAGTAAAACTCCTTGCTGATCCATAAAACCACCTGATAAATAGTAGGTCGTTGCATCTTTACCCCCTGAAAAAGATAACTGATGGCTTTGTGTCAAAGCAGTTTGATAAACTTCATCCTGCCAATTTGTTCCGTTTCCTAATAGCTCCGGATGCGAGAATTCATCTCTAACAGAGTTTGGTAAACCTATAGCAACCGCTAAATTATTCTGATATCTGGCATACTGCTGCAAATTCATTACATCTAATTTTCTGTAAATATTTGCAACAGAGGTGTAACCTTCATAAGATATCTTTCCATCTCCTCTTTTTCCTGATTTTGTTGTAATGATTACAACCCCATTAGCCCCTCTGGAACCATAAATAGCTGTTGCAGAAGCATCTTTTAAGATATCGATTGATTCAATATCGTTAGGATTTAGAAATGATAACGGACTTACAGTACTATTCCCTGAATCTCCTCCGGCTGAAAAATCATTAGCCGATATCGGACGTCCCGACATAGATTTTCCGGTAGCATCACCGGAAACAGGAACACCATCAATGATATAAAGCGGTTCATTTGTCCCTGAAATAGATGTTACACCACGAACACGTACCGAAACGGCGCTACCCGGTTGACCTGAATTGTTCTGAATCGTAACCCCGGCAGCTTTTCCTTGCATCATCTGATCTACAGTAGTTTGTTTTAAAGCTGTAATATCTTCTGTTTTAATAGAAGATATGGCTCCGTTAACATCTTCTTTCTTTTGGGCACCATAACCAATTACCACGATCTCCTCCAAACTTGACACATTTTCTTCAAGAGTTACATTAATCGTTGATTGGGAATTTACCGGCACCTCTTTTGTTTGAAAACCTATATAAGAAAAGGTTAAAACACCGTTTGACGGAACATCTAATTGGAAATTTCCATCAAAATCTGTAATTACCCCTTTTTGTGTACCCTTCAAGACTACATTAACTCCCGGAAGAGTTACCCCTTGTTTATCGGATACGACGCCCGAAACTTTGATGTTTTGAGCCATTAAAGCAGAAAAAGAAGATAAAAGAAAAAGGAGGAAAAAATATCCTTTTCTTTTACTTATTTGCTTTAAGTAATAATTTGAATCCCTCATAAATTTGTTAGTTAGTAATTTAATAAAACAAAATAAATACCTAATTTTTTTATAATATCAACAATTTAACTATGTATTTATTGTTGATTTACAAAATTATAGGTCTTACCAACTTAACTTTAATATTATTTTATCATTTAATTCTATTATTTTCACGAAAATTTTAACGAAATTTTAATGTATAAATATGATAAAATAATATCATTGTTATAAAAACCGTTTCATTCCATTGAATTCTTCTCTATATTGACTAGGAGTTGTATTTTTTTTACTCTTAAAGATTCTGTTAAAATTGGCAATATTATTAAACCCGGCTTTATAAGCAATCTCAGCAATACTCAAATCCTTTTCAATCAACCATCTGGATGCATATCCTACCCTGATATCATTTAAATAGTTCACAAATGTTTTATTGGTTCTTTTTTTAATAAACCGATTAAATGATACTACACTCATAGAAAGCAAGTCTGCTACCTCGTCTAAAGATATTTTCTCCGAGAAGTTTTGCTGTACATAATCATACACTGTTTTCATTTTATCATCTTCTTCAAAGTTGAAATTATCAACTGTATAAGTAGATAATAGTCTCTGATTTCTTGAATTAGACATATCATACAAAATGGATAAAAACTCTAAAAAATTATCGATTCCATCTAATTTTGAAAGTTTTTTTAACCTTTCTCCTATTTCCAATGCCGTTTTATTTGAAAACAATATTCCGTGTATTGACTTTTCTAACATATCTTTTATAGACAACATTACCCGTCTGGACAAGAAACTATCCTCAAACAAATCATTATGGAACTGGATGGTTATCTCATGAATTCTTCTCGATCTGCAATTATGTGTTTCCCAACCATGATGTAGATTCGGCCCCACTAATACCAATTCTACTTCTTCTATTTCTTCTATATGATCTCCGACTACTCTTTTTACACCGCTTCCGTTTTGAATAAAATTAATCTCATACTCAGGATGATAATGTATCGGAAAGTCAAATCCATCTTTAATTCTATCAAAGACTAAAAAACTATCTCTTTTTGATAATGGAGTTACTTCTCTATGGAATTTATATGTATCACTCATTTTTATTTATTTTTTTGCAATTATAAGATATAATTTTGACAAAATAATATTACTACTATATAGAATAACAAAATTAATTTTGAATTTTATAAAATCACAGTCAATATTTTTAATTATTTAAAAAATATTCCTATATTTTTTAAGTACTTTTTAAAAAATTAAAGTTAACAAACCATGAGACTATACAAAACCATATCAAAAATAACACTACTAACATCAATTACTTTGTTAGCCTCTTGCAATTCCGTATTTAACAGTGATAAACAAGCAACAACAGAAACTCAAAATTTATATAGCAACCTTATACAATTAAAAGAAAAAGGATTTATGTTTGGACATCAGGATGATTTAGCTTATGGTGTCAACTGGAAATATGAAGAAGGAAGAAGTGATGTAAAAGATGTTGTTAATGATTATCCGGCTGTTTATGGCTGGGATATCGGAAGAATTGAAAATGACAGCCCAAGAAATCTGGATGGTGTCCCTTTTCTTAAAATGAAACAATTCATTAAAGAGATTTACCAAAGAGGAGGAGTCAATACGATTAGTTGGCATGTTAACAATCCTTTTACAGGCGGAGACGCATGGGATACTACTCCCGGTTCCTTAGCATCTGTATTACCAAACGGAAGTAAACATGACCTTTTTAAAAGCTGGTTAGATAAAGTCGCTATATTTTTAAATAGTCTAAAAGCCGATAACGGCCAACCGATACCTGTATTATATCGTCCCTACCACGAATTAACCGGTAATTGGTTTTGGTGGTGCCAAAACAACGGAACGCCGGAACAATTTAAAGAACTATGGTCTTTCTCATTCGATTATTTAAAATCTAAAGGCGTCCATAACTTAATTTATGTGTTCAATACTGCTGATTTTGAAACATACGAAGATTTTGAAAAGTTTTATCCGGGAGATCAATATGTTGATATTGTGAGTTTTGACGCTTATCAATACGACGATCCTACCACAAGTACAGCTTATATTGATAAATGTCAGAAACAATTCAAAATCATGAACGAATTTGCCTTGAAACATCATAAGATCATGGCCTTTGCAGAAACCGGATTTGAGCAAATACCTTATGAAAATTGGTGGACTGATACTTTAATTAAAGCTATTGGCAATTATAAAATTTCTTATGTCTTAGTTTGGAGAAATCACGGTTGGCAAGAAAAAGAACAGAAGATGCATTATTATGCTCCTTACAAAGGGCATTCTACTGAAAAGGATTTTAAAAAATTCTATGAATTGCCTAATACTTTTTTCCAAAAAGAAATAACAGAACAGAATATTTATCAGTAAATAGATACTATGCAACTACTCAATACAATAGACTTTTTAATCATCCTTGCTTACCTGATTTCAATTGTTGTTATCGGACTGGTATTAAGGAAAAGAGCTGAACGCAGTAAAGACGATTATCTTTTAGGAGGCAAGTCCATTCCGTGGTATTTACTAGGACTCTCCAATGCTTCGGGGATGTTTGACATTTCGGGAACTATTTGGTTAGTAACTTTAATGTTTGTCTACGGTATAAAAAGTGTATGGATTCCTTGGCTTTGGCCGGTTTTCAATCAGATCTTCTTGATGGTTTATTTATCCAAATGGTTAAGACGATCAAACGTAACGACCGGTGCCGAATGGATCGGAACTCGATTCGGAACGGGTACAGGTGCTAAACTATCACACATGATCGTTGTTATATTTGCTTTAGTGGTATGTTTAGGGTATTTAGCATACGGATTTATTGGCTTAGGAAAATTTGTAGAGATCTTTCTCCCTTGGGAAGTCATTAGCAACTACATTCCATTTCAGGTTTCAGCCGAATATGTACCTCATTTTTACGGTGTTATTTTTACACTTTTTGCCGTTTTCTATTCTCTATTGGGCGGTATGTCAGGAATTGTTTGGGCAGATGTAGTTCAATTTGCAATTATGACTGTCGCCGCTTTGGTTATCGGTTACTTAGGCTGGCAAGCTGTCGGAACAGGTAACCTAACCGTACCGGAACATTGGATGAGTCCGTTCAGCGGAGGCTTAGAACTCAATTGGTCTTCCATAATACCGGAAGTACAAAGTAAAATAAAATCAGACGGATTCGGAATCTTCTCGGTTTTTCTTTCTATGATGTTGTTTAAAGGAATTTTGGTTAGTATCGCCGGGCCTGCTCCTACTTATGACATGCAAAAAATATTATCTACCAAAAATGCTATTGAAGCTTCCAAAATGAGTGGTTTCGTGTCTGTTATCCTAATGCCGATACGTTATTTGATGATTGCCGGATTTGCCGCTTTAGCACTTGTTTATTATGAAAAAATAGATCTTTTGACCACATCCGGAGATTTGGATTTTGAACTTATACTTCCTTCTGCTATTAAAACCTTTGTTCCTGTTGGACTTTTAGGCTTATTACTGGCGGGCTTAATTGCTGCATTCATGTCAACCTTTGCCGGAACTCTTAATGCTGCTCAAGCCTATATTGTAAATGACATTTACCTTAAACATATTAAGCCTGATGCCAATGCTAAACAAATCAGAAACATGAATTATAGCACTGGTATAATAGTAGTTATCATCAGTATTGTATTAGGCCTATTTGCTAAAAATGTAAATTCTGTGTTGAACATCATTGTTTCTGTTCTTTATGGAAGCTATGTAGGGGCTAATATTTTAAAATGGCATTGGTGGCGATTCAACGGAGAAGGATTCTTCTGGGGGATGTTTGCCGGATTAGTGGCTGCTTACTTCACTCCTGTGCTTTTTCCTAACATAAACGAACTTTATTTATTTCCTATTTTACTTATCGTTTCCTTACTAGGCGCTGCTATCGGAACGTACTCAGCTCCGGCTACTAATGAAGAAATCCTGAAAGAGTTTTATCTGAATGTACGTCCGTGGGGATTTTGGGGACCAATAAAAGAAAAAGTAATAGCTGAAAATCCTGACTTTAAATCGGATGCTAATTTCGGTCGTGATATGTTCAATGTTCTGATAGGTACGATTGCACAAACGTTATTGGTTCTAATACCAATGTATCTGATCTTTCAGCAAACCTTTCCGCTTTATATCTGTATCATCATTCTTATAATTTGCATTGCATTGCTAAAAAAATTCTGGTGGAATAATTTAAGTGAATAAAATAAACTGATAACACTATGGAAATCAAAAAAATGAAACATATAACCAATTACGAACAATTAAAAGCTTTACATGAGAGCTTCCTAAATATCAGTAACAAACCGTACGAGGAATCAAACGGAATTTACACGCGTTATCAAAACGCTGTTGTTACTCCAAAACACATTCCTTTAGAATGGCGTTACGATCTGAATGCTGAAAACAATCCTCTTGCTATGGAACGTATTGGTTTCAATGCTACATTCAATGCAGGAGCTATCAAATGGAAAGGGAATTATATACTATGTGTACGTGTTGAAGGAAATGATAGAAAATCGTTTTTTGCTATTGCTGAAAGCCCTAACGGAATTGACAATTTTAAATTTTGGGAAAAACCATGTGTTATTCCTCAAATTCCCGGAAATCCGGATACAAATGTATACGATATGCGTTTGACGCAACATGAAGACGGATGGATTTACGGTATTTTCTGTACCGAAAGAAAAGATCCGAATGCTCCAAAAGGTGATACCAGTAGCGCTATTGCAAATGCAGGTATTGTTCGTACAAAAGATTTAATCAACTGGGAACGCCTACCGGATTTGGTTTCTAATACAGGCCAACAACGAAATGTGGTTTTACACCCTGAGTTTCTAAACGGAAAATATGCAGTTTATACACGTCCTCAAGATGGTTTCATTGATGTAGGTTCCGGTGGTGGAATTGGCTTAGGTTATATTGACAATATGGAAAACCCTGTTGTTCAAAATGAAACCATTATTTTCTCTAAAAAATACCATACAATATACGAGTTAAAGAACGGCTTAGGTCCTGCTCCTATTAAAACCTCAAAAGGTTGGTTGCATTTGGCACACGGCGTACGCAATACAGCTGCCGGACTTCGCTATACACTCTATATGTTCATGACCGACTTAAATGATTTAGGAAGAGTAACGCATGTTCCGGCAGGACATTTTATGGCTCCGATTAATGAAGAACGCGTAGGTGACGTTTCCAATGTATTGTTTTCAAATGGTTGGATTACTGATGAAGACGGAACCGTTTATATCTATTATGCTTCATCCGATACCCGAATGCATGTTGCCATGTCTTCTATTGACAGATTAGTAGATTATGTGATGAACACCCCGGAAGACACCTTTATTTCATCAGGGTCAGTAGCTACCATTATTGACTTAGTTGACCGAAATAAAAATTTATAATCCTTTGATTTTTTAGATATGTTGACAGCAGAAAGAAAACAAAACTTAAAAAATGAAGTCAGAGAAGAACTTAACCATATTTTAAACTATTGGAAAAAGAATACAATAGATACTGAAAACAATGGGTTCATAGGGCAAATTGACGCTCTTGAGAGAAAAGTTCCGAATGCCGAAAAGGGTTCTGTTCTCAATGCTCGTATTCTTTGGTCTTTCTCTGCTGCCTATCAAATCACACAAGATCCTTCTGATCTTGAAATGGCGACTAAAGCTTATCATTTTATTAATAGTTTTTTTGTTGACAAAGAGTTCGGCGGGGTTTTCTGGAGTGTCACTTACGATGGAAAACCTTCTCAAACTAAGAAACAGATCTATACCTTAGCCTTTACGATTTACGGTTTAGCCGAATATTACAAAATAACCCAAAACAAAGAGGTTTTACAACTAGCGATCTCACTTTTTGAAACTATAGAAAAATATAGTTTTGACCCTGTAAACAAAGGCTATTTAGAAGCTTTTACCCGAGAATGGAATACTATTGAAGATCTTCGGTTAAGTGCTAAAGATGTTAACGAAAAAAAAACGATGAATACGCACTTGCATATTGTAGAAGCGTATGCCAATTTATTTTTAGTTTGGCCAAATGCACTTTTGCAAACAAAGATCATAGCCATTTTAGAAACAATCGATCAACATTTTATCAATACTGAAACCGGACATTTGCATCTGTTCTTTAACGAAGAATGGATCGAAAAACCAGATGTAGTTTCCTATGGCCATGATATAGAGGCAGCTTGGTTATTGCTCTGGTGTGCAGAAACTACTCAAAATCAAAAATTAATTGAAACCTATACCAAACATGCCGTGCAAATGACTGATGCTACTTTTGAAGGAATTGACGAGGATGGCGGACTTTGGTATGAACTTGATCCGCAAAAAAATAAATTAATCGCAGAAAAACACTGGTGGCCGCAATCAGAACTTTTAATCGGAATGATCAATACCTGGGAATTAACACAGGAAGAAAAGTATTTTCTTGCTGCTGAAAAAAACTGGGATTTCATTAAAAATTTTATCATCGATAAGAAAAACGGAGAATGGTTTTGGGGCATAAATGCTGATTACAATAAAATGATTAATGACAAAGCAGGTCTATGGAAATGTCCTTATCACAATTCCAGAGCCTGCATTGAACTATTTAAAAGATTATAGACCATGAAAAAAACATTTTTTTTCTTCTGCAGCTTCCTATTAGTAGCTTGCTCTTCTTCTGAAGATTCAAATTCTAATTCTAGTACCAATACTACAACAACGACTGACAATGGAATAACGCCTCAAAATGTCAGAAATTATATGGTTGACCCTAATGCAACTGATGAAACCGTTGCCTTGTTTTACAATCTAAAGAAAATGGCAGAGACAAAATTTGCTATAGGTCAACAAGATGCTTTCAATAGTTTTTATAATAATGACAATTCACAATCTGATATCAAAAAATCAACCGGACACGATCCGGCTCTTTTAGGCTGTGATTTTATGTTCATTACTGATAACAACAATACAGGGGAAGTTTCTAACTGGTTCTACCAACAAGAACTAAAAACTGTTGCAGATGCCAAACAAGCTTATGACAACGGTATGTTTGTTACCTTTTCATGGCACATGCGTGAACCTTTTGAAGGTCAACAATTTTACACTAGTGAAATGACTGATTTTCAAAAATACAATGCTTTGATCAGCCTTCTCCCCGGCGGTACTAATCATGACTATTACAAAGCAAAATTAGATAAAATTGCTACTGTCTTAACCAACTTGAAAGGAACTGACAATAAACAAATTCCGGTTATCTTAAGACTTTTTCACGAATTTGACGGCGGATGGTTCTGGTGGGGAAGCCCATGGTGTACAGCAGCTCAATATCAACAACTATGGCAATTTACTGTTGAATATCTAAGAGATACTAAAGCTGTTCACAACGTTCTCTATGCTTTTTCCCCTGACAATTCTTATAGTACAAAAAACCAGTACTTATCTCGTTATCCGGGAGATACTTATGTTGATATTTTGGCTATGGACAATTATGGTGATTTTAATAATCAAGGCGAATCAGGTGCAACTGTAGCAAATAATAAATTAAAAATGCTCTCTGATCTCGCTATTGAAAAAAATAAAATTGCAGCATTAAGTGAAACCGGCTATCAAGTTACTAATTCAAATACACCAATAAATGGATGGTTCTCTAACTATTTATATACTGCACTAACCAATCAGAATATTCAAATTGCCTATACGATGTTTTGGTACAATACACAAGATGCCTACTATGTACCAACTCCGGCCAACTCTAATGTAAACGATTTTGTAGATTTTACTAACAAACCCAAAACAACCTTAGTAAATAATTTACCGAACTTGTATCAATTACCAAATTAATACATTATGAAAGCAATTCTTTCCTTTTTGCCCCTTCTTTTGATTACAACCTTTGTTTCTTGTAATGTTGAAAAAGACAATTTTGTTAGCATTAAAGATTCGAAATTTATCAAAAACGGAAAACCTTATCATTATGTAGGAACTAATTATTGGTACGGTGGTTTATTAGCCTGTAAAGATGGTAACCAAAGTCGTTTACTAAAAGAGTTAGATGACTTGAAATCCAATGGTATTGTCAATCTTAGAATAATGATTGGCGCCGAGGGTGGAGATCAGGATTATACAGTAAGAGAACCTTTGCAACCTCAACAAGGTGTTTTTATTGAATCGCATTTAGAAGGATTGGATTTCCTTTTATCAGAAATGAAAAAAAGAGATTTAACAGCTATTCTTTATTTTACCAACAATTGGGAATGGAGTGGCGGAATGGCAAAATATTTAGAATGGAACGGTTACGGAGTAGTTCCTAACCCTAATATTGCTCCTAATACCTGGCCGCAATTCATGGCTTACACAGCACAGTTCCACTCATGCGAACCTTGTAAAGAAGCCTTAAAAAACTATATAAAAAAAGTCATTACCAGAACTAATTCTATTTCAAAAATTAAATATTCAGATGATTCAACCATTATGGCATGGGAAGTAGCCAATGAACCTCGTATTTTTACTGCTGAAAATGAAAAAGCTTTTACAGATTGGCTAAACGATTTGACAGCCTATATTAAATCTTTAGATAGAAACCATTTGATAACAACAGGATCAGAAGGAAAAGCAGGTTCTAACGATGATTTAGCAACTTTTGAACGCACGCACAACAACCCGAATATTGATTATTTGACCATGCATATTTGGCCTAAAAACTGGGGATGGTATAAAATAGAAGATGAAGCTGGTTCTACCCCTATAGCTATTCAAAATACACTGAATTATATAGAAGAACATATAGAAGTGGCCAAAAACCTGAAAAAACCTATTGTTTTAGAAGAATTCGGTTATCCGAGAGTTCAGGAAAGTTTAGACCGGAATGCTTCAGCAGAATACCGCAATCAATTTTACACTGCTGTATTCCAACGTTTGGATAAAGCCATTGAAACCAATGAGCCTTTTGTTGCTTTGAATTTTTGGGGATACGGAGGTTTCGGAAAGAATAATCCGAAAAACGGCAAATGGAATATCGGTGATGATTATACTACTGATCCGCCACAAGAACCACAAGGTTTAAATTCTGTTTTTGCTACAGAAAAAGGTACTTTGAATATTATGAAAGACTTTAATTCTAAGTGGAATAATAATTAAATTATTCCCTTAGAATTGATTCTATTTGTTGCAGTTCCTCTTCCGAAAAAGTCAACTGTTCTATACTTTTTAAATTTTCATACAATTGTGTAACAGAACTGGCTCCTATTAAAACAGAAGTAATCCGCTTATCTTTTAACAACCAGGCAATGGCCATCTGCGCTAATGTTTGGTTTCTTTTTTGTGCCAATTGATTCAACAATTGTATCTTTTGGATAATTTCTTCTGTTATGTCTGTGGTTTGCAAAGCACCATTAGGATTTGAAGCTCTTGAACCGGCAGGAATTTCTTTTAAATACCTGGAAGTTAATAAACCTTGTGCCAAAGGAGAGAAAGCGATACATCCTACTCCATTTTCTCCTAAAACATCTAATAAGCCATTTTCCGGAGAACGCTCTAACATAGAATATTTAGGCTGATGGATTAAACAAGGTGTTCCTAAATCCTTTAAGATTGCAATAGCTTGCTTTGCTTGTTCTGCATTATAATTGCTAATCCCTGCATAAAGTGCCTTACCGCTTTTCACGGCATAATCAAGAGCCATCATGGTTTCTTCAACAGGAGTTTTAGGATCCGGTCGATGCGAATAAAAGATATCCACATATTCCAAGTTCATCCGTTTTAAACTTTGGTTTAAACTTGTTATCAAGTATTTTCTGGAACCCCAATCTCCATAAGACCCGTCCCACATCTTGTATCCGGCTTTTGTTGAAATAACCAATTGATCTCGCATAAAACCTTGAAAATTTCGTTGGACTATACTTCCGAAATTTTCTTCCGCCGATCCGGGAACCGATCCGTAATTATTAGCCAAATCAAAATGAGTAATTCCTTTATCAAAAGCATTGATAATTATTTGTTCTGCATTATGTAAATCATCAAAAGAACCGAAATTATGCCATAATCCTAAAGATATTTGCGGTAATAAAAGTCCGCTTCTTCCACATCTATTATAATCCATAAGCTTAATAATCTTTGAATAAAAAAGGATTGATACTTGTGTTTATCAATCCTTTTTAAAACCCTAACAAATTTTAATAGTATAAATGAAAAACACTATTCTTTACATTAGAAGAACTGGTTCCTATGAATATCTCAAACGTTCCTGATTCAACTATGAATTCTCCTTCATTAGTATAAAAACCTAATTCTTTTTCTGTTAGAACAAATTCTACTTTTTTCAATTCTCCTTTCTTAAGCGAGATCATTTCAAAGCCTTTTAATTCTTTTACCGGTCGAGTTAAACTAGCTGCTACATCACGAACATATAACTGTACTACTTCTTTACCATCGTAATTTCCGGTATTTTTAACTGTTACCGAAGCTTTTATCGATTCTCCTTTTTTATAACTTTCTTTATCAAGAGTTATTTCTGAATATTCAAAAGTGGTATAACTCAATCCATGACCAAAACTCCAAAGTGGTGTTTTTTCTACATCACTATAATGCGTCCAGAATACATTGTTATCTTTATTGATTGGTCTTCCCGTAGCATAGTAGTTATAATAAATCGGACATTGTCCTACATTTCGTGGAAATGACATGGGTAACTTTCCGCTAGGATTGTAATCCCCATAAAGTACTTGAGCAACAGCATTTCCTGTTTCAGTTCCTAATTGCCATGCCTCCACTATAGCCGGAATTTTTTCAGCAGCCCAAGGTAAAGCCAATGGACGTCCGTTATTCAAAACCAAAACAATATTAGGATTCGCTTTATACACTTCTTCTAAAAGTTCTTGCTGCACCCCCGGAAGTCCAAGTTCTGTTCTACTTCTTGCTTCTCCTGTTTGAAAACCATGTTCCCCTAAAACCATTACCACCACATCACTCTTTTGAGCTGCTTTTATAGCTGCTTCAAATCCACTCTTATCCGTTGTATTGATTTGGACTTCCTGAATAAAACTTACTGCACCAACAGCTACATCTGCTCCTTTTTCATACACCAGTTGGTTACCTGTATAGTGCTGCATTCCTTCTAAAACAGAAACTGCTGTTTCATCATCCGATGCTATGCGCCAACTTCCTAACGGACTGCTTTTATCTGCTGCTAAAGCTCCTATCAAAGCAATTTTCTTTCCTGTTTTAGGTAAAGGAAGTAACTGCTTTTCATTTTTTAACAAAACAATTGACTTTTTAGCCATATCCAATACAGCTTCTCTATTTTCTTTACTTCCAATAACCTTTTGTTCGCGTTTTTCATCACAATAACGATAGGGATCGTCAAATAACCCTAATTCGAATTTTACACGCAAAATTCTTCTAACTGCATCATCAATTAGCTTTTCATCTACTTTCCCTTCTCGAACCAGTTTCGCTAATTCATATACATACAAATGAGATTCCATATCCATGTCAGCTCCTGCTTCAACGGCTTTTAGAGAAGCTTCCGTCCCGTCTTCTGCAAATCCCCAATTAATCATTTCTCTTATAGAAGCCCAATCTGTGATCACAAAACCATCAAAATTCCATTTTCCTTTTAAAATATCACGTTGTAAAAACTTACTTGCTGTAGCCGGCACACCATTTAATGTGTTAAATGAATTCATAAAAGTTCGAACACCGGCATTTTTAGCGGCTTCAAACGGAGGCAATACCAAATTATACAATGTTGGATTTCCAATATCTACCAAGTTGTATTCTTTTCCGGCTTCCACAAAACCATAAGCGGCAAAATGTTTAGCACAGGCTGCAATGGTATTAGGTAAAGCTAACTCTTCTTTTGTTTCACCTTGAAAGCCTTTCACTCTTGCTTCAGCTACTTTACTGCCTAAAAAAGGATCTTCTCCTGCTCCTTCCATTACTCTTCCCCAACGAGCATCTCTGGAAATATCTACATTAGGTCCGAATGTCCAGTTAATTCCTGACGCCGAAGCTTCACTAGCTGCAACCTGTGCCGATTTCTTTATCGCCTCCATATCCCAACTTGCTGCTTCAGCCAACGGTATCGGACTTAAAGTTTTATAACCATGTATCACATCAAAACCAATAATCAATGGAATCCCTAAACGAGTTTCCTCTACAGCTATTTTTTGTACTGCTTTAACTTCTTTTACTCCTCTAACAGTCAACATAGAACCTACCCAACCTTTTTTAAGATGTTCATATTTTAGTGCTGCCGAACCTCCTTCCGGAGCAGGCCCTGTTACATCCCAAAATCCGTTGTATTGATTCATCTGACCTACTTTTTCTTCCAAGGTCATTTTTTGCAATAACTGTTCTATTCTGGTTTCAATAGGTTCTTGTTGTTTCATCTTCTTTTTCTTTTGTGCATGGGTGTAACTTCCCATAATAAGTAGGGTTAAAATAATCGTTCGTTTCATGGAATAGTAATTTTAAAAGTAGAAGCCGGTAAATCAGCTTCGTTGAACAAATTAGACTGAATAGCATTTCTCCAAGCAAAGCGAACGTATTTAGGTTGTTTCACTTTAGTACAATTAACAATAACTTTTCCATCTATAATTTTAGCTTTTGCCTGATGGAAAATTTCGTCTTCTCCTGCTATTTCAAATAAGTTTTCTTTTGTTGTAAAATGTAGTTTTTCATTGTTTAAAAATGTAAGTTCTATTCCCTTTTTACTTATTTTAGCATCATTTATAAGCGGACTTTCAACTGTTCCTTGCAAGACTCCATAATGCTGTTTTAAAGCCATATCTGCTAATCGAATCCCTACCGTTTTTTTATTAGTCGGATGAATATCATTTAGAGTAGCCACATCACTAATAATCACCATTCCTGTTTTTGGCAAAGCCAAAACTTGTCGCTGCAAATCACGAGTCATAGCAGCATACGTTCCTTCTCCTTCATATTGATAAGGAGCAATCTGTACATAATAAAAAGGTAGTTCTTCTTTCCAAAGTTTTCTCCACGATTGAATCAGTTGTGTAAACAGTTCTTTATAAGTTGATTCGCCAACATTACTTTCTCCTTGATACCACAAAAAACCGGCTATTTTATAACCGATTAAAGGATAAATCATGCTATTAAATGTTTTAGAAGGTGCTACCGGACAATATTCTGATACTTTGCGTTCTATTGCTTTAGTATAAAATGACTGATCTTCCGTAAAAAGATCTTTTGACATCCAAACTTCAGCAGGTGTACCCCCCCATGCCGAAATTATTAATCCCACCGGAACATTGGGTTTCACTTCTTGAATTCTTCGGGCAAAATAATAGGCAATTGCACTATTTTTCCGCATGGTTTCCGGTGTACAAACTTCCCAATTACCAATCGTATTTACTTGCGGATAATCGGCCGTAACTTTAGCTGTCCTGAAAAAATGAATCTGCGGAAAATTAGCTTCAGCTATTTCTTTCTCTTTATTGTCAATTCCCCAGTCAGCAGTCATTTCCATATTAGACTGCCCGGAACAAAACCAAACTTCTCCTAACAAGACATTGGTTAACTGCAATGTATTATAACCTTTTATTTCCAATTCATAAGGTCCGCCAGCTTGTATTGTCTCAATGGTTAATTCCCAATAGGCATTAGCATTAGCTTCAGTCTTATATTCTTTGTTATTCCATGACGGAATTATGGTAACCGGCTCTTTGGGATTTGCCCAACCCCAAATCTTTACTTGTGAATTTTGCTGTAAAACCATTCCATCCGAAAAGAAAGAAGGTAAATTTACTTCTGCATGTATCACTTGTATTAAAAGCAAACTAAAAATTGAAAGAATCTTATTCATTTAGTAATTTTTTAAAAGTTGATTCTAACTGTTGCGCCATTATTTTATGATCTTCAATATCGGGATGATAATCACATCCTTTGGGAGTCATAGGCTCATATTCAAAAATTGTAATAGGCTTATGTGTTGTGTCTGTTTCAAAAGCTTCTCGAATCTTTCTTAAACAAGCCATAAAAACATCATTTTTTTCTCCCGAAACCATTGGACTATTTAATAGTACAACTCTTGTATTGGGATAGCGTCTGTATATCGTTTTTATAAACTTTATATAATTCCCGATGTATTTTTCTTTATTAAATGGTAAACGCTCTTTTTGTCCGTCTCCATCAGACAAGTCATTAGTCCCCAAACAAATGCTTACTAAATCAGGCTGGAAATCAGTATTGAAAACTTTAGAAGTATCTTTATCCAAATTCAGATTTTCATAAACATCAGGTAAATTAGGTTCCGATTCATGCTCATCGTTCCAGTTACGATACATTCCATATCCCGAAACAGAGCTCAATAAGAAATCAGCATCCAATTTCCGGGCTAAAATAGGTCCATAAGCCCAATAAGCATTATGCTGATCAAACCAAAAATCGGTACTATGACACGGAATGCTTAAATCATTCCCCATACCACACGTAATGGAGTTTCCGACAAACTCAATTTTCTTTTTAGGCTTAACAGAAAACGGAACTAAATTGGTAATCTTGGAGCCATCAAATAAGACTTTCCCGTTGGCTGCTTCAGTTGCTTTAAAAACTCTTACATGATGAATTGTATCTTTGTTTTCTTCAATGTTAACTCTTTGAACATCTATAGAATCAATTTTAAAACGACCTTTATAAGTACCGTCTACTTCTAAGACATAATAATTATGGTGTTTCCATGTATCGATACTTTCAATATCAAACTCACAATTTTTACCTTTATAGCTAAATTCGATTGAAGAAGCGGAACCTAATAAATAGACCTTACTATCAGAAACTACTTCTACTCTTCCATTAGTATGAAACAGTATTTCAGCTGTTTTCTCTTTTTTTCCGGAACAACCTACTAACAAAAATGCCAAGGCAAAAAATTTATAATTGATTTTCATTTTCTAAAAAATTAAAGATTATAAAATTAAGGCTATTTTTTTTGCACAAATAATACAATTACATCAAATTGTTATCAAAAAATAAACTATATCTCTAATAAATTGACTTATACAAAGAATTTATTCTCCGTTTCTTAAAATACGCTTAATACATCTTTTTTAACGTTAATTATTCTAATAAAACTGGTTAAAATGTTTAAATTTGTTAGAGTACTTAACAATCTAAATCAGATTTATCATGACTATAATTGCCACAACTGACTTTTCTGAAATTGCTCAGAATGCAGTTCAATACGCGGCTAACCTAGCCAAAGCAGCCAATATGAATTTAGTTCTTTTTCATGCGTTCAATCCTCCAATACATGCTTCCAATGCCCAATTATCGGCAGAAACCTTTCAAAAATTATTTGATATAAATTCCGAACGTTTAAATGAATTGAAGAATGAATTGAAGAATGAATACCATATTGAAGTCCAATCAGAAATCACTTATTCTTTCGTTGAGGAACATTTGACAACCTGTATTGAAAAATATAATGCCGGTTTATTGGTCTTCGGTATGGCAGAAAAAAGCTTAGAGCAGGAATTAATGGGTAACACTACAACTTCTGCGATAAGAAATATTAATATCCCCATAATTTCTGTTCCGTTGCAAACAAGATTTACGCCGTTAAACAGAGTACTATTTGCCTGCGATACGCCTGATGAAATTCCTAGCCATGCTACTTCACTCATCAAAAGTTTAATTGCTGCCCAAAATACAGAAATAGAAGTTTTCAGTGTGGATACAACAGTTGAGAAAATCAAAAAAAATAATAAAACAACAGAACAAGACAATCCGGAAATCAACTATTACTATAAAAACATACAGTCTAAAGAAGTTATAGATGAAATTAAAAAAGAGATCAAAGATTTTAATGCGGATCTGTTAATTATGATGCCTAAGAAATATGGTTTTTGGGATTCTATGGTCCATAGAAGCAAAACCAGAGTTATGGCTTCCGGTTTAAGCATACCGTTATTGTCTATTCCTGCAAGTTATTAATTAAAAAAGGCGGCTTCAATATTGAAGCCGCCTTTTTTAAAACAAAAAACAATCTAATTTTATTTCTCTTCTTTCCTTTTATTGGTGTTGATTCCTAATAAAGGATAAATAGGACAAAAACGTACAGTAGCTGTTAGCAACATTAAAACACCGACAATTAAAGCAATCCATTTTATTGTCCCTTCAACAACACCTGAAAGCCCTAAAAGTAAGCCCACAACGCCAATCACTAATCTTACCAAGCGATCAACATTTCCAATGTTTTTTTTCATAATATTTAGTTTTTGCGGTTACTTCACTATGGTTTTATCAGCCGATTCCCAATTCATAATTCCTCCTTCTAAATCTGTAATGTGCTTAAAACCTAATTCTTTTAATTTAGCAGCAGCTTTTGAACTTCTTCCTCCCATTTTGCAATATACCATCACTGGTTTTTCTTTATCTAATACTGCAACTTTTTCAGTAAAATCATCCGCTAAAACATCACAATTTTGAGCATTTGGCAAATGACCGGAAGCATATTCTTCAGGTGTTCTAACATCTAAAAGCTGTACATCCGTTTCAGCCATTTTCTTTTCAAAACCATTCGGGTCTGTAACTTCTACTCCCGCCTGATTTTGATTAACACATGATATCGTTGCAAACAATACCACCAGTAAGCTTAACATTTTTAGTCTCATTGTTTTTTCTATAAAGTTAGTAAATTAATTCAAATGCTGACGTATTATGCCTACCAAATCATTAGTTGCCAATACTCCTGATTGTCTCCATAACATTTTTCCATCCTTAAAAAGCATTAAAGTAGGAACGCCTCTCACCATAAATTCAGCTGCAAGATCCTGATGTTGATCTACATTCACTTTAATGATTTTTACATCATCTTTAACAACTGTTTTTACTTCCTGTAAAATAGGAGACATCATTTTACAAGGTCCGCACCAATCAGCATAAAAATCGACTAATACTAATTGTTTTTGACTAATTATTTCATTAAATTTTGCATTCATATACTTATTTATCTTAAATCTCTTTTATTTTTGCATAACAAATTTACTTCAATAAACGGACCAAATATGTAATCTTTGTTACACATCTGCCAATATGACAATTATCATTTTTTATTTTGATAATCTAACGTAATTTTGTTTTTAATTAGCAATAAACTTAGCCATGCAACCTTCATTAGTGCAAAAATATAACGTCCCGGGACCAAGATACACCAGTTATCCAACTGTGCCGTATTGGGAAGAAGATTCATTTTCTTATGATAAATGGATCAATGCCTGCGTAGACACTTTTAAACATACAAATGATAAAGATGGTATAAGTTTATACATTCATTTACCCTTTTGTGATAGTCTTTGTACTTTTTGTGGTTGCCATAAGCGTATTACTAAACGCCACGAAGTAGAACATCCATATATTAAAGCTATCTTAAAGGAATGGGAACTATATTGCAATCTTTTTAGTGCTAAACCCAAAATCAAAGAGATTCATCTTGGAGGAGGAACACCAACTTTCTTTTCACCTGAAAATCTAAAACAACTTATTGAAGGTATTTTAAAAGAAAGTGTAATTGCTGACAATTATGAATTCAGTTTTGAAGGACATCCTAATAATACCACCAAAGAACATTTACAAACTTTATACGATTTAGGCTTTAGACGTGTGAGTTTTGGTGTTCAGGATTATTCTGAAAAAGTTCAAAAAGCAATTCATCGTATTCAGCCATTTCACAATGTGGCTAAAGTAACCTTTTGGGCTAAAGAAATTGGCTACACTTCCATTAGTCACGATTTAATCTTCGGTTTACCTTTTCAAACACTGGACGATGTCTTAGACACTATTGATAAAACCAATTCGCTACATCCGGATCGTTTGGCATTCTACAGTTATGCTCATGTTCCTTGGATTAAAGGAAATGGACAACGCGGTTTTAATGATGAAGATTTACCGAAAGATGATGAAAAAAGAGCCTTATATGAAGAAGGTAAACTTCAACTGAGCAAACACGGTTTTGTAGAAATCGGCATGGATCATTTTGCTCTAAAAAGTGATTCGATGTTCAAAGCTTTTACCGACAGAAAATTGCACCGCAATTTCATGGGATATACCACAACCAATACTAAGTTGATGATTGGTTTAGGTGTTTCTTCCATTAGCGATAGCTGGACTGCTTTTGCTCAAAACGAAAAAGTTCTGGAAGATTATTATGCCCGCTTAGATAAAAATGAAATTCCGGTTTACAGAGGTCATATTTTAAGCTCGGAAGATTTAATCATTCGCCAGCACATTCTAAACATCATGTGTCATTTTAAAACTTCTTGGGCTGATTCTTCTATGCAATTTAAAGAATTAGACGAAGTTTTAGCTTCTTTAGAAGAAATGGAACACGATGGCCTTCTACAAATTAACGGGCAATCTTTAGAAGTAACAGAAGCCGGAAAACCTTTTGTTCGCAACATCTGTATGGCTTTTGATTTACGCTTAAAACGGAACGCTCCGCAACGCCAATTGTTCTCCATGACTATCTAATTGATTCCAAAAGAGTTTACTGTAATTTTTAGCTTTTAGCGAGTTGTCGCTAAAAAACACTATTTTTGCAGAAATTATGCCGTTGATGAAGACGTTTCAAGATTTCGATTTACCTAAATCCTTACAAAAAGCCATTGATTCTCTTGGTTTAACCACTCCTACTCCTATTCAGGAAAAGGCACTGCCTGTTATTTTATCGGGTCGTGATATGATGGGAATTGCTCAAACCGGAACCGGAAAAACCTTTGCCTACTTAATTCCTATTTTAAAACAATGGAAATTTCAGGCAACTGATAGTCCAAGAGTCGTGATTTTAGTGCCAACTCGTGAATTAGTGGTTCAGGTTCAGGAAGAATTGGAAAAATTAGTCAAATTCATGTCGGTTCGTGTCGTTGGTGTTTTTGGTGGTGTTAATATCAATACCCAACGAAAAGCAGTTGCTGAAGGTGTGGATATTTTAGTAGGAACTCCGGGTAGAACCATGGATTTGGCGTTAGACGGCGTACTTCGTTTTGATGCGTTACAAAAATTAGTTATTGATGAATTTGATGAAATCTTGAATTTAGGTTTCCGTTTTCAGATTACTTCTATTTTAACCATGATGAAAAGTAAAAGACAAAACATCTTATTTTCGGCAACTATGACCGAAGAAGTAGATGAAATGCTGGATGAATATTTTGATTTCCCGGAAGAAGTTTCTTTGGCACCAAGCGGAACTCCGTTAGAAAAAATAGAACAGTTTGTGTATCACGTTCCTAATTTCCTGACCAAAGTAAATTTATTGAAAGATTTATTAGCTCGAAATGATAACATGGAACGCATCTTAGTGTTCGTCAACAATAAAAAATTGGTCGACACTACTTTTGATTTATTAGAGGAAGATTTTTCAGGGCAATTTGGTGTGATTCACTCTAATAAGTCACAAAATTACCGTTTAAATACGATGGCTTCTTTTCAACGTGGCGAATTACGTGGTTTAATTACTACCGATATTATGGCGCGTGGATTAGACATTTCAGATATTACACACGTTATCAACTTGCAATTTTCGGAAGTTCCGGAACAATACATTCACCGAATCGGTAGAACCGGACGTGCCGATAAAGAAGGAACGGCTATTAGTATGGTGAGTCCGCAAGAAGAAGAAATTTTAATTGAGGCCGAACTTTTAATGGAAAAGGAACTTACGGCATTAGAACTTCCTGATTACATAGAAATTTCAGAAAAGAAATTGGATTTTGAAAAAGACCGCCGAAAATTCAAAACGATAGGAAAACCTATTAAAAGAGAAGAAAAAGGTGATGCTTTCCACGAGAAAAAAGACAAAAATAAGAAAGTTAATTTAGGTGGTCCCGGAAAAAGAACGCCAAGAAAAACAGCACCAAGAAACCGTGGTGTGGAAGCTAAAAGAGCTGCCAAACGCAAAAAAGGGAAATAAGATATAAAAAAAACGTCGCTTTTATGCGACGTTTTTTATTCTACTTTGTCAAATGCCAAACAAACCGGTTGGCATAGTTCCATTCGTTTTCCCGTATCAATTAAGGTTCCGTTTATAGCATTTCTACTATAAATAACTATATTGTTTGTATTTTGATTAGCTACTAAAACATACGCATCATCCGGACTTAAGGTGAAATTACGCGGAGCACTTCCTTGCGTACTGATTTGCTGAATCATTTCTAAAGTTCCATTAGCTAGTACTTTAAATACCGAAATAGTATTGGCATCACCACGATTAGTTGCGTATAGAAACTTCCCGTCTTGACTTACATGAATGTCTGCAGCACCGTTCATTCCATTGAATAAATTAGGAGCAACAGTAGTTTCCTGAACCAATTTTAGTTTGTCTTTTTCATATTCAAAAACCGATAGCGTTCCGTCTAGCTCTTGCAAAAGATACACGAAATTTCCTTTAGGACTAAATACTAAATGTCTTGGGCCACTGCCTTTTTTCACTTTTATTTCATCTTTTAGAACTAACGTTTTAGCTCCGCCATTTGCATTGTAACGATAAAGATATATTTTATCAGCTCCAAGATCATTGGCTAACAAATATTGATGATCAGGACTAAAATAAACCATGTGTAAATGAGAAGCTTCCTGGCGTTTTTCGTTAGGACCGGAACCTTTATGTTGGATTACTTGAATCGCTTCGGCTAAACTTCCGTCTGCATTTTTTGGAAAAACACTGATTGTTCCGCCGGTATAATTTGCTGAAATCACATTTTTATTGTCATTAATAATATAACACGGATCAGCTCCTTGACTGTCTACTTTGTTGATGAGTTGTAATGAACCTTCTTTTGGAACATAATAAAACGCACTGATTGTACTCTCTGTTCCATTCTCGTTTACACTATAAATATTATTTTTATCTAAACTTATGGTGAAATAACTCGGATTAATCACTTGATTAGTATGTGATTTTAATTGGTATTCCAACGTTTGGATATCAAAATCATAAACATAAATACCATCGCTTTGACAAGCATTGGTATACGTACCGATGATTAAATTGTAATGTTCCTGAGCTGTTGCTGTAAACAATACAAATAATGCAAGAATTGGTATTAGTTTCATTGGTATTGGATTGGAATGCAAAAATACCTTTTAAAAATATATTTCCGAAGGTTGTGCTATAAAATGATTATTTTTGATTTTTATACTAATCATTCTGTAAATCCAAATGAGCTCCGATTTTATTCACGACCAAAAATACCAACACAAAGCTTTTAATGAAAACGATATTAAATTCAAAGAATTTGAGAATTGTACTTTTGACCATTGTGATTTTACCCAATGTATTTTTTTAAGTGTCGTTTTTGTGGATTGTACTTTTTTGCATTGCAATTTTAACGATACTAAAATCAATTATGTATCCTTACGCGGTGTGGAATTTAACGATTGTAATTTTACCAATGTTAATTTTGCTATGACCGACCAAGTGATTTATGACTTCAATTTTACCAATTGTCGATTGGATTTTGCTAAATTTTACGGTCTAAAGCTCAAGAAAATGTATTTTACTAGTTGTAGTTTGGTTTCTGCTGATTTCATGGAAAGTGATTTATCGGAAACCGTTTTTGACCACTGTGATCTGAGACGCTCTGTTTTTTACCGAACTAATCTTTCCAAAACTGATTTTACGACTAGTTATAATTTTTCTATCGACCCGGAACAAAACAAAATGAAAAGAGCCAAATTTTCTATGGAAGGTTTAAAAGGTTTATTGGAAAAATATGATTTAGTCATTCAATAAAACGATGGTTTATATTGTAAATAAAACCCATCAAAAAACATATAAAACATTAAGATAAAGCTATTTTTTTTATATTTGAATGAATTAAACTTAATTAATATTTTATAATATGAAAAATTTATTTCTTTTATCGCTTCTTTTTTTAATTAGTTCATGTTCAACAGACGAGGTTGATACTAGTACAGATCTAAAATCCAATACTTTAACAAAAAGTATTAATATAGAAACTTCTACTAATTCTACCTATAAAGCTCCTAGCCCTTTAACTTATTATGTAACCTGTACTAGTACATCAACACCTCCCAACACATATACAGCTAATATTTATTGGAATGCTCCTCTAATAAGTGCCACTGGTTTATCCTACTTACAAATTGAGCCATTAGATTCAAACCTTAACAGCTACCCTATTGTTAACATTCCTATCCCTAATACAAGTAATGGTAATATAAACATTATTCATGACTACACTGGGAATTATAATGATGTTTGGTTAGCAACAAACGGTGATATACATATAAATGCAAAATGGTTTAACGTTAGTCATCTACATATAGATGCTAATAATCAAATTAGTTCTCCGTGGGTTTTTTATGATTTAATTCAATTTCCATAAAAACATAAATAAATCCCAATTCTATGAATTGGGATTTATTTTTTCTTTTTGGACTTATTCTTTTTGTTCTTTTTCTTTTTAGCTTTAGCCTTTTCTTTTTTTGCTTTTTGAAGTGCTTTCTTCTTTTTCTTAGATTTTTTCTTTTTCTTTTTGTCTTTTTTTTCAGACTTTGCTTTCTTCTTGTTCTTCTTTTCTTTCTTAGAAACTTCTTTCTCTGCTACTACTTTCTCTTCTTCAGCCGGTACTTCTACTTCATTTTCGGTTACTTCTACATCTTCATTATTTTCTTCTGTAACCAACTCTTCAATTACATTTTCTATTACTTCGTTTGTTTCGGGAGTAGTTTGAACTTCAGTTTCATTAACAGGAATGTCCTTCTCTGATTTTTTTTTAGTTGTCATACTTTAATTTAATGTTAATTTAACGTTGTAAAATTATTAAATAAACAAATATCCCAATGTTAAGTTTTCACTTGAACGAAAAACTTAACATTGGGATTTAAAATATTCTGAAATACAGCTATTTACTATTTCAAACTTGCTAAGCTTTGCTCAATAGTAGCAATTTTAGCTAAAGCATCTGCCTCTTTTTTACGTTCCATTTCGATTACTTTCTCCGGAGCGCCATTGACAAATTTCTCATTTGATAGTTTGCCTTGAACTGAACGTAAAAAGCCTTGTGTATATTTTAACTCTTCTTCCAGCTTAGTAATTTCGGCTGCTACGTCAATGCTTCCCGAAATAGGAATAAAATATTCATTTGATTTTACACGATAGGTTAATGCTCCTTCTACTTGTTCTGTTACATATTCCAAACTTTCTACATTTCCAAGTTTTAAAATAATAGAATCAAACGTAATCGGCATTTTTTCATTATTGATCACTTTTAAATCAATAACTTCCTTAAACGCAATATTCTTTTCTTTTCTAATCGTTCTGATTCCGGCAATTACTTCGGCTGCAAAATCGAATTGGTCTACTAAATCAGTATTGGCTTCTTTTACTTCCGGCCATTTTGCAACAATCAAAGCTTCTTCCGGTCTTCTTTCTCTAATATGCTGCCAGATTTCCTCTGTTAAGAACGGCATAAATGGATGCAACAACTTTAAATTAGCTTCTAACATTTCAATGGCCTTGTCAAATGTTGCACGGTCAATCGGTTGTTGGTATCCCGGTTTAATCATTTCCAAGAACCATGAACAGAAATCATCCCAAACCAATTTATAAATAGCCATCAATGCATCTGACAATCGGTATTTTTCAAAATTATCTTCAATTTCGGCTAATGTTTTTTGCAACTTCGCTTCGTACCAATCAATAGCCACTTTTGAAGCTTCCGGTTGGGCGATGTCTGCAACTTCCCATCCTTTAATCAAACGGAAAGCATTCCATATCTTATTTGCAAAAGCCTTACCGTTGTTACATAGTTCTTCGTCAAACATGATATCATTTCCGGCAGAAGCACTCAACAACAATCCTACACGAACACCATCAGCACCAAATTTTTCAATCAAATCTAACGGATCCGGTGAGTTCCCTAGTGATTTTGACATCTTTCTGCGTTGCTTGTCGCGAACCAATCCTGTTAAATATACATTCGAAAATGGTTTTTTACCGGTATATTCATATCCGGCGATAATCATACGAGCTACCCAGAAGAATAAAATATCCGGTCCGGTAACCAAGTCATTTGTCGGATAATAGTATTTGAAATCTTCGCTTTCAGGATTTAATACGCCTCCGAAAACCGCCATTGGCCATAACCAAGATGAGAACCAAGTATCTAAAGCATCTACATCTTGTTTTAAATCGGCTACAGTTAAAGCTGAATTTCCGGTTTTGTTTTTAGCTAATTCTAAAGCTTGTTCTTTAGTTTCGGCTACTACAAAATCTTCTTTTCCTTCGCCATAATAATACGCCGGAATTTGTTGTCCCCACCATAATTGACGGGAAATATTCCAATCACGGATGTTCTCCATCCAGTGACGATAAGTATTATTAAAACGAGAAGGATATAGTTTTACTTCTTCTGTTTCTAGAACTGCTTTGATAGCCGGTTTTACCAATTCTTCCATTTTCAAGAACCATTGGTCTGATAATCTCGGTTCGATAACTGCTTTTGTACGCTCAGAAGTTCCCACTTTGTTCATGTAATTTTCTACTTTAACTAAAGCTCCTATATTTTCCAATTCTTTAGCAATTTCTTCACGTACTACAAAACGGTCTTTTCCTTGATAATGTAATCCAAAACTATTTAAAGTAGCATCTTCGTTGAAAATATCAATGATTTCCAAATTATGACGTTCGCCTAATTCTTTATCATTTACATCATGAGCCGGAGTTACTTTTAAACAACCAGTTCCGAATTCCATATCTACATACTCGTCGAAAATAATCGGAATTATACGATTACAAATAGGAACAATCGCTTTTTTGTCTTTTAAATGAGTATAACGTTCATCATTCGGATGAATACAAATGGCAGTATCGCCTAAAATAGTTTCAGGACGAGTGGTAGCAATAGTTACGTAATCCTCTGTTCCTTCAATTTTATAACGCAAATGATACAATTTTCCCTGACGTTCTTCATAAATCACTTCCTCGTCAGATAGCGTTGTTTTTGCTTCCGGATCCCAATTTACCATACGATACCCGCGATAAATGTATCCTTTGTTATATAAATCTACGAACGATTTGATAACAGAAGCTGTCATATCGTCATCCATAGTAAACTTAGTTCGTTCCCAATCGCATGAGCAACCTAGTTTTTTAAGTTGTTCCAAAATAATTCCTCCATGCTTATTGGTCCACTCCCAAGCGTGTTTTAAGAATTCCTCACGAGTTAAGTCGGCTTTGTTAATACCTTCAGTTTTCAATTTAGCAACAACTTTTGCTTCGGTCGCAATTGAAGCATGATCTGTTCCCGGAACCCAACAAGCATTAAGTCCTTTTAAACGAGCACGACGAATTAACACGTCTTGAATAGTATTATTCAGCATGTGCCCCATGTGTAACACTCCGGTTACATTAGGTGGCGGAATTACAATAGTATAAGGAGTTCTGTGGTCTGGTGTTGAATGGAAATAATTGTTTTTCATCCAATAGTCATACCACTTCTGTTCTACATCTTTAGGGTTGAATTGTGCAGGAATCATACGTTTATGATATATTTTAGATATTGATTTTTAATAGTTTACAAAATTTATTACGATAAATACCTTTTCTTTAAAACTAAGTATTTTTAAAGTGTAGTACCATAAAAATAAATGATGAAAAGGTTGACTGATACCAAAATCAGACTCGTTCCTTAGCAGGAATCGGTTTAAAAGGATTGTATAAAATTGAATTTTGGTACACTTTTTGTAATTTTTATGCAAAAGTAAGGATATATGGTAAAATAAAAAAGAGGATTTATTGGTTCTTTAAGTTTATTCGCTTATTTTTACCATAACCTATTAATTTTATTATGATGAAAAAATTACTTGGACTTATTGTTCTATTTCTACTCAGTTTCAATTTGTTTGCCCAAGAAGGCGCTAAAATTGAATTTAAGACAGAAACCATTAACTACGGAGAGGTAGTTAAAGGAGAAGATAGCGGTATACGAGAATTTGTTTTTACCAATACCGGCGATGCTCCTTTAATTATTAAAAAAGTAAATTCGAGTTGTGGTTGTACAGTAGCCGAAAAGCCAGATGCTCCGATTATGCCGGGTAAATCAGATAAAATTATAGTTAAATATAATATGAATCCTGGACCGATCAGTAAAACGCTTACGGTTGAAACTAATGCGGTAAACAAACCTAATGGTGTGGTGCCGTTACGAATAAAAGGAACTGTTATTGTTAAAAAATAAAATAAAGAAAGCCCCTAAATGGGGCTTTTTCTTTTATAATATCTTTTCGAGTTGGAATTCAAATTTTAAATTTTGTCCTTGCCGTTCTACTTCTATTTTTATGGTTTTACCTTCTTGCGACTGAAAAATCTCTGCTATTTTTTGAATGGATAAATGTTGAGACGATTTCCGATTAATACTCAAGATAATGTCTCCTATCTTTAAGCCTACTTTTTCAGCAGGTGAATCTTTTCGAACCGCATAAATCTCGAAAATAGGTTTAAGCTTATAAATAAAGCTGTATTGCCTATTAAAATCTTCAAAAACGGTTTCGTTAACATTAATCTTTTTACCTTGCAAATTATTATAAGTTGTTTCTTTAACCCATTGTGATCCGTTGTGCTGCACTTCAATTCCCGACATATTATAATTGAATGCTTCATCAAATAACTTGTTTTTCTTGAAATAGAAATTTTTGGTTTCATAATTCAGAATCCAATTGAACCTTTTCAAAATTTCACCGCCTAAGGAACCATTTCTTCCTTGAAGTTTATCCAAATCACTTATAGAAACCGAATCGGGATAAGAAACCAGCGCTTCATTTAACTTAAAATCATTAATAAACAGTTCATTAACTCTTGATTTTTTTCCGGTAATTTCTCCCCTGTTAATCCTCTACCTAAAACATCCCTAAAGAAGCGATGTTTACATTGTAAGGTATCATTTTCAAAAAGCCAAAGTCCGTCACCTAAACCTGTGTCTAAAAGCAAATTATAGTCTTTTTCCGTTTCGTATTCGCTTTGCTTCATTTTGACATTAATATAAGGTTTTCCTCGTCTAATGGCTATCTCTTTATTTTCGTATTTCTGAAGCTTTTTCGTTTTAAATTTTTCTTTTGGTATAACATATAGTTTTTCTCTTTGATAATCAATTTCGACCCAATATGCTGCAAAAAAATCAGAACCTATAATTCCGTTTATCGGAATTCCCAGTTTATCGATAAGATCAATATTAACATCCGGTACTAAAAGAGTTTCAAAATTGGAATTGACATATTCCCCTATTGCACAGGTATTATTTTTTGACAAATAGGCTTCGATTTCTTCGCCAAAACCTATTCCTTTCACCTTTAATTTTTGCAAATTGTAAAATGTTATAGTATCATTCTCGGGAAATGCAAATAATAAGTTTTTTTCGGAGCCGGTATCTAAAATCATATTTAAAGGACTTCCGTTCAAATCGCATTTTACAATGATTAAATTATGCATATTTTCGAAAGATATTTTATATTTCTTATCAGGATTAGCCAATCGAAATTGACCAAAAAGATTTCCTCCCAATACTATTAGGAATACAAAACAACACCCTATTTTAAAATATTTTTTCATTCTTAAAATTTTAAAAATCTCAAAAAAACTTTTGTTTTTCAATGATTCTTAAATTTAATCATAAAATTGATTACAATTTAACAAAAAATAATATTATTTTTAATAAAAGTTTATCCATCTAACTTATATAATATTTTTATTAAGAATTGAAAGAGAAAATTTTATAATTTGTTTTTATAGCAGCTAAAAAAAATGCAATTTTGCCATTAAAACAAACAAGTCATGCCAAAAATATCAAACAAAGGAAAACAAATGCCGGAATCTCCTATCAGGAAGTTGGTTCCTTATGCAGAAGTCGCCAAAAAGAAAGGCCATAAAGTATATCACCTAAACATCGGACAACCTGATATTAAAACTCCTGAAGTTGCCTTAAATGCAGTTAAAAATGCTACTATTTCCGTTTTAGAATATTCACATTCTGCCGGATTTGAAAGTTATAGAAACAAATTATCCCAATATTATAAAAATCAAGGATTACCTATTGAATCCCAAGATATCATCATTACAACCGGAGGTTCTGAGGCTTTACTTTTTGCTTTAGGAAGTGTTTTGGACCAAGATGATGAAATTATAATTCCGGAGCCATTTTATGCAAATTATAACGGTTTTGCAACTGCATCAGGCGTAAAAGTTGTTCCGGTAATTTCCGGAATTGAAGAAAACTTTGCTTTACCTCCGATTGAGGCTTTTGAAAAGCTGATTACTCCAAGAACTAAAGCTATTTTAATTTGTAATCCGGGAAATCCGACCGGTTATTTATATTCTGAAGAAGAAATCCAAAAATTAGCAGATATCGTTAAAAAACACGACTTATTCTTAATCGCTGATGAAGTATATCGTGAATTTACGTATGACGGATACAAACATTACTCTGTAATGAACGTTCCGGGATTAGAAGAATATGCTATAATGATTGACTCTGTTTCAAAAAGATTCAGTATGTGTGGAGCTCGTATCGGCTGTATTGTTTCCAAAAATAGAGAAGTCATGGCTACAGCTATGAAATTTGCTCAAGCTCGTTTAAGTCCGCCAACGTATGCACAAATTGCAAGCGAAGCAGCTTTAGACACACCGCAAAGCTATTTTGATGAAGTCATTACTGAATATAAAGACAGAAGAGATACTTTAATTAATGAATTGAATAAAATTCCCGGAGTTAAGGTTGCTGTTCCTAAAGGTGCCTTCTATTGTATTGCCAAATTACCGGTTAAAAATGCTGATAATTTTGCTCAATGGTTATTAGAAAGTTACGATTTGAATGGTGAAACTGTTATGGTAGCTCCAGCTGCCGGTTTTTATTCAACTCCCGGAGTTGGCTTGGATGAAGTTCGTATCGCTTATGTATTGAAAAAAGAAGATTTAATAAAATCGGTTCACATTTTAAAAGAAGCCTTAGCTGTTTATCCTAACTAATTTTTCAAAAAAGTAGATTTAAAAATTTATAATCAAAAATAAAAAAACCGCTTAATAGCGGTTTTTTCATTTCTATAAATATTAAAATTATCGTTTTAACGAGAAGTGAGCTTTAAACTCTTTTGCTATACCATTCTCCTCATACTGTAAACTAAACCAGTAATCTGTTGACGGCAAAGGATGTCCATTATATGTTCCATCCCAACCTTGACTTTCGTCTAATGTACTAATCTGTTTTATCAATTTGCCATAACGGTCAAAGATATACAATTTAGCCTCAGATTGATTTAAACCAACAATATTCCAAGTATCATGGATTCCGTCTCCATTTGGTGTAAAATATTTAGGATAATCTATTACTGTTACTGTTTCTTGTAAGAATGTACATCCTTGGGTATCAACTACCGTTATTAAATGCTCACCGGCACT
>QKBC01000014.1 GCA_003246205.1 Flavobacterium haoranii | reverse complement strand
GGTAAAAGTTACCAGAACCGAACCAGTAGCACCACATTGAGTGGATAAAGCGGAATAATCGTTAGACCAGCTTACATTGGAACAATCATCAGAAGACGAAGCGTCGCCATTAGAAGCCAACCAGTTTTGTAACTGAGCAGTGTTTCCATTACCGTCACATTCCACGGTCATATCGTTAGCCGTTACATCGATAGTCGGAGCAGTAGTATCCTGAATGGTGAAAGTAGCTGAAGTAGTAGTACTGTTACCACAATCATCAGTAGCGGTGAAAGTTACCAGAACTGAACCAGTAGCACCACATTGAGTGGATAAAGCGGTATAATCGTTAGACCAGCTTACATTGGAACAATCATCGGAAGACGAAGCGCCACCGTTAGCAGCCAACCAGTTTTGTAATTGAGTAGTGTTTCCATTGCCGTCACATTCCACGGTCATATCGTTAGCTGTCACATCGATAGTTGGAGCAGTAGTATCCTGAATGGTGAAAGTAGCGGAAGTAGTAGTACTGTTACCACAATCATCAGTAGCGGTAAAAGTTACCAGAACCGAACCAGTAGCACCACATTGAGTGGATAAAGCGGAATAATCGTTAGACCAGCTTACATTGGAACAATCATCAGAAGACGAAGCGCCACCGTTAACCGCCAACCAGTTTTGTAACTGAGTAGTGTTTCCATTACCGTCACATTCCACGGTCATATCATTAGCTGTCACATCGATAGCCGGAGCAGTAGTATCCTGAATGGTGAAAGTAGCGGAAGTAGTAGCACTGTTACCACAATCATCAGTAGCGGTGAAAGTTACCAGAACCGAACCAGTAGCACCACATTGAGTGGATAAAGCGGTATAATCGTTAGACCAGCTTACATTGGAACAATCATCAGAAGACGAAGCCCCGCCGTTGGCATTAAGCCAAGCCTGAAGTTGATTTGTATTGCCCAAACCGTCACATTCCACAGTCATATCATTAGCTGTCACATCGATAGTCGGAGCAGTAGTATCCTGAATGGTGAAAGTAGCCGAAGTGGAAGCACTGTTACCACAATCATCAGTAGCGGTAAAAGTCACTAAAACTGAACCTGTAGCACCACATTGAGTGGATAAAGCGGCATAATCATTAGACCAGCTTACATTGGAACAATCATCGGAAGACGAAGCGCCACCGTTAACCGCCAACCAGTTTTGTAACTGAGTAGTGTTTCCATTACCGTCACATTCCACAGTCATATCATTAGCTGTCACATCGATAGCCGGAGCAGTAGTATCCTGAATGGTGAAAGTAGCCGAAGTAGTAGCACTGTTACCACAATCATCAGTAGCGGTGAAAGTTACCAGAACCGAACCAGTAGCACCACATTGAGTGGATAAAGCGGCATAATCATTAGACCAGCTTACATTGGAACAATCATCGGAAGCTGAAGCACCACCGTTAGCAGCCAACCAGTTTTGTAACTGAGCAGTGTTTCCATTACCGTCACATTCCACGGTCATATCATTAGCTGTCACATCGATAGCCGGAGCAGTAGTATCATTTATTAATATAGTTTGATTACAAGATGTCGTATTTAAAACAGTATTTTCTCCGACATCTCTAATTCCGTTTGAATTATCGTCTTGATACTCAGTTATTGTATACGTTCTTGTTATATTGGTATTACAACCGGCATAAGGACTATTAGTCGCTATAATTTCTATTATTCCACAAGGATTATCGCCAATAATTCCGTTTCCGTCTCCAAGAGCTTCAAATTCAGATTCGGTTATGGTTCCTTCGGGAGGAAGTAAATCGTAGCACTGAAGTGATTGACTAGGAAAAGTAGGGCAGGTAACTTCAAATTGACAACAAATAATAGGAGAAATTGTAGTACTATAATTTTTAGTACATCCAATTGCATCAGTTACAGTAACAGAATACGTTCCAACATCTAAACCAGACAAATCTTCAGTTGTATCTCCAGTATTCCATACATAAGTATATGGAGCTGTTCCTCCTGTAACTGTTATATCAATAGAAGCAGTGGATCCAGGCGAACAATCTAAATTTTGAATATTGACATTGATATTTAATTCATCCGGATATACAATTGCCAGTGTATACGTATTGGATAAACCATTGGAATCCATTACCGTTAAAGTAGCTGAATTACTGGTTGTTGTATCGTATGTGTAAACAGGGTTTTCTACTGTACTGTCAATTATTCCATCGGAATTAAAGTCCCAAGCATAAGAATAAGGTGGAACTCCTCCTGTAGTGGTTGAATCGAACTGAATTGTAGATTGGTTTCCATTAGTACAACCATTGTATGTGAACTGGACGGCAAGAGGAGCTGTAACAACAACACCTCCTGGTAATTCACATTGAGATTTGCTATAGGAACTACAATCATAAGGTACTAGTTCTGTGTCATCCCCGGATGTTTTCCACACGATTAATATATCGCTAAGTATAATTTCTTGTCCACAGATCCACGTAAAAGGACCGTATAACAATCGTTGCCCTATACCGGGCGAAACAGTTCCGAAATTTACATTAATTGAAGTTGTTACTCCATCAATGATTAAATCGGCAAACATTCTTGCATGATAAATATTACTATTAGAATTTGAAGTATAATTCAACATTATATACATGGTATGTGAAGTACCAGGTGTACATGTTGTATCATCAAGTGGAACACCATTTACATCAGTTAAGCTTAAAAAAACATTATCTAATGTGTAATTATTAGATGTACAGTTAAAGTAATCTAAGTAATAATTAGGAGCAGTTCCACACAACCTTAAATCAGGTCTATCGGGAGAAAATTGAGCATGAGACGTTTTAATCCCAATAGCAATAACTAACAGCAATAGCGTAATTTTTGCTTTCATAACCTCTACTTTTTGTTAAACATTTGAGTTCCAAAAATTCAGATAGGTAAAGTTTGGCGGACTAAAAATTCAGTCCACAATTTAAAAATGGGGAGGAGGTTAAAAAAAATTAAAAATAGGGACGGTTAATAATAAAAAATTAAGTAAGTGCTTAATTCGCAGTATTTAAAAAATAATTCATCACAAAGGAGAATTTAAGTTCAAACGTAGGGAGCGTTTTTTTGTAATTACAGAACTAAAGTAGTTAATAAAGTTCCATTCATTTTACTAAAAGTTATTTTTTTCGATGAAAAGAAATAAAAAATCTATGAATTAACTTTTAATTATCATTTTAATAGTAGTAAGTCTCAAAAAAAAGACGTTACTTTATAAAGCTAATTTGTTTTTATAAGTAAAAAACGAAATACAATCTGTTATGAAAAATTTAGTTATAATTCGTCACTCAAAATCAAGTTGGGAGACACCTTTAAATGATATTGATCGTCCGCTTTCTCAACGTGGGATAAAAGATGCTCATTTAGTTTCTACTGAATTAGTTAAATATTTACCTGATACCTATGTTGCCTGGAGTAGTGTTGCAAAGAGAGCTAAAGAGACTGCTACAATATTTTCGCATCATTTACAAATACCTTTAGATACAATAGTTTTAAAAGAAGATTTATACACATTTGATGAGGCTGCTTTAGAGCGAACCGTTAAAAACTGTTCAAATACTTATGATAATTTAATTCTTTTTGGTCATAATGATGCCATTACAAAATTTGTTAATAAATTTGGGGACCAGTTTATAGATAATGTTCCTACATCAGGAGTCGTTTTATTAGAATTTGATACTGATGATTGGAAGAATCTAGAAAAAGGTAGGACAAAAAAAACAGTTTTCCCAAGTCATTTTAAGCATGAACAACACGCATCATAATTTTTATATTGACCGAGAGAAGAGTTGGTTAACTTTTAATGCCAGAGTACTGCAAGAAGCCGCAGACGAAACGGTACCTTTATTAGACAGATTGCGATTTCTAGGAATATTTTCGAATAATTTAGATGAATTTTTCAGAGTTCGTTATGCCGCTATTAGACGTATGAAGAATGATAAAAAAATTAATTCGGAGAAGGTTTTAGGCGGTATATCAGCAACAGAGCTTTTAAAAGAAATTACCGATATTGTTATTGAACAACAATCGGAAAGTTTACGCATTTTAAGCGAAATAGAGCAAAAACTTCAGAAAGAGAACATTTTCATTATTAATGAAAAAGAAGTTTCTAAAGAACAAAGGAACTTTTTGCATGAATATTTTATTCAAAAAGTCAGTCCGGCAGTAGTGACCATCATGCTAAATGATTTGAATGAGTTTCCTTTATTAAAAGATACGGCCGGATATTTAGCAGTGCGTTTGGAAATGAAACCGAAAAAAACATCGTTGATCGATAGTTTTATTCCTAAAAAAGAAGTTCGATATGCGGTAGTTGAAATTCCGAATACAGTCAATCGTTTTGTCGTTTTACCTTCTAATAATGAAAAGCAGTATGTTATTCTATTAGATGACGTTATCCGTCTTAATTTAGATTATATCTTTAATATTTTTGAGTACGAAAATATTTCAGCTCACATGATCAAGATTACCCGAGATGCTCAGCTCGAATTCGATAGTGACCTAAGTAAGAGTTTTATTGAAAAGATATCAGATAGTGTTAAGGAACGTAGAGTAGGAGAACCGGTTCGTTTTGTGTATGACCAAGCTATTGAAAAAGATTTTCTTACGTTCTTATTAGATCGTATGAAAATTGATAGTTCAGATAGTATTATTCCTGGTGGACGTTATCACAACAGAAGAGATTATATGAGTTTTCCTAATTTGGGAAGATATGATCTTCTTTATAAGCCTAATACACCACTACCGATTCCGGGATTAGAGATTGAAGGAAGTATGTTGCAAAAAATAAGAGAAAAAGATTATTTACTCAATGCTCCTTATCAATCCTTTTCTTATGTAGTTAAATTTTTAAGAGAAGCAGCTTTGGATCCAAAAGTAATGTCTATCAAAATAACATTATACCGATTGGCAAATAATTCTCAGATCATCAGTTCACTGGTTAATGCGGCTAAAAATGGTAAGAAAGTTACCGTACAGATAGAATTACAGGCTCGTTTTGATGAGGCCAGTAATATTTATTATGCCGAACAGATGCAAACTGAAGGCATTGAGCTTATTTTTGGAGTAAAAGGACTGAAAGTTCACAGTAAAATATGTGTAATAGACAGAATTGAAGACGGAAAAGTAAAGCGTTACGGATTTATTTCCACAGGGAATTTTAATGAAAGTACGGCAAAAGTTTATACTGATTTAACGCTTTTTACTGCTGATTCAGCTATTTTAAAAGATGTTTCTAAAGTTTTTGATTTTTTTGAAGTTAATTATAAAGTACATCGATATAAGCATTTATTTGTTTCACCTCATTATACCAGATCAAAATTCAATAAGTTAATTGAACGTGAAATTTTAAACGCAATTTCAGGAAAAGAAGCTTACATAAAGCTAAAAATGAATAGTTTGTCCGATTTTAAAATGATCGATAAACTTTACGATGCCAGTAGAGCAGGAGTGAAGATTCAGTTAATTGTGAGAGGTATTTGCTGTATAGCTCCCGGAGTTGAAGGAATGAGTGAAAATATAGAAGCTATTAGTATTGTAGATAACTATTTAGAACATGCAAGGCTTTATATTTTTGCAAATGACGGTAATCCGGACATATTTATTTCTTCAGCTGATTTTATGACGCGAAATTTAGATTCCAGAGTAGAAGTGACTTGCCCTATATATGATGAAGGTATAAAACAAGAATTAATCGAAATTTTTGAAATAGGCTGGAAAGCTAATGTAAAAGCCAGGATACAGTCGGATGATCTCAAGAACAGATACCGTAAAAGAGGAGAAGAAAAATTATTCAGGTCTCAACAGGAAACCTATAGATATTATCAAAATAAATTAGAAGTTATTACTGAAAAGATATAATATACTTAATGATTACAATAAAGAAATATGCTGCTATAGATATTGGTTCAAATGCCATGCGTTTGTTGATTATCAATATAGTAGAACAAAAAGGACATCCAACACAGTTTAATAAAAATTCATTAGTTAGAGTTCCTATTCGCTTGGGACAAGATGCTTTTACCGTTGGAGAGATTTCAGAAGAAAATGTTGCCCGAATGATTGATGCGATGAAAGCTTTTAATTTATTGATGAAAGTGCATAAAGTTGAAAAATATAAAGCTTGTGCAACATCTGCTATGAGAGAGGCTTATAACGGAAAAGAAATTGTAGATTTAATCAAGAAGAAAACGGATATTAAAATTGATGTTATTGATGGTAAAAAAGAAGCAACTATAATTGCTGCTTCAGATTTAAAACAATTTATTAATTCTGAAAAAACCTATTTATATGTTGATGTTGGTGGTGGTAGTACTGAGTTTTCCCTTTTCTCAGGTGGAAAAATAGTAGTATCCAAATCATTTAAAATAGGAACAGTCCGATTATTAAATAATATGGTTTCTGAAATTGTTTGGATAGAAATTGAAAAATGGATCAAAGCAATTACTAAAGACTGGGACGAAATTACTTTAATAGGATCCGGAGGGAATATTAATAAATTATTTAAACTCTCTGAGAAACACCCTGATAAACCTTTGTCATACGTTTATTTGAGTTCACAATATCAGAAATTAAACAGTATGACCTACGAACAAAGGATAGCAGAATTGGGATTAAATCCTGACCGTGCAGACGTGATCATTCCTGCGACCAGAATTTATCTAAGTGCCATGAAATGGAGCGGAGCACGTCAAATTTTCGTTCCTAAAATCGGATTGTCTGATGGTATTGTCAAGGCAATGTACTACGGCAGAATTTAACAATATTTTATCTGTTTGTTAATAAAAATATGATAAAAATCATCTTTTCGTTATAGCTTTTTTAGTAAATTTGCCTGCAACAAATCTACCTTAAAAACAACATGAAAAGAAATTTACTTAGCCTTGCTGGTATAGCTATGCTATTATTCAGCACCGTGAAATCACATTCTCAAGTAGGTATCGGAACCACTACACCAGACGCTTCTTCAATACTTGAGATCAAGAGTACCAATTCAGGTTTATTAATTCCCAGAGTAAGTTTAGCATCAACAGTTGATGCCGCTACTATACCTTTTCCGGCAACTAGTTTATTAGTTTATAATACTAATACAAATGCAGATGTAACTCCCGGTTATTACTACTGGGAAGGAGTTTGGAAAAGACTAGCTACAGTAGGCGGTGCCGCTTCTATTGATGATTGGAAATTGGTAGGGAATACCTTAGTCACCGGTAATGAATATTTAGGTACTAATAATTATTATCCTTTAGTATTTAAAGTAGATTCAGATCAAATAGCTAATTTCCATCCCAATGGAGGAATTGCGTTAGGTTTAAATTCATCTGCTAATGTGAATAATTCTATAGCCATAGGACAGTTTGCCGATGCTACAGGTAACGTTTCTTCTGTTGCTATTGGAGGTTTTGCAAATGCTTTTGGTTATAAAGGATATGCTATTGGTGATATGTCATTAGCGTCAGATACTCATTCTATGGCAATTGGTAATTCAGCAACTTCACAAGCAACTTATGCAACTGCAGTTGGTTATGGTTCTGATGCGCTAGGCACATATTCTACTTCATTAGGATTTGACAATACAGCAAGCGGAACTTATTCTACTGCCGTAGGATACCGCAGTATGGCAACGGCTGTGGGGTCAACAGCTATTGGTTATAGAGCAACGTCTAGCCAACAAGAAGCAGTTATCTTAGGAAATTCTTCAAGCTCGTCTGCCAGAGTAGGAATCGGAACTAATACTCCTGATGAAAAATTACACGTAGTAGGAAGTATTAAAATGGTTGATGGTAACCAAGGAAACGGAAAAGTGATGGTTTCTGATACTAATGGTAAAGGAAGATGGGTAAATATGGATTCATATAAGATTTATGGAGAAATTTTCAAATACACAAATCCTTATAACTTATATAGCGGTATTTTATCTTTTGATGTTTTAGGAGCTTCTCAGAACTTGAACTTATCTTATACGGCAATACAAAACCAAACAAGAGTAGGAGTTTTCAAAGTAACATATTCAATTACACTTCAAAAAACTAATGGTCCTGCAATTACTCCTTATTTCTATTTAGGTATTTGGGGAGCAGAAATTCCGGGAACCAGAACTTATATAACAATTGCAAACGCAGAGACTAAAACGATGACATTTACTAAATATGTTAATTTGACGTCTTATCAAGGAATTACCGTATCTTCAAGTATGTCAGATGCAGATACAAAAGTTTTAAGCGCTAATTTAATAGTAGAATTGGTTAACTAATTTATATATTTTAAAATAAAAAAGGAGCTTTATAATAAAGCTCCTTTTTTTATATATCTAAGTCAAACATTTTTTTCAATAATTCAATATTCGGATTGAGTTCTTTGAGTTTTTCAAATTTTTCTATAGGAGTAAAGGCATATTTATTTTCCGTGCTTTCATTCACAATTACTTCTATAGTAATGTCGTGGTTGTGTAATTTACCTCTTAGATATCCCAATAACTCATTAGATCCTTGTAAAAAATCTTCTTTAGTACTTTCATTCGGAAGTTCTAATTTTATAGTAGTTTCTTCCAGAATAGGATCGTTCATTTGCATATAAGTGGCCATAAGTTTTTTGCCTTGGTCTGTTAACCTTTGCGCAAATTTATTCCACTGTAACAGCATATCAGTTTCGCTAAATTTTTCCTTTGGAAGTTCACCGACTGTTTTTGCCTGATGCTGTTGTTTCGCTTCTAATTCTTTTCTGGCTTTAATACTTGCCAAAGAAAGTGCAGAAACATTTGATTGTTGATCAATATTGGAACTAGAAACTATAATTTTATCTGGAATTTTCGACTCAACTTTTGCTGGTGTTACAATTGGAGCATTAGTTGGTACTTCACTAGGTACAATTGGTTTTACCGTTTCGGTAATAGAATAGCTGTTGTTTCGGAAATATTGTGCCGGAACTATATAGGATTTAGCTTTTTTTTTTCTCCATTAAGAGTAATGGAGGCTAATTGCATCAGGCAGAGTTCAACTAATAAGCGTTGGTTTTGGCTGGATTTATACTTTAAATCACAGTCATTGGCTAATTCTATTCCTTCTAATAAAAATTCTTGAGAAACTTTAGTAGCCTGCTCTTTATAGAGTTTCTGAGCATGTTCTCCAGATTCTAAAAGAGTTAGTGTTTCAGGATTTTTACAAACTAATAAATCTCTGAAATGCGAGGCTAGACCGGCTATAAAATGATGTCCGTCAAAACCTTTGGATAAAATATCATTATAGGCCAATAATAATTCAGGAATTTTATTTCCGATAATTAAATCAGTTACCTTAATGTAATATTCAAAGTCGAGAACATTTAAATTTTCGGCAACAGCCTGACGAGTCAGATTATTTCCACAATAAGAAACAACGCGGTCAAAAATAGAAAGAGCATCGCGCATGGCACCATCTGCTTTTTGAGCTATAATGTGTAAAGCGTCATCTTCAAACGTAATGCCTTGTTCATTAGCAATTTCGGCTAAATGCTCTTTAGCATCATTGATGGTAATTCTTTTAAAATCAAATATCTGACAACGCGAAAGGATGGTTGGGATTATCTTATGTTTTTCCGTTGTTGCTAAAATAAAAATAGCGTGTTTCGGAGGTTCTTCCAATGTTTTCAGAAAGGCGTTAAATGCTGCTTGTGACAGCATGTGAACCTCGTCGATAATATAGACTTTGTATTTTCCGGTTTGGGGCGGAATACGTACCTGATCGATAATATTCCGGATATCGTCTACACCGTTATTGGACGCCGCATCTAATTCAAAGACATTAAATGAGAAATCCTCATTCGGATCATCATAACCTTCCTGATTGATTTTTCGGGCTAAAATACGGGCACAAGTAGTTTTTCCGACACCTCTCGGACCTGTAAATAGTAAGGCCTGAGCTAAGTGATTGCTTTCAATGGCATTTAATAACGTATTGGTAATAGCCTTTTGTCCCACAACATCTTTAAATGTTTGAGGACGATACTTTCTGGCCGATACTATAAATTGTTCCATTGTTTTTTATTGGATTACAAATATAAAACAATTGTTGATTTTTATCGGAATCCTAATTTTTAAATTGCATAAAAGTTATCCACAAAATAAATTTCAACCTTCAGAATTCATTACTATATTTTGGATAATTTGGAACGCTTCAGAATTTGTATTGGCTGAAAAACCACTGACAAAAACGCCTTTTTTTCCCTCAAAAGAAGAAATGCCATAAACAACAGCCTCATCGTCAGGATTGCTATTTCCTTCATAACGATATATATGTTGCACTATAAATCCGTCCGGATCAGTAACAATCTCTTCTTCATGTATATTGAAATCGTAAATGAACCCTATTTTTTTTAATTCTTCTAAAGCTTCAGAAACCGAAGCATAATGATATTGTGTTGCCATGATACTATAATTTTAAGCTTGTTTCTTAAAGATATTAAATTTTATGTTAAGGAAGTTATAAAAGCTTAAATTTTTATAAATCTTTTGACTCTGTTATTCACTTTCGCAAAGTAAACTCCTTTGTCTAAATACTGAATTTTTATAGTAATAAGTTTATCATCTGATTCTGTTTCTAAAATAACATTGCCAGACATATCATGTATGCTGATTTTACATAAAACTTTAGATTTGTTTCTGATATACAAATTGTTATGAGCAGGATTGGGAAAAATACCTAGTTGCTTTTCATTGCTGAAATCTTCAGTACTTAATAAACCGCAGAAAGATTCTCTTGGGTTAATACTGCTTGAACAAGGAAAAGTATAATTGCTTTCTGGATATACGACCGGAGGGTTTTCATATTCGATTAAATTCAGCATTCCGGTAGGCATGGTAACCTGATTAGTACTACCATTTCCTAATGCTACATCTTTTCCGGCTAAATTCCCGTTAAAAGTATAATCACAGAGCGCATCTAAAAGACGGTAATAAGCATAATAATCCAAAGCATCAAAAGCAGCAGAAGTATTGGGAACGCTATGATCTGCAATATAATTATAGCTTCCGACTGTACAGGATTTAACCAAGATAAAATCTTTTTCGCTCAAAGGAATATTGATATTATTAAATATATCAATAGCCATTCGATGATCATTTGTAATATCATCGTCAAAAACTTCTGTTAGTAATTTAGTATCTAAAGGAAAAGAGCTTAATTCAGTAGGGGATAAGTTAAGCGTATACCATTGCGCTAATGCGTAGATAAATCGACCGGCTGAGCCCCAATTGTAGGTGTCAAAACAATGTTTAGCCAGAGTAAAAGATGCTCCGCCACCGAAAGAGTGCCCTAAAAAACCAACTTTTGTAGTATCAATAACAGAAGAATAATCACGGGCAGCTTTGGTAAATCCGTGTAATAAATTGTCATAGCGTTCATCATTGGTGACTCCGGTTGTTTGATAAGGAACATAAACTACAGCATATCCTTTTTGTGCGATGAAATTTAAAACACCACTGATATTAGTAGAGTTGTTTCCACCATAAGCATGGCTATAGAATATAGTAGGTACCGGAGTACTTATATCGGAAGGATGATAGATCTCAATATCCTTTGATGTAAAATAAGGATTTGTAAATGAAATAACGCCCACTGTATGAGTCCCGTCAGAACCATATCCGGATGAGGGTTTCGGAAAATTGGGATCGTTGTATTGAGCATGCATAAAAGCAATGTTCAAGAACAGTAAAAGTACAATTTTTCTCATATATAGTTTTTACGATAAAATTAAACAGATTTTAGACACGAAATACATTTTAAGGTTTAAAAATGTTTTACTTTTGCACCGCAGACCGTCTTATCGCTGTCCTCTTTGAGGAGAGAGGAAAGTCCGGACACCATAGAGCAGCATAGCGGGTAACGCCCGTCATTCCGTTTTGCGGAATAGGACTAGTGCAACAGAAAGGATGTACAGGTAAGGCTGTAGTGAAATCAGGTAAACTCTATGCGGTGAAATGCCATGTATATCAGCAATTAAGGGCTGCTCGCCCAATGCTGAGGGGTAGGCAGATGGATTCCGTGAGTAATTGCGGAACTAGATAAATGATAAGATTTCTTTTAGGAAACAGAATCCGGCTTATAGGTCTGCATTTTTTATTTGGAGATGATCCAATTCTTTTCCGGCTAATTTTTTCTTGCCTTTGATTTGAAATCCAAGTCTTAAATAGAGCTTTTTTGCTCCGGGATTTTCTTTTTCAACCAATAAACCAAGTATTTGTTTCTGTTTGACAACAAAATTTTCAATGAGAAATTTGAGTAGAGCAGAACCTAGTCCTTTTCCTTGACAATCAGGATGAACGGCCAGACAATCAATGTAATATTCACCTGCTTCAGTTTCGTCTTCGGGTGCAAATTCCGGGTTATATTTAGCTCGAATTTCAGTAATAAAAGGAGCTCTTAATTCGTGTAAACAAGCCCCGTCATATACTAAAGCAGCACCCAAAATTTTTTGGTTTTCTTCTATAACCCAACAATTTTCGTAGGAATATTGATTTTCAGGCTGCTTTATAAATTGAAGTAAAATTTCTTTAGCCTTATCACGATTTCTTTCTTTAATAAAAGTATAAAGAATATCTTCCATTGCTAATAAAATATAATCAACAATAGCAGTTGCATCTTGTAAAGTTGCTTTTCTAATGAGCATTAAAGAAAAATTATTTAAAGATCATTTTCGTCTTCTTCAAAATCTTCTTCCTCTTCTTCACTTTCAATTTCAAAGAAAGAAAAAACTGTTCCGCCATAGTGTTTAGAAAAAGCAAAGTGTATCATGTGTTCTAATTTTGTGTCTTTAGAATGTTCCACGATCAGCATACCTTCTTCGTCTAAAATTTCATTTTCAAAAACTAAAGTGACAATACTTTCAAACTGTTCTTGCGTTAAACCGTATGGTGGGTCGGCAAAAACAATATCATAAGAAGTATTACAACGTTCTAAATATTTAAAAACATCATTTTTTAAAGCAGTAATATCAAAATCTAATTCTTCAGAAGTTTTTCTGATAAAGCTCACACAACCAAAATCAGCATCGACACAGGTAATAGGAGCAGCTCCTCTTGAAGCAAATTCATAACTGATATTTCCGGTTCCGGCAAAAAGTTCTAATATTTTTAAATTACTGAAATTGAAGTAATTATTTAAAATATTGAAAAGTGATTCTTTTGCCATATCGGTTGTAGGGCGAACGGGTAATTTTTTGGGAGCAATTAATCTTCTGCCTTTATATTTTCCGGAAATTATTCTCATGAATGTAGTAAAATATAGTGTTGACGAATCTCAGACTCGGTTTTAAACCATTTATAACTTAAGTCATTAGTATTGAGTAACTCAAAATTACGAATAAATTTATATCCGATTTTAAAGAATTCATCTGTTTTGTTCATATTTCCTAAAACAAATACGTTACAAATCTCAGGATTGAGTTGCAATTGTTCTAAAGTAAATAAAGTATAATAGATAAAATCTTCAGGGGTTTTGTATTCAAAAGAATTAAAAAGTAATAGTTCATTACTTTTTACGGCTACAATTTCAAAATGTTCTTTTTGAAAATGAATATAAACTCTTTTGTCAAATGTATTTTTAGAGTAGGACAGTAGTTGGTCGACTAAAATGCTATTAGCGTTTACATAATCAAAAGATTCGTATTGGTCTAACAGAAAATTATTGATGTTTACATACGGTACATATACATTATAAATGTCGTCGGTTTTTAATTTGTCAAAAGCGAACAAATCGGTTTCAAAAACTTTTACATTATATTGTAAATAGCTTCCTAAAAAGTTTTCATCAAAAAGAGATTCGGGAACAAAGGCATTTAAGCTATTGTCGTGAATGATCTTTATTTCGTCGTATTTTTCAGAAAGAATAGGAAATTCAGTAAATGCTTTCCAAAGTTGTTCTTCAATAACTTGATTTTTAGAAAAATCGATATTGTTGAAGGTTATGATTTTATTCGTCAGTAAGTCAAAAACACAAAAAGAAAGTCCACTCAAAGAGACTTGAATGGACAACTTTTTATAATTTTTTTGGGTAATGTCGTTAGTCGTTATTGCCATATTTTTTAGGCCAGTTTCCGGTTACTGTTACGTCTTCAAGTGAACCTAACTTAATCACGTCACCGTTAATTTCTTCAATTGAATTTACTTTGTTTTCTTGTTCGATCAATTCTTCATCTAAACCTGCTAAAATAGCATTTTTATCAATTACAGCCTCAAAAACAGGTAGTTTAAGGTCACTTCTTTCAACTTCAGCTGTTTTTAAAGAAATAGGCACTGTTAAGTCACCAATTTTTACTTCGCTCATTCTTTTGTAACGATCAGAATCTTTAAACAAAGAATCTTTTACACTAGTGTATCCTAAAGTGTCAATTACAACAACATCTTTAAAGAAACCACCTTTACCGGTTGCATCTGTTACAATTCTGAAAGCAGCATTTCTTTCAGCATCAATAACAGCAGTATCTTTTCTTGAAATAATAGGGAATTTATCATTTTCAATAAAACGTACTAATTCGTCAAATGAGTTAGTGTATTTTCCATGTAATGATTTGTAACCCAATTCAGCTTTTTTAATATCCAATAATTTTTTAACAGCAATTTCATAACGTTCATTTTTAGCTTTTTCAAAATTGATCGGTTTCATTACTGAAGCATAAATAAAATAGACTAAAACACCACAAATTGCCCATAATACAAGGGATACAATGAATCGAGCATTTCTTGGTAAGAATTTATCAATTAATTTAACCAAGCCTAGTGCTACAAGGAAAGTAATAACTGCAAATACTAGAAGTAATAACATCTTTATATATAATTTTTAGTTTAATAGGTACGCAAATCTACAATTTTTTTTTCTTCTCAAAAGAAATTCTAATAAAAATCATCTGTATATTTGAAAAAATATATAAGCCATATACATTGTATGATAAATTCAGCCTCCTTTTATAAAACTTTAAAAAAACACTTTCCTTTTGAACCGACTTTAAAGCAGGATATTTTTTTTCAAAAAGTAGCAGAATTTGTCTTACAAAATAATAATGATCAAATTTTTATCCTCAAAGGTTATGCCGGAACGGGTAAAACGTCCATTATTTCTACATTGGTTAACCAATTAGTAAACGTAGAAAAAAAGTATATATTGTTAGCCCCTACAGGAAGAGCTGCAAAAGTAATAGCCAATTATTCTCAAAAACCGGCTTTTACTATTCATAAGAGAATTTATTTTCCTAAAAAGAATAAATCGGGAGCTGTTTCTTTTACCATGCAGCAAAATAAATTTAAAAATACTGTTTTTATTGTGGATGAATCTTCAATGATATCGGATACAAATCAGGATTCTAAACTATATGAGAACGGGTCGTTACTGGACGACCTGTTGTTTTACATTGATTCCGGTAACAATTGTAAACTTATTTTAGTGGGTGATACCGCTCAGTTGCCACCTGTAAATTTAGATGTCAGTCCGGCATTAAATGTGGATACAATGTCTTTACATTATAATAAGGATGTTGTTCATTTAGAATTGGATGAAGTAATGCGACAAAGCGAATTTTCCGGTATTTTGCATAATGCTACAGAATTACGTTCTTTATTGAAATCTGTTTTTATAGATCAATTTAAATTTCGTTTACAAGGATTTAAAGATATTGTACGGCTTCAGGATAGTTATGAAACTTTAGATGCTATTATGGATTCGTTTCGAAATAACGGAGCAGAAGAGACCGCTTTTATTGTCCGTTCCAATAAAAGAGCGAATCAATACAATATGCAGATACGGGCTAAGATTTTAGACAGAGAAAGCGAACTATCTGTTGGCGATTTATTGATGGTGGTTAAAAATAACTACTTTTGGCTTAAAGAAAATTCGGAAGCAGGCTTTATAGCCAATGGAGACATTATAGAAATTATGCGCATCAGATCTATTGATGAACTTTACGGATTTAAGTTTGCTACGGTAACGATCAGAATGATAGATTACCCTAACCAACAGCCTTTTGAAACTGTATTATTATTAGATACTATTAGTAGCGAATCGCCGTCATTGACTTATGAAGAATCCAATCAGTTGTATAATGAAGTGATGAAGGATTTTGAAGAAGAAAGGCATCAATACCGCAAATTTTTGAAAGTAAAAAATAGTCCGCATTTCAATGCTCTACAAGTGAAGTTTTCGTATGCTATAACGTGTCACAAATCACAGGGCGGACAGTGGGATACTGTTTTTATTGAGCAGCCTTATTTACCCAATGTTATAGACAAAGAATATGTACGTTGGTTATATACAGCTTTGACTAGAGCAAAACAAAGAGTATATTTGATCGGATTTAAAGACGATTTTTTTGAAAATTAAAAAATAGAAAATGAAAATAATAGCGGTTATACCGGCTCGTTACGCTTCAACCCGGTTCCCGGCCAAATTAATGCAGGATTTGGGAGGAAAGTCAGTTATCTTAAGAACTTATGAAGCAGCTTTAGCTACAAAGTTATTTGATGATGTATTCGTAGTAACCGATTCTGAGCTGATTTTTAATGAAATTCAACACAATGGAGGTAAAGCTATTAGGAGTCAAAAGGAGCATGAGAGCGGGAGCGATCGTATCGCCGAGGCAGTCGAGCACATGGATGTAGATGTTGTAGTTAATGTTCAGGGTGACGAACCTTTTATAGACCAAAAACCATTGGAACAATTAATCGAAATCTTCAAACAGGATACCGAACAAAAAGTAGATTTAGCTTCGTTAATGTTTGAGATCAAAGAGAAAGAGGAAATTGAGAATCCGAATAATGTTAAAGTTATTGTAGATCAGCAAGATTTTGCCCTTTATTTTTCGCGTTCAGTTATTCCATATCCCAGAGCGGAAAATGTAGGTGTTCGTTATATGAAACATATTGGTATTTATGCTTTTAGAAAAGTGGCTTTAATGGATTTTTATCGTTTACCGATGTTGTCTTTAGAAGCCTCTGAAAAATTAGAACAGCTTCGTTATCTGGAATATGGCAAGCGTATCAGAATGGTGGAAACACAACATGGAAGTATAGGAATCGATACTCCTGAAGACTTAGAAAAAGCAAGAAATATATTAAAAATGATGTAGTTATGAGTAATGAAGAAATTAAAAACACTATAGGTTTTAAAGAAGACCGACTTCAAATTTTAAGAAATAAGAAAAAACTTTTAGTTGATCTGGAAAAAGAGATTAATGTTTCAAAATGGAAGCGTTCCTTTACAGCTTTTTATTACAGCTCCAGGTATTTTGCATTAATTGCTTTAGCCGGACTTTTATTGATAGTGACTTTAATCGCTTTTGTAAGTCCGACTACGTTATTCTTTAATTCTGAAGGATATAAAAAAATTGCCGTTAGTGATTTTAGAACATATTATAAAGATGAAAACCGTAAAACATTGGACGAATCTTTAGTTTTGTTGCAAAATAAAGATAAATCTATGACGGTTTCCAAAGTTCAACAGAATCTCGACAGAGCAATTGAAAGATCAGCCATTGAAAACGGAAAATTCAACATTAGGTTGATTGCTTCTTTTTTGGTGATTTTAGTTGTAATTTTATGGGTTACAGCCGGTTTTTCGAAGAAAATGAAAAAGCGAAATGAGTTGACGTTAAAAACCAATACTGTCGTTCAGGAAATCATTAAGGATTACAATGCCATTATTGAAGAAGAAGAACGAGAAATTAAAGAATTGAAACAAAACCTAAATTAGAAGTTAAGCCAATTTTTTAATGGTAAATAGTTCATTGTGTTCTTCCACTTTTGGATACATTCTTACGGAATAGTTATCGTCAAATCGGGAGCGATACTGTTGATTTCTTTCTTTATCTTTTTCGCCTAATATCATGGTATTAAATAGAATAAAACCATTTACTTTAAGTAAAAAATTAATTCTATTGATAAAAAAATCCTGAAATAAAAAGTTAGGCATTTGAGTATCCTGAAAAATATCGATAATAATCAGGTCGTATTTTTCTTTGGTTTTCAAGATAAATTCAAAAGCGTCATCAATCACAATTTCTACATTCGGAATTGCATTCAGCCCGAAATATTGATTCGCAATTTCAATCACATTTTCATCTATTTCTACACCTGTTATTTTTCCTTTACATTCTATTTCATGTGCTAAGGTTTTTATGACACTCCCTCCGGCAACACCTAAAACTAAAATAGAATCAAAATTTTTAATTCGTTCAAAACCAATATATTTTAATCCTTTGCGTAAAATTCGTTGCAAACTTCCATACGAATAATTGGTGTTAAGAGAATCTAAGACTAGTTGTCCGTTATTCCAGGTAACTTCAAGATTTTTACTAAAAGCAGATTTTTTTTGATAGATGGTAATAGGAAATAAAAAACTTAAAAGGCGTTGAAACATTAGTAAAAATTTGTTATTGGTATCGGCTATGCGTAGTGTGGGATTGAAAAGCGGTAGTTTTCAATCTTGCACGAAACGGTAGCGAGCCGTTTTTATATTTGTTATTTTTGTATTCATAAATATCTAAACTGCGAGCTGATAAATAAGTAGAAACTTTGGTTTAGCAATTCAGCCCGCATTACGTATAGCCATTGTTATACGCAGGTTTTTATTCAGTTAAGTTCGTAATACATTTTTCTCTTATTTTCCAAATTTGGTCAAATTCAAATTCAGAGTTGTTTTCTTTTAGCCAATTTTCAATAAACTTTTTATGGTAATCAATTTTGAATTCCGCGACTTGATTTGGTTCTATTAGTTTTTCTTTAATTATATCTTTCTCAATTTTCATAAATTCAGATTGTCCACTTGTCAAATCAGTTCGTTTTCCATTGATTTTTAAATAACAATGTGCTTCAGGAATAAATTCAATCGAGTTATTAGTCAGTTCAGTTCCGATTTTTGGAGTGTTCGATTCGGTCATTCGGTAAATTCCGATTATCAATTCAATATTCGGAACATTATTCAAATCCGCAATACTTTTTAAAAGAGCATGTTTTGAGCTACAAGTTCCTTTTTGTTCAGATAATACCAGTTCAAAGTCAGTCCGATTTTTATTTCGTCCGTATGGTAATTTTTTTATGAATTCGGTCAGTTCATTCCATGTTTCAATTCCTTTGCTTTTTGCAAGTTCAGTTAGTTTATCTTTTGATGTTAATTTGTAATCTGTGTTCATTTCTCAACTTGCGTACAACGGTTCTCAACTATAAAATTGTGGCGTAAATCACAATCAAACCATAACAAATGTAAAATTTAATTTCGAATTTTCGGAGAAAATTCGGAAAACTTGCCCAAACCTAGCCATAATTTATAAACGATCTTACCAACAGTTATTTATTGAAATGTCTTCCATACCATTTTAACTTAAAAACTAAAGTATCTTTAGTTTCATTGTAAACTCCAGTATATGTAATTATAATTCTGATATCTTTTAAGGCTTTTCTAATGATTCTTTTATTTTCTTCAAATGATTTAGAATCCTTTCTGAGTGCATATTCTAATAGAATTTTATCCTCATTTGGAGTTAAAATATACTTTTGCGCCTTACTGAAATCGCTATATTTTTCACCGTTTTTCAAGGCTGGAACAAAATCAATTAAATACTTTTTTTCTTCTTTTGTTTCATCATTTATAAATTTAATTGATTTTGTTATTAATGGACCAGTTCCTTTATTTTGTAAAATGACGCAAACATGATCTTCATAATCTTTTGGCAATATATAAGCGATTGGTTTGACAGAAAGATAATTATGTTTCCTTGAAGAAGAATAAGTAATATATGCTACGATTAAAGCGCAAATCGATAAAATTGCTTCCATGTTTTCAGCTAAAAAGTGAATTATTTTGCACATCGTTGTTTGATAATTGCTAGTAACGTAAATATAATGCTATTTTTGTTTTTAAATTATAACCAAATGAAGCAAATTTTATACAAATTTATTTTTTTCAGACTAATGGGCTGGAAAATAACAGGTTTGTTTCCTGCAGAAATTAAAAAGTGTATTATTATAGTTGTACCGCATACTAGCTGGAATGATTTCTTTATAGGAGTATTTACCAGAGGCATTCTAAATTTAGAGATGAATTTTGTTGCCAAAAAAGAACTTTTCGTTTTTCCTTTTGGCTATTACTTCAAATGGATGGGAGGAACTCCTCTTAATCGTGCTAAAAATGAAAACAAAGTAGATGCTATAGCCGCTATTTTTGAACAAAAAGAAACTTTTCGATTAGCTATCGCGCCCGAAGGAACACGTAAAAAAGTGACAGAATGGAAAACGGGTTTTTATTATATAGCCCAAAAAGCCAATGTTCCTATTATGCCGGTCACTTTTGACTATGAGCACAAAGAAGTTAAAATATTTGAACCATATTGGTTAACCACAGATAAGGATAAAGATTTTGAAAAACTCCAAAACTTATTCAGAGGGATAAAAGGAAAGTATCCCGAAAATTCTTTTTTCTAAGTTATTTTTTAGGATTATAAGATGTAAAAGTTCCGTCAGTATAAAAAATAACAATTTTATCGATTTCTGAAGAATGTTTCGTATGATTTGTCGGACTATCCAAAACTTGCGTATTTGAAATTTTTTCTCCAAAGTTTTCATCTGCGCTATTTTTTGAACTATTTTCATTTTCATAATCTACTGAGCTGAATAAATCATCATCCCCATTTTTAATATTTTCAGTCGGTAGAGAAGAAGGAGTTCTTTTAATTACATCTTGAGCATCACTTTTCGGAAAAGTACCTTTCCCATTCAATATCCAATAGAGATCCACTTCAGGAAAAACTTCAATTACTTTCATTACAAAATCCAGACTAGGTTTATTTCTACCAGAGAGTAGGTGAGATAAACTAGAGCGTTGTACACCGATTTTATCGGCAAACGACGAAGCAGTCAACCCGTAAAAGTCAAAGATATTTTCTAGTCTTTTTGTAAATTCATCAGTGTTTACCATTGTAAATAAGCATTACAGTATCTTTTTACAAATGTAAATAAAGCAATTGAAATAAGCAAGTTTACAAATGTAAATAGCGGTGAAATCGGTACAAAATAATACAATTAAAACTTTAAATAGTGTAACTTAATAAACTGAAATACAAATATTTAAATTTATTTATATAAAATAGTTTACAAATGTATCTTAATCGTAGATAACCAATTAATAAAGAGTATTATGATAAATTACAATTGTAAATTAAGAATTGATTTTATTGTTTTACATTTGTAAACTTTAAGATGTTTACATTTGTAAAAAGTTTATAATCCATGAATTTATTAGATATAGCGAAACAAAATTTAGTTTCTGAAATACAAGGGAGATACGTTACTCTGGAAATGATTTTTCCTTTTCTTAATAACCTCAATTCTGATTTTAAATTAGAAGTTGTTGGGCAGTCTGTTCTAGAGAAAGATATTCCGTTAGTAACTTTTGGAAGAGGCTCAAAAAAGATATTGATGTGGTCTCAAATGCACGGAAATGAATCTACTACTACTAAAGGACTGTTGGATTTTCTTCATTATTTGAACTCAGACAGTTCATTTAACCTATATATTAAGGAGAATTTTACTTTATATATGGTTCCTATTCTAAATCCGGATGGAGCAGAAGCTTACACTCGAGTAAATGCAAACCAGGTTGACTTAAATAGGGATGCTTTTAATCTTACGCAGCCGGAAAGTAAGGTGTTAAGAAGATTAGTGGAACAAATACAGCCTGATTACTGTTTTAATTTACACGATCAACGGACTATTTTCGGTACAATTGGGACGCAAAAACCGGCAACTATGTCTTTTTTAGCACCTGCTTACAATGAATCACGAGAATTTAATGAGGTGAGAATGAAAGCAATACATGCTATTAATGGAATATTTGATAGTTTAAAAGAGGTAATTCCGGATCAAATAGGACGTTTTGATGATAGTTTTAATATAAATTGTATAGGCGATTATTTGACAGCGCAACAAATACCTACAATTTTATTTGAAGCCGGGCATTTTCAGTACGATTATGAGCGTGATATAGTAAGGAATTTTGTATTTATAGCTTTAATTTCAGCGATTTATACAATTAACGAAAACGTTATAGTTAATAACGATTTGGAAAAATACTTAACAATTCCTCAAAATTCTCCGTATTTTTTTGATTTTATTTATAAAAATGTTCAAATAATTGAAAATAACCAGAAAAAAATAATTAACTTTGCAGCACAATATTCTGAATTGCTTAAAGATGGTAAGGTTATTTTTGAAGCGAAAATTGCCAAAATAGGAGATTTAGAAGAAAATATAGGGCATTACGAATTTGATGGATTTGATAAATTATTTTCGGCTGAAAATGTAAATTATCCTAAAATAGGAGCAAAAGCTGATTTTTTACTAAATAATTTGTTAAAATTTTGTAATGGTTTGAAAATAAATGACTAATATTGCGTTTTAATATAATTTAATATAAGCACTTTTTTATGAGTAAGTTTCGTTTAGATGAAGTTGATCACCAAATTTTGGATATGTTGATTGACAATACAAGAGTTCCTTTTACAGATATTGCAAAAAAGTTATTAATATCTGCGGGTACTGTTCACGTACGTGTTAAAAAGATGGAGGATGCAGGAATTATTCAAGGTTCTTCACTTACATTAGATTATGAAAAACTTGGCTATGCTTTTATTGCTTATGTAGGTGTATTTCTTCATAATACTTCTCAAACTAAATTTGTGTTGCAGAGAATTAGTGAAATTCCTTTTGTAACAGTTGCTCATGTAACGACAGGGAAATTTAATATTTTTTGTAAGATCCGTGCCCGAGATACAAAACATGCTAAAGAAGTGATCTTTTTGATTGACGATATTGAAGGTGTTTACAGAACAGAAACCATGATTTCTCTTGAAGAAAGCATTAATGATAAAAAACGCTTAATGCACACAATCTTTAAAGAATTGTAAAAAAATAATTGATTATATATAAATCCCGATTTTTTCGGGATTTTTTAATTGTAGACCTTTATGAAATCAATTGATCTTGTTTTTCCGCCTTTTTATGAAAAATATATAGAGTATGCTTCTGGACATCAGGATATTGTTGAAGGATTGTATCGACAAGAAGAAGAATTAGTTACTTTTTTTAGACAAATCCCGCAAAACAAAACGGAATTCAGTTATGCCCCGAATAAATGGACTCCTAAAGATATCTTACTTCACATAACAGATGCGGAACGTATATTTTCATACAGAAGCTTGAGAATTGCTCGGAACGATAAAACAGCTTTACCGGGGTTTGAAGAAAATGATTTTGTTCAGTTCGCCGGAGCAAATGATCGAAGTGTAGAAAGTTTGTTAGAAGAATTTTTGACTGTTAGGAAAGCTACAATTTCGTTATTTAAGAACTTTGGAGAAGAACAATTGAATAGAATAGGGGAAGTTTCCGGAAATAAAATGTCGGTAGGTGCTATAGGATGTGTTATTTTAGGACATGAAGCGCACCATATTAATGTGATTAAAGAACGTTATTTATAAAATATAAAAAAGGAGCTTAATTTTAAGCTCCTTTTTTATATTAATCTTCTTCAGATTCGTCTGCTATTTCCAGATCTTTTAAAGCGTCTAATGAATCATCATCTGCAGTATCCTCTAAATCATCATCTTCAAAGTTCTCAATTCTATCTGCAAGTTTAGTACTCACTTTTACAAGGTAAATAGTGTCTTCTGTACGTACTTCAACAGCTTCGATGGTTTCATTTTTAGCATTTTTAAAACGGATGATGTCTGTTTCATCATAGCCGTCAGGAAACTTCTCAACTAGTAGTGTTAAGATTTCGTTTGTCAATTTTGCATAATCAACAATTACTCTTTTCATTGGGTTGTTTTTAGTCTTGTATTTTTGTCAAATGTAATATCCTAAATGAAAAAATCAAATATTTTAAGGGAAAAATTTCAAAAAAAATTACCATCCTAAAACATACGCAAAAATAAGTGGAGCCACAATTGTTGCGTCTGATTCTACAATAAATTTAGGAGTATGGATATCTAATTTTCCCCAAGTTATTTTTTCATTAGGAACGGCTCCTGAATAAGAACCATAACTAGTTGTTGAGTCTGAGATTTGGCAGAAATAAGCCCAGAATGGCACATCGTGCATTTCCATATCCTGATATAGCATTGGTACTACACAAATAGGAAAATCACCTGCAATACCACCTCCGATTTGGAAAAATCCTATACCTTTTCCTTCGCAATTATTTTTGTACCACTCGGCTAACCACATCATGTATTCTACACCACTTTTCATAGTAGTAGCTTTGAATTCTCCTTTAATACAATAAGAAGCAAAAATATTACCCATAGTACTGTCTTCCCAACCCGGAACTACAATTGGTAAATTTTTCTCAGCAGCAGCAATCATCCAAGAATCTTTAGGGTCAATTTCATAATATTGTTCCAAAACACCTGAATTAATCATTTGGTACATAAATTCGTGGGGAAAATAACGTTCTCCGGCTTTGTCTGCTTTATTCCAGATATCATGTAAATGAGATTGTAATCTACGGAATGCTTCTTCTTCCGGAATACAAGTATCCGTTACACGATTATAATGATTCTCTAATAAATCCCATTCTTCTTGTGGTGATAAATCACGATAGTGTGGCACTCTTTTATAAGAATTGTGCGCTACCAAATTCATAATATCTTCTTCTAAGTTAGCACCTGTACAAGAAATAATATGAATTTTATCTTGACGAATCATTTCGGCTAATGACTTTCCTAACTCCGCGGTACTCATAGCACCTGCTAAAGTAACCATCATTTTACCGTTGTCCAGTAAATGTTCTTCGTATCCTTTTGCTGCATCAACTAAAGCAGCAGCGTTAAAATGTAGATAGTTTTTCTCTACAAATTGACTGATTGGTCCTTTCATTTTGTTTATTTTTTACCAACTCTATTTAGATGTTGCTTAAATGATATCTAAATAGGGAAGAATTATGATTATTGTTGTTTTTTATTATATCCTAAAATTTCCAGTACATCTTCCGCTTTTTGTTGTTCTGAGAAAATTTCGGTTGCAATGATTCCGTTTTTGTCTCGATCAATCAAAATATGCTTAGGTTGAGGAATTAAACAGTGGTGTAATCCTCCGAATCCTCCGATGGTTTCTTGGTAAGCACCAGTATTAAAGAATCCTATGTATAAAGGTTTTTCTTTGTTGTATTTAGGTAAATACACCGCATTCATGTGTTGTTCTGAGTTGTAATAATCATCACTGTCACACGTTAAACCTCCTAAAAGAACTCTTTCGTAAGCATCATTCCATCGGTTTACAGCCATCATAACAAAACGTTTGTTGATAGCCCAAGTATCCGGTAATGTTGTGATGAACGAAGAATCGATCATATTCCAGTTTTCACGATCGTTTTGTTGTTTTTGATACAATACTTCGTAAATAGCACCTCCGGATTCTCCGACAGTAAAGGAACCGAATTCCGTAAAAATGTTAGGAACTTCAATTTCAGCTTCGTCACAAGCTATTTTAATTTGGTTTAAGATCTCTTCAACCATGTATTGGTAATCATAATCAAAAGCTAGTGAACTTTTGATAGGGAAACCACCACCAATATTTAAACTGTCAAGTGAAGGACATTCTTTTTTCAAAGCAATGTATACTTTCATACATTTTAATAATTCGTTCCAATAGTAGGCTGTATCACGAATTCCGGTATTAATAAAGAAGTGAAGCATTTTTAGTTCCACTTTTTTATTGTCCTGAATTTGTTTGCGGTAAAAAGGAACAATATTTTTATATCCGATTCCTAAACGAGATGTATAGAATTCAAATTTAGGTTCTTCTTCAGCAGCAATACGAATCCCGATTTTGAATTTACCTTTAATTTGCTCTTGTAATAAGTCTAATTCTTCATAATTATCAATTACAGGCATGGTATTTTTATGCCCGTTGTTAATTAAACGAGCGATATTTTCAATGTATTGCTCTCGCTTGAAACCATTACAAATTACAAAAGTGTTTTTGTTAATTTTTCCATCCTCAATTAACTTCTCTACAATATTAATATCGTAAGCAGAAGAAGTCTCAATGTGAATATTGTTTTTTAAAGCTTCATCTAAAATAAATTTAAAATGAGAACTTTTAGTGCAATAACAATAGTAATATTTACCGTCATAATCCAATTTTTCCATTGAATTACGGAACCACGTTTTGGCTCTTTTGATGTTTTTTGAAATTTTAGGTAAATAGGTAAACTTTAAAGGAGTACCATATTCTTCCACTAATTTCATTAAATCAATGCCATGAAATTGTAAATTATCTTTATTTAAAGTAAATTCTTCTTGAGGAAAATAAAAAGTTTGATTAATTAAGTCGTAATAACTTGTTTTCATCTATTAAGTTTTATATAAAGTTAAAAAATAAAGTAAACTAAAAAAATCAAGTGATTCTTATTTTTAAACTCTAATATTAGCAAAAAAGATAGGAAACTTTTCGTGAATTGCTTTTAAAAGTATGAATAAATCGATGAAAGTAGTATTATACAAACTTCTGGAAAACACAAGTTCTGTGCTTTTAGGAGCTCTTGTTGAAATCAGAGAGGTGTTTGTCGTTTTTAATTCTTTCATCGTGGCAAAAGTAAAAAATATTGCATTATAAAATGCAAATAAAGAATTAAAAAAAGTTTACTTTTGATAATCTTCAAAAGCACTATAAATCAATTCATTATCGCAAAATTGATTGATTTTTATTGCACCAATACTTTCCAATAATGCGAATTGGACTTTTCCGAATTCATTTTTTTTATCGTAAATCATCAGATCAATGATGTTTTGAATATCTTTTTCATCAAAATCCACAGGTTCATAAATATCATTTAAATGATATTTAATTTCTTGGTATTCTTCAGAAGTTAAATAACCTTTAGCCATAGATAAGTAAGCTTCTAAAATCATTCCTATAGCCACTGCTTCGCCATGTAAAAGATTCTCTTTGTTTTCGTTTTCTAAAAAATAGCTTTCAATAGCGTGACCTAAAGTATGCCCGAAATTCAATGACTTTCGAATACCATTTTCGGTTAAATCTTCAGAAACAACACTGTTTTTAATTTCAACTGATTGATGAATTAAATTATCTAAATCATCTGTATTTAATTCTTTTAGGTTTTTGAATTTGTCCCAATATGTTTTATCTGAGATTAATCCGTGCTTTAGCATTTCTGCCAAACCTGAACGCATTTCACGTGCCGAAAGACTTGATAAAAAAGTAGTATCAATTAAAACTGCTTTAGGTTCGCGGATAATTCCGATTTGATTTTTTAGGTTGCCTAAATCGATGCCGTTTTTTCCACCAACAGAGGCATCAACCATTGAAAGTAGCGTAGTAGGAATATTGATAAAATCGATTCCTCTTTTAAAAGTACAAGCCACAAAACTTCCTAGATCGGTTACAACTCCGCCTCCTAAGTTCAGTACAATGCTTTTGCGATCACCGCCCAAATCGGTCATTGCTTGCCAAACTTCTAAGCAAGTACTGATATTTTTGTATTGTTCACCGGCTTCCAATTCAATGATTTCTATTGTAATATCGGTTACTAATTGCGATAAAAAAGCAGGTAAGCAATATTGAGCTGTATTTTCATCAACGATCACAAATATCTTAGAATAACGTTCAGGAGTTAATAATTCCGCTAAATAATGATAGCAATTCTCGTTAAAAAAGATTTCGTAATGATTGGCTTTTATCGTCTGCATTTTAAAAATTAATTTTTCTGCAAAATACGGCAATTTTTATTTAAAATAATAGGGTTACTGAAGTATATTTGCACTGCAATTTTATGATTTCTCAAAATGGAAAAAATATTTAACAACACGGAAGTTGCTTTTGCTTTAAAGAGCGATACCGAGTTAGAAAGAGCTTATTTTTTATTTAAATTGATTGAAAGTGAGCCGCTTGTAAAGATAGGAACAGCTGTAACTAACTTTGCGCTAAAAGCACATTTACCGGTAGAAGGATTAATTCGTTCTACTGTTTTTGATCATTTTTGTGGAGGAGTAAACGAAAACGACTGCTTAACAGTTGTAGATAAAATGTTTACTAAAGGCGTTTCGTCTGTTTTAGATTATTCGGTAGAAGGGAAAGAAGAAGAAGCTCAGTTTGATTCTGCGCTTGAAGTTACTCTTAAAACAATTGTTTTTGCGAAAGAACGTTTGGCTATTCCGTTTGCGGTTTTTAAACCTACTGGTTTTGGGCGCTTTGCTTTATATGAAAAAATAGGCGCAAATGAAGAATTAACTGAATCAGAGAAGGCAGAATGGGAAAAAGTTGTACAGCGTTTTGATAAAGTATGTAAAACCGCGCATGATTTAGACGTAGCATTGCTGATTGATGGAGAGGAAAGCTGGATGCAGGATGCAGCAGATGATTTAGTAGCTCAGATGATGCGAAAATACAATAAAGAAAAAGCTATTGTATACAATACTTTGCAAATGTATCGTTGGGATAGATTAGATTATCTTAAAAAATTACACGAAGAAGCAAAAAATGAAGGATTTCATATTGGAATGAAACTAGTTCGTGGTGCTTATATGGAAAAAGAAAATAGCCGTGCCTTGGAAAAAGGATACAAATCTCCTATTTGTGTAAATAAACAAGCAACAGATGAAAATTATGATAAAGCTGTAGCTTATATGGTTGATCATATTGATCGTATGGCTGTTTTTGCAGGTACACATAATGAAGAAAGTGCTTATAAATTAATGGAACTGATGGAGCAAAAAGGAATTGCTAAAAATGATAAGCGAATCTTTTTTGGGCAATTATATGGAATGAGCGATAATATTAGTTATAATTTAGCGGCTCATGGTTATAATGTTGCTAAATATTTGCCTTTCGGTCCTGTACGCGACGTAATGCCGTATTTGATCAGACGAGCAGAAGAAAATACTTCGGTTGCCGGGCAAACAAGTAGAGAATTAAGTTTGTTAAAGAAAGAAAAAGAAAGAAGAAAATTATAAGAAAAAAGGCTGCTTAAAAACAGCCTTTTTTTATGTATTTTGATTTCTATATTGTTTAATGTAGGCTAAACTTAGTAAGAATCCTAAAAATGCCATGAATGACCCGATTAAAGAAGGATAATTATAAGGAAGGTTGTTTTCTAAAGGAAGTCCTCCAAAAAAAGCACCTAAAGTATTGGCAATATTGAACGCTGCTTGCATAAAAGCTGCTGCGATCATTTCGGAATTTTTTGCAGAGGAAAGCATCATCATGTTAATAGGGGAGGAAACGGACATTGATAAGGCTCCGCAAACAAAGGTTAAGATTAAAGTAATAAATTTATATTCTGAAAAGAAAAACACGGTTATTAAAGCTAAAGTCATTATGAAAAGTAATAATGCTCCCGCTTTAGAAGGGCTGATTTTATCTGCTAGGATACCTCCTAAGATATTTCCACAAACCATTCCGGCTCCGGCTAAAATCATAATATAAGCTGTACTGTCTTTAGAAAAACCGGAAACTTCGGTCATTAATGGTGTAATGTAGCTAAACCATGCAAATAAACCTCCGAAACCAATTGCTGTAATGAGCATAACATGCCAGGCTTGCTTTGATTGAAGAAAAGCGAATTCTGTTCTACCGGTATTACTACTTAATCGTGGTAAGACAGGAAGTAAAATCTTTAACGTTAATAAGGTGACTAGGCCTAAAATTGCTACGATACCAAAAGCCCATCTCCAGTTATAAGTATGTCCTATATACGTAACTAAAGGAACCATTGCTAAATTGGCTACTGTTAATCCTGTAAACATCATGGCGATACTTTGTGCTTGTTTTCCGGGAGTTGCTAAACGAGTAGCGACAACAGTTCCTACTCCGAAAAAGGCGCCGTGTGGCAATCCGGATAAGAAACGTAGAATAAGCATACTCCAATAGTCGGGAGCTAAAGCAGAAAGACCATTGAATAAAGTAAAAATCACCATTAAGTACATTAAGATTTTCTTAGGAGGGTGCTGTGAAGAAAGAGCTACCAGAATCGGAGCGCCAATAACTACTCCAAGGGCATAAGCAGAAATTAAATGGCCTGCTTGAGGAATGCTGATTTGTAAGTTTTGTGCAACATCAGGCAATAATCCCATAATGACAAATTCTGTTGTGCCAATACCAAGACCTCCTAAAGCTAACGGTAGGATGTTTTTCTTCATAGATTTTCTGAGCTTTTGTAATTGCAAAGGTGCTTTATCTTAAGTTTAGATAAAACTTAAAAAAGTTAATTGGTGTTAAAGTTCAGTAATGTTGAATATTCTGAAAAAGTAAACGAAAGTTTCAGAAATAAAAAAATCCTGCTAAAAGCAGGATTGAATCTTGGTGGGCGATGAGGGATTCGAACCCCCGACCCCCTCGGTGTAAACGAGGTGCTCTGAACCAGCTGAGCTAATCGCCCCAATAAGTTTGCATTTGTTTATTTCTCAAATGCGAGTGCAAATATACATTCATTATTTGTATTTGCAAGCATTTTGAAAATATTTTTTATTTTTTCTCTACTTTTTCTAAAACAGCTTTATTGCTATAATTAATCATGGTAACGATAATTTCTTCATTTTGAGCATTTTTGCCCTCTATTACATAAATCTTACCTTTTTTGTAAGCTTTATTGCTTTGAGAAAAATCAACATCACCATATTCTAATGTCTTTTTTATATCATCAAGATTTACCCAGCCTTGGTGCAATTGTGCGTCTGCTTCTTGAGTTATGTCTAATGGTTTTTTACGTAAATCCTGTAAAACACGGCAATTTGGTAAATAACAGAATTCAACTCCTCTTGATTTTGCTTTGGCTCCTAAAAAATAAACCACAAAAAAAACACCAATAAAAAGCCCTAATAAATAATAGGCTAATCGAAATTTGAATTTCATTCTTTTTAAATTCTTTTCAGCAAAGGTAAAATTAAATTTTGCATTAGCGTGTAATTTAGATTCTTTTTAAGAATTTCTTAGGTTGTTTAGAACACAATTAAATTAATATCTCTAAATTCTAAATCAAACCAATCTGCTATCGATTTATTGGTCAATAAACCATGGTACATATAAATTCCGTTTTTTAAACCTTTATTACAACGAATAGCACTTTCTATTCCGCCATCGTCTGCAATATGCAATAGAAAAGGAGTGATAATATTGCTGATAGACATAGAAGCTGTTTTAGAGTATCGTGAGGGAATATTAGGAACGCAATAATGTATCACGTTGTTTTTAATAAATGTAGGTTTGTCATGTGTAGTAACTTCCGATGTTTCAAAGCAGCCGCCTGTATCGATACTGACATCTACAATAACAGCTCCTTTTTTCATGTGTTCTACCATAGTTTCTGTAACTACAATAGGAGCACGGTTTTTACCACGCATGGCACCAATGGCTACATCACAACGCCTTAAAGCTTTTAATAATATTTTCTCTTGGATGGTTGATGTGAAAATACGTTGGTTTAACGCATTTTGAAGCCTACGAAGCTTAGTAATAGAATTATCAAATACTTTTACATTAGCACCTAAACCAATAGCTGTACGAGCAGCATATTCGGCAACTGTTCCGGCTCCTATAATGACAACTTCTGTTGGTGGTACTCCTGTAATATTCCCGAATAACAAACCTTTTCCGATGTTTTGATTAATCATTAATTCGGCTGAGATATGAATTGACGCAATTCCTGCAATTTCAGATAACGAACGTACGGCAGGGTAGGAACCATCTTCATCTTTTATAAACTCAAAAGCTAATGAAGTGATTCTTTTTTGTGCTAATGCCTGAAAATAGGCTTTACGTTGGGTTTTTAATTGTATTGCAGAAATGACAATAGTTTGCGGATTCATCATTTCAATTTCGGGTAAAGTTGGCGGTTCAACTTTTAAGATCATCGGGCAACTAAAGACTTTTTGTGTATCATTGGTTATTTCAGCACCAGCTTCTTGATATTCTTTATCTGCATAACTGGAACTTTCACCGGCTCCGGCTTCAATTAAAACTCTATGGCCATGTGAGGTTAAAGAGGCCACAGCATCTGGAGTTAAGCATATTCTTCGCTCTTGATAAGCGGTCTCTTTTGGAATACCAATGAACAATTCGCTTTTGTGCTTTGCCACTTCAAGCTTCTCTTCCTGAGGAAGTAATTGTGCTTTTGAAAACGGACTGAAAATAGCCATATTTAGTTTTTAGTTAAGGAGTGCCAATTTAGGGAAAAAATTAAAGTTTTAAAAGTATTTAAGAGACAGAAATGCAAATTTATACGTGATAAAATATAAATTATGCATTCTATTAACTTTTTGATTGCTAATATGATTTAAAACTTAATCAAGAAGTTCTTTAAAATACCGAATAGCATGTTGTGGAGAATTGACAGCGCCAAAACCATATTGAGCAAATATAAATGGAATATTATTGTTTTGTGCGGCTTCAAAATCCCAATGTGTATCGCCAATGTAAGCCGTTTTTTGAAGATTATTTCTGTCAATGATTTGCTTAATATTATATGTTTTAGGCTGTCCTGTATTTCCGGAACATTCAAAGTCTGTAAACAAAGGATTTAATTGATGAAAATCCAAAAAACTTTCAATGTATCCTGACAAGCAATTGCTTACAATGAATAATTGATGTTTTTCTTTAAGTTTTGTCAATGTTTCTCGTACTTCAGGGAATAAAATTCCTCCTTCTTTTTTTAAAAAAAGAGTTTCATTCTTTTTGTATATTTCAAAGAATTCATTCAGATTTTCTTCAGTAAGAAAAGGAAAAATTTCTTTTAATACAATTTCAAGCCTTTGTCCGGAAAAAGAACGAACAAGATCTGCGTTAATATAATGTTGTTGCCAATTGAATTTTTCAAGTGTTTTATTCCATGCTTTGGCAGTGCTTTCAGAAGCATCCCAAAGAGTTCCGTCTAAGTCAAAAATAAGACTATCGGCAGGTAAAGTATTAATTAAGGACATTATGTTTTTTAGTTTTTAATGTGTAATTCTCTTTTTCCGCCGGGAAGCACTTTAATAGAAATAGCTGCGTGATCGATCGGAATAAGATTTGGAGTTTTTTCAGGCCATTCTATAAAGCACCAGTTTCCGGAATAAAAATATTCATCAATTCCCATGTCATAGGCTTCTTCTTCCGAATTTAATCGATATAAGTCAAAATGATAGACCGGATCTCCGTTTCGATCTTCATATTCATTAACCAGAGAGAAAGTCGGACTACTGGAATTGTCAGAAACACCCAGTTCTTTTACCATAGCTTTAATAAGTGTCGTTTTTCCGGCACCCATTCCGGCATGAAAAGTAATTACTTTTTTTAATGAGGGAATGGCCAAAAGCTCTTTGGCCACTTTTTCGATTTCGTCTAAAGAATAGGTTATCGTCATAAACTGCTTGCTAGATGTATTATTTGGGTTCCAATACCAAAAATGGAATGATCATTTCTTCTAAAGAAATACCACCGTGCTGGTACGTATTGCGATAATAACTTACATAATGGTTAAAGTTATTGACATAAGCCAAAAATAAATCGTTTTTAGCGAAAATGAAAGAACTACTCATATTGATTGCCGGCAATCCGATTTTTTTAGGATCTTTTACTGCATAAACATCCTTTTCTTCATACGTTAAACTGCGACCGGTTTTATAACGAAGGTTTAATGACGTATTTTTATCTCCGATTACTTTAGACGGATTTTTACAGTTAATCGTTCCGTGATCTGTCGTTAAAATCAGTCTAAAACCTTGTTGTTGTGCTTGTTGAATGATTTCAAATAATGGTGAATTTTTAAACCAACTCACCGTTAAGGAACGATAGGCTTTGTCATTGGATGCCAGTTCTTTAACTACTTCCATTTCGGTTTTGGAATGTGAAAGCATGTCCACAAAATTATAGACAACGGTTGTTAAATCATTATTTTTTAATGCTTTAAAATTTTCAACTAGTTTTTTACCGTCTTTAAAGTTGGTTATTTTATAATATTCTTGTTTGATGTTTAGTCCTAAACGTTTTAGTTGTTCGGTCAAAAATTCAGCTTCAAACATATTTTTTCCGCCATCATCTACATCATTTTTCCAATATTGCGGAAATTTCTTTTCCATTTCTAAAGGTAGTAACCCCGAAAAAATAGCATTTCTGGCATATTGTGTAGCTGTAGGCAAAATAGAATAATAGCTAACTTCTTTTTCTAATTTATAGTAATTACTTACAATATTTTCAAAAGCTTTCCATTGGTCGTAACGAAGGTTATCAATTACTACAAAAAGAATAGGTTTGTCTTTTTTTCGGATTTCAGGTGCTACTAATTTTCCGAATATCTGATGTGATAGAATAGGAGCATCGTCTTCATCTTGAATCCAATCTTCGTAATTTTTTTCAATGAATTTACCAAATTGGACGTTAGCTTCAGTTTTTTGGCTTTCTAATATTTCCACCATGCTTTGGTCATCAATATTTTCCAGCTCCATTTCCCAATAGACTAGTTTTTTATACAATTCAACCCAATCTTCGAACGAATTTACCATAGCTAAATCCATAGCAATTTTCCGAAACTCTTTTTGATAGTCTAAAGTAGTTTTTTCCGAAACCAAGCGGGAATGATCCAGATTTTTCTTTAAGCTCAATAAAATTTGGTTAGGATTAACCGGTTTGATCAAATAATCGGCAATTTTAGAACCAATGGCTTCTTCCATGATATATTCTTCTTCACTTTTGGTAATCATAATTACCGGCACTGAAGATTTTTTTTCTTTGATTTCAGAAAGTGTTTCTAAACCGCTTAAACCAGGCATGTTTTCGTCTAAAAAAACAATATCAAAATTGTTTTCGTCAAATAAATCAATAGCATCCTGTCCGTTATTGCAAGTAGTAACTTCGTAATTTTTCTTTTCTAAAAATAATATATGGGGTTTCAGTAAGTCAATTTCATCATCGACCCATAGTATTTTGATTTTGTTCATAGTATCTATTTTAATGCGCAATTTACTATTAATTAAACGAAGATTTTATTAAAGATTGTATAAAATTTGTTAGATTTAGCTAAAAAAGGAATGCCTGATAAATTGAATGAACAATTTTTTAAGACCCGAAAAATTTACAGAGAAAATTATACAAGAAAAAAGCTTTCTTTTAAAAGAAAGCTTTTTAATATTTTGGTTGCTTTTATTCTGGTATTTATCATTGATTCTCTTTATAAGAATTGTCAAAGAAAAATATCAGAAAATAATAATTTATCTATTGTAGAACGGACTGTTCCAATTAAATTCACTTACATTATTTCCTTTTTTGATTAAGAAAAAGAAAGTAATGGCAATGATCCATTTCCAACTGAATAATAAAATAATTAAAAACTGTACATCGGTTAAGGTTCTGCCTAATCCTAAGTTTACTAAATTAGTTGTTACTAAACTCAATAAAGCGGTAAAAGCTATAAGGTTTATTAAGCTTTTTAAGGGCCAAGCCATTATTTTTTTGGACCAATGTAAATCATTTCCCCAATAATCTAATAAGTAATAATGATTATTTCCTAAAGCCATAAAGAGTAGAGGATCATCATAATTGTCTAATTCGAAACTATTCTTAGGTGCTAAAATTTTGAAATTAGTTATTTCTGTTTCATGCTCATGTTCAAAAGTGTCAATCTTTTGAATAGTTTCTTCAGGATATTCGTTTTTGTAATATTTAGTATCTAAAAAGCGTAAACGATAATCAATACATAATTTTTTAATAGCATCTATATGGTAAATTCTATCTGTTTCTAATAAATCAAACTGAAAGTAATTGTCTTTTTTACCATTAGAATTCTTTAAGCGATGCCTGATATCTTCATGTAAAAGTTCTCTATTCTCCGTTATTTGCAACTGAGAAAGTATTTCAGACAATTCTATTTTAGCCTGAAATTTATCCAATTCCTGTTTTAAGCTGTACTTCATTTTCTTATCGGATTAAAATTAGATATCAAATTATCATTTAAAAATCAAATTTATTGAATTAAATATACTAAATAAAACAAAAAGTGTTAATTTTTGAGAGGTTTTTGGAGTAAAAAACCTTTTTTAAGAGAAATATTTTAAGCCAATATAATTCCTATATTTGTTGGAAAATTTTTAATTCGTGAGCCAAACCAATAAACTCAAAATATTTAATGATCCTATTTATGGATTTATTACAATTCCGAATACACTCATCTACGATTTAATTCAACATCCTTATTTTCAACGATTGCGCCGTATTTCCCAAATGGGAATGTCATATTTGGTTTATCCGGGAGCACATCATACCCGTTTTCATCATGCTTTAGGCTGTATGCATATTATGCAAAAAGCAGTGCAAACGCTTCGTTTTAAAGGTGTTGAAATTTCGCCGGAAGAGGAGAATGCTCTTTATGTAGCCATTTTATTGCATGATATAGGACATGGTCCTTTTAGTCATGCTATGGAACATAGTATTGTAGAAGAAATCCAACACGAACAAATTTCACTATTGTTTATGGAACAATTAAATGTGGAATTTGAAGGAAAACTTTCATTAGCAATTAAAGTATTTAAAGGAGAGTATCATCGTAAATTTATGCTGCAATTGATTTCCAGTCAGCTAGATATGGATAGAATGGATTATTTGAAACGAGATAGCTTTTATAGCGGCGTAGCCGAAGGAAATATCAACAGTGAGCGTTTGATTCAAATGATGAATGTAGAAAATGATGTTTTAGTTATTGAGGAAAAAGGGATTTATTCAGTAGAAAAATTTTTAGTAGCGCGCCGATTGATGTATTGGCAAGCCTATTTACATAAAACATCAGTAGTAGCCGAACTTACTTTAGTAAAGATTTTAAAAAGAGCTAAAGAATTATATCAAAAAGGAATTATTTTAGAAGCCAGCAAGCCACTTCAATATTTTCTAGAGAAAAAAATTAAATTAGAACAATTTGATGCTTTTGTCTTGGAAATGTTCTCTTATTTAGACGATTATGATGTTTTAAGTGCCGTAAAAACATGGCAGTTTAATGAAGATGTAGTGTTGAGCTCACTTTGTAAAATGATTATTAACAGAGATTTATTGAAAATCAAAATGATGGACGATAAACCGACTAAAGAAACACTGCAACCTTATAAAGAAAAGTTTATGGAAATCAGCGGGCTTTCCGATAAAGAACTGGACTATTTTATTTTTAAAGGCAATCTGAAAAATCAGGCCTATAATAAACAAGGTGAACCTATTAGAATTTTGAAAAAAGACAAAACGATTGAAGATGTAGTGGAAGCTTCCGACCAATTACATCTAAAAGCACTATCTAAACCAGTGACCAAATATTTTATTTGTTTTCCAAAAGTCATCTTTGGAGAAGTACGTTTTTAATTTAATTTTATATTTTTGTCGGGTTAAAGTATTGTTTACAGACGATATTCTAAACAAAGAGTTATCTTAATTTTTACGTTGAATGAAATTTACTGCAGAACAAATAGCTGGAATTTTGGAAGGTGAAGTGGTAGGAAATCCTAGCGCAGAGGTCTATAAATTGGCTAAAATAGAGGAAGGTACTGAAGGAGCTTTAACTTTTTTGGCTAATCCTAAATATATCAATCATATTTACACTACAGAAGCAACAGTAACTATTGTTAATAAGTCTTTTGAACCGGAACAGGAGATAAAAACAACCTTAATAAAAGTTGAAGATGCTTATAAATCATTTTCTACCCTTTTAGAATATTACAATCAGGTAAAACTAATGAAGTCAGGAATTGAACAACCTAGTGTTATTTCTGAAGGAGTAGTGTACGGAAATGACTTGTATTTAGGCAGTTTTAGTTATGTAGGCAAAAATGTTACAATTGGTAACAACGTAAAGATTTATCCTAATAGTTTCATTGGCGACAATGTAATAATAGGAGATAATACTATTCTATTTGCCGGAGTACGAGTATATTCAGAAACAGAGATAGGTAAAAACTGTACATTGCATTCCGGAACAATTATCGGATCTGACGGATTTGGTTTTGCTCCGCAAGAAGATGGAACTTATAAAAAAGTACCGCAGATTGGTAATGTTATCATTGAAGATAATGTAGAAATAGGTTCATGTACTACAGTAGATAGAGCAACTTTAGGTTCTACTGTAATCAGAAAAGGAGTGAAGTTGGATAATCAAATCCAAATTGCCCATAATGTTGAAATAGGAGAAAACACAGTCATTGCTTCCCAAACCGGAGTAGCAGGTTCAACTAAAATTGGTAAAAATTGCCAAATAGGAGGACAAGTAGGCATTGTAGGGCATATTACAATTGGAGATAATGTTCGTATTCAGGCACAGTCCGGAATCGGAAAAAGTTTAAAAGATAATGAAGTTGTACAAGGAAGCCCGGCATTTGGTTATGCTGATTTTGCAAAATCTTTTGTACATTTTAAAAACTTGCCTAAAATTGTAGCCGATTTAGAAAATTTGAAGAAGAATAACAACTAAACTAATATAAAATCGTCATGGTTAAACAAACAACCATTGGTAATGAAATTTCATTAAAAGGTGTGGGATTACACACCGGACAAGAAGTAACAATGACTTTTAAACCTGCTCCGATTAATAACGGAATTACTTTTGTTCGAGTAGATTTAGAAGGGCAACCTATTATTGAGGCTGATGCCAATTATGTAGTGAATACACAAAGAGGTACAAACCTTGAAAAAAAAGGCGTAAAAATTCAAACTCCTGAGCACGTATTGGCAGCCGTTATTGGTTGTGATATTGATAACATTATTATAGAGTTGAACGCTTCTGAACTTCCTATCATGGATGGTTCTTCTAAATATTTTGTTGAAGCTTTAGAAAAAGCTGAAATTGTAGAGCAAAATGCAGAACGTAGAATTTTTGAGGTAAAAGAAGTTATTTCGTATACAGACGAAGCTACAGGAAGTGAAATTACAGTTATTCCGCATGACGAATATTATGTAACAGCAATGGTAGATTTTGGTACTAAAGTATTAGGAACTCAAAATGCTACGATGAAAAACATAAAAGAGTTTAAAACAGAAATCGCTGATAGCAGAACTTTTAGTTTTTTACATGAATTAGAAGCTTTATTGAACAATGGCTTAATTAAAGGAGGAGACCTAAATAACGCTATTGTTTATGTAGATAAAGAAATTTCTACAGAAACGATGGAAAATTTAAAAAAAGCGTTTAACAAAGATAATATCTCCGTTAAGCCTAATGGAATTTTGGATAATTTAACACTACATTATCCAAATGAAGCAGCCCGTCATAAACTATTAGATGTTTTAGGAGATTTGGCTTTAATCGGAACCAAAATAAAAGGAAAAGTTATTGCTAATAAACCGGGGCATTTTGTAAATACTCAATTTGCTAAAAAAATGTCTAAAATTATCAAATTAGAAGAGCGAAACCAAGTACCGAAATATGACATCAATCAGCAACCGGCTTTGGATGTAAACCAAATCATGGGATTACTTCCGCACAGACCGCCTTTCTTGTTAGTTGATAAAATTTTAGAATTATCAGATACTCATGTAGTAGGGTTAAAGAATGTTACTATGAATGAACCGTTCTTCGTAGGACATTTTCCGGGAGCACCTGTAATGCCGGGCGTTTTACAAATTGAAGCTATGGCTCAGGCAGGTGGTGTTTTAGTATTGAGTACAGTTCCGGATCCGGAAAATTATTTAACCTATTTTATGAAAATAGATAATGTACGATTTAAACATCCGGTACTTCCCGGCGATACATTATTTTTTAAATTAGAGTTATTATCACCAATTAGAAGAGGTATTTGCCACATGCAAGGATATGCTTATGCTAATGGTAAATTGGTAACAGAAGCCGAATTAATGGCACAAATCGTGAAAGCAAAATAATTCATTAGATCAAAAACATTACAAAAATATGAATCAACCATTAGCTTACGTTCATCCGGGAGCAAAAATTGCAAGAAATGTAGTTATCGATCCTTTTACTACTATTCATAATAATGTAGAAATCGGAGAAGGAACTTGGATAGGTTCTAATGTAACTATCATGGAAGGAGCTCGTATCGGTAAAAACTGTAACATTTTTCCGGGAGCTGTTATTTCTGCTCCGCCACAAGATTTAAAATATCAAGGAGAAGATACTATTGTTGAAATAGGGGATAATACAACCATCCGTGAATGTGTAACCATTAACAGAGGAACAACTGACCGTATGAAAACGGTTATTGGTAAAAACTGTTTAATCATGGCCTATTGTCACGTAGCACACGATTGTACTGTTGGTGATAATTGTATCTTTTCGAATAATACTAATTTAGCCGGACATATTACAGTAGGTGATTTTGTAGTATTAGCGGGAATGGTGGCAGTACATCAGTTTTGTTCAATAGGAAGCCACTCTTTTGTAACCGGAGGTTCTTTGGTACGTAAAGATGTTCCGCCGTTTACAAAAGCAGCAAGAGAGCCACTTTCTTATGTAGGAATCAACTCTGTAGGTTTAAGACGAAGAGGCTTTTCTACCGAAAAAATTAGAGAAATTCAGGATATTTACCGAATTTTATACCAAAAAAATTACAATACTTCACAAGCTTTAGGTATTATTGAAGCTGAGATGGAAGCTACTAATGAACGAGATGAGATCATTCAGTTCATTAAAGATTCATCGAGAGGTGTTATGAAAGGATATTCAGGAATTTACTAAGATCAATAGAAACATAAACAAAAATTAAATAAGAACCATGGCTACAACAGCAGATATTAGAAACGGATTATGTATTAAATTTAACCACGATATTTATAAGATCGTTGAGTTTTTGCATGTAAAACCAGGAAAAGGTCCTGCTTTCGTTAGAACCAAATTAAAATCATTAACAACAGGAAAAGTTTTAGATAATACTTTTTCTGCAGGTCATAAAATTGAAACAGTTCGTGTAGAAACACATACATTTCAATATTTATATAAAGAAGGAGAAGATTTTCACTTTATGAATAACGAAACATTTGAACAAATTACATTAAACAAAAATATCTTAGATGCTCCGGATTTATTAAAAGAAGGAGAAAATGTAATGGTTCAGATCAATACAGAAACAGATTTGCCTATAGCAGTAGATATGCCTGCTTCTGTGATTTTAGAAATAACGTATGCTGAACCGGGAGTGAAAGGAAATACAGCAACAAATGCTACTAAACCTGCAACCGTTGAAACCGGAGCTTCAGTTAATGTTCCTTTATTTATCAATGAAGGAGATAAAATTAAAATTGATACCGCTACAGGTAAATATATAGAAAGAGTTTAATTTTAAAAACAGCCCCAATGTTTTATTGGGGTTTTTTTATGAAATTTTATAGAAAACATAGCCTAAAAGAAATTGCCGAAATCATAGAGTGTGATTATATCGGTGATGCTGATTTTCCGGTTTTGGGAATGAATGAGATTCATGTGGTCGAATCGGGAGATATCGTTTTTGTAGACCATCCTAAATATTATGATAAAGCACTTCAGTCGGCAGCAACAATTGTTTTAATAAACAAAGAAGTAGAATGTCCTGAAGGAAAAGCTTTGTTGATATCAGATGATCCTTTTCGTGATTTTAATAAATTAACAAGACATTTTAAACCGTTCCTTTCTGCTTCAACTTCCATTTCTGAAACTGCAGAAATAGGAGAAGGAACCATTATTCAGCCTAATTGTTTTATTGGTCATAATGTAGTAATTGGTAAAAATTGTTTGATACATGCTAATGTTACACTTTACGACAATACGGTTATTGGCGATAATGTTATTATTCATTCCGGAAGTATTTTAGGAGCAGATGCTTTTTATTATAAAAAACGCCCGGAAGGTTTTGACCAACTGATTTCCGGTGGTAGAGTAGTAATTAAAGATAATGTTGGGATAGGAGCTTTATGTACTATTGATAAAGGTGTAACCGGAGATACTACTATTGGTTATGGAACAAAAATTGACAATCAGGTGCATGTAGGTCACGATACCGTTATTGGTGAAAAATGTTTAATTGCCGCCCAAACAGGAATTGCCGGTTGTGTTGTTATTGAAGATGAAGTTACCCTTTGGGGACAAGTAGGTACAACAAGTGGTATTACAATAGGTTCAAAAGCAGTGGTTTTAGCACAATCAGGCGTTTCTAAGTCACTAGACAGCGGAAAAGTATACTTTGGTTATCCTGCTGAAGAATCTCGTGAAAAGTTAAAACAGTTAGCTAATATTAAGAAAATTCCGGAGATCATAGCAACTTTAAAAAATAAATAAAAACAAAAAAATACAGTCCTAAAAGGATATTAATTTAGCAAATATCCATGAAAATATTTTTAAAAATACGTGGCTATTTTGTTTAAAAACTTATTTTTGTAGAATAAATAAATAACAAATCAATAATCTCAAACTATGAGCGTTTTAGTTAATAAAAATTCAAAAATAATTGTTCAAGGATTTACTGGTAGTGAAGGTACTTTCCATGCATCACAAATGATTGAATATGGTACAAACGTTGTAGGAGGTGTAACACCGGGTAAAGGTGGTTCAACTCATTTAGACAAACCGGTTTTCAATACTGTAAAAGATGCAGTTGATCAAGTAGGTGCCGATACTTCTATTATATTTGTTCCGCCTGCATTTGCTGCAGATGCTATTATGGAAGCTGCCGAAGCTGGTATCAAAGTAATCATTTGTATTACTGAAGGTATTCCTGTAGCAGATATGATCAAAGCTTTCGATTACATCAAAGATAAAGGTTGTCGCTTAATCGGACCTAACTGTCCCGGAGTTATTACTCCTGAAGAAGCAAAAGTAGGAATTATGCCTGGTTTTGTTTTCAAAAAAGGAAAAGTAGGTATTGTTTCTAAATCAGGTACTTTAACGTATGAAGCTGCTGACCAAGTAGTAAAACAAGGATTAGGTATCACAACTGCAATTGGTATTGGTGGTGACCCGATTATCGGAACTACAACTAAAGAAGCTGTTGAGTTATTAATGAATGATCCTGAAACAGAATGTATCATTATGATCGGTGAAATCGGAGGACAATTAGAAGCAGATGCTGCTCGTTGGGTAAAAGCTGACGGAAACCGTAAACCAGTTGTTGGTTTTATCGCAGGAGAAACAGCTCCTAAAGGTAGAACAATGGGACATGCCGGAGCTATCGTGGGAGGTGCTGATGATACTGCAGAAGCTAAAAAACGTATCATGAGAGAAAACGGAATTTACGTAGTAGATTCTCCTGCCGAAATCGGTAAAAAAGTAAAAGAAGTTCTAGGATAATTTTCTAATTATCAGATAATATAAAAAAAGCTCTATTTTACATAGAGCTTTTTTTATTTTTTGTTCCTAAAATTAGGATAACTTTAAAACATCTATTCTTAAACCATAATACCGAAATTGTTATATTTGCTTTAAATTTTAACAAACTGACAAAAAATGAAATTATTAGAAGGAAAAGTAGCTATCATTACCGGAGCTAGTAGAGGTATCGGTAAAGGAATAGCTGAAATATTTGCCAAGAATGGTGCTAATGTAGCGTTCACTTATAGTTCGTCAGCAGCATCAGCTCAAGAGTTAGAAAACGAATTAAATGCTTTAGGTATCAAAGCAAAAGGATATCAATCAAATGCAGCAGATTTCAATGAAGCACAAAAATTAGTAGATGATGTTTTAGCTGATTTTGGTACCGTAGATATCTTAATCAATAATGCCGGAATTACAAAAGACAACCTTTTAATGCGTATGTCAGAAGAAGATTTTGATAAAGTAATTGAAATCAACTTAAAATCTGTTTTTAACATGACAAAAGCGGTACAAAGAACAATGTTAAAAAACAGAGCCGGTTCTATAATCAATATGAGTAGCGTTGTTGGTGTTAAAGGAAATGCCGGACAAGCTAATTATGCAGCTTCAAAAGCAGGTATGATTGGTTTTACAAAATCTATTGCTTTAGAATTAGGTTCTCGAAATATTCGTTGCAATGCAATTGCTCCCGGTTTTATTGAAACAGAAATGACAGCAAAACTAAATGAAGACGTTGTAAAAGGTTGGAGAGAAGCTATTCCTTTAAAAAGAGGAGGTACTCCGGACGATGTAGCTAATGCTTGTGTATTTTTAGCTTCAGATATGAGTGCTTATATTACCGGACAAGTATTGAACGTTGACGGAGGAATGTTAACTTAAAAAAGTAATTGTATGACTTCAAGCACTTTATTACTTCTTAGCTTAGCTTTTGTTATTGCTGCTTGTTTGTCGTATTATCAATATTTATACAAAGCCAATGAAAAGACGCTTAAGTTTTTTTTATTGGCTTTTTTACGTTTTTTAAGTTGGAGTTTACTTTTTGTACTATTAATCAATCCGATTATTAACACTAAGAAGTACGAAATTGAAAAAACACCACTTCCTATTTATTTTGACAATTCTGAATCTGTTGCTGATTTAAAAGCAAACGGTGATGCTGAAAATGTTTTAAAAGAGATCCTGAAAAATGATGAAATTAAAGAAAATTTCAACCTTCATTTATTTCAATTTGACCAAAACAATACTTCATTAGATACTTTAAATTTTAAAGGAAAACAAACACAAATAGAGCAACTTAGTAAAGAAATAAAACAGCTTTTCAGAAATAAAAAGGCGCCGGTTATTTTAGTCACAGACGGAAATCAAACTTATGGTAATGATTATGTTTATAGCTTTACGGAAAATACTCCTGTTTATCCGATTGTTTTAGGAGATACTGCTACAGTATTGGATTTAAAAATTGATAAAATCAATGTAAATCCCTATGCTTTTTATAAAAATAAATTTCCTGTAGAACTGTTTTTGAGTTACAACGGCTCCAAAAGTATTGAATCTTCCTTACAAATTGTCGGCAATGGAAGTGTTGTAGTCAAACAAAATGTTCATTTTGACAATCAGCACCAATCGCAAGTGGTTCAGGTTTATTTAGATGCTAATACTGTTGGAAATCAAAAATATATAGCTACAATAAGTAGTGCTTTGGTTGAAAAAAATAAAAAAAATAATAGTAAACCTTTTGTAATTGATGTAATTGACCAACGAACAGAAATAGCAATTATCAGTGAAATCAATCATCCCGACCTAGGAGCATTGAAAAGAAGCATTGAAAACAATCAGGAGCGTAGAGTATCAATACTCGCTCCGGACAAAGTAAATGATTTAAGCAAGTTTAATATCGTTATCTTATACCAACCGACTACTAAATTTAAAGCTGTTTTTGATGCAAATGCCAAATTACAGTTAGGAACGTTCATTATTACCGGAAAGAATACAGATTTTAATTTCCTAAATCAAGTACAGCACGATTTCGTTTTCAGAATGAATAACCAAACAGAGAATTATTCGCCAACGTTCAATTCCGGATTTAACGCGTTCTTGCAGAGTGACATTCATTTTGATAATTTTCCGCCTTTAGAGAATAAATTCGGTACGATAAAGATATTAGGAAGTGAAAATACATTGTTATTTGCTAAGATCAGGAATATTGAAACGACAAATCCATTGTTAACTTTCAAAGAAGAAGGAAAACAACGAAAAGGATATCTTTTCGGAGAAAATCTTTGGAAATGGCGAATGGAAAGCTATCTAAATCAAAAATCATTTAAAGAGTTTGACTTATTAACAGATAAAATTATTCAATACCTGGCGACAAATTCAGATAGAAAAACATTATTAGTAGATTATGAACGTTTCTACAATAGCGGAGAAACAATTGATATTACCGCTCAATTTTTCAATAAGAATTATGAGTTCGATGAAAACGCAGAACTATCTATTTCATTAAGAAATAAAGCAACAAACGAAATTAAAAACTATAATTTTATGAAAGCTAATCAGGCTTTTAAAGTAAATTTTAATAACTTGTTGGCGGGAAATTACAGTTTTACGGTTACCGAAAAGAATTCTAAAACAAAAGAATCAGGTTCGTTTGAAGTGTTGGATTTCGATATCGAAAAACAATTTGTAAACCCTGATACAAAGCGATTAGAATTATTAGCTCAAAATACAAATGGTAAAGTTTTTTACCCGGATCAAATACAAAAATTACTGCAATTTTTATCCGAAAACAAAGAATATCTCCCAGTTCAAAAAGAGATTGTAACTAAAGAACCTTTAATTGAATGGAGATGGTTATTACTGCTTTTAGCTTTCAGTTTAGCAACTGAATGGTTTGTTCGAAAATACAATGGCTTGTTATAAATTTTAAGCAAATCTTAATTCAATCTTAAGTTTGTCTTAAGTAAAAAGAATATAGAAGTATAGAACTTTGCATTTACTAATCAATTTTCTTTAAAATGTTTGTATTTCCAAAACGTTACAAAACTTTATTATGGTTTAGCTTAGGCTTTATTTTAATCTCATTTCTGCTGAGAAGCGTTTTCTTGATCTGGCAACTGAACGATCTGGATTTAAGTTTTATCAAACTGATCCGAATCATTTTTACCGGTTTGTTTTTTGATTTGGGAGTTTTGTCCTTTTTGTGGGTAATTGTATCATTTTATTTGTTTATTATACCTAAAAAATGGGTTGGAAGTATTCCTGATAAAACCGTTACTCTTTTCGGAACAGGATTGGTTACGTTAATCTTTACCTTTACTTTTTTTGCCGAAATTACATTTTGGGAAGAATTTCACTGCCGTTTTAACTTTGTGGCAGTTGATTATTTGATTTATACCTACGAAGTAGTTAAAAATATCAACGAATCTTATCCTTTAGTTATTTTAATCCCTTCAATTTTAGCTTTAGTGGCTTTCATTTTTATTCTTTTTGCTAAGAATAAAGTTTTTCAGGATACATTTTCAGGAAAATCAGATTTTAAAACTAAGGCATTAATCTTTAGCGGAAGCTTGCTTGTTTGTTTATTCTATTCATTTTTTATTAAAAATAATCAGGCAGAATGGTCTGAGAATCGATACAATAATGAAATTTCAAAAGCAGGTATTTATTCATTCTTTTCCGAATTTAGAAATAATAAACTCGATTATGCTTCATTCTATGAAACAATAACAGAAGAAGAGGCTTTTACGATTATTCGTCAAGATTTGAGTAGAATAAACAGCCAGTTTATTTGTCAAAAGGAATGTATTAAAAGAAATATTACCGATACAGTACCTGAAAATCATCCTAATGTAGTCTTCGTATTAATGGAAAGTATGAGCGCTGATTTTATGCGTTCTTTCGGAAACAATGGAAATTTAACACAAAATTTAGATAGTTTAGCACAAAAAGGATTATTTTTAACTAACTTGTTTGCTACAGGCAACCGTACTGTTAGAGGAATGGAAGCAGTTACGCTATCAATACCACCTACGCCGGGACAAAGTATTGTAAAGCGCCCGAATAATAGTAATTTATATACTGTTGCTAATGTTTTTAAAGATAAAAATTACCAATGTAATTTCTTTTATGGAGGTGATGGATATTTTGATAATATGAATGCTTTTTATGGTGGAAACGGTTTTGATATCTACGATAGAGGAAGAGGAAGTATCTTAAATGATGAAATAAAAACAACTCGTCATATAATTACAGATGAAGAAGTTACTTTTGAAAATGCCTGGGGAATTTGCGATGAAGATATCTACAATAAAATGATTAAAGTGGCAGATAAAAGTTATCAAGACAAAAAGCCGTTCTTTAATTTTGTGATGACAACATCTAATCACAGACCTTACACATATCCGGAAGGAAAAATAGATATTCCTTCAGGAACGGGTAGAGAAGGAGCCGTAAAGTATAGTGATTTTGCCATTGGTGAAATGTTTAGAAAAATCCAAAATAAGCCATGGTTTAAAAACACTGTTTTTGTCTTTATTGCAGACCATTGCGCCAGCAGTGCCGGAAAAGATGAAATTGATGTGAAAAATTACCATATTCCGGCTATTATTTATGGAAACGGGATTATTCAACCTGAAAAATGTCAAACACTTTGTAGTCAGGTTGATATTTTTCCAACATTGTTCGGACAATTGCACTGGAACTATACTTCAAATTTCTTTGGAAATGATGTAAAAGCAAATGATTATCAATCAAGAGCATTAATTGCTACTTATTTAAAATTAGGACTTTTAAAACCGAATCATGAAGTTTTAGTCTTATCCAATAAGAAAAATTGCCACCAATATATGTGGAACGCAGAAACAAACGGTTTGGAAATGGAAAAAGTGGATCCGAAATTTAAAAAAGAAACGATTGCTTGGTACGAAACCGCTGATTACCTTTTCAATAACAATCTATTAAAATAGAACAGATAATTTTTATGAAAATATCGTTTTCAATAGTAGCTATATTATTTACTCTAGTCACTTTTGGACAAGAGATAAAAAATGATACTATAAAATCATCTGATCAAAATTTAAAATTTAATTACAAGTCGTTAATTATCCCTAGTATTTTGATTGGTTATGGTATAGTTGGTATTGAAAGTGATGGTATTAAATATTATAATTCAGAAATAAAAGACGAACTCAATGAAAGTATTGATGAAAAAGTTTCAATAGATGATTTTTCTCAATATCTGCCGTTTCTTTCGGTTTATGCATTAAATGGACTTGGTATACAAGGAAAGCATGATTTTAAGGACAGAACCATAATTTTGGCAACAGCATATATTTTAATGGGCGGAACGGTTTATAGTTTGAAGACTACAACGAAAGTGGAAAGACCTGATGGCTCTTCCAATAATTCTTTTCCATCCGGACATACAGCAACGGCCTTTATGGGAGCAGAATTTCTATATCAGGAATATAAAGATATATCCGTTTGGTATGGTATTTCAGGATATATAGTAGCGGCAGGTACAGGTTTTTTCAGAATGTACAATGACAGACATTGGCTTACAGATGTTGTAGCAGGAGCCGGAATAGGAATTATAAGTACTAAAGTAGCATATTGGTTACATCCTATGCTCAAAAGAAGTATCTTCAAAAATAAAAAGAAATCAAATAAAGTAGCAATGCCTTTTTATAATGGCAACCAATATGGAGTGGGAGTAGCTATTACTTTTTAAAGAGATTTTATATGATTTTGAAGATAATATTTTTAAAATTCATCACAATTATTAATTTTTGATTGAGTGCTATAAATAATGGTGCAAGTTTGATTTTAATTCCTAATACTGGAATTTATTGTTACCAGCTTCTAAAATTCCTTTTATTTTAACGGTAAAAATTTCTGTTGATAAAGAAAAATTACCCGAAAAAATAATAAAAGAATTTCATAAATTTACAAAAGAGTATGATAAGTTTATTGTAAAGAAGATTTATAAATCATAATAAATTAGAATGCTATGAATCTAATTGTTACAGAGAAAATTGCTTAAAAAAGTAGCTATTCTTAAAAGATAAATTAAGATTTACTTAAGAAGAAAAATTTAGTATACTTATTACAACTATAAATCGTTTAATTTGTAATAAATATTTAATAAAGATGAAAAAGATCGCGACTCTATTTATTTTGTTATGTTCTATAATGGGGTTTTCACAAGATTGGAAATACAATTTTGAAGAAGCCAAAAAAATTGCACAGACTGAAAATAAAAATATTATTATGATCTTTTCAGGTTCTGATTGGTGTGCACCTTGTATCAGGCTAGATAGAAATATTTGGCAATCAGAAGAATTTAAAAAAGAATCAGCTGAAAACTGGGTTCTAGTTCGTGCCAATTTCCCTAGAAAAAAGGCAAATCAACTTTCTGAAGAGCAAACAGCTCACAATAGAGCTTTGGCAGAAAAGTATAATAAGGAAGGAAGCTTTCCTCTGGTAGTAGTATTGACACCCGAGGGTAAAGTTTTAGGAAAAATGGGATTTAAAAATATTTCTCCTGCTGAATATATTAAAATGATCCACGCTTTAGAAAAATAAAAATGCGCTATTTACTCCTCCTCATATTTTGCAGTTTTTTATCTAATGCCCAAATTGTATACAAAAAACAACAAGGGTTATTAGGAAGTCCTTTCGAAATTACAGTAGTAGTTCCGGATAGTACTAAAGGAGAGTATTTTTGCAATATGGCAATTGCAGAAGTAAAACGTGTAGAAAATTTAATTTCAGATTGGATTCCCTCAACAGAAATTTCTCAAGTCAATAAAAATGCAGGAATTAAACCTGTAAAAGTAAGTAAGGAAGTTTTTAACTTAGTGAGCAGAGCCATACAAATTTCCAAACTAACAGAAGGAGCATTTGATATTAGCTATGCTTCAATGGATAAGATATGGAAGTTTGACGGAAGCATGAAAAAAATGCCTACTCCAGAAGAAATTAAAAAATCTGTAGAACGAGTAGGTTATCAGAATATTATTTTAAACACAGAAGAATTAACAATATTTCTAAAAAATAAAGGAATGAAATTAGGACTTGGTGGAATTGGCCAAGGCTATATTGCTGATAACATTAAAGATTTGTTACAGAGTGAAGGTTGTACAGCAGGAGTAGTTAATGTTTCTGGTGATATTAATGTTTGGGGATATCAAATAGATGGAAAACCATGGACCGTTGCAATTATTAATCCTATGAATAAAAGTAAGGTATTTGCAACTTTTCCGTTAATAGACAGTGCTGTAGAAACTTCTGGGAGTTATGAAAAATATGTTACCTTTAATGGTAAGCGATATTCACATATTATAGATCCTCGTACAGGATATCCAGCATCGGGATTAGTTAGCGTTTCTGTTTTTGCAAAAAAAACAGAATTAGCAGATGCCCTAGCAACTTCTATTTTTGTTATGGGAAAAGAAGTAGGGTTAGATTTTGTAAACCAATTACCAGGAATAGAGTGTATTCTTGTAAATGACAAAGGCGAAATATTTGCTTCTAAAAATATAGATATTAAAAAATACCAATGATATGAAAAAGATTTTATTAGTTTTTAGTGTTATTACTTTATTACAATCCTGTAATACTGTAAAAGAATATGATAAACAATATATTAATGACCCTGACATGAAGCTATCTGCGCGTCAATCAGAACGATTTGAAACAAATTTTCAAGTCTACCGAGAAGCTGCAGCGGGAGCTAATGGCGGAAAAACAGGAGGCGGTTGTGGTTGTAATTAATGTTAAAAACAAGATTGATGAAATTTAAATTAGTTATAGTATTAACCTTTATAAGTTGGTTTGCTTTTTCTCAAGAAACCGACTCTACTTCGGTATCTTATAAAAAACGTGTGTTAGAAAGTACCGAAATTGATTATTTAATGAGTTATTATAATCAAGATGGTGTTCATGCTTCTGTAACGGGAGGAATAGGTACTGAAAAATTACAGGATATCACCCCGACAATTGTTGTGGCGATGCCTATTAATGATGACGATGTGTTAACTGTAAATGCCGGTATTTCGGCATATACTTCAGCATCTTCAAGTAACTTAAATCCTTTTGATAGAACTAAGAAAGTCCCAACAGGTACTACAACAATAGTTACCGGAGCTTCTTCACATACGACAACTACTACTACAAATTATGCTGTAGTACCTACACCTACACCATGGGCTGCATCATCTGGTGCTTCTGCTTCAGATGTTTGGAAGAATATTACAGCTGATTATAGTCATAGTTCAGATGATAGAAATACTATTGTAAATGTTGATGCTTCAATTTCAAGTGAATTTGATTATAATTCTTTCGGATTTGGAGGAGGTTTAACAAAGCTTTTTAATGATAAAAACACAACCTTAAATATAAGTACAAAAATATTTTTGGATAAATGGAATCCTAGATACCCTACAGAGCTTGATTCGTATTATGAAGCCAATCAGAATTTAAATGCCGGTTTTTTTAGTGGTGTCACAATTTATGACCAATCAGGAACTGCTATCAATAAAAGTGGTAGCTATGTTTGGTCACCTTATAAATCGCCGTTTATAACTGATAAATCAAGAAATTCTTATTCTTTATCCTTTACTTTTTCTCAAGTTCTGAATAAGTATTCCCAATTTTCCTTGTTTTTTGATTTAGTTCAACAAAAAGGATGGTTGTCAAATCCTATGCAACGTGTTTATTTTGCAGATATTGATAATTTTTACATTGGTAATCCTTCAAGTATCCCTTATTATACATCTTCTCAAAATCAAGATGTTTTCCAATTGGCTGATGATATAGAACGTTTACCTAGTACTCGTTTTAAAATACCTTTAGGAATACGCTGGAATTATTATTTGAACGAACGGTTAACATTACGAACATACTATCGATATTATTGGGATGATTGGGGAATACAAGGACATACTGCAAGTATAGAAATACCGGTGAAATTATCAGATCGATTTACTGTTTACCCTATGTATCGCTATTACAATCAAACTAAAGCAAAATATTTTGCTCCTTATGAGACGCATTTATCCACAGAACAATATTATACATCCGATTATGATTTATCGGCTTTTAATGCAAATCAATATGGTGTAGGTATTAGTTATACCGATATTTTTATGGGAGCTAAAGTATGGAAGTTTGGATTGAAGAATATTGATTTTCGCTATAATCATTATAGGAGAAGCAATAATTTAGATGCTAATATTTTTTCATTTGCTATTAAATTTGTACAACAATAAAGTATTATGAACATACTCATCGTTGAAGACGAAATAGGTATTTTAAATTTCTTGCAACAAGGATTGGAAGAAGAAGGTTTTTCCATAACAACAGCCACGAATGGCGAGGAAGGTTTGGAGAAAGCGCTCCATTCTTCTTTTGATCTTATTTTACTGGATTGGATGATGCCTAAAATGTCAGGGCTCGAAGTATGTCAGAAAATCAGGAAAACAAATAAAACAGTTCCTATTCTATTTCTAACAGCCAAAGATACTGTTCAGGAAACTATCGAAGGTTTAAAAGCCGGAGCAAACGATTATATTAAAAAACCTTTCAGTTTTGAAGAATTATTAGAACGTATTAAAATACATTTTCGCCAAAAAGAAGAGAATATCTTGCAGTTGGGCAATATAACGCTGAATAAAAATACATTCCAGGTATTAGTAGGAAAGAATGAAGTATCGCTGACCCAAAGAGAATTTGAACTTTTAGCCTATTTAATTGAAAATAAAGGTAAAGTTTGTACTCGTAACAAGATAATAGAAGATGTTTGGGATATTCATTTTGAATACGATACCGGAGTTATTGATGTATTTATGAACGCTATTCGTAAAAAACTTAATTTATCAAAAGACCAGGATCTGATAAAAACTATTCGCGGTGTTGGTTATATAGCTAATGATTAACGCACTATGTTTTCACTTTCTTTTAAAAATAGAATAGCTTTTTATTATATTGTAAGTACAGCTTTATTAATAGGCATTGTCTTTCTCTTTTTATTTCATGTTTCTAAGTTAGGTATCAATTCTCATATTAATGATGAAATTACTAAAGAACAACAAAAACATCTGCAAAGTGTTACGCTGGATAATAATCAAACATATTTAATCAGAGTTAACCAATGGAGAGATAGAGAGCATAATTCTATTGATGTTAATCCTGTTTTTGTAGAATTCTATGACCCAAATAAAGAATTAATTGATAAATCACCTAATTTAAAAGACAAAGATTTATTACTGTATGACAAAAGCAAGAATAATCAATTCATAGATTCGGAAATCAACGGAAAAAAGATTCGTCAAATCCAAACAGAAATTATAGACAACAATGCAATTGTCGGTTATATGGTTGTAGCGATGTCATTAGACGATATCGATTTTGTTGTGATTTTACAAAACGTACTTTTAGTAACCTATCCTTTAATCTTAGTAATTTTATTTTTCATCGCCCGTTTTTTTGCCGGAAGAAGTATAACTCCCATTAGCGCTATTATTGAAACCTCAAATTCTATTACTAAAGACAATTTATCCAATAGAATTCCATTGCCGAATAATAAAGACGAATTATATCGATTATCACTTCAAATCAACCAATTACTAGATCGAATTGAAAGTGCTGTTGAGCGTGAAAAACAATTCACTTCTGATGCTTCACATGAGTTGCGAACACCGTTAGCAATAATAAAAGGAACTTTAGAAGTTTTGATTAGAAAGCCCAGAACAAAAGAAGAATATGATGAAAAAATAGCATTTTGTATTAGTGAAGTGGATCGCTTGAACACTTTAATTGATCAATTGTTATTGTTAGCACGGTTTGAAAATCAAAAACAAAATATTAAAAACGATACCATACATCTTAATGCCTTGCTTTTAGATATTATTTCTAGATTTTCCCAACAAATCAAAAGCAAAAATATCTCAATCGTTACTAAAGTTGATGATAATTGCACATTACATTCTGATTATTATTTGATTTCAATTATATTTAACAATTTGATTTCAAATGCTTTAAAATATTCAAATACCGATGGTAAATTGATTATTGAAGCCTTGCAGACAGAAAAAGGATTAGAATGTAAAATAACAGATAACGGTATCGGAATTTCAAAAAAAGATTTAGACAAGATCTACAATTCATTTTTTCGTTCCAATGCAACTTTGCACCCGGAAATAAAAGGTACAGGGATAGGATTATCAATAGTGAAACGCCTATGTGATTTATTGAACATTACAATTTCTATCTCAAGTAAAGAAAATCTGGGAACTACAGTTTTACTAAGTTTTTCTTAATTTTACTTTAAGGTAATCTTAAGTTAAATCTTATACATTCTTCTTAGTTTTACACAATAAAATTTTAAAAGCCTTGGAAAAGATTATTGCCTTTAGTTTAAAGAACAAGCTCATTATAATACTATTCACGTTGGGTATAGTAGGGTTTGGCATCTATTCGGTTTTCAATATATCTATTGGAGCCGTTCCTGATATTACAAATAATCAGGTGCAAGTTATTACGACTTCGCAAAATTTATCAACTCAGGATATTGAACAATACATTACTTATCCTGTTGAGTTAGAAATGGCTAATTTACCGGGAGTAGAAGAAATTCGTTCTGTTTCTAAATTTGGACTTTCTGTAGTAACTATTGTATTTTCCGATGATATCGGAACCTATTTGCCGCGCCAATTGATCGCTGAAAAAATTAAATCAGCCAGTGAAAAAATACCAAATGGTTTTGGTACACCTCAAATGGGGCCTATTACAACAGGATTAGGAGAACTTTATCAATATACGTTAGAAGTAAAACCTGAGTATAAAGACCAATATTCAGTAACCGATTTGAGAACTATTCAGGATTGGGTGGTAAAACGACAATTATCAGGAATCAAAGGTGTTGTTGAAATCAATACTTGGGGAGGTTATTTAAAACAATACGAAGTAGCCATTAACTCTTCACAACTAAAAGCAATGAATGTTTCTGTAAATGAAGTTTTCACTGCATTAGAAAAAAATAATAGTGTAGCCGGTGGTTCTTATATTGAAAAAGTAAATCAAAGTTATTTTATCAGAGGAGAAGGTAAAGTTAATTCTCTTGATGATATCAGTCAAATAGTTGTTAAAAACGATAACGGAACACCTGTTCTTATTAAAGATGTAGCTAAGGTACAATATGGAAGTGCTAACCGTTTTGGTGCTATTACCGGAAATGGAGAAGGCGAAAAAGTATTGGGACAAGTGATGATGCTAAAAGGAGCCAATTCTAAACAAGTGATCCAAGATGTAAAAAATAGAGTAGCTGAAATCCAAAAAAACTTGCCTAAAGGAATTTACATCAATGGCTTTTTAGAACGAAGCGAGTTGGTTGCTAAAACTACGTTTACAGTTTCAGAAAACCTTATTTTAGGATGTTTGATCGTTATTTTTGTAGTAGTTCTGTTACTTGGTAACTGGCGTTCGGGCTTAGTAGTAGCTTCTGTAATTCCACTTTGTTTATTGTTTGCTATTTCGTTTATGAACATTTTCGGAATAGATGCTAACTTAATGAGTTTAGGAGCAATTGACTTTGGTATTATCATCGATGGAGCTGTAATTATCGTTGAGTTCATTGCGTTCCAGATTTCGAGTAAGTCACAACATTTAAAAGCGATAGATAAAGAAAACCGTCAAGCGGAAATAGACGATATTACCTTAAAAAGTGCTTCAACCATGATGAATTCGGCTGTTTTCGGACAGTTGATTATCTTAATCGTTTTCATTCCGATTTTATCTCTTTCAGGAGTAGAAGGAAAAATGTTTAAACCTATGGCTATGACCTTTAGTTTTGCTATTGTTGGAGCCATGTTGTTTTGTTTTACCTATGTTCCGGTAATTTCTTCTATCTTTTTAAAACCTACAGAAGAAAATCCGAAATCAATTTCAAACCGATTGATCCGAAAACTAAACAAATGGTATTATCCGGTTATAAAATGGGCATTGAGCAATACCAAAAAAGTATTGTATTCAGCTGTTGGTCTTTTAGCAATTGCTATAATTGTTTTCACTACAATGGGAGGTGAATTTATTCCTACATTAGATGAAGGAGATTTTGTAATTCAGCCCGTTTTAAAAACAGGAACTTCTCTGAGTAAAACAATTGAAACCACTACAAAAATTGAACAAACTATATTAAAAAACTTTCCGGAAGTAGAACAAGTAGTCAGTAGGATAGGAGCCGCCGAAGTACCAACCGATCCAATGAGTATGGAGGAAAGCGATGTTATTGTAAAATTAAAGCCTAAATCAGAATGGGTTTCGGCAGAAACTAAGGATGAACTCGCGGATAAAATTAAAATTGCTATCCAAAAGAAAATTCCAAACTTAGAGGTTGAGTTTACACAACCTATTGAAATGCGTTTTAATGAATTAGTTTCAGGAACCCGTTCAGATGTGGCTATTAAAGTTTTTGGAGAAGATTTAGATGTTTTAGCCCAAAAAGCCAAAGAAATTGAAAAAGCCATTAAAAATGTAGAAGGAGCATCAGATATTATTTTAGAAAAAACAGAAGGATTACCTCAAATGGCTGTAAAATACAATCGTTCTAAAATTGCCCAATATGGTTTAAATATTGCCGATTTAAATGAAATGATTGCACTTGGTTTTGCCGGAAAAGCAGTTGGAAATGTTTTTGAAGGCGAAAAACGATTTGATATGGTTGTTCGTTTAGACCAAACCAAACGTCAGGATATCGAAAATCTCCGTAATTTATTTGTTACAACACCTAATAATTTCCAAATTCCGTTAAGTGAACTAGCAGACATTAGTTATACGGAAGGACCGGCTAAAATTTCACGTGATAATACCAATCGTAGAATTGTAGTAGGAGTTAATGTCAGAAACCGCGATTTACAAAGTGTGGTAGACGATATTCAGAAAATTGTAGATACACAAATAAAATTGCCGGCAGGTTATTATATAACCTACGGAGGACAATTTGAAAACTTGCAAAGTGCTAAAGCCCGTTTAATGGTAGCCGTACCAATTGCGTTATTTTTAATTTTTATTATGCTATATTTTGCGTTCCATTCTATTAAAGAAGCAGTGATGGTATTTTCTGCAATTCCGTTGTCTGCCGTAGGAGGAATTCTTTTCTTATGGATTAGAGATTTACCTTTTAGTATTTCAGCAGGTATCGGATTTATTGCTTTATTTGGTATTGCAGTACTTAACGGTATTGTTTTAATTGAGCATTTTAAAGAACTTAAACATAGTGGAATGGACAACATTGATGAATTGATTTTAAGAGGAACAACAGACCGTTTGCGTCCGGTATTGTTAACAGCTTCGGCTGCAGCATTAGGTTTCCTTCCAATGGCGGTTTCAGCATCATCCGGAGCAGAAGTTCAAAGACCTTTAGCAACTGTTGTAATCGGAGGATTATTTACTGCAACTTTATTAACAATGCTTGTGTTACCGGTTCTCTATAAAATTTTAGATAGTAAAGTAAAGGCTCCTAAAATTAACAAAGGAATTGCAACCATTCTATTGTTGATAGTTTCAGGAACTTATTCAGTTTCTGCTCAGGAATTGCCTAAAAAAGAACTAAATGAGCTATTCAATATTGCTTTAGAGAACAATACAGAACTCAAAGCAGGTCAACTTCAGGTTGACAAGCAAAAGGCAAATATCGGTTCTGCTTTTGCTTTTGATAAAACTAATTTTTACTATAGTTATGATCAAAACAATCTAGCTCTTAATGACTTACCGTTAAAAGTTTTTGGAGTACATCAAACTTTTTCTTTTCCGACAGTTTATTTTGCCCAAAAGAAAGTATTAAAAACAGCTTACGAAAAGGAAAAAGCTTCTTTTGAACTGCAAAAAAGTAAACTAAAATCAGGATTAGAAAAAGTATACAATCAAATTGTATATTACCAACACAAAGAAAAATTATACCAATTTTTAGATAGTTTACATCAAAATTTTTCAAAAGCTAGTAAACGCCGATTCGAATTAGGAGAATCTAATTATTTAGAAAAAATTACAGCAGAAGCCAAATATAAGCAAATTGCTACCCAGCTAAAACAAGTGGCTAGTGATAAAAAGACAGCGTATGCTCAATTACAGACACTATTACAATCTGATTCATTAGTAGCCGTTCAAAACACGGAACTACAGCCTTATATTGTAAGTGATTCTACCTCACAAGCTTTGTATCAAAACTATTTTTCTACAGTTAGTGCTAATATGAAACAGCAAAATAGTTTTCAAAAACAAAATTGGTTCCCTGATTTAAGTATCGAATATTTTCAGGGAAAAAACAGAGGATTATCGCAATCTTTATACGGTTTTCAGGTTGGAGTGGCCATTCCTTTATTTTTTAACGGAAATGTAACCAAACAAAAAGTAGCCCGCTTAGAAATGGAAAGTTGGGAACAACAAAAAGAAAGTGAAACCGAAAAAATTAATCGTTACATTGAACAAAAGCAAAGCGAATTATTGAAATATCAAGAAGCCATCGATTATTATAACGAAACCGGAAAACATTTGGCTTCAGAAATCATAAAAGTAGCCGACATGAGCTATAAACATGGTGAAATTGACTTTTTCCAATATATTCAAAGCTTAGACAATGCAACACAAATAGAAATAGAATTTCTAAACAATGTTTTATTATACAATAATGCTAAAATCGACTTACAATACCTTAACTATTAATTCCATGAAAAAAATCAATTATATCATTCTTTTAAGCCTCGTTTTATTTTCATGTAAAAAAGAAGAAACAGCGGCTGCAACAGAATCTGCTAATGAAAGTGGCTATTCTGTAACACACGAACAATTCAAATCTATGAACATGGAATTTGGTTTGCCTATAGAACACGATTTTAATATTTCCGTTCAAGCAACCGGAACTATTGACGTTCCGCCTCAAAATAAAGCTAAAGTAACTACTTTTTTAGGAGGTTATGTAAAAACCACTAATCTTTTGGTAGGGGATAAAGTCAAAAAAGGAGAAGCCTTATTAACTTTAGAGAATACAGATTTTGTTGATCTCCAAAAAGATTATGTAGAAGTTGCCGAGCAAATAGGTTATTTAAAATCAGAATACGAAAGACAAAAAACCTTATACGATGAAAAAATTACATCGCAAAAAAACTATTTAAAAGCAGAAAGTGATTATAAAAAAGCTTTTGGAATGTACCAAAGTTTAAAAAAGAAATTAGAACTTTTAAACATTTCTCCGGCACAAGTCGAAAAAGGAAATTTAACTTCAGTGATTACGCTTTATGCGCCAATTTCGGGTGATGTAACTCAAATGAACGCTAATGTAGGGATGTTCATGTCGCCTTCTGATATTATTTTAGAAATCGTTGATATTGAACACTTACACGTAGAATTAAATGTTTTTGAAAAAGACATTTTGAAAATTAAAGAAAAACAAAATATTGTATTTACCGTTCCGCAAGCTTCAAATGAAAAGTTCAATGCCGAAGTAGTTTTAGTAGGTAAATCTATAGAAAATAAAGACAGAACTATCATGGTTCACGGGCATTTAGATGATAACATCAAACAACGTTTATTGACCGGAATGTTTGTCGAAGCTAAAATTGAAACCGAAAGTATCAAAGGTTTAGGAATTCCAACAGAAGCTATTTTGTCAGAAAATAACAAAAATTTTGTATTTTTATTAGATAAAGATCAAAACGGAAGCTATACCTTCAAAAAAGTTCTAGTTAAAACAGGCGAACAAACGGATACGTTTACTCAAATTTTACCGGAAAGTAATTTGCCTGCTAATGCTAAAATTTTGACAAAAGGAGCTTTTGATATTAACTAATGCAAATTTTGTATGACCGAAATCAAAAAACTAAAAGCACAATTGCAAATGGAAGTAGATACAAGCTTTCTCTATTATTCCATTGCACAATTACAGGAAGATAAAAATTTAAAAGCTGTTTTAACCAGTTTATCCGACATTGAAAAAGGTCATGCTAATGCTATTTTGAAGAAAATCAATGCGATTGATCCTAATTTCAAAATGATTCCGCCTTCTGGCAAAGCAAAATTACAATTGAAATTAGGCAAAGTTTTTGGTTACAGTTCCATATTGAACAATTTATCCAATATTGAAAAAAATTATGCTTCCAAAACGATTCAGCAAAAAAATGCCGATGGTGTCCCTTTAGATGGTTTTGAGCACAATCACTTAAAGATCATTGAAGCTGTCAGCGATAATCAAAAACTTAATATTGATGGTGGCTTTTTATCCAAATTTGAAAGCCGACATAAATCGGTTGGGGGAAATGCATTAAGAGCTGCCGTTTTAGGAGCCAATGACGGTTTGGTTTCCAATATGAGTTTGGTTATGGGAGTTGCCGGAGCGGCCGTTTCGAATAGCACTATTTTACTCACCGGAACAGCCGGATTATTGGCAGGTTCGATTTCTATGGCTTTAGGCGAATGGCTTTCTGTACAAAGTTCACGCGAATTAAATCAACGTCAAATTGAATTGGAAACAGAAGAATTAGAAGCGTCGCCCGAAGAAGAAAAACACGAAGTAATTTTACTTTACCAAGCCAAAGGAATGAGCAAAGAAGAAGCTCAAAAATTAGCCGATAAGCTTTTTGAAAATAAAGAAACGGCTCTTGATACGTTAATTTCTGAGGAATTAGGCATTAATAAAGAAGAAATGGGTGGTTCAGCTTGGGAAGCAGCTATAACGTCTTTCTTCTTATTTTCTATTGGAGCCATCATTCCGTTGTATCCTTTTATCTTTTTAGACGGATTCAAAGCAATTATGCTCAGCATTGCCAGTGGAGTAGTAGGATTGTTTGTTATTGGTGCATCGATTACGCTTTTTACCGGAAGATCAATTTGGTTTTCAGGTTTTAGACAAATTATTTTTGGTTTAGCCGCAGCAGCTGTAACCTACGGAATTGGTGCTTTAATTGGTGTTTCTGTAGCCGGATAATGTTATTTTTTTGAAAATAGTATTGCTCAATTCAAAAACTGTTGTACATTTGTCAAACAAAATAGAACAAAAAATGTTTTTAAATCAATTACATCATCATCATTTTTTACACGCTCAAGCGAGGTAATGATGATTGGTATGTAATAATCTCATAAAATAATAACCCGTTTGAGTACATCAAGCGGGTTTCTTTTTTTATACTCTCTCGGTGTACTCATTTTAAGAAAAAAGTAAAATGAACACCTTAAAAATTGCCATTCAAAAATCAGGAAGATTAAACGAGGATAGCTTAAAAATCCTTAAAGACTGTGGAATTTCTATTGAAAACGGAAATGACCAACTCAAAGCTACGGCTTCAAATTTTCCTTTGGAAATCTTATTTCTCCGAAACTCCGATATTCCCCAGTATGTAGCGGACGGTGTGGCTGATATTGCCATTGTGGGCGATAATCTATTAATTGAAAAAGGAAACGACCTTGAAATTGTCGAACGATTGGGTTTTTCAAAATGTAAAGTTTCGGTCGCTGTTCCCAAAACTTTCGATTACAACGGATTGAAAAGCTTACAAGGCAAAAAAATTGCCACTTCTTATCCTAATACCGTGCAACGTTTTTTTAATGGAAATGATATCGAAGTCGAAATCCACCAAATTTCAGGTTCGGTTGAAATTGCACCAAATATTGGTCTTTCTGACGCTATTGTCGATATTGTTTCTACTGGAAGTACGTTATTCAAAAACAATTTAAAAGAAGTTGAAGTCATTCTAAAAAGTGAAGCGGTTTTAGCGGTTTCACCTAAAATTGATGCTGAAAAACGAAAACTACTGCAAAAACTGCAATTCCGTATTCAATCGGTTCTAAAAGCCAGAAAATCAAAATACATTTTAATGAATGTTCCTAATGATAAAATTCAAGCAGTAAGTTCCATTTTACCGGTTTTAAAAAGCCCAACAATTATGCCTTTGGCGGAAGAAGGTTGGAGTAGCCTGCACTCGGTAATCAATGAAGATACTTTTTGGGAAGTCATTGACCAACTAAAAGAAGCAGGTGCCGAGGGAATTTTGGTTTGCCCAATAGAAAAAATGGTTCTTTAATTCAAAAACAACACAATCCATGAATACTATTTTAAACCCAGAACAAAATATTTGGAACGAATTGACACAAAGACCAACGCAGTCGTTTCAAGATATCGAACTCACTGTTAGCGCCATTTTTAAAGAAATTCAGCAAAAAGGAGACAAAGCAGTAGCAAAATATACGTCTATTTTTGACGGAATTACGTTAAAAAACAATCAAGTAACGCAACAAGAAGTAACAGAAGCTGAACAAAAACTTTCCAACGAACTCAAAGAAGCGATTCAAACCGCTAAAAAGAATATAGAACGTTTTCACGCGGCTCAAAAAACAGTCAAAGTTACTATAGAAACGCTACCCGGAATCAATTGTTGGCAAGAGAAAAAGCCCATTTCAAAAGTAGGTTTATACATTCCCGGAGGTTCTGCACCTTTGTTTTCAACCGTTTTAATGTTGGCCGTTCCCGCAAAATTAGCAGGTTGTCAAGAAATTATTTTATGTACGCCGCCTAACAAAGAAGGAAAAATCAATCCGGCAATTTTGTTTGCAGCCCAGTTGTGTGGTATTACTCAAATCTTAAAAATTGGTGGTATTCAAGCTATTGCTGCTATGACTTTTGGAACAGAATCTGTGCCTAAAGTGTACAAAATTTTTGGTCCGGGAAACCAATTTGTAACAGTTGCCAAACAAGTAGCTACGCAATACGGAGTTGCTATCGATATGCCAGCGGGACCTTCTGAACTTTTAGTAGTAGCTGATGAAACGTCAAATCCTGCATTTATCGCTTCTGATTTGTTAAGTCAAGCCGAACACGGTGCGGATAGCCAAGTGATTTTGGTTACTACTTCGCAAGAGATTCTTAAACAAACCGAGGCAGAAATTGAAAAACAATTGGCTGTTTTACCACGCAAAACTATTGCCGAACAAGCTATTGCGCAATCGCGTTTAATCTATTTCGATTCAGAACAAAAAGCTTTGGATTTTATCAACGAATACGCTCCAGAACACTTTATTATCGCAACACAAAACGAAGATTTTTATACCAATGGTATTCAAAATGCAGGTTCCGTTTTTGTAGGTTCTTACACGCCCGAAAGTGCCGGCGATTATGCTTCGGGAACTAATCACACTTTACCAACCAATGGCTATGCTAGAAATTACAGTGGTGTCAATTTAGATAGTTTCTTGAAAGCAATCACTTTTCAAAAAATCACTCCAAAAGGTTTACAAACCATTGGAAATACTATTGAAATCATGGCAGAAGCCGAAGGTTTACAAGCGCACAAAAATGCAGTTACTATTCGTTTAAAAACACTTGAAAATGAAAACATTTAATATCGATTCGTTTATTCGTTCCAATATCAAAGCCATGAAACCGTATTCGTCGGCACGTGATGAATTTCAGGATTTTGAACGCGAAATGATTTTTTTGGATGCCAACGAAAATCCGTTTAATACAGGCTTAAATCGGTATCCGGATCCGCAACAAAAGAAGTTGAAAGAGCTTTTGGCGAAGCAAAAAAACGTAAAAACATCACAAATTTTAATTGGAAACGGAAGTGATGAAGTTTTGGATTTAGTCTTTCGCGCGTTTTGCGAACCCAATTCTGACAATGTTATCACTTTGCCGCCAACCTACGGAATGTACAGTGTTTTAGCCAATTTAAATGCTATTGAAAATAGAGAAGTTTTGTTGACCAATGATTTTCAGCCTAACACACAACAGATTTTAGAAACCGTTGACAACAATACCAAAATCATCTTTTTGTGTTCGCCAAATAACCCAACAGGTAATTGTTTTACCGATGAAAATATTACTTTTTTATTGGATAATTTTGATGGATTAGTCGTTTTAGACGAAGCTTACATTGATTTTGCTCAAAAAGAAAGTTGGTTACAAAAACTAAACGAATATCCTAATTTAATCATTTCACAAACGCTTTCAAAAGCTTATGGTTTAGCCGGATTGCGTGTTGGTCTTTTATATGCTTCTGAAGAAATCATTCAAGTCTTAAACAAAATAAAACCGCCGTATAATATTAATACATTATCACAAGAAAAAGCAATTACTGTTTTACAAAATAAAGATGTATTGAAAAACATAAACACTTTATTTACAGAAGAAAAAAGTAAATTAACTCAACAATTACTTAAATTTGAATTTGTAAAAGAAATCTACCCAAGTGATGCTAATTTCATTCTGATAAAAGTAGATGATGCTAAAAAAAGATACCAAGAATTAGTAACCAAAAACATTGTTGTTCGCGATAGAAGTAACCAACCACTTTGCGAGAATTGTTTGCGAATTTCCATTGGTACACCCGAAGAAAATAAAATCGTTTTAGAAACCCTAATGAACTTATAAATGGCACAAAAAGTATTATTTATCGATAGAGACGGAACTTTGGTTTTAGAACCATCCGATTATCAAGTGGATCGTTTTGAAAAACTAAAATTCTATCCGGAAGTATTCTTTTATTTAGGGAAAATTGCCAAAGAATTGGATTACGAATTGGTGATGGTAACCAACCAAGACGGCTTGGGAACTGAAAGTCACCCCGAAGAAAACTTTTGGCCGGTTCAAAATTTTATTATCGAATGTTTTGAAAACGAAAAAGTTACGTTTAGTAAAGTTCACATCGATAACAGTTTTCCGCACGAAAATAAACCAACACGCAAGCCACAAATCGGAATGTTAACCGAATATTTAAATGCCGAAAAATACGATTTGTCAAACTCTTTTGTCATTGGCGATCGCATTACCGATGTGGAATTGGCTAAAAATTTGAACGCTAAAGCTATTTTTATTGCAAATGAAGAAACTTTGGGACAAACAGAACTTTCGTCTTCAGTTCAGGATTTAGAAGCGTTTATTGCGTTAAAAACACAATCTTGGAAAAACATTTACGAGTTTTTAAAGTTAGAAAGCAGAAGCGCTAGTATTGTTCGTAAAACCAATGAAACAGATATCGCCATCACGCTAAATTTAGACGGAACCGGAAAAAGTAAAATCGATACAGGAATTGCCTTTTTCGACCACATGTTAGATCAAATTGCACGTCACGGTCAAATGGATTTGGAAATTTCAGTAAAAGGAGACCTGGAAGTTGATGAACACCATACCATTGAAGATACAGCTATTGCGCTAGGCGAAGTTTTTTCGAAAGCTTTGGGCAATAAATTAGGCATTGAACGCTACGGATTTTGTTTGCCTATGGACGATTGTTTAGCACAAGTGGCTATTGATTTTGGCGGAAGAAACTGGTTGGTTTGGGAAGCCGATTTCAAGCGCGAATTGATAGGAAAAATGCCAACGGAAATGTTCTTTCACTTTTTCAAATCGTTTACCGATGGTGCCAAAGCCAATCTAAACATCAAAGCAGAAGGAACAAATGAACATCACAAAATTGAAGCTATTTTTAAGGCATTTGCCAAAGCGATAAAAGTAGCCGTAAAACGCGATCCCGATAAAATGATTTTACCGTCCACTAAAGGTCTTTTATAATGAATACAACTCAAAAAATAGCACTTATAGATTACGGAGCAGGCAATGTGCAAAGTGTTTTGTTTGCTTTGGAACGCTTGGGTTTTCAAGGAATTGTTACCAATGACGTTACAATAATACAACAAGCTGATAAAGTGATTTTTCCAGGTGTAGGCGAGGCGAGTAGTGCCATGCAAAAGTTAAAAAGTACTGGTTTAGACCAAGTGATTCCCCTTTTGAAGCAGCCGGTTTTAGGAATTTGCTTGGGTATGCAATTGTTGTGTCGCTACTCGGAAGAAGGAAATACCAATGCTTTAGGCATTTTTGATTTGGATGTGAAAAAATTCAGCAATAGCGTCAAAGTACCACAAATGGGTTGGAATACTATTGCAAATTTAAAGTCTGATTTGTTCCAAAATATTTCAGAAAACGAATATATGTATTTGGTTCACAGCTATTATGTTCCTGAAAATCCGTTTAGTATTGCACAAACTAATTACGGAATTGATTATGCTTCGGCGATTCAAAAAGACAATTTTTACGGTGTTCAATTTCATCCTGAAAAAAGCGGAACAGCCGGAGAACAAATTTTAAAAAACTTTTTAGATAGTTAAAAACATGAGAATTATACCTGCCATTGATATTATTGACGGAAAATGCGTTCGTTTGACTAAAGGCGATTACAGCACACAAAAAACGTATAACGAAAATCCGTTAGAAGTAGCCAAAGCCTATGAAGATGCCGGAATTGACTATTTGCACGTGGTGGATTTAGACGGAGCCAAATCGAGCCGAATCATCAATTATAAAACCTTGGAAACCTTGGCCACTAAAACCCAACTCAAAATTGATTTTGGTGGTGGCTTAAAATCGGATGATGATTTAAAAATTGCTTTCGATTGTGGCGCACAGCAAGTTACTGGCGGAAGCATTGCCGTTAAAAATCCGGAAGTGTTTGAACAATGGATTACAAAATACGGTTCGGAAGCCATTATTTTAGGTGCTGATGCTAAGAATGAAAAAATTGCCGTATCGGGTTGGCAAGAAGAATCCACCGAAGATTTATTGCCTTTTATCGCCAAATATCAAACCAAAGGCATTCAGTATGTAATTTGCACTGATATTTCTAAAGATGGAATGCTTGAAGGTCCGAATTTTGATTTGTACCAAAAGATTTTAACCAAATGCAATTCGGCTAACGAAAATTTAAAACTCATTGCTTCGGGCGGAATTTCGAACGAAAAAGAGTTGTATCAACTAGCCGAATTAGGTTGCGACGGAACAATTATCGGAAAGGCGATTTACGAAGGAAAAATCAGTTTAAAACAATTGGAACAGTTTATCATGGGTCACAAATAAAGAAAATTATGCTAACCAAACGAATTATACCTTGTTTAGATATTAAAAACGGACGCACCGTAAAAGGAGTCAATTTCCTTGCTTTACGCGATGCGGGCGATCCGGTGGAATTGGCACAAAAATATGCCGAAACCGGCGCTGACGAATTGGTTTTTTTAGATATTTCGGCTACAGAAGAACGCCGTAGAACTTTAGTCGATTTGGTTCGAAATGTGGCCAAAACCGTGAATATTCCGTTTACTGTGGGCGGCGGAATTGCTTCTGTTGCTGATGTTTCGGTATTGTTGCAAAATGGCGCTGATAAAATTTCTATCAATTCGGCTGCCGTTAAAAATCCGAAATTAGTAGAAGAATTGGCTAAAGAATTTGGAAGTCAATGTGTTGTGGTTGCCATCGATGCGAAACAAATTGAAAACCAATGGATAGTACATTTGGTTGGCGGTAAACAAGCTACTACAATCGATTTGTTTGATTGGGCAAAAACCGTTGAAAATTTGGGCGCCGGAGAAATTCTGTTTACTTCTATGGATCACGACGGAACCAAAAATGGTTTTGCAAACGAAGCTTTAGCCCAGTTGTCTTCTTGGGTCAATATCCCGATAATCGCTTCGGGTGGAGCAGGAGCCAAAGAACATTTTGCCGATGCGTTTATTCAAGGAAAAGCCGATGCTGCTTTGGCTGCTAGCGTTTTTCACTTTAACGAAATCCCAATTCCGGAATTGAAACAGTATTTAGCCGATCAAAATATTGTGATTCGAAAGGTTTAAAACTTCTCGATTTCCCTCAAAGTGACAATCATACAAATTATTTTAACTCGTTAATGATAGATTTAAAAATATGAAACCAAATTTTTCAAAAAATAGCGATGGCTTACTTCCGGCTGTCATTCAAGATGCAGAAACTAAAAACGTACTGATGTTGGGTTACATGAACGAAGAAGCTTTGGCACAAACATTAGCTACTCAAAAAGTAACTTTTTTTAGCCGAAGTAAAAACCGATTGTGGACCAAAGGCGAAGAAAGCGGTAACTTTTTACAACTGATTTCTATTGCTGAAGATTGCGATCAAGATACGCTTTTGGTACAAGTAAAACCATTGGGACCAACTTGTCATACAGGTTTAGATACGTGTTGGCAACAAGCTAACAATCAAGAATATGGATTTTTAACTCATTTAGAAAAAACCATTACTAATCGCAAGGAATTAGCTGAAAGTAATGCTGAAACCAATAGTTATGTCACTTCTTTATTCCGAAAAGGAATCAACAAAATTGCTCAGAAAGTAGGAGAGGAAGCTGTTGAAGTAGTTATTGAAGCCAAAGACAGCAACGACGATTTATTTTTAAACGAAAGTGCCGATTTGTTGTTTCACTATTTGATTTTGTTGCAAGCCAAAAATTATAAACTTAACGATGTGGTTAAGGTTTTAAAAGAAAGGGAGAAGTAATGATTTGCTTTTTTTCTCTAGAAAAACTAGAAAAATTTATAAAAAAGATTAATTACTTTTATTTTGAACTTTTGTACCTTTAAAAATAAAAATGATCCGTCAAAAAACCTTTGATTTTTTAAACGAGTTACAAGCCAACAATAACCGTGAATGGTTTGCTGAACATAAAAAAGAATTCGATCAGGAGTTTCAAAATGCTAAAGTATTCTTCCAGCAAATAGGAGCAGAACTAGGCAAACAAGACAGTATTGAAAAAGTACATGTTTTTAGAATTTATCGCGATGTTCGCTTTTCCAAAAACAAAGCGCCTTATAAAACTCATTTTAGCGTTTCATTTTCAAGAACTAAACCTTTATTGCGTGGCGGAATGTATTTGCACATTGAAAACAACGAAAGTTTTATAGCCGGTGGATTTTGGGAACCCAATGCTGAAGATTTACAGCGCATTCGCAAAGAAATGGAATTAGATGCGGAAGAATTACGCTCCATTTTACAACAGCCTCAAATTATTGAAACGTTTGGAACATTAACAGGTGACGAATTGAAAACTGCTCCCAAAGGTTTTGACAAAAACCATCCGGATATCGATTTGATCCGAAAAAAACAATATTTATTGGTTCGTAAATTTACCAACAAACAGGTTTTACAAGCTGATTTTCCACAAGAAATATTGAAAACTTTCGCCGCTATGCGTCCGTTTTTTGATTACATGAGTAATGTGTTAACGACCAATCTTAACGGCGAAAGTTTGTATTAATCTTCTAATAATTGTACTTGGTTTTTCAAGCGTTCAATTAACAAATTCATCATTCGTTTATTAATATTTGACGAATTTTGAATGTATTCCTTGTATTCTGTAATCGTAAACATGCCAATGATAATTCCTTTCAGTGAATTTCTAAACTTGATATCGCGCTGAATGGCATTTTCAATGTAATTCATCTTCTTTTCGGGAGTTAAGGTAAAAAAGACTCCTTTTTGTTTCGTAGCGTAGTTCTTAAATACTTCCAGGAACAAATCGTTTTGAAATTTTAAAATAGGACGAAGAGTTTGATTTTGAAAGCGCTCTTCAGAACTCGAGCTTTCGGTCACTAAGCCAATAGATTCACCTCGGATCTCTAAAATGGCTTCATCTTTCGTTTTCATCTTTTTTCTTTTTTAGATACTTAAATTTACAAAATCAAAAAACCTGATTTTCGGTAAAGTAGGATAAGTTATTAAGAATCAATTGTTAATTACTTTATGAATCTTATAAAAAACAGTCTGAATTTTTAGCTTATTTAAACCCAAAATCATTCGTTAGAATTGGAAGTGATTTAGTACTTTTACATTGAATTTTAAAACTACAGAATTATGAGATTTCATACCAGAAAATGGGTTAAACCGGAAGATTTGAATGCTAACGGAACATTATTCGGAGGAACATTATTAGCCTGGATAGATGAAGAAGCTGCATTGTATTCTATTATTCAGCTGGAAAACTCAAAAGTGGTAACGAAGTATATGAGTGAAATTAACTTTATGAGTTCGGCCAATCAGGGTGATATTGTTGAAATAGGTATTGAAGTGGTTAAATTCGGTAGGACTTCTTTAGTTTTAAAAAGTGAAGTTCGTAATAAAATGACACGCGAAACGATCATTACTATAGATAATATCATTATGGTCAATTTAGGACCGGACGGAAAACCGGCACCGCACGGAAAAACAAAGATAGAATACGTTAAAGACCGATTGGAAAAAGATGAAAATGGCAAGGGTTAATTGCCATTTTCATTTGAAGTTATCTCTGCATTGCTGATTTCCAGAATTTCCAATCCGAAATAGCGCACAGAAGCTATAATATGATCAAACAGATCAGCCATTATGTGTTCGTAATTTACCCATGTTTTATCTTTAGAAAAACAATATACTTCCAGCGGAATACCGCGTTCGGTAATTTGCAGGTAACGCACCATGATAAGCATATCTTTGTTAATTCCCGGATGTTGCAAAATGTATTGGTTCACATATTTACGAAACAATCCTAAATTAGTCAAATTTCTTCCGTTAACAATCAATGATTTATCAATATCGTTATTAGTATTGTACTTATCAATATCCGATTGACGATGCTCGATATAAGAGGCTAAATGTTGTATCTTTTTAAAATAATCCAATTCGTTTGCTTTGACAAAACGAACAGTACTTGGTTTTATCAATACTTGGCGTTTAATTCGACGACCATCAGAATTGGTCATTCCGCGCCAGTTACGGAAACTATCTGAAATTAAACTATAGGTTGGAATAGTAGTTGTAGTATTATCGAAATTACGAACTTTTACCGTTGCTAAATTGATTTCGATAACATCACCATCAGCTCCGAATTTCTCCATTGTAATCCAATCGCCGATACGCACCATATCATTAGCCGAAACTGAAATACTAGCTACAAAACCTAAAATAGTATCACGGAACATTAAAATAATAATTGCCGAAATAGAACCGAATGTAGTTAAGAAAGCAGTTTTACTGATCTCAAATAAAATAGACAGAAAAGAAACGATTCCGAATGTCCACAATAAGATCATTACTACCTGAATATAACTGTCAATAGGTTTATCACTGAAGCGAGGTTTTTCTTTTAAGAAATCTTTTAGCGCATTGAATACACTTCGGATAATCCAGAGTGTTAATAGTATAATGTAAATTTTAACGCCTTTTTCAAAAAAATTCTCCCAAGATGTAAAATCGTTTAAAATTACCGGAACAGTCTTGTAAATGAATAATAAAGGAACCAAATGTGCAATGTACTTTGCCGTTTTATTGGCTACTAAAAAATCATCAAAAGAAGATTTAGTTCGTGCAGCAACAATTGCCAGACAAATAATAAGGATTTTTTTGAAAATAAAATCTAATACATAAGCAATTACAATGAGTAATATAATGTTTATCACTAAACTTAGATAAACACTGATGGATTGGTTAACGCCTATGTCGTGTAATAAATTTTCAGTCCAATTGAATATTTTCATGTTCTATAATTCCGCTAAATATCGTTTTTCGATATAAAAAGTACCAAAAGGCAAAACAGATGCTATACAAATGATAAAGTACTTTTTAAAATCCCAGTTTTGTTCTATTTTAAACATGGTAGCCAATGCTATGTAAGCTAAAAATAATAAACCGTGTGTCATTCCTATCGGAAATAATAGATTTTTATACAAGTCGAGGTTCATTGGTTTTACAACTAACATGTTTGAAAACAATACAAGTAACGAAATTCCTTCTAAAAAGGCAACAATTTTAAATAATTTGATCATGATAAAGCGGAATATATAGCAAATCCATAAATTACAAAGCGTAGTACACGTAATGCAGCAAAAGCATAAAATTGTCTTTGAGGAAATTTAATCATACCGGCAGCCAAGCAAGCCATCGCAAAAGGCAGAGGCAATAAAGCTCCGACAGCAATTAAGAAACCACCCCATTTTTGCATATTACGGATGTGTTTAGACATTCTTCCTTCTAAATAATCGTTAATTTTAGGAATTAAAAGCAACGTTCTTCCGTAGTAATAAGAAATTACGCCTCCTAAATAGGACAAAACAGCTAAAAAAGACAAATAGAGTAGTGGGTGTTCTGTTGTTTTTGTCCAGGCGATGAAAATATCCGGAGGTAATAATCCTAAAAAGCTTTCAGAAGCAAAGAATAAGGAAAAAATAAAGGTTTTGCTAAAATTTTGGGTTACATACAATAACATATCAGAAATGCTCATCACACGGTAATTGATAAACAATAAAATGCCGATAATAACCAATAGTGGCATGATGGCTTTTTTAGTATTATCCCATATAAAAGCGTAAAAACCAGTATACTTATAATACTGATGTAACAGTTGAGCTCTTGATTTTTTCTGTGGTTTTTGCATGATTTATTTCAAATGATTGCAAATTTAGCAACTAAATATAAAAATCACGTTAAAAAATGTATAAAAAAATCGGTCATTTGACCGATTATATTATGTAAAATAAAACAAGATGTTAAGAAATCAGAAAGCTAAAAACGCTGCATTATAAGCTCTTAAGTCTAACAAGTTATTTTTCTTTGATAAATCTGCTAAAAGTGAAAGAAAATATTCAAAACTTTCTAAATCATTCTCATTTGAAAAATTATCATCCTGAGCTTCTGTAGCTTCAAACGGATCATCGTCAGGAATACTAATCATAAACGCATTATTTGCTTCTAAATGTTCGTATGCTAAACGCAAAGCTTTTGTAACAACCGGATTTTGTTCTTCCAGAGAATATTCGCGAATTTTTTTCAAATCTTCAACAATAGTGTCTACATTAAATTTATCTTGTAAAAGATCTTTTTGAATTTTCTCAATTAATTTTTGTGCGTATTTATTTTCCATGGTATGAGTTTATAATAAGGGCTACAAAGCTAAAATTAAAATAAGATTATTGCAATGCTTTGCTTATTTTTTATTGTATTATTTTTGACTTATAATATATCTTATGTAAAATAGAAATTATCTAATACTCTATAAAAGCTTTGTCTGTTCACTATTCATTATATTAGGTATTCAATACTTTCAAATTTTATATATGTCTCTTATTTTATTTGCTCTGCTATATCTAAAAGTTTGTTAGTTGTTTTAAAATTTCTGGTAGTTGCTGTTACTTTTAAAGTATTTTCTAAAAGTGTGTTTGTTAATTTAGTTCTTCCGTAACCATTTGGACAATATAAATAAACTACTTTTTCTTTAATAACTATTTCTTCGTTTTCTGCCTTTTTATTATTGATGTTTTCTTTTTTATAATTATCCGGTTGATTGGCCAAAAATGTAAAATGTATAAATGTTTCGTCCTTATCGTTTTGGAAAGGATTATTTTGAATATAATCTTTTAATTCCTGTATTGTCATTACAATTACCGGAACGACCAAACCAAATTCTTGCTCTATTTGTGACGTTAAAAGACGTTCTATTTTTTTAGGATCATTTAGCTTAGAAGAAAAAACAACATTTCCGCTTTGAACATAAGTTGAGACATTTTTAAAATCTAAATCTTGATATAGTTTTTTTAAAGCGTCCATCTTGATAATGTTTTTTCCGCTTACATTAATTCCTCTTAGTATTGAAATGTATGTTTTCATGTGCTTTTTTTTGATGAATTTTTTTATTAGTATAATATTATCAGTCAAAATTGATTACAATTCCATCATTCATCTCAGACGCCCTATTAAACCCTGATTTGTAAATATTTAAATGATATTCAATGTTTTCTTTGTTTTTTCCTATTTCTGCTCTATAAACATTATTTTTAATCAACTCAATTGGATCACATAAATCTAATAAATTCTCTATTTTAAGTTGCTTTATAACATTATTCATTCGTTTTACATTACTTGAATTAATATATTTTTTATCTAGTTCATTAAGGATTTTGTCAGCCGAAAAATCTGCTTTCTTAAGTAAAAATTTAGTTACATCCCAACCTTTATCTAAGGAAAAAACAGTGTCATTTTGTTTATGAAATTTTCCATAGACATTTCCATAGTTATCATTAATAAATTTTTCTGCAATCCCTGGATCTACTCTTGTCAATTCTTCAATATCAGCATCAGACATTCTATATAGTTCACAAATAATTCCCATTTTCCAGTTCTCTATTTTTATAATATCTATATTAAAAATCTAATTCGTCTTCTTCAGTTTTTCTAAATTTAATACCAGTATTAAAGAACTTGAAAATAATCGTTTTTATTAAAGAATCTTTTTTTGTTTTATACATAGAAGTTATTGTAAAACCATTTTTACCTAAATAACTTATATAACATTTCAGATTCATTTTATCAAAATAAATATTTCTTTTTAAATCCCAATTACCAATTTTTTTATTTCCATTAGACAATACTCCGTTTTTTTTAAATATTAGTATTGAATCCACTTTAATATCTTTCTTATCGTCACTATAAAGATATCTAAGTTTAAATTTTGCCGTAATCAAGTTATTAACTTCTAAATTTTCAATTTTTTTTAACCTACTGGGAAAATAAAATCTCTTAGAATTACAACCTAAGATTGATGAAATTAATAGAAAAAAGAGTAATATTTTTAAATTAAAAACCTTACAGATCATAAAAGATATTAATTTTTAGATTTGTTTTATAACTAATAAATTAAAACAAATATAGATTAATTCCTTAAAAGATGGGGACACAATAAATAGGTCTTATGCTATTATTTAATTTTCAAAAGCTCCCTAATTAATTCAATAGCCTTATCCATTGCTGCTTTTTGAAAACGGAATGCCGGACCGGAAACCCCTACTACTCCAATGATTCGGTTGTTTTCTCGTAAAGGAATTGCAATACAGTGCATATCTTTTTCATTTTCTTCAAAATCATACGCAAAGTCATTTTGAGCAACCGCTTCCAGTTCGTTCTCTAATTTTTTTCGTTCCGATGGTTCTAACTTGCTCAATAAAACATTCCGGAGATGCGGAGAATTTGCCATGAATATTTTGCCTATAGCAGTTCGCATCATTTGGAAATCTTTATTCAATTCCAGTGAAATACGGATTGCACTATTCGGCTCACTGATTAGCTCATGTCTGAAATACATTCCCATTTGCACTGACAAATAAGCAGTTTCATTGGTAGATTGCGTAATTTTTTCTAAAATCGGCCGCATTTTAGCTTTTAAACTGTTGTGGTCTGTATTAGGCGCAACCAAATACTGTAATTTAGGTGTAACCCGATAACGCGGAGATAATTCGTCTTGTTCAATATAACCTAATTCTTTTAAAGAGTTTAGAAAATTATGAACCGTTGTCTTTTTTAAATCCAATGCAGTAGCAATATCATTTAGACGAACTAAATTTCCGTTGGAAGCTATATACTCGAGAATATCAAAAACTCTTTTAATAGATTGTATCATTTATTCAATATTATGGAACTTATTTGTATTCAAAGTCCAATTAGTACTAAAATATTCAAAATTAATGCAAATTTGCATATAAAATTTGATTCACAATCTTAATCTATAACTATGCAAAATTTAAATGGTAAAAATGCCTTAATTACAGGTGGCGGCAAAGGCTTAGGAAAAGCAGTTGCATTAGCTTTAGCGGCAGAAGGTGTTAATCTGGCACTTATTTCCAGAACTTTATCCGACTTGGAAGCGGTTGCGGCAGAAGCAAAAAAAGTAAACAATACTATAAAAGTAGCTGTTGCTACTGCTGATATTTCTAATTATGGATCAGTTGTTGCTGCGGTAAACCAATTGCAATCAGAATTAGGTCCGATTGATATTTTAGTGAACAATGCCGGTGTTGGAAAATTCGGAAAATTCATGGATTTGGAAGTTGCAGAATGGGAAAACATCATAAAAATCAATTTATTAGGAAGTTACTACGTAATCAGAGCCGTTTTACCTCAAATGTTAGAACGTAAATCAGGTGATATTGTAAATGTTTCTTCTACTGCAGGATTAAAAGGAGCTCCTGTTACCAGTGCCTATAGTGCTTCTAAATTCGGTTTGATAGGACTTTCAGAATCCTTAATGCAGGAAGTTCGTAAATCAAATATTCGTGTAATGACGATGACACCAAGTACAATTGCTACAGAAATGTCTGTTAATTTGAACTTAACGGATGGTAATCCGGAAAGTGTCTTACAACCGGAAGATTTTGCTGAATTACTGGTAGCTCATTTGAAACTAAACCCAAGAGCACTGGTAAAAGACGTTGGACTATGGTCTACTAATCCATAACATCTTTTTTGCCCCGATAACAAAAACAGAGCTGTATAAATTTTATACAGCTTTTTTTATTATACGGTGAATTTTAATTTATTTTACGCTCCCAAAACTAAAAAGAATGTTATATCTTATTTTCAGTATTATTTGCAGCGTAACTGTTGGAATACTTTTTAAAATCTTAAAGCAATATTCAGTTTCTTTTCAGCAAATTATCAATTGGAATTATGTAAGTGCTTTAATTTTCTGTTTTTGGGTTTTCCAACCTGATTTTACTGAAATTTCGTCTGTTTCTTTACCTTGGAAAAACTTTTTGATTTTGGCTTTACTCCTTCCGGTGGTGTTTATTTTTATGACAGCTTCTGTTAAAACTATCGGGATTGCCAAAACAGATATTGCACAGCGCTTATCATTATGCATTCCGATCTTGATTTCCGTTTTTGTTTTCAAAGAAAAAATCATTCCTTTAAAAACGGTTGGTTTAGTAGTCGGATTCTTGTCTATTTTTCTAATTTTCTATACCCGTTCAAAAAACTCAGTTATTACTCGAAATAGCATTTTTCCTCTTTTAGTTTTCTTTGGTTATGGGATTATTGATGTCTTTTTTAAACAATTGGCTACTTTTACGCAAATTCCATACACCACTTCCCTATTTATAGTATTTGCTGGAGCTTTAATTATTTCAACACTTATCTCAATGTTTCAGGTTGTTCGCCAAAAAGAACATTTTCAATGGAAAAATGCTTGGATTGGCTTAGGAATCGGAATTATTAATTTCAGTAATATTCTATTTTATTTAAAAGCTCATAAAGCTTTAGCATCCAATCCTTCAACTGTTTTTGCCACCATGAATTTCGGAGTAATTGTTCTGGGAAGCTTGATAGGTATCATTTTCTTTAAAGAAAAATTCAGTAAAGCAAATTATTTAGGTATCGGAACAACCTTATTAGCTATTGCCTTAATTACTTTGGCTCAGTTTTATAATTTGTAAATTATATAAAAAATAGTATTTTTATACAAATCATTTTTTATGAAAAACCCAATTGCTGAAAGAATTGCTGATTTTTTAAAACAATTTCATCCTTTTTCGGAAATCGGCTATACCCATCTATTGAAAGTGGCAGAAAGCTGTTCGGTATTATATTTGGAGAAAAATCAAGTACTTTTTCATGTAAATGATGCCATACACGATAGCTTTTATGTCGTAGCTTCGGGAGCTGTAGGATTATCAGTTAGTTCAGATACTGATGATGTATTGATCGATAAATGTGATGAAGGTGATATTTTAGGATTGCGTCCTTTTTTTGCTAAAGACAATTACTTAATGACTGCTAAAGCACGCGAAGAAAGTATTGTATATGCTATTCCTATTGAAGTATTCAGGCCTATTGCCATGCAAAATTCAGGAGCATTAGACTTTCTTTTACAAAGTTTTGCTTCCAATACCCGAAATCCTATGGATAAAAATCACAAAGGAAAACTAATTTCCGAAAATGTGATTTATGATGAACAAAAAAATGAGATACAGTATTACCAACCTATTCAATATACTAAAAACCCTATAACAGCTTCAGCTACCGACATTGTTAAATATGTAGCTCAAACAATGTCGAGCCGAAAAATAGGAAGTATTATTATTCACGAAGATCGCTTACCGGTTGGCATTGTAACTGATAAAGATTTACGCTCCAAAATTGCTACAGGTTTATTTACAATCGATGTTGCTGTAAACCAAATTATGTCGTCTCCCGTTATTACCGTTCCGGAAAATTTATCCATTGCCGAAGCTCAGATGATGATGCTAAAGCATAATGTGGGACATTTATGTGTTACCAAAGATGGTTCGAACCTGACAGAAATTACAGGAATTATTTCGGAACATGATGTGGTTGTGGCACAGGCAAATAATCCGGGAGTTTTACTAAGACAATCGCGCAGAGCTGAAAAAACTTCAGATTTAAAGGCAATACGGGCAAAATTAGCTGATTTAATTCAAAATTCTATTGATAAAGATATCCCGATTCAGCATATATGTTCCTTAACAGGAGAAATAAACAATGCTATTTTAGAGCGTCTTATAACGCTTTCAATTGAAAAAATGGACACTCCTCCTCCGGCTAAGTTTGCTTGGTTCAATATTGGAAGCCAAGGTAGAAAAGAGCAACTTTTATTGACCGATCAGGATAATGCTTTAGTTTTTGAAGATGTAGAAGATGAACGTTACGAAGAAGTCAAAAATTATTTTTTAAAGTTAGCCCAAAAAGTAACTAAAGGCCTAAATAAAATAGGTTATGCCTATTGTCCGGCTGATATGATGGCTAGTAATCCCCAATGGTGCAAATCAGTAAGTGATTGGAAGAATCAGTTTAAAGGATGGATTCAAAATCCGGGAGAAAGGGGTATTTTAATGTGTACTATCTTTTTTGATTATGACTTTGTGTACGGCGAAGAATCGTTAATCAATGAAATTTCAGATGTTGTTTTTGGTGAAACAGAAAATAACGATCTGTTTTTTGCTTATTTAGGAGCTGATGCTTTAAAAAATCCGGCTCCGCTCGGTTTCTTTAGACAATTTTTAGTGGAAAGTGACGGCGAACACAAAGATACTTTTGATATTAAAGCCAGAGGATTGGTTCCTTTAGTAGATGCTGCAAGGTTATTGGCTATTCAGTGTCGAATCAGGAACAATGATAATACCGCATTTCGCTTTATGAAATTAGCTGAAAAAGAACCTCAGAACGCTGCGGTATATGAAGCTTGCGGTGAAGCTTTTCTAGTACTTTTACGATTCAGAACCGAAGAAGGATTGAAAAATGAAAACGACGGTAGGTATTTGAATTTAAAAGAGTTATCAAAGTTAGATAAAGTAAAACTTAAAAATGCTTTCCAACCTATTTCAGAAATTCAGGAGATCATAAAAAACCGTTTTCAATTAACTTATTTTACGTAATATATGAGTTGGAGTTGGTTGAAAAAAATACAAAAAGAAGCCCCTAAATTTTGGGAAGATTACCTTGCTAGTTTCCATGTAAATGATGAAACAAAACGCTATGTTGTTTTTGATTGTGAAACTACCGGATTAGATATAAAAAAAGACCGTATTCTTTCTATTGGTGCTGTTGCTATCGTAGATGGCCAAATTAAAGTTCAGGATTCTTTGACACTTTTTGTACAACAAGATATCTTTAAAGCCGAATCGGTTCCTATCCACGGAATTCTAAAAGAAGGACAAGAAGAAAAAGTTGTAGAAGCAGAAGCTGCTATCCAGTTTTTAGATTACATAAAAAATGCGACTTTAGTGGCGCATCATGCTAATTTTGATATTGAAATGATAAATCAAGCCTTAAACCGACTGGATTTAGGCCGATTGAAAAATCAATATATGGATACGGATATTATGTATCAAAAGTTGAAATATTACCCTGAAGATCAACATACTTCGTTAGATGAACTGTGTGAAGTTTTTAAAGTTAAAAAATCTGATAGGCATACTGCATCTGGAGATGCTTTTATTACGGCTTTGATTTTTTTAAAGTTGAAGAAAAAATTAGATATCTGATTTATGAAACTGAAACTGCTTTTATTCCTTTCATTTTTTCTTTGTTATCTGGAATGGGGACACGGTCATTCTGCTTTCTTGTTTCAAGTGGCTTATACTATTTTCTTTGAAAAATTATCAATTGCTAATTTTTTCCATCCTTTAGTATTCGGCAGTTTTCTATCGCTTTTAATACTGTTAATCAGTTTGTTTGCTAATATTCACCCCAAAGTAGAGAAAGCAGCCGTTATTATCCTTACATTACTGGTTATTTTCTTTCTGTTCATAGGAATTATTTCCTTACAGTACAAAGTTATACTGTCAACTCTTCCCTATTTGTTTTTGGCCAATTATTATTTTAAAAATACTGCAAAAGCCAATTAATGTTTTTATCCTTTTTGTAACATTTGTAACGAATAAAAACATTGGATTGTAATCTGAATTTTATTAACTTTATAACGTATTTATTTACTTAAATTAAGTTTTAAAATAAGCTGATTCTATGGAATTTATAGATTATTATAAAGTTCTTGGTGTTGATAAAAATGCTACAGAAGAAGAAATAAAAAAAGCCTATCGAAAATTAGCCCGAAAATTACATCCCGACTTAAATCCTAATGATAAGGAAGCTAATCTTAGGTTTCAACAGCTCAATGAAGCTAATGCCGTGTTGAGTGATCCTGAAAAAAGAAAAAAATACGACAAATACGGCAAGGATTGGGAACACGGCGAAGAATTTGAAAAATACCAACAACAACAAAGACAATATGCTAATACCGGAGGGCAAGGCAGTAGTTATAGTTTTGAAGGCGACGATTTTTCAGATTTCTTCTCTTCTATGTTCGGAAGAGGAGCTGCCGGTGGCAGTAAAAGAAGCCATGTAAAATATAAAGGTCAAGATCTTAATGCATCACTTCAAATTGATATTAGAGAAGCTGCTAAAACACATAAAAGAGAACTCTCTGTAAACGGAAAGAACATTAGAATTACAATTCCTGCCGGTATTGAAGATGGTCAAACCATAAAAATAAGCGGCTACGGAGGTGAAGGTATTAATAATGGCCCTAAAGGAGACTTGTACATTACGTTTTCCCTAGTCAATTCTACTCCGTTCAAAAGAGTTGGTAACGATTTATATGTAAACAGCGATTTGGATTTGTATACTGCTGTTTTAGGCGGAGAAACAACTATTAATGATTTTAATGATACACAATTAAAACTGAAAGTAGTTGCCGGAACTCAAAACGGAACAAAAGTTCGCTTAAAAGGAAAAGGATTTCCGGTTTATAAAAAAGAAGGTGAATTTGGCGATTTATATGTAACTTATACCATAAAAATGCCAACCCATCTTTCAGAAAAGGAAAAAGAGCTTTTTAAAGAATTGGCCCAATTAGCAAAAAAATAAAGAATCATGGATACACAAGAATTAATCATCGTAGAAGTATTTTGTGAAGAATATCAAATTGAAATTAATCTTATCAATGATTTAGAAGAATTTGGCTTGATAGAAACTACAATACAGAATAAGAACAAATATATTGATATCAATCAACTGGAAAGAATTGAAAAAATTATGCGGCTACAAAATGACTTAAATATCAATAATGAAGGTATTGAAGCCGTTTTAGGATTATTAGATAAAATTGACATTCTCAACCAAGAAATCCGTTACTTAAGGAACCGGTTAGATTTATACGAATAAAAAAGGAAGCTTTTTGCTTCCTTTTTTGTTATTTATTAGGGTTTAAAGCCTTTTCTATTCTATCGATACAATCCAAATAATGGTACTTCATAGTAGTATTTACTGTTCCGTTCTTTGCAATATTCAATCTGTTTTTTAATTGAACTAATTCCCCTCTAATCAAAGCTTTTAAATCAGAATATGAAATGCTATAATCCTTGAAGTTTTTAAAATCATCATTCAGCAGATAATCCATTCTGTCAATATAAGCACGTTGCAGACTTCTTCTAAAAGTACTACTGTTTTCTCCGGTATATGCTTCTTTCCAAATTCCTTTTCTCAAATCGTCCAAAAATTCAATAGCAGTATATGACTGCTGGTTGACCAATGCCGAATCAAATATTCGTCCCAGCCTTTCAGCACTTAATAAATTTACCAAATGACGGGCTTGTGTTTTACTTACCTTATCAATATAGCCCTTATAATCAATATTTTGAAGAATAGTTTTATCTACCAACCAAGTCGGTGTTTGAAAAGCATTTTGCTGTATCCAATTCATAGCTTCTTTTTGGTCTTGTTTAGGAACTACTGTATAAACAACACCTTCTTGATCCGGATTTTTATAATTTTCATAAATACCTCCAACATGAGTCACGACATGACCTATATAACGGCTCCAAGTAGATAATAATTCATTGTAAAGTTCTTCTAAGTCTTCATAATCATTAGTCTTGTCACTTGTCCATTCCGGTAAATGTTGAGCTACAAATTTAAGATTGTTAATTCCATAAGAGCTGGCTTTCATAGAGTTATTTCCTATATCTTCTGTTTGTGAACGCGGATCAAAATTGCTTCCCTGATTTCCAAATCGATAAATAGGGTCATTTTCTTTATCCTTAATCCATTTATCTAAGGTTGCTTTTTCGCAATCGGCAGTTTCACAATCCGGAAGATAACGATAGCCCCAGTTTACGGCATAAAAATCATAAGGTCCCATTTGACGTATAAAACGAACTCCTTCATCACCCGGTTGTGCAATGTAATTGTAACGGGCATAATCCATTATACTGGCCGAAATTCCGAATTCTTTAGTAAACGGAGCTTTTCTATAATTTTCTACATCATAAGCACAACTGGCTCCCATATTATGAGGAAATCCTAAAGCATGTCCTACTTCATGGGCTATTACCATCTGCATCATTTCTCCCATTGCTTCATCATCTGTATCTAAAGTTCTGGCCTTAGGATTAGCTGCACCGGTTTCTAATAAATAACGGTTTCGATAAGAACGTAAATGATTGTGGTACCAAATAATATCACTTTCTATGATTTCTCCTGTTCTGGGATCAGATACGCTTGGCCCCATAGCATTTCGTGTAGTACTGGCGACATAACGGATAACGGAATATCGAATATCTTCCGGGCTGAAATCAGGATCTTCTTCTTTGGTCGGGGCATCTTTACAAATAATAGCATTTTTAAATCCTGCGGCTTCAAAAGGTTTTTGCCACTCTTCTACTCCTGCTTTGATGTATTTTTTTAATTTTTCAGGAGTGGCAGGATCTAAATAGTAAACAATCGGTTTTACAGGTTCAACCAATTCTCCTCTTTTATAAGCTTCTACATCTTTAGGCTCTAATCGCCATCTTCTGAGAAATACTTTTCTATCTGATTTTAGGGCTTCACTTCCATAATCGTAATGGTTTACGGTAAACCACCCTACGCGCCTATCATATAAACGGGTTTTCATAGGTTCTTCAGGAAGCAGAATCATCGATTGATTCATTTGTATACTGATAGTTTCCGTATCGGGCAACATACTTGGTTTGGATGCCGAATATGTAAAATCTTGTACTACTTCAATATTCTGAGGAAATGATTTTACAGAAGTAATAAAACTTCTGGAAGCATCTAATGCTTTTACTTTATACATTTCTCTCATTTTACTATCTAAACCGCTTAATGCTTTGATATCTGAGCTATAAAACTTAGTAGCATCAACAACCACTGCTGAAGAATCTTTTGAAAAAGCTTTAATATCAAAAGCGTACAGTATCGGTTCGTAATTGTTTGACTTTACAGAAATACTAATTGGTAAACTATCATTAGCCACAGAGTTATATGATTTTACTTTTATTAAAATTTTATCTTGGACACGTTGCCAAACGATTAATTGTTCGTTAGCAGAAGAACCTGCATTGACATATCCTCCGCCTAATCCTGAAGGCAGCTTGGCAATTCTACTCACTAAGAGCATTTCTTTATCTAAAAGTTCTACAGGAATTTCAAAATAGTAATTGTCTTTAATTTTATGGGTAGTAAATAAACCTTGATCTGAAACAGCATCTTTAGTAATTACTTTTTCATAAGGCTTAATTTTTTGTTCCTTTTCTTTTTCTGTTTTTTCCTTTAAAGCTTTAGCCTTGGCAGCTTCTTCGAGTTCTTTTTTCTTTTTTTTAGATTGGGCTTCAATAGGTAAAGAACATAATACCGTAAAGCTCAATAATAAGATAACTATTTTTTTCATAAGGATTAGTTAGGTAGTATTCAAAAATAAAGGATTATAGATAAACTAAAAGGTGTATAAAAGCTTTTTTAACGTAGCATTAACAAAAAAGCTCCGGATAAACCGGAGCTTTTTTCTAAAAATTATTTAAGTATAGGGAATTAATAATTATAATTTTCCGTCTTTAATTTCATTTACAATTTCAGGATTCAATAACGTTGAAGTATCACCAAAGTTACTGAAATCTCCTTCTGCAATCTTACGTAAAATACGTCTCATAATTTTTCCTGAACGTGTTTTTGGCAATCCGCTTACAAATTGAATTTTATCTAGTTTTGCAATTGGTCCAACTTGTTCGGAAATCAATTGGTTAACCTCTTTTCTCAAGTTATCCTGATTACGGCTTTCACCTGTTTCTTTCAAAATAACATAACCATACAAGGCATTTCCTTTGATATCATGTGGGAAACCAACAATTGCACTTTCTGCTACTGCCGGATGCTCATTAATAGCATCTTCAATCGGTGCTGTACCTAAGTTATGTCCGGAAACAATAATTACGTCATCTACCCTACCTGTAATTCTATAATATCCTACTTCATCACGTAAGGCACCATCTCCTGTAAAATATTTACCTGGATAAGCGGAAAAGTATGTTTCCTTATAACGTTGATGATCACCCCAGATAGTTCTAGCCATTGACGGCCAAGGGAATTTAATACATAAACTTCCGGTAACTTGATTGCCTTCAATTTCGTTACGTAATTCATCCATCAATACTGGTTGAATCCCTGGAAGTGGTAATGAAGCATAAGTAGGTTTTGTAGGTGTAACAAACGGAATCGGAGAAATCATAATTCCGCCTGTTTCGGTTTGCCACCAAGTATCTACAAGCGGACAACGTTTGCTACCTACGTGGTCATTATACCAGTGCCAAGCTTCTTCATTGATTGGCTCACCAACTGAACCGATAACTTTTAAAGAAGTTAAAGAATATTTTTGAACATAGTCGATACTTTCTTTTGCTAATGAACGAATTGCTGTTGGTGCTGTATAGAATTGATTTACTTTATGTTTTTCAATTACTTGCCAAAAACGGCTGAAATCAGGATAAGAAGGTACACCTTCAAAAATAATAGTTGTAGCTCCGTTTAAAAGCGGTCCGTATAAAATATAAGAGTGTCCTGTTATCCAACCGATATCTGCTGTACACCAATACACATCTTCTTCTTCATAATTGAATACATTTTTGAAGGTGTAAGCACTATAAACCATGTAACCACCTGTTGTATGCAACATTCCTTTTGGTTTACCTGTTGAACCGGATGTATATAGAATAAATAAAGGATCTTCAGAATCCATGATAGCTGCTACATGATTAGCCAAAGCATCATCTAAAAGCGGTTGCACCCAAACATCTCTTCCATCTTTCATGGCAACGCTTTCATTAGTTCGTTTAACCACTAAAACAGTTTCTATACAAGGTGTTTTCTCTAAAGCTTCGTCAACAATCCCTTTTAAATTGATCGTTTTGTTTCCTCTATATCCTCCGTCAGATGTAATAACCATTTTAGCTTCACAATCATTAATACGTGCTGAAAGTGCTGAAGCAGAAAAACCGGCAAAAACTACAGAATGGATTGCTCCGATACGAGCACAGGCTAATACAGCATAGGCTAACTCAGGGATCATTGGTAAATAAATACAAACTCTATCTCCTTTTTTAACGCCTTGCTCTTGTAAAACATTAGCCCATTTAGAAACATTTACATATAAATCATTATAGGTTATATGTTGTGCTTCTTCATCAGGGTTATTAGGTTCAAAAATAATAGCTGTTTTATTTCCTCTTTTATTTAAATGACGATCAATACAGTTTTTAGTAATGTTTACTTTAGCACCTGTGAACCATTTAAATTGGGCTTCCTGCATATCAAATTCAAAAACTTTATCCCATTTTTGATACCATGTAAAGTTTTCATCTGCAATGCGATCCCAGAATTTTCTAGGTTCACGTACAGATTTTTTATACATTTTAAAGTAATTTTCTAAATCTGTAATTTTATAGTAACTCATTTTTTTGTTTGTTTTTATTTAATATCTCGATTTATTTCTACTTTATTTTTCTCAGAATCTTAAATTCATTGTAAATATAACTAATTATTTCTTTTAAAATATTTTATTTTGCTAAAATGATATAGTTATTTAGATAAAAAAAAAGGATACTAAAAAATAAGGCTAAAAAATATCATATAATCTATTTTTTAGCCTTAAAGAATTGAGAATTATTTAAAAACTCCTATTTTATGATGTTGGAATTCTTCTTTAACTTCATCTATTATTGCAGGATCATCAATGGTTGACGGTATTTGAAATTCTACCCCATCGGCTATATTGCGAAGTAATTTACGAAGTATTTTGCCCGAACGTGTTTTTGGCAAACGTTGCACTATGACAACTTTTCGTAAACTGGCTACCGCTCCGATCTGTTCTCTTACTAATTGTACAATCTCATATTCTAACTGAAACTGTTCAATAGTTTCGCCTGCTTTAGTTACTACTAATGCTAATGGAATTTGTCCTTTTAAATCATCATTAATACCTACAACAGCACATTCTGCTACGGCATGGTGAGAAGCCACAATTTCCTCCATTTCAGCTGTAGATAAACGATGTCCTGCTACATTAATTACGTCATCTACCCTACCTGTTATGTATATATATCCGTCTTCATCTTTATAACCTCCGTCTCCTGAAAAATAATATCCCGGAAATTTGTCTAAATATCCGGCTCTGAAACGGATATGATCTTTCCATAAATCCATTAAAGTTCCCGGTGGCAATGGCAATTTAATTACTACATAGCCTTCTTCATTTGGACCTAACTCTTCTCCGTTATCATTAAAAATACGAATGTCATATCCTGTTACTGCTTTTCCTGCTGAACCTGGTTTAACAGGTAAATACTCTACCCCCATTAAATTAGCAATCATCGGCCAGCCAGATTCTGTTTGCCACCAATGGTCAATTGCAGGAACCGGAATGTGTTCTCTATACCATTCTAAAGTAGCAACATCACAGCGTTCGCCTGCTAAAAACTGAGTTCTTAAACAAGATAGATCATATTGTTTGATAAAATCTCCGTTCGGATCTTCTTTTTTAATAGCTCTGATTGCTGTAGGTGCTGTAAACATTGTGCTTACTTTGTGCTCTGAAATGATTCTCCAAAAAGTAGAAGCATCCGGAGTTTTTATAGGTTTCCCTTCAAATACTACAGTTGTATTTCTGTTTAAAAGCGGACCATAAACAATATAGCTATGACCTACTACCCAACCCACATCGGAAGCTGCCCAAAAAACTTCATCTTGTTTTACACCATAAATATATTCCATTGAAAAGCGAAGCGCTGTAGCATAACCACCGGTGTCACGTACAATTCCTTTAGGTTTTCCTGTTGTCCCGGAAGTATATAATACATAAGAAGGGTGATCGGCTTTTACCGGAACACAAGGTGCTTCTTCTGAACCATATACTAAAGCTTCCCAATCAACATCTTTTTTCTTGAATGGAACTTTAGCTCCTAATTTTCGATTCAGGATAATAACCTTTTTAGGTTTGTGTTCTGATAATTGCAAAGCATCGTCAACTAATGGTTTGTAAGCAATCAATCGGTCTACTTCGATACCTGATGAAGCTGTAAGGATTACTTTTGGCTTACAATCATCAATACGAATGGCTAACTCATGTGGCGCAAAGCCTCCGAAAACAACAGAATGAGTAACGCCTAAGCGGGCACAAGCTAACATAGCGAAAAGCGCTTCAGGAATCATTGGCATATAAATGATAGCTGTATGTCCTTTTTTAACTCCTAAAGAAGTTAAACCTCCTGCTAATTTGGCTACTTGTTCTTTGACCTCGTTGAACGTATACTTTTTTACGGTTTGGGTTACCGGCGAATCATAAATAATTGCTGTTTGATCTCCGTAACCATCCTGAATGTGTTTGTCTACAGCCAGATAACACAGGTTTAATTCTCCATCGACAAACCAAGTGGGATAGCCTTTGTCATTTTCCGATAAAATCGTTTTCGGCTCTGTGTACCATTCCAACTTTTCGGCTTGTTCTTTCCAAAACTGAACCGGATTGTCAATGCTTCGTTTGTAAAAATCTAAATAATTCATTTGTAGTAGTAGTTATATTTATTCTTAGAGTAAGTCGTTTACTTTATCAATTAATTTCTTTAACGAAAAAGGTTTGGTCATATAAGCATTTGCACCTAAATCCATTCCTTTTTGTATATCAGATTCTTTATTTTTAGCGGATAGAAATATCACTTTACAGTTATTTAATTTTTCTTCTTTTCTAACTGCTTCTAATGTGGCATAACCATCCACATTAGGCATCATAACGTCAAGTATAATTACATTAGGTATCTGACTTTCTAAAATATCTAAAGCTTCTTGTCCGTCACGGGCTATAAATACTTCGAAATTATTTTTTTTAAAGGTGTACTCAAGCGACATGATGATATTAGGTTCGTCGTCTACAATTAAAATTTTTTTCTTCATTTTTTCAACTACAATTGCGTATAAAAATACTACTTATTTTGGTAAGGTAAAAGTAAAACAGGCGCCTGCTCCATTGTTATTTTGAGCCCAGATTTTACCTTTGTGTAATTCAACAATTTGTTTGCAAATAGCTAATCCTAATCCACTTCCGATAGGTTTCTTTATGTTTTGATTATCAGACTGGTAGAATTTATTAAAAATATTTTCAAAATCAATCGGGTTAATTCCTTTTCCGTTATCCATTACGGAAATTTCCCAAAAATCAATTTTATCAGAAATTGTCAGTGTAATTAATCCCTCTGTTTCCGGACAAAATTTAATAGCATTTGATAATAAATTTGTTAAAACCTGTATAATTCTATCTTCATCATATACTGTTTTAATCGATTTATTGTTTTCAAAATATACCGTTATTCCTTTGTTTTTAATGAGCTGTTGTAATGGCTCAATTGTTTTGGTTATGGTTTCTACCAAATCATTTCGGGTTGGATTGATCTTTTGTTTTCCGGTTTCAAATTTTTCCAAATCCAGAATTTTATCAATCAAGCGGTTTAAACGGTCGGATTCAGAAATAATATTTTGCAAAAACTGACGGCGTAGTTCATCCGGAATCTCGTCATCATCAATCAAAATTTCACTGGCAGCTCTGATAGCTGTTATCGGAGTCCGCAATTCATGTGTAACGGTATCTAAAAATTCGTCTTTTTGCTTGTCCTTTTTCACTAAAGTTTCATTGGCCAATTGCAATTGATGCGTAATTCTTTTTAACTCTGTCGAGGTTTCTACCAATTTCTTATTGATAATGATATTTTCATTTGATTCTTCCAATATTTTTAAAACTTCAGGAAGTGTTATTTTCTCTTCTTTTACAACACTGGAAATTAAAATTTTAGCCGAGGCTGTACCAATATGTCCTGTTAATAGATTCTCGGCAAATTTTATCAAACGGGCATCGGCCAACTCCTGATTTTGATCTACATTATATTTTACATTAAAAATATTAAGCGCTCTTTTAGTCCTTTCTTCTCCTAAAAATTTAATCAATACTTTTTCAATATCACTGGTATAGGCTGTTCCTTTCCAAACAAAAGCTGTTTCGTGGTTAGTACTGTACTTATCAATATCAATGTACATTTCTGCATAATTTCGCTCTCTGTAATTTCCTTTAAAACTTACAGAAACTGCAAAATAGATCATTGTATTGAACAATAAACTCCAGAAAAAGGCATGTGGTACAGGTGATAGATAATCTAATCCGAATAAAGCAAATGGTTTGAATAGCTCAATTCCGTAAGGTCCATTTAGCAAGAAAGAATTATCATGGTTACTAATCCCTGAAGCATAAGGAAGTAGCAAAGTATACATGCAAATAAAAAAGCCGATAATGATTCCCCAAATAGCTCCTAAACGAGAACCTCGTCTCCAAAATAATGCTCCGAAAAATGAAGGCGCTAATTGTGAAATAATTACGAAGGAAACTAATCCGATAGAAACCAGATTATAATCTAAAACAAACAACCTGTAAATTAAGTAGGATAAAATAATTAACAAGAATATCCCAACTTTTCGAATATTGACAATTGTTTTATTATTTACGACTTGATCTTTATCTTTTAATTTTCCTAAGAAAGTGTATGGAATCAGTAAATTGTTACTTAGCATTGTTGACAAACTGATACTGGATACTACGATCATAGAAATGGCTGCCGAAAAACCTCCTAAAAAAACTAATGTTGCTAAAAAATCATTATGAAACATTTGAGGAATCAGTAATGAATAGGTGTCTGCATTAACATTTTCTCCTTCAAACAAAACGTTTCCGCCCCAGGCAATCGGAAATACAAATAAGTTAAAAGCTAATAAATATAAGGGAAATAGCCAGATGGCTGTTTTTATGTGTCTTTCTCTATTATTTTCTACTACCGCTGTATGAAACTGGCGGGGCAGCAAGAAAATAGCAAAAAGAGAAACCACACATAGAAAAAACCAATTAATGGCTGGTTCTATTCCGCCTATTACATTTTTATTTTCAAAATCTTTTAAAACCGACGCTTTATCATAAACGTCCTGAAATCCGTCAAAAACAAAATAAGTCACATAAATACCTACAATAAAGAAGAAAACTAACTTTAGGATACTTTCCATAGCTACTGCTGTGATAATCCCTTTTCTTTTTTCAGAAGCATCTACATAACGCGTACCATAATAAGATGCAAATAATGCCAAAGCTACTGCAACATAAGTTGTAGTGTCAAGTAGCATTAAAGAATTATGCGGAACTTGTGTTACAATGTGAAAAGTCTCCGAAATGGCTTTTAGCTGCAGTGCAATATAAGGTAAGATTGCCGCCATAGAAACGACTGTAACAACAGCACCTAGAAAACGACTGTTTCCATAACGAAGCGAAATAAAATCGGCAATACTGGAAACATTATTTACTCTTGAAATACGAATAATTTTTCGCAATATTATTATCCATGCAGGAATAGCAATAACCGGGCCTAAATAAATAGGTAAATAAGTTAAACCTGAATTAGCCGCAACTCCTATACTGCCATAATACGTCCAGGCTGTACAATAAACAGCTAATGAAAGGGAATAAACATAAGCATTATTGGTCCACTTTACATTATCTTTTTTTTCTGCCCAGTGTGCTATTAAAAACAAAAAGGCTAAATAGAAAAGTAAAATTGCTATAAGCCCTACACTACTCATAATAACGATTTACAATAATAATAGATATTAAAATGGCTAAAAACCAGATAGAAAAAATGTAAACATAGATAAGTGGTAAACCAAAAAAAACCTGTGCTTTATCAAAAAGCAATAACAAAGGAAGATTTAAAGCCAGTAATAACGATAAAGATAAAACAACTAATTTTTGTTGGTGTCTTTTTTTCATATTTCACAAAAACTCCACTAAATTAATATTATTATTTAAAATTAGAATAATCTCTGCAATAAAATTACAGAGATTATTCCTAAATGATTTGTTTTTTATATTAATGTGAATGTGCTTCACCTGCTCCTGAAGGAATACGGATATGTTCTACAATATCCTGAACCTCTACAGGCGGTTCTGCTGTAAATTTATTAACTACTAAAGCTACAATGAAGTTCACAATCATAGCCACTGTACCGAAACCTTCCGGTGAAATACCAAACCACCAAGAATCTTTTAATCCTGCTACCGCTTCTTTACCTCCGTCAAACATTCCGAATTTGAATTTCAACATATAGAACAACATTAATAACATCCCTATAACCATACCTGAAATAGCTCCTTCTTTGTTCATTTTCTTATGGAAAATACCCAAAATGATAGCCGGGAAGAAAGATGCTGCTGCTAATCCGAAAGCTAATGCTACAACGGCTGCTACGAATCCCGGAGGATTGATGCCGAAATATCCTGCAATTACTACAGCTACAGTAGCTGAACCACGTGCTGCCCATAATTCGCCTTTTTCTGAAATATCAGGATTGATCATTTTTTTGATTAAATCGTGAGATACAGAAGATGAAATTACTAATAACAAACCTGCTGCTGTTGATAAAGCTGCTGCCAATGCTCCTGCTGCTACTAAAGCAATTACCCAGTTTGGTAACTTAGCAATTTCAGGATTAGCCAATACCATAATATCATTATCAATTTTTAATTCACTTCCTTTTAAACCTTTAGCTGCTGCTGCTGCAAGGAAAGCTTCATCTTTTGATTTATCATTGTAATATTGGATTTTACCGTCACCGTTCTTGTCTTCATATTGTAACAAACCTGTTTTTTCCCAGTTGCTAAACCATTGTGGCATATCAGCATAGTTTTTATCATTAACTGTTTCAATCAAATTTGTTTTAGCAAATACAGAAACAGCCGGTGCCGTTGTATATAAAATAGCAATTAAAAGTAACGCCCATCCTGCTGATTTACGAGCATCTTTTACTCTTTTAACAGTAAAGAAACGAACAATAACGTGTGGTAAACCTGCTGTTCCTACCATTAAGGCTAATGTAATAGCAAATACATCTATCATTGATTTTGAACCGTCAGTATATTCGGCAAATCCTAATTCTGTTGATAAACCATTTAATTTATCTAATAAATAAGTATCACTGCCTGCTACTGTTCCTCCCATTCCTAATTGTGGAATCGGGTTACCTGTCATTTGAATTGAAATAAAGATCGCAGGTACCATAAAAGCAAAGATCAATACACAATATTGTGCTACTTGTGTATAGGTAATTCCTTTCATTCCTCCTAATACGGCATAGAATAATACGATCACCATACCTATAATTACACCTGTATTAATATCTACTTCCAAGAATCTGGAGAATACCACTCCTACTCCACGCATTTGTCCGGCTACATACGTAAACGAAACAATTAAAGCACAAATAACCGCTACTGAACGAGCTGTTTTTGAGTAGTAACGCTCTCCGATAAAGTCAGGCACTGTAAATTTTCCGAATTTTCTCAAATAAGGTGCTAATAACAAGGCTAATAGCACATAACCTCCGGTCCAACCCATTAAATAAACAGCTCCGTCGTATCCGGCAAATGAAATAATACCTGCCATTGAGATAAATGATGCAGCACTCATCCAGTCTGCTGCAGTTGCCATACCGTTAGCTAACGGAGAAACTCCTCCGCCTGCAACGTAAAATTCTTTTGTAGAACCCGCTCTTGACCAAATAGCAATTCCTATATAGATAGCGAATGTTATCCCTACAATTATATATGTCCAAATTTGTACATCCATGATTTTTTAATTTAAGTGTTGATTGTTTGTTTTTATTCGTCGTAACCGTATTTTTTATCCAATTTGTTCATCAATCGAACGTAAACAAAAATCAGGATAACAAACACATAAATTGAACCTTGTTGGGCAAACCAGAATCCTAATGGGAAACCGCCCAATTTTACATTATTTAAAGCATCTTTGAACAGGATTCCTGCACCATAAGATACAGCAAACCAAATGCTTAATAAAATTAGAAGGTATCTTAGATTTTCCTTCCAGTAAGCTGTTGCTTTTTCTTGACTACTCATAGTTTTGATTGTTTTTTATTTATTTGTTTTTTATAGATAGATCATTGCTTGCAACGTTACTGTTCCAACAGCATCAGCTGAAGCATATTTAAGGTTTTGATATTCCAAAGTTAATTTAGAGTGATGTCCTTTTAAGAAAAGATTAGCTCCGATACCGAATTGTGTTGCATTATCATCTAAAGCATCTATTTGACGATTAGCGAAAGAAACATAAGGTTGTAATTTGGTTTCTTTTTGTGTTGGAATTACATATCCTACATGCCCGTATAAAATTGATCCTGTTTCATAAGTAGTTCCGTAAACAAAATCTTTTCCATAATCTGAATTTTGATACATTGCATAAGCAGTTATAGAACTTTTTCCTAGCGGAGCATCATAAAAAGCATCAACAGCAAAAATAGTTACGTTTTCACCACTTAAATTTCCTGAAGCATCAGCTACAACGGAACCATTTGGATGAGAGAAGAAACCTGCACCGATATTAAATACTTTTTTATCTCCTAAGTATGTTCCTACCTTATAAGGTAAAAACTGACTTTCCTGATCTAAAAAGTTATAATCAAAATATCCTGAGAAAGTTTTTCCTGCTTTTTTACCTCCTAACCATTTTCTTCCTTCATAAGTGATTGGATCACCTGCTACTGGAGCAGTTGCAGTTGCAGTATTACCTACTGCCAAATTATTAGTTAAAGCATCATTAATAGATACTCGATATTGAAATTTTCCGAAAGCTCCTTTTGCAAACACCCCTACCGGACGCGCAAACTGATCTGCTAAACCTAAAGTAGCCCAACCTTGACGGAAATTATCTAAAGTTAAGATATTTAGTGTACTACTATTATTTAAACGGGAAATACCATTCCAATAGTGTAAACCACCACCAATTGCGTGCTTATTGGTTGTTCCTAAGTTATATTGCACATAAGCATCATGGATAAACATCTGTGAGCCATCTCCTGTTCCAGTAGGACTCATGCTACTCGCATTAAGATTATTTACTCCAAAGTGAGTTACAATTAAAAATTTAGGACTTATTTGAGAATACAATAAAACCCTTGCTCTACGAACTGTAAAATCAATTTCAGATTGTTCATTACCATTAGCGTCTAAAGGTTTGTCTCCATTATATTGTGCCCAAATTTGAGCCCAAGAAATAATGCGGAAATATTTAGAGCCATCTTCGTTAATGTTTACTTTTAAACCTCCTGCATAATCAGGAGCGCCTTGTCCAAATGTTAGAGCCGAGTAAAGTAAACCGGCAACAAGAATAATTTTTTTCATAATTTCTGATTTGGTTTTTATTTGATTTTTGCATGACCAAATTCAAAAATTATGTTAACGAAAAAAAAAATGATGTATATTTTTGTAAAAGCTTATAGTTAATCCTTAAAACGTTCCCATTTTATCAGCATAAACTTATCTCCCAGCTCTGTAATAATCATCCCTGCACCGGAAAGCTGCTCTTTATTTTTTAAGTACTCTACTAGTTCATTATGTTTAAAAATCTTATAACTCGGATGATAGTTAGGATGTGGCGGTTTTTTTATCTTAAACTCTTTTACCCAATTACTGATCGATACGTGGGAAACCCCGATAATACGTTCTATTTCCCTATAGCTTAATCCTTCTAAATAAAGTTGTAAGGCCTTTGTTACATAATAATCATCTATTTTTTTACCTAGCTTATTTACTGTAAAATAATAATTACAGGATTTGCACAAATAGCGCTGTCTGTCTTTAATAATTCCGCTTTTTACAATCTTATCACTTTGGCATTTCGGGCAGGCAATTATTTTCATATATATTATTTTTGCATAAATATATTAATTTAGCAGAATATACAAAAATATATATCATAAAAATTTAAACTATTTTTTTTACTAAATAAATTTTGTTGGTGTTTTTTTTGATAAAAATTTAAAAAATAACCAAAAACACTAATTTAAGGTTTTGCAAAACACCT
>QKBC01000025.1 GCA_003246205.1 Flavobacterium haoranii | reverse complement strand
CTGGATGCGGATCAGGGATATGGTTATTTGGCAGAACATGTCAGTACAAGTGAAAAGAACCGTTGGGTTTATATCGAGAAGAAGGTTACGGTAAGTCAGGATACAAAACGTTTGTTATTGCGTTTGGATAACAATGGCAGTGGAACGGTATGGTTTGATGATGTAAACCTACGAAAGGTAAATACAAGTACGGAGATAGTGGAAGAAAACAACTATTATCCGTTTGGGATGAAACACAAGTATTACAACAATGTGGTTAACTTGGCAGAGGGTAATTCTGTTGCACAGAAGTATAAGTACAACGGACAAGAGTTCCAGGATGAACTGGGACTTAACTGGTATAATTATAGACATCGTAATTATGACCCAACAATTTCTAGATTTATGGGCATTGACCCAATTTCAGAACAATATTTCACATTGACAAATTATCAATTTGCGCATAATAATCCTGTTTGGAAAATAGAATTAGAGGGATTAGAAGGACAGGAAACAACAAATAAAGATGTTGTTAATAATGAGCCTGTTTATTTTTCTCGGGAAATAATACTTAATACATTGTCTATAAATTCTCAAAAAGACAAGCATTCTAGACCAGGAGTAGCGACTATTAGATATGGGGTTGAATATACAGGAAAAAGTTTTTCTACATCGGGAGGAGATGAGAACCTTGGAGCAGAAGGAAGTGCTACCTCTGTTCAATTAAGTGTTGGCATGGCTTATTCAATAGATGGCGAAAGAATAGAATATAGTGCTACGGTAGGTCAATTTAATGGAGAGGTAAATGCTTTTGGAGAATCAATTGCTAGTGACCAATTTACTTTATTTACAACAAATGGTAGTTATAACCTTAGAAATGGAGAAAATCAGTATTCTATTGATGTTTTAACAAATGATACTAACACTATTTTTGGTAGTAGTGAAGAGAAAAAGAGCAAAACGGAAGATGTTGTAGGCCATCTTTCTCTTATAGGAGGATTTATTGAGGCAAATTTCACAGAATTAGGGAATAATTTACAAGATTTTGGAAATTTATTAACTTCTTGGTTGGAAGCAACCGTTAGAGAAAACTTTGATCCTGATAATTCAGGTGCTAACCCAATAGTAGATTAATTATGAAAAAAATTATATTAATATTTACAGCGATTATTTATTCTATATGTCTTTTTTTAAGCATTATTGCTTTTTTTACATTAGATTTAAATTATAAGACAATATTTGTTTTTATTTTAAGTATAACCACTCTTTATGCTGTCTATAATATTTTAACTAATAGAAAAGTACGAATTTCTCTTTGGTATTTAACACTCTTAAATTTCTTGCAATCTTTTACTTTTTATATTTTAGGCATTTCATATAAATTTTTATTAGGACCTAATGTTTTTCTATACTATTATATAAAGAATAGTGATACTTTTTTAAGATTTTCTTTTAAAGCATTAGAAACAAACTTGTATATCAAATATCAAGAAAGTAATGATTTCTTAATAGGAATTAATATTTTACATTTTGCTCTCTTTTTAATGTTTAATTATTATTTAAGGGAATCAAAAAAAATGGATAGGTAGGCTTAGGTTTAATGATGTAACTCTTTCAAAAATATAAATACAACGGAAAAGAATACCAAGACGAGTTGGGGCTTAACATGTATGATTATGGTGCTAGAAATTATGACCCTGCTTTAGGAAGATGGATGAACATTGACCCGTTAGCGGAAAATAGTAGAAGATATAGCCCGTATGTTTATTCTTTGGATAATCCGATTTATTTTATTGACCCAGATGGAATGCGAGCAGATTGGATTCGTAATATTGGTGAGGGTGGTAGTATAACATATACTGCTGAAGAGGGAGATAGCGCTTGGTCATTATATCAGCAACATGGTAAAACGGATGGGTTTACTGCTCAGGAAGCAAATGAAATGGTAGAAGCTCAACTTGGAGAGAATTATACAGGAGAAGACGGTGAAGTAAAATCTAATGTAGAAGTTGGGGACGCTGTAACTATTCATTCAGAAGAGGAAAATATAAATTTAACAGCTACAGATGCAGAAGGGATAAAAACTATAGAATCTTCTGATAGTAAAGCACCTAATTTTGGCGTTATTGGAGATGTTACTGGAGCAAATTCTGTAATGAATGATATGAATACTGCTTTAGATGTTTATGAGGCTGAGGGAATAAATTCATATCTTTATTATCAAATAAGCGTTGCTCACAAACAAGAATTTGTTAGTCTTATGTCTGGAAGTTTACCAATTAAACTTAAAAGAACAGGTTCAAGAGGGACAACAAATGCAAAAGGAAGAACATCGACTACAGGAGGTAAAAGTTCTCAAACAATAACTGTTTCAGGGAAAAAAGTACCTGTTCAAACTGGAGCAAAAGGAGGGAAATATTATCTTAGTCCCAAAAGTGGGAAAAAAGTTTATTTGAATAGAGATGGAACAAAAAGACAATAAACATTTTTTGGAATATGAATGTATAATTTAATAATTGTTCTAATCTTAATTAATTTATCAAATGACTTATGAAGAAAATAATTATTGGTTTATTGATAACAACCTTATTAGTTTCCTTAGTAACTTTTTTTTATAAATCTGATATTTTTGTTTTATCAGAAAAAGAATACATTCCTTCAGAGTATGAATTGAAACAGATTGAATATTTTAATGAAATTGCTCTTAAATCTGAATATTTTGATAATCCTGAAAGAGTAACCAAATGGAGAAAAAAAATGTCATTATTTGTTTTTGATGAAACAAATTCTGAAGAGAATTTAAAAACAATAACAAATACAATTGAAGATATTAATTCTATTTCATCAGATGGTTTTCAAATTGAAATTACAGATGATTATAATAATTCTAATGCTTTTATGTATTTGTGTAATAAAAACAAATTAGAAAAAATTGCTCCAAAGTTTTATGATTTATTAAATGACTCTATTAACTATGATTACTCAGGATTTTCATATGTAGAGTTTAAATGGTCAAACTTTGTAATAACTAAAGCACTTATCTTTATTGATACTGATTATCCTATTGAGGAACAAAAGCATTCAATTGTTGAAGAACTCACTCAAAGTATAGGACTACTAAATGATTCTGATAAATATCCTGAAAGTATTTTCTATGATAATGATAGTATTAAGAATTCTAAGAGTTATCAGTATTCAAAAATGGATATAGCACTAATTAGTTTTTTATATAATCCAAAAATGAAACCTGGATATGGAGCGAAGTCGGCTGAATTGGTGATAAAAAAAATTCTTAAAAACAGGAATGATGTTTTAAATAGATAAATTTATCTTTTAGGAATAGATGATTAAATCAAAACTTAAACAAATCGCTTCTAAAGAAAATGGAATTTATTCTTGTAATGAATATACAAGAATATTTTCAGATGGTTCAAGATGTCCTGAAATTGAACATAAAATTCAGTTTTCATACATGGATTGTGTTATTGAAATTTATATAAATATGGGTTTTTTAGATGTCGCTAATATAAATTGTATTTTATCATCGTCTATTAAACCTGTTCATTTCAAGGTATTAAGTATTAGTCCGTTCGTAAATTTATTTCTTAGAAGGAATTCAAGATTTAGAGTAAAATGTAAAAATAAAAGATTTAAATATTTTTTAGAAAATAATGCTTTACCAATATTTGATGAAGTAGTTGGAGAGAAGAACTTTACACCTAACATAATTTCTAAAAAAGATGGTTTATCAAACAAAATTATAATGGAATTTCATATTGTTTTTCCTGATTGGGTTGATGTTTTTGAGGGTGTAGTTGTTTTTTTTAAGGCTGTTATTGATGAACTAAAAATTCAGTAAGAGCGATTTTAGAATCAACTAAATTATTTTTTTAAGTTTTTAATAATAAAGGTGATTCCTAACCCGTTTCGCCTTTTAAAATTAAGTTCTTTGAAACTTTTTCCACACGAAGAAGGTTATGTAGATGTTTTAAACGGGCATTACCATTATGTATTCAATTACACCGACCATTTAGGGAACATTCGTTTGAGTTATAGCGATGCCAATGAGGATAATATGGTAGATAACAGTGAGATACTGGAAGAGAACAACTACTATCCTTTCGGATTAAAACATACAGCTTACAATACCAATCAGAGCCAGTATATCAGTAACGAACAGATCAATGATATTATTCTTCAGGTTTTGCCGCATTATCCGGGAGACGGTTCTTATGGGTATAAATACAACTCCAAAGAGTTCCAGGATGAACTGTCTTTGAATCTTTATGACTTTGGAGCTAGAAATTATGACCCGGCACTAGGACGTTGGATGAACATTGACCCATTAGCGGAGCAATCAAGAAGATGGACACCGTATATTCAGTTTATAATAATCCTTTAAGGTTTGTTGACCCTGATGGAATGCAAGCAGATGATATAATAACAGTGGATTCTTATGGTTATATTACAAATGTTGAAGTAGCAGATGGTGACCATGTTGTTGTTGTTGAGAGTGGTAATCAACTTAATTTTAATGACTATGAATTCGACCAAGACCAATTAGAATCTAAAATTGGAGAGTATTATATATCTAGAGGTAATCCTTCAATGGAAGAGTCTAGGCTTTTTGTACCATTCAGTAATGACCAAATGGCAGATTTATTTAATGGGATAGAAATTGGAGATATTAAAAGTAACTATGAGTTAGCTTCAGCAATGCAATGGTTAGGTCCACCTCTAAATCTTTCAGAAATGGCTTATTTAGGAAATCTAGGTCATGGAGCATTTGATTTTGCTGATGATATGTCTGGAGTAGCATATAAAGGAGGAAATAATCAAAGTGGAGGAGTGTTTCCTCCTGATGGATATGGAGGCTTTATAAAGTTTGAAGGTAGTAGTACACTATATAATATTTATGATGCAGGTAATTTTTTAACTGGTAAAGGGTTCAACTTATTAGGTATTAGTTTAGAGAGTACTCTTGACGGAGCAAATTTTAATAGTCGAGTGACATTGAATGGTCCCGATTCAGCAGCTGACCAAAGAGCTATAACTAACGGGGATAATTACAGTGGTATAAGATGGAAAAAATGATAAAAATTAGAAAACAATCAATAATTGTATTAAGTATTTTTTTTGTATGTGCTTTAAAATATTATTTGATTAACATTTTAAATGTTATACCTCAATATGGTAGTACTAGTAGACTTATTAGTTGGTTAGTAATTTTACCTTTAACAATAATTGGTATAATATTATCAATTATTGTTATAATTGAGGCATTAAAAAATATTAAAGAAAGATTTTTATACTTGATTATAATAATGCCGTTCATTTTATATTTTATTTATTTTTTTATCTGGAAATAAACACCCAAAAGGAGATGGGAGTGTTGTTTCAGATTTAGTGATATGAGTTTAAATTGACCTGATTTTTGGGGACTTAGTATATAGATCCACTAGCTGAAACTTCATGTAGATTTAATCCCTATACTTATGCTCTTGATAATCCGGTATTTTTTATTGACCCTGATGGGATGCAAGGAGAAGATTGGTTTCAAAATAGTATAACAGGAGCCGTTTATTATAATTCAAATTTACGTAAAGGTGATGAAGGAACTGGGGCTATGCAAGGTAAAGGATGGGAGCATTAGGAGGAAACGGAATGTTTGGAAAAAGTGATGCTACAGTTTTACTAAATAATATGGATAATGTGGATGGCGGAAATATCACAAATACTCCTACATATACCCAAAATGCTCCTTATGAGAAAACACTTTCAGGATTTACAACTGAGGCAATGTTTAGTGGAGAAGGAGCAACAAATTTAATGGATAGTCAAGGTTATGAATTTAGAGAAAAAACTTCTTTTTCAAATATAAGAACCATAAATGCTGTTAATCAAATGACTCCAAATGGGGGAAGTATATCTGTACAAATTCAAATAGGAACAGAAGTTGTTACTTCTCAAACATATGTTAGGAAAGGTATGGAACAAAATTCATCAAAAACTTTATTTGAAACTACTGATAAAATAAATGGTAGTTCAAGTATTTTTAAAACTAATTATTCTTATAGTGAACCTTCTTCGTTTATGACTTTAATGAAAGTTATCTTTAAAATTAAAGACACTAAAGATGGAAATTATAGCCAAGATACCAATTATGTCAAAAAAGTTTATGGATGGGATAATGTTACTGATAAAAGTTTAATAAAATATAAAAACAAATAACATATGAAATTTATAACCATTTCTTTATTTATTGTATCGATGTTTAGTGCTTGCGAATCTAAGTCACAAACAGGTAGTTTTGATGAACTTAAAAATGAACTTAGCGAAGAAGCGATTGAAAAAATCTCTTCAACTTGCCCATATTCATTTTCTGACAAAATTATTTCAAACTATAAACATCAAGCATATTATAAAAATTTTGGAAATTCAGGAATATGTATTCAGTTTGATATTTCTAAAGAAAATGAAAAACAACTCAATAACAAGCTTGAAAAATATGAGATTTTAAAAAACAATTTAATTTCCTATGATGATTCAAATTACGTCTTTATCTATAATAATTTTAAAGAAAATATTAAAGTTCCTGAATTAAACGAAGAGTTTGGCAGTCTATCATCTATAAATTTAATTGACAATTCAGATGTAAACATTTATCTTATTGAAAAAGGGAGTATACAAAATGTTTTTACATCTCAAGATGATAAAAAAGAATATAGTTATTCTATTGGATTGTATTATTTTAAAAAAGAATCTACATTAATATATTGGTATTTAATTTATTAATTATGAATCAAATTGTGAGAGTTATCAATATAATATATTAATTTTTTAATTAAAGGCGATTCCTAACCGTTTCGCATCAATCCATAAACCCACTACAAAGCCCATAGACATCACCAAAACATAAAACCAATACACATCATTCAAACGATTTAAAAGGTCTTAAATGAGCCGTATTGAGATTATCAGAAATAGGCAACCAGAGAAAAACACTGTTCGAATGTAAAAACTTAAAACCAACAATATAAATGCTACATAGAGTACACAGACAAATTGAACAAAAATGTTTTTAAAGTGTAATTATAATTTCTTTATAATCCAATGCCCATTGGTTTAACGCATCAAATGCTGGGCTTAACTCTAATTTTGAAATAATATTTGATCTGTGTTTCTCAATAGTTCTTTTGGAAACTTTAAGTATTTCACCGATTTCAGTAGAGCTTTTTTCTTGAGCAATAAGTCTGATTACTGTTCGCTCTGAAGGTGTTAACAACGCTATTTTTCTCAACTCCTGATCTACTTCTTTTTCTACATCAACATTAAAAGATTTACTAAAATAGATTTCATTATCCAACACTTTCGCTATACAGATTTCAATATCCGCAATAGTATCTTCTTTCAGTAAATAACCGTGAACGCCTACTTTTTTGGCTTGTACGATGAACCCTCTTTCTTTATGATACGTCATAACGATAAACCGAGTCTTCAAATCTAAACTTTGACATTTTTTTATCACTTCAAATCCATTCAAAAATGGCATTTCAATATCTAAAAGTGCGATATCTGGTTCCGTAGAAGCTATCACCTCAACAGCTGTAGTACCATTATTAGCAGTAGCCTGAATATTATATCCTGCTTTTTCAAGTTCTTCCTTCAATCCGTTAAGCATAATCGGATGGTCATCGGCTATTATTATTGATATCTGACTTTTTAGCATGGCCTCTGTTTTTTGTTGGATTTTATTTAGTTCTCTATTCAGCAGTATTGATATTCAATGAATTGTTTATTGTTATATCAACTATAGTCCCTTCACTTGATGAATTGATTTTTAACTCTGCATGAATGATTTTACATCTTTCAATAACCGATTGTATTCCCAGACTTTTAGAAAATTTTCTCTTTTGTTGGTAATCAAATCCTTTACCATTATCTTCAATTACACACTTAATAAGATTATCTTTTTTGATTATATCTATCATAACAGACGTTGCTTCAGCATGTTTTAATATATTATTCAACAGTTCCTGAAAAATCCGATAGAGGTGTAATGCTGATTGTTCTCCTAAAAAAGCATCGATATTTTCTATTTCTATTGTAAAAAATAAATCTGAGTTTTCATCAATGGCATTGATGTAATCCTGAATAGCAACCGTAAATCCGAATTTTTCTAAAATAGCGGGATGCAACCCTCTGGAGATTGCTCTTACATTTTCGAGTGTGTCTTTTGCCAAGGACTGTAAACTTTCATCATTACTGTTTCCGGCTCTTCTTGTAAGTAACATTAATTGCTGCCCTACTCCATCGTGCAATTCCAGAGCCACACGGGTTCGTTCTTCCTCTTGTGCCGTTAATGTTTTTTGGATGAAAACTTCTTGCATTTCTTGTTTCTTTTTTCCAAAATTTCTGGAACGACGACTGCTAACAAAACCAAAAAGACTGATTAAACCTAATCCTCCGAAAAGCAGCCATTGATTCTTAATTCTATTTTCGGTATTAAGAAGTGCTATATCGTTTTGTTGCGCTTTAATTTGTAAATCTCTCTTTTCGGTTTCGTATAAGGTTTGATAATAACTTAATGTTCTTGTTTTTTGAATATCTCCTATGGAATCTTTAATAGTGACATAGTTTTCAAAGTGTTCCAGAGCTTTTCCTGTATTGCCCATTTTCTTGTACACTTTTGATAAAAAATGCTCTGCCTCTTGAATTTCTTCATATTCATTACTTGCCTTCTTTAGGTTTAAGTAAGCTGCTCCGTAATTAATTGCTTCTGTATAATTTTGTGCTGCAAATGCTACTTTCTTTTTAGCATCCAGATAGAATGATTCGTTGAAACCTTTTGTATAGTCTTTATTTTTTTCGATTTCATTAAGCATTTTTCTTGCTTTTTCTAAACTATCATTCTCTGCATAAGCCGCAATTAATCCAAACTTTATAACCGGTTCAAAAAAAGTTTTGTATTCCGAAGATTCATTAGATAGTATTGCTTTTTTAAAATAATCGATCCTTGCTTTTTGTTTGTTTAATTTATTAGCGCTGGCAGCTGCATTATAATAAATAATAGATAAATTGGAATAGCCTTTTAACTTGGATGCTAAAGCAATAATTTCCTGACGCTCTTTTTCTTCCTCTTGATAAAATCCGTTTTTACCATATAAAATAGTCATTGAGTTTTTAACATCAATCCATTTAACGGTATCTTTTTGTTCTCTAAATAATTTTATAGCCTCTTGAAGCGCTAAAGAGGCATTCCCGAAATCTCCCTTATCCACGAACACTACTCCAAGTCCGAATTTTGCCAATCCCATAAAGCGCGGATTGTCCGGATCAGCATACGTATAAGAGTTGCTGTAATTTTTTATAGAAGCATCAAAATCTCCCAAATAATAATACAAATCAGCAACTTCAAAGTAATATTTACTTAAAATGTTCTTATCCTGAACTAGAGGCAATATCTCCCTTGTTTTTGATATAACTTTTTTCCCTTCTTCTCTTTCGTTGGTTTGATAATTTATAAAGTTTATCAGGTTTGCTGATTGTTTTAGGGCAATATCAAATGAATCTAACTTTATAGCCATTTCAATTGTTTCTCTAAGTAAGGAATCGTTCTCTTGAGTAAGATCGGCAAGACTGTCCAGTAAAATCAGGCGATTGGCTTCCTCTTTTTGTTTAAAAGCAGTCTGTGCCTGTGCCTTGCAAAAAAATCCTAAATTTAAAAGAAAAACAACTGTGATTATTCTCATTGAATGCTCATTTTCGGTAAAGATATTATTTTTTAAAAAAGTTGTCCTCCATTATATCTCTAAATATCATTACACTAACATTTCTGCGAATTTACCTTTGGTTCTTTTACTATGAAATACGTATTGTATGCAAAAAATACGTATAATGCGTATTTCGCTAATACGGTTATTTTATTTGCGTCCAACAGATATTAATAATAAAGTATAAAAATTATAAAGTAGTTATATAATATTTCCTCAACCATTAATATCAATCTAAATCCTAGATATCTTATAAATTCATCTTTATGAAATACAGCTAAAACCGGAAACCTTTAATTAGGATATCTTTTTTTCAATAAATTTTGTTTAAAGAAGTTTTGCATAACTGTTATCAGCCAAAATACACTTCATTTTCAAAAGAAAAATAAATACATTTTGGAGTCTTCAAACCAAATATAAGTATGGGAATCGTTTTTCTATTTTTTCTAAAAACATTTTAGCCTTTTCTAAATATTTCTCAAAATCAGAATCTATTTTCTCTATAACATCATCCACTTGCTCATTAATTTTTATACTATCAGAAAGTCTATTATTGGTTATATATAATAATAATTCTTTATCGTATTCTGTTTCCATTCTTATTTTGAAAATCTTTTAATTATTTCACTAACTTTCTTTTCCGAAGCATCAAATTCAAAATGAGATCCTTTTTCTTTTCCAAACCATACATTTAGTGTCATATTCGACTCTGGATCCTATCTTAACCATCTAAGAAGATTAAAGATTACACCAAAGATTAACAATTACATCCAAACCTATACTGGATCTAATAATGTAAACCTCAGCTAGATTAATATGTTATTTACGGTAGAATTAAATTTGACTGTATTAACTTTATTATAATTCCTTTTTACTCAAAAAGTCAATTGTTTATTTAACGATTCATACAATCTTGTTACTTGCACTTAACGTATCAACTAAAATTCTAATAGAAAACTAAATAATCATCTATTACTTCTTTTTTATCATTTTCAAGATACAAATATTTTCCAATTTCTTTAGTTCCCTCAAATAACAACAAGCATGTTTCAACTACATACTCTTCGGACACCTTTTTAGAGAATACAGTTTTTTATTTCTTTTTCAACTATCACAATACCCTCTAAAGATACAGTTACTTCACCCTCTAAAAACTTGTTATCCATATCCTGAATACACTCTTCAAAATTCTTTTTTGCTTTGTCATAAAACAATGACAAACCCGATTCTATAATTTTAATCTTCATTTTCTTCTGCTTCAATATCTATTGCCAAATCATCTCCAATTCTTTTGCCTCCATACTTACCCATATCAACATACTCTTTGAGCATTGTTCCATCTGTAGAACCTACATAATCATCATAGTTCAAATCATCGTCACTTTCTAATTCTTCTAATTCAATTGCATGAAAGGTTGATTAGAAGATATTTGATATGGTGTTAAAGATCATATTTTTCTACAAGAGGATTTGTCTCAAAAAATCTATGATTTTATTGAGCATTTTATACAAATCATTCTTAATTTTAACTGAATCATATACATCATTAAAAAGCCACTAAAAAGCATAAAAAACTTTTTATGTACTTACAACAAAGATTAAGTATTTACATCTCTTAAAAACAATCAATTTTTTACTTAGTTTTTTCTTGAATTAACTTTATGAGTTCATTTCTTTTTTTTCTATAATCTGGAGCAGCATATGGAAAATTAAATTCCTCGCTTTTTAAATATTCTATTAAATTTACCTTTTCAATTCCATCAATAGTTTCTAGTTCAATTTCTTTAGGCACCTCAACCAGATCCTCTTTAAAAAGGTAATAAAGAAGAAACAAATTTTTATGAATCAAGCAAATATCAATTATTGATTTTTTTTCCTTAAAAGGATCAATATAATTTTTTTGATTTACATTTGCCCCATTCTCAATCAAAACTTGTGACATTTTATCGCAAAAAAAACCCTCATCTGAAAGTTTAGAAACACTTTCAAACAAAGGAGTCTCCTCATTATACTTATCTTCTGAAATAAATCCATTATTAAGCACATAGTTAACATTACAGTTATTTTTTAGCAAATGTTCTACATAAAAAGTATTGCAATTTTCTGAAAAAAGAATAGCGGTTAAAAGCGGTGTAGTTTTAAAACTTTTACCGCAAATATCATTTACACTAGCCCCATATTTTATCAATGCTTGAAATGCCTCTCTCTTATCATTTGCTATTGAAATCACTAATAAACTTAAGCCATAATTAGGCTCTTTATAATTAACATCAACTTTTTTATTCTCAATTATTTCTCTAATTAAGAAAGTGTCATTTTTCCTTACAGCTTCAGCCAATTCACCTACCGGAGTATCTTTAAAATTATCAAAACGATATTCAAGATTCGGATTATCTTCTTGACATTGTACCAAAGAAGAGCATAATACTAGTAATAAAATTAACTTTTTCATAAATATTATTTTAATTCCAAACATTATAAGATAGTTGTGGTTCATAATCATCAGTATCTCTTCGCTTATCATCTACCCAATCTCCGTGATACCAATCATAGCCATGACTGCCTCAAAAGTTGTCACTTCTTTTTAACTTTTTTCCATTTGCCAGATCATTTTCAATGACATTATAAATCATTTTTGATATTTTCTCTTGAAATGACAAAGTAGTTATCTCCTGAATGTTGGCAAACAAAATAGTCGCACTTTCTACCTCATTGGTAACAAGTGCGACTAAAACAAACAATAAGATTTTTATAAACAATTTCATCCTGTTTACTTCTTTACCAAGGCCACTATTGAGAGTTTTGCCTTATTCTTCATCTCTAATTTTCTGCCTTGCCTTAAAAAGAATTTCTTGGTAACTCCTATCAAAAGTAACTGAAACAACTTTTTCTAATACAGCTTCCATATCCCACAGAATTCTTTGTTCTGCTTGGTCTTGAAATAACTCGGGATTTTCTTCCTCATTCAAGTTACGTAACCACTCAAGTAATACAAGCGCTTCTTCTTCGCTAAGGTTTATCACTATATGATTATTTTCATTATTTGCTTTCATACTATAATCCTCCGTGTTTAAGAACATTTTGCAACTGTGTTGGATTAAGCTTCCAACCTCTCATAAACTGCCCTGTGGGGCTTGATATTATATTTAACCCTGTATTTGGATTTACATAGTGTATTACAGACTGTCCCCTATATGTTCCCTGAATGGTTTGAACACCTACAGAATTAATATGCTGATTAATAGCTGAACTATATTTGGCTGCATTTGCCTTGTTATAATTACCGACTACACCAAAGTCGATTGCGTGCTTAAATTTAGCTTGCAGTTGCTTTGAGGTATTTAAAAGTATATTACTATTATTCCCTACCCCCTTAGCGGCAACTACGAACGGAACACCAATACGCCTTCCATTGAAGTATTGATAAAACTGGCGAAGGTCTTTAACGTGAGCGTGGATTTCCTTATCGGTGAAGGGGAGCTGGCCGCTCTGGACAAGGAGCTGCTAAAACGTATCGAGGATATTGAGAAGCTGGACGAGGATACCAAAAAACACCTGTTCTTTCTCATTGATAACGTTATACAAAACTATAAAACAAAAAAAGCCTTTAATAAATAACAAAGCCACCTAATCGGGGCTTTTGCTTTATGCAAATTCTTGTGGAATGTTTTTAAACTGTTCTTCTTTATCCCACCTTTCAGGCTTTTCCTTTGGCTCAAACCAATTTGTACCTTCACTTATCCATTTTTCCCTGTATCGTTTTGCTGATTCTATTGTGTAATCTTCATTGCCAAACTCTACACCACAACAAGGGCAAATTTCATAAGTAGGACAATTACCGTCTTCACCCCAAGGTAAGTCGTCAATATATAGTCCGCAAACTCTGCAATTATGATCACTCATTTCTATATTAATTTATTGCCCTAACCAATATTTCATACCGTCCGTAGGTCTAAACATAGTTCTTGGAACACCTGATGCATCCATAACACCAAATGTATTTGTTCCCGGATGATATTTTAAAATATCGCCATTGGCTCTTGCTTTCATTAAAGTTCCTGCTGGTGAATTGTGCATAAAATTCTTAGCACCTTCTACATACTGTTTGGCATTTAAAAACTCCGGAAATTCTGCTCCGTGTTTCTTCCAATGTCCAAAAGCATTTTTTACAGAACTCAATTTACTTGTTGATGTCCAAAGACTTGTTCCCCCCTTAGCGGCTCTAACAACATCATCACCGAGACTTAAAATTTTCACACCTTTTACTACAGGAATTACAGCCATGACAGCTTCAAAAGTAGCTCCTCCTTTTCCTAGCTCTTCTCCATAAAGGTCTTTCCCTTTAGTAAATCCTTCATAAGCATTCCATAATCCAATTCCAGGATGGAAACTTACAATAGCTTTTCCAAATTCTTTTCCAAAATTTTCAGCTATACGATCTGCTCTATTAGCAAATTTAAGATAATCATATTTAAAATCTCCCCATGTATAGTCATCATTTTCATTTTCTTCTGCATCAACGTCTCCTACTAAATCATCTCCATATTCATCTCCAATTCCACTACCTCCATACTGCCCATATCCCACATATCCATTAAGCATTGTTCCATCTGCAGGGCCTATACAACCATCCCAGCCAGGACCTACATAACCACCACCATAATTATAATCATCATAATTCAAATCATCGTCACTTTCTAATCCTTCTACTTCAATTGCGTGAATAGGTTGGTTAGAAGAAAATTGATATGGTGTTAAATGATCGTATTTCTCTGCGAGGGGATCTATGCTAAAAAATCTTCCTAAAGCAGGATCTTCATTTCTCCATTTAAACTGTATCCAATTCAGTCCAAAATCATCTTGATGTTCTTGTCCCTCAAAACCGAACTTATAGCTAACACTTCCTATAGGGTTATACAGATTATTATACCCTTGATGTTTCATTCCGAACGGGAAATAATTGTTTTCTTCAATTATTTCAGCAGTTGTTACTGCACCGTCATTGTTTGAATCGGTATAGGTTAAACGGATGTTACCTAAATGATCGGTATGGTTGTAAACGTAATTATAACTTCCATTATTATGGGCTATATATCCTTCCGCTTGTTGAATATACTCTAAAGTGGTTGGATTACTATTTACCGTTTTGTAAATATAACCATTTCCATATTCTGTTATCGTAATATTTCCATCGTTATTTACAATTTTTTGAATCTTTTTACCGGAAGCATCATATATGTATTGTATTGTTTTTGTAACGGTACCTTCAAATGTAATTGTTTCCGGTAGATCAAGATGATTATAGGTGATGTTTTCTATTTCTTTATTTCGGTCCTTCATTAAATTACCATTTGCATCGTATTCGTATTGCGGCGTGGTATCGGTTTGTAATACCTGAGTAGCGTGTCCCTGATAATTATGCCCTTGTTCTAGTACTCTGGTTAGTTGATTACCGTCATATTCATAGGTCATATAATCCATCCACTCTAAATTGGCTTGGTTCATTTTATCGCCGGCTCTATGTAAAAAGGTTATATTTCCGTTTTTGTCATAATTAACGGTCTCTAAATTAAAACTATTATCCTGAAGAGCATTGTCTACATTATAAAACTGAGCTTTTTTAATTCTATGAAGTTTGTCATAAGAATAATCATAATAACGCAACTGATTATCATTAGCTGTTTTCCAAAATACTTGACTTACATTTCCATTGTATAATGGTGTACCTGTTACCGTTGGGTTATTTCTTCTTATTTCTAAAGCAAACAAATCATTTCCTAAAGCATTAACATCGTTAATTTTAGTTAGTTCTCCTTTAATACTGTACTTGTAATCTATTGTTTGTAATGCTGTAATATTTTCATAACTATAATTCTCTATTGACAAATTGGTTACAGAACTTTGTACTGTAAGAAAATGTCCGTCTGCAAATAGAGGTAAATTACTCGCAATTGTAGATGATGTATAAATAACAACGTTATTTTTCTTATAAACAACCTGATTATCAATTCTTTCTATACTCAATTCATCATCCGGAAAGAAATTAGTTCCTAATTTATTAACTCCTTCTTCGTATAGATATAGCCATTTTCCTCCGGATGGATGGTCATTTGACATTAAAAGGAATGTATAAGGAATTTGACTTTGATTAGTACTTGAAGGTGTATAAGAAAGACCTAATGCTAAATAACTTAAATTAACTGAGGCTTTAAAACTTAATTTACCATTTTCAATGATACTTGTTGTGGATTCTAAAGAATTATCTGTCCAACTGGTTACGCCACTATCCTTAATAATTTCTCCTTGATTATCTGTTAAACCTGTTAATTGTAAATATGTTGATCCACCTACTTTCTTTTCAACAAGTTTCCCTAGTTCATCATAATTATAAGCTGCTATAAGCTCTTTAGACTTATCATTAATTGACTGGTTATGTTGAATCAGTCTATCATTTCTATCATAAAAATACTCATCTATTGTTTCTAAATCTGTCACAACACCTGTTTTACTATGGATTGATTTTGATTCTAAAACATTCCCTGAAAAACTTAACTTATAATCGACACTACTACTACTCTCTAAAGTTTGATTGTTAGAGATAATTTTTATACCCCTATCTTTTTCATCATACAAGTAGACTGATGTTTCCCATTCATTTGTTCCTAGTGTTCTTACTTTTGTTCCCGTCAATAAACTCTCTGTATATTGACTTACCTCTATATTGTATAAGTTTAAACTTGGAATTGAAATACCATCCAAATCAAATTGATAGTTATCATAGTAATTAACTGAATTTACATCTAATGTAAATTGATCTAGATAATGAGAATAGTTAAAAGGAGGTAACCCATTATAGTATACTTTAGTATCTAAACCATCCAAAACTACCTGAATTTGTTCTCTAGTATAATTATTAGAATCTGTTAGAATTCCTTCATAAACAATTCTCCCATAAATATCATATTCGATAAAGCTCCAATTATTTGCCCCTATTGTTCTCTGAGTAGCATCTTGTGATAAAACAGCTCTATTTAATTTATCGTAAACAAAATATTCCCAGCCTTTTCCAGGAATCTTTTTTTCGATCAACCTATTTTTGAAATCATATTTATATTGAAAACAATATTTTGCTAGTATTAAATTATGATCTGTAGTCGGATTGTTGTATGAATCAAACAAATCATTATGATTTACAACAGGGGGTATCATGAATGTTAAATTTCCTTGAACATCATACACATAATATGTATCGTGAGCTACATTATTCTCAAACATTCTTTTTAAAACAACACGACCCTTTTGATCTTTAAAAATCTCTGTTGTATTATCCTTATTATCAGATGACACCCAGTTTTCATTCTTGACAATATATTTCATTAATGTCACAGGAGCATAAATATCTCCCGAGTATAGTAATATAGGTAAGCCAGGAGTAGACAAATCAACTGTATATCTATAAACATTATCATCAATTCCCTGATAATTATACAATTGATATTTTTGTTTTTGGGTTTTTCCTCCTGATAAATCCCAATCATTTCCTGGAGTTGAAACCTCATTAACAAAACCTAAATCAGTATCATCGTACACTTTTTCTTGGTAAGGATTAAGTGTGTATTCATATTTTGCTGTATTATAGAAACTTAATTGTAATCCACTAAAGTTGGTCTCATACGTTCCATCATTATTTCCCTTTGCATAAGGTAAATATATTTTGGGTTCCCTCTTTAATGCATCATATTCTTTATTAAAAATAATATCTTCTCCCTGACCTCCTGCCTTAATTAATATCGATTGATCTTGCCTTCCACTTCCATCTAAATAGGAAACTACTTCATTAAAATCATCTTCATTAGAAGAAGAGGTATTTTCATTTACCGCGTTTCTATAGGTTTTAACATGTACAAAATTTTTATCTGTGGATAATTGTGAAAAACCCAGATTAAATATCAAACCAATAATTATAAAAAACTTTATTTTCATGCCAAAAAGATTATTCTTCTGTAAAATTATACGTTCTCTCGTTCTCAATATTACCATCGCGATCCACTTGTTTAATAAGGCGACCAAAATCATCATATATATTCTTGATCATAAATCCCTTATCATCAATCCAATTTGTAGTTTCTCCGTATTTATTATAAACTTTCCCTGATAATTTGGTGTATCTTGGACGAATCCAGACCTCGTCAATATAATCTGCTCCAGGAGGTTTACTGATAATCACATCTCCTCCTGTATGTGTGTATGAATTAAATTCCCATTGATTGTTTTGATAATACCAATATGAAACAATATATTTAATAGGATAAGACCCTAAATTTAAACTAGTAGTTCCTGCATAAACTTTTTCTCCGGTAAAAGCATTACTTGTCTCGACATAATCAACTCCGTTTGAGTTTTCAAAACTATTTCTATAAACATAGGGAGTACTTGTATTACCATATCCTTCTAAAACAGTATTTATAATCCCGGAAAGATTATTATCCCTGTAGAATTTTTTAAATGTATCATTCTCATAATCTTTGATAATATCTATTTTCCCATTGGCGTCATAACTATATCCTACTTTGTTAAGTAACGAAACACCTGTTAATACCCCTCCCGAATAATAAGGATTAAAATTTGACTCTGTATAAAATGTATTATCAGATGCTTTAATTGCTGAACTGGTATAACTCAACTTCCCGTCTGCTAAATATTCATAAAAATTTGCTGAATTTAGTATCCAGGTTCCATCCTCATATGTCCAATTTGATTCATTTGAAAGCAATGTTTTATCCTCAGTACTAAAATCAGTTAAATTTGTTAAACCTGCCCCTGGTATAAACTCTTCAACCATATATTTATACTTTTTCTTTGAAACAGGAATTCCACTTTGATAATTGATAATTTCTTTTGGACGCAAAATGTTTAATTCATAGTTAGGATCATTCTCTCCAAAATAACTAAACTCTTGCCTAGAGGTAATTGTTTGGGAATAACCTGAATCTTCTGTGATAGATTTTTCATACTTTATCTCTTTCAATGGCATCTCAATTTTATAAATAGGACGGTTAAAAATACGAATTGTGCTTGGTGCACCATAAAAATATTCCCCTTGACAGTTAGTTATTCCATACGAATAAACTCTATTTGCATTAATCATTTCGGAATAGTTTACAAAATCATAAGTGTATTCTTTTTTACTAATTAAATATTCATATGAAGACATCTGATCAAAAACAAATTCATTAAAAACTTCTACTTTTTTTACTAAAGGCGTACGTACTAATGTTTTATAATTGGGTCTATATGTTGTTTTTGTTTTTGAAAATAATTCAGCTTCAATAAAGTCTCCTTGTTGAAGAATGTCAAGAAAATCAATTTTTACAAATTTTTTTGAAATTACCGTTTCAAAAAAATTACCCGAGGTTTGATAATGATTAACACCTTCACATTCTTGGCAATAATCTTGAAACTCAAGATCAACATAACTTCTCCTATAATACATAGACCCCATTGATCCAGACATAGAACTTTCCGGATTAGTTAAACTGATAGTAAAACCAGAAAGCCCTGAATATTCAAATGTTGTTGTATATGTTGTATTCATGTCAGGTTTTTCAATTATACTTGCTATTTTTAGACCTCCTCCATAAAGGCCTCCACTACCTATTGCACTATCTGAATTTAATTGATAATCATATTCTCTGCTTCCGCCTAAATTATTAATGGATTTTTTAAGGACACCTTGCTTGATTGCTTCCAAATTCGGAAGACGATTGTTAAAATGCACGCCAGGTGCGTTACAAATCTGATAATATCCAGGAAGCAAACCAGAATTAGAAGAACTCCCATTGTCATTATAATAACCAAAACCATCAATATCAATAATTTCCGTTCCATTAATAAATGTATTATTAGAACCAAATTCTAACATAAAATAATCATAATATTCGAACTCCTTTATTTTATGAATATTTATTGACGGATCTTCTACATAAAAAGATTGAGCATAATAATCACCATAATAAAATCCTTTTTCTCCCTTATATATTTTTGTCAAAAGAGGTCTTCTATCCCCAATCCATTCTGAATAAACAAAATGAAATGATGTTATGATTTCATCATTTAGATTCGTTATATAAATAGACTCAAGAAGTGGTAAATATTGAGTAGATAATCCATCAATATTTAGACTAGGTGCTTGATATGTTTTATATTCAAAGGAAATCTTTTCTCTAGGTGTCAAAATCAAATATGGAACCAACTCAGATTCTGTATGGTAGGTGTTATCTGCGTTATTTCTAATATAATACGAATTGTTGACTCCTTTAAAAGCAGTTTCAAAATGTTGTTTTGCTAAATAAATTTTCTCTTCATAAGTGATTAAAATTTCATCGGTACTATGATCCGATTTTATTTTAGAAATATAATAATCCTTTATAGACTTTGGCTCTTGGTAATAAGTAAAGTTAGCTGCATTATTTGGCCCTCCTACAAAACTATAGGTAAAACCATTTTCTTCATGTAAATCAAAAACTACATCTTGATAATTTGCAAGGCCATAATGGAGGTTATTCAAATTAAAATCTAATGTAAAATTATCGTTAGTATCCAAAAACAAGGGGGATAACCCTATATTTCCTGCAGTTATTGTTTTATCAAAAGTAAATAATGCACTCTTTCCAAAAGATGAATTAAAATTATAAAAATCAGGACTAAGATCGCTAGCTTCTCTAATTGTTTCTGAGTTTGTAGTGTTAGTCCCTAGTTCGCTTATGTAGCTATTATCATTAAAAAACCATCCTCCTTTATCTGGTGTCGGGTTATAAGAAACTTGATAATCATCTGGTAAATGATTCACCTTTCTGGTAATCTTCCCGATATCATGAAATTTCCACCCTAATCCAACAATTCCAGATGCTTCATTTGCTTTAAAACCTGCATGGTTATAAGAGATCTCTAAAGGAATTTTTAAACCTTCAACTTCTATATCATACAAGTGAACTGTTTCTCCTGTTTTATCAGGGTCATTGTCATTAGATGTAAATGGAGTTGTCTCATCTTGTGAAAAAATCACATTAGTAAAAAATAAACAAAACATTAAAATTTTTTTCATCTTAAAATCGTTTGCAATAATTATATTTATAAGAATTTCATCTAAATTCTACATTTGTAAAAACTCTGTAAAAGCACAAAAGTCTCATGGTTACGGCTAAAATGTAACCTATTAACTAATAAAATCCCCAAAAATAAGGAATTACCACCAATTACAAAGTCTATTTTGTAAACTCTTTTTTCTTTAAAACTGAAAATAAATAAACGGCTGTGTTCCTTCGGCTGCAGTAGCATACACGATCCAGAATACAAAGCCCAGAAGTATGGCTTTAACCCAAAACGGAAGTTTTCCGAATAGCTGTTCGTTGTATTGCATCCATTTTTCCGGCAGAAAATGCCAAATAAAGCCAAAAGCCAGTAACACAAATACATTTCGATACGCTAAAATCATAGTGCTCCACTGTTCCCAATTGAACTGTAACTTTGAAATGTTTTCGGCAATTTGAAAAGCGGTACTGAAGTCTTTTGCCCGGAAAAACAGCCAACAAAATACCACAAAGTGAAACGTTAAAAATACTTGTATGCTCTTTATCCAAATAGTTTTAGGCAACTTGATAAACTGACCGAAATAGCGTTCCACGGCTAAGGCTAAACCATGTAAAACGCCCCAAAACACAAACTTCCAATTGGCACCATGCCATAATCCTCCCAAGAACATGGTCATAAATAAATTGAAATACGTTCTGAACTTTCCTTTACGGTTTCCACCCATAGAAATGTATAAGTAATCTCTTAACCAACTCGATAATGAAATATGCCATCTGCGCCAGAATTCAGTAATGGAGGCCGATTGATAAGGTGTTTTGAAATTGGGCGGCAACGTAAAACCCATTAACAATGCTAAACCGATTGCCATATCGGAATAGCCTGAGAAATCGCAATAAATTTGGATAGCATATCCATAAGAAGCCATCCAGTTTTCAAAGGCCGTATAACTATTAGGTACGTCAAAAACGCGATCAACAAAATTGACCGAGATATAATCAGAAATGACTGCTTTTTTGATCAGTCCGCCAATGATTAAAAATAAGGCTTTGTTAAAATCTTCTTTTGTGAGATTTAATTTTTGGTAAATCTGCGGAATAAAATCACTGGCACGAACAATAGGTCCGGCTACTAATTGTGGAAAGAATGAAACGAAAAATAAAAAGTCGATAAAACTTTTAGTAGGTTCCAGCTCTTTTCGGTAAACATCAATTGTATAGCTCAACGTTTGGAACGTATAAAACGAAATTCCTACCGGAAGTACAATATCTGCAAAAGCGATATGTCCGTCGCACAGCATGTTAAAATTATCGATAAAGAAATTGGTATACTTAAAATAAGCCAGCAATCCTAAATTGATAACCAAACTTATAATCAGATATATTTTTCGATACACTTGTCTGCTTTCCGCAAAAATGAATCTTGACAAACTGTAATCAACAACCGATGAAAAGATTAAAAGCCAAAAATAATGCCCGCTGGACTTGTAATAAAAGAACAAGGAAAATAATACAACATACGTGATTCGGAAATAATGTGTCTTCCGGCTTAAAATATAGATGAAATAGAATACCAGAAACATTCCTAAAAACAAGCCACTGTTAAACAACAAAGGTGCTTTCGGATCAAAAGTAAACCAGTTTTCTATCGTTTCCATCGTTACATTCCCTATCAGGTTTTGTAACCCATTGGCTAACAAAAACAAATTGATCAAGGTTATTTTAGTAATTTAAATTGTTCGTATGTATTCATCAATGCTTCAAAAAACATTTCTGCCTGCTTTTCATATCCTGCTTTTGAATAATGGACTTTATCTTTTGCCATTAACCCCTGAGCCGAATTTTGACTCACTTTTTTATTACCTCCCATGGCTTTGAACAAATTCCATACAGCAAAATTACCTTCCGACGCTTTTTCTATCAAAAATGAAGCATAGCTTTTCACCAGAGTATTAGGATATCTTCTTTTAAGCAATGACGGAGGCGGTGTCGTTAACAGAATCTCAGCTGCAGGATTTTTAGCTTTAATATTAGTTATCATTTGTTGCAACTGAGTATAATACTCTTCAGTCTCTTTTTTATCAAAACTCTCATTAGTTCCTAAGGAAATAATGAATAAATCGGCTTCTAACGCCGGAATTTGTTCAAAAAACATTGAAAACTTATTATAATCCGATGCTTTAGAGCCATTTACACCTATGGAACTGTATACAATTCCCGGGGTATTTTTTTCTAATATCAATCCGTTCAATGCAAAATCAGATTGATTTTCAGCCGGAATGATATACAGCTTATCTAATGGTTCTTGACTGTAATAACTACAAGAAGTTTTATCCTTTATCAATTCCAGAGGAATAAATGCTGTTCGGCTGATCTTTTTTGTTTCCATTTCTTTCGTCGGAATGATCAATTTTTTACCGGCCTGAATATTATTAGATTTTAAATGGTTCTCTTTTTTTATAGCAGCAATACTTACATTATATTTTTCGGCTATAATAGAAAGAGCTTCTCCTCTTTTAATAGTATGGACAATTTTCTTAGGTTCAACGGATTCCATAACGATTTCCTTTGAAGCGGTTGCCAAATCAAAACATCTCTGATTATGAGGCATTAATATCTTCACATTCGAAAAAGTATAACTGGTATCGCGAACGCTTAGTTCGACAGCAAAATCTTTAGCATTGTTGTATAAAGCGATTCCACTTAATCCTACAGGCTTTGTAGTATCCGGGTAAATATTGCGGTAATTTTCAAATCCTACAGAAGATTTGTACTTGATAAAATAATTCCCGTTCGTTTTAGCTAAGTTATACGGAAATGTGAAACCCAATCCGCCATTTCCGAATTTCTCTTGCAACAAACTTCTCATTTTTCCGGAGAAAAAATCAGCCTGAATGTGAGAATCTCCGATATGCACAATTCGGAGTTTACAATCTTTATTCTGCTCTAATTGTTGTAGTTTTTCAAAAAAATGCTGCATCGCTCCTCCGTTCAAAATAACGTCTGTAGCCATACTATCTCCCCGCAACGAATCTTCCAAAAATTCGTTGTTTACTTCCTCAGTCTCTACTGCTGTGGTATCTATTTGCTGGCATTGTCCAAACTGAAAGATGAACAATACGAAAAAGAGTATCTTACTTTTCATGGATAGAATCGTTTTGTGAGGTTACACTATCTTTTCGTTTCACTGCTGTTTTCTTTTTTCGTTTCGCTCTCATTTTTTTATACTTCTCATAACCTTCATTAAGCTGATTGTATACCATGCCCGCTACTTCCTTGGCTCCTCTATAATTAAAATGCGTATAATCTTTATTAGCTTTTGAAGGTTCTTCCTCTACCCATTGAACCATTGAACTATCTCCTCCCATCAATTCATATAAATTAACGAATCCCGTTTTAGAAGCTACTGCATATTTTTTTTGTGCATTGACTAATGGTACAACTGCAGAATCGGATTTCATCTCTAAATCATACTTCGTTGCTTTATCGGCTGTCGAAATAACCAAAATGGCCACACCCGGAAAACATTGACGCAAATGTTCCACTACTCTACTCATACGTTTTTCATACCAAGAGTAATTATAGGATCCGTAATTTAAAACATTTGTTCCGTAATGCAACACAATTAAATCATATCCCAATTGTTCTTGAAATTGCTGCATCAAAGCAGCGTCAAACATGGATAAAGGCAAACCGGAATTTCCTCTGCTCGAAAAATTATCGACATGCACTCCTTTTCCATCATCAAAATTCAGTCCATAAACCGGAATACTATCTGCTGCTTTAAAAGTTACTTTTATTGTATTGACATCTGTATTACCGGCTAATTTTAAAGTATTCAACAAATGATTAGGTTTCAAATGCTTCGTAAGCGTATCCGTCTCATTCACAATAACATCAATTTCGGCTTCTTCGTTTCTTGATTTCCCATAAAAAAGCGTCGGATTATTCAATGCTGTCGAAAAACGGTTTTTACCAGCCTTATATTTTACCCAATTATTATTCAACGTATCATTCGCCTCAAACACATGACCATTAACCCCAAACGGGAAAACCGGCTTTTTGGTTTTCAAATAAGATTGTGTTTGCCAATTCGGTGAGAATTGATGCTTTACAGATCCTCTTGAAGCTGCTGACTCTGAAGTAATATTCACAAAACCAACTCCCTGACCGCCAAATTTTGCCTGAAATAAGGTTCTCAAATCCTGTACAATCATGTCACCATCCGTCATGGAATCGCCATAATATGCGATACGAACATTTCCGCTGTTTTGCGTTTGTAACTGATAAAGTTTTTCAAAAAAAGGAATTAAATACTGATTCCCTTTAAAATCCCCATATCTTTCGGGTGGAAATGTTATTCCTTCAATTGGAACGAAAGCTATCTTCTGCTTTGCTATTGAATCTCTCGATTTAGCAACAGCTGTTTTAGCGGAATCTGTCGGTTTAGCTTCTTCTGCTATCGCTTCTAGTAATAAACTGTCGATCACTACATTTTTTGCAGCTACTTTTGTTTCAGGAAATATTCTTTCCGGCAATATCTCTTTAAAAAACCAGAAAGAAACAGTCGCCAAAACCAATGTTACAAGGCTTATTCCAAAATAGCTATTTGTTTTCACGCTAAATCTAAATTACATTCGGTTGGGAACCTTAATCCCTAAAAGGCTGAACGCTGTTTTAATTGTATTAGCCACTACTTCGGAAAGCTGTACACGAAACACTTTTTTAAAGTGATCGGTTTCTCCTAATATCGAAACATTTTGGTAGAAGGAATTAAATTCTTTTACCAAATCGTAGGTATAATTTGCGATTAAAGCCGGACTATGGTTTGCGGCTGCATTCTGAATTACTTCCGGGAAAAGTTGAACTTGTTTGATCAATTCTTTTTCCTTTTCGTGCAATTCCATTTCTGTTCCGCTTAATGCAATAGCATTGTAATCAAAATCAGCTTTACGTAAAATTGATTGAATACGCGCATACGTATACTGAATGAAAGGCCCCGTATTTCCGTTAAAATCTACCGATTCAGCCGGATTAAACATCATTTGTTTTTTCGGGTCTACTTTCAGCATGAAATATTTTAAAGCTCCTAAACCTATGGTTTTGTAAAGAGCTGCTTTTTCTTCTTCCGAATATCCGTCTAACTTACCTAATTCTTCCGAAATAGATTGTGCCGTTTCCGTCATTTCTGCCATTAGATCATCAGCATCTACAACAGTTCCTTCACGCGATTTCATTTTACCGGACGGCAATTCCACCATTCCATAACTCAAGTGATACAAATGGGAAGCCCAATCAAATCCTAATTTTTTCAGGATCAAGAATAATACTTTAAAATGATAATCTTGTTCGTTCCCTACAGTGTACACCATTCCACCCACATCCGGATAATCTTTTACCCGTTGAATAGCTGTTCCGATATCCTGTGTTATATACACTGACGTTCCATCGGCACGCAATACCAATTTTTCATCTAAACCTTCATCCGTAAGATCGATCCAAACGGAACCATCCGGTTTTTTGAAGAACACACCTTTTTCCAAGCCATCCGCAACTACATCTTTTCCTAACAAATACGTATTGCTCTCGTAATAATAACTATCAAAATCAACGCCTAAACTCTCATACGTTTTAGCAAAACCGTCATACACCCATTGGTTCATTTTCTTCCACAAAGCTACAACCTCAGCATCACCCGCTTCCCATTTACGAAGCATTTCCTGCGCTTCTTGAACTAAAGGCGATTGTTTTTTATAATCCTCAAAAACTTTAGAAATGATTTGATAACTGTTTAATTCATCAAACTCATGTTTTTTTATCTCTGGAATAATCTTACTTTCAATCTGTCTAAAAACCGTTTTATATTCTTTTTTCTCTTTTACAGAAGTAAATGCTGCAATTAATGCCGCAAATCCAGCTATGTTACCCAATACTTTTTCATCTTTTTTATAAAAATAATCCGCCAAAGCAATACTAGCAATTGCAAACAATACATTTTTATTTTTTACTTCTAATGATGAATTTTCAACAACAAAACTTTCAAATTGTTTAACTTCAGTCGATTCAATTTGATTATTTTTACTTTGTTTTGATTCTAAATAATCAGTATAAATTTTCTCAGCATTTTTTCTAATTTTCTCTAATTCGTCTTTATATTCCTTATCATACTTCACATAATATTTCCCAACCAAATGATCGCCTTTGATTCCTGAAGTTTCAGGAGTTTCTCCGTTTCCGAACTTTTGCCAGGCCAACATCGACTTACAAATATGGATTCCTCTGTCGTTGATGATTTGGGTTTTATAGACTTTTTTACCGGATGCTTTTAAAATTTCAGCAACTGAATAGCCTAATAAATTATTACGGACGTGCCCTAAATGCAACGGTTTGTTTGTATTAGGCGAAGAATATTCTACAATAACTGCTTTGTCCCCTACAGTAGGTTCCACTTTTCCGAAATCTGCATTTCCTTTAATTTGATTGAAAAAATCGATATAGAAAGAATCCGAAATTACGATGTTTAAAAATCCGGCTACAACATTAAATTTTTCAACGTCATTTACATTTTCAACCAAGTAGGTTCCTATCTTGGTTCCTATCTCAACCGGATTGCCTTTTAATTGTTTTACTAACGGAAATACCACCATGGTAATATCACCTTCAAACTCTTTCCTTGTCGCTTGAAATTCAATTTTTTCGATAGTTAAATCAAATAAATCTTTTACGGCTGATTGAATGTGAATGGTTAATGTTTCCTGTAATGTCATTTTTGTTATTATTTTAAAGGTGCAAAGATATTAATTTAGTTGTTAGTTGTCAGTCTCCGATGCTTAGTTTTTTCTCTCCGATCTAAAAAGCAACAGACAATTTCTTCAAAAGAGAATCTCAATCCTGATTTTGTTAAAAAAAACATAATTTTAAGAAGTTCTGTAACAAAACCTTCACAACAAAGTCTACTAAGTATCATCAATCAATCAAACAGTTATTACAATGAAAGTAAATTTTCTGATTTTACTTTTTTTGAGCAACCTTATGTCTTTATTTGCTCAAAATAGCGGATCTGTTTCCGGAAAAGTAACCGACAAAAAAACAGGGGAACCTTTGCCTTATGTTACAGTCGTCGTTAAAGACAATGCTGAAATGCTAACCGGAAGTACTACCACTGATTCCGGAAACTTTGAGATCAACAAATTGCCCTTACAAAAACTAACACTGGAAATCCAGTTTATCGGGTATAAAACCATTACTCAAGCCGTTGACCTGAGTACTTCTAAAAAAATAGACCTAGGCAATATTGCCATTGAAGAAGATGTAGCTCAACTGGAAGGCGTTGAAGTAGTTAAAGAACGTTCGATCATGGAACAGAAGATCGACCGAAAAGTTATTAATGTCGGAAAAGATTTGATTAGTGCCGGAGCAACTGCCGGAGAGATCATGAATAATATCCCGTCGGTTTCCGTTGATCCGCAAACCAATGAAATTTCGTTGAGAGGAAACTCTAACGTACGTGTTTTACTAGACGGCAAACCCACCAATATACCGGTTGAACAACTTCTGAAACAAATTCCGTCGGCTTCGATCAAACAAATTGAATTGATCACTAATCCTTCGGCTAAATACAATCCGGAAGGAATGAGCGGAATCATCAATATTGTATTGCACAAAAATGCGAATGACGGTTTTAACGGTTCTGTTAATAACGGTATAACTTTCGGAAAAACACCTAAAACGAATAATTCTTTAGACATGAATTACCGCAAAGGAAAACTGAACTTTTATACCAATTATGGTTTCAATCATGGTTTTCATGCCAATGACGGTCATTTATCCAGTTTTCAATCCGGTAATGAAAGTGAACAAAGTTTTGACATTAGCAACAAGAATACTTCTCATTTGTGGAAATTCGGAACGGATTACTATATAAACGACAAAAATACATTGTCTGTTTACACTACTCAAAACTGGTTTTCCGGTCATGCCGATGCTGAAACTTTTATCAATTATCTGAATCCGACAACGGCTGATATTTTACAAGATTTCTCCGTTAAAAATAATGGTAATACACAAGTTTACAACGTAGATTTTAAACACAATTTTGCGAAAGAAGACGAGAATATTGAATTGGAAATGAACTACAATACCTATTCAAGCCCGGAAGACAGTTTTTACTATTACCCGTTGGTTCCGAGTTCAACTACCAATAGTACGGCTAATGACAATAAAAATTTTAAAGCTAATCTTGATTATGTCAATCCGCTTACCAAAACAACTAAACTGGAATTAGGAGCAGAAGCCCGTATTGAATCTACAACCAACAATCTTTACATTGACCAGTTGTACAATTCTGATTTTAAATATGACCGAAACATTTTTTCGGCTTACGGAACATTTGCAAAACAATGGGACAAATGGAATTTTCAAGTAGGTGCTCGTTTAGAACATTATCAGGTGGATGCTGTATTTAAAAAATCCGGACAAGACGATGCTCCTTTTGACGACACTATTTTTACGGTTTATCCTTCCGGTTTTGTTTCTTATACTCCAAACGAAAAGAGCACATTTAATTTCAGTTATTCCAGAAGAGTGGACAGACCAAGTATTGGCCAAGTAAACCCAATCAGAGAATGGACAACTCCTACTTTAGACTCAGAAGGGAATCCGTATTTGGAACCGCAATTCACGAACTCATTTGAATTAAATTATACCCGTACGACTAAAATAGGTTCTTTTACATCAGGAATATTTTACAGAAGGATTAATGACGAGATTACTCGTGTTATGCTGGAACATCCAACAGATCCTAACAAAACTGTTTTAACATACGATAATTTTAAAGATAACAATGCCTATGGTGCAGAGATCTCCGGAAATTTGAATTTTACCAAATGGTGGAGTACAAACTTTGGCGTTGATGCTTATTTCAGAACGCTCAGAGGCTATGTAGGCGATGTTTATGTAGAAAAAGATGCTACTCTTTTTAATGCTCGTGCTAACAATACTTTTAAAGTAACTAAAAATTTACGTTTTCAGCTTTTCGGTTTTTACCGAGGAAAGGATGTTTCTCTGCAAATGACACGTAAAGCTATGTGGCGAAGTGATATAGGCACCAGCTATAATATTCTGAAAGGACAAGGAACAATCAGTGCTCGTTTTAGTGATATTTTCCATACTATGAAAGTGCAATTTGAAGGAGACCTCCCTTATCCTCAGACAGGAAAATTTACTTGGGAAAGTCAAACCCTATACATCGGTTTCAATTATCGATTCGGCGGTGGCAAAAACAGAGCTTTACAGCGCAAGCAACGTGATAAAAACGAAACACAAGGTGGTGGCGGTATGTTCTAAAAACTAAAAAAAGCGTTCCGAATGGAACGCTTTTTTCAATCAAAACAAAAAAATCATATAGATCAGAATCCCTTCTGCTATTCCTGTTATAATACTCATTCCTAAAATGTCTTTGATCTTACTTTTCAAAAAGAATATGACACATAAAATAGCCATAATTGCCGCTAATAATATTTCTAATGCGTCTATTTCAGAAAGCAAATAGGTTAATGCGGTAAAGACCATCGTTACTGCTAAAGCTACAGCACTAAATTTGAGAATTTCTTCTCTGTTGTAATTCCCTTCCCTAAAACCATGATGCAATTCTCGCAATATCGACAGAACAAATAGTAAAGGAACTACCGATAGGAACGGCGCAAAGATCACTTTGATCCCTTTTACTATAGCCAAATCATTATAGAAGAAAAAGGCTATGGCTGTTAAGGCTAATAAGCCTGTAACAATTATAGATTGAAAGGTAAATAACAATTCCCGCTTTTTTGAATTATTAGCTGGGTTTAATTCTTGGTGAGTCGGATCTGAAAAATTCATATTTATTTGATTTAATGATTAAAATTTTAGTTTATAAAAAAGAAAACATGGATGGCTAATGCCATCAACAAACCGCTCAAAATGCCATTTGTCTTTAAATTGTTGTACAGGATATAATTAAGCACATAACCACTGATTGCCGTTGAATTCATCAAATGAGCAAAAATTAAGTTCTTCTCTAATGACAAATGCATCCATTCCAGTAGTTGTAAGATGATTAAAACTATTATCACTGTTATAACCAACAACAATATTGCCGGCTTTTGATTTTTTAATTTAGCTTCTTCTGAATTTTGGGGTAGAAAGCGTTCAATCCATATAAAACGTATAAAAAAGATCACCGGTACCGGAAATAATATTGCTGCCACTATCTTTAATACATCTCTGACGCTCTTAATATCATCATACCCTAAAAAAACCAGATACAGGAACACTGTCACTGAAACTCCAGTCATGATTAAAAAAGCTTTATTTAACTGTTTTAACTGCATGTGGTTATTTTGAATAGCAATTTACTCCTACAGTGGCATGCTTAGACAAATAGCTAATACAACTAGTGTATGTTTTTCCTGTTTTGATCAGGATACTTTTCGAATAAACCATTAGCGTAAGTATCCCTATTACAATTACTACTGTTCTTACTATACTTTTCATAATTTCTTTGTTTGTAATGTTGTCACAAAGCTGCTACAGTTTGCAAAAACTTTAAACACATAATCATCATAAAACTGACGATTATTTTTTAGATAATTAAACAAAAACACTTATTTTTACTAACATATACTAAAAAAAACTAACGATTAAATGAATGATTTAAACCATATCATTTCCAGTCTTTCATTAGAAGAACAAACTCGTTTTACAGAATACCTGAGAAAAAAGAACAGGCGCAATGACACTAAAAACATTCAGCTTTTTAAACTTATTTCCAGAGATCATTTAACCTCCGAAGCACTTTGTAAAAAACTCTATAAAGACGGGAATAAAGCGGCTTATCACGCTTTGCGAAAAAGACTGCTCCAGTCTCTTATCGATTTCATAGCAAACATCAGCATTGAAGAAGAAAATTCTGTGGATATGCAAGCCATAAAGTACATTTTAGCATCTCGCACTTTTTTATTGAACAACAAACCTATAATAGCGTATAAACTATTGCACAAGGCAGAGATACTAGCTAAAGAACACAACCTTTTTGCTATTTTAAATGAAATCTATCACACTAAAATACAATATGCCCATACCAACTCAAGCATCGAATTGGAAGCAGAAATAGAAAAATATAAAATCAATCAAAAAAAACATCAATTAGAGGATCAGTTGAATATGGTCTATGCTAAAGTGAGACAGACACTAAACCAAATTACATACAAAGGCGAGACTATAAATTTTCAAACACTATTTGAATCCATTCTCAAAGAACATAACATTAGCCTTGAAGAAGCAGTATCCTTTAAATCAGTCTATCAATTGATGACGATCATAAGTATTTCTGCTTTTGTAACGAACGATTACTTACAAGTTGAACCTTTTTTAATCTCTATTTACACAACAATTAAAAACCAGAAGGACAAAGACAAACAAGCTTTTTATCACATTCAAGTCCTTTATCTGATTTCAAATACGCTGTTTCGAAATAAGAAGTTTGAAGATTCTTTAGTATACTTAGATCTGATGCAGCAAAAAATGCTTGATAAAAATAAAAAGCATTATAATACCTTCCTCTTAAAGCACTATAAACTTTTAGCTTTGAATTATAATTTTTCCAATCGACAAGAAGAAGCTATAGCGCTACTGGAATCCGTAAAGAATAGAAAACACAATGATATGGAATCACTACTAGATATTCATTTAGGCTTAGTCATGTTCTATTTTCAAAAAGGATCACTTAAAAATGCTCAAAATATTTTATCAAAATTGTACCATACAGACAATTGGTATATGGAAAAAGCAGGAAAAGAGTGGGTCATCAAAAAGAACCTTATAGAGATCTTATTGTATATTGACCTAAACCTCATTGACCTTGTAGAATCGCGCTTGCTTAGTTTTAAACGAAGCTATTTCAAATACCTTCAAGAAATTAATCAAGAACGAGTTATTACTTACCTGCAACTCATTGAATATTATTATAAAAATCCTGAAAAAGTAACCTCCAGGACTTTTAAAGAAAAAGTAGAAAATTCCTTTGTATGGATCAGCCCTGACCAAGAAGATATTTTTGTTATGAGCTTTTATGCCTGGCTGAAAAGCAAAATGGAAAACCGTACGTTATATGAAACGACAACAGACTTGGTAAACCAATCAAAAGCCATTATTAGTAACTAAAAAAAGCGTTCCATTCGGAACGCTTTTTTTTATTTTATATCATTTTTACCAGCGAATTATAACACTTCCCCAAGTAAATCCACTACCGAAAGCGGCTAAAACAACTACATCGCCTTCTTTTATTTTTCCTTTTTCCCATGCTTCCGTTAAAGCAATAGGAATAGAAGCGGCTGTAGTATTACCGTATTGTTGGATATTGTTATACACTTTATCATCCGGTAATCTGAACTTTTGTTGAATAAATTGTGAGATTCTCAAATTAGCCTGATGCGGAATCAACATATCAATATCCGAAACTTGTAAATTATTAGCTTGTAAGCCTTCCATAATCACTTCACTGAAACGCACCACTGCATTTTTAAATACAAATTGACCGTTCATGTGCGGATAATAGCTTTCATCTTCCGGATTGTTATCTTTAATAATATCTGTTACCCAACGTTTTCCCATTCCCGGTGCAACTAATGCTAATTCTTCCGCATATTGCCCTTCAGAATGTAAATGAGTTGATAAAATTCCTTTAGAAGTATCTTCCGTTCTGGAAAGAACTGCAGCTCCTGCTCCGTCTCCGAAAATAACAGAAACGCCTCTTCCTCTCGTTGTCATATCCAAACCTCTGGAATGCACTTCAGAACCAATCACTAAAATATTCTTATACATTCCGGTTTTGATGAATTGGTCTGCAACTGATAAAGCATAAACAAATCCTGAACATTGATTACGGATATCTAATGCCCCAACAGTTCTTAGTCCCAAATCTCTTTGCACTAAAACTCCCGGTCCCGGAAAATAATAATCCGGGCTTAAGGTCGCAAAAATGACAAAATCAATATCGTCTGTTGCTAATCCTGCTCTTTCAATAGCTACTTTTGCAGCTTTTACACCCATTGAAGTTGTAGTCTCTTCAGGAGTATTAACGTGTCTTCTTTCTTGTATACCGGTACGTTCCTGAATCCATTCGTCGTTTGTATCCATTATTTTGGATAAGTCGTCATTGGTTACAATATTATCCGGCACATAATATCCTAACCCGGTTATTTTTGAGTGATACATGTTTGATTTAGTTTGTGGCGCAAATTTACTAATTTATTAAAAAACACCTAACTAAATTATTTTTTTAGCGGTTCAACTGCAAAAAAACCTCTTCATTCTCATTTATCTTACTAGCTGAATCAAAATAAATTTTTTCATTATCATACTGTGCTTCAACTAAATAATTACTTCCTTTAAAATAGCTTTTCACTATTTTTACCTGAAACGGAGACTTCTCTACGACCTGTAATTCATGCGGATAACATAAAACAAAGTCTCCTTCAAATGTTGGCTGAAACCCGAAAAAATGAGCAGGAATCTTACTGACTTCTCCAAAAAGCGATGCAGTGTAGAAACTCTGCGGATTTTGGTAAATGGCTTCTGTCGTTCCTATTTCGAGTAATTCCCCGTTCTTCATAACCAAAACCTCATCTGAAAAAGAAAGCACATCCTGAACATCATGTGTAGCTATGATACAAGTAATCTGCTTTTCTTTCAGGTATTGAAAAATCTTTCTTCGTAAACTATTTTTTCTAAAATTATCAATATGACTGAAAGGCTCATCTAAAAGTAACAATTCGGGTTCTTTTGCCAAAACTTTAGCTAGAGCTACCCGCTGCATTTGTCCGCCACTCAAAAATTTTGCTTTAACATCTGCAAATTCACTCATTTCTACAACGTCTAACAACTCTGTTATTCGCTCTTTTTTGTCATCTAAAAAGAAATTAGACAGAAACTTCCCCACATTTTCAGCAACCGTAACATACGGCATTAAATCAAAATCCTGGGCTAAATACTTCATATATGGCATACCGGGAACTAAGTTAAACTTGGGTCCGGTTACTAAATCATCTTTCCAGCTAATACTTCCGGAGTTCACATCATACAAGCCATAAATTAACTTGAGTAACGTACTCTTTCCACAACCACTTTCGCCAATAATTGCCAGATTATTTCCCTTTACAACAGAAAAATCAATTCTTTTTAGGATTTCCTTATCATTTTCATAAAAAAAACCTAAATCTTTTACTTTTAGCATTCTGTATATTTTTTAACAAAAATAAGATACTTAATTAAAATATTTTTAAATTGCGCCAGTTTTAAGATTTGCCCCATGAAAAAAACAACCCAGATAATAGTATTATTATCTATACTGACTTTTAACCTATCCGATTGTTTTGCCCAGTATTACAAATATGCTCTGAATATAAACTATGGTTTAAGTGGCGTTACAGATCCCAGCATTCAAAATTTTTCTCATATTGGCGGAGGGTTTAGCTACGAATTTGACGAAACGTATGCTCTTCAACTCGATTTTGGTTCTGATAAATACCGATTATTCAATACTGTTTTGAATAAAGAAGGAGGTGTAGATATGTTTCGTATTTCCTTACAAGGTGTCATTAATCTTTCTACCATTTCTGACAGTCAACGCATTTATGATCCGATTAATGTACTAACTCATGCCGGATTTGGTTACTCCAATGTAAAATCAATTGTTTTAGAAGGAACTGATAAAACGGTAAATTTTTTGGGAGGAATAACTCCTCGGTTCCGAATTAACAACAATTTATATTTTACACTTGATGCAACTGCTATTTTTATATTTTCCCAGCATTATAATTTTGATGGAAATCTTTCCTATGAAAACGTTGTTAACTCATTTACCTCTATAACTTATAATTTAACCGCCGGAATTACTTATCGATTCGGCGAATATTAAAATTTTACAACCAACCTTAACTATTTTTCATGTTAAAGTCCTTTTTCAAATTGAAAGAGGACTTTTTTTATGCCATTTTGTCACCAAAATCAGTTTGGTATTCTATTTGAAAAAAAGTGTACAAATAATATGTCTAATCAAAAATTTAACAATATGTCAAGCGGAAAAATTAATGTTTCAGTAGAAAACATCTTTCCTTTAATTAAGAAGTTCTTATACAGCGACCACGAGATCTTTTTACGTGAATTGATTTCGAATGCTACAGACGCCACTTTAAAATTAAAACATTTAACCAGTATTGGCGAAGCTAAAGTAGAATATGGCAATCCTGTAATTGAAGTTAAAATTGATGCCGAAGGTAAAAAACTACACATCATTGATCAAGGTTTAGGAATGACAGCCGATGAAGTAGAAAAATACATCAACCAAATTGCTTTTTCGGGTGCTGAAGAATTTCTAGAAAAATATAAAGATTCTGCCAAAGATTCAGGTGTAATCGGTCATTTTGGTTTAGGTTTCTATTCTGCTTTTATGGTAGCGAGTAAAGTAGAAATTATCACCAAATCATTTAAAGACGAACCTGCAGCACACTGGACTTGCGACGGTAGCCCGGAATTTACATTAGAAACTGCTGATAAAACAGAACGCGGAACAGAAATCATTCTTCACATTGCAGATGATTCAACTGAATTCTTAGAAGAAAGCAGAATCCGTGAATTATTAGTGAAATATAACAAATTCATGCCGATTCCGATTAAATTCGGAACTCGTAAAGAAGCATTGCCGAAACCGGAAGATGCCGGCGAAGATTACCAAACGGAATACGAAGAAGTAGACAATATCATCAACAATCCGAATCCGGCCTGGACTAAGCAACCTTCTGATCTAACAGAGGAAGATTATAAAAACTTTTATCGTGAACTGTATCCGATGCAGTTTGACGAACCTTTATTTAACATTCACTTAAATGTAGATTATCCGTTCAACTTAACCGGAATTTTGTATTTCCCTAAATTATCGAATGATTTACAAATTCAGAAAGATAAAATTCAATTGTACCAAAATCAGGTTTTTGTAACCGATAATGTAGAAGGAATTGTTCCGGAATTCTTAACCATGTTAAAAGGTGTAATTGATTCACCGGACATTCCGTTGAACGTTTCGCGTTCGTATTTACAAGCTGATGGAAACGTGAAAAAGATCTCAAACTACATCACTCGTAAAGTTTCTGATAAATTAAAATCATTATTCAACGAAAACAGAGCTGACTTTGAGCAAAAATGGAACGACATCAAAATTGTTTTAGAATACGGAATGCTTTCGGAACCTAAGTTCTACGAAAAAGCAGGCGATTTCGCATTATATCCAACAACAGAAAACAACTATTATACGTTGGCCGAATTAAAAGAAGCTTTGGCTCCAACACAAACCGATAAAGACGGAAACTTAGTAGTACTTTATGCTTCTAACGTGGAATTACAACACAGTTATATTGAAGCAGCGAAAGAAAAAGGATACGAAGTTTTAGTATTAGATTCTCCTATTGTTTCGCATTTGATCCAGAAACTAGAGGCCGATAATGAGAAACTTTCGTTTGTTCGTGTAGATGCAGATCATGTAGATAATTTGATTAAGAAAGAAGAAGAACAGATTTCAAGACTTTCGGAAGATGAAAAAACAAAACTAAAAGAAGTTATTGAAACTGTTGTTCCAAAAGAAAAATACAGTGTTCAATTAGAATCAATGGACAGCAAATCTGCTCCTTTCATCATCACACAACCGGAGTTCATGCGAAGAATGAAAGAAATGAGTCAAACCGGTGGTGGCGGAATGTTCGGAATGGGTAACTTCCCTGAAATGTACAATTTGGTGGTAAATACCAATTCAGATTTGGCTACTTCTATCTTAAGTGTAGAAAATGAAACAGAAAAATCGGCTTTGGTAAAACAAGCTTTAGATTTAGCTAAACTGTCTCAAGGATTATTAAAAGGAGAAGAATTAACTACTTTTGTAAAACGTAGTTTTGAATCTTTGAAATAAAATAACAACTAACTGAAAAAAAAGTCCCGTTTAAAACGGGACTTTTTTTTTAAACAATATTATAAATCATAAAGTAATGCGAAATACTTCCGCCTAGTACAAACAAATGCCAGATAAAATGTCCGTACGGAATGCGCTTAGAAGCATAAAAAATAGTTCCTAGTGTATAAAAAGCGCCTCCGAGAGCCATAAAGATCAATGCCTCAACAGAAAGCAAATGGATCAATTCTTTCACTTGAGCGACAACTAACCAACCCATAACCAAATAAACGATCAAGGATAACTTTTCTACTTTTCCCGTTAAAAATAATTTCATAATCAAACCGGCAGTAGCAATACTCCAAATAATGAAAAACAACATCCATCCTGAAGTCTGCTCCAAAGTCACCAAACAAATCGGAGTATACGTTCCGGCAATTAATAAAAAAATACCTACATGGTCAAAAATTCTCGCTTTCCGTTTTTTAACTTCGTGTGAAATAGCATGGTAAACCGTTGAAGCGGTATACAAAGCGATCACACAAAAACCATAAATCCAAATACTCAAAGTACTAAAACTGCTCAATTCTCTGTTTTTGAGTAATAAAAATACTAAACCCACAACGCCTAAAACGATTCCGGCGGCATGCGAAACTGTGTTTAAAAACTCTTCTTTATTATTGATTTTTAGCATCATAAAAAAATTTTATTCCTTCTATAAAGGTACCAAAATCATACCAAATTATACTTGCAATTTGTATTTTTGACAAAAAATAAATAAAATGACACGTTTCTTTCAGATTTTGACATTTTTTACAGTAACACTTGTTCTAAACGCTCAAGAAATTTCTAAAAAACCGTATCTTATAGGAGAACAAATGGAATGGTTCTCTAACGAATTGAATGAAAAAAGAAGTTTGAATATTTTTCTTCCACAAGATTATAGTTCCGATAAAAAATACCAAGTGATCTACTTACTTGATGGTTCTTCTCATGAAGATTTTTTACACATCTGCGGGCTAGTTCAATTTTTTGATCTTCAGTTTCAAATGCCTGAAACGATCGTTGTAGGCATTTCAAATATAGACAGAAAACGGGATTTTACTTTTCCGACTACCGACAAAAAACTTCAAAAAGAATTTCCGACAACCGGAGGTTCGGAACGATTCATTGCTTATCTTGAAAAAGAAGTACAACCTTATATTAACGCTAACTACCCAACTAACGGAACGAATATCATCATCGGACAATCACTGGGCGGTTTGTTAGCTACTGAGATCCTGTTAAAAAAACCGGAACTTTTTACTCACTTTTTAATTACAAGTCCAAGCTTATGGTGGGACAATCAGTCGTTACTTAAAGAAGCAAAAAAACTCTTAAACCAACACAATTACCACAATACATTCATTTATTTAGCTGTTGGCGGACAAGAGCATAAAGTCATGGTCAAAGATGCACAGACACTGGAAAAAGTATTAACGGAACAAAAAGATCTGAAATTAAACTTTGTCTTGTTTCCGGAAGAAAATCATGCTACTATTTTGCATAATAGCATTTACAAAGCCTTTTTGTTGCAATATCCTTTGAAGAATTAGTTCCAAAACTTTACTATATTTGCCGCCCTTTAACTAAAAACGGTATGCAAAACAATCCTTTATTAAAAGGCATTGCCTTAGTCGGAATAGGCGCCATAAGCTATGGCTTCTTAGCTACTTTTGTAAAATTAGCCTATAAAGAAAATTATACAACTGCCGAAGTAACCTTAGCACAATTTGTTTATGGCTTGCTTGGTGTTCTCATTCTAATGTTATTTTCCAAAAAGAAAAAAGAAAAAGACCCTACTACCCGCCGAAATATTGCAGAATTAATGATTGCCGGAACTTCTTTGGGTCTAACCAGTGTTTTCTATTATTTATGTGTAAAAGAAATCAATGTTTCAATCGCTATCGTATTATTGATGCAAACCGTATGGATGAGCGTTTTGCTGGAAGCTATTTTAGATAAAAAAATGCCGTCACCCAAAACCTTATTAGCCGTAGTTATTGTTTTAGTCGGAACACTTCTGGCAACAAAGATTTACAACCTTCAAGAGTTCCCGGGATTACTTGGCATTGTTTGGGGATTACTGGCTGCTGCTTCATTTACTACCACTATGTATACGGCAAACAGAGTGGCTGTTGGAACACCTAACTTAAAAAGAAGTTATTATATGTTGTGGGGAGGAACAATTGTTGTTCTGCTTTTTACATTCATTACTCAAAATACACCTTTCAATTGGGAAATTTTTGCTAAATGGGGAATTCTTTTAGCACTATTTGGCACCATTATTCCACCTGTTTTAATGAATGCAGGCTTCCCAAAGACCGGACTCGGACTTGGAAGTATTGTATCCTCACTGGAGCTTCCGGTTTCCGTTTCTATGGCTTACTTCATTTTAAATGAAAAAGTAGAAGCCTGGCAATGGTTCGGAATCTTTTTAATCCTTATTTCAATTGTCATTATCAATTTAAAGGTTCACAAATAAAAAGCACAAACAATATTTGTACTTTTTATTTAATCATTTTTTTTAACAAGACGATATAAATCCTTGTTTGAGCCTGTTATTTCTTTGCCTTCAATATCCAGTTGTATCAAACCGTTTTCTACAACTTTATACATTACACTTAAGTTCTCATTACTTAGATGTACAACATTATCATTATGATGCCACATGATATTCCCTTTTTCTTCAAATTTATCATGGCTTGGCAAATACTCACTTATACTGACAAAGGTACCATCCGGATTTAAAACAATTGTTGTTTGGATTCCTTCACAATCAGCACACGGTATTGTTCCGGTATAAGTTCCACTCCAATCCAGCGAATTTTTAGCATTATGTTCGGTATCACTATTATTTTTTTTATGGCTTATGCTATCGGTTTCTTTTCCCTCAGTTGAGATATTGCTTTGGGATTCTTGCTTACAGGAAATTAAAATTGCTCCTGCCGTAATCAAGCCTAAAACTATTTTTTTCATTCTATTTATTCATTTAAGATTAGACTAAATTTTAATTTTGACGATTAAAGTTACAAAAACAATAATTGTATATAAAAATTTTCAGAATAAAAATGTTTTTTTATTACCTTTAATAAACTAACACTAAAAACTAAATTTTATGAAAAAACTATTTGCAGAATTTTTCGGAACATTTTGGTTGGTATTCGGTGGTTGTGGCAGTGCCCTTTTTGCTGCCGGAATCCCCGAATTGGGAATTGGTTATGCAGGAGTAGCATTAGCTTTCGGATTAACAGTATTGACTATGGCTTATGCTGTCGGACATATTTCCGGAGGACATTTTAATCCTGCTGTGACACTTGGATTATGGGCCGGAGGCCGTTTTGATTCCAAAGAGATCATACCTTACATCGTTTCACAATGTATAGGAGCAATTGCCGCTGCTGCCATATTGTATCTGATTTTATCAGGTAAAGAAGGATTTTCGATTGATGCAACACAAGCCGGAGCATTTGCTTCAAACGGTTATGGCGATTTTTCACCACATGGTTATCCTATGATGAGTGCTTTTATTGCTGAATTCGTCTTAACTTTCTTCTTCTTATTAGTAATTATAGGTTCTACCGACAAACTCGCTAATACAAAATTTGCCGGAGTTGCCATAGGTCTAGCTTTAACGTTAATTCATTTGGTCTCTATTCCTATTACTAACACTTCCGTAAATCCTGCACGTTCACTTTCTCAAGCTGTTTTTGTAGGAGGCGAACCTTTAAATCAAGTTTGGCTATTTTGGATTGCTCCCATTTTTGGTGCTTTTGCAGCCGGAATCGTCTATAAAAATCTATTGCAAAATAATAAATAAAAAAGAGGGAAGTTAATTTCCCTTTTTTTATTTTTATCCAATGAATTTATTTGGAAACGAAAAAATTGTACTTCCATTACCTGATGCCTCATTTGAATATTATCCCGATTTTTTAGATAAGGATATAGCCCATCAATTATTTCAAGAATTCTACAAAGAAACTCCTTGGCAACAAGATTACATAACTGTTTTTGGAAAAACACACCTTCAACCCAGATTAACAGCACTATATGGAAATGACGGAAAGCCTTATGGTTATTCTAATATTATAATGAAACCACATAGCTGGACAGTTCCGCTGGTGTATCTTAAAGAAGAAATTGAAAAATTAACTCATCATCACTTTAATGCTGTTCTTTTAAACCTGTATCGTAATGAAAATGACAGTAACGGCTGGCATGCCGACAATGAGAAAGAATTGGGTAAAAATCCTGTCATAACTTCTGTAAGTTTAGGAGCAGAAAGAATATTCCAGATAAAGCACAATACTAATAAAGACATTAAACAGAACCTTTTACTTACTAATGGAAGCCTTTTAGTTATGAAAGAAGGCAGTCAAATCCATTACAAACATCAGCTACCTAAATCTTCCAAACCTCAAAAACCAAGAATAAATTTAACTTTTCGAACAATTTATTAATGATTTTTCAAAAAAAAATCTATTCTCAATAAATTTATCAAAATTTTAAAAAAACCATGTTCCATTATTTTTTCAATTTATTTTTTTAGTAATATTGACATAATAAACCAAATAAATAAAAAACTTTAGGAATTAATTTTTCATCTGATGAAAAAAAGAAAAATTTCAGAATTTGACAATGAAACGATAGAAAGAATTGTCAATATGGCTCAAGAGGAACGTAAACCTTTTGAAACAATTAAAGAAGAGTTCGGTGTTTCTGAAAATGAAGTAACGGAATTGATGCGAAAAAAACTTTCAAAAGAAAGTTTTGAAATATGGAAGAAAAAAGCAGCGGCAAACAAACCTAAACCTAAACCTCAACGATTTAATGACATTGAAGACGATGACTTAGACAGCAAATACTATTTTAAAAATAAATTTTAATTCACCTTTCAAAAATACTCTCCGAATCGGAGAGTATTTTTATTTTTATCCTGTAACAATTTAACTGTTTTTATAACTAATAAGAACCAAAATAAATTTAATAATGAAAAAAATAATTCTTACACTCGCATTGGTAAGTATGCTATGGAGCTGTAAAACCGCTCAAACTTCGGCAAAAAATGAAGTAGATGTTACCATTGACCTTGTAAATGTAAAAGATGATAAAGTAATGGTAACAACTGTTCCTCCGACCATTACAACCGAAACCGTTACGTTTCATATCCCTAAAACAGTTCCGGGAACCTATTCCGAAGATGATTACGGAAGATTTGTTGAAGGTTTTAAAGCTTATGATGCAAAAGGAAACACACTTGCTGTAAGCAAAATTGACGAAAACTCATATACTATTTCAGATGCGAAAAAGCTAGCTAAAATAACGTATTGGGTGAATGATACATTTGATACTGAAACCGGTGCCGGATTTGGAAATTCTGACGATGTATTTTCTCCTGCCGGAACTAATATCAAAGCCGGTGAAAATTTCATGCTTAATACACACGGATTCATCGGTTATTTTGATGAGAAAACAGAAACTCCTTATAAATTAGTAGTACAACACCCTGATAATTTATTAGGTGTATCTGCTATGGATGATGCTGACAACAGTAATACTTCTGATTTATTCACTACTACTCGTTACGCTAGTTTAGTGGAAAATCCGATCATGTATTCTAAACCTGATTTTACAGAATTCATGGTTGATGACATGAAAATCATCATTAGCGTATATTCTCCGACAGGAAAATATACAGCTAAAGATATTACGCCTAACATGGAAACGATGATGAAAGCACAAAAACGTTTCTTAGGTAAAATGAACACGACTAAAAAGTATGCAATCTTATTATATCTATCAGATGTAAGAGCTCAAGATGCTAAAGGATTCGGTGCATTAGAGCACCCAACTTCTACAACTGTTGTAATGCCTGAAATGATGGGATTAGAGATGCTACAAGAACAATTAAAAGATGTTGTATCACACGAATTTTTCCACATCGTAACTCCTTTAACAGTTCATTCAAACGAAATTCAATATTTTGACTTTAACCATCCGCAAATGTCTGAGCACCTATGGATGTATGAAGGTGTTACAGAATATTTTGCTAACTTATTCCAAGTAAATCAAGGTTTGATTTCAGAAGACGAATTCTTTGAAAGAATGTCTCAAAAAATCCTTCAATCCAAACAAATGGATGATAAAATGAGTTTTACTAAAATGAGTAAAAATGTTTTTGAACAACCTTATAAAGACCAATACATAAACGTGTACCAAAAAGGAGCTTTAATCGCTATGTGTGTTGACATTATCATCCGTGAGAAAAGCAATGGTGAAAGAGGTATTTTAGACCTAATGAATAAACTTTCTAAAGAATACGGAACCTCTAAAGCTTTTAAAGATAACGAACTATTTGCTAAAATAACAGCTTTAACTTATCCTGAAGTAGGTGTTTTCTTAAACAAATATGTAGCCGGAGAAACTCCGATACCTTATGATGAGTATTTTGCAAAAATGGGCGTTACCGAAGCTACTTTACAAATTGCCGGAAATCCTTTCTTAAAAGGACAAGTTCCATACATTACCGTTGATCCGTCAACAAAAGAGATCAAAATCTTACCTAACATTGAATTGAACGTTTTCATGACTTCTTTAGGTATCAAAAACGATGATATCATTAAAGCAATTGATGGTAAAGAATACAATCTTGACAATGTGTATGACTTAGTTTTAGGAAGCATGAACTGGAAAGAAGGAGATGATATTGCCGTTACCATTAAAAGAGATGGAAAAGAACAAATCTTAAAAGGCAAAATCGTTTTACCAAAAGAAAGTAAAGAAGGGTATCAAGTAACTGACGAAAGCAAAAAAGCATTGCGTGAAGCTTGGTTAAAAGGATAAAACTAAAGTTTATTCTCTTATATAAATCCTCAAAGTATTCAGTATTTTGAGGATTTTTTCTTTTATTTGTGCCAAAATAACACAAAAATGCACAATCCACCATTTTTTACTGACGATACAATAGTTTTTGGAATTCTAATGTTTCTTATAGGAGTGGTCTTTTATACTTCTTCAAAAGAAAATGGCTTCTGGAAAAAATTCTATAATATAGTTCCGGCTCTGCTACTATGTTATCTCCTACCTGCATTTTTCAGTTCATTCCACATTATTTCACCTGAATGGACAGAAATAGAAAAAGGGAAAGTCATCACCAAAAGTTCAAAAATTTATTTTGTTGCCAGCCGCTACTTACTACCGGCAGCTTTAGTTTTGATGACTATTAGTATTGACTTAAAAGCTTTATTAAACTTAGGTCCCAAAGCCTTAATTATATTTCTGGCAGGAACTTTAGGAATTATTTTAGGCGGCCCGATAGCTATTTTAATCATTTCAGTTTTTTCTCCTGAAACTGTAGGCGGTCAAGGTTTTGATGCTGTTTGGAGGGGATTATCAACTTTAGCAGGCAGCTGGATCGGCGGCGGCGCCAATCAGGCAGCTATGCTCGAAATATTCAAATACAACCAACAAAAATACGGAGCAATGGTCTTAGTTGACATTGTAGTCGCTAATATCGGGATGGCTGCCTTATTGTATGGAATTGGCAAAAAAGACATGATTAACAAATGGCTGAAAGCTGACAATTCTTCTATACAAGAATTACAAGACAAAGTTTCGAGTTATCAAGAAAGCGTTAAGCGAAACCCTACCCTAACTGATTACATGATAATTGCAGCTATTGCTTTTACTTCGGTAGGATTAGCTCATTGGGGTTCAAAAGTTTTCGCTGACTTTTTCAGTTCTAATTTCGAAATTGTTCGCGATCCTAAAAGCTTTGCTTCAACCTTTGGCGAAACCTTTTTCTGGATGATTACCATCGCTACCTTTTTAGGAATTGCGTTATCTTTTACCCCATTGAAAAAATATGAAGGTGCCGGAGCCAGCAAAATAGGAAGCATTTTTATTTATATCTTAGTAGCTTCAATAGGAATGAAAATGGATCTATTCGCTGTACTGGAAAATCCCGGATTAATCATGGTAGGAATCATTTGGATGTTAATTCATTTTTTAATCATTTTTCTGGTAGCCAAAATTATCAAAGCTCCTTATTTCTTTATAGCCGTAGGAAGTCAGGCCAATGTTGGTGGAGCCGCTTCAGCACCAGTTGTTGCTTCTGCCTTTCACCCGTCACTGGCTAGCGTAGGAGTTTTATTAGCTATTTTTGGCTACATTGCCGGAACATACGGAGCTATTCTTTGTACTTATTTAATGGAAATTGTATCACCTCAATAATTTGTTTATCTCATATATGAAAAAAGTTATTCTTTTCGGATTAGGTCTATTGGCCTTTGCTGCCTGCAACAAACAAGAACAAAATGGTAATGTTCATCTTACAGGTGATATTAAAGGTTTAAGCCAAGGGAAATTATTTATTAAAAAACTTCAGGATACTACTTTAATTACTATTGACAGTATTAATTTTAAAGGAAACTCTAATTTTGATACTGCTTTTGATTTAGAATCTCCTGAAATAATTTATTTATTTTTGGATCGAGGCAAAACCAATTCTATAGACAACAGTTTGGCTATTTTTGCCGAACCCGGAGAAATCACATTAAACACTTCTTTAAAAGAATTTTACAGAAGCGCAAAGGTAAAAGGTTCTAAAAACCATGATCTATGGAAAAAATTTGATTCCTTAAATTCTAAATTTACAGATGCTAACCTGGAATTAATTTCTAAAAGACTTCAAAACGAACTCAATTTTAATCAAAAAACACAAGATAGCATTGAAGATGCTTATCAAAAACTATTGGTTCGCAAATACCGTTACGTAGCCAATTTTGCTGCAACACACGGCGATTATGAAATAGCTCCTTATTTAGCATTAACTGAAATACCGGATATTGCTTTACCGTATTTAGATACAGTTGCTAAAAAAATGACTCCGAAAGTAGCCGATTCAAAATATGGTAAAATTCTAAAAAAACATATTGAAGAACGTAAAAAATCAGAACAATAAATAACAAGAGGCTTTTGCCTCTTTTTTTATTTCTTCGTAAATTTGAGAAACTACTTATTCTTTTACAAACTGTTTCGTTAAGAAGAATACTTCATTCGTAAACTAATTTACAACAAATAAAAAACTATGGAATTCAGAAAACTAGGAGAAACAGATTTAGCCGTTTCTGCAATTACCTTTGGAGCATGGGCTGCCGGAGGATGGATGTGGGGAAAAACCGAACATAAAGACGCTGTAGAAGCAATTAAAGCCGCTTATGATTTGGGTGTAACCTCTATTGATACAGCTCCCATTTACGGACAAGGAACCAGTGAAGAAATCGTAGGAGAAGCTATAAAAGGAATTCCCCGCGATAAAGTTCAAATCTTAACTAAATTCGGGATGCGTTGGGATTTGACTAAAGGAGACTTTTCTTTTAAGAGCCAAAAGAACAATGGCGAACCTATTGACATTTATAAATACGCCGGAAAAGAAAGCGTTATTAAAGAATGTGAAGACAGTTTAAAAAGACTGGGAACTGATTATATTGATCTGTACCAAATTCACTGGCCGGAAAGCACTACGCCTATTATAGAAACTTTTGAAGCTGTTGAGCGTTTAATCGAACAAGGAAAAGTACGTTATGCCGGAGTATGCAATTACAATGCTGCACAAATGGCTGAAGCAGAGAAAGCAGTTACGCTCGCATCCAATCAAATTCCGTTTAGTATGGTAAACCGTGATGTGGAAAAAGAAACCGTTCCTTATTGCATGGAACATCATAAATCAGTTTTAGCTTATAGTCCATTAGAAAGGGGCTTGCTTACCGGAAAGATGAAACCAGGCTATCCGTTTCAAGAAGGCGACCACAGGGCGCAAAACAAATTTTTCACGGATGAAAGTATTATTAAAACCAATGCTTTTTTAGCCAAAATAAAACCTTTAGCCGATGAGAAAGGAGCTACTTTAGCCCAATTGGTTCTACGCTGGACTATAGAACGCCCGAGAATCACTATTGCATTAGCCGGAGCCAGAAATGCAGAACAATCTGTTCAAAATGCAAAAGCTATTACTATCAAACTTTCTGCAGAAGAAATTGCCTTTATCAACAAAGAATTAAAGCAAGCCGATTTATAAAAGAAAAAGCACTCGTTTTTAAGAAGTAAAAAACGAGTGTTTTTCATTTGATATAAATAAAAAAAGGAAAGCAAATGCTTTCCTTTTTTTGAGCCGATAGAGGGACTCGAACCCACGACCTGCTGATTACAAATCAGCTGCTCTAGCCAGCTGAGCTACACCGGCATTCAAAATTCACGTTATCACTGATGTCTCGTGAACTTTATTGCGGTGCAAATATAAATCGGTTTTTTACATTTGCAAAAAAAAACCGCATTTTTTTTATGCTTTTTTTTAGTTCAATTCGTTAATTTTTGCAACTAATTGATTTGCAGCTTCCTCATATTCTTTACGAACTTCTTTGAAATAAGCTTTTTTGTTTTCAACTGATTTGTTATTGATTTTAGTAATCAATTCATCGTATTTATCATAAATACTATCAACAATTCCATCAGTAGCCTCAGTTGGTTTCCCTCCGTGAGTCATCTCCCATACATAAACGATGTTTACTAAATCTCCTAAAACGTAGTTGATTTCTTTTTTCAAGTTTTTAACGCTTGCCATTTTTTCTTTGGTTTAAAAATTTATGCAAAATTAAAGAAATATCTTTTACAAAGCCTTTTTATAGAAAAATTTCTAACAAAGTGGCTCTGCCTTCTATAGCGATTGAAGATATTGCAGCCGGAATCAATACTGTATCTCCTTTTTGATATGTATATATTACACCGTCAACAGTGAATGTAACCTTTCCTTCTGCACACATAAAAACGGTAAAAGAGCCTTTATGTGATTTCCAATTTACAATTCCGTTTACAGGTAAAACATCTGTATTAAAATAAGGACAGTGCACTAATTCTGTAGACTGATTTTCTTTTGCATCGTATGTAATCTTTGAAGGAGTTAGTGTATAATTAATAGCTTCTAAAGCTAATTCTGTATGCAGTTCTCTGGATTTCCCTTCAGCATCTACTCTACCCCAATCGTATAAACGATACGTCACATCACTAGTTTGTTGAATTTCAGCAATCAAAACACCTGAACCAATAGCGTGAATGGTTCCGGTTTCTAAAAAGAATACATCACCTGCCTTTACCGGAATTTCTTCTAATAAATCTAATAATGTATTATTTTCTAGATGTTGTACATATTCTTCCTGATTGCTTGCCTTTTTAAATCCAACTACTAAGCGCGACTGTTCTTCAGCTTGCATTACATACCACATTTCGGTTTTACCGAAAGAATTATGACGCTTTTTAGCTAATTCGTCATTGGGATGCAATTGTATAGACAAATCTTCACGGGCATCAATAAATTTAAACAACAACGGAAATTGGTTTCCGAAGTTTTCTAAAACTCTTTCTCCTAATATTTCTTTCGGAAATTCTGCTATAATTTCGTTGAGATTCTGACCTTTCAAATCACCATTTGCTACAACGCTTATATCTCCCGGAACTGTAGATATTTCCCAACTTTCACCTGTGATTTCTGAGTTAATCGGTTTATTCAAGTAGTCTTTTAATTTGGTTCCTCCCCAAATTCGTTCTTTTAAAATCGCTTCAAATTGAATAGGATAAGCTTTCATGTTACGTTATTCTCCTTTATAGGTTACAAAATTTCTTGGGGTTTCATATAAAACTACTTCCAGTTCTTTGTCTGAACTGATTAAAGGTCTTAATTTATTCCAAATAACAACAGCTATATTTTCAGCCGTAGGATTTAAATCCTGAAACTCCTCTACATCTACATTCAGGTTTTTATGGTCAAAAGCTTCTTCTATATGCTCTTTAATTAGATCGGCCAGAATTTTAACATCTATTACAAAGCCGGTTTCTTTATCTATTTCGCCTGTTACACTTACGATCAATTCATAATTGTGTCCATGAAAGTTCGGATTATTACATTTTCCAAAGATCAATTCATTTTTATCCATTGACCAATCTTTGCGGTACAGGCGGTGAGCAGCATTAAAATGGGCTTTTCTGGAAACAGTAGCTCTCATAATACTATTTTTAAACTTTATGACTTTCTAAGTGATGATAAAATTCATCAAAAATTATCTTGAACCAAACGGTATACGTTTCAGGATTCGCTTGTAGATCTTTCTTAATATCATCTATTGCCATCCATTTCCAACTTTCCACTTCTTCAGGATTGATCTTCGGTTCTCCGTTAAATCTACCGATCATAACATGATCCAGTTCGTGTTCTGTTAAACCATTATCAAATGGTGCTTTATAAATAAAATGGAATAACTCCTTCAACTCTACCTCAAATCCCATTTCTTCTTCCAATCTTCTCTTCCCGGCTTCTACATTGGTTTCTTCCGGTCGTTGATGACTGCAACAAGTATTGGTCCACAATAAGGGAGAATGGTATTTTGACTTTGCTCTTTGCTGAAGTAAAACCTGGTTTTTATCATTCAATACAAAAACGGAAAAAGCTCTATGCAATAAAGCTCTTTTATGAGCTTCCATTTTTTCCATTAGCCCAACCGGTTCGTCATTTTGATCAACCAATATTACTTTTTCTTCTTTCATAAATTGAATACTTAATCCTGAGTTTTCACGAAATACAAATTTAATAATATAAACCGATAAAAAAACTTTTCATTTACCTCTATGCGATACTCACTATCATAATCTTTTCATAAAAATTATTTTTCATCTTAACTCTTCTTGCCCGATTACAATTCTTTGCTTAATTTGGAGGGGAAAAATCCAATAGCATTATATGCCTTTTTATAGTTTATCACAAAATGCAATTCATTTACCCGGACTAATCACTGATTTAGGACTAATCCTGATTACGGCGAGTATTGCTGTAATCATTTTTAAAAAACTTAAACAACCATTAGTATTAGGATATTTAGTTGCAGGTTTCTTAGCCGGTAACAATTTTCATTTTTTTCCGTCAGTAGAAAAAACACATGATGTTTCCATCTGGGCAGAAATTGGTGTGATTTTTCTTTTATTCAGTTTGGGGTTAGAATTCAGCTTTAAAAAGCTGACAAAAGTAGGCGGAACAGCTTCTATTACGGCATTAACACAAATTGTCTGCATGGTGCTTTTAGGATATACTGTTGGCCAGTTCATGGGTTGGACCAATATGGACAGCTTGTTTTTAGGTGTCATTCTATCTATTTCATCTACCACCATCATTTTAAAGGCATTTGAGGAATTAGGCGTAAAAAGCCAGAAATTTGCCGGAAATGTTATCGGTTCCCTGATCGTTCAGGATATTTTAGCCATTTTAATGATGGTCTTACTCTCCACTGTTGCTGTAAGTAGTCAGTTTTCAGGAAGCGAATTACTCTTTGCTATCTTGAAGCTGATCTTCTTTTTAATCTTATGGTTTATTTTAGGAATCTTTTTTATCCCTAGTTTCCTCAATAAGGCTAAACATCTTTTAACAGACGAAATGCTGCTGATTATATCTATCGCACTTTGTTTATTGATGGTGATCTTTGCTGCCAGTGCCGGGTTCTCACCTGGATTAGGTGCTTTCATCATGGGTTCAATTATCGCTGAAACAACCGAATCAGAACATATTGAAAAATTAATCAAACCGGTAAAAGACCTTTTCGGTGCAATTTTCTTTGTTTCGGTCGGAATGCTTATCAATCCGCAAACCTTGGTTACCTATTATGTCCCTGTAATTATTTTGACTTTAGTTACTATTTTCGGGCAATCCATAAGTTCTACGATTGGCTCTCTTCTTTCCGGTCAACCTTTAAAACAATCCATACAGGCTGGTATGAGTTTATCCCAAATAGGGGAATTTTCATTTATCATTGCCACTTTAGGTTTATCCCTAAAAGTTACTCAGGACTTTTTATATCCGGTAGTGGTTGCCGTTTCCGCCATTACTACTTTTACAACGCCTTACATGATTAAGTTCTCTACTCCGTTTGCCGCTTTTGTTGAAGACAAACTTCCTAAAAAATGGGTAAAACAAATTGAACGATACAGTGCCTATACCCAGGCAATAAAACCTACAAGCCTTTGGAAATCTTACATCTTTGATTACATAAGACAAATAACGATCAATACCGTTTTAGCTGTTGCTATTATTCTATTATCCCGTTTTTATTTACTTCCTTTTACCGAAGACCTCAAATTACCTTTCAGCTCTATCATTACAGCTTTGGTTACTCTAATGGTTTTATTGCCGTTTTTATGGGCAATCTCCTTGAAACGCATCAATAAAGAAGCTGTTCAAAGTTTAATCCAGGAACGAAAATACAGAGGTGCTATAATTATCATGTTCATTGCAAGAATGCTGCTTTCGGTATTTTTGATCGGTTTTATGCTTAATAAGATCATCTCGCCTTTCTTTGGTATTATAATGTTCTTTCTGGCTATATTCATTTACATTACCTATACAAAACAGATCAATCAGTTCTATTATCGTTTGGAAGATCATTTCCTGAAAAATTTCAAAGAGAACGGAAAAGAAAGCAAACCTAAAATCGAACGTCAGAACCTTACACCTTGGGACGGTCACATAGCGTCTTTTGTTGTTCCGTGCGATTCTGTTTTCAGCGGTCATACTATAGAAGACTTAAAGATCAGGGAACGATTCGGAATTAACATTGCTTTCATTAAACGAGAGAACAAAACCGTATACATTCCTTCAAAAACGGAACTCATTTATCCTCAAGATGAATTGCACGTAATCGGAACGGATTTACAGGTTAATGAGTTCAAAAAATATTTAGAGAACCATCTTATATCCACAGACAATTCTGATATGGAAATTGTACTTTGGAAACTGGATATTAAAAACACTTCTTTCGTTAACAAGAGTATTAAAAACTCTCTCATACGAGAAGAAACTAACGGAATTATTGTTGGAGTAGAACACAATGGTCATCGCATGTTAAATCCTAAGTCAAGCTATATCCTTCACGATAGCGATGTCGTTTGGATTGTTGGCGATAAAAACAAAATTAAATCTTTTATTGAAGAATGAAAATCTTAACAGCTGAACAGATCAAAAAAGTTGATGTATTTACCATACAAAATCAACCTATTTCTTCCATTGACCTTATGGAAAAAGCGGCAGAAGCATGCAGTAAATGGATCATGAAACATTTTGACAACCAACATAACTTTCATGTATTTTGCGGCATAGGCAATAATGGTGGTGATGGTTTGGCAATTGCCCGAATATTGAAACAAAAACTCTACAATGTAACGGTATACGTTAAAAAAAGCGATCATTATTCTGAAGATTTCGAATCTAATTTTGAGCTTTGGCATGCCAATAAAGGACAAACCATTACCATTGAAAGCATGGCCGATCTCAATCTTCAACCGGATGAAAACACTATCATTATCGATGCTATTTTTGGCTACGGATTAAATCGTCCTGTGACCGGACTGGAATCTTCAATTATTCAATATCTTAATGCACTAAATAAAAAAACGATCAGTATAGATCTTCCCAGTGGTCTTTTTACGAATGACAATCATAAAAATACTTACGATACGATTATAAATGCCGATTATACTTTGACTTTCGAATTTCCGAAACTATCCTTATTACTTCCGGATAATGAACATAAAAGTGGTACAATAATCATTTTACCTATTGGCTTACTACCGAAAGGCATTGCGCAACAAAGCACTGATATGTATTTCACTACTTTAGAAGATTGCCGCCGGATCTATCAACCCAAAACAAAATTCGCGCATAAAGGAACAAATGGACATGCTCTCTTGATTACAGGCAGCCTTGGAAAAATGGGAGCCGCTATTTTATCTTCAAAAGCATGTTTAAGAACCGGAAGCGGATTAGTAACCGTATTAATTCCACGAAGTGGTAACGTCATTATCCAAACAGCAAACCCGGAAATCATGACACTTTTAAGTGAAGAAGAAAACATTGTTTCAGGAAATTTCGCATACCACTACGACGCCGTAGGCATTGGTCCAGGTATTGGGAAAGAGCAAAATACCTTAGCACTCTTAAAAGAAGTACTTACGAATTGTAACAAACCATTGGTTATAGATGCAGACGCCTTAAATTTATTGGCCGAACATACGGAACTGCAAAAAACAATTCCCGTAAACAGCATTATCACACCACATCCGAAAGAACTATCTCGCTGGATCGGTTCATGGAAAAATGACACTGAAAAAATAGACAAAACACTCAAGTTAGTAGACCAACTAAAAATTTATGTTGTGTTGAAAGGTGCTTATACCTGTATCTTTTGTCCGGACGGAACACTCCATTTTAATAGTACCGGAAATCCGGGAATGGGAACAGCCGGAAGCGGTGATGTTTTGACCGGAATAATAACCGGTTTATTAGCACAAGGATATACTGCAAAAGAAAGCTGCATTCTGGGTGTTTACCTTCATGGTTTAGCAGGTGATCTGGCTTCTATAGAAAAAAGTCAGGAAAGTTTAATCGCCTCTGATATCATTGATTTTCTAGGGAAAGGCTTCCTTCAATTTCAACCTACTTTTTAAGATTTTCAGCGATCTTCAGAGCACATTTTTCTCCGTCTATAGCGGCTGAAATAATTCCGCCGGCATAACCCGCTCCTTCACCGCAAGGGTAAAGTCCTTTTATTTGCACGTGCTCTAAAGTTTGCGGATCTCTCGGAATTCGTACAGGAGAAGATGTTCTGCTTTCAGGTGCATGCAAAATCGCTTCATTGGTAAAGTAACCTTTCATACTTTTTCCGAACTCCTGAAATCCCTGACGCATCGTTTGTGTTAAGAATCCGGGAAAAACTTCTCCTAATTCAATTGAAGTTGTTCCGGGCACATACGACGTTTTGGGTATTTCAGCAGATATTTTTCGTTGCGAAAAATCCACCATTCGCTGTGCGGGAACTTTTTGAGTTTGTCCTGCCAAACGCCAAGCACGCTGTTCAATATCTTTCTGAAATTCCATTCCGGCTAACGGTCCGAATTTAGCAAACGGTTTAAAGTCTTCCAATCGTAATTCTACCACAATACCAGAATTGGCTGTAGCCTGATCCCGTTTAGACGGAGACCAACCATTAGTTACCACTTCTCCTTCAGCAGTAGCACAAGGCGCAATAACTCCGCCCGGACACATACAAAAAGAATACATTCCTCGTCCGCTTACCTGCTTTACGATTGAATACGGCGCCGGCGGCAAATATTGTCCTCTGAAATCACAAGAATACTGAATACTGTCGATCAACGTTTGCGGATGCTCAGCCCGAACGCCCAATGCAAAAGGCTTAGCTTCAATTTCAACGCCTTTTTGGTATAACAATTCAAAAATATCCCGAGCCGAATGTCCGGTTGCCAAAATAATATTAGACGCTAAAATGGTATCGCCTTGTTGGGTAACCACACCTTGGACTTGATTGTTTTTAATCAAGATGTCATTCACTCGAGTTTCAAACAAAACCTTCCCACCGTGAGTGATAATTTTTTCGCGTATGTCTTGAATAATCTGTGGTAGTTTATTGGTTCCAATATGAGGATGCGCTTCCACCAAAATTTCCGATGACGCACCATAAGCTACTAATAATTGAAGAATTCGATCTACATCGCCGCGTTTTTTAGAACGGGTATATAATTTTCCGTCAGAATACGTTCCTGCGCCTCCTTCCCCAAAACAATAATTGGAATCAGGATTCACAATTTGATCTCTATTAATCGCTTTTAAATCTCGTCGACGCCCACGAACATCTTTTCCTCGCTCTAAAACAATTGGTTTTAAACCTTTTTCAATCAATTGCAAAGCTGCAAACAGACCAGCCGGACCTGCTCCGACTACAATAACTTCCTGTGCATTTTCTACATTAGGATAATCTGGGACTTCAATAAACGTTTCGTGGTATTCTTCTCCCACTAAATAGACCAAAGCCTTAATATTGATTTTAATACTTTTTTGACGCGCATCAATAGAACGCTTCAACACATTTACCTTTTGAATTTCTTTGGGAGAAACATGAAATAACTTAGCTACATATTGCTTTAACAACTCTTCTTGAGTTGCTACTTCGGGTGTAACTTGAAATTGAAATTCACGTGGCATGACAACAGTAGTATTTAACGTGTTGATACAAAAAAAGCCCAACTTTCGCTAGGCTTTCTATTTTTTGCTCCCCCTCTTGGGCTCGAACCAAGGACCCTCTGATTAACAGTCAGATGCTCTAACCAACTGAGCTAAGGAGGAATAACCGTATAGGTTAAATTCCGTTTACAAAAAAGTTTGCTCCCCCTCTTGGGCTCGAACCAAGGACCCTCTGATTAACAGTCAGATGCTCTAACCAACTGAGCTAAGGAGGAAGGTGTATTACCTTTTTTGCGAGTGCAAATATAAACCGTTTTTTTATACTCACAAATTATTTTTCCAAAAAAATCAGAAAAGTTTATCCATAATTAACTGTACAATATCTTTACCAAATGTTAACACCATCAATGTTAATAAGATAATCATTCCTGCTGTTTGAACATAACTAGCTGCTTTATCACTTAAGGTTTTTCCTGTAATCATCTCGGCAATAGTAAACAACGCATGACCACCATCTAATCCCGGAATAGGCAACAAGTTCATAAATGCTAACCCGATTGAAAATAATGCTGTAAAATTCCAGATAAATTCCCAGTTCCATGTATCCGGTAATTGGCGCGCAATTCCTACCGGGCTTTTTACTTGCTTGTAGGCTCCGGTAGCCGGTCTTAAGATCAACTTGAAACTTTTAACATTATATACTAACAAAGACCAAGATTCTTTTATAGCAGCGGGTATCGCTTCAAAAAGACTCATTTTTTGTTCAATTACATAATCATCTTTCAAATAAGTTCTAAACATAAAACCTAGTTTTCCAATAGAATCGGTTTTTGCTTTTAGTATTTCTTCCTTATTATTTCTGATAAGAGTTATTGATACCGAATCATTTTTATAATGCCCCAATGTTGATGAAAACTCATCTGCAAACTTAAACTTCTTACCATTTAAAGCAATAATAGAATCTCCTTTTTTCACTCCTGCTTTTTCGGCTTGCATACCTACCCAAACAGAATCTACAGTTGCCCCTTGCATACGAGGCGCAATAAAATTCCTTCCTTCTTTCGCTAAAATATCACCGATTTGTTCGTCTGTTAAATTCAAAGTAACTGTTTCCCCGTTTCTATCTACTTTTACTTCACTACTGAACAAAATGTCCATTACCATACGATTAAAGTTATCCTGAAATTTTCCGTCTACCGAAACAATTTTATCACCGTTCTTGAACCCTGCTTTTTGACCTACTTCTCCGAAAGCCAATCCATTTTTCTGGATAACTTCTGTAGAAACGTATTTTTTACCAACTGTAGTGTACATTACAGTATAAATGAACCAAGCTAAAAGAATATTTACAATAATACCTCCTAACATAATGATCAATCGTTGCCAAGCCGGTTTAGAACGAAACTCCCACGGTTGCGGTTCTTGTTTCATTTGTTCTGTGTCCATACTTTCATCGATCATTCCGGCTAATTTTACGTATCCTCCTATTGGCAACCAACCAATCCCCCACTCTGTTTCTCCTATTTTCTTTTTAAACAAAGAGAAACCGGCATCCATAAAGAGATAAAATTTTTCGACTCTTACTTTAAACCATTTTGCTGTGATGTAATGACCAAACTCGTGAAGAATAACTAAAACCGATAAGATAAATACGATTTGTGCTAATTGAATCATTTTATAATTTCATTTTTACTTAGAACGACAAAAGTAAGGTTTTCACCTTACTTTTTATCATTATTTTAGGGTTAGTCTATTTTTTTATCAATTTTTTATGAATTTCTCCTTCGCTTGTCAGTAACTTCACAACATACATTCCGTCAGCCAATGTCGTTAAATCTATTTCAGACTGTTCGCTTTCCAATACTTTTTGTCCCAAATCATTATAAATGACCACATTTTGCAAAAGCAATGAATTCGGCATTTTTATTGTCAAAACATCTTGTACAGGGTTAGGATACAAGGTAATTACTTCATCAATTGTAAAAGAATCCGCTCCTAAAGTTGCCGTGTTATTCTTAGAAATAATGTGATAATTAGGATCAAACTGCACATTAGAAACCACAAACGGAACAGCAACCACAAATTCTTGTCCGTTGTATGTATTATTTACAACTACATCCTGAACTTCTCCTCCTGAACCCAACAAGCGTATTTCTAAAGGCATTTCAAAATACGTTACGGAAGCATCAGACTGGCTTTGATTTACTGTAATTTTTGCTTGACCGGCTCCCCAATTTTGAGCCACAATCGTATAACTCGGATATCCTTGATTATAAATCCAATCATTAAAAAATTCTGTCAAACTACTCCCGTAAACAGCTTCTAAATGTGATTGCAACTGAGGAGTGATCGCATACGCATAGGCTAAATTAGAATCCACTAAATAATTTTGCAAAGCTTGAAAAAACAGGGTATCTCCCATTTTCCAACGCAACATATGCAAAACCATTGCCCCTTTATTATAGGTCAGTCGACCACTAAAAATACGATTAACATTAGTAGCTTCAGCATCTGTTAGATAAACAGCTCCAGTAGGATAAGAAGTAATATCAACTATTTTATCAGCTTTCCAAGAAACAAAGTTAGACACTCCATCTAGATTCTCAACAATCAATCCTGACAAATATTCAGCAAAACCTTCATTCAACCAAATATCTTTCCATGTTCCACAAGTAATTTTATCTCCGAACCATTGGTGCGCTAATTCGTGTGCAATTAAATTCCTTCCGAAACTTACCATAAAAGAAACAGTGGTATGTTCCATTCCTCCACCCCAACCAAACTGAGCATGACCATATTTTTCATTTAAAAACGGGTAAGGTTCAAACAACGTTTCATACACATTCATAATAGGCAAAGTTTCCGCTAACTGCGTTTGTGTCGCAACATAATTTTCAGGATAAATATAATTTACAATAGGAAATGTAGTTCCAATTCCTGCTGTTTGTGTATAAACTTGATAATTGGTTACAGCTATTGCAATTAAATAAGCCGGAATAGGATAACCATGATGAAAATGCGTTGTTTTTGTCCCATTACCATTATCCACAACCGATTGCTCTAAACCGTTAGCCACACTTGCATAAGCATCCGGTGCTGTAATATAGACATCTATCGAATCTACTTTATCATTCAAATCCTGCTTACATGGCCACCAGTCACGTGCGCCAAAAGGTTCTGATAGTGTCCACAATATTGGAACATTATTATGACTACTTGTTACAAAAGAATCAAAACCATTTACAGGCGGAACTCCAGCATAAATTACTTCAACAGTATTACTACTTCCTGAAACAAGAGTATTTTGAAAAGTTACCACTAACTCTTTTGAAGATAATTGAACAAAAGACAAACTACTCCCATTCATTATCACATTAGAAACTGTTAAAGCCTCATCTAAATCAAAAGTGATACTATTCATATCTTCCAAAGCAGTAAATGTAGTTGTAACCTGTCCTGTAATAAAATAGACAGCCGGATCTACAGAAAATCGTAACTCATGATAAGTAATATCGTAATTCTGAGTATTCGGATTAACTTGAAAATTCTGAATCGCAGCAGCTGATTTCATTTCTGCTTCCACCATTCGGTTAAACTCTTCTTGTTCCGTTTGGGCAAAAGAAACAAAACCTGTTACTAAAAGTAACATTATGTAAAGTTTTTTCATTTTTTGGCAAATTTTAAGCTAATGTAGCCAAAAGCAATCATTTATTAAAATTTTAATAACCGACTTGTTTAAAAATAAAGTATTTCGTTAACAAATTCACACTAAATTTCTTTAAATTTGCCACTTAAATTTTTTAATCATGTTACAGATAGCTTACATTAGAGAGAACAAGGAAGAAGTTATCAAACGTTTAGCCAAAAGAAACATGGACGCTAACGATTTGGTAAATTTAGTAGTAGATTTAGACGAAAAAAGAAGAACTACTCAAGTTGAATTAGACAACACTCTTGCCGAATCCAATAAGTTATCCAAAGAAATTGGCGAAATGATGCGCAACGGCGAAAAAGCCAAAGCTGAAACGCTAAAAGAAAAAACTGCGCAATTAAAAGAAAAAAGTAAAGAACTTAGCGATATTTTAAACGAAGTAACTGCTACTTTACAAGAAGAACTATACAAATTGCCAAACGTTCCGAACGAAATTGTTCCGGAGGGCAAAACAGCTGATGACAATTTGAACGTGTACCAAGACGGAGAAATCCCAGCTTTATTTGAAGGCGCATTACCACATTGGGAATTAGCTAAAAAATACGACATCATTGATTTTGACTTGGGTGCTAAAATTACCGGCGCCGGTTTTCCGGTTTACAAAGGAAAAGGAGCTCGTTTACAACGTGCTTTGATCAATTATTTTTTAGATAAAAATACAGCAGCCGGTTATCAGGAAACTCAAGTTCCACATTTAGTAAATGAAGCTTCAGGTTACGGAACCGGACAATTACCGGATAAAGAAGGACAAATGTATGTAGTAAATGAAGAACAACCTCTATTTTTGATCCCTACAGCAGAAGTTCCGGTAACGAATTTATACCGCGATGTTTTATTAAACGAAAATGACCTACCGGTTCTTTGTACTGGTTACACTCCTTGTTTCCGTAGAGAAGCAGGTTCTTACGGCGCGCATGTAAGAGGTTTAAATCGTTTGCACCAATTTGATAAAGTGGAAATTGTTCGCATTGAACATCCTGATAAATCTTACGAAGCACTTGATGGAATGGTAGAACACGTTAAAGGTATTTTACAAGAATTGAAATTACCTTTCCGTATTTTAAGACTTTGTGGTGGCGATATGGGTTTCACTTCTGCTTTAACGTATGACTTTGAAGTTTTCTCTACAGCACAGGATCGCTGGTTAGAGATTTCATCTGTTTCTAACTTTGAAACATTTCAAACCAACCGTTTAAAATTACGATTCAAAGATAAGGAAGGTAAAAATCAATTGGCACACACCTTAAACGGAAGTTCATTGGCTTTACCACGTGTACTTGCAGGAATCTTAGAAAACTATCAAACGCCTGAAGGAATCGTAATTCCGGAAGTATTAAGATCTTATACCGGATTTGACATTATTGCCTAAGCGTTAATCTTATACAAACAATGCACTATTTTAACACAAATATGTTAACTTAGTGCATTATTTATTTTAGTATGCAAAAAACCATTTTCACTTTCTTCCTTTTGTTTCAGTTGGTTTCGTTTTCACAAAACGAACAATTGGCTCTAGACTATTTTGAGAAAGGAGAATTTGACAAGGCACTTACTTTACTAGAACCATTGACCGAAAAACAACCTTCCAATAGTTTTTATTTTGACAAAGTTCTTTTTTGCTATCAGCAATTACAACAATACGACAAAGCCGAAGAATTGATTACTAAAAGGAGTAAAAAGTACTTTCAACCATATTTATTGATTGAAGAAGGCTACAATTGGCAACTTCAAAAACAAGAGAACAAAGCTGATAAAAAATACGAAGAAGCCTTAAAGTCCATTGAAGACAATCCTAATTATGCCTATCAAATAGGAAGCTCATTTGAAAAAAAAGTATTACCCGAATGGGCTTTAAAAGCCTATCAAAAAGGTCAGGAATTAAATCCGAACCTAAATTTTGATTATCAAATTGCCTTGCTTTACGGACAAATGGGACAATTAGATGAAATGACAAACAAATTATTGGATTACGCTTATCACAAAAAAGAAAGTGCCGTTCAGGTGCAAAGCTACTTATCTCGCTTTTTAATTGATGAAGCAAACGAAGCTTTTAGCAATAGTTTAAAAAAAGCCCTTATCATTCGTACACAAAAAAATCCGGATATTTTCTGGAATGAGTTTTTAAGCTGGTATTATGTACAGCAAAAAGATTACGGAAAAGCATTTATCCAAGAAAAAGCCGTTTTTAAAAGAGATCCTGAATCTTTACACAATATCATTTCCTTAGCTAAAATGGCTGTTGAAGACCAACAAACGACAGAAGCTGCCTCTATGTTCGAGTTTATTTTATCCAATACTCAAAACACTTCTTTACAAGTTGAAGCAGAACATTTTTTAATGCAATCAAAAATAGATACTGCCGATAAAAAAGAATATCCGGCTCTTGATGAAGAAATGAACTTATTACTTAAGAAATACGGTTTCACGCCTTATACTTTAGATTTACAAATCCTGACCGCACATTTTGAAACCTTTTACCGAAACGATGCGGCAGCTGGCATTGCTCTTCTACAAAAGTCATTAGAATTGCCTTTGAACACCAGACAAACTTCTAAAATTAAAATGGAACTAGCTGATATTTTCCTATATGACGAAAAATTCAATCAGGCTATTTTGTATTACGCTCAAATTGAAGACAATTTAAAGAATGATGAAATGGCCCATCAGGCCAGCATGAAAATGGCAAAAGCCAATTATTATAAAAAAGATTTTGACTGGGCTTTCCAAAATGTAAAAATGCTGAAACAATCGCCTAGTTTATTGATTGCTAATGATGCGCTAGAATTATTTCTACTGATTCAAGACAATTCGGCAGAAGATAGTACACGCACGGCATTACAAGCTTTTTCTAAAGCCGATCTGAAATTATACCAAAATAAAAAAACTGATGCTTTACAAGATTTTCTACAAATTTTAAAACAACACAAAGGAGAGAAAATTGAAGAAGCAACCTTGATGAAAATCGGACAGATTTATCAGGAACTAAAAGATTATAATGAAACTTTGAAGTATTACAATGCTATTTTAACTGAACACAAAGACGGAATTTATATTGACGAAGCTTTATTTTTTTCGGCTGAAATCTATACTAAGTTTTTGAATGAACCTGAACTGGCAAAACCACTTTACGAAAAAATTATTTTTGAACATCAGGATAGCATTTATTATACAGAAGCCCGAAGACAATATCGAATTTTAAGAGGAGACACCAATATTTAGAAAACAATACTATGATTATATACAACGTTACCATTAATATAGATGAAACCGTACACAACCAATGGTTGGATTGGATGAAAAACAAACACATTCAAGATGTTTTAGCAACCGGATTGTTTACCAATGCCAGAATGGTAAAAGTATTAGTAGAAGAAGAAATGGGCGGTATGACTTATTCGGTCCAATATTTTTGCCCTACCAGAGAAAATCTTGATCTTTATTATCGGGAACATGCTCCAAGATTACGCCAGGAAGGACTTAAACTTTTTGGAGACAAAATGTTAGCTTTTAGAACAGAACTGGAGGTAATGAACGAATTTTTCTCGGAAAGCAACTAAAAAACTTTCTTTATTCACCATTAAATGAAATAAATGGACAAAGTAAGAGCCAAAAAACACCTTGGTCAACATTTTTTGACGGATGAAAATATAGCCAAAAACATAGCCGATACACTTACATTAAACGGCTATCAAAAAGTATTGGAAATAGGTCCGGGAATGGGAGTCTTGACAAAATATTTATTGGAAAAACCAACAGAAACATTTGTCATTGAAATTGATACCGAATCTGTAACCTATTTGGAGACTCATTATAGCAAATTGCATAATCATATTATTTCGAAAGATTTTTTGAAATACAACATCAATGAAGTTTTTCAAAATGAACCTTTCGCCATCATAGGAAATTATCCGTATAATATTTCATCTCAAATTGTGTTTAAAACACTGGAAATGCGCGATCAAATTCCTGAATTTTCCGGTATGTTCCAAAAAGAGGTAGCCGAGCGCATTTGCGAAAAAGCAGGAAGCAAAACCTATGGTATTCTTTCGGTTTTAACCCAAGCTTTTTACGAAGCAGAATATTTATTTACCGTTCCGGAACACGTATTTAATCCGCCTCCAAAAGTAAAATCGGGTGTTTTACGTTTAATTCGCAAAGAAAATTATCATCTGCCTTGTGACGAAAAACTATTCTTCTCTGTAGTCAAACAAGCTTTCAACCAAAGAAGAAAAACACTTCGAAACAGCTTAAAAAGCTTTATTAATTCTGATAATTTAAAAGAAGATAGTATCTTTGACCTCCGTCCGGAACAACTTCCGGTAGAGCAATTCATTGAACTCACTCAAAAAATAGCTGCTTATGGAGTTTAAAATCAGCAGAGAGCTTATTCAAGAACTTGAAATTTTAATTCAAGAGAATAAAGAGCAGGAAGTCTTTCATCTGCTCAAAGATATGCACTATGCTGATGTCGCCGAAATCATGGAAGAACTGGATGATTATGGCGCTATTTATGTTTTCAACACCTTAGACTCTGAAAAAACAGCCGAAATCTTACTGGAACTTGATGAAGAAGTAAGGGTTAAAATTTTGAAAAGCCTTTCGGCTAAAGAGATTGCCGATGAGCTGGACGAATTAGACACCGATGATGCTGCCGATATTATTGCCGAATTACCTCAAGACAAAAAAGAACAGGTAATCTCAGAACTGGAAGACGTTGAACATGCCAAAGACATTGTCGACTTATTACGCTATGATGAAGATTCTGCCGGTGGTTTGATGGCAAAAGAGCTAGTTAAGGTCAATGAAAATTGGAATGTTTTAACTTGTGTAAAAGAAATGCGTGCTCAGGCAGAAAATGTTACCCGAGTACATTCTATCTATGTTGTAGATGACGAAGAGCGATTGAAAGGACGTTTGTCTCTAAAAGATTTATTGACGACTTCAACCACTACACCTATCAGCGAGGTTTACATTCCTAAAGTAGATTACGTAAAAGTAGATACTAAAGATGTGGAAGTAGCCCGTATCATGCAAAAATATGACTTGGAAGCTATTCCGGTAGTTGATGAATTAGGCCGATTGGTCGGACGTATTACGATTGATGACATTGTAGACGTTATTAAGGAAGAAGCCGACAAAGATTACCAATTAGCAGCCGGTATCTCGCAAGATGTCGAAGCAGATGACAGCATTTTAGAATTGACCAAAGCACGTTTGCCTTGGTTAGTTTTAGCTTTATCAGGAAGTTTTATTGCTGTTAAAATTGCCAGTACTTTTCAAGGAGCAATGAATGAATTTCCTGTGGTATTTTTCTTTACGCCGCTTATTGCTGCTATGGCAGGAAATGTAGGAGTTCAATCTTCCGCCATCATTGTTCAAGGTTTGGCTAATAATTCGTTGAGTGGTTCACTTTGGAAACGTTTAATTAAAGAATTACTTTTAAGTTTATTAAATGGTCTTTTCTTAGCCGTTTTATTATTAATAGGAAGTCATTTTATTATCGGAGTTGAATATCTAGTCGGTTTTACAGTAGCTATTTCATTAGTTTCTGTAATTATCTTAGCAGCTTTGATCGGAACTTTTATTCCTATTACTTTAAATCGTTTTGGAATTGATCCGGCACTAGCAACCGGTCCTTTTATTACGACTAGTAATGATATTTTCGGAATTTTAATTTACTTTTCTATAGCTAAAATTATTTTAGGGTTTTAAAAAATATAAAAGCCGCACCAATAAATGGTACGGCTTTCATTTTATTCCTCTACAACTCTATTTATTGCTTTACAATTTTATAATTTAAAACGGATTTGGCTGTTGTAACTTTTAACAGATAAACTCCTGAGCTAATACCTGATAGGTCAATTGTATTAGTAGTTGCTCCACTCACATTTTTAACTAAACTTCCATTGATATTGTAAATGGTTATTGCTTGAATCTCTGACAAATCAATTCCTTCAAATTTTAAAACATTTTTTACCGGATTAGGATAAAATCTAATTGAAGTATCTTCAAAACTTGCTGAAGAAAGGGCTGCATTATCTAAATAATCCGGAATAGAATTATTATTAATATCATCATCAGTTGGGTCATAATTTCCATTGTAATCTTCATCAGCCGTTAAAACTCCGTCTCCGTCATCGTCATTATCTAAATAATTAGGAATTCCATCATTATCAGTATCTAATAATACTGAAGCAGTAGAAGACATTCTTCCTCCTGTGAATACATATTCAAATTCAGTTAACACTAAATCTCCATCATCATCATTATCCAAGAAATCCGGAATTCCATCTCCGTCTGTATCATCATTTGCTAAATTTCCATCATTATTTAAATCTTCATTTGCTGTTGGAACAGTGTCTGCATCAAAATCTACTCCACAATCTACTACAGCTAATTTCAATTCATAGATAACTCCTCCCGAAAAAGCAAAAACAGATTCCTGAGGCGCTGTGTTAACATATTGATTAGAAGCAAATGCGTTAGTATTGTTTTCAGCATCAGCATACGTAGGAAAATAAAGAACACTTTGAGCATCTATTCCCAAATCTGTTTCAAATACAGAAAAATCGAAAGTTTGAATACCATTTGAAGAGGCATCACACTTCACATAAAAATATTGGTTAGCATCAAACTCGGGTGTAAATCTATGTCCCTCATTATGCCCCGTCCAAACTCCTGTATTTCTATTTTCCGGAGCATAACCAATATCCCCTATTTCATTTAGAATTCCAACTACAGCTATTCCTCCATTCCAAAAAGTACAAACCGGTTTATCATTTATTTGTACATCTACTACATTATAACTTTCATATAAAATAATTTGAAAAGTACTAAGCAATGCTGCACATGAAGATAAATACTGAGGCTGATTTTGGAACATTAACACAAATTTTCTAAAAGGTGCTGTTCCTAATGTGGCATAAGTTATACTTCCAACATTTGATGAATTATCCATATCATGAAAACAACCAAAAATAGCATTTTTCACTGAAAAACTTGTATCAGGAATTGTTGGCGCACTTGACAAACTCCATTGTGAATATCCATTTGGAGTTCCTCCTGAAAATACAATATATCCGTTAGTACTAATCAACATTTGACTGTAAGTATTACCAAAAAAAGTAAAATCAAAACCTAGATTAATATAATCAGAATACATATCATCGCTTGTTGCCAATGAATTAGCCGTAGCAGAATAATTTTGAAAAGGAATATGAGAAACCTCATAAGTAGTTTGCGCCCGATTAAAGCTTACAACAAGCGCAAAAAAGAATAGAAATAAGTATTTTTGTTTCATAAAAGTGTGTTTTCTACAAATTTAACTATAAATTTAATATTACAAAAGTGAGAAAGATAAAATTAATCTGGGATTTTAGGGGGCCAGCTGCCGCCAAAACAGCAGAACATCACGATATTCATTTAAAAGAATTTCTGGAAAAAGAAAAGTATCCTTTACAAATTACAGGTTTTGAAATCATAAATGACATGTATGCCACAGCTTTTTTAGTGGTTGAAGAAAAAGATATGATACAGTTTCGTGATGCTTTAAGACCTCACAGAGGAGAAGTATATTCAGGTTAATTTTTTTCTTCAAATGCCCGAAGTGCAAATGAGGCTAGCCAATGTTCTCCCTCATAATTTCCGTCTACTACTGAAGGTAACGAAAACTTCAAATGTTTATCTGCTTGACTTTTTAAATGGCCTAACTTTTTAGGATATTTTTTTGACAATGCGTAGAAATTCCATGCTCTGCTAAAATTCAAACCATCTAAATGCACTAAATGTCCATCTGTTCTATCAGAAACTTTAGCAACTTCCCATTCAAAATTTTTCTTCAAAATTTGTGGCGAAAACTGTTTTAGCCATTTTAAAAATTCTTTTCCAGGTAAAATACGTTGCATTAAACCTATTTCCTCCAGGCATGGAGACAAAAAATCAGTACCGCTAGGTTCCCAGTTTAAAGGACAATTACTATCATTTTTATAAAGTCGCAGTGCATTTTCTTTTATAACTTTTTGAAATTCAGAATTTCCGCTATAAACGGCATAATCCCAAGCATTACTCAGCCCGAAAGCCGTATTACTATGAGTTCCAACTCGGATAGGATAAAGTAATTTGGGCAAAAATTCCATATATCTTTCAATTATCAGATTGCTTAATGGTTTTAAGTTCTCCGCTAAAGCTTTAGCATAACCTTCCTCTGATTGTTCTAATTCTAACTGTAATTTTAAGACCCAACTCCATCCGTATGTTCTTTCAAACGATTTTTCATGTGATTTTGACAAATAAGCAATTTCTGTTTCTATATTTTCTTTAGATAAATTGGTCTCTAATTTTTGAATGATTTCCTCTTTATTACTTAAATTTTCAAAAGTAGAAAGTAGAAACACTAAACTCCAATGTCCATGTACTGAAGAATGCCAATCAAAACAGCCATAGAATGACGGATGCAATTCTTTTGGCGATTTTAATTCGGTTTCATTTAATATAAGCTGCCCCAACTTATTAGGATATTCTTGTTGTAAACACTTAAAAGGCAAACTTGCTAAATGATTCGCCTGCGATAAAGTTAACTCTTGACCGTGAAGAGTATTAATCAAAACCAATATAAATAATGTTATAATTCTTTTCATTCTTTAAAAAAATTTATTCTAATATAATCTAAAAATCGCTCATAATACTCAACCAAAATACAACAATAGAATGGCTATTAAGTTAAAAAACAAAACAATTCCGAAACCTTTCAAAACCCATTTTCGGGTTTCCTGACTACTTAAAAACCAAGCATAGCCTAATTTTATAATGTTATTTCCAATAATAGCCTGAAGTGTCGCTGCGAGCAAAGCATGAGTACTCACCTCGTAATGTCCTTGAAATAAATTTAACAAAAAAGGATCTATATCGGTAAACCCTACTATAACAGAAAGTCCGTTTAAACCTTGCTGTCCGAAATGAGTAATGGAAAACTGAGTAATAATAGAAAACAGCACATATAACAGTGAAAAAACTATTGCCACTTTAAATTCCAAAGGATTGTGATCATCTAAAATAGGTTGAGAAGCTGAAATTTCGCTTTTACCTAATCGATACATCCAAAACCCAACTACCAATGTTACTCCAAACAGAGCTATAAAATACGGCAATGCTTTAAATGCTAAAACATGGTTAAAGATAACAATCAAAATATAAATACGCAGAAACATCATTGCGGTAGCCATTACAATTGTAGCGGCGTATGCTTTAGGCTGGGTATTATTTTCTCTACTTTTTTTAGCTAAAATAATAGTACTGGCTGTACTACTATACAACCCGCCCAAAATACCGGTAAGTAAGAGTCCGGCCTTTGGAAAAGCATATTTGCGTAATAAATAACTCAAATAAGAAATTGCCGAAACAACTACAACTGCCAGCCAAATATTATAAGGTGAAACCGGAAGCCAATCCAGCCCTGTTTCTTTAGGCAATAAAGGCAATACAACGCCTGTTATGATAATAAATTTTGCCAAAGTGATGAATTCTTCCGAATCAATTTCATCACTAAAGTCCTGTAATGGTTTCTTTATCTGTGCTAAAATAATAACTGCGACGAAAAATAATAAGGAGAACCAATGTGGATTTTTCAATAATATCAGTGAGAAAGAATACGTAATCAGTCCGAGAATAACGGTCGTTAAACCATAATGTTGTTCCATTTTAATTTTTTGGAAATAGTAAATGGCTAAAAAAGCGCCAACTACAACAAACCCAACCAAAAACGGAATTAATTTTTCCTTATCTGCCAGCAAAAGTAAAAAGCCTAATACACCGATAAAAGTAAAAGTTCTATCCGTACCGAAAGTTTGTTTTTCTTTTTCCTTCGAAAATCTTTTTCTTTGTTCTAAGCCTATGCTTAAAGAAAATAATACAACGAGAATAAACTCAATTAAATTTTGAGGAATCCAATTTTCTATTTCCATTTATTACAACTTAAAATGTATTATAGTAAAGATACAAAGTTTTTAACAGACAAAATTTCGCACAACAAAAAACGCAAAGTCAAAAACTCTGCGTTTCCTAAAATTATTTTATAATTGTATTTTTTAATTAGCTACTTCGCTAATGAATTTTATACGCATTAACCGAAGTTCTTCCGTATCATAATCTCCGTCAAATTCTTTTAAAGCGTCTTTAATGTTATCCGATTCTGACTCCATAAAATAATCGTGTATTTCCTCTTGTTGATCTTCATCTAAGATGTCATCCACCCAATAACTAATATTCAGTTTGGTTCCGGAATACACAATCTGTTCCATTGCTTTCAGTAATTCGTCCATTTCCAAACCTTTAGCTTTAGCAATATCATCCAGTCCTAATTTTTTATCGACACTTTGAATAATATACAATTTTAAAGCTGAATTTGTACCTGTAGATTTTACTACTAAATCGTCTGGTCTTATAATGTCATTATCTTCAACGTAACGAGCAATTAAAGCCACAAATTCTTTTCCGTATTTTTTTGCTTTTCCTTCTCCTACACCATGAATGTTTCCAAGTTCATCTATTGAAACAGGATACTTTAATGACATGTCTTCCAGTGAAGGATCCTGAAACACTACAAACGGAGGAACTCCTAACTTTTTGGCTACTTTTTTACGAAGTTCTTTCAGCATATTCATCAAAGCCTCATCTGTTGTTGCTGATGACTTAGCTGTAGTTGTTGTATTTTCCTCTTCATTTTCGCTATACTCATGATCTTCAGACATCATAAAAGATTCAAGATTTTCAATAAAATCGTTGCCTTTATCCGTTAGTTTAATCACACCATAAGATTCAATATCTTTTTTGATATAACCGGCTACCAAAACCTGACGAATCAATGCCATCCAAAAGCGATCTTCGAAATCAGCGCCTTTACCGAAAAACGGATTTGTATCTATTTTATGTGATTTGATAACTGCATTCACTTTTCCCAGTAATGCTAAAATGATTTCTTTTGCTTTAAAAAGTTCTTTCGTATCACGAATTACTTCTAATAGCAATTTCACCTGATCTTTAGCTTCTACTTTTTTCTTCGGATTACGAACATTATCATCCATGTCTGCTCCTTCTCCAGTTTCCTCATCAAACTCTTCTCCGAAATAATGCAGTAAATACTTTCTTCTGGACATTGAAGTTTCGGCATAAGCCACTACCTCTTGTAACAATGCGTAACCTATTTCTTGTTCCGCAACCGGTTTCCCGGCCATAAATTTTTCCAGTTTCTCTATATCCTTATAAGAATAATAAGCTAAGCAGTATCCTTCACCTCCATCGCGTCCGGCACGTCCGGTTTCCTGATAATAGCTTTCTAATGATTTTGGAATATCATGGTGAATTACATAGCGGACATCCGGCTTGTCAATTCCCATACCAAAAGCAATTGTTGCCACTACTACATCGACATCTTCCATTAGAAACATATCCTGATGTTTGGCACGTGTTTTTGCATCTAATCCGGCATGATACGGAACAGCACTAATACCGTTCACTTGAAGCAGCTGCGCTATATCTTCTACTTTTTTACGGCTTAAACAATAAATAACACCCGATTTTCCTTTGTGTTGTTTGATAAATCGAATGATATCACCTTCCACATTTTTAGTTTTCGGGCGTATTTCATAGAATAAATTCGGACGGTTAAAAGATGCTTTAAAGACATTTGCATCTGACATATCCAGATTCTTCAAAATATCTTCCTGAACTTTTGGCGTCGCCGTCGCCGTTAAGCCAATAATTGGCACATCATCTCCCAATTGACGGATAATGTTCTTAAGATTTCGGTATTCCGGTCTAAAATCGTGTCCCCATTCTGAAATACAATGCGCTTCATCAATGGCGACAAAGGAAATGTTTACTTCATTAAAAAATTGGATATACTCCTCTTTGGTCAAAGATTCGGGAGCAACATACAGTAATTTAGTTACTCCTGAAGTAATATCGCTTTTTACCTGATTTACTTCTGTTTTGGTTAACGAAGAATTAAGTACATGCGCCACTCCCGGCTCTGAACTCAAACTTCTAATAGCATCAACCTGATTTTTCATCAAGGCAATTAATGGAGAAACAACAATCGCTGTTCCGTCAAGTACAAGCGCCGGTAATTGGTAACATAACGATTTACCTCCGCCTGTTGGCATGATTACAAAAGTATTATGTCCGTTTATGATACTGTTAACAACTTGTTCTTGTAGTCCTTTAAATTGGTTAAACCCGAAATATTTCTTTAATTCTTTGTGTAAATCAATTTCGCTCGGTTTCATTCTCTATTAATATGATTTTACATAAATTTGCAATTATAAAGATACAATTTTCTTTAAAAGAACAAAACAATAATTAATACATTTTGAACACAACTGCCACAATACTGGAATCTGCTAAAAAAACCATATTAGAAGAGAGTCGAACCATTTCAGAATTAACAAATTATTTAACAGAAGACTTTGCTGTTTCTGTTCAAAAAATTTATGAAACTAAAGGACGATTAATTGTAACGGGTATAGGAAAAAGCGCTATTATTGCTCAAAAAATAGTAGCAACTTTAAATTCAACCGGAACACCTTCCCTATTTTTACATGCTGCTGAGGCTGTTCATGGCGATTTAGGTATGATTCAACCCGGCGACATTACTATTTGTATCTCTAAAAGTGGGAATAGCCCTGAAATTAAAGTTCTCGTTCCGCTTTTAAAGCGACATGGTAATATTTTAATCGGGATGACTTCTGATAAAAACTCTTTTTTAGGCAAAGAATCACATTATATCTTACATGCTTATGTAGACAAAGAGGCTTGTCCGATCAATTTAGCACCAACTAACAGTACTACTGCTCAATTGGTTTTAGGTGATGCTTTAGCTGTTGCCTTAATGGAATTACGCGAGTTTAAAAGTGAAGATTTTGCTTTGTATCATCCGGGTGGCGCTTTAGGTAAAAAATTATTACTTCGTGTTCAGGACATGTTAGATTCTACCCATAAACCGGAAGTAGCACCAGACGCCCCTATTAAACAAGTTATTGTTGAAATTTCCGAGAAACGCTTAGGTGTAACAGCAGTTGTAGATCACAACAAAGTTGTAGGTATTATTACAGACGGTGATATTAGAAGAATGTTGAATGCTAATGATACATTTACTCATCTGAAGGCCTCTGACATTATGACTAAAAACCCAAAACACATAGCTTCTGACATTTTAGTAGCAGACGCTTTAAATATTTTAGAAAACAATGCCATTACTCAATTAATCGTTGTTGATAACGGAGAATACAAAGGCATTTTACACTTACATGACATCCTAAAAGAAGGTATCGTATAATGGCAAATAAAAATCTTAGCGAAATGTCGTTTTTAGACCATCTGGAAGAATTGAGATGGTTATTAATCAGAAGTACTCTTGCTGTAATAATATGTGCTACTATAGCCTTTTTCTTCAGCGATTTTATCTTTGACCAAATCATTTTCGGTCCCAAAAATCCGGACTTTATAACATATCATATTTTTTGTGATTTGTCTCAAAAATTCGGTTTAAGCGGTGACTTCTGTGTTACTGAAATTCCTATCCGCATACAAAGTCGTGAAATGGGAGGTCAATTTTCCGCTCACATGTGGACGTCCATCACGGCAGGGTTTATCATCGGATTTCCGTTTATCTTATGGGAATTTTGGAAATTCATCAGTCCGGCTTTATATGAAAATGAAAAAAAATATGCACGGGCTTTTGTTATTGTAGCTTCCCTATTGTTTTTCACAGGTGTTCTTTTCGGTTATTTTTTAATCGCTCCGCTATCTGTAAACTTTTTAGCGAATTATAATGTTAGTAAAGAGATCTTCAACGACATTGACCTATCTTCATACATTAGCTTATTACGCTCGTCTACAGTAGCTTCCGGATTACTTTTTGAATTACCGATTATCATTTATTTTTTGACCAAAATTGGTTTGGTTACTCCAAAATTCCTTAGAGAATACCGAAAATATACGCTTATTATTGTTTTAATTCTTTCCGCAATTATAACACCTCCGGATGTATTGAGCCAGATTATAGTTGCTGTTCCGATCATGATTTTGTATGAAATCAGTATTTTAATCAGTTCCGTTGTAGTCAAAGGAATAGAAAGTAAAAATCAAGAACTAAAAAAATATTAAAAATGGCAGATTTAGTAAAAGAATTTAACGAGTACCGTTCTAAAATGAACGAAAAGTTACTGGCAGATAACAATAAAATTGTAAAGCGAATTTTTAATCTGGACACTAATGCGTATATGGAAGGAGCTTTGGATGTAAAAACTAAAGAATTATTAGGTTTAGTTGCTTCCGCCGTTCTACGCTGTGACGATTGCATCAAATACCATTTAGAAACCAGTTACAAAAACGGCATTACTAAAGAAGAAATGATGGAAGCCATGGGAATTGCCACCTTAGTAGGAGGCACAATTGTAATTCCTCATTTAAGAAGAGCTTACGAATTCTGGGAAGCTTTAGAAGAATCTAAATAATTGTTAATTCGTTTATTTGTTTAATCGTTTATTTGTTAATTTGCTAACCAATAGCCAGATGTAACCTTTTCATTGTTACTGAGCAACCAAAAAAATATGAAATTAAGAGCCGATCATTTAGTCAAGACTTATAAAAAGAGAACTGTTGTAAAAGGAATTTCCGTTGAAGTAAATCAAGGAGAAATTGTGGGATTGTTAGGTCCAAACGGTGCCGGAAAAACCACTTCTTTCTATATGATCGTAGGATTGGTAAAACCAAACAGCGGAAATATTTATCTGGACGATATGGATATTACACATTTCCCGATGTATAAAAGAGCTCAAAACGGAATCGGTTATTTGGCTCAGGAAGCTTCGGTTTTCAGAAAATTGAGTATCGAGGACAATATTATGAGTGTTCTTCAATTGACCACTCTTTCTAAAGCAGAACAAGAAGCTAAAATGGAAGAGTTAATTGATGAATTTGCGCTACAACATATTCGTACCAATCGTGGAGATTTACTTTCGGGTGGTGAAAGACGACGTACCGAAATTGCTCGTGCTTTAGCAACCGATCCAAAGTTTATTTTATTAGATGAACCTTTTGCAGGTGTTGACCCTGTTGCCGTAGAAGATATTCAACGTATTGTTGCTCAACTGAAAAATAAAAATATCGGAATCTTAATTACAGATCACAACGTTCAGGAAACCTTAGCTATTACCGATAAAACGTATTTGATGTTTGAAGGTGGCATTCTAAAAGCCGGAAAGCCAGAAGAATTAGCAGAAGACGAAGTAGTAAGAAGAGTCTATTTAGGTCAGAATTTTGAATTACGTAAAAAGAAAATCGATTTTGATGCACCTAAAACAACTATTATTCATGGAAAAGGAGAACTTCTTAAGAATGAAGAGCAATCAAAACCAGAATAATAACAACTAAGGTTTTGTATACGTCATTAATTTAACAACATCACCATTAAAGACATTTACATCAACCAAGCCATCAATCCCTTCTATTTTTGCTTTTTCAGTAAATTGCCAGATGAGCCAATGTTCATCAGGATTTTTGCGCCAAAAATTGTAATTGGCGATCCAGAAAGGATAATCTGAAAATTCTTTTTTCAAAAAATCGTTGTAGTAACTTTCACCGGTATAAATAATCGGTTTCATTTTATAATGCTGCTCTACCTTTGTCAGCCAACGTTTTAATCCTATTTTTAAACTATCTAATGATTGTTTTTTAGGTAACTTCTCAATATCCAGAACCGGTGGCAAATCGCCTTTTTGTAATTTCACGGTTTTGATAAAGTTCTCAGCTTGTTTAATGGAGTTCTCATTAGGGCGATAGTAATGATAGGCTCCTCGTAGAAAGCCATTCTCTTTTGACTTTTCCCAGTTTTGTTTGAACTTAGTATCAATTTTATCCTGCCCGGCTGTAGCTCTGATAAAAGCAAAAGAAAGCTGAAAAGTGTCTTCTAAAACCTGAATACCTTGCCAATCTATTTCTTTTTGGTATTCCGAAACATCAAAACCAAATTCATGATTAGCATGTGAGCTCAATACTTCATAAATTCGAATATCGGCAATTTTTCTGTCTTCGTGTGATAGTTCGTCTTTATTTGATTTAAATCCAAGATAGTATAAAAATCCATCGCGAAAATAAAAGCCAAAAGCTGAAACTATCAAAAAAACAAGAGTTATAAACAGATAAAAACCAATTCCTTTAGACTTTTTGAAAGTCTTTGGTTTGTAATTTCGAGAAGACGGATAACTCTTTTTCGCCATTATTTCGCTTTAGACAAATTAACAGCAATCGAAATAAGAATATAAGAAAGAATGATCAATGGCAAAGCAACCACTTGGAAAAACACTAATAAAGCAATAGAGAATAACACAAAGCTAATTTGTAATTTGCTTTTTTGCCAACTAAAATCTTTAACTTTCAGAGAAAATAATACAATTTCAGCATTTAACAAATAAGCACTAACTAAGGTAATTGCTAATAATACATAAGGATTGTACAACAAGTCTGTAAGCCATTGATATTGGTCAGCATATTGAATCATGGGAATACTCATGATCAAAAGTGCATTTGCTGGTGTTGGCAATCCAATGAAGTTCTCTGTTTGGCGTTCGTCTATATTAAAATTAGCCAATCGATAAGCAGAAGCTAGCGTTATCAAAAAACCAAAATAAGGAACAACTCCCATATAATAAGTTTCATCGGTCAGCATATATTCCGGAACCTCAGACTGTATAAAATCAAACAGTTTAAACATCATTAATCCCGGTACTACACCACTAGTTACCATATCTGCCAAAGAATCCAACTGCAAACCCAATTCACTGGAAACATTTAATTTACGCGCAGCAAAACCATCCCAATAATCAAAAAAGATACCCAAACAAACAAAGTAAAAGGCATGATCATAATAACCGTTAAAAATTTCTACTACAGCGAGAAGTCCGCTTAATAAGTTTAACAAGGTAAAAGTATTGGGAATATGTTTTTTTATAGACATATACGAATAAATTGATTTCTTAATTTTAAAGCAAAGATAATACAATAAGTTACTACTTTTAGAGTTTAGTATTTAAGATTTTTATTAGATATTTGTAAAAAAAAGAAAATTGAAAAAGATTTTACTCTTCTTTATATTCATTTGTTTTGTCTTGTCTTCTGAAGCACAATCTGTTCGGAAATATTCAAACGAATTTTTAAGTATTGGGGTTGATGCCGCTGCCTTAGGAATGAGTAATGCTGTGACAGCCCAAACCGCCGACGTAAATTCGGGTTATTGGAATCCGGCAGGCTTAATGAATATAGAAGACAAACAGTTGTCTTTAATGCACGCTAATTATTTTGCTAATATTGCCAAATATGATTATGCCGCTTTTGCTATGCCAATTGATCCTTACAGTGCTGTTGGTATTTCATTGATACGATTCGGAGTAGATGATATTATGGATACGACTCAATTAATCGATAGCCAAGGTAATATTGACTACAACAGAATTTCTCTTTTTTCAACTGCCGATTATGCGTTAACGGTTTCATACGCCAGAAGTTCGCCTATTGATTATCTGTATTATGGTATTAATGCCAAAGTAATCCACAGAATCATTGGTGATTTTGCTTCTTCCTGGGGATTTGGGTTTGATTTAGGTTTACAATATATTTCTGATGATGAAGACTGGAAATTCGGATTGATGCTTCGCGATATTACGACAACTTATAACACTTGGACTATTAATCAGTCTAAATATGACGACATTAAAGATGCTGTTCCGGGTGAAAATCAGGAATTGCCGGAAACCAGCGAAGTTACCTTACCTAAAGCCCAATTAGGTATTTCTAAAAAATATATTATTCGCTACGATTACAGTATTACCGGTGCTGCTAATTTAAATATGCAATTTGCCCGTACTAATGATATCATTTCTACTAACATTGTCAGTGTAGATCCTGCTATTGGTTTTGAAGCCGGTTATATCGATTTGATCTTCCTAAGAGGTGGTGTAGGGAACTTCCAACAAATTACACAGATAGACGATTCTAAAAAATTAAGTTTCCAACCTAATTTTGGTGTTGGTTTTAAATATAAAGGAATTGAAATTGATTATGCTTTAACAGATTTAGGTAATCAAAGTGATGCTTTGTATTCCAATATCTTTTCTATAAAAATTGATTTCGGATATTTTAGATAATCTTTTGGAAACAGCAGTATTATGATACGAAAATTAATTCTTCTGGTTGCTTTATTAACTTTCACTTCTATTTTTTCTCAAGATATCATCTTATCAAAAGATGCTAAAGTTAGTATTCTAAATTGCGGAACCGGAAACGAATCTTATTCTCTTTATGGGCATACGGCTATTCGTATTTATGATCGAATTAATTTTTTAGATATTGTATTTAATTATGGTGCTTTTGATTTTTCAACGCCTAATTTTGCTTTAAAATTTATTAAAGGTGATTTACAATATTTTGTTACCACTGATTCTTTTAATGAATTTGAATATAATTACAGAATAGAACAACGTTCTATTTATGAACAGGATTTAAATCTTACTCCGGAACAAAAGCAAACCTTATTCAACAAATTATGGCGATCACTTCATTCCGAAGAACGCTTTTATACTTATAAATTCATTGACCGTAATTGTACGACTATGGTTATTGATAAAGTAAATGAGGTGCTGGGAAGTGAAATCGTTACCAGTGTAAAGCCTGTTACGCAAACCTATCGTGAAATTTTGTATCCTTATGTGGAAAATCATTTTTTTGAAAAACTAGGTATCAATATCATTTTCGGGGCTAAAGTGGATCGGCCTGCAGAAAAATTATTTCTTCCTTTAGAATTTATCAAATCATTAGAGCAAGCACAATATAATGGAAAACCGTTAGCACAAACAACTAAAACAATTTATGAAGCTCCGGAAAATAATTTTTCTCCTTCTATTTTCAACAGTATTTATACCGTTATAATTGTTTTACTTTTAATTGTTTTAGCACAAAAGAACTGGCTAACTTACACGTATTTCTTTATTTTAGGATTATTAGGTATTTTTTTCTGCTCCGTAGGATTATACTCTGATCACGAAGAAGTTTTGTGGAATTATAATGCTTTACTTTTCAATCCGTTTTATCTGGTTCTATTTTTCTTTTTAATCAAGTCTAAACTTCAACAAAGTATTCTGACAGCCAAAATACTAATCACTATGCTTTTGGGATATTTGGTCTATATGTTGAATAAAATTCACTTAGGAATTGTTATGCCTTTTATTATAGCTCATTTTGTTTTATTAGCCAAAATTGCTTTGAGTCAAAAGAGTCGGAATAGCCTAATCTTTTTTACATTTAAGAAAAATAATCTTTAGTAAAAAATTACTGTCCTCTGAAGAATAGAACAGTACTCAACGTTTTCACCACAATATTGATATCCAAAAACAAACTACGATGTTTAATATAATATAAATCGTAACGTAATTTCATTAAACTATCTTCCAGATTTTCACCATATGGATAATTTACTTGTGCCCAACCCGTAAGCCCCGGTTTAATCACATGACGCGTTCTGTATAGAGGAATATTCTCGGCAATTTGTTCAACAAAAACAGATCGTTCAGGTCGCGGACCAATAATTGCCATTTCTCCTTTTAACACATTGATAAACTGAGGAACTTCATCTAGTCGAGACTTTCTCAAAAGTCGGCCTATAGGAGTTATCCGGGCATCATTGACTCTTGCAAAAACAGCACCATGTTTTTCCGCGTCTACTACCATAGTTCGCAATTTTACGATTTTAAAAGGTTCTCCGTTTTTGCCTATTCGTTCTTGTTTATAAAACAAAGGGCCTCTGTTCCCAATAAAGTTAAACATTATGATAAAAGGCAACAACAAGAACAATCCTAATAATCCAAGCACCGAAAAAACAATATCAAAGAAACGTGTATAAAACAAATACAGTTTATTTTGATTACTTCTGCTAAAGGGGAAAAACTTATATAATTCTTTATCATCAAAATGAATCGGCAAACGATATGTTGCAGATTCGTAAACATCAGCATATTGTTTAATTACAATTCCTTGTTCTAATAAAGTCAATAATTTATCGTATAGTTCTACCGAAATGGATTTATTGGAATCATTTGTTACTACAACTTCTGAAATCCCTTTTTCATACACAAACTTTTTCAGTTCGTCTATACCTATTTCTTTTAAATCGGTTTCTTTACGTTTTTCATCTGTTGCTACAAATCCTCTTACAATGTAGTGCGGATTCCCCTTTATAAGATCTTGTATTTGCTCTTCAATTTTTTTACTGCTTCCTACAAAAACAACATTCTTAAAAAAACGATTGGATGCTAAAAATTGAATATAAAGGAGGCGCCAAACTAAAAGTGCCGTAAAGATGGAAACAAAGAATAAAATAATCTGCAAACGGTTAGAAGGTAATACAGGCGTATAAAACGGAGTCAACAAATAGATCAGAGTCGTTACAGCAGTTGTTAAAATAATACTTTTAATAATCTGATAACGGTTACTGGATATTTGTAGATTATACATTTCAAAAATTGTCCCGATAGTCGTCAGATATATTGCTAATACAATTGCCCAATAATAATTATCTATTGTAATGGAAAAGTAATTAAACTCAAAAAAATCACCGATAACCCTCAAAAATAAAAACACAAAAAAGATGTCGAAAATACGCAATAGTACTTTTCGTTCGGAAATTTCGAAATGCATTTTCTTCTTTGGGGACATCTTTTTTAAAAATTGTTACGCAAAATAATGAATTTATTTAGACTTTTTAACAAATCAAAAATAGAAATTAACCTAAAAATAATTCTTTCCACAACTCTTTTACTACTTTCCAATCCCACTGCTCGGCTTTATTTCTTGCTGCCTGAACTAATTGCTGTGCTTTTAACGAATTTTGTATTAATTCTAAAATAGCCGAAGTCATTTCCTCAACGGCTCCGTCCGGAACAAGAATAGCATTTTTTTGATCTTCTAACAAGAAAGGTAATCCCCCCACATTGGTTGAAATAACAGGAATACCAAGTGCCATAGCTTCCATTACACTAACCGGGGTATTATCAAAATGAGTGGTATTAATGAAAAAATCAAATGATTCAGAAAGCTTCCACCACTCTTCTTTCGTTAATTTCCCTGTAAAAGTCACTTTCAGTTTTAATGTATCAGCCAATTGTTTTACTTTTTCCTGAATATTCTCTTTATCGGGTCCAACCATTGTTAAGCTAGCTTCCGGGTATTTTTCCGCTACTTTTTGCAAAACACGGACAGCCATTTCAGGGTTATAAATTTCAGCAAATGCTCTTACCCAAAGTAAATCGGGTTTAAATTGTTCTCTTCTTTTAAAAGGATACTGCTCAATTTCTATTGAGTTCGGTATAAAAACGACATTGGTATAACCATGAGATTCAAAAACACTTTTCAAATAACCTGATGGTGCAGAATTTTTATAGGCGTGAGCAAAGATCATTCGTGTTAAACGAGGATTCTTTTTTAGTCTTTCCGGCAAGTTACCACCATGCAAAACAGGTATATAGCGTATCTTTCGCATCCTACAAATCTGACTACACAAAAAAGCATACCAAAAAGCTTTAGTACTATAAGCGTCTATCAGAACAAAATCAACATTCTTCTGAAAAGCGCAAGCGATCGCCATTTCTATGATTCTGTTGAAAAAATTCTTTTTATCGGAAACAGAAACTACTTCATACCCTTCTTCTTGTAGTGCTTTGCCTAACGTTTCAACAGTAGTTGCATTTATACCGTGCTTAGCTAGTTTGTTCCCTATGTACAGTAGTTTCATTGGTATTGGTATCTGTAAACTGAATATTGAGTAATGATAATGCGTAAATAAATGCCGGTGCTGCCAACCTCATAGCGGCGTGATTGATCGTTAATGCCCAAAACACGACAAAAGAAAAAAGGAATATATTCTGTCGGTTGTTCAAATACATAAATATCGGCACTGCAAGTAAAATTACAAAGGCTATGATTCCAAATAAACCATGCTCGGCCAGCATTCTGGTAATTTCATTATGTGAAGCGGACTCAATACCTGTTAATTCTTCTCTATACTCTTTATTCTTTCCTACTCCTACACCTAAAATCGGATTATCCAAAAACATCTGAATTTCCGTATTCATCAATGTTTCCCTACCGGATAATTTACTTTCTTTTTCCCTACCTTTTATATCCTGATTCGCATATCGTTTATCAATCATCCCCCCTGTTTGTAAGGAACTGTATGCCCAAATTCCTATACTTAAAATAAATCCGGTAACCAAGTACACTACAAATTTCCCTTTTGCTTTTAAATTTAAAACAATAAAGGTAAAAAAGGCTAATCCTCCTATCATTGCTAGACCAGTAATAACTCCTCCTCTCGAAAAAGTTACAATAGCCCTGAATGCTACTAATGCTAACAAAGCTGTATTAATTAATACCAATTTTTTATTTTTAGAATTGAATAATATCTGAACAAAAAACAAGAACATCCCCAATCCTAGAATTGTAGAAACCTGATTGGGACCATATCCTCCTGAAGCCTCAAAATTAGATTGCGTATTAGTCACTACATTTTTTACACTTGGAGTAAATAAAAAGATATATGTAGTTACCGTTGCTAAAGGCAAGGTCATTGTTGTTAAAATATCTTTTATCTTTTCGAATGTTATGTTTCTTCCTATACAATAGATCGCACTGATACCCAAACAGGCAGGGCCGGAAATATTAAAGGCTATGGCTTTTCGAATATTGGTATCAAACCTTAAAGTTTGAACTCCTACCAGAATTCCCGGAATTAATAGGATCAAAAAGAATACATAGATCATAGCTCCTTTTTTTATTCCGCTATAGAACATTCCTAGCACCATTAGGATAATAATAGAATATTTCCCATATTCACTGAAGTGCATTCCGTTGGTCATCCTAAAAAAAACCTCTATTGCGGTTATATAAGAGGCTACATATAACACCTCTTGATTTCTATTCTGATTTTTAATAACGTACCACAAACCTCCCCCAAAAACTATTAAAGAATATAGTTTTGTGAGGCTTGGTAACAAAAAACATATTACTCCTAAAATAATATGTAATAAAATAAACTTTATATAGTCACTAGAGGTTTCTACTTTCATCAATCAAACTAAAATATTGTTTAAAAACAGCGGTTTCCGTATAATTCTTTTCTATTATCTCTTTAAAATGATTCCCCAATTTTATCCTAAGTTCACTATCTCCCATTAACCGTTTTAAAGAATTTACAAATCCATTTAGATCCCCAACCTCAACTAAAAACCCTTCAGACTCATTTTTTATTATTTGCGGAATTTCACCAACTGCAGTTGTTACTATTGGTAAACTATTAATTCCATACTCTAAAAGTGCTACTGGCAAACCTTCCGATCTTGAAGTCAAAATACCAATAGCAGCTTGTTGTAAAATATTGGGAATATCTTCTTTAGAACCGTATAGATATACTGTTTCACTTAAATTTAATCTAATTATTTTTTCTTTTAATTCAGCAGAATAACTATCATGAAAATCTTTTCCTACCAAATGAAAAGTCCAATCGGGATGAGATTCTTTTAACTGCTGAGCAATTTGTACTAAAAAAAAATGATTTTTCTGCTGACGTAAATTAGCTAATAAAACAATTCTTTTACCATTCTCTCCCTTTAAGAAAGTTGTCTTATTTAAAGTGTCGTTAGATTCACTCACGAAATTAGGCAAATACGCAACTTTTGAACAATGTAAAAAACGTTCACTCCATTGCTTTAATTGCTCATTTACTACTAAAATAGCAGAAAAACAATAGGAACACCATGCTAAAATTTGAGGATTTCGTTGCGCTAAAAACTCGCTATTCCCATAATGATCGTGCCAAATAACCTTTATTTTTGGCAACGTTAACTTTACTAAAACAGCCCAAAAAAAAGAGGAACTATGTGCATGAATATATTCTACTTGATATTGTTTGCAAAACTGACGCAAACGCCATAAAGCTTTGAAATCTAACTGTCTTTGTTTATTCAAAAAAGCATATGTAACAGTATCATCTAACTGTCCTTTCAGAAGCCCCTCCTTACGGGTGGCTACCAAACCAGAAAAAGAAAGTTGCTTTACTAAAGCATTGGCATAAGTAACAGCCATTCGTTCAGCACCGCCAGGTTCTAAACTATCAATAAGTTGGACGATTCGTATGTTCTGCTTTTGCACTTTTAAAAAATTAGTTTGTAAATATACGAAATATTGATAGAGACCTTAATTGAAAGATTCTATTCAATTTTCCGAGAATTATTTATACAGTACTTCCTTAACGAACTTTTTAAACTTTGCCCCGAGTATATTTCTATTACTGTCTTTATTAGCATGGAAAAAATTTCTTACCAATGAGTTGTATTGTTTGTGAACTTATATGTATTTTTTCACTATCACTAAATATATCCGTATCCTTCTTTTAAACTTCCGCATACTCTGAATCCCAACGTAAGTATTGCCTTGCCTAATGAAGAGGTTCCTGTTTTATGATAACCTATCACAAAGACTTTCTCCTTCCTTTTATTGAATATTCTTCTAAAAAGACCAGCGAAGAACTCTCCTGAAGGCTTCATACTATTTACTTCATTTCTGACAAACTCGGGGAAAATCATATCTATTCTTTTAATAAATCCGATATTTCTGTTTCAAAATACTCAAGGGTATAGGTTCTGGACCAGTTCTCTCCGGCTTTTGACATGTTCTTGAATCCGGATTCTGAAAACATCTCTGTAAATTTTTCAGCTTCTTTTTCCGGGGAGTCGGAGACTAAAATACCTCTTTCGCCACCGCCTAACATCCAGGAAACACAAGATATCGGAGTCACAACCGGGACACATCCCCAAAACATAGCTTCTGCAACAACTTTAGGCCAGCCTTCTGATTTGGACGGCAAAATTAAAAAGTGAGATACTTGCAGTCTTTCTTTCACTACAGCTTTAGGTTGGTTTCCGTGTAAAGTAATGATCGTTTCTAATCCTTTTTCCTTTATATAATGTGTCAACTGTTCTCGTTCTGTCCCTTCTCCGAACATATCTAAGCACACCTTAAATCCTTTCTTATAAAGTCCTTCTACAAATTGTATTGCCCACAAAGGTTGTTTTCCTTTAGACAATGTTCCTATGAACAAGAATTGCATTTCGGAAGAATAATCTCGTTCTACAACAGGAAGTTTCTCCTGTTCGGAATAAGTTGCCGTGAAAAAAGGTTTAATATTCTTAGTCTGATCCGGCCATTCTCCATAAACCAACACCTGCATATTTCGGGTTAAAAAAGTATTTCCTACGATCCGTTTCTGCAAACGATAACTCCACGGCTGTTTACTTTTCGGATCCCAATTTCCGGCATATTTGACCGTTTTCTTCTTTTTAGGATAAAAAATCTGAGCTAAAGATGCTAATAATCCTATATTTCCCGGGCAACGTAAATGAATGTGATCGGCATTTTTCATTGCCTTAAGAATGATAAAGAAATTAAGGATTGAAAGCCAAATCGCCTTTGGTAATTTATAAAGCGATTGAATGTCAAATTCTTTAAGCTCAATAGTTGGTTCTATCGGAAACGTTATTTCATCTATCAATAATTTTCTGTCTTCTTTCCAGATCGGACAACAAAACCGGATTTGATCTACATGCGAAGCCCAGATTTTCATTTCTTTCTGATAGGGCCCATACATAAACCATTTTTCTTCCTTATGAATTAATGGTGCTGAAGAAATAACGAGAAGTTCCAAGAATTTAATTTTTAGTGCAAGTTACTAATTTTGTTCAAAATTAACATTTTAGTTTAAAGAGATATCTTTTAAATATAACCTGTTGATCCTTTATCTGAAATTTTAACCGCCGGAACACCTAACATAACTCCGTTTTCAGGCACATCGGTTGTGACTAAAGAACAAGCACCTATTACAGCTTTACTCCCGACTGCGATCTTTCCTGCCAGAACTGCATTGGCTCCGATATAAACTTCATCTCCAATGATAGGCACTCCTCTTTTGCTTCCCTGACCTGAAACTCCAATCGTAACGCCTTGCGAAATATTGCAATTATCTCCCATCAAAACATTAGCATTCAAAATAATACCTCCGAAATGACCTATATAGAACGAATGGCCTATTACAGCCGAAGCAGGTATACTAATCCCAGTGGTTATTTCAATTCCTTTTTGCCACAACAACATAAAGAGTTGCAGAATTTGCTTAAGCAAAGGAACTCTCATCCGATAGACCGCATGGGCAATCCTATATTGCATAATAGCCCAAAAACCCTGTGTCAAAAACACAATGGAGAAAAAATTACCTCCGTATTTTTTATATTTCCTATAATCGGTTGCGATTAGTCCTGCCCAACTCATCATGCTTTTATTTTTGAATAGAATGCTATATTTTCGGTTATACTATTTGGCAATGAAAATTTCTCAACAGCAACGGTTCTTGCCTGTTTTGCTATGTTCTTTGCTTTTTCTTTATTCTTAAAAAACCAGATTATCTTTTCTGCTATATCTTTCGGTTCATAAGGATTACAAAGCAAACCGGTCTCATAAGGTACAATTACTTCCGGACCCGGACCCATTTCAGTAAATACAACTGATTTTTCCATAGCCATTGCTTCAGGAGCAACTAACCCCAGTGTCTCCATGTGCGACGGAAATACACAAACTTCAGCTTTTGCATACACTTCAGGTATTTGCTGATAAGCTATACTTCCATGAAAAATGACATCTCGGTCGTAAGGCGCTATCTGAGGTAATTCCTCTCTTCGGAGCATTTCAACATAAGAACTCCCATCCGGGAAGAACCAATCCCGTCCGTAAATATTCAATACGGACTGTGGCACTTCTTTTTTAACCAGAGGAAAAGCTTGTATCAGTTGTCTGGCTCCTTTTTTTTCACAAACCGTTCCTGCGAATGTAATTGTATTTTCTTCAACTTTACCCAGAACCGGATTAAAAACATCCGTATTTATCGGATTAAAAATAGTGACTACGGGTTTATCATTATAACTTAGATACTGAGCTGTATGCTGTTTTACATATTCCGAAACGGCGATAAAAGCATCTGCTTTCTTAAAAGATCTTTTTTCCTGAAAGCCTTTCCATTTGTCAATTTTTCTTTTTTCTGCTTCCGCAAAAAAATGATGACCGCCATGCAATCGTATCACATATTTGATACCTTTTATTTTTTGCATGAAAGCTAAGCCCAGTTCGGCTGTTTCTACTATATCTATAGGGTTTTCTTTATGGATCTTTTTTATGGTTTTATTAATTGCCATTGCATTAAAGAACCAGGAAATACCTTTTATTTTATTCTTCTTTATCCTGTATATTGCTACTCCTTGTTGTGTCTCTTCTTCATCTTTATCGTTATAATTCATCCCGACTACAGAAACGCTGTACTTTTCTTTGACCAAAGCTTCCGCCATGGTTTTTACAAAGCTACCTACTCCTCCGTGAGGAAAGCCTTCTTTAGGGTATTCATTCGTGATAAAACAAATGTGCATTTTATACCTGTTTTTTCAGCTCTTGCTGAAAGTTACTAAAATATCCTTCCTTAGTGAAATACTGTTCCCAAATTGCTCTGTTCTCTGACTGAATTTGCTGAAATCTGTCGCCTTCTAATTGTTTATGGAAACTTACGATTTTTTCTTCAACATTTTCAAATGCTCCCGCATCAACTATAACAGCCTGTTTATTCCAATCGATTAACTCACTATAAGGCAACTGACAATCTGTGTCCACAAAAACAGGAATTCTTCCCATAGCGAGCGTTTCATAAAAACGAACAGAAAAGTTTCCGGCTCCCCGCAAACAAAAAGTATAAGGGTTCTGCTGTATATTGCGGAAGAACTCTAAAGACGTTCTTTTACGGTCTTCTTCAGTTTGAATTCCGGCTCTGTATTTTTCCCTGAAAATAAAATCTGTCTTAAGCTTACTTTTTGACTTTAATTCCATCAAATAATAAAACCTTTTAATACTGGACGGATAGAACAATTGGAAATCTGTAGCTTCTTTACCTAGTAACCTTTTTATATTCCCTTTTAAGAATACTATAAATTCCTTTGTCCATTTTCGGATTCCTTTTGCCGAATGCCCTACAAATCCGATCGACGGTTTTTCTTCATAAGGCAAAAATCTGAACTCAAGTTGGAATTTTTCCAGCGGATCTTCAATAAAAGGAGGCATGATAAATGTGTTTTCAGACAGTTTACTTCTAAACCCTCCTAATCTTATGGTGATGACATCCACATCACGAATGGTTTTTCCAATATCTCCGGCAGTAAAAACAAGTAACTTTTTATGTTCATTTTTTGCTAATGCTAAAAAATCGTCATAGTACTTTTGCTGTCCGTTTTGTAATAAATATTCAATGGAAAGCGGCAAAGCCAAAAAATCAGCATCCTGAACCTTAGTTACAATTTCATAATACTCTAAGAGCTTTTTATTCTCTTTGACCAAATATTCGACCAATGGAAATACATACCCCCATTTAGGCGCTTCCTTTACTTTCAGAACATCAGTATAAAGTTTGATCTTTTCCATTTATTTTGTCAATAATTCGGCTATGTGAACGGAAGCTTTATCTAACGGATGTTTAACGATCTTTTGCAACCATTTCTTTCTATCTTTTGCTATTTCCTCCGGATGTTGCAAAGCATACTCCACTTTGTTCTTTATTTCTTCTTTGGTATTAAACCATTCAACCGGTTCTAAACCGTTCATGCTTCTGAAATGCTGGTAATTATAAACTGTCTGTACAGACCATTTCCCATCTGATACTTTATCATAATTGATATAAAAACAAGGCTTATTGAACATGGCAAAATCGTGCGCCATAGTAGATCCTAAATTTACGACGAATTCACAATGAAAAGCTAAATTGACCTGCATATCCACATCTTCGCGTTTAGCATAAAACGCACCCCAATTTTCATCTTTATTCGGCACATTCCACAGCGGGTCGATCGGAATGATTGTATCTTTATATTTTTCTAAAACGCTATCGTATCTTGTAGAAAAGTCAACCGGACAACGTCTGAAAATAATTTGCGGTTGCAAGGATTCTTCTATTTGAGAAACGGCTTGTGCTAGGTCTTCTAAATATTGCGGATCGTACGGTGATGTTTTCACATCGTCTCCACTGTAACAAATCCATTTTTTCTGAACATCTAATCCGTACTGTGAAGCAAATGTTTCCCTTGAAATGATCTTATTCTTTTGCAGGTAAAATTCAAACTGCGGTGTTCCTGCTACAATTACATTTTTGGCTTCTATTTCAGGATAATAGGTATGCATCTCCTCTTTCATATAATCTGACCAAACTACATAGGTATCTGCCAGAACAGCCAAGCGACCTTTGGGCAAATTATCCCACGAATAAATAGCGGCTATAACCGGAATATTCAATTGCTTTGCAGCAATACAGATTGGCATTAATGCAGCTACTCTTTGATGGGTTATAAAGATTGAGGTGGGTTGAATCTCTTCCAGTTGCTTTTTGTAAAAGTCAATCGTTTTGACCGGCCAATTGTTTCGAGCTGTTTTTTCCAGAAAGAGAATATTTTTGTAATTCTTAAAAGTTCTTTTTCCTAAAAACTGAGCTACTTTAGTCAGTACTTTCAGTGCTTTACCTTTAGGCGAATAATTCCAGTTTTTTAAAATAGTTGAGTTACTAACTTTATCCGCGTTATAACACAAACGTGCATACGTAGCCGATTCACGTGCTATTCTGGTTACTATTCCCTCCTTCGGTAAATTGAGCGGAAAATATTCAAATTCGTTTTTGATCTGATAAAATGCTTTTTCGGGCAAAGGACTTAATAAGGCTATTTTATTTCCTTTGAGTTCATCAAGTAAGTTAGAATACAAATAATTACGAATTCCTACACCATCCGGTACAACAAATAAAATTTTAGTTGTTTTATCCATTTTTTTCTACCCTAATATTATCTTTTTGAACTTTATTTTTTTGTTTTAACCATTATTTATATTGCCTGGCAATTTCTTCTGCTTTTGCCCAATCTTCCATTGTATCTATGTTCACAAAATCATCTGAGGTAGATTCTATATAACCTATTGTTTCGCCAAACAATGTATTGTGCTTTGTTATCCATTCTGTTTTTATCAGATAGACAGAACCGTCTCTGTAATAACTTTGCGGCAATTCCTGTCGTCTCGGAATTATTGTTTTTTCTCCGGTAGCTATTTTTAATTTACCATCTTTGGCATCTGTAACTTCAAATACCCAGTGAGGATTAAATTGATGCGGCACCGGTAACACACTGATCAAAGTATCTGCATTTGTCCTGATAAATTTGTCTATAGCTTCGTCAATAAAACCTTCTTTTCTAAACGGTGTTGTAGGCTGAAGGATACAAATTGCATCAAAGAATTTCCCTTGGACCTCAAAAAATGTAATAGCATGCTTTAAGACTTCTATAGTGGGCGTTTTGTCTTCCGCCAGTTCTTTTGGTCTGATAAAAGGGATAAAAGCTCCGTTTGTTTTGGCTATCTCGGCTATTTCTTCAGAATCAGTCGAAACGATCGTTGTAGTCAGTTTTTCACTCTGATTAGCACTGTTTATAGTGTAACACAACAATGGTTTATTGCCTAATAGTTTAATGTTTTTCTTAGGCACTCCTTTAGACCCGCCTCTTGCCGGAATTACTGCCAATATTTTCATTCTTTAATCAGTAAGTTATGGTTTTATGGAATTTTAACGGAACTGTCGACAACAAATCGGCTATTTTTTCTCCTGCATCTCCACCTCCATATACATCTGAACTCTGTGGTCTTGCATTTTCAATTTGTTTTAAAATAGCTTGTTTGATCTCTTCTTTGTTATAATCGACATCTTTTACGTTAAAACCTCTGTCTCTTTTATTTTGTCTTGAACCGATATTAACCACTGGCACTCCCAAATAAGCACACTCCCGGATTCCGACACTAGAATTCCCGATCAGGCACATTGATTTATTCAATAACTTCAAGAAATCATCTCCTGTCATGTTTTTAAAGAAATGGACGTTCTCTAATTTATTAAATTCTCTGTAAGCTCTTATTCCTGTCGAAGTTCCGTCGGCACCTGCATCCACATTCGGCCAAAACCATAAAGTCGGGATTTTTAAATCGTCGATTGCTTTTAACGTTTCTTCTATATGTCTTCTGGAATCTTGATATTCATTTGTTACCGGATGCTGCATGACTACCAGATATTTTTCTAAATCCGGTTTGGCTCCTACTCCTCCGTATTTTTGGTAAGGATCAAAATCTAAATTTGAAATCTGAACATCTTTAGCCAAATCTATTGATGGACAACCTGTGTTATATACAAAGTCCGGTTCTTCTCCCAACTTTATCACTCTCTCTTTTGCACTTTCTGAAGCTACAAAATGGTAATCTGCCAATTTAGTGATAGCGTGTCTCACTTTTTCATCGATGTTCCCTGTTACTTCTCCTCCCTGAATATGAGCTAACGGAATATTCATGTAAGAAGCAGCTATAGCCGTTGCCATAGTTTCAAAACGATCTGCAACTGTAACTACAATATCCGGTTTCAGATTATCAAAAACCGTTGACAATTCTAAGATACCTATTCCGGTTGTTTTTGCAGCGGCGGTCAGGTTTTCGCCTTCCAGCACATTGAAAACTTTTGCGTGAATTTCAAAGCCATCTTTTTCAATATAATTCACGGCTGAACCGTAGCGGTCTAATAATGCCGAGGCCGCTACAATAAGTTGCAATTCTAGTTCAGGGTGGTTCTTTATAGCCTGAATAGCTGTTTTAACTCTACTATAAGAAGGCCTTGCGGTAACTACTACCGCTATTTTTCTTTTTCTATTCATGTCCTAAATCTTCTTCATTTAAGAAACTCCATTTTTTTAAAGGTTTTCTCAATTTTTTACCGATTACAGTTGAGAAAAGTGCGGCATCAATACCATATCCTTTTGGTTTTTTAGCTTCCAGATCTGCAAATGAAAGCTGATGTCCTTCCGGCAGGTCTTTATTCACTGCCAAAGATTTTTCAAAGATATGTTTTAATTCCTTAAATGTTTCATTTCGGTTTTTGTCGACAGGATGATCCAATGCTGTTTTTATGTTGTTCACATAACAAACTAATTCTTTAATCTCATCGATAGTCAGAGATGATTTTGAATCAGGACCGAATTGTCTTCTGTCGAATACAGCATGAAATTCTATAATTTCTGCGCCTACAGCAACTGCCGCTATATTTGTTGCAATATTAGCTGAATGGTCTGAATAGCCCACTTTTACACCATAACGTTCTTTCAGTTCCTGAATAACATTAAATCCGTATTGTTCCGGTGCAGTAGGATATGAAGTCGTACATTGTAAAATGGAGAAAGGTGATTTTTTGCTTCTTAAGAAAGCAACTGTTTCGTCCAGTTCTGCAAAACTGCTCATTCCGGATGATAAAATGATAGGTTTGCCTGTTTGCGCGATTTTCTCCAGCATAAGTAAGTTATTCACTTCGCCCGAGCCTATTTTGTATTGTGTTACTCCGATTTCTTCCAACCAGTCAACAGCCAGATTACTAAAAGGAGAACAAAGGAACACTAAACCTGATTCGTCGCATTTCTGTTTGATCATTTTCCACTGATCCAGAGTAAAACTCATTCTTTTCCAATAATCGTAACGCGTATTATCTTCCAATGAAAATTTTACCCGGAAAGGTTCGTATTCACTGCTTTCGGCTTCGGGAATATGCATCTGAAACTTTACAGCACTGACTCCTGTTTCTGCTAAGGCTTCAATGAAAGAAAACAGCATGCCCAAACTACCTTCATGTGCTTGGCCGATTTCGGCTATTGTATAAATTCGGGAATTATCCATATATACTTATTACTTTTAAGAAACCTCAGCTACCAAATGTTTACCATATTAAACGACAAGTATATCATATCTGTTTACACAAGATTTCTCTATCTTCATCCTATCTCGACAAATGTAACATTTTTTGAAATAGTTGAAAACTTATTGCAATAAAGATTAAATGGATTTCTGTTTTTATTTTGCTAATAGTGGTTCCAGAAATTCTCTGCTGATGGGTTTGCTGGCAAATAATACTTTGACATCGCTTCTCATCTTTTTAACATGAAAATCGTCTATTGTGGTTGAGGTCACACAAAGTTTTACTTTTTGACGCAAAACAATCGGTATTTGATTGTATTTCTGAATAAACTCAAAGCCGTCCATTACCGGCATATAGATATCTATAAACAGAATATCGGGAAGTTTGTCTACTCTCTGTAAATTTTCCATCAGATATTCTAATGCTAATTTTGAAGAGTTAAATTCCATTATTTCTATATCCGGATTAATACTTTCGATTAATGCAGATGTGATGTAACAATCGAATTCGTTATCATCAATAATCATAACTTTTTTTATCGCTTTTTTCATCTTCAATAAAGTAGGTTAATAACCGTAATTCACAATCTCATAAATTTAAAAAATTCATCCTGTCTTCTTTTGGCAACAGGTAAAACAATTCCGTTTATAAACTCGCAATATGTGCCGTCTTTTTTTATAATCTTGTACAGTTCTTTTACGTTTATAACATAAGAGTGGTGTATTCTGAAAAAAGACTTCTGGGGCAATGTTTGTTTATATTCTCCTAAATTTTTACTTGAAAAAATTTTGGTTCCGTCCTTTAATTGGATTATTGTATAGGCTCCTTCGGCTTTTAAAAAGATTATATCTATTATTTTGACAAGGTTTATTTTGTCTGATGAAGAAATTGCTATTACATCTTCCATCTTATTTTCTTCCTCAGCTGTGTTCACTTGAATCACTTTACTGTTTTGATAAGCCAATTCCATTTCGCGATATTTCATAACTTTATAAAATGCTATAATCAGTAAATTTAGCTCTAATGGTTTTAATAAAAAATCAATGGCATTATATTTAAATGCTAAACAGGCATTGGAGGGTTCTTTTGACATAAAGATGAATTTCGGCGTAACGATTTGCGTTTTTCGCAAAAGTTCAATGGCGTCATAATTTTGCTTGTTACAATCCATAATTATAAAATCCGGCCTTTCTTGAACTATCAGTTCCAAAGCGCTTTTTAAGGAACTCTTTACGGCTATCATAGCGACAACAGCACTATAGTTTTCAATTATTTCATCGAAAAAACGGATTGTTTCTTTGTCATTTTCTATTAAAATTGCTTTTAAATAATTCATAATAGGGTTGCCTCACATTTAAGGGGGTAGTTTTTAATTAAACTTTTTTAAGTAGCCTTCTATTATTTCATCTAAAATCTCTTTGGTTAAAGGTTTTGTTTTAAAAGAGAACAGTTCTTTTGCTTTCTTTGCCTTTAAAAAATCTTCGGGGTTTTCAGAAGTTGTTAAGATGACTACAATTTTCTGTGATTTTAAGACGTCATCTAACTTTCCGTACTCTTCTAAAAATTCCCATCCATCCATGCCGGGCATATTGATATCCAAAAAAATGATATTGGGAAATATTTCATCTTCCGGGTTTCCGGCTTCAAGGTAATGGAGAGCTTCCAATGCGGACTGCCTGGAAATAATATGTTCAGCAGCGTTGTGTTTTTTTATCACTCTTTCGTGAACAAAATTATCCATTTCATTATCATCTATCAGCATGATACATTTTACACTTTTATCCATTTTCTCTTTTTTTGTTTTACTTTTTCAACGTAAACTTAAAAATGCTTCCTTGTCCTAAAACGGATTCAATCCATATTTTTCCTCCATGTAACTCTACAATCTTTTTACAATTTGTAAGTCCTATGCCATATCCTTCGTATTCTTTGTTATTATGCAGTTTTTGAAAGATATAAAATACTTTATCAAAATTTCTTTTTTCAATCCCTATGCCGTTGTCTATTACCGAAAATTCATAATAACTTTCCAGTTCTTGGCATCTGATTTCTATTTTAAGTTTTTCATCATTTTTTCTAAACTTTATAGCATTGCTGATTAAACTTTGAAAAAGTCTTTTTAATTCTAATGAATATCCGGCAATTACCGGCAATTCATCAACTTTTATACTTATATTTTCTTGTATGTTCAGATCTTCTAAATCTCCTAATATTCTTTTTACGATTATATTCAGATCACAAATCAGCAACTCTCTGTTTCTTCCTATTCTGGAATAAACTAATAAGCTAGTTATTAATCCTTCCATTCGTTTAGACGCTTTTTCTATGTTCTGCAGATAACTTTTGACTTCGCTATTTAAACTATTGCCATGATCTTCATCAATTATTTGTATAAAGTTTGAAATACCTCTTAAAGGTTCTTTCAAATCATGGGATGCGATGTGATTAAATTGTTCTAGTTCTTTATTTTTTTCTTTTAAAGTAAGGTTTGCCTTTTCCAGTTCTAGTTCTTTATTCTTATGTTCTTCTAATGCTTCTTTTAAAGACAATAACATATATCCTCCTACCAGAAGAATTATCATATTTGAAAGGATCACTAAAAAGATAACAATCCATAACTTTCGATCCACATGGGCTGTATAAATATTAATTACTTTTCCCATTTCACCAAGAAAGGCTTCTTGGTTCTTTCCGATATTCTCTAAATCAACTTTCCGTCCTGCTTTATAGTCAATAAGTTGTCTTTTGATAAATTCTATTTCATTGTTTAACTGAGGAAAATCATCTGATAAAAACTGTATTTCGCCTTTTGATAAAAGTAATTTTGAAATACCTGTATTAAATTTTATCAATTGATGATGTCCGATTTCCCAGTTATTAACTAACTCTTCAATCGCTAAAACATCTTTTTCATTGTTCTGCTGTAAAGCATAGAACTCTAAAGCTATTTTTTGGCTAATCATTCTTTGCCTACCAGCAAGATTAATTAAATTGGAATCTTCTTTTTTATTATATAGAAAATATTCAATAAGAAACTGATTTACAACAACGAGTAAGACAGAAAATACTGTAAGTACAACATTCTTTTTTCTCATTAAGTCGTTTCTTTTACTATAGCGTTAATAAATTTATCTAAAAAAAATAAAAAAAACAACTTTACTTGTTAAATAGTCAATAAACACCGATAAAGTGTCATTATTTACGGTTATCTTTTACTATAAACTCACTTCTTCTATTAACCCTGTGCTCTGCTTCACTACAATCTACACCATTTGTGCAGTGGTTCAGCAGGCGTGTTTCACCAAAACCTTTAGCTGTTAATCTATTGCTTTTTACTCCTTTTTCAATTAACCAACTCATTGTCGCTTGCGCTCTTTTTTCCGACAATTGCATATTGTATTCATCACCTGCCCGACTATCTGTATGCGATTGAATATCAATACACACATCAGGAAACTGCTCCAAAAAAACTAATAACAATCCTAGCTTTTCTTCTGCTTCTTTTGTTATATTGTACTGATCTAAATCAAAGTAGATATCGTTAATTTGCAATCTTTTACCAACATCCTTTCCACTTTCAACAATTAAATCTTTGGGTTCTAAAAATATCTCACCAGGTAGGGCTTGCTCTAAGTTGTATACTAACTCTTCTGTAAAATAATTATCTTTTTCTACTCTGAGAATATAAATATCGGTCAGGTTTAATTTCTTAAACCGAAAAACGCCTTTATTATCACTTGTTGTTTTTTCTATTAAATCTAAACTTTCATTATAAAGCGTAACTGTAGCATTGCCCAATGGTATTAAGTTAATCTTATTAAGCAAAGTTGAAGTTATACTGTCCTGACTGTTCAAATGGAACTTATAGATATCATCTAATCCTTTTCCTCCTTCTCTATTAGACGAAATATAGCCATAATCCGTATTCGGAGTTTTATAATATGCAAAATCATCCGATGAAGAATTTATAGGTTCCGGTAAACAGAATATTTCTAAAACTTCCACCCCATTCCACAATTTGGCTTTAAAAATATCTAATCCTCCGAATGTCATTCTTCCGTCAGATGCAAAATACAATCCTGTTTCGTCTTCAACACTTGGAAAAGTCTCTCTACCGGATGTATTAATTGTGCTGCCCAAATTTATAGGCTGCCCGAATTTTTCGCCATCAATTGTTACAGCATAAATATCTGACTGACCATATCCTCCGGGCATATCGGAAGAAAAATACAAAATTTTCTCATCAACACTGAACGCCGGATGCGCACAATTGTACTGATTACTATTAAATGGCAAAAAAGTAATATCATCCCAATTTCCTTTATTATTAATTGTTGCCTTTACAATCTTTAAACCATATTTTTCATTTTTATGGTCTTTTCCGGTTAAATCATTAATTGTAAAATAAACCGTTTTTCCATCTTTAGAAAAAACAGGGCTTGATACATTATATTCTAAAGACTCAATTCCCTTAACAATACTGTTTCCTTGTTGTTTTGTATCAGTTCCGGAATACAAACTTAAATAAGGACGTTTTGTCCATTGATGTTTGTTGTGATGCTGTTTACTCTCTCGATTACTGGTAAATAGTATCGTTTTTTGGTTTTCTACTAAACCATATTCAGAAGCACTTGTATTTAATGCTAAATTATCAAGTGTTGCAATTGATATAGGAAATAATTTTACAGTGTCTTGTTCAAATATCTTCAGGTTATAATTCTTTTTACTTTTCAGATAAAGGGTAAAATACTCTTTTGCTTTATCATATTCTTTTAAGGTTTTCAATACTTGATAATATCTGAAATAAACCATATCATCTATCTGATGTGTTGCATTACTATTCAATAATCTTTCGTACCAAACCGCTGACTGCTCGTAAAATGAATTATAATAATATGAATCAGCTAAAAGCTGGAGCATTTTAGCCGATTCGTATCCTTTAGCTATTGTTTTTTCATAAAGTTGAATTACTTCCATGTAGTTTTTTTCATCATATTGTTTTTCTAGCTCAACTTCAAAATTACCTTGAGCAGCTGCTAAAAAAGACCAAAATATTATGCTATAATAAACTATCTTTTTCATAATCAAAACTTTAAAAAAACCTTGGCGATTCTATGATCTTTCCTTTTTCAGGTAATTCAAATCGCAAAAAGAATTCGTGTGTTCCTGAATTGTAGTTTGCCAATCGAGAAGTTTCCGCATCATAAGAATACCCTATTAACAAGCTTGGTGTTAACTGAAAGGATGCTACTCCACTAACAGCACCGCTTATTCTGTAAGATGCCCCTATTTCAAATTTTTCATTGAATCTGAAATTAGAAGTTAAATCGACCTGTATTTTTCCACCTTGTATCACTTTCGTTAAAAAAGCCGGTTTATATTCAATATCTGGTGTTAAGGTAAAAACATATCCTCCAACAAGATAATAATGTAGATGATCTGTTTTAGTGCTCACTATTTCATCATTGTAATGTTTTGTCTCTAAAAAATTCGGTATAGAAAATCCTAAATAGTAATTATATGAATACCAATACAAACCGGCTCCGAAATTAGGTGATACCTGATTATTTATATTATATTGATATTTAGGGTCAGACGGATCATAGAAAGACAATTTTGAATAATCTACGTTTAAAACATTCATAGAAGCCTTCAATCCGAAAGACAGGATTGAAAGATTAGAAAAATAGAGACTATAGGAAAAGCTAGCTGAAATATTATTTTCAACTGAAGGTCCTAATTTATCATTGTTTACTATTAATCCCATACCTACTCCTTTTACTCCTACCGGGCTATTCACGGATACACAATTGGTTATCGGTGCTCCGTCAAGTCCTGCCCATTGTGATCGATGTAATCCAAAAACACTAAAAACACCTCTCGAACCTGCATAAGCAGGATTGAACAGCATTGGGTTAAACATGTAATTGGTATATTGTGGATCTTGTTGGGCAAATGTTATAGTTGTGGAAAATAATAAAATGAGTAATTGTAATTTCTTTTTCATCTAAATTATAAGTTACTGATTAAGATACAAATAACCCGTTTTTTTCTTATCTTCAAAATTGTTTTCAACAGGTACATTGTATGTTATAATGTAGTAATATGTTCCGGTAGGTAAGGCTTTACTATCTATACGCATTCCGCTTTGGGCTCTTCCTTTAAAAACATTTATATGATTATCATATCCTTTGGTCTCGAAAACGATACTTCCCCAGCGGTCAAAAATAGTAACCTGATTATCCGGAAAACATTCTATACCTTCGAGAACTAAATAATCATTTATTCCGTCACCATCAGGAGATAAAGCATTATAAACATTTATATCGCAAGTTACTTCTACTATTTGCTCTAAAATGCTGATATTACCGCAACTATCCATTGCTTTCCATTTTCTGTTTACTTTGTAAAAGCTTGAACATTCTCCGTCTATTTTTTCTTCTTCGTAAGTGACTTCAATAGGTTGTCCGTTATCTTGAGCCGTAACTTCAATTTCCGGAAATTCCATTTCACAACTTAAGTAAAGAGTTTCTAAACTATTGGGATAAAACTCCGGATAGGTATTATCCTGAATGATGATTTCCTGAGTATACGAACTTACATTGCCACATGAATCTGTTGCAATCCAAGTTCGAATTATGTTCATTTCTGTTTCGCAACTTCCTGCTATTGTTTCCTCATCAAAATCTACCTGAACATCGCTACAATTATCCGTAACACTAACCGTTTCCGTTGAAGGAATTTCATCCGTTGGACTTAAGAAAATTGTAGCAGGTAATGTTGATGTAAATTGAGGAGGAATTGTATCCTGAATTATAAACTGTTGTGTGAATTCAGCCTCATAAAGTATTTGTTCTGTATTATGTGCCACATTATTTTGAGCATCATATATGACAATGTGATATGTTCTTGTTATAATTTCATTACAAGCATTATTACCTTCATTTACTGCTGTTATAACAACAACTCCGCAATCTGAATTTATTTGTCCCGTTTGATCTCCTAAAGTCATAAAATCTTCTATAGATAAGTTTTCCTGAGTCGGAATCTCACTATAACACTGAACATGTTCCAACGAGAAATTAGGAATCGTAACCTGAATATTACAAGCATTTGCAATCAAATTTATATTGGCAACATTGGAAAGATTGCCCTCAAAATCTTCTACTGTATATTGAATTGAGGAAGGTAGACCTAAGAATCCTATTTCCGGTAAAAAAGTTGTCAATCCCGTAGTTAGATCAACATGCCATACTCCTTCTGAAGGAATATCTAATGTCAACTCATTGGTATTGACCATTACATTTCCTTGACTGGATATCAACAAAACCGTTGACGGTTTTACAACAGATCCTAAAGTATCATTATCTAAAATTGATAAGGTTACCGGTTGACCGATAGTGTAAAAACTTACATCATCTACAGTAACTGGTAAACAATCAAAATGAATTTCAGCTTGGTTCGCTAAATTTCCTTCAATATCTTTTATAGTATAAGCTATGCTTGCTATACTTAAAGCAGAAGGAAATTTAGTGAAGTGAACCTCGCTAGCTACACTATCTACAGACCATACCCCTTCATTAGGTACTGTAAATCCTTTTACCAACCCCCATTGGTATATGAAGGATGTAGCGTTATTGGGAGCAATAAGGTTAATTGATTGTATATCTAAACCTATATTTGAATTGTCATTTTGGAGTATATCGATTGTATAATTATTCTCTGAAGCAGTACAATAAAATATATCGTCATGTGCTTCAGGGCAATTTTCTGAAAATAAGTAAATTGTTAAATATGATGTGGATGTACAATTTGTACCATTATCTTTAACTTCAAAATTATAAAGCTGTTCCGGTAAATTTTCTAAGTTAAACGTTGTGGTATTTCCATTATATGTTTCATTAGTATCTACATTAGTAATGGTCCAGTCTGCCGGAAGATTCTCAAACAGAACGGTTCCGTTACTTGTATTACACGATGGCTGATTCACAATTTGATAAGTAGGATTTGGTGCTGCATATACTGTAAAAGGTTGTGCAAACTCTCTACCACAGTTGTCTCTTGTTTTTGCCAAATAAGTCATTCCTACATTCAGTCCTGAAAAAATATTAGAATTCTGATAATTTTCCAATATTGTGTTCCCCGTACTGTCATATAGTGAATATCTATATGGAGCTGTTCCACCTGTAGCTTCTAATTCTACAGTAGTTTCACAAGCTATTATTGAATCAAAATGAAATGGTTCCAGATCAATTATGAATTGATATTCATATAAAAACCCTCCTTGCAATCTGTTGTTTAAATTACTTCCTCCTAATTGAGTCGGGTAAATTGGTGTGCCAAAACTATCAACACCTCCATATCTCAAAAAATAGGTTTCATTATTTTGCAGTGTCATATAAATTCTACCTGTTTGGGCAACCGGCTGAAAATTAAACGGTGCTCCAACTTGTATTTTATCAGCATAAACCAACGTTCCGTCAGATTTATAAACCGCCGCATAAGTTCCGTAAAGAGCTTTTGGTATATTAATTCTCACTTGTAAACTGTCTGATACTTCTTCGCAATAATTTATATAGTGTGAAAGAGAATAATCTTTTACACAAGTTGCATTTAATGAATAGTCATTTGTCTTTCCACAAGCATCTTGTATTGTAAAATTATAATTTCCAGAAGGAAATGCTTTTATATCATCTTTTTTAATCAGCATATAAGCATAAGGAGAATTAAAATTAATTACATAAGGATATTGGACAGGTACTGTTATTGTATTTCCATTGGTTCCATTACTTGTAGTATATGTAGATGGGCCTGAATTTACTGTTATTGTCAGTGGTCCAACTGATTGGGAAGTATAAGGCAAACCATTAAAATTTATAAATACTACATCATCAAAAAATCCTCCTGAATCTGTTACCAAACCATTTTCGCAACTCAAAGCCGGATTAAACGGAGTGCCATTTTGGAAGACATGCTTAACAACTTCTTTACCGCAGGCATCTACAAAAGTTACATCATAGTGAGTATTATATTTTAATCCTAAGTCTACTACAGTTGCCATACCCATTGGTTGTGAGTTTAAATGAGCTATATTAACGGCTTGTGGTTGCAAGATTTCTCCGAAAGCATTAACAGCTAACTGTCCCGGATTACAGCTTTCTTCTACAGTAACTGTAATAGGATTAACCATGTAGTCTCTGAAAATTTTTATATTGTATCCTAAATTACATTGATTATTCGGATTAGTACTTTCATTTATGGAAGGCACACCGAAAACAATATCATAATTTAACGGACAAGAAATAGCTCCTGAGAATGAACTACATAAATTTGATGCGTTGTAAGTAATATCTTGTCCGTTAAAAAATGCTACCGGCACCTCTACATCTAAACTATATGAGTTACTCATGGCCGATTTAGTTCTGGCAATCGGAAGATTGAAAATCAAAGTGTTGTTTGTTGAATTAGTGAAAGCCAATTCAATATCTCCTGATGAACCTGGGGCAACAAAAAGAAAACGATATTTGACAGAATTGCCACACCCCGATAATGAAGTATTATTGAAAGTATTACGCATCAAAAAAGTTGCCGTTAAATAGCTATTCGGACTCCCTACGACTATTGTTTTATCCGAACTATTTCCTCCACATTGATCCATAATATCAATTGTGTAGGTTCCGGCAACTAATCCATTGATTACAAAAGTTGATTCATTTACTGGAACAGCATAATTTGACGTTCCCATGGGACCATTTAAAACTCTGACAATAAATCCCTGATTTATAAAATTTCCTGCTGTACTACTTATATTTGAAATCTCTATTATACCATCATTTCCATTTTGACAACGAACGGACCATGAACTTAAAACAAAATCATCTCCAGGTCGGATAAAATTATCCAAACACTGTCCGCTTAGCGTGATACTCATCATCAAAAAAGCTATTATCAGATATCTAAGATGCAAATACATGATTCCTATTTAATTTTGTTACACAAATTTTGCATTAACATTTGGAATCCGAAACCCGTTTTTAATAGGTGTGTGGTATTTATTAATATGTGGTACGTTTTACCGCTATAAGTGTTATTCAAACCTATCTGATAAAACTTCGATTATATTTTCAGTTTTTTTTTATATTTTTGACGCTTATCACCTTATATATCTTTTAGTTATGGGAAATATAAAGATCTGCTATTGGGAAATTGACCTTCTGAAAAGAAAGAGTGATTCTCTCTTTACTTCAAAAGAACTAATTGACTTTTTACCGTATGAAGGCTCTCAAGCTATTTCCTATACCCCGTTATCTTTTTTTTATAATCAAATCGAAAAAAACAGTCGAAAATGGTTATTCAATAGCTTTAAAAAATTACTTTATGACAATTGTTCTTTCGATATTCTCATCAAACCAGATAACGCTCAAATTGATAATTGGTTAAGGGTTACGGGTGAAGTTAATGAGTTTAAAAAAAACAATGGAGAGAAGCCAACCAAAGTATCCGGAATCATTGAGGTTATAGACGATATTGTCAACGCTAACTATACAGAGGAAAAAATAAAAAGCTTATTAGGGAATTCCTCATTATCAAAGAAAGGAGAATCTAAAACAAAAAGTAATCTTACTGCAGAATCGTCCTCTGACTTTTCTTCTGTTTTAAATGATCTTTTAGAGGATTATGCTTATGTTAACCATACCATGCTTTCTGCTTTTTGTAAAAAGAAGATACTTGCTTCTAATGAATATATCTGGTATTTTGACGGCAGCTCAATATTCTTAAGTAAAGGATTGCATAAAACCCTTGGCGTAAAAAGTATCCATAATCTTTATGAACTGAAAAAAATTATTCACCCAGATGATTTTGATACTTTATTTCATGCTCTTACAAGACACTTCAGAAATCGTTCTTCGACAGGCTGGAAAGTGGAATACAGAATCAGAAAGGACAATAATCTGTACATTCACGTTATGGATAAAGCTATTATCCTGAACAAATCGGATAAAAATACACCTATGATAGCTATGGGAATTATGAGTAGTTTGAATAGAATCACAAAAGAAAAAGAACGAATTAGAACCAATAATAAAAATTTAAAGAAGCAGCTTCAAAATTTAGTTGCCATCAATAAAGAATTAGAACAATTTGCTTATCATGCCTCACATGATTTACAAGAACCTTTACGAAATATAACGAATATCCTGAATTTATTAGAAAGTGATTTCGGGGATAAATTAGATGCCCGAGGAGAAAAATATATTGAGTTTGCCAAAATAAGCGCTTTCAGAATGCAAAATTTAGTAAAAGCGATTTTGGAATTTTCAAGGTTAGGAAATTATCAGCCTAAAAAAGAAACTATTGACTGTAATGAGCTTATAAAGGACGTTAAAGATATTTTGTATCAAAAAATTGTATCAAAAAATGCTACTATACATTGCTACAACTTACCTATTATTGAATCGTACTCATTAGCCTTAACTCAGATTTTCCAAAATTTAATTGATAATGCCTTAAAATATTCCAAAAAGGATGTGGCTCCGATTATAACTATAAAATACAAGGAAAGACCGGAATATCATGAGTTTTCAGTCTCTGATAATGGAATTGGTATTGAAGAGCAGTATTTAGAAAAGATATTTATGATGTTTCAACGTTTACACACTCGTTCTGAATACGAAGGAACCGGTCTTGGTTTAGCTGCTGTTAAGAAAGTCTTAGCTAAAATAAACGGTAAAATTTGGGTCAAATCAACGGTAGGAAAAGGCAGTACTTTTTATTTTTCAATTAACAAATAAGAGATTCTTCTTATCTGAAGTTGTTATTCATAGATACTGTTTACTTTTGAGAAGTCTTTAAAAAACATTGGTTTAATCTGCTCTAATTCGTGTTCGCTCTTATCCCACCATTTCAATGCTTCCAACTCTTCAATAACGGCGTCAGGAAATCTCTTTTTTATAATTTTTGCAGGAACTCCTCCTACAATTGCATAAGCAGGAACATCTTTGGTCACTACACTACCAGCTGCTAAAACTGCTCCGTTTCCTACTTTAACATTGCCTACAATAATCACATTATGTCCTATCCACACATCATTTCCAATCTCAATCTTCTTTTCTTCTTTAAGTTTTTTAAGTTCCCCCTTAAACAAATTTTGATTAATGTAGGTTGTCATATAAGCCGTAGGATGATTGGTTGCATGCAAAGCGACATCTGCTCCAAATTGGCAATATTTCCCTATTTTTATATTTCCGTGAATAAAATTATTATATCCCAAAGTAGTAGCATAGCCGATTTCTATTTTCCCTGCAAAATTACAACGATCCGGAACTGCATTTTTACCTTCGAACTTTACGTTTTGTAATCCTCTTGAGAATCCGGAAATTGTCACATTCCCCTTATTCTCAGGATAGTTCAAAAAATAAAATAATATTTTCTTAATCAGTTTCCGCATTTTAATATTGCTGTGCCTCGTCTTTTGTCAAGCCTAATTTAGCTAACACTAAAAGGTTTACTTTTTTTCTATCTAATAAACGTTTGATCTTTTCTCCGACTAATTGTCCCCAACCGGAAATAGGCTGAAAAACAAATTCTTTTCCGGAAAAAGCAGTGATCGGTTTATCCTTTTGATCCAGTCTATTAAACTCATCGTACATCCACTCTTCTGTGTGGTTTCCCATGTGATAAGCATAGTTTTCTTTTGTTGCCAAACGCAATAATCCCAAATTTTCATTCGGAATATCAATAAATCTATTTTCTACTCCGCCCACAATTTTGATAAACGCCGGTTGGTTTGTTCCTCTATCGAACACTTCTCTTTTTAAAGTGGCTACAAAATGTCCGCATCCCATAACCGCTTTTCCGCCTGTGCTTTTACTACTTAAAACTAAATATTTTTCCAAATGAATCGGTTTGTACATTAGTTCTTTATTTCCTAAACTCAGATCAAAACGATGCATAGCTTCCGGATCTTCTACTTTTTCAAAGGTCAGTTTTCCTTTAAAAAATCCATAAAACCAATTGTTGCCGGTAAACATCTTATATACCTTACTTGAAGGTACAGGGCTAATCATACCTGCTTCCGGAAAGGCTAAAAATGTTTTTTCTACTGCTTCCTGCCAACCTTTCTTAAACAGCACATCAGCATCTGTAATGGTTATTAAAGGTTCTAAATTCCCTTTAGAAGCCGCTAAAATAGCATTTATTTTACCCAGATTTTCTTTGGAATGAAAAACCTGATCTATCAATTCTGACTCCTTATACTTCTCGTCGATATACGCTTTTACTTCCGGATGTGAATCATTATTATAAATTGTAATCCGCGTTTTATTGTGGGATGTTAACAACAATGAATCCAAACACAATCGAAATACTTCAAATAAATCAGCAAAATAACCTTCAAAATTAGGAATATACACCGGTATAATAACCCTGTGGTAATTTTCTAAAATTATTTCTTTGCTTTCCTTTGCCGGATTAAATCCTACCCTCATAATGCTTTACCAATTTTTTAATACCTTCTTCAAGCGGTAATAAGTCACGCCCTAAAATCTGTTTCATTTTCGTAATATCAGGACATCTACGCGTCATATCTCCTTCTTCTAAAGCCGGAAGATGAATGATCTCAGACTGAGAATTTGTTAATTTTATAACGATCTGTGCTAATTCTAAAACTGACATTTCTCTATCGCTACCAATGTTCAGCACATCATTTACACATTTCGGATCTTGCATTGCTTTTATACAAGTCTCTATATTGTCTTCTACATAACAAAAAGAGCGTGTTTGTTTTCCATCGCCATAAATTGTTATGGGTTCATTTCTCATAGCTGCTTTTATAAACCTCGGCACTACAAAATCTTCACTTTGATTAGGTCCGTATGTATTAAAAAAGCGGAAAATTGTATATTCTAAACCATATTCTTGATAGTAGGATTTGAAAAAAGCTTCTCCTACATTTTTTACAATTGCATAAGGCAATCTGGAATTTAAAGGTGTTGTCTTTTCATTTTGCGGAATTTCGAATGGTTCGCCATATACTTCAGACGAACTTGAATAAAATACTCTTTTTACGCCTGAGTTTTTAGACAAGGACAAAATATTTTTAATTCCTTCGATATCTTCTAAAACCATAATAGGGTTTTCCAAAGTACGTTTAACTCCTACAACAGCAGCATAATGAAACACAAAGTCGAAATTATAGCGCCCAAAAATCGGAACTACATCATTGTACTGATTTACGTTAGCTTTTATAAATTTTACATTATCTCCTTCCGGCACTTTTGACAAGTTCCCTGTTGAAAGATTATCTACGATTACAATAAAGTTATTTTTATCTTTTGCTAATGCTCCGGCAAGAGCGCTTGCTACATTTCCTGCACCTCCTGTAATGAGTATTGTTGCCATTATCAAAGCTTTTTTTGGTTCTCCAAATATACTAGTTATTATTATAATGATCCTGAAAAATCAAATTTAATCCCTTTTCAGAATGTTTGCGATTAAATGTTTCACATAATTCCATTTTATAAACCAAAAAGAATCAAAAACTTTCATGTTTTGTAAAATCCAAACAGGATTTTGTTTCAATCGGCTTAAAAATAATATCCCTAACCGTTGATTCAATAATTTATACACAGATAGTGTTATTTTTTTTCGTCCAAAAACGCCATTCAATACTTTTTTTAAATGCAATGGAAGTTCTTGATATCCTTTTTTATTATCCGAAATATTATTGCCGTGAACACGGTAATATACCAAAGATTCCTCCTGATAATAGAATTTTGTTTCAAACGAGCAACGTGCCCAAAACTCCATATCTTCACCAGCCGAAGGCATTGTTTCATTAAAGAAACCTACTTTATCTACAACAGTTTTTCTGATAAAAGAGGTCGGCATCATAACCGTCCATCTTCCCAACATCTTTTGTGAAACATCGCCATGTTTTTCTTCCGGATTCCTTAATCGGCCGATTATTCTGTTCTTCAATTCTCCTTTTTTATCAATCACTTCACAACAGCCGTGAACTAAACCAAAATCGGGATTATTTTCTAGGACACGAACTTGTTTTTCCAATTTCTCAGGAAGCCAAAGGTCATCATCATCTGTAAAAGCCAAGTATTTACCTTTCGCCTTTTGTATACCGATATTTCTGGGTTTTGCCGGACCACCGGAGTTTTCGATTTTGTAATACTGAACTTTTTCGAAAGAACGACAAACCTGCTCAGCTTCATTTGTTGGAGAACCATCGTCTATTACCAGAATTTCATAATTCGAATAGGTCTGAGCCATAATTCCCAATAGTGTCAATTTCAAAAAATCAGGCCGGTTATACGTTGGTATAATAACAGAAACTAACGGCTCTTCCATATTCTTTTACTTTTGGTTACCATTCTTTTCAGTATCCCTTTTAACGTTTTTCTTTTGGTATCATTCAGCTCTTTTTCTAAGGCTAACATCTTCTGATAATCGGAATAAAACACGCCTAGGTTCTCTTGTAAAAGTCTTTCGTCTTCCACTTGTTTCTTTTTCAAGTGTCCGGAACTATTACTGATACCTTCTAAATCGAATATTGTTAACGGGTAATGTATATGTTGCCATTGAAATTGATTGCTCACCATACATTTTAAATAAAAAGCTCTATCGGCAGCTATTCGATATGATTCATCGAAAACACCCATAATATCAAAAATGCTTCTTTTAAAAAAAGTACTTTGATGTGGTAAAGATGATTTTACAAAATAATAAGGAGTCACTTTATCCGGATAAATCTTTTGTCCGTTTGCAAACTGATAATCTCCATAAATAATATCGCCTTTAAAATCCTGGTGTAAAACGAAATCCTGCAATGCTTTTTCTGAAATTAACACATCGCCGCTATTCAAAAATAAGATATACTCTCCTTTTGCAGCGGCTATTCCTTTATTCATAGCATTATAAATTCCATTGTCTTTTTCGCTTACCCAATGGTGGATTTTATCTTTATATCTTTCAATAACGTTAACACTTTCATCTGTTGAACCGCCATCAATAACAAGATATTGGTAGTTGTCAAAACTTTGGGCTACAACAGAACGAATTGTTTCTTCTAAACCTTTGGCTTGATTAAAATTAATGGTTATAATTGAAAGAGAAATATTGTGCATGGCTATGAATTTGACTGTAAAATACTTTCATAAAGTTTGCGATATTCTAAAACTTTATTTTTTATATCAAATCTTTCTTGAACATCGCTTGTAATAACTTTCGAATCAAATGATTTTGACAAGGCTTTAGTTAGTGCTTTAGCTAATTCATCTGCAGTAAAATCTTTTGCCAAAATACCATTTTCTTCTTCCTTAATAATATCAATACTTCCACCGGTCGGGAAAGAAACTACCGGTAATCCGCAAGCTAATGCTTCTATCGTTACTTGTCCGAATGCTTCTTCTATGGATGACATTATAAATAAATCTGCCGCTGAATACAGAATTGCCAAAAGGCGTTCGTCCTGTATTTCTCCTAAACTAATAACTTCCGGACTCCAGGGTTCGCCTTTACCGAATGTAACGACCTGAACATCATCTCTGGTTCCCTGAATTTGTTTTAATGCTTCCTGAGCCAGATCTATTCCTTTTCTTTCATTTTTTAGCATGTCTGCTCCTAACAGCACTATTTTTTTTTCTGGAGACAAATTAAAAACTGTTCTGGACCAATATTTGTCATACGGTTTAAAAACACTTAAATCTACTCCGTTGTGAATAATTGTTTTAGGGAAAGAACCGATAATATCACTCGCTTCTGCTTTTTCTTTTACCCAGTTTGAAATACAAACCATCGTTAGATTTGCACCGATTAAAGCTTTTTTTCGAGCATTTTTATTATGTTTTATTAATGGTTCTAATTCTGTAAACGGAAAATTTTTCTCATAATGATTTCCTCCTCCACAGGCATATAAATCAGCCATTCTCCAGATTACAGGCTTCGTATTTTTAGCAAAAAAAGTAGTTTCATCTAAAAATGTTGAAACCCAGTTCAACTGAATAATATCTGCTTCTTTGTATAATGGGTGTTGTGTAATATCGTATTTTGAATCAGGATAGGAAAAAATCTCTATTTGATCCTGAAATTTTGCTATCGGGTCTTGCTTCGGAAAAAATTTTTGTTTTATTTTTTCTAAAATTCGCTCCGGAATTGATTTTTTCGGTTGTGGAAATTGATAGGTTCCTTTTATATCTTTAGTTTTCTTTAAATATAAAACCTTAGAATCTACACCTTGCTCCAAAAGCCCTAAATGGATTCTTCTACACGCAGTAGCTGCACCTCCTTTATCGTATGTATTAATGTGTAAAATTTTCATTTAAAAGTAAATTATAATATTCCAACAATCTTTGATACAAAACCTTAGAATCAAAATATTCCTTTACAAAAGCTCTTCCTTTTTTCCCCATATCCATTCTCAGAGGTTCATCTTGAATTAAAGTTTCCAACTTTTCTACAAAGCTAGGAATATCCTTTTCTTTAACAACAAAACCTGTAACATTATTGACCAATCCATATTTCATTCCTCCGGCATCTGAAACCACCACCGGAACTTGCATTGCTTGTGCTTCTTGTATTACCAAGCCTTGATTTTCTGCTCTTTTTGTTTCTTCCTCAGTGATTCCCGGCAATAAGAATACAGCTGTTTTTCCTAAATGAGCCACTATTTCTTCTTGACTTATAGCTCCTAAAAGCGAAATGTTCTGTTCTAAACCATAATCTTGGATCAACTTTTTCAGCTTTTCTTGTAAAGGGCCTTCTCCAACAATACTCAAATGAACGCTGTGGCCTTTTTTAACTAATTCATTTACTATTTCGACTGCTAAATCCGGTGCTTTGAAATCGACTAGCCTTCCACAGAAAAGTATTTCAAAAGGTTCTTTCCGAACAATCGTTTCTGCTGTTTTGAACTTATTAACATCTAATCCTACCGGTAACAGCTTAAATCTGGAATCGATCGTTGTTGTTTTCTCTAAAATAGATAAGGTATATTCTGAATTATAGATAATTAAATTCATTTTCTCGAACAGCAATTTATAGTTTTGCTTGTATCTTTCGATATTCTGAGGAATGATATCTGAACCGTGAAATGACACAGCCAACTTTGATTTCGGGAAAAAACCATCTTTCCTTAATCCGGTAATAAAGACTCCTACAGAAGCAAAATGAGCATGAATAACATCAAAATCTTCACCTAAAAACCACTGATTTCTATAAAAAGTATGCAATGAAATAGCTTGTGCTTTATAACGAAAAACATTTAATGCCTTTAGCACTTTGCTTACCTTATACTGTTTTTTGTTTTTTAACAGGTATTGAATAAAGAATGTAATCCGGGTTATTTTACTTTTGGGCTCGTCTGCAAGATAACGTACTTTGTCTAACAAATTATAGTGATGAATTGCGTCATGAGAATTTCTAGTTTCTCCTTTGGTCAGAGACAAAATCGTAACATCGTGCCCACCGTCAATTAAAGAGGTAATCTGGTTGACAATGAATGTCTCTGTCAATACAGGAAACTTATTTACGACAATGGCAATTCTCATCTTTTGAACTTCTTTAGTAATTTTTCTTTTGTTTTATGTACTGTAAAAAACTGTTTAATATAGCTATAATAAGAAGTTGAGCGCAATTTTACTGCGTAAAATTCTTTACTGAACAATTTAGAAATACTATTGTTCTTAAACCATCGTTCGTACAGAACAGCTGCCTCATCTCTTTGATTAGCGTTATAAGTCGTGTCCAAATAGTCTCGTATCGTTTTTTCTTCAGAACATCGAATAAATATCTTTTGATAGTTTCGCTGATTGCGGGTCACGTTTCTATGAAATCTGAAAGAGTTAAGCGGTTCATTATAAAACCCAACTTTAGCTTGTTGCAGCAGGCGAATCCAGAAATACCAATCGCCGCAAATTCGCATCTTTAAAAAACCACTGTCCATTACCGCTTCTTTCAACAAAGCCTTTTTAAACAGTACAGCGCTTGCATTGGGTATAACACATTTTACTTTCAGGTATTTTTCAACAAATTCATGTCCCTCGATTATAAAACTATTGCGCCATAAATTGGGCGTAAAATTTTCGGTGTAACCAATCCTATTTTCAACGAAATTTCCTTCTTCATCCACATCATTTGACTGGCTGTAAATCAAATCCGAGGTTTCTCCATTTTCCTTATTAAAGTTTAGTAACTTTTCCAAGAAAGTATAATCGGCATAATCATCGCTTTCTGCTATCCATATCCATTCGCCTTTTGCCAATTCAAACCCTTTTTGCCACTGTTTGAACGGGCTTCCTGTATTGACTTCATTAACTATAAAGTGTGCTACTTTTTCATTCCGGCTGTACTTGCTCAATACTTCAACACTATTGTCTGTACTGCAATCGTCTAACAATATCACTTCAAAATCCTGAAAGGTCTGATTAAATATACTGTCTAATCTTTTCTCTAAAAAAGAAGCGTGATTATAATTCGGAACTAATATGGAAACTTTAGGGCTGGACATTACTTTAATCTTTTTAGTATTCGGGTTACTTTCTTTAGTACTTTCCCAAAAAAATTATATTGCAAGAAAAAGTTCTTTCTATAGTATGGATGTATTTGCCAGAAGTAGTTTTTATAGACAATTCTTCTAATCTGTTCTGATTCGTCAACGGCCTTTCTTTGATTAACGGCTGTTGCTTGCTGGTCATGCAACCGGAACGTAACAAGTTCTTTATCTACAAAGGCAATATGATACTTCTTAAAGATACGAAACCAATATTCATAATCTAATATTTGTTTGAGTCGGGTATCAAAATATCCTACTTTTTCAAAACACTCTTTACGGATCAATACTGCGGTAGGTTCGCCTATTTTGTTTACCGGCGACTGTAACAGATTCTCATCATTCAGCAGTTTTCTACCAGTCATTATCCTGTTTTTTTCAAAATCCGCGCTTTTCCAGGTTTGGTGTAAACTTCCGCTTCTTTCCAACCATTCGATATGTTGAGGATTAGTTTTGTCATGAATAAATTTTCGCTTACAAAACACTAATCCTATTGCCTTATCCTGTAACGCTAAATGAACCATTTCTTCAATGCAAGTTGGTTCTAAAAGATCGTCCTGAAAAAGGAATTTGATAAATTCTCCGTTTGCTTTTTTGACACTGTTGTTCCAATTGGCTCCGATTCCTTGCGGTTCATGCTGATGAATAAAGACAGGAAAATTTACTGAAGCCTTAAAACGTTCAACAATATTTCGAGAGTTATCTTTAGAATTGTCGTCACTGATCACCACTTCAATATTAGAATAGGTTTGTTCTTTTATACTACTCAGCGCTTCTTCTAAATATTTCTCTCCGTTATAAATCGGCAAACAAATGGATACTAGCGGTTTTTCCATACTTTCTTTTTCAATTGTTTGAACAATTTTTTGACCAAATGTTTTGTAGCTACATTATCAATATGGTTTTCTCTTTCTTTCTTTAACAAGTGGTCTTTTTCCTGAATTATTTGTTGTAAGCTTTCATAAATCACTTGTTGTACTTCAGGTGTTGTAGTCAATTTCTTTAAATCATCGACCGTGCTATTTTCATAGAAACGAAGTAAAAAGAGCCGAATTCGTTCCAATAATATCTGTATTACTTTTTCATTTACTTCTCTACTTTCAACAATCAAAGCGTAGGCATAAGCTGTCCTGAAATTTTTAGGGTAGGCAGATTGTGTACTCCAAACCCCGCTTCCGGCTCTATAAACCGCCATGACATCATTAAGCTTTATTATTTTGCCGTAATTTGTTACGAGCATATAAATAAAAAAATCGCCTACTGGTGTTTTCCAGAAACTTTCCGGAAAAGTTTTAATTACATTCTTAAATAGTACGGAAGGTGCATGAATATAATTTCCTGATCTTGCAAAATCCTCTTGCGTTTGATAGTTCTCAGGAACTTTTGTTATATAATCCTCTACTAATTCCCCATTAGGCTTTAAAATCTTTACCTCATGGAAGCAAAGAACGTATTCCTGATTATTCTCTAAAAAATCAACTTGTTTTTGAAGTTTATACGGATCTGTCCAATAATCATCTCCTTCACAAATGGCTATATATTTCCCTTTAGCTCTGGGAAAATTAAACCGTGGATTCATTCCTCCGCCAAACTTAGACCGCTGGTTCTCTGTTTGCAATAAAGGTTTGAAAATATCAGGGTGCTTATCAGCATATTCCCTTATGATATTGGCTGTATTATCAGTGGAAGCATCATCATGAATTACAATCTCAAACGGAAAGTTTGTTTTTTGCATCAAAAAACCATCTAAGGTCTGTTTAACATATTCTTCGTGATTATATGTTAAACAACATATACTGACCATCGGTATTTCATGAAGATTCTCCTTTTCCATCTTGGCTACAGTTCTTGGATTTCAGTAAATTTTTTATACCATTTTTCCCGTTTTCTTTTTTCTTCTTCATCGATCAACTGATATTCTGCTTTTTCATGTCGTTCTTCTTTCTGTAATAAAGGTTCTATTACGGCAAATTCTTCGGCTGAAAGAACAGGAAATTCAAACGGATAACTTAAAGCCTCCATCTCGTTTTGGCACACATATTCTATGAACTGAATTTGTTCTTTAGTCAGCGACTTTAAATATTTCTTCGAATTGTCTTTAATAATCGATTTATCTAAATTTTTCCAGTTATCCGTTTGTACTGCATTTTCTCTGGAAATTTTATTTTTGTGGTAATCTACCATTGTGGCTTCATACGCAATATCCAGAAAATTACAGATTTTTTGCAATTCTGCATCTTGGTTTAATATGAGGTCTTCGTATTTCACCAACAAAATTTTGTCGGGAAATTGCTTGAAAAGCTTTAAGGTTTCCGCTTGGTTTTTTGCCCAAACTCTTGCAGAACGAACAATATCACCTCTATGAACCGGAGATTTACTCCATGATAATGCCATATCTCTCGGATCTCTCACTAACCAAATAAATTTTGCTCCTTCAAAACCTTGCACTACGGCATTAAAAAAGTCATAGGTTCTGACTTCTTTTACAAAAACCTTTGTTTTATCATGTGCTTTTGCTTCTTTCTCATAGATATAGCTAACCACATTTGCAAGAGTTCTGGGAGCTACGCTCTTTAATTCTTCTTTACTAAAATCTGATTTCCAGACTCCTATTTTACAATAAAAAAAATCGTGTATATCTTTAATAAATGCATCCCAGTTAGTTTCTTCTTCCAAATTCCCGTATTTATCCATAACCGGATCAAAAACACGAAGCAAATGCGGTGGTGTTGGCCCGCAATAAAGGGAATGATTATCAATTAACTTTGTAATCAAATTGCTTCCGGAACGCTCTGAACTTATTAAAAAGTCGAATTTCATAAATGTAAAAATTTTTCTAAAGGTGTATTTTCTAAATCTGTGGTTATTGCTTTTACGATTTGTTGGTCTAAACTATCTTCCCACTGATTATCGAGCTTTTTTGTTTTAAAAACGCTATAAGCGTCTGCATTGTTGACTTGTTTGGTCTGAGCCATAAAATGCTCTGTTTCTTCTGTAAATGGTATTTCGCAAAAATGAAAGATCTCTTTTACTGTGGTTGCGGTATCTGTCAATAAATCATTATAATCGACCAATTTAAAACGTGACGGATACTTTTTCTCTAATGCTAAAAAAAGATCGGTTACTTCTTTCCATTTCTCAAAGCCATTAAATTCTTCCGGTTTGTTCAAGTTTTTCTTAGATGCAAACTGCCATTCTTCCGATTCATTCCAACCCAAATCTTTTCTGAATTCTTTGGGTGCCAACAACCAAGAGGCAATCACTGCCAGCGGGTTTCTGACCAAACCTATTACCTTCACTTCTTTATCCTTCTCTAAAAGGTTTGCTACGATGTTATGATATCTGACTTCTTTATAAACCACATGGGTAATGATGTCATTTTTTTTAAACTCGGGAATTAACTTTTTTTCTTTTGCTTCTTTCTGATTGATAAAATCATCATCCGTAAGAAGCAGCTCTTGGTAAAAAGCAGCAATCTCTTCTTTTGACGAGTCTTCTTTAAGATAACCTTTCAGTGCATACGAAAACAAAGGCTGATAGGCATATTTTACATTAGGATTGCTATTGAAAATTTGCCCTAACCATGTAGAACCTGATCTAGGCACGCTATGTATGGCGATACGCTTCATTAAACCAATGTATATTGAGTTAACATTTGTTTTATTTCTTCTTTGCTATTGAACATCATTACATCTATTATAGAAAGCCACGGAACAAAATCGTTGTCGAATTGTTTGTATTGAATTGTACTATCCGATTTTATAAAACTCAGTTCAATTCCTTTTTGTTCAAAATATTCTTTGTCATATAGTTCTTTTCCTCCGATGACATTGATATACCTTGACTTTCCCGATCTTTTAGTCATCTCAATTAATCTATCTGCTCTTCCCATCCCTAAAGTATCACTAAATTCAATAGAACTTACCATCAGTTTTGTATCGATATCTAAATATTCTAACACACTGGATATGCTCTTTTTACAAATCTCGGCAATATATTGATTTTCTCCGTTTAATCCTTCTTTTACTACTGCAAAAGCTTCTTCAAAGTATGGCGCTTTTATATAGGATTGCTCAATTTTTTTCAGGAATTTTTGTTTATCCTTTTCGGTAAAATTAGCTTCAATTTCATTTATTCGGGAAAAAGAACTGATCTTTTTACAGGATATCGTAAATGTATGATCTTCTTCTTTTAACAATATCCTATTTCTGTTGATCCATCCTCCTTTTATAAAGTTCACATCATCATACAGTACAAAAACATCAACAGCATTGATAAGCTGAAAATACCCGATATAGGGAAATACATAAGGTTGCATTACTGCTATTGCATCCGTATTAGCCATTACTGATTATTTTTGAGATATTCTCTACTATACGTTTATCCAGTCCAACATACAATGGCAAACACAATATTCTTTTACTGATACTCTCACTTATCTCACATTCTTGTTTCTCCAGATAAGGCAATGTATTTAAACTAGGATAAAAATAGCGTCTTGGAAAGATCTGTTGACTGTTCAATATTTCTTTTACTTTCAGCAATTTCTCTTCCGTTTCAAAAATTACCGGATAATAGTGAAAATTCCACGTCGTATTTTCTCTTATCTTAAGCTTTCGAACAGGTGAATCTTTTAGGTATTCTTCATAAAAACCCACTACTTCTTTTCGTCCTTTAAAGATCTCATCCAAATGCCCGAAAACCGCTAAGCCCATGGCAGCTTGTAATTCACTCATCTTTGCATTCGTCCCTAACCCTAAAAATTCTTCTTGATTTTTATGCCCGAAATTATGATGGTAATATATTTTGTGATGTAACTCTTTATTATTGGTAATCCAACAACCGCCTTCGCCTGTGTGAAATATTTTGGTTGCGTGAAAACTGCACGTACTTACATCTCCATAGTCAAAAATACTTTTTCCCTTATAATTCACCCCAAAACAATGAGCTGCATCATAAATCACTTTTAAATTATGCTTGCGGGCTATTTGCTCAATAACTTCTACATTGCACGGATTCCCGAATACATGTGTCGCCAGAATAGCTGACGTATTACTTGTTATGGCTGCCTCGATCAAGGTTTCATCGATTGTTAAATAGTCCGGATGAATGTCTACAAAAACCGGTTTGCAATTTTCCCAGACTATAGAACTGGTTGTAGCAACATAGCTAAAGGGCGTTGTGATAATCTCTCCTTTTAATTCCATTGCTTTTATAGCAATTTGTAAAGGCAAAGTTCCATTAGTAGTTAAAGTTAAGTTTTCAACACCTAAATAGGCTATCAACTTTTCTTCCAGCTCTTTTACCAGTTGTCCTCTATTGGTCAACCACTTTGCATCCCATGCCTTTTGTAAAAAAGATTGGTATTCTTCTATAGGAGGTAGATATGTTTGGGTTACATTAATCATACATGTTTTTTTTAAAACTGGGTTATTTGTACATCTGATTCCAATTCAATAGGCACCCATAAACTTTTTTCTCCTTCGCAAACAAAATCAATGAGGTTGTTTATTCTTAAGACAGGAGAGTCGGTCTCGTTACTTTTAATACTAAGATCGACATTATATTTTCCTAAAGTGAATAAAGAATTCTTAATAACAAAGGTATATTTAAGTTGTTCTTTCTCTTCGTTTATCTCCAGTTTACTCTCAGATTGAGTTCCGGCAATCGGTCTTAGATCTTTATCTTTAAATTCCAAATAAACCTTCGGATAAAATTTCAGGTTTTTCTGAATTCCGAATAACAACTCTACTTCAATATCTTGATGACGGACTACTTTTCCTTCCTGTAAATTGGTTTTACAGGAAATCAGTTCCAAGGAACCATCATTAAAAACCATATTTTGAGAACTTCCTGCAAACTTATTATAATACAGTTCAATTCCTTTTGCCACATTATAGCCTTGATATTCTACCATTCCATGATCCATTAATACTACTTCATTACATATCCGGGATACCATGGGCATATTATGCGAAACGAAAATTATAGCTGTATTGGGCAGTAGTTCGTCTACTTTCTTAAAACATTTAAGAACGAATCCTAAATCTCCTACGGCTAAAACTTCATCTATAATTAACACATCCGGTTCTAAATGTGCTGCAATAGCAAATCCTAAACGCACTTTCATCCCTGACGAATAGTTTTTTACCGGCATATCTAAAAAATCTTCCATTTCAGAAAATTCAATGATCGATTGCATTTTAGCATCGACCTCTGCCTTGGCAAACCCTAAAATAGAAGCATTGTTATAAATATTCTCCCGACCTGTAAGGATTGGGTTAAAACCAGCTCCTAATTCAATCAGAGCTCCTATTTTTCCTTTTATCGTTATTTTCCCTTCATCGGGTGCGTATAAGCCATTCAAAACTTTTAAGAGAGTACTTTTTCCTGCTCCGTTATGCCCTATCAGTCCGATACATTCTCCTCTTCTCAAACTAAAGCTTACATTTTTTACTGCCCAGAACTCACTTTTTCGAAGCTTACTCTTTTCCGGCAATATCCCGAACATAATCTTCAAGATATCTTTAACCCCATACATAAGGCTGGTCTTCAAATCTTTTGAAAACTTCTTTGACACATTCTCTACGGTCACTAATGTCTCATTATGTTTAACTTCCTGCATCAGCTTGATATCTTTTCAATAATTATAGGCAAAGAGTTTCTCAGAACTACTAACCCCAGCAATAATACTATTGTTGAAATAGGAATAATATATAGTAATATCTGTGGGTCGTCTAATGACAGTCCAACCAAACTATTTCTTGCAGAATTAATTAATGGCGACAATGGATTATACTCAAAAATTTTACTAAAAGTTCCATTAGTCGGTGCTACAAATACCACAGGCGTCATATACATAAGAAACTGCATGACAATAGGTATTGCTCGTCCGATATCTGTATACAACAAACCGATTGGCGCTAATAAGACTCCAACCGCAGTTCCCAAAAGGATAAAAATAAATAAATACAAAGGAAAATAAACAAGGGTGATTCCCGGTGACAGTTTAAAGAAAAACAGAATAAAAACTATCAAAATCATTTTCAACATTGCGTTGAACAACAACTTATAAATTCCTGATAACAACAAAGCTTCCTTCGGAAAATTAATTTTAGAGATAATGCTTTTTGAAGAATTGATACTATTAATCGGCCCATTGATAGATTCCAGTAAAACGGTCCAAAGTGTTGTTCCTATAATGATGAAAGCCGGTCTGGGTATTGCTGTTTCCTGAAATTGAGCAATTCCTGAATCACTAATAAAAATCCAGACTACTGACTGCATCACAATAGGCATGAACGCCCAAAAGAAACCTAATAGCGACTGTCTGTATGTCGCTTTTAAATCTCTTTTAGCTAATTGTTTAGCAATAAAATTAGAGTTTATTACGTCAGTAAATATAGCTGAAAGCTCTTTAAAGAAATTAGTTTTAGAACGACTATCGTATGTTACTATTTTCAAAGCGGATATTTTTCTTTTTAACCACACAAAACTACACAATATTTTTTTATAGTTCGTACAATGTGCAGATTAAATATGAAGTATTAAAGCCTTGTCAAAAAACAATCGGTTTCCTGATTCAATGCTTATTTTATTCTCTCTCAATTATAAATCTTTCTATTAAAAACAACTTTACTACCTCGTTAAAAAAGCTTTACCTTTATATCAAATTTTATATCTTTGCTTCATGTTTTCATTCCTCAAACCTAAGCCAAAATTAAAAGAATTAATTCCTTCTGATTACATTGATATTCATTCGCATGTACTCCCCGGAATAGATGACGGGGCTCAACATATAGAAGAAAGTAACTATCTTATACAATCAATGGTTGATTTAGGTTTTGCCAGAGTAACCACAACACCACACACTAAAAGCAATGTTTGGGACAATACCAGAGTAATCATTGAAAACAAAAGAGAAGAAGTTCACCAATCTCTTCCTGAATTGAGTCAAAAAGTATCGCTCAATACAGCCTCAGAATATTATATTGATGAGGAATTTGTTAAGCTTTTCAAATCTGAAAAGCTACTTACCTTAAAAGATGACAAATATGTTTTGGTTGAAATGTCATATCTGAATGCACCACTGCAACTTTACGACTTTCTTTTTGAATTACAATTGGAAGGATACAAACCTGTTCTAGCACATCCTGAACGTTATACCTTTTACCATAACAAGCCTAAAGAATATGAAAAACTAAAAAAAGCAGGTTGTTTATTTCAGATAAATCTTTTATCAAGTGTTGGCTATTACGGAAAGGATGTTGCTTTAGCCGCCGACCAGTTACTTAAAAAAGATATGATCGACTTTGTTGGCTCTGACATTCATAACAAAGGACATATTTTAGCTTTTGAAAACAAGATTCTTATCAAAAGTCAGGAACAATTACAAAAAGCTATTGAAAACAATGCCTTTTTCGGTTAAATTTAATTTTTATTTTTAGCTCTTTTTAAACAATATTCCCCAAAGTCGTTCCCAACTGCTTCTCGGTTTTTCAATCACCTCATAACCGTACGTATAACCGTAGTTTCGCTTAATCACTGAATCGTTCAATAAAATACTCATGTTATTAAGCTTTCTTTCATTATAAAGTCTTTGCGGTAAATTCAACATCTGTTTATCTAAAACATGCGCTCTAACCACATACACAAAAGCATCTGCATATTTAGCAATAATAAGGGTATCTGAAACCAGACTTATAGGTGCTGTATCTACCACTATATAGTCAAATTGAACTTTTAGCTGTTCAAACATTTCCTCAATTTTATTACTCATCAACAACTCAGCCGGATTAGGCGGTACTACACCGGAAGGTAAAATTGCCAAATTTTCATTCATCTTACTAGTTACAATGTAATTTTGAATGGAAGTTCCTTTTTTATCAACTAAGTAATTGGTCAAGCCATCAGAAGGAATATCAAAATAATCACCTAACTTCGGATTTCTGATGTCCAAACCTACTAAAAGCACTCGTTTATCAGACTGCGCTATTATAGAGGCCAGATTTACGGAAACAAAGGTTTTTCCCTCTTTCGGATAAGTAGAGGTTACAAAAATAGTCTTAGCCATGGTACTGCTGACATCGCTTAATAAGAACTCAAGATTTGTACGCACAATCCTTAACGCTTCAGCTGTTGCCGATCTATTGGTCGATTCAAAAACAAAATGATCTTCTTCAAACTTAGGCACTTCTCCTAAAAACGGAATGGATATATTATCCGTTACATCCGCAGCTGTTTTTATTTTTGTATCAAATAAGGCTATGATATAAAGTATGATAAACGGAATCGCTAATCCCAAAGCCAATGCTACTAAATATACCATTTTCCGATTCGGGAAAATAGGATTTTTGGCTGCCAATGCTGTATCGATCACTTTTGCATTAGGTTCAGTAACTGCTAGAGAGATTTCGGCTTCTTCTCTTTTTTCCAACAGATACAAATAGAGCGTTTCTTTGATGTGTTGCTTTCTATCTATATCCCTGAATAATTTTTCCTGAGTAGGAATCTGAGAAATTTTCCCTGCCATCTTTGCTCTCTGGCTTGCTAAATCTTTACGCTGTATCTCTAATGAAATCTTTAATTGCTCTAAACTGGCGATTACATTTTCACGCAATGCCTCTATTTTGTTATCTATGGTCAGAATAACAGCATTCTTTGGTGTTGCCGTTTTCAACAAACGATTTCTGTCTAAAATCAACTGGTTATAACCGGCAATTAAACTGGCTGCTCCTTCTTCCATCGGAATAATATTGGCCGGAATAAGATCTTTATTCGTATCTGTAGTTACCCTCTCCAACAAAGCTTCCACAACTTTTATTTGTGTTTCCACTTCAATCTCTTTCTTCTCAAATGCACTTGCGTTTTCTAAAAACAGTCCTGCTTCTGAAACAATATCAGTAACATGATTTTTTCTTTTGAATGTCTCTACATCTTTTTCAACATCTTTTAACTCATCTGCAATTATTTTCAATCTTTGCTCAATAAATTTAGATGTATTTTCGGCCACAAACTTTTTATCCTGAATAGCATCATTATTGTAATTTTGAACCAATGTATTTAGAAAATCTTCTGCTTTTGCTCTGACCGGGTCAACTAAGTTCAGTTCTATCACACTTGTATTCTTGCCTACAACTGAAACAGCCAGTTTCGATTTAAAATAATCAACCAGTTGCTCTACTGGTGTTACCTCGATCCCGATACTATAATCGTTTGCATCCGGATTGACTTTGGTAATCATCATCTGGACCTCATCTATTGCAAGTGTAGCTCCGTAATTGTATTCTCCTATTTTTTTCTCTAATTGGTCATAAAGTGCAAACTCTTTTTCATTTTTATATTGAACAACATAATAATGCTTGTACTTATTGTATACTTTAGTTGTATTGAAAAACAGCACCTGTATCGGAGATTCATTATAAATCTCTTCTGATTTTACTCTTCCCAAACCGTAATAAGCCACATTTAGTTGCAATGCTCTAATGGTTGATTCTATAAGAGTTCTTGATTTTAAGACTTCAATCTCATTATCGACATTTCCTTTGACATTTCCGATGAGCCCGAGCTCTCTGAATGCCTCAAGCTCTGTCGTCATATTTCCTTTGATTGCATCCTTAACTAAAACAGTAGAATTTGCTTTGTATTGCGGAATGGAATATCTGAGATACAGAAAAGCTCCGAAAAACGTAACCAGTAAACCAATAACAAACCAACGCCAATGTTCTAAATAACGTTCTATTTCAACTTTTAAGTTGAACTTACTCTTATCGGAACCTGGTATATTTTGTGGCGTTGTCATCATACAATTATCGTGTTACCAATACTATAAAAGAAGCTAAAATAGACACTAAAGAAATCCCTAAAGTCAAATTAGGTCCAACTGCAGAAGAATTTACTTTGGTTTTATTCGGCTCCACATAAATTACATCATTCTGTGCCAAATAATAATAAGGAGAATTGATAAAATCAGATTTTGTCAGGTCAATACGTTGAGTCGTTTTTACACCATCTTGTTCTCTGATTAACAACACATTATCCCTTCGACCATAGATCGTTAGATCTCCGGCTTTACTGATTGCTTCTAAAACGGTAATCCGTTCACTACTGATCGAAAAACTTCCGGGTTTACTTACTTCTCCCAGTACAGAAACTTTATAATTGAGAATACGAAGATTGATCGTAGCATCGCTTACATAATCTTTAAGCGTATCTTTTAATAGTGTAACAGCTTCTTCCCGTGTTAAACCTCCTAGCTTAATTGTTCCGATAGACGGAAACTCAATATCCCCTTCTTTATCAACTATATATGTTTGTAAACGACTACGTTCAAAAGATTCTTCTGATGTTCCCTGAATAGCAACCGAATTCAGATTATAGGGTGCCGCTACTTCCGGGTTTTGTGACGAAACCACAATAAATAAAACATCATCAGGCTGCAAAACCGGATTATAACTCACAGCAGAACTATCAGCTTGTCCGTTTTCGTTATACATATAAACCATTTTTTTTCTGGAAACACAAGAGGTCAGACTCAAAAAAATGATTAATAGCAAACTATAAGAATATATAGGGGTATTTTTTATCTTCATTTCGGAGTTTTTACAAATATAACATTCTTTAGTTGACAACATCTAACTTTTCAAACTGCGAATTCATACTTTTGAATTCCGGTACTATTTCTTTCATTAAGCGTACCATCTCTTCTGTTTTTAAATCTTCAGATAAATTATCAAACTTTTGAAAATATTGTTTTACAGCTTCAAAATCCAATTCACTTTTCTCCACCGCGATCATGATCTTCTCATGGTGTGTCGGTAATGTTTTAGCACTATCGTTCAGTAGTTCTTCATACAGTTTTTCTCCGGGTCTCAACCCTACTATTTTTATCGGAATTTCTTTATCCGGTACATACCCTGCTAAACGAATCATTTTACGAGCCAAATCTATAATTTTTACCGGTTTTCCCATGTCAAAAATATAAATCTCTCCTCCATGTCCCATAGAACCTGCTTCTAAGACTAGTTGACAGGCTTCCGGTATTGTCATAAAATAACGGATAATATCAGGATGCGTAATGGTTACCGGTCCTCCTTCTTGTATTTGTTTCGTAAACAATGGTACTACAGAACCATTTGACCCCAATACATTTCCAAAACGTGTTGTAATAAACTTAGTCGTATGTTCTTTATGTTCTTTCTGAGCATTAAAATACAAGGCTTGTACGTAAATTTCAGCGATACGCTTACTTGCTCCCATTATATTACTAGGGTTAACAGCCTTATCGGTTGATACCATTACAAACCTATCAACTCCATATTTAATAGAAACATCGGCTAAGTTCTTTGTTCCTAACACATTGGTCACGATTGCCTGATAAGGATTTTCCTCCATAAGAGGAACATGCTTATATGCTGCTGCATGGTAAACAATGGAAGGTTTATATTTATCAAATAAAAACTCTAAGATCCGCTTATCTTTAATATCAGCGACCATAGGAATGATCTCTGTTTCACTATCCAGTTTTCCTAACTCAATACTCAAATGATGTAAAGGTGTTTCTGCCTGATCTAACAAAACAATTTTCTTAGGTTTGAACAATAAAACCTGATTTACGATCTCACTCCCAATAGAACCGGCAGCACCTGTTATCAATAAAACTTTATCCTGTATCTGAGAAACGATCTTTTGATTATCTAAAACAATTGGCGGACGCTCTAATAAATCTTTAATTTCAAATTTCTTAAGACTTTTTGAAATTTCTCTTTGATCTTTCCAGTCTACAATTGTTGGCGCTGTTAATATTTTATAATTGTATTCTAAACACTCCTCTACAATTTCTAATTTTTCTTCATTTGAAATATTTTTATCAGAAATAATGATAGCATCAGCATTTAAGAAACGTAGAATCGAAGCAATCCCTTTTTTCTTATATACAATAGGAACTCCAAGCACTTCTTTATTTAAACGAGACTTTTTAGTATCGATAAACCCTACTAAAATAAAACGTCTGGGTTGTTCAACATTGATTGCATTTGCCAACGAAATAGAATTAGCTCCCGATCCGTAAATAGCAACTCTTGTTAATTGCCCTGCATTTATAGGAATTAAATATTTTTCAAACAAAAACTTAATTGAAATCCTGAATGCCAACAATAAAATAAAAGAAATCACAAAATAGATCACTAATGATGGTATCAGGAAAATTTTGGCTCCGTCAATAAAATAATGCAGGTAGTTTAAAGTCACCAAAATGACTAAAGCTGTAAAAGTTGAAAACAACAATTTATAAGCATCCACAAAACTGGAATGTCTTATAATACCGGCATAGGTGCGATAAACTACAAATGAGAAAACATTGGCAAATATAATTATCCCATAACGGACAACCATTGAATAAGTATCATAGTTCCGCAGGGTTAAATTTTGTACGATATAATGAGTTAGAAAACTTGCTACTATAAGTATTCCGATATCAATACAAAAAATAATCCATCTGGGAAGATATCCCAGATTTGTAAATCGATTCTCAAAAAAATCTTTAGACATATCTTTTAAGAGTGATTTTTTCGAAAATATTTTTTTTTCAGGTTGCAATTCAGGTTAGGGTTAATTTGGTGCTTAATAGAACAAAAGTAATAAAACTATTTCATTTTAATTTACTCATCCCTTAAAAATCGACTTATACAACTTTCAACCCTATCTTTTTGATTATCAGTCAAATTAGAACCTGAAGGCAAACATAAACCTCTGGAAAACAAATCAGAAGCAACGGTTCCTCCATAATAAAAATATTGGCTAAAAACAGGCTGCAAGTGCATCGGTTTCCACAAAGGTCTTGATTCAATGTTGTCTTTTGCTAAGGCGAGTCTTAAATTTTCAGCGCTCTTTCCTAATTTTTCTGTATTTATCGTAATGGCAGTCAACCAATGGTTAGAATAAAAATCATTATCAGGTTCACTAAAAACTTCTATTTCCGGAAAATCCTTAAAAACCTGTTGGTAGAACTCGTGTATATTGCGTCTCGAAGCTATATGTTGCTCTAAAACTTCCATTTGCCCTCTACCAATACCGGCAGAAATGTTACTCAAACGGTAATTATACCCAATATGGCTGTGCTGATAATAAGGTGCCGTATCTCTTGCCTGAGTGGCTAAGAAAACCGCTTTCTCTTTAATTGACAAATCATGTGTTACCAAAGCACCTCCTCCAGAGGTTGTAATAATTTTATTTCCATTAAAAGAAAGTGCAGCTATATCTCCGAATGTTCCGCATTTCTGTCCTTTATAAGTACTTCCTAAAGCTTCAGCACTGTCTTCTAATACCGGTATCTCATATTTTTTTGCTACTGACCTTACTTCATCAATCTTATAGGGCATTCCGTATAAATGAACTGCTATAATTGCTTTAGGTTTTTTTCCTTTACTGATTCTATCTTTTATAGCATCCTCTAATGCCTGTGGGCAAATATTCCAGGTATCCGGCTCGCTATCTACAAAAACAGGATTTGCATTTAAATACATAATAGGATTTGCCGAAGCCGAAAAAGTCATACTTTGGCAAAGCACCTCATCTCCCGCTTGAACTCCTAACAGAATTAATCCTAAATGTATCGCTGCTGTTCCCGAACTCAAGGCCGCTACGTGGACTCCGTCTTGCAAAAAACACTCCAGATCATGCTCAAAGCCTGTAACATTAGGACCTAATGGTGCCACAATATTCTCTGCAAAAGCACTTTCAATGTATTTTTTTTCATTTCCTCCCATGTGCGGGGAAGAAAGCCAAATTTTATCCGGATTCATATTACTTTTTTTATAGTTTTCATTATAATCATAACATCTTTGAACAAATTATGATTATAGTAGTAGTCTAAATTCATTTTAACTTTATCCGGAAATAGAACCGTATCATTATAATGCAAAGGATCTTCCTGTTGGGCTAAAATATATTCTTCATTAGCATATTTTAAACTGGCTTCACAAGTTAGACCGGGTTTTAGTTCCAAAATTTTCCGTTCTTCTCCTTGCAAAAGATCATAATAGCCGGGAATATCCGGACGAGGTCCTACAACGCTCATATCTCCTTTAAGTACATTCAATAATTGTGGTAATTCGTCTACTTTGGTTTTTCGGATAAATTTCCCGTAAGAAGAAATAATATTCTTTTCAGGATTACGAATAGACCTTAGTTTAAATATCTTGAAGATCTTTCCATTCTGACCGATCCGATCTTGGATAAAAATCCCTTTTGATCTTGTATCCACACAGGCAAAAATCCAGAAAACAAGTAACGGGACTCCTAATAAAACCATCAACACCAGTGAAAATACAATATCAAAAATTCTCTTTATCATCTAAATCTAAAAAATCTTTTTTGCCGGATTGCCAAAATAAGTTCCGACTTGCCTTATTGATTTTATTACAACACTGCCTGCACCGATCCTACATCCGTCCGGAATTTTTACTCCGGGTAAAATGACAGCCTTAGAACCAATAAAAACATTGTTCCCGATCTGTGCTCCGCCACCGATATCCACATTTGCCATAATACTTACATAATTGCCTATTGTAACATCGTGACCAACTTGTGTTCCTGCATTGATCATCACTCCTTCTCCAACGGAAACATTGCAGGATATTATGGAACGGGGATATAAAACAGCTCCGGTTCCCATTTGCGTATTCTTTCCAATCAAAACCGTATCGTGTATAAAAGACAACACATTACAGTTGTTTGAGGCAAATAGTTCAAAAGCTTTCTGTTTTATATCTGTGTTTGCGATACCCATTACTATATTTTTCCCTTTCCAAATATCACCTGTAAAAAAACCATCTACGATCTTATAATCATTTGTAATTCCTTTCAACACATCCGGATTGTCATCTACATAACCTAACAACTCATACGATTGAGAAAATCGGGACATATCCATCCAGCATTCTAATTCTCTCGAAAGTCCTCCGGCACCAATTAAATAAAACTCCTCTCTTTTATTATTGAATTGAATATCCTCCATCTATGATAAAATTTTGTCCGGTTATCCACTTACTCCCTTCAGAAAGCAAGAATAAAATTGTTGGCGTAACATCCTCTACTTCACCAATCCCCAACGGATGCATATTTTTGATACGTTCAATATTGTCTTCTTCTATCTGAGAAAACAATTTTTGTGTCATAGGTGTATTCACCACACCCGGAGAAATTGCATTAACCCGTATTTTGCGTTTAGCCAGTTCCAATGCCAATGATTTTACCATTCCTAAAATAGCTGACTTGGAAGCACAGTAACCGGTTTTTCCAGCTTGTCCTAAAGTTGCCATCACAGATGCTAAAAAAACGACTCCGGCACCTTCATTAGAATACTTCTTCTTTGCAAAAAATCGCATTAATTCAATTCCGGAAAAAACATTGATATTAAAAATCCGCTGAACTGCTTCCGGCGTATATAAATTAATAGGCAAGGTTTCTTCCATTCCGGCACAATGTACCAAACCGTCCAACTTTTGACCTGACAAAAATTCGTCAAAAATTTTAGTATACTCTTGATATGAATTCAAATCAATTGCTAAAAAATGTAACTGTTCAGAAAATTGGTCTAGCAGGTCTTTTATTTTTTCTACATCTCTGCCCAAAGCAAAAACGCGGTATCCTTCGTTTAGCAAACTATTACAAGTTGCTTTTCCTATACCCGAAGTTGCTCCCGTTACAAGGACATTTTTCATTTTTATTTGTTTTATAATTCTATTTGGGGATAAATTTTCGTTTGTTTAAGGCTTATAATTCCATTAGCCCAGTTTAACCCTGAGCCGTATCCACTGAGGATAAGTTTATCTAATGTCTTAATATTTTCTGCTTGTGACTGTATCAATAAAGGAATTGAAACACCACTGGTATTCCCAAACTGATCAATATTGATCGGGAATTTTTGGGCTTCAACACCTAATTGTGCAGCAATTTGTTTGATAATGAACTGATTGGACTGATGTAGTAAAAAAGCTCCTATTTGCTCCTTATCCAAATTGGCTTGCTTTAAAATCTGTAAAATGCTTGGCGCTACTTCCCGCAAAGTAAAATCAAGCACTCGAGCTCCGTCCATTGCCAGTTGCAAACGGTTCTTTTGATTATTTTTATCGTCCTTCTCTATTTCAAAACTATGAGAAGTAGTTACATTGCGATAGCCTCCATCGGGAATCATAATAGCATCTGCATTATTGCCGTCTGAAAAATACTGAAAATACGTTTCGGAAACATCATCTGTATTTCTTTCAATCAACATAGCCGCAGCTCCGTCACCAAAAAGCATAGAGGTTCCTCTGTCTTTATGTGATAATATTTTAGACAAGGTTTCCGCAACGACAAAAAGCACTTTCCCTTTAATCGTTTGCGCTATAGAAAAAGCGGTTCCTAATCCCTGAACAAATCCGGCACAGCCTGCATTGACATCCAAGCACAGAATATTTTGTGGCAAATTCAGCTTAGCTTGTAAAATATTAGATGAAAAAGGTATCTTATAATCCGGGGTTTGACTTAAGAAGATCAGGCATTCAACCTCAGAAGGAGCAACATCATGTTCTTTCAACAATGAATTAGCCGCTTCATATCCTAAATCAAGAGCCGTTATATTATCTGTTGCCCAACGTCTGTTTTTAATTCCGACTGTTTTTTCAAAGATCTTGATTTCTTTGGGACTCAGCAGTTCTTCAAAAAAAGCATTGGACACAACCTGAGACGGAACACAGGTTTTTAAAGCTGTAATATGGATACCTTTAAAATGTTGTAGCATTTTAGTTGAATTTTTCTACTCCGATACGCTCGATCAAAGATTGTACTGTTGAGATATTCTTAATATCGTCTGCTGTTAAAGTCAAACCAAACTCATTAGAGACATATCCTATTAAAAGCATAGCAGCCATAGAATCCCATTCGTCTAATCCTTTTAAATCCGTTTCTGCTGTTAACGTGATCTCTAACTCTAATTCTTCTTCTAAACCTTTGATAAATTCAGCTTTATTCATTTTCAGTTATAATTTATTGTTTATGGTAACTAATCCTCCTGACCAAGATAACCCTACTCCGAAACCAACCAATAAAAGAGTTTCTTTCTCTGTTATTTTTTGGCTGTATTTCTTTAATGCGATTGGAATAGTTGATGAAACAGTGTTTCCTCCATCTCGTAAATCAATAAAAAAGCGTTCTTCTTCTATTTTTAATCGCTTTCTCAAAAAATTCAGCATAAAAGCATTTGCCTGATGAAAAATATATTGGTCTATATGATCTTTTTCTACTTGATTGGCTTCTAATAATTCTTCTACAAATCCCGGCACAACTTCTCCTGTAAAATGGAAAATTTCAGGTCCGTTCATATACAAGTCATTATCTGTATAAAAATTACCACTCCCATATGTTTTTACTTCCGGATTACTTTCGAATTTATATTTTGAAGCCCCGTTTTTCACAAACAATTTTTCTACACCAGAGCCATCCGTTCCGAACAAGAAGTCACCGAAATTTTCTTCTTCAGTGTATGACACTAAAGTTGCGGTAGCTGCATCTCCGAAAATAGCTCTGTTAGAACAATCTCTTTCATTGAGGATTTTAGAGTATGTTTCTGCTGTTACCACCAAAATATTTTTAGCCTGACCAGAATTAATCAGTGCTTTCGCTAAACTTAAAACATAAGTATAAGCTGAACAACCTAAATTAATATCTAAAGCTCCAACATTTTTAGATAAACCTAACCTGTCTTGTAAAAGACAAGCCGTTGTAGGTAGAATATAATCAGGATTTTGTGTACAATATAAAATATAATCAATTGTAGCGCTATCTATTCTTTGAAACAGCTTTTCACAAGCCTGCACGGCTAAATCTAAACCGGTTTCATTCTCATCAACATAATAACGACAACTGATGCCAACTTTGTCGTCAAACTTCTTAAAATCATACTCCGGGAATTGTAGTAACAAATCTTTATTTGTTACTTTATTTTTTGGAAAAACGTATTCTATAGCTTGTATTGTTGCTCCCATTTTTAATTTCCTTTAAAGGCTTCTGCTGTTGCTTGCCCTTGTTGATTAATCCCTTCTTTTTTCAGGACTTTTTTGACTGTCAAATATACTATTTTTAAATCGGTAAAAAAACTAACATGATCCACATACCACACATCATATTTGAATTTAGTTTGCCAATCTAATGCGTTTCTCCCGTTTACTTGTGCCCAACCTGTAATTCCCGGTTTTATTTCGTGCCTTCTCCTCTGAAAATCATTATATAAAGGAAGATATTGCGGTAATAACGGGCGTGGCCCTATTAAACTCATATCTCCTTTAAGAACATTCAATAATTGCGGGATTTCATCCAATGATAATTTTCGAACCCAATTCCCAACTGCTGTTAACCTATCTGCATCGGATAATAAATTTCCTTTTGCATCTTTTTTATCGTTCATAGTCTTAAACTTGATGATGCTAAATATCTTTTCATTTTTTCCGGGACGCTTTTGAAAAAAGAATGGTTTTCCTTCATTTGCAATGGCCAGCAAAAATGTTATTATCACAAATAATGGCAAAAGCAATACAAAAGCAACAAATGCTAAAACAAAATCGAATAAAGGTTTGAATACTTTTGCGTACATCTCAATTTAGTTTTTCCTTATAAAATGCTAACCAATGGCGTGAAATTTCATCTGCCGAAAAATATTCCAAAACATATTCCCTTCCTTTTTCTCCCATCGATTTTCTCAGATTAGCATCTAAAAACAATGTTCTCATTTGTTTGTAAAGATCTTCACTGTCTGCTACTTTATGCCTTAACCCGGTTTCATTGTCTACTATTGTTTCTGCTAAGCCATACGTATCACTACAAATCACAGGCATTTGCAGAAGCGAAGCTTCAATGACACTGGTTCCGAAACCTTCTCTGTAACTCGGCAAACAAAAAACATCTCCCGCTTGTAGTGTTTCCTGAGGCTTTCGGGTTAACCCGAAAAAGAAAATCCCTTCTTTTTGCATCTGTTCAATTTCCGGTCGCAGATTCTCTTCATCCATACCTATCAATAAAAGTTTTGTTTGGGGAAATTCCTGATATAATTTTTTAAAAGCTGCTACCAAATCTAAAATCCCTTTATCGCGATTCATTCTTCCTAAAAAAACAAATACCACCTCATCATCTGAATAGCCTAATTGTTTTCTTAACTCTACCTTTAATGTCTGATTCAGTATAAACTTAGACACATCGACACCACTGATAGAGCCTTTTCCTAATACTTTTGAGTTTTGGGCTTTGATAATGTGATTCTCAATTAGAAAATCCCGTTGCGATTGGCCGTCCACTAATATATCCGTAGCAAAAAAGACCATTACCTTATCTAAGAACTGTAACAATTTCTTTTTTAATCCGGTTTGTGTATGCCAAACCTGTCCTGTAAAAATGTGTATCCGAAGTTTTACTCCTGCCAGCCATGCTGCTGAAGTGGCAATTAATCCTGCTTTTGGAGTTATAGAATGTACAGCATCGAAATGCTGTTGTTTCAAATATTTATAGAGTTGGTACAACGCCGCTAAATCTGACAAAAGATTAATATTCCGTACAATCTTTATATCCTTAGTTTCTTTCACAAAAGGAATGTGATGCTGTTCCTCCGTTTCAAAGTTAGCCACCAATGTAATATCGAACTCTTGAGACAGATACTCAAAATGTTTAAGCATAAAGGCTTGAGCCGTTAAGGGGCTTGAAACAACGAAACAGATCTTCTTCATGTTCTAATTAGTAGGTTACAACAAATGTATGAATATAAATTTTATAAAAAAGGGCTAAAAAATCTATAGAAGTAAATATTCTTCAAAACCAATAACCGAAACAGGTTTTTATTTTTCTGATAGATCGGATGATCTACATAATACATACCTTTATTTTGCAGCTCTTTTTTCATTTCTTTTACTATTTCAAAAGGTTCTTTGTTTTTGATTAAATGGTAAAATAGTGTTGCAACCAGAAAATTTAAACGTTCTTCAAAAAACTTTTTTACTTCAGAAGACTCCTTGTTTCCGGTCAGATATAAAGTATGTGTGATGTTCAGAACCTGTTTGATGTCCTGAACCATTTTTTGTTTCTTTTCTTTGTTTGAATTACGGGTTATGGAATTTTCAGATTGTAAAAAACAGGCTCCTATTTGTGGAATTGCAAGAACTTTATCTGCTTTGTAAAAAGCTCTTGTATTGAACTCAAAATCTTCAATAAAAATACGTTCTAAAAAGAACAATTCGTTTTCCAATAAAAAAGTTCTCTTATACAACTTGTTACAAGCAGAATTCATATAACGGATAGTATTATAGTACTGAATTCCGCTTAAGACATTTCCATCAGAAGTATTTTGAACTGTATATATTTCTTTTCCTTGCATATCTACTCCTTTTGCTCCAAATTCCAGAATTTGAGTTTCCTGACTCTCGGCGATCAAAAGCAATTCCTGTAAAATACCCGGTACTAATACATCATCAGAATCTAAAAACAATAAATAATTTCCTTGCGCCGCTTTAATCCCTGTATTACGTGCTCCTCCCAATCCTTTATTCTTTTGTGAAATAATGGTAATACCGGGATCGTTTGGAAAAGTATTTCGGATTAGTTCTACACTTTTGTCGGGACTTTCATCATCAACGACAATAATTTCATATTGCGATTCCTCTAAACCGTTTTGTTTAATCGACTGAATACATTTTTCCACATAAGCTTCCACATTATAAACAGGAATTATAACACTTAACTTTTTCATGACCTTACTAAGATTACGGTTAACAGGTAAGTAAAAGCATAATAGCCTAAAAGCACAAATCCGATGGTTTTATTTTTTTCTTTTAAAAAATCACCTTTTAACAATGGATAGATGATAATAATCCCTAACATAAACCAGGACAAATATGCAAAGCGATTTGAAAAGTTGGCTCTAATCACTAAAACCCAAAAAGCATTGGCAAACAGGTAAATATTAAACATTCGTTGATAGAGTTTATCCTGAAAATTCTTTTTAAACAAATAATACCAACCTGCATAAACTCCGGTGGCACTATACAGTAAAAAATCCCAGCGAAAACCGGTTTGTGTAATTCCTTCATCAATTTGATCTGTAAAATATTGGTCAATACGATGGTCGTCAAAGCCAATATTCGCAAAAAATTCCACAAAATAATTTCCCAATATTAGTGATATCGGGATACACAACAACCAGCCCTTCAGATAGTTTCGAGAATCGTTATTAAAATATGTTAACGCTAAACCTATTGTTGGTAAAACCATTGTTTTATGAAAAAGACAGGAAAGTATAAGTAGCGGAATCATTATTGTTCTTTTATCTATATAAACCAAGGAGAACAGAAAAAAAGAAGTTGCCATTCCGTTACGAATACCATTAGTTCCGTATGCCCAAAAAGACAATGACCCAATCAGAATAAAGAAAGAATAGTACCAATACTTTCCGAACCATTTTTTAGATAAGATATATAATGGAATGATATAAAGAAGTGCACAAACCAGAAAGAAAGTTTCCACATTCATTATCTGAGAACAAAAATCCATAAACCAGTAGAACGCATAATCTTCTGTTACAATAAGCGGATTGTTTTCCTGAAAACGTTCAAAGGAATAAGCGTACATGGTCATATCGACAAAAACCCCGTTAATAGGTCGTAATCCGATATACAATGCAACAAATAAAAGTGTAAAATGACCAAAGTAATTTGCAAAACGAATATTTTTATAATCGTCAATTGCCAACACAAAAGAGTGTAGCAATGTTGCCATTAAAAAGAATAACAGCATTTGAAAATAAATGGTTGTATAACTCTCTATCGGAACAAAGTCAAACATTTAGCAGGTTAATTGTTCTTTAAGTGGTTCGAATCGTTCTTTTAACGAATGGTATTTTCGCTGACTAAATTTATTAAAAATATCTTGTATTGCTGCTTCAAATGCTGAAACTGAAAATTCACGCATCAAAATAATGGGTGCATACTCTTTGATCCAATTGTATGATTCTTCTATTTTATGGTTGTTATTCAGAAATACGATACAAGGCGTATTGGTTATATAACTAAAGATCATTCCGTGAAGCCTGTCTGTTATCACCAATTCTGATGTTTTGTATTGGTTCCATATTTTTTCCAGTTCGGCATCGCATGCTGTTTCAGAAAGATTTCCTTTATTCAAATGTGTGTCATAAAAAGCAACTTGCCCAAATCGGTTGGAAATAAAATCCAGCAGTTGTTTTTCATCGTTCTTAGTTAGCAATTTTTCATCATCTTTTCTCAAACTAAGAGTAACTCCTTTTCGTTCCAACTGCGGTTCTGACTGATCCAAACTTAAAACAATATCGGGAGTCAAAAAGGAGCTCACTTCGGGAAACGCTTTTTGCATCCATCCGAATGACTTTTGCTCTCTAAGAAAGAATGCCAAATTGGGATGTTTTGAATAACATCTTTGAGCTGTTTTCAGTGCTTTTTTTCCTTTTTCGGAAGGCGAAAAATCAAAAGTTTGCGGAAAAGAAATAACTTTATTATTCGGAAAATTTTCTACAACCAACTGACGTAATGTTTCGATCTGATCGTACAGATCTCCGAAATTTCCTCCTCCTACAGTAGTAATCTTATCTTCAGGATTCAGAATAGATTTTACCCATACAATTCCTTCTAAGGTTTCGCTGATAGGAATCGGAATTACTTTATAATCCGGACATGATTCGGTAATGAACTTCTTTTGTGCATACGTTATAGCCACATCTCCCAGATTGCTGTAATTAGCCGCTAGAAAGACAACTATTTTTTTATCCGAACTATTTTCATTTCTATCTTTAAAATAGTGTAGCGGTTTTAATTGTTGTAAAAGCAGTAAGATTCTGATTTTATATGAAAAGGGGATGTATCGGGTAAGTGACATTTATTTTAGCATTTTGCACAACGCAAACAAAAATACAACTCTTTTGTGTAAAACAATGTCTTTATAAAGCTTATCGGTGATTGTATGAGGTTGGTAATACGCTATTAATTCCTGCATTCTGTTGTTATGTAACATCATTTTCAGATAATTAAATTTTTCTCGTGCGGACAAATTATTTTTAAACGCAAATAAATTATTGGCACAATAACGCAATCCTAACATTAAACTATTCGCTAAAACTGTTTTCTTATCATTTGCAGAAAAATTCCAAGCTGATAAAAATTGATTCAAAGCTTCGTCTTTTTGCAAATAAAGGGCAAATGAATTGGCATGAAAGGTTTTTATCAAAGTTGTCACCGGACGATTGATATAGTGATATAAAGCTTGGTCGCAAAAAACAATTGTATCGGTTTTAGCTAAAACCTGAGCATTAAACAATATGTCTTCTACTAACGAAATCCCTTTTGAAAAAAAAAGCTGATTGTCTTTTAAAAATTGATGTTTGTATAGTTTATTCCAGGCATAACCTAATAAGCCTAATTGTTTTTCGGTAAATGCCGTTTGTTGTTTTCCTTTTTCTAAAATAGTGTCTTCTGTTGTTACCTTTTCCGTTTGGATCATTTCCCCGTCACCATTTTCAGTATCCAATTGGTAACCAAATACCAAAACATCATATTGACGAATATGTTGCAAAGCTACTTCTAGCAGGTCAGGTTCGATCCAATCGTCACTATCCATGAAATAGATGTATTCTCCTTTTGCTTTTTGTAAACCGAAATTCCGAGCATCCGATAAACCGCCATTTTCTTTATGATACCACTGCACGCGCGTATCCGCCACAAAACGTTCTGTTTGGGCTACGCTATTATCTTTCGTTCCATCATTAATCAGTAACAGTTCAAAATCAGTAAAGGTTTGTTTCAAAACAGAAGCAACGGCCTTTTCAATGTATTTTTCTACATTGTAAACCGGCATAATCACTGAAATTTTGGGCTGACTATTCATGCTATAATGAATCGAATAATTTTTCTACTTTCTGAACGGAATTTTGTGCCATAAAATAAGCCTTCCTTTCTATCGCTTTGCTCTTCCAATACTGAAGCTCTTCTTTTGATTGTATTACTTTTTCAACAGCTTGTAACAAAGCTTCTTCACTGTTTTTAGTTATAATTCCAAATTGTCCGTTGTCTAAAATAGCAGCCATTCCGGAACAATCTGTAGTAATCACAGGAACTTCTAACAATAAAGCTTCTATAATTGCGGTATTGTAGCCTTCATTATATGAGGAACAAATATACAAATCTGCCTGTTGTAAAATTGCATACGGATTTTCCTGAAAGCCGAGCAAAACTACATTTTCCTTTAACTCATTTTCTGTTATAAATTGTTGAAACTTCCCTCCCAATTCGCCTTCGCCTAAAATGTGAAGTTTAAAGCGAAAACCTTTCTTTTTTAACTGCAAAGCAATACGAAGTAATCTATCGTAACCTTTTACCTCAACCAATCTGCCGATGGTTACCAAATTGAGAACTTCTTTTGTAAACTCTATTTTCGGTTTTTCCTCAGCTTTTTCCAAAATTGCATTTACATCCAAAGCATTTTCTATTACCTGAACCTTCGTTTCGTCTAAAGTCGGAATAGCCTGCAACAAAGATTTTTTCGCCAAGTCGGACACACAAACTATAGCATCAAAAGCCTGATATGCTTTTTCCATTTCTGCATAATTCCTGAATGTTCGCGACAAAAGCTTTACATCGGCATTCGTATGCAGCCAGGCTACTTTTTTAGTTCCTTTAGGAAATGCAGAAGCTATACGGGTAGGCACATGCTCTAAATAAGCTACAACAATATCATACTTATCTTTAGCTATCCATTGAGCCAAAAAGCGAGACGAAACTATCTTTTGCAAAACGGAATAACCTCTAAAAACCTTTTTGAAACCACTATATTGTTTGACCGCAGGATTAAGTTTCTTTCGATTGATTCCTTCTTCAAAAATGGTAAAGAGAGTAGTTTCATACTTCTCTTTGGTAAGAGTATTCAGTAAATCTACCAGAACTTTTTCTGCTCCACCTCCTTTTAGATCAGGATGAATAAAGAGTATTTTTTTCATGGTAGTTTAGCTTTGATCTTTTGGTATAGCAAACTTACATCTTGTCGGTTGATCCACCAAACAAAAAGCAACGACACAACAGGCAGCAAGTATTGGATCGTTTCTATCTCCCAATAATTAGCTAAGCTAATCAGAATAAATGCCGATAACATTTTAACAAAAGAAGCTATCGGAAACTGAATATTAAAATAGGATTTTGTTTGCCACAAACGCATCAAAAACAAGATCAAATAGCCCATTGTAATAGCAAAGGAAGCTCCATATAAACCATATCTCGGAATCGTTATGTATGATATTGCGATAACTACTAAACCTCCCACAATACTACTACTTAATGCTCCGGATGTTTTTTTTGCGCTCAAATAACCTGTTCCGTAAAACCCTGCCAAAGCATTGAATACAATCCCTACAAGCAGCAAAGCTGTATATTCCCAAGAATCGTAAAAATCTGTACTTACAAAATGAGTAAGGAATACTTTATTGCATCCGACAATTACAATAGAAACAGAAAATAAAAAAACAATATACTTTCCTAAAATACGCGTATAATATAAATCCCGTTCTTTATCGGCATACATGGCAATCGCTTTTTCCTGCCAAGCAAGATAAAACACATTGATCAGTAACAGAACTATTGTGGGTAATTTGTAAGCAATGGCGAATATTCCATTTGCCGATGCTCCCAAAAAAAGTAAGATTAAGTATCGGTTTGCCGAAGAAATTGCCCACCAGCTAACATTATTAGGAACTAAAGGCAATGAGAATTGCAATAAGTGTTTTGCTAATGACCAACTAAAACTTTTTTTCTTTAAATATTGAAAAATATTGTTCTTAGCAACAACATACAACAAAGACATAAAAGCAGCGATGCTATTAGCTAACAAGAGCCCTTCTAATTTCCAACTCAGTACAACTAAAAAAAAGACGGATAGTATGACATAAACTAAAGTGTATACAATACTAGAAACCACATATCCTTTATTATCGCCTACAGCTCTCTGAAATTGCTGAAACAACAAATAAAAAGATTGAAAAAATAGCAGGGTAAAAATATAATTAGCATAAGGAACGGGATAAAAAAAATCAAATATCACTTTTAATATTCCCAGAAAAAGAACTCCTAAAAAAACTAAAACCGTAGAAACTGTTAAGACCCCGGAGATATTCTCTTCTGATTTGTCTTCTATCAGCCAGCGTAAAATAGAATCTGTCAACTGAAAAGTTACAAAAGGAGTCAGCAAACTAACTGTTACCAGAAACAAATCTAACTCACCTACTTGTGCCTGAGTTAAATAGAACGTTGTAAAAAAAACCAGAACAAAACTAAGTCCTTTAGTTGCAAGATTACCAATTGTGTAAATAATGGTTGTACTTAGTAAACTACCCGACGTCTTCAATTTTGTTCCGGTGATTTTTTCAATTATATGTTAAGCGAGAAATGATTTATATGATCATTCCGGCAGCCACCGTTTCGTTTGTTCCTTCGTCAATTAATATAAAGCTTCCTGTTAATCTGTTGTCTCTATACGAATCGATCATTAACGGTTTTGTTGTTCTAAGTTTCACTCTTCCAATATCATTCATCTGAAAGTCTTTGTCTTCTTCATTTCTTTCATACGTATTGATATTCACTTTATAAACCACATCTTTAATCATGGCTTTTTGCTCATTGGAAGTATGTAAAATTGAGTATTTTGCACGAGGTTGTGCCTGTTTATTGTTCAGCCAACAAATCATAGCATCAAACTCTTGCGAAGGTTCCGGTGAATTGTTGGTTTTCACAATCATGTCCCCTCTGCTGATATCGATATCATCTTCAAGAGTAATGGAAACAGACATTGGTGCGAATGCTTCCTCCAATGACTGGTCGTAGAAATCTATTGTTTTTATCTTTGATGTAAAACCTGAAGGAAGAATTGTTACGTTATCACCTTTTCGGTAAATTCCGCTTAATATTCTTCCGGCATATCCTCTGTAATCAATGAACTCGTCTTTTTGCGGACGTAAAACAGTCTGCACAGCAAAACGGGCATCAATTTTATTGTTATCACTACTGATATGCATGGTTTCTAATGTATTTAAAAGCGGTGATCCTTTAAACCAAGGCATTTGCTCTGATGCGTTTACAACATTATCTCCGACCAAAGCACTTATCGGAATAAACCGAACATCTTTGATCAATAATTTTGAAGAGAAACTTTCATAATCGGAAACAATATTATTAAATACTTCTTCTGAATACTCTACTAAATCCATTTTATTCACGCAAACAATCACATGCGGTATTTGCAAAAGTGACGCTATATAGGAATGTCTCTTGGTTTGTTCTATAACTCCTTTTCTGGCATCAATCAAGATGATTGCTACGTTAGCCGTTGATGCTCCTGTTACCATATTTCGGGTATATTGAATATGTCCCGGAGTATCGGCTATAATGAATTTTCTTTTAGGAGTCGTAAAATACCGATAGGCAACATCAATGGTAATTCCTTGTTCTCTTTCATCTCGAAGTCCGTCAGTAAACAACGCTAAATCTACTCCGTCGTATCCTTTCTTCTTGCTTGTATTTTCTATAGCCGCTATCTGGTCTTCAAAAATAGATTTTGAATCGTATAATAGTCTTCCTATAAGTGTACTTTTACCATCATCAACACTACCTGCGGTTGCTAAACGTAATAACTGATTATTGTCTATTTGCATATTCTTTTTTTAAAAGTATCCTTGTCTTTTTCTATCTTCCATTGCTGATTCAGAACGTTTATCATCTGCTCTGTTTCCTCGTTCCGTTAATCTCATTGTCGCTACTTCTTCAACAATTTTATGCAGCGTATCAGCATCTGATTCGATACCGCCGGTAATTGTAATATCTCCCAATGTTCTGAATCGGATTTTTTTGAATTCAATCTTTTCGTTCTCTTCTAATTTCAAAAATTCAGAGTTCGGAATCCAGGCATCATTTCTCCAGACTACTTCTCTTTCGTGAGCAAAATACAAAGATGGTATCGCTATATTTTCTCTTTTTATATAATTCCAAACGTCTAATTCTGTCCAATTACTAATCGGAAAGGCTCTGAAATGTTCTCCTTGAAAATGTTTCCCGTTTAGTAAATTCCAAAGTTCCGGACGTTGATTTTTAGGATCCCATTGTCCGAAATCATCACGATGAGAAAAGAATCGTTCTTTTGCTCTCGCTTTTTCTTCATCTCTTCTTCCTCCTCCTATAGCACAATCTATCTTATTTGTTTCTATAGCATCCAAAAGTGTTGTTGTTTGTAATGCATTTCTTGAAGCATTTTTTCCTTTTTCTTCTGCTACTCTTCCTTGATCGATTGATTCTTGAACAGAACCTACGATCAATCCTACTCCTAACTCTTCTATCAAGTCATCTCTAAACTTCATTGTCTCCGGAAAGTTATGACCGGTATCAATATGCATTAACGGAAAAGGAATACTTGACGGGTAAAAAGCTTTCTTAGCCAGATGGGTTACTACAATTGAATCTTTCCCCCCTGAAAACAGGATTACAGGGTTTTGAAATTGAGCCCAAACCTCTCTTAAAATAAAGATTGCTTCAGCTTCTAATTCATCTAAGTAATTCAAATAATATTTACTCATGATGGGTTATCTTATCTTTTATTTTTTCAAAAATCAAATTTACAGAATTTTCAAGACTTAACTTAGAGGTATCAATAGAAATGTCCGGATTAGTTGGTTTTTCATAAGGAGATGAAATCCCTGTAAAATCTTTTATCATTCCTTTTCTGGCCTTTTCGTATAGTCCTTTTACATCTCTTTTTTCACATTCTTCAAGTGGTGTATCTACAAAAACCTCCACATAATTTTCTTGCCCTACAATTTCCTTAACAAGCTTTCTGTATTCTTCTAAAGGGGAAACAAAACTTGCTAAAACAACGATTCCTGAGTCTAGAAAAAGACGAGCTACCTCGGCTACTCTTCGGATATTCTCTTTTCTGTCTTCAATAGAAAAACTTAAGTTAGAATTTAGGCCTCCTCTAACATTATCGCCATCCAATAGGTATGTTTTGAAATTTAAATCGAATAATTTTTTTTCTAACATTCCTGCAACTGTTGACTTTCCGGATCCTGATAATCCGGTAAACCAAACTAAAACTGCTTTTTGTTTTAAAAGCTCTTGCCGTTTGGCTTTATCAATCTCAAAAGTATGTTCATGAATATTAGTACTCATCGTCAACTGTTTTTATTATTCCAAATTTTATACGATACCAAACTCTTTCATGTAAGTAGTACAGTATCATTTTTGTTACCACTTCAAAAATACTGATCTTTATCCCGATAAACGGATCTCCTGAGATCAGCCATCCTAATATAAAAGTATCTATCGAACCTACTATTCTCCAAGACATTGCTTTCAGCAAATGTCTTTTTCTACTATCTTCATTCAAACCTAACTGACTAAGATCTACTCTATACCATATTCTTTCGTGTAAATAATATAAAGTCATTTTAGTAATCAGCTCAGCTACTCCTACCTTTAAACCTATCCACGGGTTTCCGGTAACAAACCATGAAAGTAACATGGTATCTAATGTTCCTACAATACGCCATGTAATTGCTTTTGTAATATGTCGTATATGCGAAACTTTAGTCATATTCTACTACAAAGCTCGGATTGAGCAAATTCTCTTTATTATATTGTAGTTCACCACCTGTTTCTTGGTTTACAACCTTTACTCCAACAGCATTACAGATTGCTTGTCCGGCCGCTGTATCCCATTCCATCGTTGGCGCTAATCTGGGATAAACATGAGCCTTACCACTAGCGACTAAGCAAAATTTTAATGAGCTTCCTGCATTTACTTTATTTACTTGTGTAAATTTTTTTCCCAATTCTTTAATGAACTGTTCTGTTTCTTCATTCAAATGTGAATTGCTACAAACCACCGTAATTTCAGATGAAGGCAAAACCGGTTGTAATTCTACAGCATTCTTTATATAATCCTCTAATGAAAAAACTTTGTTTACATTCTTATAGTAATAGCTTGCTTTTTCATTCACAAAACCAACATAAAGTTCTTTTGAAACAGGTACATAAATCACTCCGAAAACAGGGCGTCCTTGTTCAATCAATGCAATATTCACCGTAAATTGTCCGTTCCTTTTTATAAACTCTTTTGTCCCGTCTAACGGATCAACTAACCAACAGATATTCCAAGTTTTTCGCAAAGAATAATCTGCATTTTTGATTTCCTCACTTATAATGGGAATATCTGTTGCTGTCAAAAAGTTTTTTATGATCTCATTTGATTCTTTATCAGCGATAGTTAAAGGTGAATCATCCTCTTTTACAATAACCTCTCCGTCAAAATTATTATAGATCTCGTTTACTTTTTCTCCGGCTTTTACAGCAGCTTGTATCGCTATTTCAAAATTTTTATTCAACATCATTTATTATAATCTACCGTCAACGTTATCACTTAAAACTCCTTTTACATCATAAATAACCGATTGCGTTTTACAAAATTGCTGTAAATCCATCTGTCTGAATTCTTTATGAGCAACTCCTAAAACTACAGCATCAAACTGTTCGTCTGGTTTTACTTTAACACTCTCAACACCATATTCATGTTTTACTTCTTTAGGGTCTGCCCAAGGATCAAAAGTAGTTACTTTCATTCCATATTCCTCCAGAGCTTGAATAACATCTACAATTTTAGTATTGCGAACATCCGGACAATTTTCTTTAAAAGTGATTCCCAGTAATAATACAGAAGCATTATTGACATTAATTCCTTTTTTAATCATGTGCTTCACTACTTGTGACGCTACATATTCCCCCATACTGTCATTCAATCTTCTTCCTGCCAGAATAATTTCCGGATGATATCCTTTTTCTTGTGCTTTTTGTGCCAGATAATACGGATCTACACCTATACAATGCCCGCCAACTAATCCTGGTTTAAACGGAAGAAAATTCCATTTTGTACCGGCTGCTTCTAAAACTGCATGTGTATTAATATCCAACAAGTTAAATATCTTAGCTAGTTCATTAACAAAAGCAATATTAATATCACGCTGTGAGTTTTCAATCACTTTTGCAGCTTCAGCCACTTTTATGGTTGGAGCCAAATGCGTTCCGGCTATAATAACACTTTTATAAAGTTCGTTTACTCTTTGACCGATTTCAGGTGTTGAACCCGAAGTAACTTTCAATATCTTTTCAACGGTATGTTCTTTATCTCCCGGATTTATTCTTTCCGGCGAATATCCTGCAAAGAAATCTTCATTGAACTTCAATCCCGATACTTTTTCCAAAACGGGGATACATTCTTCTTCCGTAACTCCAGGGTAAACAGTTGATTCATAAATTACAACATCTCCTTTTCTCAAAACCTTCCCTACTGTTTCACTGGCTTTATAAAGTGGAGTCAAATCAGGCCTGTTGTGCTTATCAACAGGAGTAGGTACTGTTACAATATAGTAATTACAACCTTCTATATCTTCCATCTGATCAGAACAATACAATCCAATCTCATTGTCATTCTTCTCCTTTAAAACAGCCTGCAGTTCGTCATCTTCAACTTCTAAAGTTGTATCTTTCCCTTGTCGCAATTCTTTGATTCTATTTTGATTGATATCAAAACCAACAACCGGATATTTGGTTGCAAACAAACGTGCCAAAGGCAAACCTACATAACCTAAACCTATGATCCCTATTTTAATACTCATCTTTATTTTTTTAAGACCCAATAGCTTTGTAAATGAAACCTATTTTTTCTAATTCTTCTTTGTTTAAAATATTTCTACCATCAAAAATAAAAGCCGGTTTTAACATTCTATCATATATCTTTTGCCAATCATATGTTTTAAATTCATCCCATTCTGTTAACACGGCAATAGCATGAGAATCTTTACATGCCTGATATGGATCATTAGTTATATCAACATTATTTTTATTTTCTTCAGAGCTACGTGTATTTAAATAATCTAAATCCGTTAAAATTTGCTGCTCTTGTACTTTTGGATCAAAAACAGCAATATTTGCCTGTTCGTTCAAAAGATAATCTGCCACATAGATAGCTGCTGATTCACGCGTATCATTTGTATCCTTTTTGAAGGCCCAACCTAAAAATGTGATCTTTTTACCGGAAACCGTATTGTATAAGGTCTTAATAATGTTATCTGCGAACCTTCTCTTTTGATGATCATTCATAATAATAACCTGTTCCCAATAATCTGCTACTTCATCCAATCCGTAACTTTTAGCTATATAAACTAAATTCAGAATATCTTTTTGAAAACATGAACCTCCAAATCCAACAGAAGCTTTCAAAAATTTAGCCCCAATTCTGGAATCCAAACCAATAGCTTTGGCTACTTCATTCACATTTGCACCTGTCCTTTCACACAATTCACTAATGGAATTTATCGAAGATACACGCTGCGCCAAGAAAGCATTAGCCGTCAGTTTTGAAAGTTCAGAAGACCATACATTAGTTGTCAATATTTTATCTTTCGGAACCCAATTTGCATAAACGTCAACTAAGGCATTTACAGCTTTTTGTCCTTCAGAAGTTGCTGTTTCTCCTCCAATCAGAACTCTGTCCGGAGTAAATAAATCTTCTATAGCTGTTCCTTCTGCTAAAAACTCGGGGTTTGACAAAATCTGGAACTGCACCCCATTTCCGGTATGATCTAAAATACTTTTTATAGCACTTGCCGTTCTTACAGGCAATGTAGATTTTTCTACTACTATTTTACTATCTTTAGCTACACGGGCAATTTGACGGGCACACAATTCTATATATTTTAAATCAGCTGCCATCCCTTTGCCTATCCCATAGGTTTTAGTAGGTGTGTTAACGGATATAAAAATCATTTCAGCTTCATCAATAGCTTTATCTACTTCTGTTGAAAAGAACAAATTTCGACCTCTGGCTTCCGCTACAACATCTGCCAAACCTGGTTCGTAAACCGGTAATTTAGTTAAATCATTATCATTCCATGCTGCTATTCTGGCTTCATTTAAATCAACAACTGTAACTTGAATTTGAGGACACTTTTGTGCTATTACTGCCATAGTGGGACCTCCTACGTATCCGGCTCCAATACAACAAATTTTAGATATTTTCATTATAAGCTTACTTTTTTAAATTTTCCCAATACCATGCTACCGATTTTTTTAATCCGGATTTCATTGAAAATTGGGGATTATAATTCAGGTATTTTTTTGCTCTATCAATACTAGCTAACGAATGTGGAATATCGCCTAAACGATTTGGTCCATGAATAATCTCAACTTTCTCAATTTCGGGATCAAATTTAGTTAATTCCTCTTTTAGAATAGTAACCAAATCATTAAGAGTTGTACGCTCTCCGAAAGCCGTATTGTACACTGTATTTACAGCTTTCTCATTTTGTGTCTGCATTGCCAGTTCATTCATTTGAATAACATTGTCAATATAGGTAAAGTCTCTTGAAAATTCACCGTTGCCATTAATAACAGGAGATTCATGCTGCATTAGCTGTAAAACAAATTTCGGGATTACCGCAGCATAAGCACCATTAGGATCTTGTCTACGTCCGAAAACATTGAAATAGCGCAAACCAATAACTTCTATTCCATACGTTTTAGCAAAAACATCTGCATATAGTTCATTTACATACTTGGTTACTGCATAAGGAGATAAGGGTCTTCCGATTTTGTCTTCAACTTTAGGCAAAGATTCAGAATCTCCATAGGTAGAAGAACTGGCTGCATATATAAAGCGTTTTACATTGGCATCTCTAGCTGCGATCAGCATATTCAAAAAGCCTGAAATATTTACGTCATTAGTTGTAACAGGATCTTTAATTGATCTGGGAACACTTCCTAGCGCTGCCTGATGTAAGACATAAGTAACATCTTTAACGGCACGATGACACGTTTGCAGATCACGAATATCACCTTCAATTAATTCAAAATCAGGATTAGAAAAGAAGTCATGTAAATTTTCTCTCTTTCCTGTACTGAAATTATCCAAGCAAACAACTTTATAGTTTTTAGCTAAAAAATATTCGCAAAGATTTGAACCGATAAAACCGGCTCCTCCTGTTATTAGAATTTTAATTTTCTCAACCATTTGTTTAACCTCTTCTTCCAACCTGACGCAGATGTATCACGTTCCATATAAGCTTCTCCATAAGCTCCGTAACCGTAGCCATAACCGTAACCATAACCATAGCCATAACCGTATTTTGCTTTATTTTGGAAACCGTTAAATAAAATGCTAATATTATGTAATTCTCCTCTTTTATGTTTTTCATTAACTACTCCCAGCATTCCTTTTTTCGTATATCCCTGACGTGTAACATAAAGTGTTGCATCGCAATAACGTGCTAATTCCAGAGCATCTGAAACAAGTCCTACCGGCGGAGTATCCAAAATAACATAATCATACTTTGCTTTCAGTTCTTCTATCATATCTCTCATAGAATCTCCCATCAATAATTCTGCAGGATTAGGAGGAATAGGTCCTGATGTAATCAAATCTAAATGAGGAATATGTGTACTTTGTGTAACTTCGTCTAACGTTTTTTGTCCAATCAGATAATTTACAACACCGGTAACATTGTCTATATTAAAGTCACCGAATATCTTAGGCTTTCTCAGATCTAATCCGACAATTACCGTTTTCTTCTCACTTAGTGCAAAAACAGTTGCTAGATTGATCGAACAAAATGTTTTTCCTTCTCCACTAACAGATGATGTTAGCATCAGAATTTTTGTTCCATCATCTTTTTGTTTTTTATACAGAAACTGAAGTGAAGAACGGATAGCTCTGAACGACTCTGCTAGTGGCGATTTCGGTTTTTCAAAAACAGATAAATTGTTTTCTGTATTTTTCTTTCCAATTATTCCGATAACCGGAATTTTTGTCAATTTTTGAATATCTTCAACCGAGTTAATATTATTATCTAACAAGGTAATTAGCAACACTATCACAAAAGGAATTATAAAACCTAAAAATGCAGCTAAAATATAATTGACACTCGTTTTTGGTCCTTTTAAACCTCCTCCTACATCTTTAGCTGTGTCAATAAATTCTACATCCGAGCTGTTAGCTGCCCTAATGATCTCGGCTTCACTTCTTTTTTGAAGAAATGTATTGTAGATATTATCTTTAAGATTGTATTTGCGTGTTATTTTGATATGTTCTTGCTTCAGTTCCGGCAACTGCCCAATCTCTCCTTCAGCAATTGCTATATTTCTATTTATAAGCTGTAAATCAAGCTGTAAAGCTCCTTTAGCACTTGAAATATTTTCCAGTAATACTTTTTTAAGAGCTTCCATTTCTACATCAAATTCTGTAAAGATATCATTACTCTTAACTGCATATCCTAATTCTTCTCTTTCAGCTGAAAGTTGTATCAATTTTGAAACATTAGCTAAAATATTAGGATCATCTATTCCGGCAACGGATGGCGCCGGTAATTTTGAAAAATCTGTACTTTTTTCCAAATAAGATTTCAAATGGTTTAAATATTCCATTTTACGTTGAATCAAATCTTTTTGGGTATCAAATTCTGTTAATCGTTCCGTTAATTTTTGCCCACCTGATTCTAACTCAAATACGTTTTTCCCTTTCCTGAAATCTTTTAGCTCATTTTCAGCATCTTTTATCTGAGCTTCCATCATGATTAATGTACTATCAATGAAATTAATCGTGTTTGTCGCAAATTTATTTTTACTCTCCAATTGGTTTTTACGCAATACATTTATCGTTTCGTTCAAATATTCTACTAAACGATATTTGTTTGCTCCTTGCAATTGTAATGACACAACGGATTGAGCCTTAGTATCTGCATTCACATCGATACCTTTGTAGCGTGCTACCGTATTGTTAAAATCATCAAAACGTATAAAATATTCTTTTCCCACATATTGACCTGCTTCCGGCAGAATATAAAGTCTTAAATGTAAAAAAGGTAGATTGATATTTTCACCTACTTTGAATTTTTTAGAGAATTCAACTTCTCCGAATGAGAATTTGCTTCTGGAATTATCTACATAATGAATTAGCGTTCTGGAACCATTTTCCTTAAAATCGACTGACAATTGAAATTCTGTCGGCGATAAAAATTTAATTTTTATCGGAGCTAATGTTAACTGCCCTTTATTTTTATCAATAGCAACTTTAAAAGGTGTCGCTCCATAAACGTCTTCAAAATAATATTTCCCCTTTTTCAGATACTGAATATAATATTGAAGCTTATCTACAACAAGCTCGTTATGGGATCTTGATTTTAACGTTGTAATAATGGTTTGTACTTTCTCTGATACTCCTCCCCAATTAAAGACTAAACTGGTATTTGATGTAAAAAATGAATTATTTTCATCTTTAATTACGATCAAGGATTCTAATCCATAAACTTTAGGCTTGCGAATATTTACATTATAAGCAACCAAAAATGTAATGATCAAACTCAGTAAGAACCATTTCCAATAGCTTAGAAGCCTAATTAAAAAACCTTTAAAATCAAAGCTGCTTTGTGTTTCAAAAAAAGAAAAATCTTTGGTATCTAACATCTTCTTTTTATAGGTTTCTAGTTAATAAAATAGTTGTGGTCACCAGTGAAAGTGCTGTTATAATAGTACTGACTGTTTGCATACCTGTTGTTCCGGTCCCCCAAGATTTTTGTTTCAAAGGTTTAATATAGATGTAATCATTAGGCTGCAAATAAAAAACCGGTGATTCTACAGCTTTAGAACTTGTTAAATCAATATAATATGTTTGAAATCCATAAGGATATTTTCGGATCACTTGTACATTTTTACGGTCACCGGTCATCGTTATATCTCCGGAATTAGCGATAGCTTCCATTATATTAGCTTTATCCTGATAAAGTACATTTGTTCCCGGAGAACCGATCTCACCATTAACGGTGTAACGCAAACCTGCTAATTTCACATTCACAAAAAGTCTTGACTGGGTTCTGAAATACTCATCCAGAAGCCTCTTTTCAATAGTTGACCTAATCTCTTCCAAAGTATACCCCATTACATTAACTTCTCCCAAAACCGGAACTCTTATGTTTCCATGATCGTCTACCACAAAACCATTGAAATATAAATTCTGAGGCGAATTTTGCTGTTGGGCATTCCCTGTATTTGTAGAAGGATTAAACATCTCGACCAATTTTTGATCAAGTGCTTTTATATTGATACTTAAGATATCATTTGTTTGTACCCTGTAAGGTTTTGTCTGGGTCGATTTTATTTCAATAGATTCATTTGATTTCCCATCATCCTGCAAATACACCAACTGCTTATTTGATATACAAGAAGTAAAGAAAGTCAAAACCAACACCAATTGTAAAAAACGTTTACACTTCATCATCTTATTTTTGTGGAAACAAATATAGTTTTTACTATTAAATTTTCTAAAAATAAATCACTTTTTTATTGAAAAAAGCACTATAATTGATTTAACGATTGCTCATAAGGAATCCGATGTTGTAAGCTTCTTCCTAAAGTAACTTCATCTGCATACTCTAACTCATCTCCAACGGCTATTCCACGTGCAATTGTAGATGTTTTTACGTTATAATCTTTTATTTGTTTATAGATGTAAAAAATTGTTGTATCTCCTTCCATTGTTGAACTCAAGGCAAAAATCACTTCTTTCACATCATTGCTTTTCACTTTTTCGACCAATGAGACAATATTCAACTGACTTGGCCCAATTCCTTCAATAGGATTAATCTTACCACCCAAAACATGATAAATTCCTTTATAAGTACCGGTATTTTCAATAGCCATAACATCACGTACATCTTCTACCACGCAAACTAATGAAGTATCACGACTTGGATTTTCGCAAATTTGACAAACTTCCTTGTCTGAAATGTTATGACAATTAGAACAATACATTATTTCTTCTCGTACTTTGAGTAATGCATTTGCCAAATCCCCGGTTTGTTCTATCGGCTGACGCAATAAATGCAACACCAAACGCAAGGCAGTCCGTTTTCCTATTCCCGGCAATTGTGAAATTTCATTCACTGCATTTTCTAATAATTTTGAAGGCAATTCCATGGTTACAAAAATACGAAAGTATCCCGGAATTAAATCTCTTAAAAACTTCTATCTTTGCTTAAAGATCAAAAATTATGCAACCTATTTCCATTCTTTTTTTAATATTAGCCTATTTTGCCGTTTTAATTCTTATTTCTTTTCTTACTACCCGAAACGATAACGAAAGTAATAATACCTTTTTCAAAGCCAACAAACAATCTCCGTGGTATTTAGTTGCTTTTGGTATGATCGGAGCTTCTCTTTCCGGAGTCACTTTTATTTCAGTCCCGGGAAAAGTAGAAGCTTCTCAATTCACTTATTTTCAGTTGGTCTTAGGCTATATATTAGGTTATTTCACTATTGGAGTAGTTTTGCTTCCGTTATATTACAAACTGAATCTTACTACTATTTACACTTATCTAAAAGATAGGTTTGGTAATCAAACGTATAAAACAGGGTCATGGTTCTTTATCATTTCCAGAACTGTAGGAGCCAATCTTCGATTACTACTTGTTGCAGACGTACTGCAAACTTTAGTTTTTGAACCACTGGGAATACCTTACTGGGTTACTGTTACTGCAACTATTATCTTAATCTGGCTTTATACTTTTAAATCAGGAATCAAAACTATTATCTTCACGGATACCTTGCAGACATTTTTCATGTTATTATCTGTTGGGATATGTATTTATGTTGTTTCCTCTGATTTAGGATTGAACATTTCCAATTTTGCTGATTTTATTGCGGAAAGTAATTTTTCTAAAACTTTCTTTTTTGAGAACCCGAAACTCCCGAATTACTTTTGGAAACAATTCTTATCCGGTGCTTTCATTGCAATTGTTATGACCGGACTTGATCAGGATATGATGCAGAAAAACTTAACTTGCCGCAGTTTAAAAGATGCTCAAAAGAATATGTTTTGGTTCACAATAGTATTAACTGTTGTTAATTTCTTCTTTCTGGTATTAGGTTTATTGTTTACAGAATATGCTTTAAAATACAATATTGAGGCACATGGCGATCAACTATTTCCTATTTTAGCTAATCATTATTTAGGCATTACAGTCGCATTCAGTTTTCTATTAGGGCTTATTGCCGCAGCTTTTTCCAGCGCTGACAGCTCTTTAACTTCTTTAACAACAACTTTTTGTATTGACATTTTGGACATTGAAAACAAATACTCTGAAACACAACAAATAAAGCTCCGAAAAAGGATTCATCTTGTATTTGTTTTTATTTCAATCTTTATTATTCTCTTTTTTAAATATGCTTTCCACGATTCCAGTTTAATTGACAAGGTTTTTAAGTTTGCCGGATTTACTTACGGACCTCTCTTGGGCTTGTTCAGTTTTGGTCTATTTACCAAATGGAAAATAAAAGATTACAACACGCCTATTATTGCTCTTTCGGCCGTTTTCATCTCTTTATTTCTGGACAGCACCAGCCAGTATTTACTGCCTTTCAATTTTGGGTTTGAAATTCTAATTATAAATGGATTGTTAACCTTTTTAGGCTTAATATTGGTTCGTCGCAAGTAATACTAAAGTACAAGCTATTTCTGACTCAATACCGTTTTGCTCCAGAAGTTGTACAAATTCCGTATTTTCAGTTCCGGGATTAAAGATAACTCGTCTTGGTTTGAGAGAAATCACATAATCATAATACTCCTTTTGTATTGTAGGATTTATATAAAGGGTAACTGTGTCTATGCTTTTAAAAGGGATTTTTTCGGTTTCAATAGTAACATCTAAAGCCATTCCCGGTTTTACACCGATGGCTACTACTTGGTGACTTTTATCAATCAAACTATTGATAGCTCGATAAGCATAACGTTCTTTATTTGTAGTAGCACCGATAACTAAAGTTTTCATGCAGAATATTTTTCATAAAGTTAGCAAAATTAAATTTTAATCATAACTTTGAAATAACATTATTTTAATTTCCACACACAATAACCCACAGTATTTTTGCCAAAAAAACATGGAACAATTCATTTACATTTTTGCTGCTTTATTTTCAGTTTTAAATCCCTTAGGAGCTATACCTATTTTTGTGGGATTAACCCAAGATGATTCAAAACAAGAGCGTTCTCGAATTTCTCTTTGGGCAGCTATCAATGTAACTATCATTTTGCTGATTTCTTATTTTGCCGGAGAATATGTTTTAAAGTTTTTTGGCATCAGCATTGACTCGCTACGTATTGCCGGCGGTATTTTAATCCTAACTTCCGGTTTTTCCTTACTAAATGGCAACTTTAGCAAAAAAAGAGGTGTTAACAAAAAAGTAGCAAATGACGCCAGAAACAGAAATGACATAGCCTTAAGCCCTTTAGCGATTCCTATGCTTGCCGGGCCCGGATCTATTTCTTTACTAATTGCATTATATCAAGAACATACCACTATAGTTTCTAAACTTATTTGTTGTGCTGCTGTTTTAGCTGTAGCATTAGTAATTTTCTTAATCTTAAGAAGTGCCAATTATTTATCACGCATTTTAGGAGCGTCGGGTATTGTTGCTATTTCCCGAATTATCGGTTTTATTGTAATTGCAATTGGTATCCAGTACATTATTAGTGCAATTATCAATATTTACAAAGGAATATAACATAGATAAATCATTATCCTAATTAGAAGCGTTATTTGTGGTAAGCATAAGTTCAGAAACTAAATTAACACTATTCTTATATAGAAAAGCATTGCTAACTATTTTGATCAATGTGGATATGTAATCCACATTCTTTTTTACCGTTTTCCCACCACCAACGCCCAGCTCTAAACTCTTCTCCTAGTTCTAAAGCCCTGGTACATGGTGCACAACCGATACTTAAAAAGCCTTTTTTATACAAACTATTAATTGGAATATTATATTGTTCCACTTCTGCTTCTACTTCTTTTAAAGTAAAATGAAGCAGCGGATTGAACTTAATTAATTGATGATCGGCATCCCATTCTAAAAACCGCATACTTTCCCTATTAGCAGATTGTTCTGCCCGTAAACCGGTAATCCATACTGAAGCTCCTTGTAAAGCCTTATTCAAGGGTTTTACTTTCCGAATAAAACAACATTGCTTACGCTCTTCTATACTGTTGTAAAAACCATTAACTCCCGATTTTTGATAATATTCTTGTATATCAGCCTCTTCCGGGTAGTACGTTTTTATTTTCAACTTTGAATATTTGCTTTGTGTTTTTTGAAAAACTTCATAAGTTTCATTAAACTGCCGCCCGGTATCTAATGTAAAAAATTCAACTTTATCATAATGAGGATTAAGATAATGCGTTATAACCTGATCTTCTATTCCGAAAGAAGTCGAAAAGACTATTTTTCCTTCGGCATGTTTTAAAACTAATGCTATACTTTCTTCCAATGACAATTGATTGATTTGCTCGTTCCAATCGTTCAATGTCTCTTGTGTTATTTTGTCCATTTTGCCCAAACTCTTTCGTGAATAAAATACAATACCATTTTAGTAAATACTTCAAAACTTCCTATAGAAAAAGCAATTTTTACATTACCCGTCATAATGAAGGAAATAATCATGGTATCTATCGTTCCTAACAATCGCCATGTTATAGCTTTACAAGCCGAAATCTTAGTATCCCTACTTACAATTTCTCCTGTTTTTTTGGTTCTTAATAAATCTAAAAACATAACTTTCAGTTTCAGTTTTCAAATATACAATTAGTCTATAGAATTAATAGATTATTTGATTAAATTTTTTTAAAAACTTGCCAAATCATATAATGACTGCTTTTCTAAGATAGACAAAGCATTATCTCTTACCTGAATCATCAGTTTATTCAAAGCACAGGTTTCTTCACTTGGGCAATCATCGCATTTCTCATAAAAATTAAGACTTACACAAGGCAAAAGTGCAATTGGTCCATCCAGAACCCTGATGATACTGGCAACTTTTATTTCTTTAGGATCTTTAAGCAAATAGTAGCCTCCTCCTTTTCCCATTTTAGAACCTAGAATACCGAATTTCTTCAAATCTAGTAATATAGTTTCTAAAAACTTTTTAGAAATATGCTCTTTTTCAGCAATTTCAGAAATCAATACGGGTACTGATTTATCTTGCTTAGCAATATAAATCAGTGCTTTTAACCCGTATTTTGTTTTTCTTGATAACATTTCTATTCTATTGGTAAAAATACTTCAGCCATCATGCAACGTGCGCTTCCTCCACCGCAAGCCTCAATAATATCTAAACTTGCATAGACAATTTTGCAGTGCTTCTCGATTTTAGCAATCTGATCTTTCGTTAAAGACTGATAAGCCGCATTACTCATTACTAAAAATCGTTCATCGTTAGCACCGCGAACCTGCAACATATTTCCGGCAAAATTATTGACTTGGTCTTCGGTAATAAAGATAACTTCTTTTCCTGATTTTTTCAAGGCTTCCAAAACCATTTTACGTTCAGCTTTATCGTCTATACAATCTGCACAGATAACTGCAAAAGTTTCTGCAATGCACATCATTACATTTGTGTGATAAATATGCTTTCTTTCTCCGTTAACTGTTTGATAAGCTTCAAAAATAACCGGAGTATATTCAAAATCTTCACAAAATTCAATGAAAAGCTCTTCATCGGCTCTTGGCGATAAAGCACAATAAGCTATTTCATTAGCTCTATCTAAAATAATACTTCCTGTTCCTTCTAAAAAAATATTGTCTTCTTCTGCAGAAGTGTAATCCATGATATCATTGATTACAAAGCCTTTTTCTTCGAGAATATCTAAAATATCTTCGCGGCGTTCTAAACGACGATTTTCAGCAAACATAGGATACAAAACAACATCGCCATTTTCATGAAAAGAAATCCAGTTATTCGGAAAAATGCTATCCGGTGTATCCGGGTCAATAGTATCATCTATCACAATTACATTGACACCTATAGTTCTTAATTTTTCAACATAAGCGTCAAATTCTTCTTGCGCTTTTGTATTTACTGTTGCCGGCAATAAATTATCCAAAACTTTTTGGTAATAATTATTCACAGCAGTTTGTTCGTTCATGCGAAAAGCCACAGGACGAATCATTACTATTGTATTAGTTGTTTGATTCATTTTTTTCTTCTTTATCTTTTACTGAAAAATCATATTCCTTAGTTACAACATTTTTTTCATTGGGATTTTTTGTGTTTTTAACAATATAAATGATTGCACTTATAACAATTATCGGAAAAACAATTACAAAATAGAAAGTTTTCATTTAATCTCTAATCAGTGGCAAGGTTGAGCACCTTAATAAACCTTCTTGTTTTGAAATTTCAGCATACGGAATTTCTTCAACTGTAAATCCGTTTTCTCTCAACCAATTATTCAATCTTGTAAATTTTTTTTCAGAAACCACAACATCAGGAGCAATTGAAAAAACATTGGAATTCATGTAATACATTTCTTCTCTTTCGATGTGAAACAAATTTTCTCTTCCGAAAAGATCTACCAGATATAAATAATCGGCTTCTTCGCGAAAACCGCTCTTATAGATAATTCCTTTATCCGTTCCTACCGGCTGAAAACAACAATCTAAATGCAAGGCATTGTCTCTGGGTTCAATTCTTGATTTTACCAGATCGAACTCTTTTACAATTTTATTAGGGAACATTTCCTTGATAAAATTCACCCCTTGCATATTGGTTCTAGCCGTAATGTAATCTTTATAATCACTACCTTTATAGGTTCCGATAAAAATATGTTCATTCCAAGGCATTACATCTCCTCCTTCAATATGTACTTCTTCCGGCGGTCTTATTACTTTAGCCGGATCTATTTGGTCAATAACATATTGAATCGCATCTAATTCTCGTTCTCTATCGGGTAGTATATTGGCCTTAATAAAAAAATCATCAATTACGAATCCTATATCCCGAGTGAAAATCTGGTTGTAATTTTCGATGATTTCAGGACGAAAAACTTGCACTTCATATTTTTGAAATACTTCGTTAAAAGCTTCCATTTCTTTAATCATATCCTCTTCAACCGGATAAGTACCTGCTAAAATGTGTTCTAATGATTTGGGGTCATAGGCTTCACTAGCTTCAGGCGTAGGTCCGTTACTTTGAGCTGTTCCTAGAATTACAGCCCTCAAACGAGAAGTTTCATTTTTAATGTTCAGTTTTAGCATAGTTTGTTTTTGGTTTGCACAAATATAGAAAAAAGACCTTTGCGCCAAAAACTGCTTAAAAATAAAAAATCCCGATTTCTCGGGATTTTTATTATCTATCTTTTACTTCTTTAAAAGCTCTAAGCGGAGAACCGGTATATACCTGACGCGGACGTCCGATAGGTTCTTTGTTTAAACGCATTTCTTTCCATTGTGCAATCCATCCCGGCAGACGACCAATAGCAAACAATACTGTGAACATTTCTACAGGGATTCCCATAGCTCGGTAAATGATTCCTGAATAGAAATCTACATTCGGATATAAGTTTCTTGATTTGAAATATTCGTCCTCTAAAGCTACTTTTTCTAATTGTTTAGCGATATCTAATAATGGATCATCAACTCCTAATGCTCCTAATACGTCATCAGCTGCTTTTTTGATAATAGTTGCTCTAGGGTCAAAGTTTTTATACACTCGGTGTCCGAATCCCATTAAACGGAACGGATCATTCTTATCTTTTGCCTTTAATACAAATTTAGCAACATCACCACCATTATCATGGATTTCCTGAAGCATTTCTAATACCGCTTGGTTAGCACCACCATGTAATGGTCCCCAAAGAGCAGAAACACCTGCAGAAATTGACGCAAATAAACCTGCATGAGAAGAACCAACAATTCTTACTGTTGAAGTAGAGCAGTTTTGTTCGTGATCAGCATGTAGAATAAACAATTTATCTAAAGCTGTTATTACTTTTTGATCTGCTTTGTATGGACCAGTTGGTAATTCAAACATTAAACGCATGAAGTTTTCTACATATCCTTTTGTGTTATCATAGTAATTTAAAGGATATCCCATTCTTTTTCTGAAAGTCCAAGTGGCAATCACTAAAAATTTACCTATTGTCTTACAAACCGCATTGTATAGTTCTTTTTCATTTTCAACATTCACTGATTTTGGATTGAATGCTGTTAAAGCGCTTGTCAAGGATGATAAAACCCCCATTGGGTGAGCTGTTCTTGGAAAACCATCGATGATGCTTTTCATTTCCTCACTTACTAGTGTATATTTTCTAATGTCATTTTCAAACTTTTCAAGCTGAGCTGTTGTTGGCAACTCACCAAAAATCAATAAATATGATACTTCTAGAAAAGATGCTTTTTCAGCTAAATCTTCAATAGTGTATCCTCTGTAACGTAAAATTCCTTCCTCTCCGTCTAAGAATGTAATTTCACTTTTACAAGAACCTGTATTTTTATAGCCAGGATCGATAGTTATAGCGCCAGTTACGGCACGCAACTTTTCTATATCGATAGCAGCTTCATTTTCAGTTCCTACAATTACAGGAAACTCATATTTATTGCCATCGATCTCTAATATTGCAGTTTTTGACATCGTGTATATAGTTTTTTATATGTAAAATTTTAAGAATCATGCGAATTTAGCGAATTATATTCGAATTCTAAAGAATTTCAAAATATTTTATGTTTATTTATTATACACAAAAAATCCCGATAAAGCTTTGTTAACAGAATCGGGATTTTGATAAAATTTTGCTATTTATTACTTCACTTTAAAAGCTTTTTCTTGCGGGAAGTAAGCCACTTCTCCCAACTCTTCTTCAATGCGTAATAACTGATTGTATTTCGCCATACGATCTGAACGAGAAGCCGAACCTGTTTTAATTTGACCACAGTTTAACGCTACTGCTAAATCCGCGATAGTATTATCTTCAGTTTCTCCTGATCGGTGACTCATTACAGAAGTATATCCGGCATTGTGCGCCATATTTACAGCTGCGATAGTTTCAGTTAATGTACCGATTTGGTTTACTTTAATCAAAATTGAATTCGCAATACCTTCTGCAATACCTCTTGATAAACGCTCTACATTGGTTACATATAAATCATCTCCTACTAATTGAACTTTATCTCCAATTTTATCAGTTAATAATTTCCAACCAGCCCAATCATCTTCATACATTCCATCTTCAATAGAAACGATAGGATATTTAGCCGCTAATTCAGCCAAGTATTCTGCTTGCTCAGCAGAAGTTCTTACTTTTCCTTTATCGCCTTCAAATTTTGTATAATCATATTTTCCGTCTACATAAAATTCAGAAGAAGCACAGTCTAAAGCAACTTTAACATCATCTCCGAAAGTATAACCTGCTTTTTCGACTGCTAATTTGATTGAATCTAAAGCATCTTCTGTACCACCAGCTAAATTCGGAGCAAATCCACCTTCATCTCCTACTGCTGTAGAAAGATTTCTGTCATGCAATACTTTTTTCAAATTATGGAAAATTTCAGTTCCCATTTGCATGGCATGAGTGAAGTTTTTAGCCTTAACCGGCATAATCATAAACTCTTGGAAAGCAATAGGCGCATCAGAATGTGAACCTCCGTTGATGATATTCATCATCGGCACTGGTAATGTATTAGCAGAAACTCCACCAACATAACGATATAAAGGCATTCCCAATTCATTAGCCGCTGCTTTAGCTACTGCTAAAGAAACACCTAAAATAGCATTGGCTCCTAAATTTGATTTATTAGCAGTACCGTCTAATTCAATCATTGCTTTGTCAATAGCATTTTGTTCAAAAACAGACATACCAATTACTTCAGAAGCAATTGTAGTATTTACATTTTCTACTGCTTTTAAAACACCTTTACCCATATAATCTTTTCCGCCATCGCGTAATTCAACTGCCTCATGTTCACCAGTTGAAGCTCCACTTGGAACTGCTGCTCTACCTAAAACACCGTTTTCGGTAATTACATCAACTTCAACTGTAGGATTTCCTCTGGAATCCAAAATTTGTCTCGCATGTACTTTTATAATAATGCTCATTTTTATGTAATTTTTGGTTAATTATTTTGTGTATTAAACAAAAATATAACTATTAAAATTAATAATACACATTTCTAAAAAAACTTATAAACGATAACGATTTAGTTCTTTGAAGCCTTTATATTCTCAATAAATTGATCAAAAAGATACGCTGAATCGTGTGGTCCCGGACTTGCTTCCGGGTGGTATTGCACTGAAAAACAGTTTTTAGACTTCATACGCATTCCTGCTACAGTTCCATCATTTAAGTGAACATGAGTTAACTCAAAATCTGCATTTTTTTCTAAATCTTCTTTTGAAACCGCAAAACCATGGTTTTGTGAAGTAATTTCACCTTTCCCGGTAATTAAATTTTTAACCGGATGATTAATTCCTCTGTGACCGTTAAACATTTTATACGTAGAAATTCCGTTTGCTAACGCAATTACTTGATGTCCTAAACAAATTCCGAATAAAGGTTGGTTTTCCTCAAGAATATCTCTGGCTACTTGCTGAGCAGAAGCTAAAGGCTCCGGATCACCTGGTCCATTCGACAAGAAATAACCATCAGGATTAAATGATTTTAAGTCAGCATAAGTTGCGTCAAAAGGATATACTTTAATATAGCAATCTCTAGCGGCCAAGTTTCGTAAAATATTAGTTTTAATACCTAAATCTAAAGCTGAAACTTTGTACTTAGCATTTTCGTCTCCAAAGAAATAAGGTTCTTTTGTTGAAACTACGGACGCTAATTCTAATCCATTCATATCCGGAATATCAGCCAATAATGTTTTCAACTCTTCGATAGGTGTATCATCTGTACAAATTACGGCATTCATAGCTCCATTATCTCGAATATAACTCACCAATGCTCTGGTATCTACATCTGAAATAGCAATTAAATTTTGTTTCTGAAAATAATCAAACAAACTTTCTGTAGCACCAACTCTTGAATAATTAAAGCTAAAGTTTTTGCAAACTAATCCGGCAATTTTTACTCCATTAGACTCTACTTCTTCCTCGCTTACCCCATAATTTCCAATATGAGCATTAGTAGTCACCATAATTTGTCCGAAATAAGACGGGTCGGTAAAAATTTCCTGATATCCAGTTGTTCCGGTGTTAAACGCTACTTCTCCAAAAGTTTTTCCTTCAATACCAATTGATTTCCCATAGAAAATAGTACCGTCTTTTAATAACAATACAGCTTTTTTACGATTTGTGTATTTCATTCTTTTTGTGTTGTTTTTTTTGCAAAGTTAAATCTATTCGCCCTATTTTAAAATTAAAACATAAAAAAAAGGATAAACTAAAATAGCTTATCCTTCTTTTATCAATCATTCTTTCATGATTATTCAGTTGCTTCAGTATTTTCAGAAGTTTCTGTAGTCGGAGCTTCTGCTGCCGGAGCTGCATCTGCTTTTTTACTTCTACCACGACGAGTAGATTTTTTAACTTCTTTTTTACCACCGTTGTAGATTTCATTAAAATCTACTAATTCGATCATCGCCATATCAGCATTATCCCCTAAACGATTACCTAATTTGATAATACGCGTATATCCTCCCGGACGATCACCAACTTTAGCAGCTACTTCTCTGAATAATTCAGTAACAGCATATTTATTTCTTAAGTAAGAGAAAACAATACGTCTGTTATGTGTAGTATCTTCTTTAGATTTAGTTACTAACGGCTCAACAAATTGCTTTAAAGCTTTAGCTTTAGCAACAGTAGTGTTAATTCGCTTATGCTCAATTAACGAACATGCCATATTAGCTAACATAGCTTTTCTATGTCCTGTTTGTCTACTTAAGTGATTTACTTTTTTTCCGTGTCTCATGACGTTGTTATTTAACCTTCATCTTGCTACAATCCGCTCTGGAGAGCAAAATATGAAGTAATTTATTCTTTATCTAATTTATATTTACTTAAATCCATACCGAAGTTTAAACCTTTAGAAGCTACCAATTCGTCTAGCTCAGTTAAAGATTTTTTACCAAAGTTACGAAACTTCATTAAGTCGTTTTTATTGAAAGAAACTAAGTCTCCTAATGTATCTACTTCAGCCGCTTTCAAACAATTTAATGCTCTTACAGACAAATCCATATCTACCAATTTAGTCTTTAACAGCTGACGCATGTGTAAAGATTCCTCGTCGTATGATTCTGTTTGAGCAATTTCATCAGCCTCCAATGTAATTCTCTCATCAGAAAACAACATAAAGTGGTGAATCAACGTTTTAGCTGCTTCAGTTAAAGCGTCTTTTGGATGAATTGATCCGTCAGTAACGATTTCAAAAACTAATTTTTCGTAGTCAGTTTTTTGCTCTACACGGTAGTTTTCAATTGAATATTTTACATTTTTTACCGGTGTATAGATAGAATCTGTAAAAATAGTTCCAATAGGCGCGTTTGCTTTTTTGTTTTCTTCAGCAGGAACATAACCTCTACCTTTTTCGATAGTTAGTTCCATGTTGATAGTTGTTTTACTATCTAAAGTACAGATTACTAAATCCGGATTTAACACTTGGAATCCAGAGATAAATTTTTGGAAATCTCCAGCAGTAATTTGTTCTTTACCAGAAAGTGAAATCGATACAGATTCATTATCAACGTCTTCAATTTGTCTTTTGAAACGTACTTGTTTTAAGCTTAAGATAATTTCTGTAACATCTTCAACTACGCCTGAAATTGTTGAAAATTCGTGTTCAACACCTTCAATTCTAACAGATGTAATTGCGTAACCTTCTAATGAAGAAAGTAAAACTCTTCTTAATGCATTACCAACAGTCAATCCATATCCCGGTTCCAAAGGTCTAAATTCAAATTTACCTTCAAAATCGGTTGAATCGATCATGATAACTTTATCGGGCTTTTGAAAATTAAATAATGCCATATCTCGACTAAAGTCAATTATTATTTGTTATACAACTCAACGATTAGTTGTTCTTTGATGTTTTCTGGAATTTGTAATCTTTGTGGAACGGCAACAAAAGTACCTTCTTTAGTGTCGTTATTCCAAGTGATCCACTCGTAAACATGAGCAGAATTTGATAAAGAACGTTCGATTGCATCAAGAGATTTTGATTTTTCACGTATAGCTACTTTATCACCAGGTTTTAATTGATAAGAAGGAATATTAACAACCTCTCCATTTACTGTAATATGACGGTGAGATACAATTTGACGAGCCGCTCTACGAGATGGAGCAACTCCCATACGGAATACTACGTTATCTAAACGAGATTCACATAATTGTAATAAGATTTCACCTGTTACTCCAGAAGCTGCAGATGCTTTTTCATATAAGTTTCTGAATTGCTTTTCTAAGATACCGTAAGTATATTTAGCTTTTTGTTTTTCCATTAACTGGATAGCATATTCAGATTTTTTACCTCTTTTACGAGCCAAACCGTGTTGTCCCGGAGGGTAATTTCTTTTTTCGAAGGCTTTGTCTTCTCCGAATATAGCTTCGCCGAATTTACGAGCGATTTTTGTTTTAGGACCAGTATATCTTGCCATTTTAAAAAATAAATTAAGGTAGGGATTATGAATTCAGGTCTAATTTTATCCTTCGATAATCGTAAACCTACCTTGGTTATACTAAAAAAATAATTAAACTCTTCTTCTTTTCGGAGGGCGACATCCGTTATGAGGAATTGGAGTAACGTCGATAATCTCAGTAACTTCTATTCCACCATTGTGGATAGAACGAATAGCTGATTCTCTACCGTTTCCTGGACCTTTAACGTAAACTTTTACTTTTTTAAGCCCTGCCTCTAGTGCTACTTTAGCGCAATCTTCTGCTGCCATTTGAGCTGCATAAGGAGTGTTCTTTTTAGAACCTCTGAAGCCCATTTTACCAGCTGAAGACCAAGAGATTACTTCACCTTTTTTATTAGTTAATGAAATAATAATGTTGTTAAAAGTAGCATTAATATGTGCTTCTCCAGAAGATTCAACGATAACTTTACGTTTTTTTGCTGTTGTCTTAGCCATATTACTTACTTATTATTTAGTTGCTTTTTTCTTGTTTGCAACAGTTTTTCTCTTACCTTTTCTAGTTCTAGAATTATTCTTAGTTCTTTGACCTCTTAATGGAAGTCCAGCTCTGTGACGAATACCTCTTTGACATCCGATATCCATTAAACGTTTGATGTTTAATTGAATTTCAGAACGCAATTCACCTTCAATTTTGAAATATGAAACAGCTTCACGAATAGCACTGATTTCATCATCATTCCAATCTTGAACTTTTTTGTCCTCGCTCACTTGAGCTTTTGCTAAGATATCTTTAGCTCTGCTTTGACCAATACCAAAAATGTATGTTAAAGCAATAACTCCTCTTTTTTGTTTAGGTATATCAACCCCTGCAATTCTTGCCATAATTATCCTTGTCTTTGTTTAAATCTAGGATTCTTTTTATTAATCACGTATAATCTTCCTTTTCTACGCACTATAATGCACTCGGCACTTCTCTTTTTTACTGATGCTCTTACTTTCATTTTAATAGCCTTTAGTATCTATATGTAATTCTTGCTTTTGATAAATCGTAAGGGCTCATTTCAAGTTTTACCTTATCTCCCGGTAATAATTTAATGTAATGCATACGCATTTTACCAGAAATATGAGCAATTACAACATGTCCGTTTTCTAATTCTACTCGGAACATTGCATTTGACAATGCTTCTACAATTGTTCCGTCTTGTTCTATTGCTGATTGTTTTGCCATAAATATTAAGCTACTGCTTTTCTATTTTTACCACTTTTCATCAAACCATCATAATGTCTATTCAATAAATAAGTGTTAATTTGCTGAATAGTATCAATCGCAACCCCGACCATAATTAGCAAAGATGTACCTCCGTAAAAATAACCCCATGCTCCTTGAACACTCAATAAACTCACCACAAATGCCGGTAAAATGGCAATCAATGCTAAGAAAATTGAACCAGGAAAGGTTATCAATGACATAATCTTATCTAGATAATCGCTGGTTTCGATACCTGGTCTAACTCCTGGTATAAAACCTCCGCTTCTCTTCAAATCATCAGCCATTTTGTTTGTAGGTACGGTAATTGCAGTGTAAAAATACGTAAAAATTATAATTAACAAAGCAAATACCACATTATAAACCAATCCGAACGGATCTTTAAACATAGTGGCTAACGATTGTGCTGTATCAGATTCTTTTGCTAATCCGGAAATTGCAGCTGGAATAAACATAATAGCTTGTGCAAAAATGATTGGCATTACACCTGAAGCATTTAACTTCAATGGTATAAATTGTCTAGACCCCATCATATCTTGCTCAAATTCACCAGCTACAGTTCTTCTTGCATATTGTACAGGAATTTTTCTAACTGCCATAACCAATAAGATACTGGCAATAATAACCAAGAACCATAAAATTACCTCGATTACAATCATCATAATGCTTCCACTCGATTCTTGTGAAGTACGAGACATGAATTCCTGAATAAATGCTTGTGGCATTCTGGCGATAATACCCACCATAATTAATAAAGAAATACCGTTTCCGATTCCTTTATCCGTGATTTTTTCACCTAACCACATTGCAAATATTGTTCCTGTCACCATGATTAGAACAGATGAGAACAAGAATGAGAATGAACTCACCCCTAACAAAAATGCATCAGAAGGCAAGGTTCTGTATAAGTTATAAATATAACCCGGACCTTGTACCAAAGTGATTATAATTGTTAGCCATCTTGTGATCTGGTTAATCTTTTTTCTTCCGCTTTCTCCATCACTTTGTAATTTTTGCAGATAAGGAATAGCAATCCCCATCAACTGAACTACGATGGAAGCAGAGATATAAGGCATAATACCTAATGCAAATACAGAAGCCTGCGAAAACGCGCCTCCTGTAAATACATTGATTAACCAACCAATACCTTGATCTGTTTGGTTCGTAAGATTTCCTAATTTAGTAGCATCAATACCTGGAAGGGTTACCTGAGCACCAAAACGGTACACCAATAACAATCCTAGAGTTAATAAAATTCTATTTTTTAACTCTTCAATTTTCCAAACATTGATAAAAGAATCTATAAATTTCTTCATGTTACTAAAAGGATTATAAAGTTACAGCTTCTCCACCAGCGGCTTCAATAGCAGCTTTTGCAGAGGCAGTAAATTTGTGAGCACTTACTTTAAGTTTAGCTTTTAGCTCACCTCTTCCTAAAATCTTTACTAAGCTATTTTTTGTAGCTAAACGATTTTCCACTAATACGTCAAAATCAACAGCATCAGTAACAAGACCATTATCTACTAAAGATTGAATTGTATCTAGGTTTACACCTTGATATTCAACTCTGTTAATATTTTTAAATCCAAACTTAGGCACACGTCTTTGAAGTGGCATTTGACCTCCTTCAAAACCAATTTTCTTAGAATAACCAGAACGTGACTTAGCTCCTTTGTGACCTCTTGTTGAAGTACCACCTTTCCCAGAACCTTGTCCTCTACCTACTCTTTTATTTTGGTTGTGAACTGAACCTTCAGCTGGCTGTAAGTTACTTAAATTCATAACGAAAATTATTATTTGGCTTCTTCAACAGAAACCAGGTGTTTAACTTTATTTACCATTCCAAGGACAGCAGGACTTGCGTCATGCTCAACAACTTGTCCGATTTTTCTCAAACCTAAAGAATCTAATGTTCTTTTTTGAGTTTCAGGACAGTTGATTCTACTTTTAACTTGTTTTACTAAAATTTTTGTCATTTTCCTTGAATTTTTTATCCTTTAAATACTTTATCAAGAGATACGCCTCTTTGTTTAGCAACAGTTGCAGCACTTCTCATTTGTAACAAAGCATCAAAAGTAGCTTTAACAACGTTATGAGGATTTGATGAACCTTGAGATTTTGATAATACATCATGAATACCAACAGATTCTAATACCGCACGCACAGCACCACCGGCAATTACTCCGGTACCGTGAGAAGCTGGCATTAAATAAACTCTAGCTCCACCAAACTTACCTTTTTGCTCATGAGGTACAGTAGCACTACTTAAAGGAATTCTTACTAAGTTTTTCTTTGCATCTTCTACTGCTTTAGCAATAGCTTCAGATACATCCTTAGATTTTCCTAATCCATGTCCTACAACACCATTCTCATCACCAACTACTACAATAGCAGAGAAACCAAATGCTCTACCACCTTTAGTAACTTTAGTAACACGATTTACACTAACCAAACGATCTTTTAATTCAAGACCTCCTGGTTTCACTAGTTCTACATTTTTATAATTTTGATACATAATTTCTTAGAATTTAAGTCCTGCTTCTCTAGCTCCGTCAGCTAATGATTTAACACGTCCATGGTATAAATATCCACCTCTATCAAAAGAAATATTTTCAATACCAGCTTTAAGTGCTTTTTCAGCAACTAATTTCCCTACTGCATTTGCAGTTTCAATTTTTGTACCTTTTACTACTTCTTTATCACGAGAAGATGCAGCAACTAATGTAACTCCATTTACATCATCTATGATTTGCGCATAGATTTCTTTATTAGATCTAAAGACAGAAAGTCTAGGTTGTGCAGCAGTACCGCTTACAATCTTTCTAATTCTGAACTTAATTCTTTGTCTTCTTTCAGTTTTTGTTAATGACATAGCCTTAATTTTTAAGCTGATTTACCTGCTTTTCTTCTTAATACTTCACCTACAAACTTAATACCTTTTCCTTTGTAAGGCTCAGGTTTACGGAAAGATCTGATTTTTGCAGATACTTGACCTAATAATTGTTTGTCAAATGATGATAATTTCACTACTGGATTTTTACCTTTTTCAGAAACGGTTTCAACTTTTACTTCAGGAACTACTTCTAAAACGATGTTATGTGAATACCCTAAAGCTAAATCAAGTCTTTGACCTTGATTTGAAGCACGGTAACCAACACCTACTAGTTCTAATTCTTTAGTAAAACCTTCTGAAACTCCTACAATCATATTATTGATAAGAGCACGATATAAACCATGTTTCGCTCTCTCATTTTTGTCATCTGATGAACGCTCAACAACCACATTGTTGTCTTCAACTTTCACAGTTACATCAGAAAACTCTTGAGAAAGCTCGCCTAATTTTCCTTTTACTGTAACTACAGCATCTTTCACTTCTACAGTTACTCCTGCTGGAATTGCAATTGGATTTTTACCTATTCTTGACATGCTTTCGTCTTTTTATTAATATACGTAACAAATTACCTCTCCACCAACATTAAGTTGTTTCGCTTGTTTACCTGTCATAACTCCTTTAGATGTAGAAACTATCGCTACACCTAAACCGTTTAAAATTCTAGGTAAGTTAGCAGAGCCGGCATACTTACGCAAACCTGGTTTACTAATTCTTTGGATATCTCTAATTACCGGCTCCTTAGTTTCTTTATCATACTTAAGAGCGATTTTGATAGTACCTTGAACAGTATTATCTTCAAATTTGTAACTCAAGATATACCCTTGGTCAAATAAAATTTTTGTGATTTCTTTTTTCAAATTAGATGCTGGAATTTCAACCACTTTGTGATTAGCTCTCACCGCATTTCTAATTCTTGTCAGAAAATCTGCAATTGGATCTGTATACATATAAAACAATTTGCGGTTTCGGTTTTCAAGAGGCAACCCACTCCTTGAACCTAAAACCAATTAATTTTAAAACTCTAATTAACTCCTATAAGCCGCAATAGTACCTATTTTCAAAAAGTACTATTGCGACTTATAAAAATCTTATTTTCAATAAAAAAGTGCGCAAATGTACACTTTTTTATTTTTTAAAACAAATTTATATTACCAACTAGATTTTTTAACACCTGGAATTAATCCTTGGTTAGCCATTTCACGGAATGTTACACGTGAAATTCCGAATTGACGCATGTAGCCTCTTGGTCTTCCTGTTAATTTACAACGATTGTGTACACGTACAGGAGATGCATTTTTTGGTAATTTTTGCAATGCTTCATAATCACCAGCTTCTTTCAAAGCTTTTCTTTTTTCAGCATATTTAGCTACTAACGCTTCTCTTTTAGCCTCACGGGCTTTCATAGATTCTTTAGCCATGTCTTAATTCTTTTTAAAAGGTAATCCTAATTCTGTTAGTAATGATTTTGCTTCTTTATCAGTTTGAGCTGAAGTTACAAAAGTTATATCAAAACCAGCGATTTTGTTTACTTTATCAATATCAATCTCAGGGAAGATAATTTGCTCTAAAACCCCTAAGTTATAGTTACCTCTACCATCAAAACCAGTCGATTTGATTCCACCAAAGTCTCTTACACGTGGTAAAGAAGAAGTAATCAATCTATCTAAGAATTCATACATTCTATCTCCACGTAAAGTTACTTTAGCACCAATTGGCATACCTTTTCTCAATTTGAAAGAAGCAACGTCTTTCTTAGAGATTGTAGATACTGCTTTTTGACCAGTAATTTTAGTAATTTCTTCAACAGCGTAGTCTACTAATTTTTTATCAGATACAGCTGCTCCAACTCCACGGCTTACAACAATTTTCTCAAGTTTAGGAACTTGCATGATATTTTTGTAACCGAATTCCTCTTTAAGAGCAGTAATTACTCTGCTCTTATATTCTTCTTTTAATCTAGGTATATAAGACATAACTATAATACTTGATTAGATTTTTTTGAAAATCTCACTTTCTTGTCTCCTTCAACTTTGAAACCTACTTTAGTAACTGACTTAGATTTTGGGTCAATTAAAGATAAGTTAGAAATATGAATAGGAGCTTCCTTCTTAACGATACCACCTTGAGGGTTTTTAGCACTTGGTTTCGTATGTTTAGAAACCATGTTAACTCCTTCAACTACCGCTTTATTTGCTTCACGGATAACGCGTAAAACTGTACCTTCTGCACCTTTATGGTCCCCAGCGATAACTTTTACTACGTCTCCTGATTTAATTTTTAGCTTTGCCATCATCTTAAGAATTAAAGCACCTCTGGTGCTAATGATACAATTTTCATGAATTGTTTTTCACGAAGTTCTCTGGCTACCGGACCAAAAACACGAGTACCTCTCATTTCACCTGCAGCGTTTAACAATACACATGCGTTATCGTCAAAACGGATGTAAGATCCATCAGCTCTTCTCACTTCTTTTTTAGTACGTACAACAACTGCAGTTGATACAGCTCCTTTTTTTACGTTTCCGTTAGGAGTAGCATCTTTAATAGAAACTACAATTTTATCACCAACAGAGGCATAACGACGTTTCGTTCCTCCTAAAACACGAATAGTTAAAACTTCTTTAGCTCCCGTGTTATCTGCTACTTTTAATCTTGATTCTTGTTGTACCATAATTACTTCGCTCTTTCAATGATTTCAACTAGTCTCCAACATTTAGATTTACTTAATGGACGAGTCTCCATGATTCTTACAGTATCTCCAATGTTACAATCGTTTGTTTCGTCGTGAGCAACATATTTTTTAGTTTTCAACACGAACTTACCATATAAAGGGTGTTTTACTCTTCTTGTTTCTGAAACAACAATAGATTTCTCCATTTTGTTGCTAGTAACAACACCAACTCTTTCTTTTCTTAAATTTCTTTTTTCCATCTTTCAGCAGAATACAATTATTGTAACTCTCTTTTAGTTAACTCAGTTTCAATTCTCGCAACCGCTCTTCTTACATTTCTTAATTGTAACGGATTGTCAATTGGAGAAATTGTATGAGCTGTTTTTAGGTCGGTATAAGTTTTCTTTAACTGACTAAGTTTCTCTTGTAACTCAGCTGCAGATAGATCTTTTATTTCTGATTGTTTCATAATACTTTTTTAATTATGCTTCGAAATCTCTAGCAACAACAAACTTAGTTTTTACAGGAAGTTTTTGAGCAGCAAGACGTAAAGCCTCTTTTGCCACAGCAAGTGGCACACCACCTACTTCAAACATAATTTTCCCTGGTTTCACAACTGCAGCCCAATATTCAACTGCACCTTTACCTTTACCCATACGTACTTCAAGAGGTTTCTTAGTAATTGGTTTATCCGGGAAAATTTTGATCCATAATTGACCCTCTCTTTTCATAAAACGAGTAGCTGCGATACGAGCTGCTTCAATTTGACGTGATGTAATAAACATCCCTGTTTCATGAACAGATTTAATCCCAAACATACCATTTGAAAGTTCGTGTCCTCTTTGAGAAACACCTTTCATTCTACCTTTCTGTACCTTACGGTATTTTGTTCTTTTAGGCTGTAACATTTTTCTTTAATTTAAAATAATTACTTTCTTTTGCGTGCGTTTGGTTTACCTTTTCCTGAAGAAGATGATTTGGATTGTTTTTTATCCATACCTACTAATGGAGAAAGATCTCTTTTTCCGTAAACCTCACCTTTCATGATCCATACTTTAATACCCATTCTACCGTAAGTAGTATGAGCTTCTGCTAAAGCATAATCAATGTCTGCTCTGAAAGTTGACAATGGAATTCTACCTTCTTTGAAATGCTCAGAACGCGCCATTTCAGCACCGTTCAAACGACCAGAAATCATAACTTTGATTCCTTCTGCATTCATTCTCATTGCAGCCGCAATAGCCATTTTAATAGCTCTTCTATAAGAAATTCTGCTTTCAATTTGACGAGCAATACTGTTAGCTACCAAATAAGCATCTAACTCAGGTCTTTTAATTTCAAAGATGTTGATTTGAACTTCTTTGTCAGTAATTTTCTTAAGTTCTTCTTTTAACTTGTCTACCTCTTGACCTCCTTTACCAATAATGATACCTGGACGAGCCGTAGTGATAGTAACGGTTACAAGTTTCAAAGTTCTCTCGATAATTATCTTAGAAACACTAGCTTTAGATAAACGAGCATGGATATACTTACGGATTTTATAATCTTCAGCGATTTTATCTCCGTAGTCATTTCCACCGTACCAGTTTGAGTCCCATCCTCTGATGATACCAAGTCTATTTCCGATTGGATTTGTCTTTTGTCCCATACTGTTTATTAATTACTTTGTGTGTTATTATTTTCTCCTAACACGATTGTTACGTGGTTAGAACGTTTTCTGATTCTGTGTGCGCGACCTTGTGGAGCCGGACGAAGTCTTTTCAACATCATACCACCATCTACACGGATCTCTTTAACAAATAAGCCTGCTTCTTCTAAACTTGCTTCACTATTTTTTGCCTGCCAGTTAGCAATAGCTGATAACAATAGTTTTTCTAATTTTCTAGAAGCTTCTTTTTGACTAAATCTTAATATATTAAGAGCTAATTCTACTTTCTTACCTCTTACCAAATCAGCTACTAAACGCATTTTTCTTGGCGAAGTAGGGCAGTTATTTAATTTAGCAAAAGCCACTTGTGCTTTAGCTTCTTTAATCTGCTCTGCTCTTTCTTTTTTACGAACTCCCATAGCTTCTTATTATTTTTTACCTTTATTTTTTGCACCAGCGTGACCACGGAATGATCTTGTTGGCGAAAATTCTCCTAATTTATGACCTACCATGTTCTCAGTTACATAAACCGGAACAAATTGACGACCATTATGTACTGCGATAGTTTGTCCAACGAAGTCAGGTGTTATCATAGAAGCTCTTGACCAAGTTTTGATCACTGCTTTATTACCTTTCTCAACGTTTTCTAAAACTTTTTTCTCTAATTTATAGTGTACGTAAGGTCCTTTTTTTAATGAACGTGCCATGTCTATCTAATTATTTCTTTCTACGTTCTACAATATACTTATTACTCGGGTTAACCTTAGAACGAGTTCTATAACCTTTAGCAGGTAAACCTTTTCTTGAACGTGGGTGACCTCCAGAAGAACGTCCTTCACCACCACCCATTGGATGATCAACAGGGTTCATTGCTACTGGTCTAGTTCTTGGTCTTCTACCCAACCATCTTGATCTACCAGCTTTACCTGACACTACTAATTGGTGGTCTGAGTTAGATACCGCTCCAATAGTTGCCATACAAGTCAACAAAATTAATCTTGTTTCACCAGAAGGCATTTTTATTGTTGCATATTTACCATCTCTCGCCATCAATTGAGCAAAAGTTCCCGCAGAACGAGCAATCACTGCACCTTGTCCAGGTCTTAACTCAATACAAGAAATAACAGTACCTAGAGGAATTTTACTTAAAGGCAATGCATTTCCGATTTCCGGAGCTGCATCTTCACCAGATACTACAGTTTGTCCAACTTGCAAACCATTTTGTGCAATGATGTATGATTTAGCACCATCAGCATAAGCAATCAATGAAATGAAAGCCGAACGATTCGGATCATACTCAATAGTTTTAACAGTAGCCGGAACTCCAGCTTTAGTTCTTTTAAAATCTATGATACGATACTTTTGTTTATGACCACCACCTGTATAGCGCATGGTCATTTTTCCTTGACTATTTCTACCTCCAGAGTTTTTTTTCGGAGCCAACAATGACTTTTCCGGCTTATCAGTTGTAATAGTGTCAAAGCTATTCACAACTCTAAAACGCTGACCCGGGGTAATAGGTTTTAATTTTCTAACTGACATTTTCTATTAGATATTATTATAAAAATCTATTGTTTCACCTTCTTGAACTTGAACAACTGCTTTTTTATAAGCATTTGTTTTTCCACTGATCAAACCATTTTTGGTATATTTAACACTTCTATCAGCTCTATAGTTCATTGTATTTACCGCAACTACATTCACACCATAAGCAGCCTCAACAGCATTTTTGATTTGAATTTTATTAGCAGTTTTTTCAACTACAAAACCAAAACGGTTAAAAACTTCACCTTCTTTGGTTATTTTTTCAGTTATAATCGGTTTAATAATGATACTCATAACCTTAATTATTTACTTAAATTAGCTTCAATTCCGCTAACTGAACCTTCAGTAAGAACTAAACTTTTAGCATTTAAAACAGCATAAGTGTTTAATTCTGAAGTAGTTACAACAGAAGTTGATTGTAAATTACGTGACGACAAATATACATTTTTATTTGTATCACCCAACACGAATAACGATTTTTTATTATCTAACCCTAAAGCTTTCAATACGTTAATGAAATTTTTAGTGCTTGGCGCTTCAAATGCAAAATCTTCCACAACCACCAAATTAGACTCCTGAGCTTTTAAAGATAAAGCAGATTTACGAGCTAATCTTTTCAAGTTTTTATTCAATTTGAATGAATAATTTCTTGGTTTTGGCCCAAAGATTCTACCACCACCTACAAATACAGGAGATTTTACACTACCTGCACGAGCAGTACCTGTACCCTTTTGTTTTTTAATTTTACGAGTACTTCCAGCAATTTCACCTCTCTCTTTAGACTTATGTGTACCTTGTCTTTGATTTGCTAAATATTGTTTAACATCAAGGTATACAGCATGGTTATTAGGCTCAATTGCAAATACAGAATCAGAAAGTTGCACTTTACGACCTGTATCTTTTCCGTTGATATCTAATACTTTTACTTCCATTACTTCTGAATGATTACGTAAGAGTTTTTGTGTCCCGGAACACATCCTTTAACTACTAAAAGATTTTTCTCTGCCACAACTTTTAAAACTCTAAGGTTTTGAACTGTTACATTTTCTCCTCCTGTTCTACCCGCCATACGCATTCCTTTGAACACTCTTGAAGGGTAAGACGATGCACCCACAGAACCTGGCGCTCTTAAACGGTTATGTTGACCGTGAGTTGACTGTCCAACACCACCAAATCCGTGACGTTTAACAACCCCTTGAAAACCTTTACCTTTAGACACACCTTGTACATCTACAAATTCACCTTCGTTGAATAAATCAACAGTTAACACATCTCCCAGATTGTGTTTTTCTTCAAAATACTTGAATTCAACGACTTTCTTCTTAGCATCAGTACCTGCTTTTTTGAAGTGACCTTCTTCAGCTTTCACTGTATGCTTGTCAGTCTTGTCATCGAAACCAAGTTGAAGAGCTTCATACCCGTCAACCTCAGCGGTTCTGACTTGGGTAACTACGCATGGACCTGCTTCGATAACTGTACATGGGATATTTTTCCCATTTTCATCGAAAATGCTAGTCATGCCAATTTTTCTTCCGATTAACCCAGACATATTTAACAATTTATTAATTTACAATTCTTTAAAAAAACATTCACAAAAAGGCACACTCCTCCTTTTTGAGGGTGCAAATATATAATTTTATTTTAATTCACGCAAATTTAATTAGTTAAGTATTTTTTATAACGAAAACACCTACTAATCAATTGATATTAAAATATAAAAAAAACCGCTGAACATAGTCCAGACGGCTTTTTATGTAAATTTAAAAGTCTATCAAACTTTGATCTCTACTTCAACACCACTAGGCAATTCTAACTTCATTAAAGCATCAATTGTCTTAGATGAAGATGAATAAATGTCTAACAATCTCTTATAAGAACTTAATTCGAATTGCTCTCTTGATTTTTTGTTTACGTGTGGAGAACGTAATACAGTAAAAATCTTTTTATTGGTAGGCAAAGGAATAGGACCTGTCACTACCGCACCTGTACTTTTTACAGTTTTTACGATTTTTTCAGCAGACTTGTCTACTAAACTGTGATCGTATGATTTTAATTTTATTCTGATTTTTTGACTCATTTTCTTAATAATTAAGCGTTACCTTTAGCTTTCTTAATAACCTCTTCTGAAATATTAGAAGGTGTTTCAGCATAGTGAGAGAATTCCATTGTTGATGTAGCTCTACCAGAAGACAAAGTTCTTAAAGTAGTTACATAACCAAACATTTCAGAAAGAGGAACCGAAGCTTTAACCACTTTAGAACCCGCTCTATCATCCATACTATTGATTTGACCTCTTCTTCTATTTAAGTCACCTACAATATCCCCCATGTTTTCTTCAGGAGTTAGAACTTCCAATTTCATAATTGGCTCAAGGATAACAGCCCCAGCAGCTTTTGCTGATTCTTTATAACCTAATTTAGCAGCCAATTCAAAAGAAAGTGCATCTGAATCCACCGGGTGGAATGAACCATCTAATAAAGTTACTTTTAAACTATCTACTTCATAACCTGCTAAAGGTCCTGATTTCATAGCTTCTTTGAAACCTTTTTCTACAGCCGGAATATATTCTTTCGGTACGTTACCCCCTTTTACTTCATTAACGAATTGTAATCCTACCGGTACTTTTCCGTCAACTTCATCAGCTGGCCCGATCTCGAATACGATATCACCAAATTTACCACGACCACCAGATTGTTTTTTATAAACCTCTCTATGGTTAGCTTTTCTAGTGAATGCTTCTTTATACTCTACTTGTGGCTCACCTTGGTTAACCTCAACTTTAAACTCACGTTTCATACGGTCAACAATGATATCTAAGTGAAGCTCACCCATACCAGAGATGATAGTTTGTCCTGAAGCATGGTCGGTTCTTACTGTAAAAGTAGGATCTTCTTCAGCTAATTTAGCTAAAGCCATACCCATTTTATCAACGTCAGCTTTTGTTTTAGGCTCAACTGCGATACCAATTACCGGATCAGGGAATACCATTGATTCTAACACGATTGGGTGTTTCTCATCTGATAAAGTATCTCCAGTTTTGATATCTTTAAATCCTACAGCTGCCCCAATATCTCCAGCTTCAATATATTCAATTGCATTTTGCTTGTTAGCATGCATTTGGTAAATACGAGAAATACGCTCTTTGTTTCCTGAACGATTGTTCAACACATAAGAACCTGCATCTAAACGACCTGAATAAGCACGAAAGAATGCCAAACGTCCTACATAAGGATCTGTAGCAATTTTAAATGCTAAAGCCGAGAAAGGTTCATTTACAGAAGGTCTTCTTAAAACAGGAGCATCTGTATCTGGATTTGTTCCTTCAATAGCTTCTTTATCTAACGGAGAAGGTAAGAATTTACAAACCGCATCTAACATGAACTGAACCCCTTTGTTTTTGAATGAAGATCCACACAACATAGGAATGATAGCCATATCGATAGTTGCTCTTCTCAATGCATTGTTGATTTCTTCCTCAGTAATAGAATCTTCATCTTCCATGAATTTTTCTAAAAGGTTTTCATCATATGCTGCAACTTCTTCGATTAACTGCGCTCTATATTGTTTTGCATCGTCAATCATATCCTCAGGAATAGAAACAACATCAAAAGTAGCACCTTGTGTTTCATCGTGCCAAATGATTGCTTGATTTTTAATCAAGTCAACCACTCCTTTGAAATCAGCTTCTTCACCAATAGGCAATACTAAAGGCAATGCGTTTGATTTCAACATATCTTTAACTTGCTGACAAACCGCTAAGAAGTTTGAACCTTGACGGTCCATTTTGTTAACAAACCCCATACGAGGCACTTTATAATTATCAGCTAGTCTCCAGTTAGTTTCCGATTGAGGCTCTACACCATCAACAGCAGAAAACAAGAACACCAAACCATCTAATACACGCAACGAACGATTCACCTCAACAGTAAAGTCAACGTGGCCCGGAGTATCAATGATATTAAAATGATATTCGTGAGTATCTGCAACAGGTTTACCTTGCTCAGTTGGGAAATTCCACTCACAAGTAGTAGCCGCAGAAGTAATTGTAATACCTCTTTCAGCCTCTTGCTCCATCCAGTCCATGGTTGCAGCACCTTCGTGAACCTCACCAATTTTATGAGTTTTACCGGTATAGAACAAAATACGCTCTGTTGTTGTTGTTTTACCAGCATCAATGTGAGCTGCAATACCGATATTTCTAGTATATTTTAAATCTCTTGCCATTTTATTGTTGTGTTCTTTATGAATTAAAATCTAAAGTGAGAGAATGCTTTATTTGCCTCAGCCATTTTGTGAGTATCCATTCTTTTCTTAACTGCAGCACCTTCTTCTTTAGCCGCAGCCAAAATTTCAGAAGCTAATTTCCCAGCCATTGATTTCTCATTTCTTTTTCTAGCATAAAGAATTAACCATTTCATCGCCATAGAAATTTTTCTATCCGGACGAATTTGCATCGGAATTTGGAATGAAGCACCACCTACACGACGAGAACGAACTTCTACGTGAGGCATAACATTTGTTAAAGCGTCTTTCCAAATCTCTAATGACGTTTTCTCTGCGTCTTGCTTTTTAGACTCAACGATGTCTAATGCATCATAAAATACTTTAAAAGCAACTGATTTCTTACCATCCCACATTAAGTTGTTTACAAAACGAGTCACCAATTGATCGTTAAACTTCGGATCCGGTAAAAGAGGTCTTTTTTTGGCCTGTCTTTTTCTCATGTCTTTTCTTTAAAAGTTTTTAAAATTACTTTTTGTCTTTAGGGCGTTTAGCACCATATTTAGATCTTCTTTGTAAACGACCGTTAACTCCGGCTGTATCCAAAGCACCACGCACGATGTGGTATCTAACTCCTGGTAAATCTTTTACCCTTCCACCTCTAACTAATACTATCGAGTGCTCTTGTAGATTGTGTCCTTCTCCCGGGATGTATGCATTCACCTCATTACCATTTGTTAAACGAACACGGGCAACTTTACGCATTGCCGAGTTTGGTTTTTTTGGCGTTGTAGTGTAAACACGCGTACAAACCCCTCTTCTTTGAGGACAAGAATCTAAAGCAGCCGATTTACTCTTCTTAGTTATTTTGGCTCTTCCAGTTCTTACTAATTGTTGAATTGTTGGCATAATTACTAATAAATTAATACTTGTTTTAACTACCCTATTTTAGGGGATGCAAAGGTAGAAATTATTTTTTATAATCCAAATCTTAAATCTTTAATTTTCAAGAAGATTACTAAAACATAAAGGCAATCCTTTCCGGATTGCCTTTATTCTTTAACCATAATTAATCTTTAATTTACTAAAATGTAATACCGCCAAGGTTGTAATTTCAACCCTTTCCCTTTTTGGAATTCAAATGGTTTTCCGGTATTGTAATCCGTATATTTTTGATCTAATTCGAAAACAACATTTTGCTCTTCCTTTGTCAAATTGGCCACAAAAACGACTTTCCTACCTTCTTTTTCTCTTTCAAAAACCAAAACCGAATTATCATTGGAAGCTGAAATCCTTTTGTACGAAGCTTTTTGTTTCCCTCCTGCTAAAGCTGAGTTATCTTTTTTTAATTCTCCCAATTTAGCTAACAAATCCCATTCTTTTCCTTTTGTTTTAGGAATAGAATCTTTTTCAAAAAATTTCAAACTATGATCTAATCCATACTCATCTCCACTATAAATTAAAGGCATTCCTGGAGTCAAATAAGACAAAGCTACCATTGCTTCTCTAGCTTCACCTAATCTTGAGTTTATGGTTCCATTCCACGAATTTTCATCATGATTATCTACAAAGTTCATTAATATGTCATTTGCTTCATAATCTTTGGAAACTTTTTCCATGTATTTATCCCAATCTGCAACCGCCTTTTTCTCTTGTGCAATATCATTCATCAAATGATGACCGTCCCAAGCATAACACATATCGAACAAATCTTTTTTCAATAACTCTGGTTGCCAAGCTTCTGCTAACATAAAAATGTTTTTCTCTTTTCGTAACTGCGGAATGGCTTCTTGCCAAAAATCCGTTGGAACATTACTTGCCACATCGCAACGGAAACCATCAATATTTTCGTTTTTAATCCAATGCAACATATCGGAAGTCATTTCTTTTCGCAATTCTTTATTGTCGTAATTCAAATCGGCAACATCTGTCCAGCCCCAAGATTCACCAGTTTCCGGATTAATCGGGTCTATGATTTCACCTTTTTCATTTTGAGTATAAAATTCCGGATGTTCTTTTATCCAAACATGATCCCATCCTGTGTGATTTGGAACCCAATCCAAAATAACATACATCCCGTTTTCATGAGCCGTTTTGACTAAATTTCTAAAATCTTCAATAGTTCCAAACTCAGGATTTACTTTTTTGAAATCAGTAACAGCATAGTAACTCCCTAAATATTTGTATTGTTCCGCTTCTGGCATTTCAGACGCAAATTTGCTATCATCGCCACCTGTTGCTTTTCTTTTGGTTTGAGAAATTGGAAAAATTGGCATTACCCAAATAATCTTCACGCCCAATTCTTTTAACTGCGGAATATCTTTAGTAAACGCGTTAAATTTTCCTTCTGGTGAATATTGACGAATATTAGCTTCATATATCACAGCGTTATCTGCTGTTGTTTCGTTTATGGCTTCTAATTTCGGTTCTTCGGGTTGAATTTCTGTTGGCTGTTCTTTTTTACAGCTAAACAAAATCAGAATGGTTAAAACTGATACAATTATTTTCTTCATTGTGCTTTAGTTATTTTAAAAAATATGCTTTATGAGATTTAGCTACGCTGAACTTGCGTTTCTCGCTAACGCTCGAAATGACAATGCATCATTATTTTAATTCTAAAATTAAACTTGATTTTCCTTCAATGGTAATTTCATTTTCTAATTGAAATACTTTATCTGATAAAACGTCTTTACCTGATTTAAATCCATTCAAATTTTCTTGGAATCGATTCAAATTCACTTTTTGATTTTCCAATGAATTATTCAATATCACCATTACACTTTCTTTATCGTTATGACGGAAATACACATACACGTTATTTTCCGGAATGTAGTGTGTTAATTTCCCGGAATGAATTACTGTTTTATTCTTTCTCCAATTCAATACTTTTTTGATAAAGTCGAAAAACTGCTTCTGCTCTGCTGTTCGTCCTGAACTGGTAAACGCATTATTTGAATCGCCTTTCCAGCCGCCGGGAAAATCTTGACGAATATCTGCATCACCTTTTCCTTTATCGCCTGCCATTGCTATTTCGGTTCCATAATACAATTGCGGAATCCCACGCATAGTTGCTAATAACGTCATTCCTAACTGATACTTTTTAAAATCCTTTTGGTAATTTTGATTGAAACGACCTGTATCGTGATTCTCCAAGAAAATCAATAAATTATTCGGATTAGCGTATAAAAAGTCATTGGTAAAATTATCATAGAATTTGATTACACCATCATTCCAACCTGCGTTATCTTCATTAAAAACATTACCAAAAGCATCGTGTAACGTAAAATCCATTACACTTGGCAAATACGAATTATAACTTTGGATTTTGGCAATCGGACTATCTTTTTGCCAATACGACATTTGCGCTTGGTCATGCATCCAAACTTCACCCACAATATTAAAATATGGATATTCATCAGTAATGGCTTTTGTCCATTTAGCAATTCCTTCTTTGTCGTTATACGAATACGTATCGACACGGAAACCATCTAAATCAGCATATTCAATCCACCAAATCGCATTTTGAATAAGGTAATTCAACACTAACGGATTCGACTGATTCAAATCAGGCATACTTGGCACAAACCATCCGTCCATACAATATTTAGCATCGCGTTGAGAAGCATTGGAATCGAATTGTGTCGTCATGCGATAATTACTTTGGGCATAACCCGGAAACTGATGAAACCAATCATACGTTGGCATATCTTTAAACATCCAATGTTCTGCCCCCCAGTGATTGGTCACGTAATCCATAATTAATTTCATGTCACGCTTGTGCATTTCGGCTGCTAAACGCTTGTAATCTTCATTCGTTCCGTAACGTGCATCAATTTTATACACATCTGATTGCCCATAAGTATGATACGAATAGCCTTTATCGTTGTCTTCACAAAGCGGCGTTGACCAAATTGCTGTTGCTCCTAATTCTTGCACATAATCTAAATGATCGATAATTCCCTGAATATCGCCTCCATGTCTTCCGCCTGGCAAACTTCTGCTTCCTTTTTCCTGTAATGTTTTAACCGAATCATTATCCGGATTTCCGTTTGCAAATCGGTCTGGCATTAACAAATAGATTACGTCAGACGAATCAAAACTTTTACGCAAAGCGGAATTAGGCTTTCTCTTTTTGATTTCAAAATCCTGAACAAACGCTTTTTTTCCGTTTTTAAAGGTAAAGTGCAATGTCTGACTCGTAATATTTTTTGTATCGACAGTTACAAATACATAGTTTGGATTTTCTGTTTTGGTTACATTTGTAATCACTACATTATTAGAAACCGAAACTTGATTTTGAGCTATGTTTTTTCCGTAGAAAAGAATTTGAACTTGATTATAATTCATTCCTTCGTACCAAAAAGGCGGCTCCATTTTTTCGATTTGGGCAGACAAATTTTGAAAACTCAGCATCAAAAGAGTCGCTATCCAAAATCCCATTTGGTATTTTTTCTGATTGGTTTTCATCTTATTTTTGATAAAAAAAAGCAGTTGAGATGTCCCAACCGCTTTTACTTGTTTTTAGTTTTATTTAATTTCAATGATACTGATTGCATATCCACCACCCGGAGCAGAAGTCAACGTTAACTCCGATTTGTTACTTACTGTTTTTTCAGAAATAACATACGCCTGCGGATTGGTTTTATAATGTGCATCTTTAGCATCTGCGTAAATAGTTGCTTTGTACTTTTTACCTTTTTCCAGGAAATCTAATTTGATTTTTGACGTTCTTTGGGTTACGCCATTTACATTTCCTACGAACCAATTTTGAGTTCCTTTTGCTTTGCGTGCCACAGTAATATATTTTCCGGGTTCTGCTTCCAAATATTTAGAATCATCCCAATCTACTGCTACATCTTTGATAAATTGGAAAGCATCTAAGAAACGATTGTAGTTTTCCGGTAAATCGGCAGCCATTTGCAACGGACTGTACATCGTTACGTATAAAGCCAATTGGTTTGCCAATGTTGAATTTACATGCGAATGATTATCTGGATTTAACTTATCGATATCCATTTCAAAAATTCCCGGTGTGTAATCCATTGGCCCACCAATTAATCGTGTAAAAGGTAAAATTGTTACGTGATTGGGTTTTGAACCTCCAAATGCTTGGAATTCAGTTCCACGAGCCGATTCGTTTCCAATTAAATTCGGATACGTTCTACAAATACCTGTAGGACGAACCGCTTCATGCGCATTCACCATAATTTTATAATCTACCGCTTTTTTTACAGCATACAAATAGTGATTGTTAATCCATTGGCTATAATGATGCTCGCCAATTGGCAAAATATTTCCAACATAACCACTTTTCACGGCATCATATCCGTTGTCTTTCATAAACTGATACGCCGTATCCATGTGACGCTCGTAATTTCGAACCGAACCTGAAGTTTCATGGTGCATAATCATTTTTACACCTTTTGAAGCTGCATATTCATGAATTCCTTTCACATCAAAATCAGGATATGGTGAAACGAAATCAAACACATAATCTTTTTCGTGACCAAACCAGTCTTCCCAACCTTCATTCCAGCCTTCTACTAAAACCGCATCAAAACCATGTAAAGCTGCGAAATCAATCAACTCTTTTACGTGTTTTGTTGTCGCTCCGTGTTTCCCATTAGGTTTTGTTTTAGAGTAATCCGTCACCCCTAATTGTACAGAAGGTAAATCATCGGTATAAGCCCAAGAGCTTTTTCCGGTAATCATTTCCCACCAAACACCAACATATTTCACCGGTTTAATCCATGAAGTATCTTCAATTTTACAAGGATCGTTTAAATTCAACGTTAATTTAGACTCTAAAATTTCGCGAGCATCATTACTTACCATAATCGTTCTCCACGGCGAATGACAAGGCGCTTGTAAGTTCCCTTTGTTCCCTTTTGAATCGGGTGTTAACCAAGATTGGAATACAAAGTTTTTATCGTCTAAATTCAAACTCATCAATGAATAATCGATCAAAGCAGCTTCGTGTAAATTGATGTACAAGCCATCAGCAGTTTTCATCATCAATGCCGTTTGCACTCCCGTTTCTGAAAATTGCTCTTGCGAAGCATTGGAGGTCACTGCCTTTTTAAACAATGATCGTATCTCAGATAATTTTGATTCTGTATAATCGTATTCTTGTGTGTCATAATCGCCCGGAATCCAAAAAGCCGTATGATCTCCGGTCATTGCAAATTGCGTTCTTTCTTCTTTGATGACGAAATATACCAAGTCTTTTTGTTGTGGAAATTCGTAACGGAAACCTAGACCTTCGTTATACAAACGAAAGCGAACAACCATTTTGCGATTAGTTGCTTTTTGAAGTAAAGTTACTGCCAATTCATTGTAATGATTCACAATTTCTTTTACTTCTCCCCAAACCGGTTTCCAAGTTTCGTTGAATGTATTCGTTTCTATCTTTTCTATTACAAAACCATCTAACAAGGATTGTTTATCATTTTTCAATTCAAAACCCAACTTACTTGGTTTTACTACTTCTTTTCCGTTATAGCTTAACTGATACGTTGGCGTACCATCTTTCAAAAGAGCAAAAGTCATTACTTGCTTTCCGTTTGGCGATTGTAATTCTTGCGCATTCACTGCCAATGAAACCACAGAAAGGAATAACAGAATAATTGTTTTTTTCATTTTTTAAGTATTTAAAAGAGATTTAGCCTCAAAAGATTTTCCGTTTAATTGAATAGCAACATTTTGGTTTCCATCCACAAAAATTTCGGTTCCCGATTGAGTGACTTGAACTTTAAAGATACGATTTCTGAAGTTAACTTTAAAAGAATACGATTGCCATTCCGAAGGAATTTTTGGTTCAAAAGAAAGCGTTCCGTTTTTCACGCGCATTCCTCCAAAACCTTCTACAATACTCATCCATGTTCCTGCCATTGATGTAATGTGTAAACCTTCGTGTACTTCTTTGTTGTAATCGTCCAAATCCAAACGAGATGTTCGTAAATAAAACGTGTAGGCTTGTTCCATTCTGTCCAAAACGGCAGCCTGAATGGAATGCACACAAGGCGAAAGCGAACTTTCATGAACCGTAAATGGTTCGTAAAAATCGAAATGCTTTTTCAATTCGTCTTTGGTAAAATGATCTTCAAAGAAATAGAACCCTTGCAATGTATCGGCTTGTTTGATGTAAGGCGAACGTAAAATTCTATCCCAAGACCATTTTTGGTTAATTGGTCGTTGCGCTTTATCTAAATTAGCAACAGTAACCAATTCTTTATCTAAGAAACCATCTTGTTGTAAAAACACACCATATTCTTCCGAATAAGGAAAATACATATTGTCGGCCACTTTTTTCCATTCTGAAATTTCAGTTTGCGACAATTTTGCCTTATTCATAATTCGGGTATAATCGGTTCCGAATTTACCAGCAACATTTTCAATTTGTTCCACAGCGTAATCAATACACCATTTCGCAATATAATTGGTATACCAATTGTTGTTTACGTTATTTTCGTATTCATTTGGACCAGTTACGCCCAAAATCACATACTTATTTTTATGGGTAGAATACGTTGCTCTTTGATGCCAAAAACGTGCAATTCCAATTAAAACTTCTAATCCTTTTTCCGGAATATACGTTTCGTCTTCCGTGTAACGCGTGTAATTGAAAATAGCAAAAGCTATAGCTCCGTTTCTATGGATTTCTTCGAATGTAATTTCCCATTCGTTATGACATTCTTCTCCATTCATGGTTACCATCGGATACAAAGCTGCTCCATTTGAAAAACCTAATTTCTCAGCATTTTCAATCGCTTTATCCAATTGATCGTAACGATAGGCCAATAAATTTCTAGCTACATTTTGATCTTTGGTTGCCATATAAAACGGAATACAATAGGCTTCCGTATCCCAATAGGTTGAACCACCGTATTTTTCACCAGTAAAACCTTTTGGACCAATATTCAAACGCGAATCTTTCCCTGAATACGTTTGGTTCAAATGGAAAATATTGAAACGAATACCTTGCTGGGCTTTCACATCGCCTTCAATGGTAATGTCACTCATTTGCCAAATTTTATCCCAATCTTGAATTTGAGTTGACAAAAGAGTTTCAAAACCTAATTCGTTGGCTTTATCAATAGCGTTTTGCGCCGCAGCAAATAAATTTTCAACCGCATGATTCATAGACGTCACATAACCTCCGAATTTCTGCAAAACAACCGTTTGGTTTTGCCCGACCGAAACATTATAACTCAACTGCACTTTTGCTTCTTCCTGAGTAACTGCAACAGGTTGCAAGTTCAGATTTTCGCCATCAAGAAAAACCTGGTTGTCCATAAAAGTGACTACTTCAAATTTAGTTTTCAAAGTATGTGACTGGATAAAACCTGCATTTTCATATTGTTTTATAGCATCAACTTTCCAGAATTTTTCTTCCCAGTTAGTATCTTCATTTTCAATTCCTGAATCTACATACGGTTTCCAAGTTACATTAACCGACTTGTTCAGTGGCGTAATTTGGTAACGAATCGCTCCGACTTCATTCCATTCTAAAGACAAGAAACGCAAAACATTAACCTGAATTTCTACGTCGTTTGGTAAAACTGCCTGAAAAGAACGTTTGTACCAACCTTCTTTCATATTCAATTCGCGACGGAAGTTGGCAACTGATTTACAAGTTTTCAAATCCAAATTTTCTCCGTCAATTTCTATTTGTATTCCAATCCAATTGGGTGCGTTTAAGACTTTGGCAAAATATTCGGGATAACCGTTCTTCCACCAACCCACTTTGGTTTTATCAGGATAATACACTCCGGCAATATAACTTCCTTGAAAAGTACTTCCTGAATAATCTTCTTCAAAATTAGCGCGTTGCCCCATTGCTCCGTTTCCTAAACTGAATAAACTCTCTGAGGAACGTACATGAGCCGGCTCAAATCCTTCTTCTATAACCGACCAATTATCCGGTACTATATAATCTTGATTCATATTATTACTATGCTTTTAGAACAAAAGCATTATTTTTTAATTAGTTCTTTTAAAAAATCTTCACTTATTTGTGTAAAATCCTGAAAGCAATATTGTGCTTCATTCAAGACATTTACCTCTCCGATTCCTATGCTGGTCATTTGCGCAATATTAGCAGCCTGAATTCCGGCAACTGAATCTTCAAACACAATACAATCTGTCGGAACCGCATTCATTTTTTTGGCTCCCTGCAAAAACACTTCGGGATCCGGTTTAGCATTGGTCACATCATTTCCGTCTACAATAGCATCAAAATAGTGTAGCAGGTTGGTTTTTTCCAAAATGGGTTTAGCATTTTTACTCGCCGATCCTAATACAATATTTTGCTGATTTTGTTTTAAAAAATCCAATACGTTGACCACGCCTTTCAGCACTTCTGTTTCATCCATTTTTTCAATGAAGGCTAAATATTCTTCGTTTTTTTGTACCAGCCAAAGTTCTTTCTGTTCCTGGTTTGCCTGAACATTTCCCCATTCCAGTATCAATTCCAATGAACGCACTCGACTAACTCCTTTTAATTGTTCGTTGTCTTCATGCGTAAACTGAATTCCAATACTTTTGGCTAAGTTTTGCCAAGCTATAAAATGGTATTTAGCAGTATCAACTATAACTCCATCTAGGTCAAATATGAATGTTTTTTGTTTCATTTTAAACGCCTTTAATATCTTTAACTTTCAAAACTAAAACCGCTGCTATCAAAAAACTTACACCACTCATGACAATAGCAAAAATTGCATGATCGTGGTAAACATATTTAACTAACGGTCCTCCGATTAAAGCATTAATAATTTGAGGAATAACAATGAAAAAATTAAAAATCCCCATATAAACCCCCATCTTTTTAGGTTTAATTGATCCTGCTAAAATAGCATAAGGCATAGCCAAAATACTAGCCCAAGCTACTCCTACCAAGACCATTGAAAAAACAAGTGATTCTTTATTAGGCATAAAATACATGGATATCAACCCGATACCTCCTAAAACAAGAGATACAGCATGAGTCTTTTTTCTACCTATTTTATTCGCTATAAGTGGGAGTGCAAAAGCAATAACCGCTGAAACCGCATTATAAACACCGAATATGATCCCTACCCAGTCTCCTGCATTTTGAAAATCAGCACTTTTTGTATCTTCAGGTGCTAATCCGTAAATGTGTTGAGCAATAGCCGGCGTGGAAAAGACCCACATTCCGAATAGCCCGAACCAAGAAAAGAATTGCACCCAACTTAGTTGGCGCATTGTCTCCGGCATTTTAGCAAAATCAGAAAAAATATCAGAAAGTTTAGCTTCTTTTACATCTTCCTCCAATGCATTTTGATGTTCTTGTTCGTCTTGAAACTGCATCAATTCTTTCGGTGAATACTCTTTAGTTGTAAAAATTGTAATTAAAATTGTTACGACTAAAACAATTGCACCAATGACAAAAGAATAAATCAAATTTAAAGGCACTCCTGTCGATTCTGTTGATTGATTACTAACACCAAACCAATTGTGTAAAACATAAGGCAACAAAGATCCAATTACAGCTCCTACACCTATTAAGGCAGTTTGAACACTAAACCCTAATGTATGTTGGTCTGCTCGAAGATTATCTCCAACCAATGCCCTAAAAGGTTCCATGGCAATATTGAATGAAGCATCCATTATCATCAACATTCCTGCTCCTACCCATAGGGCCGGCATAAATGCAATAAAAATTTCAGCTTGCGGCATTAACACAAGTCCTATTGAAGCTAACAACGCTCCTGTCAAAAAATAAGGTTTTCTTCGTCCGAACTTCGACCAAGTATTGTCACTATAGTGACCAATCACAGGCTGAACAATTAATCCCATCAAAGGAGCAATAATCCAAAACCATGATAACTCATGGACATCGGCACCAAAAATCTGAAGTATTCTGCTGGCATTTGCATTTTGCAAAGCAAACCCCATTTGAATTCCTAAGAAACCGAAACTCATGTTCCAAATTTCCCAGAAACTTAACTTACGCTTTTCCATTATCGTAAATAATTTATCGGTTCAATACGATAAGCGTTATAAATGCTTATCAAAACTTAAAATATAGAAGTGAAGTATAAGCTTTGATGTCACAAATTTATTTTTTTAGCTCATTGCTAAACTAGTATTAAGATAAAATATTTCAATTACACGAAACCAAAATAAACGTAAAATACTGAAAAACTGATATTTACAAAAACTATTTCGTTTTCGTAGAATCTCGTAAAATTAAATTGGTTTCAATAATTTCAGTCTTGTATTGTTCTATAATTTCTTCTTCAACGTCATAATTTTCTTCATTTTCCAGCCTTTCTATCAACATTTGAGCTGCTTTTCTTCCCATCTTAATGCCGTTCTGACTGACTGTTGTGATTGTTGGTGTTGAATACTTAGAAATAATTCCATCTGTGAATGCTATTACTTCCAAATCTTCCGGTACATTAATGGCTAAGCTTTTTGCTATTTTTATAGCTACAACTGCGAATAATTCATTAACAGCAAAAACAGCATCTACTTCCTCATTATTTAATAGGTAATGAATTTTAGCATCGCAATTATCAATATCTTCAATCTTAACAATATATTTATCCTCAACTTCAATTCCGTGAGTTTGTAATGCTTTCACATAGCCATCTGTCCTCAACTTCCCGACACTAACATAATCTACCGTTGTAAGTAATGCTATTTTTTTAGCACCACCTTCAATCAAAAACGAAACTGCATCAAAAGCTGCCGAAAAATCATCAATAATTACTTTATCTGTAAAAATCTCATTGGTCACCCTATCAAACATCACTACCGGCATACCTTGATTCATCACCTCCATTATATGATGGTAATCTGCTTTTTGTTGCGTTTCTTTAGAAAGTGACATAATAAAACCATCAATACTTCCATTAGCCAACATTTCAAGGTTAATCACTTCCTTGTCAAAAGACTCATTAGACATACAGATAATAACATTATATCCCTGTTCATTGGCTACTTGTTCAATACCTGTAATAACTGTCGCAAAAAAGTGATGTACTATTTCAGGAATTACTACACCTATAGTTTTAGTTTTTTTATTTTTTAAACTTAAAGCAATGTTATTAGGTTTATAATTATATAGTTTTGCGAAAGCCTGAACTTTCAGACGAGTATCTTCACTTATTTCAGGACTGTTTCGCAAAGATTTTGAAACCGTTGATACTGAAACATCTAATTCTTTAGCGATTTGTTTTAGGGTAACTTTTCGTCTCATGGTTTTTTATTGACAAGTAATAAATTTTGAATAAATGTAATCTATATTTTTCACTATCACAATTTTACACACAAAAATCAAGCTTTTTATTAAAGTTTTCAACACGAAAACGTTTTCGAAAGGTTGTTAATCGAATTTCACTTGACAAAACGTTTTTTTTACATAATTTTAACACTAGAAGTGAAATATAAGCGAAAAAAAGCAATCGTTTAACCTAATATTTTTGTATGAAAACACTGCAAAAAAAGTTATTACTTTTATTACTTATTTTACCCATAAGTATGTTTGCACAGAACACCTTAAAAGGGGTTGTTTTAGATAGTGGTTCGCAACAGCCATTACCCGGTGTAAACATTTTAGTAAAAGGAACGTCAAATGGTACTACAACTGACTTTGACGGAAACTTTACCTTAAACAATCTGAAAAAAAATGACATTTTAATTTTGAAGTACATTGGCTTTAAAGAAGTAACTTATACTTATACAGGTCAAAATAATGTTACTATTACCATGACAGAAGACCTTCAACAACTTCAAGATGTAGTTGTTATAGGTTATGGTACTGTTAAGAAAGAAGATGCTACAGGTTCTGTAAGCACCGTTACTGAAAAAAACTTTGTTAAAGGACCGGTAGTTGCTGCTGACCAAATGATACAAGGGAAAGTTGCCGGGGTTCAGATCACCAATGGCGGCGGTGCACCAGGTGAGGGTTCAACAATCAGAATTCGTCAGGGATCTTCTTTAAGTGGAAATAATGACCCTTTATTTGTAATTGACGGAGTCCCGGTTGCGGCAGACAATACAGGAGGCCGAAACCCTTTAGCTTCTATCAACCAAAACGATATTGAAAGTGTTACCGTTTTAAAAGACGCATCAGCTACTGCTATCTATGGTTCAAGAGCCTCAAATGGTGTAATCATCATTACTACTAAAAAAGGGAAGAGTGGAGAATTGAAAATTAATTATAGTGGAAACGTTTCTTATAGTAGCATTGCAAAAAAAGTAGATGTTTTAAGTGGTGACCAATTAAGAAATTATGTTAATACTTATGGTAACACTAACCAACAAGCTCTTTTAGGTACAGCTAACACTGATTGGCAGAAAGAAATTTACCATGATGCAATTGGTACTGATCACAGCATCTCTTTATCAGGAGGCAGTGACAATATCACGTACAGAGCTTCAGCCGGTTTTACGGATATGGATGGTATCTTAAAGGAAGACAATTTCACAAGAGCAACAACCAGTGCTTCTTTAGTAGGTAACTTCTTTAACGAGCATTTAAAAATTGAAGCTAATAATAAAACTTCTTCCATGCGTAATAACTACAGTGAAAGAAGTGCGATCGGATCTTCATTAGCTTTCGACCCGACACAAAATATCTATAATACAGATGGTTCTTATTTCGAATGGAATCAACAACTAGCCAGTAGAAACCCTGTAGCTTTAATTAATCAATCACATAATTACGGAACAGCATTCAGAAGTTTAGGAAATATTCAAGCTGAATACAAATTACATTTCTTTCCAGACTTAAAAGCTGTTGCCAATTTTGGCTATGACTATACAACAGGTAGAAGCTACGGTGGTTATGGATATGACAGTAACTATTATTATACTAATGCTTCAGCTGAATATGATTACACAAATGATAGTAAAAATAGATTAATGGATCTATACTTAAACTATCATAAAGATATTAATGCAATTAAAGGTTCTGTAGAGTTAACTGCCGGATATAACTATCAAAATTTTGATTACATTAACAACGGTGGTTACTCCGTAAATATTGCCGGAGTTGAATCTGTTACACCAGCTACTAAAACCGGTTATAATCTACAATCTTACTTTGCTAGAGGTATTTTCAACTTTTATGATAAATATGTATTAACAGCTACTATACGTAGAGACGGTACTTCAAGATTTGCTCCTGCATACAGATGGAGTAATTTCCCATCAGCAGCTTTAGCTTGGAAAATTGATAAAGAAAAGTTCTTAGAAAATGTTTCTGCTATCTCTTCACTAAAACTTCGTATAGGTTGGGGTATTACCGGACAGCAAGACATAGGAAAATTGTACCCTTCATTACCTACTTACCTTAGCTCTGATAACCAAGCTCAGTACCAAATAGGAGACACTTTTTACACAACAGTAAGACCACAAGCCTACAATTCTAATTTGAAATGGGAACAAACTGAAACCAGAAATATTGGTCTTGATTTTGGTTTATTCAGAAACAGAATTACGGGTAGTGTAGACCTCTATGAAAAAAGAACAAAAGACTTAATTGCATATGTTCCTAACCCTGCATTCTATGGTTTTTCTAACTATGATTATTACAATATAGGTAAAACAAAGAATCAAGGTATTGAAATGGCTTTAGAAGCTATAGTTGTTAGCACCGATGATTGGAACTTTACTGTAGGAGGTAACATGACGCTACAAAACTCTAAAGTAACTGGTTTAATTGACGGAGCTCCTGACTTTGGAATCTCAACCGGAGGTATTACGGGAGGTATTGACAACCAGGTACAAAGAATACAGGTTGACTACGCTCCAAATGCTTATTATGTGTATGAACAAGCTTATGATTCAAATGGACAACCAATTGACGGTGTATTTGTAGACCGAAACGGCGACGGACAAATAACTACTGATGACCGTTATTTCTATAAAAAACCACAAGCTGATGTATACTACGGCTTCTATACTAATTTAAGCTACAAAAACTGGGATTTAGCTATGTCTTGGAGAGGAAGTTGGGGTAATTATAATTATTATAATGTTGATTCAAACTTAGGGTGGAGCAACCAAATTCTTATCAGAGACACCGACTTAGGAAATGCTACGACAGAAGTACTGAATACTAATTTTAGCTACTCAGGATCAGAACGTTATTTATCAGATTATTACATACGAGATGCTTCATTTATAAGAATGGATAACCTGACTATTGCTTATAATTTCCAAAATTTCTTAGGTTCAAAGGCGAATGCAAGATTATCATTAGCAGGACAAAATCTGATCTTAATCACAAATTATAAAGGGATTGACCCAGAGGTAAATGGAGGAATTGACAATACAATTTACCCAAGACCTAGAATGTACACATTCGGTTTAAATGTAAACTTTTAAAAAAATTACTATGAAGAATTTAAAATTAAAACTATTAAGCTTATCTTCTTTGTTATTCATATTCCTTACTGTTTCTTGTACTGACGAATTAAACACTAAACCTGAAGGAACTGAACAAACAGCAGATGAATTATTTGCAGACCCAAGCTCATATAAAAGCTTTTTAGCTAAACTTTACGCTGGTCTTGCAACGACTGGTCAACAAGGACCTGCCGGACAGGGAGACGTTGCGGGTATTGATGAGGGATTTAGCTCTTATATCAGAAACCTTTGGAATTTTCAGGAATTAACTACAGACGAAGCTATCATAGCATGGAATGATGCTACTATAAAAGATTTTCATTGGCACACATGGACTGTTTCTGACGGTTTTGTAAAAGCAACTTTTTACAGATTAGCTTATCAAATTACTAATTGTAATGAGTTTTTAAGACAAACTACTGATGAGAAACTTGACAGCCGAGGTGTAACAGGAAGTTTAAGAGATGATATTAAAACATTCAGAGCTGAAGCACGTTTCTTAAGAGCCTTAAGCTACTGGCATATTATTGATTTATTCGGCGGAGCTTCTTTAACTACTGAAGATTCCCCGACACAATACTATTTACCTAACTATGCCAGCAGACAAGAATTATTTGATTTTGTCGAAAGTGAATTAACCGAAATGGAAGCTGATTTAAAAGAACCTAACAGCAATGAACAATTCAGAGTTGATAAAGCTGCCGATTGGATGTTAAAAGCAAAACTGTTCTTAAATGCTCAAGTTTATGTAGGAACAGACAGAACTCAGGATGCTTATACTTATGTAAATAAAGTAATCAATGAAACTAGTTATTCTATACATAACAACTATTCACAACTATTCCTTGCAGATAATGACACAAATGGTGCTCAAAATGAATTCATCTTTGCTGTAGCATTTGATGGCTTACACACTAAAACATACGGAGGTACAACTTACCTGACACATGCTCCGGTTGGAGGTAGCATGGATGCTTCTGAATTCGGTATTAACGGTGGTTGGGCTGGATTGCGAACTACTTCCGCTTTTGTTGAAAAATTTGACGGAATGGATAATGATACCAGAAAACAATTCTACACTTCAGGTCAATCATTAGAGATTAACGATGTGGGAAGTTTTACCGATGGTTATGCAATCGCTAAATGGAAAAATGTAGACAGCATGGGTAATCAAGGATCGGATTCTTCTGGAGATTTTGTAGATACAGACTACCCTATGTTCAGATTAGCTGATGCTTATCTTATGTATGCAGAATGTTTTTTAAGAGGTGGTGGTGGTAATGCCGCTACAGCTGTGGGATATATCAATGACTTAAGAGAAAGAGCTTACGGAAACACTTCCGGAAACATTACAACTTCTGACATGGACTTAGATTTTATCTTAGATGAACGTGCAAGAGAATTACATTGGGAAGGACACAGAAGAACTGATTTGATCCGTTTCGGAAAATTCAGTGGAAGTTCTTATTTATGGCCATGGAAAGGAAATGTCGCCAATGGCGCACCAATTCCTTCTTACAGAAAATTATTCCCTATACCACAAGATGCAATTATTGTAAATCCGAATTTAATTCAAAATCCTGGTTATTAATTTAATATTAAAGATATATGAAAAATATAGTTAAATCATTATTTGTTTTATTAAGTGTCTTTGCTATCTCATGTAGTACTGACGATGTACAAGACAGACCTGTTATACAAGGTGTTGACGCTCCTATTTTAACAGCTCCTGAAGATGGAAATACTTACACATTACTTCCTGAAAATATGGATGCACTAGCAGAACGTTTCGTTTGGACAGCAGCTAATTACAACGGTAATGTAGCAATAAACTATTCCGTTGAAATGGATCTTACCGGAGGCGATTTTTCTAACGCTCAAGTATTAGGAGGAACTTCAGGCGATCTTCAGGCACCAGTTACAGTAGAAACATTAAACAATGCTTGTATTGCTTTAGGCGCTACTCCTTATGAAGCGCGTAGTTTTGATATAAGAGTAGTTTCTTCTGCTGGAGGTAGTAGCACTGCCTATTCGCCGATGATTTCTAATATTGTAACTATTATTATTACTCCATTTCCTACTGATTTACCAAAAATATGGATGCCAGGAGGTTTTCAAACAGATTCTAACTATGGAAACAATTGGGATCATAGTACTGCGCCTCAATTGGCTGCATCTGACTTTGGAAAAACAGACTTTGAAGGTTATGTTTATATAAATTCAATCCAAGATCACAATTTAGATTCAAATCAAGGCTTCAAATTTTCAACCCAAGCAGATTGGAATGGCACTAATTTTGGTGATGATCAAAGTGGTAGTTTTTCAATCTTATCCTCTTCAGGAGTCAACATAGATATAAATGCAGGATATTATAGAATCAAAGCAAACACAGGAGACATAACAACAGAAAATCCTGATGGTTTAACTTATTCAGCAACTTCAACAACTTGGGGAATTATAGGAGATGCTACAGGTTCATGGGACAATAGTACTCCTCTAACTTACAACACTTCTACAAAAAAATGGGAAGGAATTGTAACTCTGACTACTGGTCAATTTAAGTTTAGAGCTAATAATGCTTGGGACATCAACCTTGGACCATATAGATCAGATGCAAGTGGTAATGAATACGCAGGAGAAGAAATGTCTTATGGAGGAACAGTTAACTTTGAAAGTCCAGGGACTGGAACTTACCTAGTAGAACTTAACCTAAGTAATCCAAGAGAGTATACTTATACTTTAACTCCACAATAAAAATATAAGGGCTAACTTTTGGTTAGCCCTTTTTAAACTATAAGAAATGAAAAAAATCTTTACCTATTTTTTCTTTTGTATCACAGCCATTTCATTTGCACAGCTCTCATGGCAGGGAGGAACCAATCCTGACCAAAACCAATCTGCAACTCTGTTATTTGACAAAACAGGAACCGGTTTGGCTTCGTATTCAGGAACCATCTATGCCCATACAGGAGTAACATTAAATGGAAATGCTTGGCAAAACGTGATTGGAAACTGGGGAGATAATACTGCACAACCTGCCCTAACTTTAGTTTCCGGAAATACCTATAAATTGGATTTAACTCCTACTATTGAAAATTTCTATACTGTAAGTTCAGGAACCATATCTAAAATCAACATTGTTTTAAGAAGTGCCGACGGAACGCAACAAACAGTAGATTTAGAAATTAATGTAGGTTCTTTTCAATCTACTTTACTTTCCCCTTCTGAAAATAGTACAACAATTCTGAATTCAGGTGATAATTTGGCTATCAGTGCTTCTAATACTAACGGAAATGCGGATTACTCCTTATTAGCTAACGGGGTTATTATCAATACCTTTACCGGAAGTACTTATAATTATTCTGACAACAATATCACTACTAATAAAAACTATGAGTTACAAATCACACAAGGTGGTGTTACACAGTCTAAATATTTTTCCGTTGTTGTTAATCCCGGAATAATTTCAGAAATTCTTCCTACAAATGCGGTAATCGGTATTAATTATGATACTAGTGACAATACAAAAGCAACTTTAGTTTTAAATGCACCGGGAAAAGACTTTATCTATGTAGCCGGAAGCTTCAACAACTGGCAGCCCTCTTCAGCTTATGCCATGAAAAAAGACCCTTCATCAGATAAATTCTGGATTGAATTAACCGGTTTAACTCCCGGTCAAGTGTATACTTACCAATATTGGGTATTCGATACAACTCCTACGGCTAACTCTCAAGTATTAGTCAAAACGGCTGATCCTTGTTCAACTTTAGTTTTATCGCCTTATGACGATCCTTATATTCCTTCTGGTTCTTTTCCTGACTTGGCAACAACTTATGCCTATCCAGACGGACAAGAAAGAGAAGTTACTGTTCTTCAAACCGGACAAACTCCTTATAACTGGCAAGTAACAAACTTCACGAAACCTTCTAAAGACAATTTAGTGGTTTACGAAGTTCTGGTACGTGATTTTGATGCCGATAGAAACTATCAGGATTTGATTAATAAAGTAAATTATTTCAAAAATTTAGGTGTCAATGCTATTGAATTAATGCCGGTTATGGAATTTGAAGGTAATGAAAGTTGGGGCTATAATACGGCTTTTCACATGGCTTTAGACAAATACTACGGAACATCTGATAAACTAAAAGAATTTATTGATTTATGTCATCAAAACGGAATAGCCGTTATTTTGGATATTGCTTTTAACCATGCTTTCGGCAGAAACCCTATGGTTCGCATGTGGATGAATGATCCTGATGGTGACGGTTGGGGTAGCCCAAATACTGACAATCCTTATTTTAATACTGTTGCTAGACATTCCTATAGTGTTGGTGAAGATTTTAACCACGCTTCTACCTATACTAAAGAATACGTAAAAAGAACGGTTCAGTATTGGATTGAAGAATTTAAAATTGATGGTTTCCGTTGGGACTTAACTAAAGGCTTCACACAAGCTTGTACAGCCAGTGATGAAACTTGTACCAATGCTTATCAACAAGATCGTGTAGATATTCTTAAAGATTATGCTGATTTTTCATGGAGTATTGACCCGGATCATTATGTGATCTTTGAACATTTGGGAACAGATACAGAAGAACAGCAATGGGCCAACTATCGTTTAAATGAAGGTAAAGGTGTTATGATGTGGGGAGAAATGTTTGCCAATTATAAACAACTGGCAATGGGATACTCCTCTAATGCTGATATTACCCGAATGGGGTATGTAAGCCGTGGATTTTCTGGCAAACGTTTGTTAGGCTATCCAGAAAGTCATGATAAAGACCGCCTAATGTATGAAGCTTTCACCTATGGAAATGGAGCCGGATCTTACCCTGTTCAAGGAAATTTAACAAATGCTCTAAATAGAATGGCATCATTAGGTGCAATTAGTATTTTAGTACCAGGTCCTAAAATGATTTGGCACTTTCAAGAGTTAGGAATGGACGATTCTATCTTTACGTGTAATGACGGAAGTATCAATAGTGATAGTGATGCTATCTCAGGTGACTGTAAATTAGATACCAAACCGCAACCACAATGGGTTGAAGATTGGCTAAATGATCCGATTAGAGGTTCTATTTATACTAAATATGCTAAATTAATTCAGTTAAAGACTACAGAACCTGTTTTTAACGGTGACTACGCCATTAGTCCTGATGCTAATCTTATTAAACCTCGTATTTACATATACGATAATAGTTTACCTTCTACCAGCTTGAAAAATGTAGTAGTTCTAGCAAACTTCTCTGTTGCTGATCAAAATGTAACGCCTGACTTTCCTTACACAGGAACTTGGTATGATTTGATGGATAATACCCCTATAACAGTTACTAACACATCTGCTCAGATTTTTGTTCCTTCAGGACAATTCAAAATTTATGGAAATCAACCGGCAACATTAGCAGCTAGTTCTTTTGATCTGGAAAATGAATTAACACTTTACCCTAACCCTGCAAAAGAAACGTTCTCGATTTCTTCATCAGCTGATTCAATTGAAATCTTTTCAATTACAGGTCAATGTATTTTAAAACAAAATAATGTTTTAGCAAACGATGTTATCCACATTAGTAATCTAAAGTCAGGAATCTATCTGATTCATATTACTAAAGAAAATAAATCCATTATCAAAAAACTGATTAAAGACTAAATTTGGGTTAGTTTTATAAGTTTGAAGCACCTTAGGGTGCTTCTTTTTTTTATACGAAATACACAACTATTTCGTTTCTTTACAGTATGAAAAAGATTTTCCTGTTTCTGTCATTTTTACTATTGCAAGTTAGTTTTGCCCAAAATTTCTTTTTAAAAATCAAAGGGCAAAATGTAACGGAAGACAAAACAATTGACAGCATTGGATATCCCAAAGAATTTAAAAAAGTTAGTGAAATAGTGGAATTTCAATCTTCTTTTGAACAAAAATTAAACACTTTGGGTTACTTTCAAAAAGAACTTTTAGAACAAAAAAAAGTTAACGACAGCACTTTCTTATTTGTTTACCAGTTGGGGCAAGCAGTAACCAAAATTAATATTAATCTTCAAAAACTTTCAAGTGTAGAAAAAACACTCATTCACGAAACAAATGACACCCTTACAATTGCTACTTCTGAAATTGAAAATTGGATGAATAACAAACTAAGTCTTCTTGAAAAAAACGGATATGCTTTAGCAAAATTGCAATTAAAAAATATCAATTCTAAAGAAAATAAATTACAGGCAACTCTATATTTTAATAGTGGCTCCAAGAGGATTTTCAATGAATTAGTAATTGTAGGTTATGATAAATTTCCAACTAACATCAGGCATAATTGGAATAAAAAACTAAAAAAAAGAGATTTTAATCAAGAATTGGTAGATGAGATTTACAATGATTTTTCTGAATTTCCTTTTGTAAATCAGACCAAATATCCGGAAATCTTATTAACTAAAGACAGCACTAAAGTATATGCCTACATAGAAAAAAGCAAACCCAATAAATTTGATGGTTTCATTGGCTTTGCCAACGATGCCAAGAACAGTAAAATTGTTTTTAACGGCTATCTGGATCTTGCTTTACAGAACATTTTTAATTCCGGCGAAAAATTCAACATTTATTGGCGAAACGATGGTAATCAACAAACGTCATTTAATTTAGGAACAGAGATTCCCTATGCATTCAAAACTGCTTTTGGATTAAAAGGAAATTTAAAGATTTTTAAGCAGGATAGTACCTTCCAAAACACCAATTTAGATTTAAATATCGGTTACTACTTCTCCTATAACAAAAAAGCTTTCTTAGGCTACCAAAGCACCAATTCCGTTGATATTCAAAATGTTAATTCCGTATCGCTACAAAATTTCAACAGCAAATTTTACACCTTAAGTTTTGAATATATTAAAAGGGATAGAAACTCCTTGCTATTTCCTGAAAAAACGAATTTTTTCCTCAAAACCGGAATAGGAAACAGAACTTTAACAGCACAAAAAACAAGTCAGGTTTTGGGGCAAATGGAAATTAGTCATAATTTTTACATTAACGACAAAAACAGCATCAATCTAAAAAACCAAACTTTTTACCTCGACAGCGATAATTATGTTGTCAACGAATTATTCCGGTTTGGAGGTATTAATTCCATTCGCGGCTTTAGGGAAAACACGTTACAAGCCAGTTTATTTTCCGGTATTTTTACAGAATATCGATATATTTTAGCTTCAAATTTATATATCAATTCTATTATGGATTATGGCTATATGCAAGACAAAACAGCTAATATCAGAGAAAACCTTTTAGGATTAGGTTTCGGTTTTGGACTTGCTACAGAAAATGGCCTTTTTAGCTTGATTTACGCTAATGGCTCAACAAAAGAACAGACCATAAAGCTCTCCAATTCCATTATACATCTTAGCTTCAAAACCTTGTTTTAACATTATATTTTAAAAAAGTTAACAAAATATTAGGTTTTTGTATCTTTTTTTAAGAATTTTGACACAACTAATTCAAATTATTCAAAATGAAATCAAAGTTTAAAATCTTACTCACACTCGTAGTTGTGTTTGTTGGGCAATTTATTTTTGCTCAGTCTAAAACAGTTTCCGGTACAGTAAGCGACCAGAATGGAGTTCCTCTACCTGGCGTTAGTGTATTAGAAAAAGGAACTTCAAATGGAACCCAGACTGATTTTGACGGAAACTACAAAATCAAAGTCAAGGAAGGTGCTATACTAACATTTAGTTATATCAGTATGAAAACTAAAGAAGCCGTAGCATTAACCGAAACTCTAAATGTTAGTTTGGAGGAAGATGTTGCCGAACTTGAAGGGGTTGTTGTAACAGCCCTTGGGATTAAAAGAGAGAAAAAAGCTCTTGGTTATGCCACTCAAGAAGTCAAAGGAGATGATGTAGCAGATACACCGGTAACTAACTTTGCAGATGCTTTATCAGGAGAAGTTGCAGGTTTAGACGTACAATCTTCAGGAACAGTTGGTGGTTCTACAAATATTATAATTAGAGGTTATAATTCCATTACCGGAAATAACCAAGCATTAATTGTAATTGACGGGACTCCGGTACAAAACAATACTTTTAACAGTTCTGATCAAACAACTGGTAGAGGTGGATATGATTATGGTAATGCTGCTATGGATATTAATCCTGATGATATCGAATCTCTTAATGTTCTAAAAGGAGCAGCAGCAACAGCTCTTTACGGTTCAAGAGCAAGTAATGGTGCTATTATTATCACTACTAAAAAAGGGAAAAAAGGAAATGGAATTGGAATTAGTGTAACAAGTTCACTAACTGTTGGTAGTGTTGATAAAGAGACATTGCCAGTTTATCAAAATAAATATGGTGCAGGTTATGGTCCATTTTATGATGACCCTTCTGGTTATTTCAGTTATTTTGACATTAATGGAGATGGTAGTGATGATTTAGTTGTTCCTTTTACCGAGGATGCTTCATATGGTGCTGCCTTTGACCCGAATTTAATGGTTTATCAATGGAACTCAATATATCCTGAGCTTCCAACATATCTACAAGCTACTCCATGGGTAGCCGCTAAAAACAATCCAAATTCTATTTGGAGAAATGGTTTTACGACTACCAACTCTGTTTCATTTGGAAAAAGCTCTACAGATGGAGACTTCAGATTAGGTTTTACAAATAAAATACAAGAAGGGGTAATGCCAAACAGTGAGATTAAAAGAAACAATTTAACTTTTGCTGCTAGCCATAACTTCACTAAAAAACTTAAAGGTTCTGTTGACTTTTCATATACAAATACAAAAGGGCTTGGTAGAAATGGTACTGGTTATGACTCAAGAAACCCAATGCAGGCTTTTCGTCAATGGTTCCAAACCAATGTTGATATAATGGAACAGAAAAATGCTTTCTTTAGTACAGGTCAAAACATTACTTGGAATGCAACTTCTGCTTACGAACGAACTCCTATATATACTGACAACGTATATTGGACACTATACAAAAATTATGAAAATGATAGTAGAGATAGATATTTAGGAAACTTCACATTGACTCAAGAAGTAACTAGCTGGTTCAATATTGTTGGTAGATTTGCTTATGACACCTACACTGAAACAAGAGAAGAAAGAATAGAAGTAGGATCTGCTGATGTTTCCAGTTATGCTGTAACGAATAGAAAAACCTCTGAGATGAATTATGATTTGATGGGTAATTTCAATTACAATATAACTAATGATTTTAATTTTGATGGTTTAATTGGATTCAATCTAAGAGTTAACAAATTAAATTCTTTAGCAGCAAATACTAACGGAGGACTTTCTATTCCTGGTCTGTTTACATTAGCTAATTCTGAAAACGCATTAACTAGTGCCGATTATTCAAAAGTTGACTATACAAAAAAAGTTGATGGGGTATTCGGTAAGGTTGGCTTTGGTTATAAAGGAACATATTATCTAGACGCAACCTTAAGAAGAGATAGATCTTCAGCGTTACCTAAAGACAATAATACCTATTACTATCCATCTATTTCAACGAGTATAGTATTCTCAAACTTAATCAACCAAAACTGGTTAACTTTTGGTAAATTGAGAGCTAATTATGCAGAAGTAGGAAATGATACAGATCCTTATAATGTATTTAGTACTTATACTATCAACCCATCATTTAACAGTACTTCAAGTACCTCAAACTCATCGACTTTCAACAATCCTGAGTTAAAATCAGAACGTTCAAAAGATTATGAATTTGGACTTGAAGTTCAAATGTTTAACAATAGATTCGGATTTGATGTTTCTTACTATAAGAGAAAAACACAGGATCTAATCACACCTCTTTCTGTTTCAACAAGTACAGGTGTTTCTAATGTCTACTTAAATGCAGGAGATATTGAAAATAAAGGTGTTGAACTTATTCTTAATGGTACACCTCTTAAAACAAAAGATTTTTCTTGGGATATTAAAGTGAATTTTGCTCAAAACAGAAGTAAAGTTACAAGGTTAGCTGAAGGAACTGAATACATACCTCTTGCAAATGTTCAAGGTGGAATATCTTTAGGAGCTTCTTTAGGAGAACCATTTGGGGTAATAAGAGGTAGTGACTATGTTTACCACGAAAATGGTCAACCAATTGTTTATACAGCAGATGATGCTCCGTCTTCATCATGGATTGGTAAATATGCTCGAACAAGTACCAACAACAATGTAATAGGAAACATTAACCCTGATTGGACAGGTGGTATCAAAAATATCTTTAAATATAAAAACTTAAATTTAAGTTTCTTGATCGATATTCAAAAAGGCGGAGATGTATTCTCATTAGATACTTGGTATGGTTATGCTACAGGTCTATATGACTTTACTGCAGGGACAAATGCTTCAGGAAATCCTGTAAGAGATCCTATTTCTGCAGGTGGTGGAGTTGTACTTCCTGGGGTAAATGCCGATGGGACGCCAAACACAACCGTTGCAAGTGCTACTAATTATGCAAACCCTTGGGGTTATGCCAGAACACCAAACGCTGCACATGTTTATGATGCTTCATTTGTAAAATTAAGAGAAGTAACATTTGGTTATAAATTTTCTGAAAGCATAACTAAAAGTTTACATTTACAGAACTTAACTTTCTCTATTATTGGAAGAAATCTTTGGATAATCCATAAAAACACTCCTTATTCTGACCCAGAAGCAGGTTTAAGCGCAGGTAATGTTCAAGGTTATCAGTCAGGAGCTTATCCATCAGTAAGAGAAATCGGAGCCAGTTTAAAATTAGAATTCTAAAAAAAACACTATGAAAAAATATTTAATTTTATTATCATCAGCGCTTGTTTTGAGTTGTGCTTCTGATGATACTTATGAAGATTTAAATAGAGATCCTAACAATCCTACGATTGTGTCAGCAGAATCTTTATTTACATCAGCTACAAAAAGTTTATTCGATCAGATGGAAAGCACTAATGTAAATACTAATGTATTTAGATTATTTGCACAATATTGGACTGAAACGACTTATATAGATGAATCAAATTATGATTTAACGACAAGAAACATACCTGCTAATCATTTTTCTGAACTATATAGAGATGTTTTATACGACCTAAAAGATGCTAAAAGTCTAACAGAATCTGACAATCAAAAAGCAATGATTGAAGTTTTAGAAGTGTATACTTGGCAACAACTAGTAGACACATTTGGTGATATTCCTTATTCAGAGGCTTTACAAGGAAAAGAAGAACTTACTCCTGCTTATGATGATGCAAAAACCATATATCTGGATTTGATAACTAGATTGAATGCTGCAATTTATACACTAAACAACAGTTCATCTTCTCCTTTCTCTACAGCTGATGTTATATATGGAGGAGATTTATCTAGTTGGTTAAAATTAGCAAACTCGCTTAAATTAAAATTAGCAATGAGAATTGCAGATGTTCCTTCATTAGCTTCAACTTCTCAAACAAGTGCAGAAGAAGCATTTTCTGATGGTGTTTTTACCTCAAATTCAGACAATGCAACCATTACCTATGAAGCTAATGCTACAAATGCTAATCCTATTTGGTTTGATTTAGTTCAAAGTAATAGAAATGACTTTGTACCTGCTAATACAATTGTTGATTACATGAATACCCTTACAGACCCTAGAAGAGAATTTTATTTTGATGACAATTTAGGCACATCAACTTATGTTGGAGGCCCATATGGTGATAATAACTCTTTTGCTTCTTATACACATATTGGTACAATAATACACCAACAAGACTTTAGAGGTGTTATTTTAGACTACGCTGAAGTAGAATTTATGTTAGCTGAGGCTTCTGAAAGAGGTTACTCTGTAAGTGGCACAGCTGAATCTCACTATAATGCAGGAATTACAGCATCGATGGAAGATTGGGGAGTTGCAACATCCTCAATATCCACTTATTTGGCTGACCCTTCTGTAGCATATACTACTGCAGCAGGAACATGGAGAGAAAAAATAGGTTTCCAATTTTGGCTAGCTATGTACAATAGAGGATTCGAAGGATGGTCTGTTTATAGAAAATTTGATGCTCCTGTATTGAATGTAGCAGTCGTTTCTGGTTTACCAGTACCTAAAAGATATACATACCCATTAAGTGAACAAACGTTAAATCTTACTAATTACTCTGCGGCTTCAGCTGCAATTGGTGGTGATTTACTAGATACACCTATTTTTTGGGATGTGTATTAATAATTATTCCATTTAAACACTCATTCTTAAAAATCCACCTTATTAAGGTGGATTTTTTTATCTTTACCACATGGAAAAAGCACAACAAATATTTGGCATACGAGCTATTATAGAAGCCATCCAATCAGGAACGATAATTGATAAAGTATTCATTCAAAAAGACAGTCAGGGCGAATTAATGCGTGAGTTGTTAAAAGTAATGAAACAATACAACATCAATTTTTCACAAGTTCCGGTAGAAAAATTAAATCGCTTAGGCGATCGTAACCACCAAGGTGCCATTGCCACCATTTCACCTATTGCCTTTCATGATTTAGACGAATTAATTACTTCTCTTTTAGACGAAGGAAAAACGCCTTTATTTGTTGTTCTAGATGGTATATCAGATGCCCGTAATTTTGGGGCCATTATACGAACTGCCGAATGTACCGGCGTAAATGGTATTATTATTCCAAAACAAGGAAGTGCTCCGGTTAATGGAGATACTGTAAAAACTAGCGCTGGTGCTGTCTTTAATGTTCCCATTTGTAAAGTAGACCATGTTAAAGATGCTATCTTCCATTTACAATCTTCCGGTATTAAAACAGTTGCCGCTACTGAAAAAACCAATACCAATTTATATGGAATTGATTTTAAAGAACCTATTGCTATTGTTATGGGAAGTGAAGACAAAGGTGTAAATCCTTCTGTTTTAAAAGTTGTTGACGAAAAGGCTAAGCTTCCAATGTTTGGCACTATTTCCTCTTTAAATGTATCTGTTGCCTGCGGAGCTTTTTTATATGAAGCTGTTCGCCAACGTTTATAAAACATATGAAGCCAGACGATATTAAAATAAATTTTCGTAAACCAAATTATGAGGTTTCCGACGAACTTTTTCATTATTTAGAAAAGTACGGCAGAACCACACAAACCCGTGTTTTGTATGATGATTTACTTCGCTTCTCCGGTTATATAAGCCTAGAAGACGAACAAGGGAATGACACACTATGGCTACGTGTTTATTATCCCGAATTTGAACGAGCAGAAATTGAAGCCAGCTTAAACAAAATTTATACGCTTTTACATTCTGATGGTGATGAGGAAACATTACCGTTTCTAACAGTTGACTCAATAGACTATTGCACTTTTGGTAATTCTAAACCGTTCCGCATAAAAGTTCGGAATATATTAAATGACAATTTCACTAATTTTTACATCAAAAAAGCAGATGCTTCCCGCATTTACGGATTAGAATTAGAAGAAATACTTTCACCTAATCGTATTAATTTCTTAATTCACAAAGACACTTTAATTGAAGAACATATTATCGGTGTTCCCGGCGATGTTTTCATACAAAAAATGTTGCCCAATTGTACAGAATTAGAAAAGGCGCAAATTGCTAAAGAGTTCGTCAAATTTAACGAACGCTGCTTTTTAGGTCTATTAGGAGATATGCGTTCATATAACTATGTTGTGATTCCAATTCATGATTTCGACCATGTCGTATATAGAATTCGCCCTATTGATTTTGATCAGCAATCTTATGAAGGAAACTTAAAGATCTATTTTCCACAATTTTACAAAGAGAACTTTCAGATGGTCAAATTGGTTATGGATAAATTAAAACCTAATTCTATTGAACAATATAGAAAAGAAGTACGATCAGCCACTGTAAAGCGCATTTTAGGTTCAGAAAATCGTTTAAACAAGCTTTTGACTATCATGCGTAAAGAAGATATTGCTCCGAAAGAAAATGTGGAATCCTTAAAATATGCTTTACAAAAATACACCCACGATATTCATTTTAAGCAATGTAATACCATGGGTGAAATTGTTTCTACAGGAATAAACCTGCTTCTTAAGAACTATAAAAACTATTTTTAAAATTTCTTTTTATCATCGCTTCATACTGAAGTGACTTCTAAATTCTTTAGACTCATTTGTCATCGGATCTCTATACATTAATTTGAACCAATAATCAGTTGATGGTAATTGATGCCCATTATACATTCCATCCCAACCTTGCCCAAGTACACTAATTTCTTTCAATAGTTTACCATATCGATCGAAAATATATGTTCTGGCATCAGGTTGATTTTCTAAACCGATTACTTGCCAATAATCATTATATCCATCCCCATTAGGTGTAAAAAATCTTGGATAATTTAACACTATAACCTGCGTTGTTAAAACCTCTCCACACCCATCAACACTTTCTACATAGATAGTATGCTCCCCACTAGTAACATTTGTAAAATAACCATTGTATTGCAATAAACCTTCATCCATCCAATACACAAAATTACCTGCTCCTGATGCCTGTACTGACACAACAGCTTCATTTGAAAATTGACCGGCAACGACTGATGCCGATAAAGCTGTTGGTCCCATAGCTGTACATTCAATATCTGTATCTATACATCTAGGACAATCAGGATTAGGATCGGGTACAGTAGAACTAACTATTACAACATTTGTCAAGTCTCCGGTAAACTGAATAGGAATATCAACTGTAACTTCATAAACAACCGATTCTCCAACAAACAAAACAGGTATTGTATCATTCAAATCTCCGGTACCGATTTGTCCATTTCCTTCCCAACTCATATTGATTATTCCTCCCGGAACTAAATCTGAAACCATTACTTGTGTTGCATTACTTGGACCATTATTAGTTACAGTAATGGTATAAATCGTTGTTGAATCAGCATAATACATAGTCTGACTATTAGTTTTAACAACCTCCAGATCTGCTTGATATTGAATAGTAACAACAGTTGGGTCATCAGCATTAGCTGTACTCGGATCATCAGACAACATCGTAATTGTTCCTCCTTGAGGATTAGCAAAAGTTAGCGAAGCTTGATTGATAACTTCACCAGCTTGGATATCTGCCATAGTAACTGTATGACTTGCCGTTACAGTAACACTTTCTCCTGGATTGATACTTGAAATTGCGGCAGGGCTTATACTTCCCGTATCAGCATTAGTATCTGTAACTTGAAAATTTGTCACTGCCATTTGTCCATTGTTAGTCACAATTAATTCATATTGAATCACATCCCCTAAATTGTAATAAACAGAGAATTCAGATTCTTTAGAAAAGCTAATATCAGGCACCGGATAAGTTGCTATTGCTTGTGATGTATTATTTGAAGTATCTATATCAATATTTATTCCTGAAATTTGAGCTATATTAACATAATCTCCGGTTGGATTTATTATAACCGTAACAGTCAAAGTTTCGGATTCTCCAACAGCTAAAGTTCCTAAATTCCAAATACCAGTAGTCGGATTATACGTTCCTGCAGTTGCAGAATAAGAACTATACGAATACCCTGTAGGAAGTAAATCACTTACTTGAACATTAGTATCGTCATTTTCTCCGATATTAGACGCTACTATCTGAAAAACAACCTGATCATTTTGCGTAGAAACCACTGTTTTTTGAACTGCTAAATCTGTACAGATATTGACTTCTATATAGGCTGGAGCTGAAGTTAGGGTTTGCCCGCAGCTTCTTTGTCCTTGCACAGAATAATTACCTGTTTCAGTAGCCACATAAGTATCAGAATTAGCACCTGATATCAACTGTCCGTCCAAATACCACTGATAAGGATCTAAGCCATGAGTAGTTGTTAATGTTGTAGAACATTGATCTACCGAAACCTCTGTAGGCGTATCCGGACTATCATTGAAAGCAGAAAAAAATCCAGACATAGAGAAACCTGTACCTTGTTGTACAATACTAGTAGTAAGTCTAGATAAAGATTGTATTTGAATAGTTACCGGATTTCCTATATCATCATTATTAAACCTTAACATATAAAAACCTGTACTTCCTACAGCAATCCTAGAATTTCCGGTTAGACTTTCTATATCTTGTCCATTTAAAAAAACTTGTTCTGTTTGGCTCTCCAAAAGTATATATCCGAAATAGGGTAAATCTGTACTTGAATAATCAATAAATTTTCTAGTTATAATATTAGTACTCCCTGAACAGCCCCCAATAGGCATTACGGTAGAAATATCTGTTTCGCAGTCAACAGCCGTTCCTGAATAAACAATAATAGGGTTATTTGAAACAATAAAGGAACTAGAATATTGATTACTGCTATCTCCATGATGAAAAGTTTGAAAACTGCCTGCATTGGCTAAATTATAAGTAAGAGGCGTACTCATTTGAAAACCGGAAGAATTATAATGAATAACCTGAACGGAAGTTCCTGGTTGAGTAGCAACTACTGTCGTTTGTTCCGGGTCATTGCTCCCGTTTCCAGAACTTCCACTTCCTCTAACCACAATATATTGCTGTCCCAGAACACTAACAGGTGCTACTTGATCTACCGTACCATCTTCTCCATCTCCCCCACAAGTTTGCGGAGTATCACCATAACTACCCACATTCACCACAATCGGTTTATCGGCAGTTAATAGATCTCCTATCGCCGCATTAAACAACCTGCTTTGTCCATTATTTAATGTTGTTAAAACCGTACCATTTAATGAAACTACTGTATTGTTTTCTGTAGCCATTACAGAATAGATCGGACTCCCTGTTGCTAATCCTGTATAACTACTTCTATAGTAACCTAATCTAAATTCTATTCCTCTCCCTTCGTTTCCAAAACTTACTAAAGAGGCATTCCCTTTAATATTTGAATTACTTGTTCCTGATGAATCTGAAGCTATATTTCTCATATTCACTAAAACAGGTGCTGTGGCAGTGACTATCAATCCCCTATCTGAATAATTAATTCCTAGATCGTTTCGAGATAAAGACGAAGCCGTTCCTGTAAATCTATAAGATACAGGAGAACTTGCTGTTACACTTAATGTTGTTATTAAAGTTCCGTTACTTTTTCTTAATTCTACAGTAATTGTTCCTGTTTCTCTTGTAGAGATTACAACTTCATTGGCATTGCTCCAATATTGCCATGGAGACGGAGCTATGTAATGAGTTGTAGCATACTGAGCATTACTCCAGTAAGAAACTGCAAAAAAAACAAACAGAAATATTTTTTTCATTTATTGATTTGTCAAAAAAATTAATATTCTTTATTTACATAAACCCAACCCGTGTAGCTTTTTCCTTCACGCGTCTTTATGTAATAATAATAAGTAGCATCCGGTAAATTGTTTCCATTATTAGTTTGCCCTTTCCATTCTTTTGTGTAATCTCCACTAAATTCATAAACAGTTTTACCGTATCTATTATAAATTGAAAGTTTGTCTACATTCATTCCTGTTAAATCAAATTCATCATTTAAACCATCTCCGTTTGGAGAAATACCTCTAGGAATTGAACAAAAAACTGATTCTACAGTAAATTCCGATTGGGATTCACATCCATTATCATTTATGTCTAAATAAAATGTAATTCCTCCTTCAGGGATAGAAATTCCAGAATTTTGGGCTAAGTAACTTGAAACATTAAAGCTACTGTCTTCAGACAAAATCATATTAGCGCTATTAGTCCATGAATACAACACTGCATCTGAAAACTCTCCTTCAACAGTTAACCAATAATTAACACCTTCACACTCTCCGTTAATGGTAAAAGATACCGGATTATTTACCGTCACAATTAAAGGTACTCTTGGTCCCTCACAAGTAGATGCTTCAGAAGACTGACTTACATAATATATAGTTGTACCTGCTACAGAAGTATCCGGAATTGGGGCTTCACTTAAAGGAGTTCCGTCTTGTGCAACAGTATACCAATTAAGAGTATAACCTTCTAATGCTACTGCTTCCAGAGCTACTGCTGTTTGCCCTAAACAATAAGTTATGTCTTCTACTTCAGGCGCCGGAACATTATTTCCTGAAAAATTAATTTCCAGTGTAGTGGAACAATACAAATTTGTCCAATCATATTTATAAACTCCCGGTTCTAAAAACCCTGTAATTACAGGTGTATTCGAATTTACACCTTCAATGACTGTTGGAGAAGGATTATCTGAATGCGCTATCCACGTTCCTACACCTCCTGCTAAAATTAAATCTGCTGTATTGTTATCACATTCCAATACAACCGGATTATCTGATAAAATCCCATTATTAGCAGTAAAAGATATTGCATCTAAAAAATTACCTACAGATAAATCTCCAGTTGCTGTACTTATCGCCTCAAAAATGAATCGCGTTTGTGTTTGTCCACTTGGTATTGTATAACTACCTGTATAATATTGCCATTCTGTATTTCCTGTAGATGCAGTAAAGATTAAAGTGTAAGGACCACCTGGAGGTCCTACATACAAACCACAACTATCGGTACCCAATCTACCTCTATGGGCAAAACCAAAATTAAACGTCGTTGAAACCGGTGTTTCATAATCTTGATAAACACCTGAAGACATATTAGCATTTAATTCAATGAATTGATTTCCGGAATAAGCAGTTACTCCTTGAAAGTTATTCCACATTTCAATCACCTCATCAGATGCAGTTGTTCTCCATCCTTGTACTTGATTGTGATTATACCATCCTGTACCTGAAGGAAATGCAGGCGTTTCAAAATCACTATTAATTGTCTCTATTAAACATTCTAAACTATCTCCAGAAGTAATATCAGGAGTGCTGACACAAATATCAAAAGTAGTAGCATGATCTGTATTTGATGAATTAATTGAAGTTCTTACATAATAGGTTTGCCCCACAATAAGACTAGTAGCTGTTATATAGTTTACTGAACTACAAAAGATTTGTGTTAGAGAGCTACAATCATTACCTTCATAAACAGTCATTACTATCGGTAAAGCCGGCCCAGCAAAATTTGACAGTGAAATTGTCTGAACATCACTTGTTGCTGTAAAATCAAACCACAAATCTCCATTATTTGTAGCTCCGCAATAATTTGGTTCAGAAGAAACTGTTGAGCCTAAAAAAGCACCTGAAACAACCTGTAAACAATCAGCACCTGTATTTACAGGTATAGTTGTTGGTAAAGAACAATTATCATTTGCCGGAGGGGTATAATAATTAAAAGGACCAGACCAAATACTATATTCGCTACCAAAGCATACTGCTCTTACATAAACATCATATCCAATTCCCGGTTGAAGAAAATTTGCAAAATAAGTCATACTATTCACGAGTAATCCAGACACTCCACTTCCGGGAGCCGGTGAACCTTCAGCTTGAATTATGATCTCCCATTGGATTTCACTTCCTAATGAGCTCCAAATAAAATCAGCCGATGTTGAAGTCCCATTTATTGCACTAATAGAAATTGGCGGCGGACAAGTTCCTAATAAACTAGCAGATACAGCCAATATATTTGCCACGCCTCCGGAAGAAGTCTTTGTAAATTGGATTGACTGAACAGATTTGCCATAATTACTTGTATTAAAATCTATGTCCAATCTATAAAGTCTCGGGTTATTTGTAGGTGTTTCAACAGTGGCTGTATTTCTGTTAATACGTCCCATATTCCATAAAGCAGTAGGTAGAGCTGTTGAACCATACCAATCAGGAATAGAAAGACCTGAGAATATTTGTGTGGTATTGTCTGTAAAAGTAATGATTCCTGAAACTACAGATGCTCCATCACCGGACGTAACAAGCACCGAAATACCTAAAGCCGCCAATGGATTAGAAACTACTAAAACACCACTATCATTTTGGTTTGCTAAACGCAATGAATTATTAGCTGAAAGAGAATTTAACTGAAACGTTAAACTAGCATCATCCATACTTGTTATCATTCCATTAGAAGGAATAGCATTAGAATAAGTGGTTCCTCCTACTGTAAACTGATAATCCGTCGAAAGTAATGCATAACTTGAGGCATCTATTCCCGAAGAGCTTGAACTAAAAGGAGATCCTACTCCATTAGCTATAACATCTTGATTAAAACCAGACGAAATTTGTAAAGGTTGGTATTGTTGCGCTATTAATTCAGAGTTTGAAACAAATAGTGAAAACAAAACCGAACTTAAAAAAAATATTTTGTTTCTCATTTTCATAACACTTTAAATAAATTTAATCCGAAAAGCATAAATAATCTCAGTTAAGTTTTACAGCAATTTATTTCTTTAAAACTTTTCTATTAACTTTAATTCCATTCTCTAATTCCAATTGAATAAAATAAACTCCTGCACCTAAATGGGAAACGTCTATACGATTAGCAATCAAAGTATAATCTACTTTTTCTCCTAACATATTTAATACCTGTAAACTTTTAATTTTTTCCGAAGATTCCACAATTACAAAATCTGTTGCGGGATTAGGATATATTTTAAAATCTGTATTATCAACATCTTCTAAACCTGCAGGGTAGACATAATCGCCTTGTAAGTATAGTGACAATGGAAAATTACCTTGCTGTGATGCAAATTGTGCATCGGGAACAGAAATCATAAAAGTATGAGTTCCTGCTGCTAAACTCCCTAACGGAATTTCTCTAATAGGAATTGAATTTCCGGGACACCAATTGTTCCAAGATACCCACCAGAAAAAGGATTGTGGAGATGAGCCATAAATTCCATTAGCTTGTGTATTATATACTCTATAAGGTTCACAAGAAATTCCTCCCGGCATATATGACAATACTTGAGTTCCATCAAAATAAACATAATGCCATCTTCTTACGTATTCTTCTCCTCCTGAATTTGCTCCGTGATTTGATGTAATCAAATAGAATTTTGCATTATCAATCGGTTCACTTAAGGTAAAACTAATTGTTTTTGTAGTTGTTCCGATAGCATCTGTTGCTCCTGTTTGATAATTATTAAAATTTGCCTTCATTGAAAGAGGCAATAAGAAAGTCTGATTACTTTGTGTCAAAGTCCCTGAAGAAACAAATTCCAAGGTTCCAAAGAAAACATCATTTCTTCCGGCACAACCTGCTATTTGTGTATTAGCGGCATAAGGTACTCCGAATAATTCTAATTCTACCCAAATATCGTAGGTCGATGTAATCGCAGTATCTTTAAATATTTTACCTAAATTGTCTACCGTATAAGTGTATGGAACCTCTGTGGGGCTGACATTTTTATCCATAAAAGGAGTTATATATCGACCTATTTCAATTCTCTGCACATTGCTTGGATTATAAGTAGATTCCCCTTTTGGAACGAAAGCTAAGTTTACATTTCCTATCCTATCATAATTATCACAAGCTGCCTTAATGGTCACGTTAACGGTAACCTGATCCCCAAAAGAGGCCAATACTGATTCCGGTAGTTTTTTGGCATATAAATCATTACTATGTCTTATAACATCCTGAGGAACCGGATCACTTACCACAGCAGCATAACCATCATAAAATAAAATTTCATTAAAAACGGTATAAGAATAACTTTGAGCTTTCAGGTTGTTATTAAAAATGCCGAACAAAATAAAAAAAAGTGTAATTTTTGTTTTCATTTAATTGTTTGTTTATTATGGTTTTATAGTTAAAAATGGAAAACAAGAAATTCATAAAAATGAATTTCTTGTTTTTATAATCTTACAAGTAAAATTTATTCTTTTATTACTCTATGTACTGAAGATTTTCCTTCTTTTGACTGTACTTTTATAAAATAAATACCTGATTGTAGATTTGACAGATCAACTTGTTTTTGTCCTTTTGAAATTAGAACTTCCTGTCCGATAGAATTAAATACTTGAACTGATTCTAAATCTGAATTAGATTTTATAGTAATTAATCCGTTTGAAGGGTTTGGATAAATACTAACCTCATCTTGAACTTCGTTAAAACTTTCAGAGCTTAAAGTTGATTGAGTAGTTGTAACTGCTAATATGGCTAGTCTGATTTCATTTGCCCAAGGAGCAGTTGAATCTCCATCAAAGCTAAATGTTATTCCTGTAATTATTTTCGTTTGATTTGCAGTATCTAATGTGATTGTATCTTCATACAATCTTGGATTTGAGCTATCTCCTTCTAAATTATTATTTGCTCTATTTACTCTACCAATTCCTTGTATTGCATAACCTGTACCACTATACCAATCTTTTGCTTGTAAACTAGCTGTTTGAGAAGTTCCATCACTAAAATTAACAACTGCTGTATAAGGTAAATTAGATGAACCTCCACCCGCTGCTGCTGATAAAATATAAATATTACCTATATTATCTGCAGAAAACAATAATGTTCCTGTGTTTTGAGTATTAACAGAACCTGTTACATAGGAAGGAGTTAAGTATAATGCATTTGGCCCTGAGTAATCGGCTAATTGAAATGTTACTCCTGGAGTATTAGCACTATTAACTACACCATCTACAGGTAATCCATAAGTAGGAAGACTATTACTTGCTATTGCTTGGAAATCCAAAGAAACTAAAGCTCTTGAATTTACTTCGTCTAAACCTAAATCTGAAGAAGCCGATGCATCTCCTATACCATTTGCAATTATATCATAATTGAATCCTGTTACACCGGAAGTATAATTTGATTCACAAATACTAATCCCTAATATCGCTGTTGTATGTGCATCATTAGCAGTAACTGCTTTATCAAAATCAATAGAAACAATATCTTTAGAATAATTTGAAGGATCTAATGTTAGTTCATTATAAAAAAGATTTGTATTTGTTAAACCTCTAAATTCATTTTTAGGAGCCCATCCTGTTGTTGCTGTATTTCTCGAAACTTCTCCTGTATTTGCCATCACAATATTTGCCGGTGGATTACTATCAAACCACCAAGCTGTTGCTTGAAATACAAAAACTTCACTAGTCCCGTCTGAAAAATGAACTGTAGTTGTTACATCATGATTATCAGCTGACGTAGATCCTCCTTCACCTCTAACAGCTGCAATATAGATTGTTTGCGCTCTCTTAGGAGTAGTTAATGTTAAAGTTCCTTGATTTGTTACTGTATTTCTTAAAACTAATGCATTGTTAGCACCAAAATCAGCTAATTGGAAAGAAAGACCGCTAATTGCTGTATTAGATAAAATCCCATTATTTGGAAAACCTCCTCCATAATCAGCTGCACTAGCTCCTGAAGAATGAGGATTTAAAGGAACAAAATCCTGAGCATAAAAAGTGTAAAATGCATCTACGGTATGTGTAGTTTTGTCAACCGTATCTCCGCCTGTTCCTTCTGCAACAACATCTGCATTAAAACCACTAAGTTCTAAAGCTGAAAATGTACAAGTGCTTGGAATAACTTGGTTTGATATCGTTACATCTATCTCATCATACATATTAGTATCTTGTACAGAAGTTGCTCTAACCGTAACAACACCATTTGCTAATGCTGAAACCAATCCATTAGAATCTAAAGAAGCATATTCGCTACCTGCCGTTATACTCCAAGTAACACTTTGGTTTGCACCTGAAGGATTTACAGTTGCAACTAATTGTAAAGTTCCGGCATCTTGTGTAATTTCTGCCGGCACATTTCCTGAAGTAGTTATAGCAACTGAACTTACAGGATCATAAACAACTACAGTTGTAGATATTCTCTTAACTTTAACTCCGCTTTCTGCGTATGTCAGCACTAAATCATTATTTACAGTATCATATACTAAATCATTATAAGTTGCTGTACCGGTTGAAATAAAATCGCCTCCGAAAGTTTCCCATGTATTTGTTGACTGATTTAATTTATAAGCCGTATTTCTACCACTATTAACTGCCCAGCCACTAGCTACTACATAAGGCTCACCGTATGGACTTACTGTTATAGCTACATCATAAAGATCATTAGAAATACCGAAATCAGCATCGCCTATTTGATCCCAAGTTGTTCCATTAAACTTTTTTACATTTAATCTTCTGTTATTGGCAGCACTTGAAGAATATACTACATAAACGTTGTTACTAGCATCAATAGCTATATCAGAAGTAGCATGTGTGCTCTCTGTAAAACCAGATCCAACAACTGCACCACCAACTAAAGTCCAAGAATCAGATGCTGTAGCTGTTACAAGATTAGAATAAACGTTGACACCCGAAGCATAATGACAAACATATACTTTATTGTCTGATCCTATTACCATTTCAGCATTATATGGTACTGCTCCGGCTATTCCTGCAGTTCCAACTTGCTCCCAAGTACCCGCATTGTATCTCCTAACCGTTCCTGAACCATCAGAACTATATACAAGTAAAGTATTAGAAGATGACACCGCTGAAGCTTGATAATTGGCTGTACTGGTTGTTGCATTAGTTAATTGAGCCCACGATGTACCATCAAACTGATGTACTTCTACTCCTGTAGCAGGATAAGCCGCCTGATTTGTATAATAAATATTCCCTAAAGCATCCAGTGAAAGAGAATTATAAGTTGCAGAGCCTGCTGTTATTCCGGCAGAACCTCCTAAATAATTCCATGAACTTCCATCAAACTTTTGCACAGATCCCTTACTAACCGAAAGGTCATAGTAAGAAACATAATAATTTCCACTAGCATCAATTGCCAGATTATGCCAACTACTTGTTGAAGCAGATATACTACCTGATGGACCAACATCTTCCCAAGTTTGAGCATTAATACTTGTTGTAAATACCAGACAAGCTAATGTTAATTTTTTAATTGATTGGTAAAGTTTTTTCATAATTTAACGGTTAATAATTATTTTAAAAAAAGACTTACCACAAAGCTCTGTTAAAAATTTAACATTTTTTTATTTTTTGATACTCATACCGTTCTTTTGTAACATTATTTAGCTACTCATTAGCTACTTTTTACACGCTTTTAACGTTTTTTTAAACAAAAACTCTTGATTTTGTCAAAAATTAAACCGAAGTAAACCAATTGTAAATATCGATAGCCTGAGGAATATTCAGTTTTTTTCTAATACGGTATTTTTTATTCTGAACTGTCCGTATTTCGATAAATTTAAGCTCAGCTATTTTTTTTGTAGAAAGATTAAGTTTAAGCAGAGCACAAAACTCAATCTCTGATTTAGTTAGATTCGAATCTATTTGCAAAAGTTTATCAGAGAAATCCGGATACAGTTTTTCAAAAGCAAACATGAACCCCGGATCATCTTTCCGTATCATTTCAATAAGTTCTTCATAATCTGCTACAAAAACTTCTTTTGTTTTCTGTTTCTTTCTAAACAAATAAATCCATGCTCCTAGAATTACAAGGATCAAAACTCCCATCGCATAGAAAATCCATAAAGGGATCTTTCTTTCTTTTTTATTTTCAGCAACTTTGTCTTTGTCTAAAATTTTTTGGAGCGAATTGTATTTACTTTCTAATGTTGATAGGCGAAGTTCTTTAAGTTTTTGTTCAAAGAAATCTGCTTGTTTTGTATTTTCTAGTATTTTATAAAGTTCTATCAGATTGATATATAAATCCTCTAAGGTTAAAATTTCTCCATGTTCTTTACTAACTTCATAAGACTTTAAAAAATAATCTAAAGCTTTCTCATATTTTTTTTCTTCTTTGTTAACCTTACCCAGAACAAAATAATTAGCAGCCATTATATTATCATCAGAAGAAGATTCCGGTTTAAGGCTAATGGATTTTAAAGCATAATATTTGGCATTAGCCATATCAAATTTTGCATACGTAGAAGCTAAATTTGAATAATTTAAATATTGATATCGCTTTACGTCGTCAGGCTTCTGAAGTTTATCATAATTTTTAACTACTTCTAATAGTTTTTCAACTGCTTTTTCAGGTTCTCCTTTATCGTTATATACATTTGCAAAACTATTAAGTGTATTAACTTTTGTAAAGAAGATACGAACATCATCAGTATCTCCTTTTTCAAGAATTTCTAAAGCTTTTTGCAGTTCAGTAATTGCTTTATCATAAAATTGATTAACGGAATATGTTTCGGCAAGATAAATATGAGCCATTCCTTGCATTTGTATGTTGAGATATCCTTCCGATTTCTTTTTAAGCAGCTCGGCTGATACAACCAAATTTTCAACATCTCTTTTAGCATAGTAATATCGACATTTTCGATCTAAAATCTTCAACTCTAAAACCGAATCTTTAAGCTGAATCGACTCTTGCAAAAGTCCGTCTATTTCTTTATAAGCTTCATCTATGTTCCGTTTGAAAAGTTGTCCGTTATCAATAACTTTTTGCTCCAGCTCTCTTTTTTCATCAGTTTGTTGCGAGAAAAGGCTTGTGCTAAAAAATAGCACAACATAACAAAAGAAAAAACTAATACTTTTTTTATTGAAAATCATTTTATCCCAAGCAATTCACTCTTCAACATAACTTTAACTCTTCAACCAAGACAAAATCTACTTAGCCTTTTTACTAATTTTAACTAAAAGTCAAAAAAATCTTTATTAAACCTTTATAACTCTAAAAATAAACGCACCGAATATACGCAAAAAGCACATATTCGACAATTTAAAAATGGGTTTTAACCTGATAAATACTCCTCAATACTGTTAAAAAATAAAACTATTTATCTCTAAAAAAACACATTTTACTCCGTAACAATTCTTTAGCAAAAAAATTATAATCTTATAAAAAAGTATTTTATTAATCTTTCGTACTTTTATTAAAAATAACAATTACTCCTTTTTTCATCCCTCTAAATATTATAAAAATGAATTTTCTAGAAAGTATGAAAAAGCGTTATACGACTAAAAAGTATGATGCTAATGTTAAAATCAATGCCGAAAAAATGCGTGAGATTGAAGAAATTTTACACTTAAGTCCTTCTTCCCTTAACAGTCAACCTTGGAAATTTACGATCATCTCTGACCAGAAAATAAAAGAAGCTTTAGCTCCTTTTTCTTTTCACAACAAAGAGAAAGTTGAAGACTGTAGTCATTTGATTGTCTTTAGTGTTATTGACAATATTGAATTATTTGAAAAACAAATAGCAGAAAATTTACCGGAATATGCTGTAACTTACTACAATACTCGTATTAAACCTCTTGGTGCAACGTATACAAAAAACTGGATGAGCCAACAAGTACATATTGCTCTTGGTGTTTTACTAAGCGCCTGTGCTACTATGGATATTGATGCCACAGCTATGGGAGGAATAGAACCTGAAAAATATGATGAGATACTGGAGACCTCAAATGATTACAAAACATTATTTGCTGTTGCTCTCGGAACAAGAAGCAGTGAAGATAAAAATCAGCCTTCAATAACTCCTAAAAGGCGCTTACCTATTGAAAAAGTGATTTCAAAAAAATAGCTCTGAAAAATAATTCTTTTCTAAAATTACAGACTTAATAAAGCTATCTCCTTTCTTTTTTAAGACCTAAATAATCATATATCACTTTAATAGATGATGTGAAGTAACTTTTTACAGAATCTTCCTCTTCCGGCATTACTACTTTTGGTGGTGGATTAAAATTTCCGTTTTCATCAAAATTCCGCATGAATTTATCATTATCCGGATTAAAATCCGGATGTTCCCATTCATACATCAAAGGTTTCCCAAATTGCGGTGTTTTAATCACTAGCGCCATAAACAAACCGGTTATAAATCCGCTTAAATGCCCTTCCCACGAGATCGATTGACCTGTTTCCGGAAACATATACCAAACCATTCCTCCGTAAAGCAAAACCACTACAAAAGAAACGGCCATTAGCCTATAATATTTGGTAAAAATCCCTTTAAAAAAAATAAAACTAACCAAAACATAAATCAGTCCACTGGCTCCTATATGATAACTGGGACGCCCCAAAAGCCAGGTTCCTAATCCGGAAAAAAGAATCCCCAGAAAAACAACCGCAAAGGTTTGTGCTTTATAAAAATATTGGAGTAAGGCTAACAAAACTAAAAGTGCCAAAGAATTATTCGTAATATGCTGAAAATCGGAATGTAAGAACGGACTTAATAAAATCCCTTTGAAGCCAAACCATTCTCTGGGATAAATACCATAATGATGAAAATTAACCTTAAACTTCATTTCAATCCAAAACACCAGCCACATTGTAAATACAAAAAGTAACGGCAACAAGATTACCGAAGCTGTAAATTTGAATTGATACTCTTTTATAATACGTTTCATTAAATTTCAGGTTTTTAAAAGATTCCTGATTATATATACAAAAACCTGAAAGGCTAAAAACCTTTCAGGTTTTAATCTTAAGTTACAAAAAATTACTTCACTTCAATCAATCGTGTTTTCTCAACATGATTAGGCGTCGTTTTCAAAATATTTATTTTTAAAACTCCGTCTTTATATTCAGCGTCAATTTCACCTTCATTGGCATTATCCGGTAAAGAAAAACTTCTGGAGAAAGAGTTATAACTATATTCTTTACGGGTTACTTTCTCATCTTCTTTACTTTCTGATTCTTGTTCTGATTCTGAAGAAATGGTTAAAATACCATTGTCTAAATTCACTTTAATATCTTCTTTTTTTACTCCCGGAACAGCAACATCTAACAGATATGCATTATCCGTTTCTTTAACATTTACAGCCGGAACAGTAGTTCCCAATTGGAGTCCTTTTTTATAAAAATCATCATTAAAGAAATCTCCAAACAAACCTTCAAAAGCAGGAAAAAAATCATTATTTTTCCATTTAATTAATGACATAATTTTAAAATTTAAATTGACCTACTCTACTTTATTGGTTTTCGGCATCTCCAATTGTATTTTTCAATTAGAATACAAAAACTAATTTAAAAAGATCAACATTAACAGACTCAATTCATTTATTTTCAGCAAAATCACTACAAAAAATAAACCAAATCTCTTTTTCTGAAAAATTGTCATATTCAAAGCCAAAGTTTACTTTTTTACGATGAAAAAATAGAACAGAAAATTGTAATTTTACACTATGGAAGCACCATTAGCAGAACGCATACGTCCGCAACATTTATCTGAATATATCAGCCAATTACACTTAGTTGGTGAACAAGGTTCATTAACTCACCAAATAAACAAGGGTATTATCCCTAGCCTAATCTTATGGGGGCCTCCGGGAACCGGAAAAACAACATTAGCACAAATTATGGCCCAGGAAAGTAAGCGTCCTTTCTATCAACTGAGCGCTATTCATTCCGGTGTAAAAGAAGTAAGAGAAGTTATCGACAAAGCGAAACAAAGCGGTGGTTTATTTACCAGCAAAAACCCGATTCTTTTTATTGATGAGATTCACAGGTTCAGTAAATCACAACAAGATTCTCTGCTGGCAGCAGTTGAAAAAGGTTGGGTTACTTTAATAGGCGCTACTACCGAAAATCCGAGTTTTGAAGTCATTCCCGCATTACTGTCGAGATGTCAGGTTTATGTCTTAAATCCGTTTACTAAAGAAGATTTAGATGCTCTCTTACACAGAGCTCTTGAAACGGATGAAATCCTCAAAACAAAAAACATTCAACTTAAGGAAACAGAAGCCTTACTCCGACTTTCCGGTGGAGACGGCAGAAAATTGTTAAATATCTTTGAATTAGTCATTAACGCCAGTGAAGGAGATACTATTGAAATCACCAACGATAAAGTAATGCAATTGGTTCAAAAGAATACGGTGATGTATGACAAAACCGGAGAACAACATTATGATATTGTTTCGGCTTTTATTAAATCGATTCGCGGTAGCGACCCGAATGGTGCTGTATATTGGTTAGCCAGAATGATCGAAGGAGGTGAAGATGTTAAATTCATTGCCCGAAGAATGCTTATTTTAGCCAGTGAAGACATCGGCAATGCCAATCCCACAGCATTAATCATGGCAAACAATACTTTTCAGGCAGTAACGACCATTGGCTACCCAGAAAGCAGGATCATTCTGAGTCAATGTGCTATTTACTTGGCAAGTTCTGCAAAAAGTAATGCAAGCTACATGGCTATTGGCAAAGCCCAACAATTAGTTAAACAAACCGGAGACTTACCGGTTCCACTCCACTTAAGAAATGCACCTACTAAGTTAATGAAAGAGTTAGGTTACGGAGATGAATATAAATACGCTCACGATTATGCTAACAACTTTGTAGAACAGGAGTTTTTACCAACAGAAATTTCAGAAACAAGATTCTATGAGCCCGGAGAAAATGCCCGTGAACGTGAATTACGTCAGTTTTTAAAGAATAGATGGAAAGATAAATATGGGTATTAAAACTTCACGCTAACTTTTTCTGAAATTAATTTTCCGTTTTGATAATAATCAAAGTACCAACCGTCTATTTTTTTCTGAAAAACTCCGTTTACAGTCCCTTTTTGAGCTATATAAATGTTGGATACAGAAGTTTCTTGAATAGTATAAATCACGTTAGGAACACTATCAACTAGTTTATATCCGTTTTCAATTGGCAAAGCAAATAATTGATTCGGATTTGTCACTTTTTGTGTTTCTTTTATTTCCTGTTTAATTTCAGTAGATATTGTAGAATCTTCAGTATCTCTCACAAAATTATTGGTCAAATTCAACTGCCCCTTCATGGAACTTAAAGCAGCTCTGAAAGCTTCCTTATAAGCTACTTCATACGATTTTTCTCGGCTACTACCTCTAAAACTTTCGTACAACACCTTCCCCTGACAATCTTTTATTTCAAATAACACATTGGTTATAAACATTTTATTATGCTCCACAGCATTCGCATACAAAACTTTACATCTGTTATCCGCAATATCCATCGGTAATTCATCTGTATCATAAAACACGGTAAAACCTTCTGTTTCAAAAAAAGATTTTGTCATCGTATTTAATCCATATTTATTTGCTTCGTTTAAAAACTCAAACTTAGCCGGAATAATTACATATTGGTATTTCTCCTGTGCCCAACCTAAAAGGGTAAATAATAAAACAAAAAACGTAAAACTCTTCTTTATCATAATATATCTTTTAACTCTAATAAGTGATTAATCTGATAAACAGGCTTATTTATCTCTATTTTTTCAGCATTAAAGAAAATCGCATCCATTCCGAAATTTATAGCTCCTTCAACATCAGCATCTAAACTATCCCCTATCATAATGCTTTCTTGTTTGCTGGCATTCGCTAAATTTAAAGCATGCTCAAAAATTGTAGGGTGCGGTTTTTTCTCTCCGGCCATTTCAGAATTGGTAACCGTTTGAAAAAAATGTTCAATATTTGCATTCTTTAGTTTCTTATCTTGTACAAAATGAAACCCATTTGTAATGATATGAAGATTATAATTAGGCTGAAGATATTCTAAAACTTCCATAGCTCCGTCAAACAAATGATTGCTATTAGGTAACTGGCTGATGTAATCTTCGGAAAGCTGATTGATTACTTTTTTTGAAACCTCAACATTCAAAATATCAAAAACATCTTTTAAACGATAATATCGTAAGTCTTCATGAGAAACTTGATTGACTTGATATAATTTCCAATAATATTGATTTCTCGGAATGTAATGTTTTAAAAATTCTTCCGTACTAAAATGAAAACCATGCTCTTTGAAAATACTATCAAAAGCTGCTGCTGAATTTCTATCAAAATCCCACAATGTGTGATCTAAATCAAAGAAAAGATGTTTTTTATGATGAAAAGTCATTTAATTCTTTTTTCTAAGCTTTATTTTTCTTCTATAATAACAGCATTTTCAACGTGATAAATCCAATCTTCTACATCACTGTCATTATAACGAAAAGTTCCTTTTAAAGTTACATATTGGTCTGTTTTCAACTTGGGAAGACCGTCTTTAAATTTGATTCCCATTATAGTTTCCGGACCAGACTTTCCACAAAAAAAACAAGAAGCAAATACATTTTTACTAATAGCATAGTTTTTGTTGTCTATCGGAATAATAAAACCACTTATCACTACTGTTTTTCCCTGCATTGCTCTTAATTTCGGATTGATTACCGGGAACATTACTTCTCCGTACGTTTTATCCGGTTTCTTTACATAGTCAATCTTACCTAATAATTTCCAAGTCAATGTATCCGCTAAAACAATTTTATTTGAATGATTGCTACTAAAATTTTCTTTTTTATCGGTAAAACTGAACATAGCAATTGCAACTGCTAGTGCTACCCCTATTTTATATAAATTACGCATGCGCTAATGTTTTTGATATGTTTAATGTATAAGCTTTTATAGCCGGGATTAATGCTGCTACAATTCCGACTAGCAAAGTCAATAATAAGAGCCAGCCTTCTTTATCCCAAATGAATTCATACGGGTTAAAACTCAGTTTAAAATCACTTTCAGATGATTTCGAGATTAACATCAATCCAACTCTTCCCAAAATCGTACCAAAAATAAAGCCTACAATACAAAGCAATAAACTTTCTATTAAAACCAGTTTTAGTAACTGCCTTCTTCCGGCTCCATTGACACGTAATAAGGCAAATTCATTTTTACGCTCTTTTAAGGTATTAAAAAGAGCTATAAAGATTGATATTCCGGAAATCAACATTATTCCATAAGCCAAATAACGCAGTGCATCTATTCCTACTCCGAACAATGTAAACAAACGATTGATTTCAATTGCCGGAGAAGCTGCCTGCATTTTAGTATTTTGCGGAATAATTCGCTGCCAGGTCAACTTTGCCATAGGATTTCGCATTTGCAATAAAACCGAAGTAATCTCCATTCCGGGTTCATCAATTGTTATTTCGTGTTCATGGTGTTCGTGTTCATCTCCTTCTTCATGTATATGTCCCACTTCACCATGCACAGGATTCTCTTCATCTTCGTGAGCTTCTTCCTCATGAGATCCATGCATTTGCCATACACTCGGAATATTAGAAATAATTAAATTGTCTACTACTTTACCTGTTGCTGATATTATTCCAACCACTTTATAAGCATAATGTTCGTGCACTTCTCCCTCTTCTGCACTACCATGTGATCCGAAGAACTCATCCCCTATGGCTAAATTTAATTTTTGAGCGGCTTCACTACCTACCACAACCTCAAAATTCTTTTCAAATATTTTTCCTTCGGAAATTTTCGCTCCGTATTTTTCTAAATATTCAGAAGTAGTTCCCAATATTTTAAATCCTTTATAGTTATCTCCGAAAGCTAATGGAATAGCTCTTTTAACCATTGGGTTCTGCATCCATACTTTTGCCGAATCAAAACTTATATTTCCGGTAGGCGCGTCTACCTGATATACTGATGACAAGATTAATTGCAACGGACTGCCTTGTGCCCCCATCACCAAATCAATTCCTTCAATATTGCTATTAAATTTTTCTTCGAACTGTTTCTCTAATAAAATCAAAACCGTAATGATGGCCACACTAGAAGTCAACAAAATAATACTCAAAATAGTGTTCAACGGTTTAAACCAAATATTTCGCCAAGCTAATTTTGTGATCATCTTACACCATCGTTATTTTATTAATAAACTTCTCTTTTATTCGGGCATCATGTGTAACGATTACCAAGGCTGCTTTGTATTCTTTAGATAAATCAGTCAATAATTTTATTACTTTTTCCGCATTCTTATCATCCAAACTCGACGTTGGTTCATCTGCTAAAAGCACTTTAGGTTCGCTCATTAAAGCACGAGCAATAGAAACGCGTTGCTGTTGACCAATGCTTAACTGACTTGGCAATTTGCCTGCCTGATCAGCTATATCTAATTGCTCCAACAACCTTTTGGCTCTTTCCGTATTTTTTTTTCCGGTTGCCAGCCAACTTGCCATTTCTAGATTTTCTAAAACGGTAAAAGCAGCTATAAAGATTGACTTCTGTAACACTAGACCTATGTGTTTTCCTCTGAATTTATCTCCTTTTGCTTCTGAAAGTGAAGCGATATTAGTTTTATCAACAAATATTTCACCTGTTTTAGGTTTTAACAAACCTGCCAAAATATGCAAATATGTTGTTTTCCCTTTTCCGGAATCCCCTGTTATCAAAATAGTACTGCCGGCATCACAATGCAAATCAGGCATGTGAAACAGTTGGTCTTCTGTATATGAAAAAGTTATTCCTTTAGTGCTAATCATAAATCAATTATGAATTAAGAATTCTACTATAGCCAGTTTAATGCTTGCAAGATAAGGAATTGCTCTAAATTTACTTCTTAATCTTTTCTAAAATATTCCTTCGTCTACAAAACTCAAATAAGAGCGCTCTGTAATGATAATATGATCCAGCACTCTAATATCAAGATTCTCTCCGGCTACTTTTATCTTTTTTGTGATCCGAATATCAGCCTCACTTGCTGACAACTTTCCGGAAGGATGATTATGTACTAAAATAACTGAAGTTGCATTATGTTCTAACGCTAACTTAAACAATATACGAATATCGACAACTGTACCGATAAGCCCCCCTTTACTGATCTGTGATTTATAAATTATTTTATTAGAATTATTCAGATATAACACCCAAAATTCTTCATGATGTAACTCTCCTATAACAGAATGCATTACATCAAAAACTGCCTTACTGGATGTGATTTTTTTAAGTTGGACAAACTCTTCTTCTCTTCTCCTACGCCCTAATTCCAATGCAGCTGCAATAGCAATTGCCTTAGCCTCTCCTATTCCCTTAAAATGAGTTAATTGTTGTATCGATAATTTTCCTAAAAGATTGAGATTATTTTGGGAAGCCGCTAAAATACGTTGGCATAATTGAACGGCACTTTCGTTACGGGAACCTGAACCGATAAGTACTGCTAAAAGTTCCGAATCGGACAAGGAAGATTTTCCTTTAAGCAGAAATTTTTCACGCGGGCGATCATCTTCAGCCCACTGATTAATTGGCGTATACATAAAATTTTTATTTGGCGTTTATAAAACAAATGTATGAAAAGATTTAATACTAAAAAGATTAAACATTCGTTTTTCTTAAAAAGAATCACATGAGAGTATCTTACATCATACTTTTGTCAATACTTCTTTTAAACTGTAAAAAAGAAGACAAGCTAGTTGTTTCTCAAAAGATTGCAATAGAAAGACAACAGGAAATTTATTCACTAAACAATCCAACTGATTTTTATCAAAAACTTTCTAACGCAGCAGTTTCCATAATTGATCCTGATGTAATTTATACACCAAGTTATGTTTCAATTGATTACCCAAATGGCGATGTCCCTGCAAAAACCGGGGTTTGTAGTGATGTAGTTATTCGAGCTTATCGAAAATTAGGCATTGATTTACAAAAAGAAGTTCATAAAGATATGAAAGCTAACTTTTCTTTGTACCCAAAGACTTGGGGTTTGAAAACTACTGATAAAAACATTGACCATCGCAGAGTTCCAAACTTAGAAACCTTTTTTGAACGAAAAGGTAAAAGCCTACCGATTACTCAAAATGCTAATGATTATACTATTGGCGACATTGTTACATGGCGGCTTTCTGGTGATGGCATTCCACATATTGGAATTGTGACACATCTGAAATCAAACGATGGAAAAAGAAATAAAATTGTCCACAACATAGGAAGCGGACAGGTTTTAGAAGATTGCCTTTTTAATTGGAAAATTGTTGGGCATTATCGTTATGAAAAATAAAAAAACAAGAATTTACCTATAACACTGTTTCTCTTGTTATTCTTATTTTGTTTAAACCAAACTCATCTTTAAATAATGCTTTTATACTTTTTTCAACTTCAATTGGATTAAAATACTTTTTATCATTCCTTATCGAAATGTAATTTTCTCTTTCAATTCTTTTTATTAATTCCCCAAAAGTTTTATCCTTAAAAACTAATGTGAAAGAATTATTTAATAAAAATAAAACAATAAATAATGTTAATCCAAATATTATATGACTAATTGAAAATAAATCATGGAAAAAATTACTTATTAAAAAGATAAAATTTAATAAAACTAAATATGTATAGACCATTGGCGTTGTTAATACTTCTAATTTTAAGCCTAATTCCTTTTCAATTAATTTAATAAATTTTCTTCTTTTTATTAATGGAAATATTTTATTCAAATTTGTTTTTGGTCGAATATTTAAATCAGTAGAAATCTTCTTATCAATTAATATCCTTTTGGTTTTATTAAATAGATGATGTGAGGTACAATTTCTATCTTCAATTTCATTTTTTAAAGATAATTTATTAATAACTGAATCTAATAATTCTCCAAAAGTATTAAGTTGTAAATCATCATCAGAAAAATTTATTTCAAATGATTTTTCAACTTTAGTCAAAAAATCATCTACATCTAATGGGTCAATATTACTTAATATACCTTTCAAACTATCAATTATTTAATTTATCAACCCTTTCACTTCATCAAAATTCAATCCGCCATAATTACCCGAACTCATTAGCAATAAAGCTGAATTGTCTAAATTTTGACTGAATAAAAAGTCTTTAAATTCGGTTGGATTCGTGTAAATGATTAAGTCATTGCGTTCAAAAGAATTCGCAATTTGATCATAAGTTACTTCTTCTAATTGTTTAATTTTAACCGCATCAGGCGAATAGAAAACCACAGCAACATCGGCGGCATCTAAAGCACCTTTGTATTGTTTTAAAAATTCGGCATTTAAACTACTATACGTATGCAATTCTAAACAAGCTACTAATTTTCGATCAGGATATTGATTTTTTACTGCTTTTGTAGTCGCCGAAACTTTACTTGGTGAATGTGCAAAATCTTTATATGCAACTTTGTTTATACTTTCTGCAATTTTCTCTAAACGTTTGCTAGCGCCTTTAAAAGTTGCAATCGCTTCATAAAATTCGGCTTCATCAACACCCATACATTGGCAAATCCATTTGGCACCAGCTAAATTATTTAAATTGTGTGCCCCAAAAACTTCAATTGGCATGGCTCCATCAGGCGTTTCTAACAACGTAGTTCCATTTTCAACTGAATATTCCGGTGTTTGATACGCAATTTTTCTAATTTGGTTCTCACATTCTTCCGCTACTTGTTTTACCGTTGGATCTTCTTCATTATACACTAAAATCCCACCTTTGGTAATCAAATTGGTAAAAATTTTAAATTGGTCAACATAGTTTTCAAATGTCGGAAACACATTGATATGATCCCACGCAATTCCTGAAAGCAATGCGATATTGGGTTGGTACAAATGAAACTTCGGACGCAAATCGATGGGTGACGTTAAATACTCATCGCCTTCCAAAACGATAAATTCATTTTCCTCGGTTAAATGCACCATGGTGTCAAAACCTTCTAGTTGCGCACCAACCATATAATCAACGGCAATATCATGATAATTCATCACGTGTAAAATCATGGAAGTAATGGTCGTTTTTCCGTGTGAACCACCAATAACGACACGTGTTTTATCTTTCGATTGTTCGTATAAAAATTCGGGATACGAATAAATTTTCACTCCTAATTCTTGAGCGCGTATCAATTCAGCATTGTCTTTTTTAGCATGCATTCCTAAAATTACCGCATCTAAATCGGTGGTAATTCTCTCGGGAAACCAACCTAATGCTGCCGGCAACAAACCTTTTTTCTCTAAACGCGATTTTGACGGTTCAAAAATAGCATCATCGCTTCCTGTTACTTGATATCCTTTCTCATGTAAGGCTAAGGCTAAGTTGTGCATGGCTGCTCCGCCAATGGCTATGAAGTGTACTCTCATATTATAAGTGAAAAGTGAAAAGTGAAAAGTGAAAAGTTTTTGAAAACCTTTCCTTTCTTAATTCTCACGAATTAAATTCTTTTTTTAATTGTTTGGCTTTTTCAGCATCTTTAAGCTTGTTCAAATATAAGTCATATAACTTTTCGAACGTAGTTTTTGAATTGCCAATTTTATGTGCTAAACTATAATTTTTTTCGGCACTCTGGTAACGTTCAAAATACACATCAATATAACCTTTTGCTAAATAACCATCTACTTTAGACAGATTCAGTAATTCAGCAGCATATTTCTGTGCCTTCTTTTCGCTTCCTCCGACAATTCCGGGTAACTCGATATATAAGGTGACCAATGCCCAACGAGCATCAATATGATTTTTATCGAGTTCGGCTGCTTTAAGAAATGCTTTTTCTACATCGCCTATCATGCCAAGCGCTTTCCACTTTGAGCTCTCTTTAGCTTTCATTCCTAAAGCACCACCATATTTGTACCAATAATTGGCCTTTTTCGGAAATTGATCTCGAAGCGTTTTGTATTTTTCGATGGCTAAATCCCACTTTTTTTGGTATCCAAAAATATCTCCTAAATATTCAATTGCTAGATAATCATTCGGATTTTGAACCAAAGCTTTTTCAAAATTGCTTTGTGCTAATTCCCATTTTTTTTCATCAAAATATTGTTTACCCAAATCAAAATTTGATTGGGCGAAACCTATAGTGGAAATCAACAACCAGAAGCAAAGTTTTTTCATCAAGTTCAAAGATAAAAAAATCCCAAGCAATGCTTGGGATTTTTTTATTAGTTTTAGTTGTAAACTATTCAACAATTGTCATTTCATCTACAATGTGTTTTGCTCCGGCAAATTCATCAATTATCCATAATACGTAACGGATATCAACATTAATGGTTCTTTGTAATTCTGTATCAAAAATTACGTCTCCTGCCATAGCTTCAATATTTCCGTCAAATGCCAAACCGATCAATTCTCCTTTTCCATTTAATACCGGTGAACCTGAATTTCCTCCTGTAATATCATTATCTGTCAAGAAATTCACCGGCATATAGCCGTTTCTATCTGCATAACGTCCAAACTCTTTTCTTTCATACATCTCTAGAACTTTTTTAGGCAAATCAAATTCCGGATCATTTGGTTTATATTTAGCTACCATTCCTTTCATCGTTGTATAGAAATTATCTTTTGCATCATTCCTTTTATCTTCCGGTAATGCTCTTACTTTCCCGTATGTTAAACGCAATGTTGAGTTGGCATCCGGATATAAGATTGTACTTAATTTAGATTCTCTCAATCCTTCTACCAATAAACGGAATGCTTTTGAAAATTTCTCTTCTGCTTGTTCTACTTCCTCTGTTTTCTTGTAATAATGTCCAAGCATTGCTTCTGAGAAGTTATACAGATCATCATTTTCCAATGTTTTCAGATCAGGCATATCCAGAAATTTCAATAAATACTCTTCTTTTCCGAAAAGCGATAATTCAAACAAATTATGTACATAAGGTGCAAAATCTCCTTTTGCCTGTTTCGCTACGTCAACTACCAACGGAGATAAAATATATCCGGCTTTATTATTATATAATGTCAGTTGTTTTGTTAAGATTTCTTTCTCTGCCGGAAGATAAATTTCTTTATAAAAGCCTTTGATTTCTTCTTCTAATTCCGGTTTCATTAATTTACGGGTATCTTCATCTGCACTCGCATAATTTTTCAGTCTTCTACCCAAAGTTCTGGAAATAACAGCAAATGAACTGGTTCTGAACATTGTCATCAAATAGTTATCATGACGTGCTTTTTCATTGGTTAATTTATAATAGGCATCAAGATCTTTTATCACAGTCCCATATTTGGCTTTATTTACTTTCTTATTAGCCCATTTATTAAAAACCTTTTCATTTTCGGCTTTAATCTGTGCCGTTTTATGTTTGGTTAAGGCATCTATCATTCCTTGGCGATTTTTCCAATAGTTCGCTACCCGAGCATATTTTGAAGCATACATCAATCGAAGTGCATCACTTTGATCCATATATTGTTTCATCACATCCATACCTGTTTTAGAGCCTTCTACCCAAGCCGGATAAGCATATTTCACATTTTGATCGATTCCTCCTGCAGGCATCCAACGATTAGTTCTTCCAGGATAACCTAAGATCATAGCAAAATCACCTTCTTTTACACCATTCAAATTGATCGGTAAATGGTATTTGGCTTTCAATGGCACATTTTCCGGTGAATATTCCGCTGGATTCCCTTCTGAATCTGCATAAACTCTGAACATAGAAAAATCTCCTGTATGACGAGGCCATTCCCAGTTATCTGTATCTCCTCCGAATTTCCCGATACTTTCCGGTGGTGTTCCCACAAAACGCACATCTTTATAATCCTGATACACGAAGTAATAATATTCATTTCCTTGAAAGAACGATTTTACAGAAACTGTATATTTTCCACCTTCGCTATTTTCTTTCTGAATCAATGCGGTTTCTTTATTAATCGCTGCTTCTCGCTCTGCTTCTGTCATCTGTGGAGTCACTTTTGACAAAATTCTTTTGGTTACATCATCCATTCGAACAAAAAAGCGAACAAACAAGCTCTTAGGTTTTAATTCCTGTGATCTGTCGGCCGCCCAATAACCATCTCTTAAATAATTATATTCAGGAGTAGAAAGTTCTGCAATAGATTCATAACCGCAATGGTGGTTGGTTAACACTAATCCGTCTTTTGAGATAATTTCGGCCGTACAACCTCCGTTGAACTGAACAATAGCATCTTTTAAACTATGATGATTGATACTGTAAATTTCGTCAGCTGTTAACTGCAATCCCATTTTTTGCATATCTCTATGGTTCAATCGTTCTATGAACATTAAAAACCACATTCCTTCATCGGCAAACATATTGGCAGGAACCAAAAGTACTGTTACAACCAATGATAAAACAAATTTTCTCATATTTAATTTAGTTGTTGATTTCTCGGCTAAGATAAAGCATTTTTAAAAATTTACTAAAATCCTTCTTCAAAGCTATTATTTTTTTAAGTTATTTTTAACAAAAACAAAAAAACAACCCAAAGGTTGTTTCTCTATTTTTAAGCATTAAGCATTAAGCATTTTCCAAAGCTTGTCTTTTAATTCCTGTAAGCCTTGATGCGCTACTGATGAAATAAACATATAATCGTGTCCTTTAAAAGCTTCATCCAGTTCTACTTTCATTTCAGCTTTTAACTCGTCGTCCAACATATCTGACTTTGAAACAACTATTAAACGGTCTTTATCCAACATTTCAGGATTATAGCGACGAAGTTCATCCAGTAGAATTTCATATTCTTTTTTAATATCATCAGCATCAGCTGGAATTAGGAACAACAACGTTGAATTACGTTCAATATGACGCAGGAAATAATGACCTAAGCCTTTTCCTTCGGCAGCACCTTCAATAATTCCCGGAATATCGGCAATAACAAATGATTGAAAATCACGGTATGCCACAATTCCCAGATTCGGTTTCAAAGTCGTAAACGGATAATCAGCAATTTTAGGTTTAGCTGCTGTTAAAACTGAAAGCAATGTTGATTTTCCTGCATTTGGGAAACCTACTAATCCCACATCGGCTAGCACTTTTAATTCTAAAACAATATCTAATTCTTCACCCGGAAGCCCCGGTTGCGCATAGCGAGGTGTTTGATTCGTAGCCGTTCTGAAGTGCCAGTTTCCTAAACCACCTTTTCCGCCTCGAGCTAAAATTTTTTCTTCTCCATCTTCTGTAATTTCAAACAAAATTTCATCTGTTTCTTTGTCTTTTACCACAGTTCCTAATGGCACTTCTATAATTTTATCTTCACCATCGGCACCGGTGCTTCTACTACTTCCTCCATCACCTCCATGACCTGCTTTTACATGCTTTGTAAATTTTAAATGATATAGTGTCCAAAGGTTTTTATTTCCTTTTAAGATAACATGTCCGCCACGACCTCCGTCACCTCCGTCGGGTCCACCTTTTTCAATAAACTTTTCGCGATGTAAGTGAGTAGATCCTTTTCCTCCTTTACCCGATGCTACATATATTTTTACGTAATCTACAAAATTCCCCTCGGTCATAACTAAATTTAGAAGTTGGAAGTTGGAAGTTAGAAATTTAACTTCATCTTCTGTTAAACATTTTTGCAAAGGTAATATTTATTACCTGATTTTCTTATCAACTTTTTACATCCTGTTTTTTACAAAAAAAGCTTCCCTAGGGAAGCTTTTCAAAATATGACTTGAAAAAACGTTATAATTTATCAATAACAGCTGATAAACGTTCTGTTACTTCGACAATAGAACCTATTCCGTTTACAGAATGGAATTTGTTTTGTGCTTTGTAATAATCAATTAACGGAGCGGTTTTTTCATTGTACTCTTGGTAACGATTGCGAATTTTTTCTTCATCCTGATCGTCTGCTCTTCCTGATGTTTTGCCTCTTTCTAATAAACGTTGTACTAAAATTTCATCATCTGCTTCTAAAGCAACTGTTGCCGTTACTTCCCAATTTTTAGTTTTTAAAAACGCATCTAAAGCATCAGCTTGCGCAATAGTTCTAGGAAATCCATCGAATAAAAATCCTTTGGCATTCGGATTTTTTTCTACTTCATCCTGAAGCATTTTAATAGTTACTTCATCCGGAACTAAATCTCCTTTATCCATATAAGATTTTGCTAACTGACCTAGTTCTGTATCGTTTTTGATGTTGAAACGGAAAATATCTCCGGTTGACAAGTGTACTAAGTTGTATTTTTCTTTTAAAAATTCTGCCTGAGTTCCTTTTCCTGCTCCCGGTTTACCGAACAATACTATATTAATCATTGTGTTGTTTGTATTTGAAAGTTGATATACTTGTTTTAAATTTCTTCCTAATCCGTCGTAATCTAACCCAAAACCTACAATAAACTTGTTCGGAATACGAATTCCTACATAGTCTAATTTAATTTCTTTTGTATAGGCTTCCGGTTTAAAGAAAAGTGTTGCAATTTTGAAGTGTTTTACTTGCTGCGCTTTGAACAATTCTTTCAATTCTTCTACAGTATTTCCTGTATCTACAATGTCTTCAACCACAATAACACTTCTCCCTTTTAAATCTTGATTAAGACCAATAAGTTGTTTCACATGGTTGGTAGATTGTGTTCCTTCATAAGAAGCTAATTTGATAAAACTCACTTCGCAAGGACGCGAATAATGTTTCAACAAATCGGAAAAAAACATAAAAGATCCGTTTAAGACTCCTATGAATACCGGAACATCTTCAAAAAAATCATCTTCAATCTGTTTGGCTACATTTTGAATAGCATAGTCTAACTCTTGCGCTGATATAAAGGGCTCAAAAGTTTTATCGTGTAGTTGAATCACTTCTCTTATTTTTTTGCAATAAACCACAAATTTAAGGAAGTATTCAAGATATAGGTTTAAAGTACTGAACTTTTTTGCAAATTAGATATATTTACAGGATGAAAACGGAACTGGAAGAAAAACTAACTGAAAGCACAGCTCATCGCAAAAGCAGAATGAGCATTTGTAATTATGTTATCCGAAAAGAAAAGATCAACGAATTAACTGCTATAGCTTTTTCTACTTCACATGAAAATCATGTTAAAGCCTTTTGGGGCTTAGAGTTTGTATGTGAGAAAAAACTAAAGTTATTTGTGCCTTACGTTGATGCATTCTGTGAAACTTTACCACAGCTTCAAGACGATTCAGCTATCCGGCCTGCCACCAAGATTTGCTTTTTCCTTGTAAAAAGCAATCACCGTAAAAATGGCCTTTCACTTAGTACAGAGCAAGAGCACAATATCATTGAGGTTCTTTTAGACCGCCTGATTCAAAACGAAAAAGTAGCCGCTAAAGTATATGCTATGAAAGCACTATTTGTTTTGAGCAAAAAATATCCGTGGATTGCCGACGATCTAAAACTGATCTTAGTTCAAGATTTCCCCGATCATTCAGCAGCTTACCAAAGTACCGCACGCAACCTCTTAAAGAAACTGAACCGATAACAAATTACAGGCGCATCATTGTGAATTCGTAATTGTCTGAGTATCTTTGCAAGCAAACAACGCAAAACAAATGAATTACTTTTCATCAGACTTTAAATTAGGAATTTTAGGAGGAGGCCAATTAGGAAAAATGCTCCTGGCTGAAACCCGAAAATTTGATATACAAACCATAGTTTTGGATCCAAGTGCCGAAGCGCCATCGCGTTTTGGATGCAATGCTTTTTATAAAGGAAGTTTAAACGATTACGAAACGGTGTATCAATTTGGTAAAATGGTTGACGTTTTAACTATCGAAATCGAAAATGTAAATCTTGAAGCTTTAGAACAATTAGAAGAAGAAGGCTTACCGGTTTATCCATCGCCAAAAACATTACGTTTGATTCAAAATAAAGGAAAACAAAAAGATTTTTACGTAAAACATAATATTCCCACATCAAAACACCAACGTTTTGTGGGACTTGATGACTTACACCAAGCTTTGAATAAAGACGAACTGGATTTTCCTTTTGTTTGGAAAAGTGCACAAGGCGGATATGATGGAAACGGTGTACAAATTTGCCGTTCAGCTATGGATTTGGTAAACTTACCTGATGTAGAATGTTTAGCAGAAGATATGATTCCTTTCAAAAACGAATTGGCCGTTATTGTTGCCAGAAGTGCTTCGGGTGAAATCAAAACGTATCCGGTTGTTGAAATGGAATTTCATCCGGAAGCTAATCAAGTGGAGTATGTCATTTGTCCGGCTCGCATCGATGAGGCTGTCGCAGAAAAAGCTCAGGCTATTGCTTTAAAAGTTTCGGAAACATTCTCCCATGTTGGATTATTAGCTGTTGAAATGTTTCAAACGGAAAACGATGAAATTTTGGTTAACGAAGTAGCACCAAGACCTCACAATTCGGGACATTATTCTATTGAAGCGAGTTACACCTCTCAATTTGAAAACCACATTCGTTCTATTTTAGATTTGCCTTTAGGAAATACTGATAGTAAAGTTGCCGGAATTATGGTTAACTTAGTCGGAGAAGAAGGCTATAGTGGCCAAGTAGTTTATGAAAACATTGAGAAGATCATGGCAATTGATGGCGTTACGCCACATATTTACGGCAAAAGAGAAACACGTCCTTTCCGTAAAATGGGACACGTAACCATTGTAAATGAAAATATGACGGAAGCCAGACGCGTTGCCGAAGAAGTGAAAAATAGTATTCGAGTGATTAGTGTTCAGTAGTTAGTGTTCAGTATGCAGTCGCAGTAATCAGTTATTTTGTCATTTCGAGCGGAGTCGAGAAATCTTGTTATCAAAATTTTATTAAATGAATGAATTAGCAAAAATTGGGAAACGAAATACAATTCTTGTATCAATAAGTATAATATTAGTTTCATTATATACTATATACTCTTATAATAAATATGTCCCATATATTGAACCAACTAAAGTAACCCAACAAATAATTAAGATTTATATTAACTTTAGTATTATTATATTTTTTATTCTTGGGCAAAAATTGGGCTATAAAAACAGTCTTAGTATTATTTACTTTAGCAATAGCATTTACTACAATAAGCTTATTCACATTCGACGCTTCAATTATAGTAAAATTACCTCTTTATATAATGATTTTTATATATTCTATAGCACTATATCACTTCGGAATGTCAAAACATTATAAAGAATACACTAAGTATAAACAACAAACTAATAATAAAAAATGAGTAAAATAGCAGTAGTAATGGGCAGCATTTCTGATATGCATGTAATGCAAGATGCCATCAACATCATAAAAGAATTTGGTATTGAGGTAGAAATAGATATTGTTTCTGCTCACCGCACACCGGAAAAATTAGTAGATTTTAGTTCGAATGCGCACAACAGAGGAATTTCTGTTATTATTGCCGGTGCCGGTGGTGCCGCACATTTACCCGGAATGGTGGCTTCTATGAGTCCGCTTCCTGTTATTGGTGTTCCGGTAAAATCGAGCAATTCTATTGACGGTTGGGATTCCATTTTATCTATTTTACAAATGCCAGGCGGTGTTCCTGTTGCAACAGTAGCCTTAAACGGAGCGAAAAATGCCGGAATTTTAGCGGCACAAATCATAGGAAGTCAAGATAAAACAGTTTTGGATAAAATCATCGCCTATAAAGAGGGCTTGAAGCAAGCTGTTTTAAAAGCCGCAGCTGACCTGAAAGCTTAGAATATAAAAATAGAATACCCCGAAAAAATCGGGGTATTTCCATCCACAATTAAGTGACAACTATAAAAAAAATTCTACTCTTTCTGATTAAACAATGCCTCTATCATAGCATTTCGTCGGCAAATCTATACACTTTATCGATAAAAACAAAATTATGAACACTTTTTTGGAAAAATTTAACACTAAGTATAATTCTGCTCCTTTCAGCAAAATTCAACTTTCGGATTACAAACCGGCGTTCGAAGCTTGCATAGCAAAGGCTAAGCAGGAAATTGATTGCATCATTCACGATACAAAAACACCTGATTTTGACAATACTATTGCTGCTTTAGATTTTACCGGACAAGAATTAGACCGCTTATCCAGTATCTTTTTCAACTTAAATTCAGCAGAAACTTCTGATGAAATGCAAAAAATCGCTCAAGAAGTATCGCCTTGGTTAACCGAATTCAGTAATGATATTACTTTAAATGAAGAACTGTTCAAAAAAGTTAAAGCAGTTCATGATAAAAAAGACAGTTTGACTCTTACTGTTGAGCAACAAACCTTATTAGACAAGAAATATAAAAGTTTTGTTCGCAACGGCGCTTTATTGAACGAAGATGAAAAAAAGAAACTTCGAGAAATCGACACGCAATTAGCTAAACTTAAATTGACTTTCGGTGAAAACGTTTTGGCAGAAACTAATAATTACCATTTGCATGTTACCAATGAAGCCGATTTACAAGGCTTACCGGAAGGTGCTAAAGAAGCCGCAGCCGATTTAGCGAAAAGTAAAAATGTAGAAGGTTGGGTTTTTACTTTGGATTTCCCAAGTTATTTGCCTTTTGTAACCTATGTTGACAATCGTGAATTACGTAAAGAAATTTCTATTGCTTACGGGAAAAAAGCATTTCAAAATAATGTATTTGACAACCAACAAAACATCAAAGATATTGTTCGTTTGCGTCACGAGCGCGCTAATTTATTAGGTTATGCTTCTCACGCGCATTTTGTTTTGGAAGAACGAATGGCGCAAAATCCGGAAAAAGTACAATCATTTTTAAACGATTTATTGGAAAAAGCAAAACCCGCTGCCGAAAAAGAATTTGTGGAACTTACGGCTTTTGCAAAAGAATTGGACGGAATTGATCATTTGGAAAAATGGGACAGCGCTTATTATTCGGAAAAATTGAAACAGAAAAAATTCAATTTGGATGACGAAAAGCTAAAACCGTATTTCAAATTAGAAAACGTGTTACAAGGCGCTTTTACCGTTGCTGAAAAATTATACGGAATTACATTTAAAGAGATATTTGACATCGACAAATATCACGAAGATGTAAAAACATACGAAGTTGTAGGCTTTGAAGGCAATCTTGTTGCACTGTTTTATGCCGATTTTTTCCCTCGAAAAGGAAAACGAAACGGTGCATGGATGACTTCCTTTAAATCGCAATTTATCAAAGACGGAATCAATGAGCGTCCGCATATTTCCAATGTATGTAACTTTACACCACCAACAAAAACCAAACCTTCACTCCTAACCTTTAACGAAGTAACTACTTTGTTTCACGAATTTGGTCACGGCTTACACGGCATGTTGGCTAACACAACGTATCCAAGTTTATCAGGAACTTCTGTGTATTGGGATTTTGTAGAATTACCGAGTCAAATCATGGAAAACTGGTGTTACCAACCGGAAGCTTTAGCTTTATTTGCCACGCATTATGAAACCGGAGAAATTATTCCACAGGAATATGTAGATAAAATTAAAGAAAGTGCCAACTTTTTAGAAGGATTGGCTACGGTTCGCCAATTGAGTTTTGGTTTATTAGACATGACGTATCATGGAAAACCCCAACCTATAGAGGATGTCAAAAAATTTGAATTAAAAGCATTTGAAAGTACTAAACTGTATCCGGATGTTGCCGAAAATTGCATGAGTCCTTCATTCTCGCATATTTTTCAAGGCGGTTATTCTTCTGGATATTATAGCTACAAATGGGCAGAAGTTTTAGATGCTGATGCGTTTGCTTATTTCGAAGAAAAAGGAATTTTTAACAAAGAAGTAGCTACAAAGTTTAAAGAATATGTACTTTCAAAAGGTGGAACCGAACATCCAATGGAATTGTATAAAAAATTCAGAGGTCACGAACCTACTCCGGATGCTTTGTTAAAAAGAGCAGGATTGATTTAGATTATTAGAATTTTAGATATTTAGGAGCCGAAGCTAATAACTTTGGCTTTTTATTTCATAAATAACTTTCATTTTTTTTTGAAAGTTTAAAAACTTTTATATAAATTTGTTTTATGGAATTCAAAGAAGCAAAAAATAAATTCGTTCAAACTTGGGGAGCACTAGGTTCGCAATGGGGAATTAATAAAACCATGGCGCAAATTCATGCTTTGTTAATGGTTAGTAACGAGCCTGTTTCTATGGAAGACATTATGGAAGAATTGCAAATTTCTCGCGGAAATGCTTCGATGAACTTACGTGCTTTGATGGATTGGGGAATCGTATACAAAGAATTTAAAGTTGGCGAAAGAAGAGAGTTTTTTACTGCCGAAAAAGATTTGGATGAATTGGCCGTAAAAATTTCAAGAGAAAGAAGTAAAAGAGAAATTAAACCAACGTTGAAAGTTTTAAAAGAAGTTTCGTCTATTGAAGCCAGTAACTCTGACGAAGAAAAACACTTTGTTGACCAAACTAAAAAACTATACGATTTTGTTTTAAAAGCCGATAATGTTTTAGACAAAATAACAGAATACAAAGATAATTGGTTAACCAAATTGGTAGTCAAAATAATGAAATAATTTTTTTAATTTAAACTTTCATTTTTTTCTGAAAGTTTAAAAAATAATGGCAAAATGAAAATAATAAGAACAGTCAATACATTTGCGATAAGTCTTCCGTTTATCATTCTTTTTAGTTATCCTTTCTTCGGAGGAAATTCTGTCGTATACAGTTTACTTTCTATTATGATAACAGGGTTCATACAAGTAGTTTTAGGCATTTACCTTTTCTGTAGAAAATATAAACAAGAAAAAATCATCATTTATCTAGTGTGTGTAGCTACATTCTTTATCGCATGGTTTATTGTGGCGCAAATTAATGGTCTTGATCGATTAGGATCAATACTTGTAATCGTTCCTCCGACTCTTGCTTGTTACTTATCAAATATCATCTATTCTAAAAATTAACATTATGAGTTTCTTAACTGCAAAATGGATCAACTTAGCACTGATTAACTATAGTGTAGATCCGGAGTCTTTAAAAAAATATGTTCCCAAAGGCACTGAACTCGATTTATGGAACAATACCTGCTACCTCAGTTTAGTTGGGTTTTTATTCGATGATGTCAAATTAAAAGGATTAAAAATTCCGTTTCATTCTCAATTTGAAGAAGTCAATCTCCGGTTTTATGTCAAACGATTTGAAAACGGCGAATGGAAACGAGGTGTCGTTTTTCTCAAAGAAATTGTTCCAAAACCAGCCGTTACTTTGATTGCAAATACTTTTTATGGTGAACATTATCAAACGCTTCTCATGAAACATTCGGTTACTCCATTTAAAGAAAAAACAGATTTTGTTTACCAATGGAAAACCAATTCCAAATGGAATACTCTTTTGATGGAAACCAACGGAATTATAGAAGAAATCGAAAATAATTCGGAGGCAGAATTTATCACAGAGCATTACTTTGGGTACACCCAAGCTAAAAACAACAAAACTACAGAATATGAAGTAAAACATCCGAAATGGAAACAGTATCAAGTAACTCAATCGTATATTGACGTAAATTTTGAAGAAACATATGGAAAAGAATTTTCCTTTTTAAATGACAGCATACCAGTTTCAGCTTTTTTAGCTCTTGGCTCACCCATTTCAGTAGAAAATAAAAAAACAATAGTATGACAACGCAACAAACCGTCAATCTTTTTATTACAGCTAGCGGAATAGGTCAAATTTTCACCGCTTTTGTGTATCCCTACATTCGTCATCGCGTTTTTGATTGGTACAACGATGTCAAACAATTGAAACCTTTAAATCAGGAAATTGCAAAAACGTATGGTAGATATATACAAGGTTTGAATTTTGCATTCGGTATCATTTCTATCACACTCACAACCGAATTGCAAAACGGAAGTTCTTTAGCCATAGCAATAGCTGCATTACTTGCGGCGTATTGGGTTGGAAAAGTAGCTACACAAATTGCGTATTATCCTATGTACACCATTCCTCAAAAAACAATCTTTAAAATAGGAAGTTATTGCATGAACTCGCTCTTTGTATTATTTGCTTCTGTAAACACCTATTTGTTAATTCACAATCTAATAGTCTTTTTAAAACTATGAGTAAAATTGAACTTACAACATTTATAAAAGCACCTATTGAATTGGCTTTCAACAATGCAAGAAACATTGACCTTCACACCAAATCAACTCCAACAAACGAAAAGGCAATTAGCGGAAGAACTTCGGGTTTAATCGAAAAAGGAGAAACTGTGACTTGGCAAGGCAAACATTTTGGACTACAATTACAACATCAAAGTCAAATTTCTGAATTGATTTTTCCTTTCTATTTTGAAGATGTCCAAATTAAAGGTCATTTCAAATGGTTTAAACATCAGCATTTTTTTGAAGAAAATAATGGCTATACTATTATGAAAGATGTTTTAGAATATGAAGTTCCTTTTGCTATAATTGGAAAACTATTCGATTATTTCTTCATCAAACGACATTTAAATGAATTTCTCTTGGAACGGAATTCTTTTTTGAAAAAGTTCTCAGAAAATCAAAATCACATCATTCATTAGATTTCAGTACTCTTTTTGCTAATTTTCCAACAGTTAAGCCTTGTACCAAAATAGAAAAAAGCACTACAATATAAGTAACTTCTAGAAACAACCCTTTATAGGAACTTTCAGGCATTGACAAAACCAACGCAATGGAAACACCACCTCTGATTCCTCCCCAAACCATTACCATTAAAGATCCTTTCGTATAAGGCGATTTGATTTCGAAGAAATTGATAACATCAAAAAATTTCCAAGGCAAAATAATAGAACACATTCTTGAAAACAGCACAACTATGATAGTTATAAAGCCTAAGACAATTTGTTTGGTCAAATCCGGAAGAAGCAATAATTCAAAACCAATGTACAAAAACAAAACGGCATTCATAATCTCATCTACAATCTCCCAGAACTTTTCCAAATAATCTTTGGTTTGTTCGCTCATCGCTACTTTTTTACCATAATTTCCTATCGTAATTCCTGCTACTACCATTGCCAACGGGCTAGAAACATGCAAAGCCTGAGCTACTAAAAAACCTCCCATTACAATAGAAAGCGTTATTAAAACTGAAACTTTATAATCGTCAATTTTCTTTATTGTATTAGATGCAGATAATCCTAACAGCATTCCCAACAACATTCCTCCTAATCCTTCTTTGGCAAATAATCCTAAAACCGATTCTGTAGTTACTTCAAAAGTATGATCTGTTGCCATTTTAAGAACTACAGCAAACATTACAACAGCAACACCGTCGTTAAAAAGAGATTCTCCTACAATTTTAGTTTCAATTTTCTTCGGAACTTTGGCTTGTTTTAAAATTTCTAATACCACAATAGGGTCTGTCGGCGAAATTAAGGTTCCAAAAATCAAACAATAACTATATGGAATTTGTATTCCGAAAATGGGTGCAATAACATATAAAATCCCCGAAATTATAAAAGCGGATAATACTACACTAACCGTTGAATAAATCATGATGGGAATTTTTTGTTCTCTTAAGTCAGAAATATTAACATGCAAAGCTCCGGCAAAGAGAAGGAAATTTAACATCGCTCCCATCAAGACATCTTTAAAATCAAAATTTTTAACTAAATCAAAAAATTCCTTAGTTGCTTTTGGAAAATAAGAATCGCCTAACAAACGAATACCAACTGAAACAAGCATGGCAATAATCATAATACCAACAGTACTTGGCAATTTTAAGAATCTAAGATTCAGATAGGCAAAAAAAGATGCTAATACAATTAAAGCTGAAAAAGTATAATATAATTCCACTTTTTGTTTTTCTGCAAATTTAACTTTTTTATTACAAATCTATTAACTTTAACTCATGTTAATAGCAGTAAAAAAAGCCAAAAAACCGGTATACTTTCTGTCCAAAAACTGGTAAAATATTTGTTTCTTTTAGAATTGGCATAAAAAGTAAAAACAGCTAACACCAAAGCAAAAAAAGTATTTACCAAAAACTGCTGCTTTGACACATAAGGTTTAAAAAAGTCGAGTAAAACGAAAAGAAATAATAAGAAATAAGCCAGCCACTTAGTTTTCTTCTCTCCTATTTGCTGTGGAATGGTTTTTAGATTCAACTCATCAAATTGCAAATCCACAATTTCAAAAATTAACATCAGCACAAAAACCAAAATAAAACGCTGCACGCTTTTTAAAATTACAATTGCATTAATAGGATAATGAGCATTAATTACCGGAAGCCAAACCGTCACGGCAACCCAAGCCAGCACAACCAAATAAATTTTAATTCCGCTCCAATTTCGCATATTAGACTTATTCGGAAAAAAAGGAATGGTATACAAAATGGTTAAAAACAAAGAACCTATTCCAATCCATTTTGTTATGGACTGCAATTGCCAAAAATAATAAAGCGTAGCCCAAAAACACAAGAAACTCAATCCGATAATAGCTTTGAATCTATCGGTTAATGGAACTCGACGAACACGAGCTAATTCATCATATTTAATAAAATTATAACCGACAATAGTTCCGAAAAAACCAAAATAAGCTACGGCTTCGTCATAAGGCAAGTGTAGTTTTAAGAAAGTAACTCTTATTAAAGCATAAACTGCTAAAGCAACATGTATACTGCTTTCAATATAAAAATCGAGTACTTTCTGTAAAAAACGCATTCCACAAAAATAATAAATGTGTTAATAAGAACGTAATTTAGTTGAAAAAATCACAAAAAATCAATTTTTAAACACTAAATATTACAAGATTAATAATTACATTTGCTTACTTTTTAAACAACACAAATTTCAAATACACATTATTGATTAATGAGAACAGATGCATTTGCTTTGAGACACTTAGGTCCGAGAGAAGCTGACCTAAATCAAATGTTGAACACGATTGGTGTAGATTCATTAGACCAGTTAATCTACGAAACTTTACCGGATGACATTAAACTAAAATCTCCACTTCAACTAGACCCTGCCATGACCGAATATGAATATGCTAATCATATTTTGGAATTGGGACAAAAAAATAAAGTTTTCAAATCTTATATTGGTTTAGGATATCACCCGACAATTGTTCCGGCTCCTATCCAAAGAAATATTTTTGAAAATCCCGGATGGTATACAGCTTATACACCTTATCAGGCAGAGATTGCTCAAGGTCGTTTAGAAGCTCTTTTAAATTTCCAAACCACTATTATTGAACTTACCGGAATGGAAATTGCTAATGCGTCTCTTTTAGACGAAGGAACTGCCGCTGCCGAAGCAATGGCTTTGCTTTTTGACATAAGAACACGCGACCAAAAGAAAAATAATATCAATAAATTCTTTGTTTCAGAAGAAATTTTACCACAGACACTTTCTGTATTGCAAACTCGTTCTACACCAATTGGAATTGAACTAGTTGTGGGTAATCACGAAACTTTTGAATTTACAAACGACTTCTTTGGTGCTATTTTACAATATCCTGGAAAATACGGTCAGGTTTATGACTATGCCGGATTTATTGCCAAAGCTAAAGAAAATGACATTAAAGTAGCTGTTGCTGCAGATATCTTATCACTTGTAAAATTAACTCCTCCGGGAGAAATCGGAGCCGATGTCGTTGTTGGAACTACACAACGTTTTGGTATCCCAATGGGTTACGGCGGACCTCATGCAGCTTACTTTGCAACTAAAGAAGAATACAAACGTTCTATGCCGGGACGTATCATCGGAATAACTGTAGATACTAACGGAAACCGTGCTTTGCGTATGGCTTTACAAACCCGTGAACAACACATCAAACGTGAAAAAGCAACGTCTAACATTTGTACAGCTCAGGTATTATTAGCGGTTATGGCCGGAATGTATGCCGTATATCACGGACCAAAAGGTTTGCAATACATTGCTAACAAAACACATGCTGCGGCTGTTACAACTGTAGAAGCCCTAAATCAATTAGGTGTTTATCAAACTAATACTGTTTATTTTGACACTATTGTTGTAAAAGCTGATGCCGCTAAAGTAAAAGCTGTTGCTGAAGGTAAAGAAGTAAACTTCTACTACATTGACAATGAAACTATTTCTATTGCTTTCAACGAAACAACTTCTTTAAAAGATATTAATGAAATTATTTTCATTTTTGCTGAAGCTTTAGGAAAAGAAATCTTTTTCGTTAATGAATTAGTTACTACGGAAAATATCCCAAGTCAATTAATAAGAACCTCAGCATTCTTAAAACACGAAGTATTCAACAACCACCATTCAGAAACGCAATTGATGCGTTATATCAAAAAATTAGAGCGTAAGGATTTATCCTTAAATCACTCTATGATTTCATTGGGTTCATGTACCATGAAATTAAATGCAGCTTCTGAAATGTTACCACTTTCTATGCCAAACTGGAACAGCATTCACCCGTTTGCTCCGGTAGAACAAACAGAAGGTTATCAAATTATGTTGAAAAAGCTGGAGAATCAATTGAATGTAATTACAGGGTTTAAAGGAACTACTTTACAACCAAACTCTGGTGCTCAAGGCGAATATGCCGGTTTAATGACTATTAGAGCGTATCATCAATCAAAAGGTGACCATCACAGAACGGTTTGTTTGATTCCGGCTTCTGCTCACGGTACCAATCCGGCTTCTGCTGCTATGGCGGGAATGAATATCATTGTTACTAAAACAACTCCGGAAGGAAATATTGATGTAGCAGATTTAAAAGAAAAAGCTATTGCCAACAAAGATAATTTAGCTTGTTTAATGGTAACCTATCCGTCAACACATGGTGTTTACGAAAGCGCTATCAGAGAAATCACTAACATCATTCACGAAAACGGAGGTTTAGTGTATATGGACGGTGCCAATATGAATGCTCAGGTTGGATTAACTAATCCGGCTACAATTGGTGCAGATGTTTGCCACTTGAACTTGCATAAAACATTTGCCATTCCTCACGGTGGTGGCGGACCTGGCGTTGGACCAATTTGTGTTAACGAAAAATTAGTTGAGTTCTTACCTACAAATCCAATAGTAAAAGTTGGCGGCGAACATGCTATAACTTCAATTGCTGCTGCGCCTTATGGTTCGGCTTTAGTTTGCTTAATTTCTTATGGTTACATTAGTATGATGGGATCTGAAGGTTTAACGGAAGCTACTAAATATGCTATTTTGAATGCCAACTATATGAAAGCTCGTTTACAAGAACATTATCCGGTTTTATATTCCGGAGAAATGGGAAGAGCGGCTCACGAAATGATTTTAGATTGTAGAGCTTTCAAAGAAAAAGGAGTTGAAGTAACAGATATTGCTAAACGTTTAATGGATTACGGATTTCACGCTCCTACTGTTTCTTTCCCGGTTGCCGGAACATTAATGGTAGAACCGACAGAATCTGAGGATTTAGCAGAACTAGACCGTTTTTGTAATGCTATGATTTCTATTCGTAAAGAAATTGAAACAGCAACAAAAGATGATACTAACAATGTATTGCACAATGCTCCTCATACTTTAGCAATGTTAACTTCAAACGAGTGGAATTTCCCTTACACTAGAGAAACAGCTGCATACCCATTGGAATACCTTGCAGAAAATAAATTCTGGCCAACTGTAAGACGTGTTGACGACGCTTATGGAGACAGAAATTTAGTTTGTTCTTGTGCTCCTATTGAAGCTTATATGTAAAGACATTAAAAACTAAATAAACACTGTAAAAGGTTTTAAGCAATTGCTTAAAACCTTTTTTTATGATAAAAATCAATTTCTAATTCCCTGTTGTTATTTACTTTTGAAAAAATGAATTGAAGATGAAAGACATTGAAACCCGAGAAGATATTTTACTGGTCATGGAAAAATTCTATGACAAGCTGTTAGCTGATGATAACATTAAACATTTTTTCACAGAAACCACAACGGTCAGTCAGCATTTACCGGAACATTTTAATCTATTAGCTACTTTTTGGGAACAGGCTCTTTTTCTAAGAGGCGGCTATTTCAACAATATGATCGAAGTCCATAAAAAAGTGCACATCCAAAGTAACTTCTCCAGAGAGCACTATAAGGTTTGGCTTGGGCATCTCTATGATACTATAGACGACTATTTTTCGGGATCAAAAGCTGAACAAATGAAAACTCAGGCTTTAAGTATGGCTACTGTAATGCAAATGAAATTAACCTAATTAAAATCTTTGTTGCTATTTTATTAAAAAAATAATTTTATTCTAACAATTTGATAATTTTATTAAAATACATCATTACAAAAAGCCCATATAATCATTAAATAACTAATTTAGACCGTTTAAACCAATAAAATAATGAACATTAAAATAACAGGTTCCGGATCATATATCCCTACTGAAAAAGTAACCAATTTAGACTTTGCTCAACATAACTTTTTAAATGAAGACGGAACACAGTTTCCTCAACCTAATGAAGTTGTAGCTCGGAAATTTTTAGAAATTACCGGAATTGAAGAACGAAGATATGTTACCGACGATTTATTGTCGTCTGATATTGCAGCTATTGCAGCGCAACGTGCTATTGACGACGCTAAAATAGATCCTGAAACATTGGATTATATTATTTTTGCTCACAATTTTGGTGATGTAAAAAAAGGAGCCATTCAAACGGATATTTTACCAAGTTTGGCCTCACGCGTAAAACACACTTTAAAAATCAAAAACCCTAAATGTGTAGCCTACGACATTCTATTTGGCTGCCCGGGTTGGGTAGAAGGCGTTATTCAAGCTCAAGCTTACATCAAAGCCGGAATGGCGAAAAAATGCTTGGTAATTGGTGCCGAAACGCTATCGCGTGTAGTCGATATGCACGATAGAGATTCCATGATTTATTCTGATGGTGCCGGCGCAACAATCGTTGAAGCTACTGAAGAAGAAGGCGGAATTTTAGCTCACGAATCAGCTACTTTTGCACATGATGAAGCCTATTTTCTTTTCTTTGGAAATTCTTATGACAAACAACTGGATCCGGATGTTCGCTATATTAAAATGTATGGTCGAAAAATATATGAATTTGCCTTGACCAATGTTCCTAAAGCAATGAAAGAATGTTTAGATAAAAGCGGAATTCCGATAGAAAAAGTAAAAAAAGTATTGATCCATCAGGCTAATGAGAAAATGGATGAAGCTATAATCCATCGTTTTTTCCGTCTGTATAAACAAACACCTCCGGAAGGCGTTATGCCAATGAGTATTCATAAACTAGGTAATTCAAGTGTTGCCACTATTCCTACCTTATATGATTTATTGATAAAAGGGCAGCTTGAAAATCACGAATTGCACAAAGGTGATGTGGTTATATTTGCTTCTGTTGGAGCGGGAATGAACATTAATGCTTTTGTATATCAAATGTAATTTTGACTATCTATTTAGAAACTTATTGAACCAAAAATTCATCGCCGGAATTAATTGCATTTGGAATACCAAACTTAAAGTAACCAATAAGAATGTTGCTCCTTTTACAGTAACTTCTATCCAAAGGTTTTCAAATTTTGGCATTGCATAAATTCCAAAGAAAACAATATTCAATACTAAAATTAATTTGGCATAACTTTTATCGAATGGAAGTATGCCAAATTTTTTATAAATAAAAACCAATTTGGCCACATTAAAAAGTGCCATGGCAATAAAAGAAGCGATCGCAACTCCTAAAATTCCTATTTCAGTTTGAGTTAAAAAATACCAATTCAGCGAAACATTTAAAACAACCAAAATCAAAACAGAAACTATATTGAAGCGATAATATGGTGAATAGGATATAATTTCCGAATTAAAACCAGTAGCCATATTGAACAGCACGTTACTTCCTAAAACATAAATAATAGGAATAGAAGCCATTAATTTTTGTCCGGTTGGCAGCAATTCAAAAAACGGTTCAATTCCCATAAAAATACAACCCAACATAATTGCGCCTACAAAAAATAGCAATTTAGCCGTTTCTACATATTTCATTTGTAATGTTTCCCAATCTTGATTTTTAATCAAAGCTGAAACTTGCGGTGCATAAACCGTAAACAATCCGGTTGCAGGAATAGCTAATGCGGAAGCTAAATTTACAGCAATCCGATAAGTTCCGTTATCTTCAAACTCACAAAACAACGGAATCATAAAACCATCTACTCTGAAGGCTAAAAAAGAGCCAAAACTCCCGATAAAAGTGTAAAAGCAGTATCTTAAATATTCACTCTTGGAAATTTCATTAAACAGCTCTTGAAAACTACCTTCTCCTTTAATCGAAAAAAAGCGAAATAAATATTGGCTCAACAAAAGCAGCAATAAAAAATAAAATGCTATAAAAGCATAAATTCCGATATTTTCAGTCACTAAGCCCAATAACACCAAAACAAAGACAGCCGGAAGTGCTACTTTAGGAATAATTTTTTCGTAAAACGTAGGAACGGCAATCTTCTGTAAATTGGCTGCCTGACGCTTAAACAATTCAATAAAAGCTAAGGCAACAGCAAGCGGAAAGGCAAAAAACAAATATTGATATCGGTTCCAATCGATAATAAATTGTCCTAGAATCAATACTATTAATACCCCAATACCAATTCCTGAAATGGTAAAAATTCCGTATTTGAAAAGTTGTCGCTTATTATTTTCTGAAAGATTGGGATAAAAGTGAATTAATGCTTGTGCTCCGCCAAAAACCAACACCGGATATAACATTTGGGCAATACTATCCACAAAACCTACTTTTCCTAAAAAGTCTTTATCATTTGGGTATACAAAAACGGTCGAAATTACTCCAATAGCAATTCCCAAATAATTAATTAAGGTAAACCAAAAAGCTTGTTTATGTGATTGTGTGTTTTGCATTGCGTTGAACTTACCTATCGCAACTAACGAATTGGTTTAAAGATAAAATTATTGATATAGTTATTAAAATCATTTGCATTATCTTCTTTTTGAAAACTGTTGATATTTTGAAAATCAAAAGGTTCTAACGCTGTCTTAATTCTATCAAAATAGAAAGTCTCATATCCAAAACTTTCTATATAATCAAAAATCTGCTTCAAAGGATATTGAGCATGGCGCAATTCTATTTCGACAATTAAAACTGGTTTCATTTCTTTTAAAATAGACTCACATCCTTTAATTGTATTAAACTCGTGACCTTCAACATCTATCTTTATCAGGTCAATTGATTTCAAATTATTTTCTTGTACCCAATCATCTAACTTGACCATTTGGATTTCTAGCTTCTCAACATTCCCCTCTAATGATTCTAGCGATGCTCTGGTGTCTTGTAATTTTTCACCATTTTTAGGTATGTTCAAAATAGCAGTTCCTGAAGTAGAAGAAACAGCTGCGGGTATTATCTGTATTTTCGGAAAAAGTGGCTGAATATAATTCACCAAGTTTATATTCGGTTCAAAACCATATATTTTACCCGTTTTTATGATCTTTTCTGCTTGGTATAAATAAATTCCTTTATTGGTTCCTATATCAATAAAAACTGAATCTTTCTTTAAAACCTGTTTCAAATACAATAATTCCGGTTCGCATTTATACTTTTTCGATTGTAACGATTTTAATGTCTTATAATAGCGTTTTTTATATAAAGATGGCCAAAACTTATAGGCTAGCTTAATCAAGGTTTTCAGCATTTTCTATACTAAATAAAAGTTGTTCTAAATTATTTTTCACGGTTTCAAAAGAATAACGTTCGAAGTAAACATCTGCTTTTTTATATTCTTCCTTCACTCTTTCAAAATCTAAATCATTAAAAAACTGAATTAAGTCTTCTTCATTTGAATAAGAAAGTGTGTGCCAATCAAAATTAGGATAAAAAGATGGAAATAATCCTATTTTTCTATACATAATGCAATCTCCTTCGTTACCGCTGACTTTGGTTTTTCCATAAAACTCTTCCACAGCATAAAAAGAGGTCTTTTCAATTATCGGACAAAATAACAAATGAGCTTTCTGCATTTCTGCTGCAAAAACTCTTGATTCTATAAAAGACTCAAAGAAATCAACAGTTATTTTATGGCTTAATGAACGCTTTACCTCAATTAATTGTTGCTTTATTTTTAAGTTTTCGGGCTTTCCTAAGAAAACAAATCTCAACTTACTTTTCGGTTTAATTCTTTTCAAAACTTCAAATACCAAATCAATATCTTTACGCTTCCTCGAAATATTTCCAGGAATTACAATTTGTATTATATCTTCCGTTTCTATTTCAGTATGAAACACAACAAAGTTCAATGGAAGAACATCAATCTGACCATTCCAAATAGTAGTCTTTGAAACCTTAACATTCTGAGCTAATTCATTTGACAAAACACCTAATCTTTTTGCTCTATAGATAAGATTTCGTCTTGGAACAATTTTCTCTTTTAAATATAATTTTAAGAAATACAAAAAAGTTTTTTTGTTTTGAAAAAAGTAACGCCACTTAGGCCATTTCCCATTTAAGCTAAAACTGAGGTTATGAACCAGACACAATACTGGTTTTTCTTGAAATATTGTTTGAAATTTTTCAAAATGTCTATGAAAAGTATTTATCACAATTAAGTCAAAATCTTCTACAGATATTGATTCTATATCCTCGCAAACTGTTATATAAGATTGAGGAATAATTGACAATGCTTTATTTACTTTTGGATGTACAAAAAAATGAACAGAAACTGAGTGTATCTCCTTCAAAATAACATACCATTGTTCTAAAAGAAACGAATGGGTTTCCATTTCAATAATGGCTATTTTTTTCATTTATCTATTAATATAAACCCAGCCTGTTTTTATATTCTCGTTTTCAAAATTTATCACATAGTAATAGACTCCCGTTGGCAAAATATTTGATTTTGAATCTTTACCATCCCATTCGCTTAAGTAATCATATTTTTCATAAACCTTTAGGCCATATCTATTAAATATTTGAATCCTCTTTACCGGACAAAAATTACTTAGATCAAAATAGTCGTTTTTATTATCTCCATTAGGAGAAATTCCTTTGGGAATTTCATAATCAACGCAAGTACTCTCTGAACATTGTTCAATTCTTGCCAAATATTTCACCCCTTCTTTAATTTTAACACCTGGTTTAATCTCTATTTGATAACCGGCTTTCATAACAATTTTTTCATTAGCAGGTAGCTGAATATTATAATCATTCTTAATTACTATTTTTTCACTTGCATGATACAAATAATCATTATGAGTTTCTGTAGTTTCAAGAATAATTTCAGGAGTACAAAATTCTACATCTTCAACAACTATACTTTTATTATTAACTTTTACACTATCTCTTACAATATTAAAACCATATAATGATATCTGAAGAGAAGGAATAAAAAATAAAAGAATTAACAATATATAATTATTTCTCATTTTTCAATTTGTTAATTTCTTCTTGTTGCTTATCAAGTTTTTTATTTAATTCAATTATGTATAAAGTCAACTCTTCTACCTTCTGTAATAAAACTTTATTCATTTCTTTTAGTTCAATCCCATTTTCCTTAACTTCTTTTGCAGAAGGAATTCCTTCTAAATGTTTATTTTCTAAAATATAGTCTTCAACATCACTAAGAGATGATAAATTATAATTTTCATCAAAGACAAAATCAGCCCATTCCTCTACAAGAGCTACCCTAACTTCTTCTGTTAAAATCCCTCCTGTAACATATAAATTATAATTACTTACGTCCTCATCCCCTACAGAAACGGGAAAAGAATTCGTATTAATAGCTACTTTTCCCATAGTATAAATTGAATTATCTATTGAATTCGGGAAAGTATTGTCTATTTGTAACCAATCCTCGTCTGTAGAAGCTGAACCTACAACATCAATTGGATTGTACTCGAAAACATTGCCATTAGAATCTGTTCCTAAAATCTTAAAAGGATTTGTTGAATCTTGTAAGCTTCTGAATCGAATATCTCCATCTACATCAAAATCAACCGAAGGATTTTGAACATTTATCCCAACATTACCATTGGTATAAATTGAATTATCTATTGAATTTGGAAAGGTATTGTCTGTTTGTAACCAATCCTCGTCTGTAGATGCTGAACCTGCTACATCAATTGGATTGTACTCGAAAACATTGCCATTAGAATCTGTGCCTAAAATCTTAAAAGGATTTGTTGAATCTTGTAAACTTCTGAATCGAATATCTCCATCTACATCAAAATCAACCGAAGGATTTTGAACATTTATCCCAACATTACCATTGGTATAAATTGAATTATCTATTGAATTCGGAAAAGTATTGTCTATTTGTAACCAATCCTCATCTGTAGAAGCTGAACCTGCAACATCAATTGGATTGTACTCGAA
>QKBC01000003.1 GCA_003246205.1 Flavobacterium haoranii | reverse complement strand
ATTTAAACCAACAATATTCCAAGTATCATGGATTCCGTCTCCATTTGGTGTAAAATATTTAGGATAATCTATTACTGTTACTGTTTCTTGTAAGAATGTACATCCTTGGGTATCAACTACCGTTATTAAATGCTCACCGGCACTGACACCTGAAAAAATATTACTGTCCTGAAGAGCCCCTTCATCTAATTGATACAAATACTCTCCGTTACTTCCGCCTGTAATCATAATCGTTACGGTTGCACTATCACTAAAAGCATCTGTTACTGTTGTTGTGATACTATTGGCTGGAACTGTCTCATAAACCGTAACCGTATTTGATACTGCTGTACAAGATGTGTTTAAATTACTTACTATCACATAGTAATCACCAGGTTCAGCTATTTCTAACACAGAGTTATTATTAACGGTTGCTACTAAAATATCTCCCGATGCATCTACTTTATACCATCTGAACTGATAGTTCCCGCCACTGAAATCTCCTGCATTTAAATGCGTAATTTGGAATACCGTTCCGCCTATTTGTTCCACACATATTGCAGAATCCTCTAATTCAGGTTCCGGTAATGGATTAACATAAATAGTTACATACTGATATTCTCCCATACAATCTCCTAAAGTTGTCCAGAACTTATAGATCACATATCCTTGTTCATTGCTGTTTACGGTTTCTAAAATATCCATTATATCAGCAGGCAATGTACTCGTTTGGTATTCAACTGTAACATCTGCTCCTGTAACATTATAGATATCTTGTGCCTGCCAATGGGCTACTGTTCCTGAAATGGCATTAGATTGTAATGATATATGGAAGCCACTAGTTGCTATTGCTTCACCACTACAAATCTCATAAGTAGCATTTTGTGCTAACAATAATCCAACAGGATCCGGATTAACTAATACGGTTACAGTCTCTTCTGATCCTGCACAACTTTCAGCACCAACTGCAAATGGTGTAAAATGGAATATTACACTTCCTTGTTGGTTGGAATTTATCACTTCTACAGGTAATGAAACATTACCATCTGAGCCTATTACTCCACTTATTGGTTCTGTTGTTGTTACTCCTGTTAAATCAGCAGTCCATTGATATGAAAAACCTTCAAGCCCAACGAAAGACGAATTAGCTGTAACTTGTATTGTACTTCCGGTACAAACCTCTATTGGAGCCGTAAACGGTAAATCTATTTGAGGAACCGGATTTACTTGAATGGCCGGATGATCAAGATCCCCTCCTCCGATATTTACTGTTGTTCCTGTACAAGAATACATTGAAGAAACAGGAGTTACCGAAAATTCTACTGTCCCTACTTGGTAAACATTTTGAAGATTAATAACTTGGTTAAAATCTACTGTTTGATCTCCACTAAATACAAATGAACTTCCATCTACATTAGACAAAGTTATGGTCCAATTATAATTATCAGCATAAATCGTATTAAAACTAATATTTAACATATCACCATCACATATATCCGAATAAAGTAAATCTGTAATCTGTGGTGTAGGTGCTATCGTTATTGTTCCTGAAAGTTATCAACAGAAGTTACACTAACCAATGTAAATGTTGTGTCTTCTGTTAAATCCGGTGTGTGCCATCCTAAATAATTTCCACTAGCATCTAAAAGAATATCATATTCGGTTGTTCCGTCTGTTATGGTAACAGTAGCGTTTGGCTTACCTGTGAAATCAATTTCACCTGCATAACCACCACACACTGAATTTGTCACCACACTGAAACTAGCTGTAGGTAATGGCAAAATCGGACTCAAACTAAAATTTGATGATTCACCAGAATTACAATTATTTTTTTTTGCATAAACTTTATAAAGCTGATTTAGCATCATTCCACTTATTTCACCAGTTGTTAAATCCACTGTTGGTCCTGCCGGAACAAATTCATAACTCACAGAAGGATCAATATTGGTAATAAAATTAGTTCCTACCGCCCCACATGAAGAAGGAGTAGACAAAACAACAGGAATAGACGGAGCATCAATAACCTCTAAATTAATTGATTGAATATTAGATGAACAAGTACCGCTTCCTATACTATAGGAAACAGTATGTATGCCCACACCTGCCAATGAAGGATCAAAAATACCATCATTTGAAATACCAGATCCAGACCAGTTTCCTCCATTATTAACTGCAGTCATTTGATAAGGAGAATCATTTATACAAAAAGGCAATACAGGATTAATTGTGGCATCCGGAACTCCTAATTGAGCAGAATCAGGCGATGAAGCAATTTCAACGCTGAAAGAACTTGAAAGCCCACTCCAGTTTTCAACCATTATTACCAATGTTTGCCCGGCAGTAACATGAGGCGCAGGTACAGAAGATGTACATGAAAATTCCGTTCCTAATTGATTACAACCATTCGCAAAATCAGCAAAATTACATTGTATCTCAGTCGCAACATCTTGTATTGCATCACAAGGAGACATCCCAGAAGGCACACTGTAAACAGCCACGTCTAAATAGCCATTATTTGAGTCCCCATTAATCAACATATTCAAATAACCATCTGAAACAACATAAGTTGTGATATAAGCTACACTATTTCCCGGAACCAGTTCCAAACAAGAACTTACAGCAGGACTTTGATCGACAAAAGTAAAAGTAGGAGCACTTGATAGATCACAAGCAACAACATCCGTAGAGCACTGTGAGTAACTAAAACTAACAGGTGAAAATATTAATCCACACAACAAAACCTGCATCAACAAGGCTTGTTTTATAAACAATTTCATAAACAACGACGGTTTTAATACATGAAAAACAAGTTAAACTTGTTTTAAAAAACACGAAAATAAAAATAAGTACATAATTTCTTTGCTATTTTTGCATAAAATTTTACCTAATGAATAAATTAATTATAAAAAACACAAATAACCCTACAATTGTTAAATTTGAATTTGAAGATTTTATTGTTCGCAATCAAAGCTTTGAGTTTAAAAATATCGATGAAACAAAGAGCTCTCCTTTAGCTCAAAAGTTATTCTATTTACCTTTTGTTAAAACTGTATTTATCTCAGGAAATTTCATAGCTATTGAGCGTTTCTCTATTGTTGAATGGGAAGATGTTCAGGATGCTGTAGCCAAAGAAATAGAAGATTTTATTGCACAAGGCGGAAAAATTATTGAAATTGATGAAACAGTAAAAAAAGTACCGGTTACTGTTTATGCCGAGACAACCCCTAATCCTGCAGTAATGAAATTTGTAGCGAACAAGCTGCTTACTAAAACTATGCTGGAATGCAAAAACATTGATGAAACCAAAGCATCGCCATTGGCTAAAGAATTATTTAATTTTCCATTTGTAAAAGAAGTGTTTATTGATGAAAACTATATTTCTATAACAAAATATGAAATTGCAAACTGGGACGACCTTACTTTAGAGGTTAGAACTTTCATCAAAGAATATCTGGAAAATGGAAAAACGGTTGTAGATGAAAATTTAATCACTAAAACTACAAACCACGAAAAGCAGCAAGAAACTTATTTTGAGAATTTAGATGCTACCTCTCAACAAATCGTTAACATTTTAGAAGAATATGTTAAACCAGCAGTACAAGGCGATGGCGGAAACATTATGTTTGAATCTTACAATGAAAGTAACAAACATGTAAACGTGATCCTTCAAGGTGCTTGCAGCGGATGCCCTTCTTCAACTTTTACTCTTAAGAATGGTATTGAAAATATGCTGAGACAAATGCTTAATGATAATGAAATAGTTGTTATAGCCAACAATGCTTAGAACTAATAAAAAAGGGAGCAATTGCTCCCTTTTTTATGCCATTATTTTGGTATTATTTTTAGTCTTTACGTGTTTATCAAATTCCTGAAAAAGCTCTAAAAGATTCATTGTTGCTTTAATCAGATCATTTGTTTCCAATAATAATCCGAAATAAAGTTTACTGTTTTTAGGACTATTCTCTGTAGTTCTGATACGTGTAATCTGTTTTTGAATCAGTTCTGAAATTACATTTAACAACTCATCTTTTTCATTTAACACAATTGTAATTGTATCAAACTTTTCATTTACAAAACTACTTTCCAATCTTTCAAACAAATTCCTCAATTGTGCATCAACTGATTTTAAATCTCTTATTTGATTGAATTTTAAATTTTTGTGATTATTATTGATATGCAGATAACTATTATTTGTAATATATCCTATAGACTGAACCATATCCTGTAAATAACCTAATATAAGAATATAGAACTTACTTCCTTCTACAGATGTTTCATCCAGATTTTTTATAAAGTAATATACATTCCCTTTTAACTCATCAACATCTTTCTCTAGCTTTTTAAGTTTCTTTTTATTCTCTTTTAACTTATTTAAATCCTGAAGTCCTAAATTATTAATAACGTCTGTATACAACAACTGGGTTTTATTAATAACACGTGCAATCTGAGCAGAACTTTCAGACATGACTTCTTTAATGGTAGCGATATCTTCTCTTTTAAGTTTTGCTTCTTCTTCTTTTTCTTTTGAACGTTGCAAATATTTTCTACTGCTTCTGTACAATAAAATTCCAACCAAGATCATTAACCCAACAAAAGAAAATACTTTTCCTATTTTTAACAAAAAGACAACCGCAACAGCCATTGTAAAGGCAACTATTGCCGTTACAAACCATCCTCCGATTACATTAAAAACTCCGGCTACGCGATAAACGGCGCTTTCTCTGTCCCAAGCTCTATCTGCAAAAGAAGTTCCCATTGCCACCATAAAGGTCACATAAGTTGTTGATAATGGCAACTTTAAAGATGTTCCAACTGCAATCAAAATACTAGCTACCATAAGATTTACAGCCGCTCTTACCATATCAAAAGCCGGTTTCTCTTCTTTCTTAGTATATTTTTTAGTTTCGAATTGTCTGTCAATTTTAATTTCAAGCGCTTTCGGCATGATGTAATTTAATATCTGACCAACGTAAATACTTCCTCTTACAATAATTCTGGATAAATTATTAGCATCAAATTTTTCCGAACCTTCACTTTGACGTGATAAATCCACTCCGGTTTTGATTACTTCTCTGGCTTTTTTTGAAGTCCACAATGTATAAACCATAATTCCTCCTCCAAATAACAACAACCAGAAATTAGCTTTTATCTCATTTGAAGCTAATGCTCCCATCAACATGTGGGCATCTTTACCATTAGCAACATAGATTTCATGCGATTGCAAAGCTGCAATTGGCACCCCAATAAAATTCACCAAATCATTACCTGCAAATGCTAAAGCCAATGCGAATGTTCCAATGATGATGATAATTTTGAAGATATTTTGCTTTAACGAAATGATAACTTGAGAAAAAATGGTCCACAATACAAAGTTTCCTAATATGATGTAGAATTGGTTCTCTTTCATTAAATCCTTTAGATCTGGTGTCATGAAAGAAGAACTTTTTATTCCTTTGAACAATATAAAATAAGTAATTGCCGTAATTCCTATTCCTCCGAAGATAGCCCCGAAGTATTTAATTCTTCTTTCGTAATGAAATGAAAAAACAATACGGGAAATATACATTACCATAGCACCAACTGTAAAAGATATAATTACAGAAAGTAAAATACTGGAAACGATTTCAGAAGCTTTTGCCGTATTAATATATGACGCTAATGTATCAATATTTCCATCTTGGGTTACAATTTTATAAATAGCCAAACAAACAGCACCTCCTAACAGCTCAAAAACAACCGAAACTGTCGTAGATGTCGGAAATCCTAATGAATTAAAGATATCGAGTAATAATACATCGGTTATCATAACCGCTAAGAATATCATCATGACATCTTCAAAAGTAAACATGGAAGGAACAAAAATTCCGCTTCGCGCAATTTCCATCATTCCACTTGAAAATAATGCCCCTAATGCTACACCTATACTGGCTACTATCATCAAAGTCTTAAAAGAAACTGCTTTAGAACCAATACCTGAGTTTAAGAAATTAACCGCATCATTAGCCACACCTACCATCAAATCAATAATTGCTAAGATGGCCAATGCAACGAGCATTACAATATAAACTTGTTCCATTTAAGTATTTTTATTTTCTGCAAAATTCTTTTAACTTTTTCTTTTCCATGTTAATTTAACGTTATCAATTTTAACACCCTCAAAAAACATAATATTTTTTTATGAAAAAAACAAATATCTTTATCTTATTCGGTGACACCTTGAACAAAATTCAAAACACCTTATGCGTTTTGATATATTTGCTCATTCTAAGGCAATATACTATAGCAAAAATCAATGAAACTACACGGTCTAACGAAAATATTAGGATTATATTTGTATTATATCTACTATAATTTCACTAAAACTATTTAATTAATCAACAAATATTTTATCTATGGAAATTGAAAAATGGCTGAACAAGATCATCGAATTAGGAACAGAATACGGACTTAGATTATTAGGTGCTTTTCTTATATGGTTCGTTGGTAACTGGCTTATAAGAAAACTAATTGCCGGCAGTAAAAGACTCATGCAAAAACGAGAATTAGAAGAAAGCCTTCAAAAATTCTTGTTGGATTTATTAAGTTGGCTTTTAAAAATACTATTAATCTTAGCTATTTTGGCCAAATTAGGCGTTGAAACTACTTCTTTTGCTGCTATTTTAGCATCTGCAGGTTTAGCCGTGGGTATGGCATTACAAGGTTCACTAGGCAATTTTGCCGGCGGTGTTCTGATCATGATTTTCAAACCTTTCAAAATAGGCGATCTGATCGAAGCTCAAGGAGAAACCGGAGTTGTAAAAGAAATAGAGATTTTCACTACCAAACTGATCGGCCTTTCTAATAAAGAAATCATAATTCCCAACGGAGTTCTATCAAACGGGAATATTGTTAATTACAATACTCAGGGGACCCGAAGAGTGGATTTGATTTTCGGTGTAAGTTATGATGCAAACATTAAGGAGACAAAAGAAGTTTTAATGAATGTACTAACTGCACATCCACTTGTTTTGAAAGATCCTAAACCAACTGTAAATGTATTAGAATTAGCGGATAGTTCCGTAAACTTTGCGGTTAGACCGTGGTGTAATACTGCTGATTACTGGACTGTTTACTTTGATATTATGGAAAATACCAAACTGGCTCTTGATGCTGCCGGAATTGAAATCCCATATCCTCATCAGGTTGAAATCAAGAAAAGCTAAAATCTTTATTTATTTAAAACAAAATCTTTTAAATAATATGGTTCAAAATAAGCGACATTTTCAAAGTCGCTTATTTTGTATTTTTCAAAAGACAAAATGCTCATTTCTTTAGTCGAAGGATAAACTACGTTTGAATGAAACACAAATTTCGGATCGGTCAATGTTGCTTGTAGTTTTTGAGCGCCGTCCCCGATTAAATGAATCGTTTCTGAAATTTCCTGATATGAATTTTCATCGATAATTTCTGCCTGAGTTTCTCTAAGTTTCTTTTTTTCAGCATCAAAAACTGCTGAAAATACTTCCATTCGCCTAGCATCTATCATTGGAATGATTACTCCGGAAGTTACAGTAACCGCATTGGCTAAAATTTCTAATGTATCTACAGCAATCAAAGGCAAATTTAAGGCATAACACAATCCTTTAGCTGTTGAAACTCCTATACGCAATCCTGTATAAGATCCCGGACCTTTACTAACTGCTACAGCATCCAAATCTTTAAATGTTCGCTGAGCCTCATTCAGAACTTCTTCAATAAAAACATGCAATTTTTCGGCATGGGAAAATTGCTCAGTCGCTATTTCTTTTAAAGCGATAGTTTTACCGTTTTCTGCCAAGGAAACCGAACAGTTTTTGGTTGCTGTTTCAATATTAAGAATAATTGCCATACGCTAGTAATTGACCGCAAAAGTACAAAGTTTCGCTTGAAAAAAATAAAGCACGAATCAAATTCGTGCTTTATTTAAACCCAAAACTAAAATTTAAAATGCTATTATTTCTTTTGGTCAGCAGCTGACTCTGTTTTCACTTTGTCACCCGAAACTAATTCCTTTGAAACAATAGTATATGGTCCTGTTATAATTTCTTCTCCTTTTTTCACTCCGGAAACAATTTCAATATTAGAATCGTCCTGAATTCCTGTTTTTACCACTCTTAATTTAGCCTGATCACCTGATTTCACAAAAACACATTCGTATTTTTTATCAAAAGTAGACGCAGTAGTTTTAGCTTCTTTTTTCTCTAACTCCGCCACAACATCTTTTTTAACGGCCGTAGTATCATCTTTGATCACCACTGCACTAATTGGCACTGCAATTACATTTTCTTTTCTCTTTGTAATAATATCTACAGTAGCGGTCATACCTGGTCTAAATGGTGAGTAATTTTCCGGTTTCCCTTCTAATAAATCCTTGTACGATTCTTTTAAGATGCGAACTTTAACTTTAAAATTCGTTACCTGATCTGCTGTTAGATCTGAACTTGCAGAATTAGAAATACTAGTTACAATTCCTTTAAATTCTTTTTTCAAATAAGCGTCTACTTCTATTTTTGCAGAATCTCCGATGCTTACTTTTACAATATCATTCTCGTTAACATCTACTTCCACTTCCATATTATTCAAATTCGCCACGCGTAAAAGTTCTGTTCCTGTCATTTGCTGAGTTCCCAAAACACGTTCTCCTAATTCAACTGATAAAAGCGAAATTGTTCCGTCTGCCGGCGCATAAATTGTTGTTCTACCCAAATTATCTTTTGCTTCTGTTAAAGTTGCAGATGCGCTCTGCACATTAAAATAAGCCGATTGTTTAGATGCCACAGCTACATCATAAGCTGAAATGATTTTGTCCCACTCAGATTTTGAAATAACACCTTTTTCAAATAATACTTTATTTCGGTCGTAATTTGCCTGAGCTTCTTTTAATTGAGCTTCTGCCTGATTTAATCCTGCTTTTGTTGTAGAAAGTGAAGCTGCCGAACGATTTACTCCTGACACATAAATATCAGGATTAATTTTCACCAATAAATCTCCTTTTTTTACTTGCTGCCCTTCCACAATTGGCAAATCAATGATTTCTCCGGAAACCTCTGACGAAATTTTAACTTCTATTTCCGGCTGAATTTTTCCTGTTGCAGAAACAGTCTCAATAATAGTACTTTGTGAAGCCTTAGTAACTTCTACTGTTTTTGCCTCTTCATTAGTGCCGATTACTCCCGCTTTTTTTAAGCCTAAAAGGGTAATAAACAGACCAACTGCAACAGCTACTAAGATATAAATAGTTTTCTTTGACATGGTTAATTGTTTTGAATTATAGGTATTCCGAAATAAAACTCTAAAATTTTGGTTCTAAAAATATAATCATATTTTGCTCTGATTAAATCGGCCTGAGCATTATCATAATTGGTTTTTGACTGCATGAAATCATAGCCGTTCATCACACCGATATTATAACGCTCCTGAGAAAATTCATAAGCTGATTTACGTGCCGCTAATGTTTTTTGAGCCGCAAAATAAGTCTTTTGAGCGCTTACTGCGTCATTATATGCCTGATATACATTTTGCTCCAAATCTAATTCAGATTTCTTTAGCAAGAATTCATTATTTAACTTATTGAGTTTCGCTCTTTTTACAGAAGCTCTGGCAGAAAAACCATTTAAGAAAGGTACCGTTAATTGAAGCCCGATTGCTGTACCGTCTAACAAATACAACTGTTCGCGAAAGCTTAACAACTGACTTTCTGACCAACGTGTGTTATACCCTACAAAACCAGATAGTCTAGGATAATATGCCGCTCTTGCTATGCTTAAGTCTTTTGAGGCTAAATCAAAGTTAGATTGTGCTACTCTTATGTCATTGACTACTTCCCTTGCTTTTTGATAAATGGCATCAGGTGTTTGTTCAAATACTTGTGATAACTCAGGTGTAAATGTTTCGTCTGCAATATCAAAATTCACATAGTCCTCAATCAACAGCAATTGTGCTAAACCTACTCTCGCAAAAACCAAAGCATTTTGAGCTGCAATTAATTGTTGCTCTTGAGAAGCCAATGTTGCTTCAATTTCAAAAATATCACCGGCAGGCAATTGACCTGCCTCAATTAATTCGGAAGTTCTTTTATGGTTTTCTTTAGTTAACAAGATTTGGTTTTCCAACACTTTTACCTGTTCTTTTTGTAGTAGGATTTGCAAATAACTATTCGCTACATTTAGAGCAACATCGTCTTTCATTTTATCCAAACGATATTGATACGCTATGTTATTCAGTTTAGCTCGTTGTAACTTTTTCCAATTTGAAAATCCGCTAAATAAATTTATTTGCGAATTTGCACTGGCAGAAAACGATTTAAATGTACTATTTTCAAACTGGTTGGTAGTAGGGTTAACGTTTGCCCCTGTATTTACATTATAACTTGCACTACCATTTAATGTTGGTAAAAAATTACCAACCGCTTCTAACTTATCTACTTTCGCAGTTTCCCAATTAATCAGGGCTTGTTTCACTGATATATTATTTTCCAATGCATGCATTACACACTCTTGAAGTGTCCACTTCTTTTCTTGTGCTTGCAAAGCCAATGGTAACAATAAAAGTAAGATTATTCTTTTTAGCATTTGCTTCTAAATTTCTTGTGAATTTTACTATATGACCCTTTTTTAGCTTTTTTGTTACAGCAAAACGATAAAATTTTATTTTTACATAAATTTTCATTTATGAAACCTTTTTTGTTTTTTGTTTTAATTAGTGCTATTGTACTATTTTGCTTCACATCATGCGGCAGTACCGCTCCAAAAATCGAAGCCATAAAGCCAGTTCCTTCTGATAACACACCTATGGTTTATACTAACAAGACCTCTTTTATTTCTCTTCCGGTAGAAATTACTTTACAAGACATTGAAAAGCAACTGAACAAAAACCTGAAGGGATTAATTTATAACGATTCCATCTTAAAAGACGACAATTGTGAATTAAAAATCTGGAAATCCGGACAAATTACTTTAGAAGAAGAAAAAGGCATAATTTTATCTAAACTTCCTCTAAAGATATGGACTAAAATAAAGTATGGAACAGATTTTCTCGGTTTAAATGATACTCGCGAAATTTATCTGGACGGCGTTTTAACTCTAAAAAGCAAGGCTCATTTAACCAATTGGAAGTTAACAACTTCTTCAAGCATAGAAAATTTTGAATGGAATGAAAGTCCGGCAATTGTAATTTCCGGGAAAAAAGTTCCGATAACTTATATTATCAATCCCACATTGAGTTATTTTAAAAAAACTATTGCGCAGCAAATTGATAAGGCAATTGATGAGACTTGCGATTTTAAACCGCATGTTTTTGAAGCGTTAGATAAAATCAGTGAACCGTTTTTAGCTCACGAGGCTTATGAAACGTGGTTCAATATCATACCTATAGAGTTGTATGTTACCGAAGCCGAATTAAAAAACAAAAAAATCACGTTAGATATGGGCTTAAAATGCAACCTGCAAACAATGATAGGTCAAAAACCTGCTAAACAATTTGACCCGAACAAAATAATTTTAAAACCGGTAAGCAAAATGCCGGATAACATTTCTCTTGCCTTGGCAGGTGTTTCTACTTATGAGAGTGCTTCAAAAGTTTTGACTAAAAACTTTAAAGGACAAGAATTTTCGTCCGGAAAAAGAAAAGTAATTGTTCAGCAAGTAGAACTTTGGGAAAAAGACAACAAATTGATCATTGGTTTAGACTTAACCGGAAGCATTAACGGAACTATATATTTAACCGGTTATCCAAGTTATAATCCGGCAACTCAAGAAATTTATTTTGATCAATTAGATTACATGCTGAACACCAAAAATGTTTTATTAAAATCAGCCAATTGGTTAGCACAAGGTACTATTTTGCGAAAAATTCAAGAGAACTGTCGTTATTCCATCAAAGAAAATCTGGAAGAAGGAAAACAGAATCTAATGCCTTATTTGAACAATTATTCACCTATGTCGGGAATCTTTGTCAACGGAACGTTGAATGATTTTGAATTTGAAAAAATTGAACTGACCAACAAAGCTATAATTGCTTTTTTATCTACAACAGGAAAAATCAGAATTAAAATAGACGGAATGGATTAATTCTCTTCTTTTTTACCGTATTTTATTTTGTAGATAGCATAACCTGCTGCAGCGACTAATACATACGGAATAATCATTAAATAAACTATTCCGTCATTGATCCCTTCTGCTTTCACTCCGCCTTCTTCGCTTTCTAAAGCCGCTCTACACATCGCACATTGTGAATAGGAAGCAAGAGAAAAGAAAAAAGAGAAAAGAAGAAAGAATACGAGCTTACTCCTTTTTGTCAAGTATCTTTTTAAAATTTTATTTCCTTTAGTTTGCATAATATGGTGAAATCATTAAATATACTACTACTCCGGTAACGGCAACGTACAACCAGATAGGAAAAGTAATTTTTGCTATTTTTTTGTGCTTATCAAATCGTTCTGCTAAAGCTTTTACGTAAGTGATCAACACTAGAGGAATAATCGCAATAGATAATAAAATATGGGAAATTAAGATAAAAAAATAGGCATACTTCAAAATACCTTCTCCTCCATATTTAGTAGAATCAGATGTCATATGATATGCGACGTACATCACTAAAAACGAAACTGAACATGCAATAGCCAATTTCATTAAGTTTTCATGTAATTTTCTATTCTCATTTTTAATAGCCCAAACGGCAACAATCAATACAACAGCGGTAATGCCATTGATAGAAGCATAAATCGGTGGTAAAAAAGTTAACGGTTTTACATCAAACCCCATTTTTCTCAGATTCACTCCGAATAAAATAGCAACTGCTAACGGAATAATAATTGACAGAGCTATAATTAGCTTATTGTATTTTTTTTCAATCGTATTGTTCATATCAAACTGTTATTCGTTTAATAATTTTTTAATGTCTTCAGTAATTGCTTCGATCCCTTCCGGTTCTATTCCATCATAATACAGGATTGGATTTCCGAATTGATCTTTTCTGCATCTAATATTTCCTTTTTTGTCGATTAAGGCAAACATTCCTGAATGTTCAAAACCTCCGGTCGCTTTTTTATTTTCGGCAGCATATAAATTAAATCCCTTATTAGCCAAATCGTAAATGTATTTTTGGTCACCGGTTAAAAAATTCCAGTTTTTATGCTTTGCTCCTAAAATTTCTGCGTGTTCCTTTAGAACCTGAGGCGTATCGTTTTCCGGATTAATTGTAATAGAAACAATTCCGAAATCATTTCTGTCCATAAAATCATTCTGAATTTTCAGCATATTTTGATTCATTTTCGGGCAGATGGTCGGACAAGTAGAAAAGAAAAATTCTAACACATATACTTTTCCTAAATAATCTTTGTCTGTGATTTTTTTACCTTCTTGATTTGTCAATTCAAATCTCGGAGCCGAACCTATTTCAACTAAATCAGATGGTTTAAAATAACGTGCTCTGATTTCTTTTACTGTCCAAATTCCGAAGATCAAAACAATAAATGAAATTCCTATATATGATTTATTTTTCATGATTATTTGTTTATTCCTTTTTCAACTTCTTCCGTTATTTTATCTCGGAATTCATCTTTGCGTTTGTTATTTTTCTTTAATGCCAAACGATATTCCCGAAGTAGAATTTTTACATCATCTCCCATTTCATTATGCAATTCTGCTGCAGAAACTGTATTATAACTTTCTTTGAATTCTTCTTCTCCTTTTTTATTTTTCCCTGTTCTTCCTCTATGTGCCAATTTTTTATCAATGATATAAACAGCAGGTGTTCCGTAGGTTTTGTCCAATTGTCCTACAAAATGAAATGTATCATAATAATGCTGTAAAGAATCCGGCGTTGTAAATACAAAATTCCATCCCGATAAATCTTCTGTAACAGACTCTAATTTTCTTAGAATTTTTTGACAATCTTTCTCTGTTCCTTTGGGCATAACCATAACCATTTGAAAATCTTTAAACCCAAAATATTTGTTGTAAATCTTTTGATTCAAATTGAACAGATTTCCTTTAACTTCCATGATATTGTCTCCAGGAAAACCCAAAATGGTAATTTTATCTTGCAGTGTAACGGATTTTCCTTCTAACGTTTTCCATTGAGAGGGAATATCTTGATGATCCTTAGAAATTACGGGTAAAAAAAGTGAATTATGTTTTGCAGAGGCAAAAATTAAATAGGTTACAATTGGCAATGCAAAAAGAGCAATTAAAATAATCTTATTTTTATTCATTGATTTTTAAATTCTTTAGCCCATGAAAGAACAATCAAAAGCATAATTTAATTGCAAAAGTAATAAAAAAATCCCGCCAAAAGCGGGATTTTAACTATATGTAAATATTTATTAGAATATCCATTCTAAGTGACCTGTTTTATACACATGGTATATATAATTACCTTCTACCAATAGGATAAAACACAAGTATAAAATTAAGAATACCAACGGGCCTACAATTGACAGACGGAAACTTGCTTTTTCACCTTCTAAGTGCATGAATGCCCACATAATATAATAAGCTTTCACTAATGTTAAAATGATGAAAATCCAGTTTAAAGGACTAGCTCCTAAGAACGAAGTCATATGAAGTGCTTCCGGTTTTAAGATACCTAAAACTACTTCTACAGTTGTTATTACTGATAATATACCGAATACTGTCCAGATTCTTTTTGTGTTTGATTCGTGTGCGTGTGCCATAATAATATCTTTTCTAAAATTAAACCAAATAGAAGAATGTAAATACGAATACCCACACTAAATCTACAAAGTGCCAGTACAATCCCACTTTCTCAACCATTTCGTAACTTCCTCTTCTTTCATAAGTTCCCAACAACACGTTAAAGAAAATAATGATATTAATCATAACACCTGAAAAAACGTGGAATCCGTGGAATCCTGTAATGAAAAAGAAGAAATCTGCAAATAATTTATGACCGTATTCATTGTGAGCTAAATTAGCTCCTTCTACTACATATTTAGCATCTTCGATACGCTTTAACGACTCTTCTCTTGAAAGAACGATTTTCTTTTTGTCTTTAGTAAACTCTGAACGAATATAGATATCCGGATTTGCTTTGAAACCTTCAGTCACTTCAGCTACTGAAAACGAAGGAATTGAGCTTTCACCCATAAACCAAACACCTTTATCGCGCGTTAATCTTTCTCTTTCTTCCGGCAAAACTTTTGCAAAATCCGCCAAAGCTACTCTTTTACCTTCTTTATCTACAAATTGAAGAACAGAACCACCTGTTGTTTCTAAGGCTCCGTATTCTCCTTTAATGAAGTTTTTCCATTCCCAAGCTTGTGAACCTAAGAAAATAAAACCACCAACAATTGTTAAAAGCATGTAAATAGCAACCTTAGTCTTTTTCAAATGATGTCCTGCATCAACTGCCAACACCATAGTAACTGATGAAAAGATAAGGATAAACGTCATCAATGCAACGTAATACATAGGAGCATCTACTCCATGTAAGAAAGGGAAGTGTGTAAACACTTCATCGGCTATAGGCCAAGTTTCAATGAATTTAAATCTTGAAAAACCATATGCAGCAAGGAATCCAGAAAACGTTAAGGCATCCGATAAGATAAAAAACCACATCATCATCTTACCGTAGGTAGCTCCTAATGGGCCTGGTCCTCCGTCTAACAAAGCGTGTTCATTTGTTGTAACTGTCGCTCCCATATATAATTAAAATTGTTAAAAAGTTCCCAAATTTATTATTTTTTTTCTATTTGTAAAAGTAGAAAAATAAAAACAAATAGATCCAAATAAAATCCATAAAATGCCAGTACATTGCACTTAGTTCAATCCCAAGGGTTTGTGTAGCATTATATTTTTGTTTATAATGATTATAAATTACATATAATAACGAAATAAATCCGCCTAACAAGTGCCCTAAATGCACGATCACTACAATATATAAAAAGGAAGTTGTAATGTTACTTTCGCTTCCTGTAAAATAATATCCCTCTGCAATTACTTCATTAAATCCTTTAAACTGAAAAACCACAAATAAAATTCCTAAAATTAAAGTAGCCCACAGCATCATTGTTGTTAAGCTTCTGTTATCTTTTTTGATTGCTTTTTTGGCAACGACAAAAGTAATACTACTCAATAGTAATACAGCAGTACTCACAAAAAATGCACTTGGTAATTTAAAATCAGACAACCAATCGGGTCTTGTTTTACTCACTACATAAGCACTGGTTAATCCGGCAAAAATCATCAAAATACTAATCATTCCGAAGATGAGTAGCATCTTATAGGTTTTTCCTTTTTGTGCTTCGTTTTCTTTATATGAATTGTTAACTCCCATTTTTTAACGAATAAACTTATCGATTACATAAATAATTTGTAATAAAGAAATATAGGAAACGCTTACCAACATCAATTTTCTTGCTGCTTTTGCATCCATTTCTTTATATAATTTAACAGCATAAAACAACATCCAAAAACCTAAAAGCGCCACAATTACTGCTGCAACAACAGATAAGTGTAATTTTCCGGTAAATCCAAAAGCAGGAATTACAGAAGCTGTAATCATCCAAAAAGTATATAAAATGGTCTGTAAAGCTGTTTTCTTATCTCTTTTTCCTGTTGGCAACATATAAAAACCTGCTTTTTCATAATCATCATACAAAAACCAGCCTATAGCCCAAAAATGAGGAAATTGCCAAAAAAACTGAATAATAAACAAAGTTCCGGCTTCAATACCAAAATGTCCTGTAGCAGCCACCCAACCTAACATAAACGGAATAGCTCCCGGAAAAGCCCCTACAAATACAGACAAAGGTGTTACTGTTTTTAATGGCGTATACAAACTTACGTACATAAAGATTGATATAGCACCGAACATGGCTGTTTTAGGATTTATAATATACAAAATCACCAAGCCTATTATGGTCAAAGCAAAACCTAGAACAAGTGCTGTTTGTTTGGATATCATTCCGGAAGGAAGCGGACGATTCTTAGTTCTATCCATCAATGCATCTAAATCTTTTTCAATTACCTGATTAAAAACATTAGATGCCCCGACCATACAATAACCTCCTGTTGCTAATAACAAAATAGTCAACCAACAATCAGCTGTCCACTCTTCAACTCCCAATAAAAAACCTGCTAATGTAGAAAACACAACACTAATTGCTAAACGTGCTTTAGTTATGGCAACAAAGCTTGAAAAAAGTGATGGCTTAGCAACTGAAGTACTCAAGGAATTCAATTTTAAAAACTGTTATTTTTTTACTTGGGCGCAAAGATACAAAGAAGATTCTTTATTAACCGTGGTTTTTAACGTTAAAAATATTTCTAATAATCAAAATACCAATTAAACAAATCACTTCTTAAACCAATTGAAAACCAAGTAGTCGTACTTTTAACAGTTGACGCTGTTTCTGCCGTAGGGTCAAAATTACGATACATAAACGTTCCGAACACTTTTAAATTAGACGCAGGATTTACGATATATCCCAATTGTAAATCTGCAATCATCACATTGGTTTTATTTCCTTGAGCAATCGTAACACCTGTATCATAGGGACGATTTTCTTCATAACTCAAGAAAATATTTCCTCCGTAATTATAAGAATCTTCAGTGGTATTAAAATCAAAACCTCTTTGCCCGTAGATCAGCTTAGCCTCTCCATAGCATCTTCCTTTAAAATAACGAGCAATCCCAATCAATTCTCTAAAATTTGCTCCCCAAAGATGCCCCATGCTAATATTATTATGTGCATAATTAGTAACCGGATTACTATGTGAATATACATACGGACGCACTTGATTATATTCTATTTGAAGTGTTAAATTCTTCACTTTAAAAGCGTCATAGTATTTTGCTCCGATTTGGTAACCAAATTTATTACGCCAACTCTGATTACCCGCTTTCATATCACTTATAGCGAACTCGTCTAATAAAAATTGTCCGTAAATATTAATTTGATTATTCCATTTGTATTTTGCAGTTGCTCCTAAAACAGCATTTCCGGATTTTGATGATGATGAAAATTCAACTGCTCTATAAAAGATGACCGGATTTACAAAATTCATATCAAAACCTCTATCATTTGTATTGGTCCACACTACATTTTCAAACAATCCGATATTCAATCGTTTGGAAACATTATAACTCAAATAATGGCTTGCCATATATTTAGTTGTATATGTTCCGTCAACTGTAGCATCCGGACGAACATCTTTTAACCACATATAAGTATTGGTATATTTAATTTTCCAAAATGTGGTATTGATTTTAAAATAAGGATAAGGACTTGTAGCATCACTTTGCAGTAAAGAGCGGTAACCATCTCCTATGAAATTTCTTCCGTAACCTAATTGCAAATCTATAAATTCACTTGGTTTATATTTAATATTGGCTTCTGCCATAGGAAAATCATAGGCATCTGTTTTAAATCGTTTGGCAATACCTATTCCCGGAATAATTGCCGGATTTCCTCCGGAAGGCTTGATACTTTCTGCATAAGCATTATAATAATCTGCAAAACGTCCCTGACTTTCATAAACCGAAGCTGAAAAAGTCAATTGTTTTCCTAACCCTCCCTGAACCTGAACTCCACGGGTATTTACAAACGTATTAGACAAATCACTATCCGTATCTTTTCCTAAACGAAAATCTACTACAGGATTAAGAGTAAACCAATAACCTTCTCCCTGAATAGCCACCAAATTTTCATTCCACAATTTTCTCCCCAACCACGTGCTCTTATCTTTCATCAAATCTTTATAGACTTTTTCAAAATCGTAATATTTGGCTACTTCTGCATAAGAATAAGGCTTAACTGCGGTATGATTATTGGCTCCAACCTGATTCATTAACGCATCGAAATTCATATAATTTAAATGCGTGAACGGAATATTCAGATCACTTTTAAACTGTGGATTTTCGAATTCTTTATAATTCTCGGCTACTGCTTCAAATTCTTTTAACTCTTTTGAATTGTCAATCAGTTTTGAATTGGTTTTATCCTGCGTATCTTCTTCTCCTCTATTTGCACCATACATCTGCGGATCCTGAAGCGGAATCGGAATTTTAACGGTATATTTTGCGTATACTTTTTTCCCTGAATAGGTTGCCGGTTTCGGTTTAGGTAATTGTTGAAAAACTTCTTCTGTTGCTTTTTTTAATTCTTCATCAACTGCATCAATATATAACGGTTTTATCGTTCCTGTTGTATCAACTTCAAACAACACAAAAACATTTCCTTTAAAATTTCGCTTTGTAGTACTTTCCGGTACTTTCAAATTCTGATAGACGAATTGCTGAACTGTATTATAAAAACAAGTCTCCAATTCGTTTTGCGGAACTTCTTTGCATTCTTCAAAAACAGGCGGCTGTTCATTTCGTTCTACTTTCTGCGCAGATACAGATATAATCAGGGAAAATAAAAATAAAAGACTAAAGATTTTTTTCATTATAATTTTTCAATTGAAATTAATATCCGGATTGTGAAACACCTCCATCTGCTATAGTTTTAGCAGCTGATGTCCCGATACGCTTCACTCCTAATTTTATCATTTCCACTGCTTCGTCAAATGTACGAACCCCTCCTGCCGCTTTTACAGGCAACGGAAACGAATTTTCTATCATTAATTTTATAGTTGGAACCGTAGCTCCATTTGGTTCTCCATTTTGAGTCGGATAAAATCCGGTAGAAGATTTCACAAAAACATTTTCGTATTCACTTTCTTTAAAGTGCGCTACTACAATATTTTTTATCAAGGCAGAAATTTGCACAATTTGATGGTTATCTAAAGCTGCAACTTCAATAATCCATTTTACAATTTTACCATGTTCTAATCCTAATTTTGTACAGGCTAAAATTTGACTCTTCACTAATTCAACTTCTCCTCTTTTAAATGCCTCATAATCCGTTACAAAATCCAAATCATCCACGCCGTCTTCGATTGCTTTTTTTGCTTCTGCCAATTTATAGTCTAATGGTTGAGCTCCTTTCGGAAAATCGATTACGGTACCAATAGTAACTTTTGATTGCGCTTCTTTTATCATTTTTCTGGCTTTAGCCACAAATTCAGGACGTATCATAATTAATTTGAAGTTTTCATCAATAGCTTCCTGAATAGCTTTTTGTACCACTTTTTCATTTTCTTCTGATGAAAGCCCTGCTTGCTCAGCAGTTTTCAAATATGTCGAATCCAAATATTGTTTAATATCCATAACCGAGATTATATTTGGGGTAAAAATAAAAAAATCCCAAACAATTGGGATTCTTTTTCGCATATATTTCGGCTTTTATTTAATCTTAAAAGCTATCGGCAAGGTATATTTAACCTTTACCGGAGTGTTTCCTTGTTTGGCCGGATTAATTTTTCGCAATTTTTTTATTGCTTTTTCTGCTGCTTTCATCATATCAGGCGTTGCTCGTTTATTATCTAAAATCTTGATATTTGAAAATTCACCTTCCTCATTAATTGTAAATTCAACCAGTGCCACACCTTGTCTTCCTTCTTTATAATCCTCTTCCGGATAGGTCAAGTTTTTAGAAACTGCTTTTCGTAACTGTTCTTCAAAACATTGCATTTGTTCATTTCTAGGCAATCCTTTACACGCCGGAAAAGCCGGCAATTCTTCTACTGTCAGAACGGTAAGCCCTGTTTTTTGAGGCACTTCTTTTCCAATCGTATTATTTTGACTTTCCGTTTTATTTTCTCCGGATTCAGCTGTGGACTCAACTGTTTCCCCTACATCTTCTTTTGAGTTTTCTTCTTTCGGTTCTTCTATTTCAACTTCATCCTTTTTCACTTCAACTTCATGAAAATCAACAGGTCTAGGCATTACTTTAGCAACAACTTTTTCAGCCCTCCTTTCTTCTTTTATAATATTTGAAGGATCAAATGAAAATGGCTGCTCATCAGTTATAGTCACACTTCCAGGCTTGTACTCTCTGGTTATTTTTTCAAACCGAAATTCTAAAGCAAACAATACAACAACCATTACTGCAATCAGTCCGATTTGAAAAAAAATCATTCCCGGCTTTTGTTTCTTACCAAAATCAACATTTTGTCTCATAATACGAATTTTTAAGGTTAACACTTTTTAGTAAGAGAATACAAATGTTATGCCAAAAAAAAGGCCATCACTAGTGATGGCCTTTTTTTATTTTTCTTTATAAAAAGATTATTGCAATTTAAATGTAATAGGTAAACCGTATTTAACTTTTACCGGTTTTCCTCTTTGTTTACCAGGAGTAAACTTAGGTAATTTAGAGATAATTCGTTTTGCTTCTTTTTCCAACAAATCAGCATCTGCTTTTACCCCTCTGGCTCTTGTCATAATATCGATAACATTACCATCTTTATCAATAGTAAACTGAACAGCAACTGTTCCTTGAGAGCCGTTTTCTGCTGCTCTTTCCGGATATGTAAAGTATTTTTTAATGTGCTTGTTCATTTGCTCATTAAAACACTCTAACTGTTTATTTTTCGGCACTCCTTCGCATCCAGGGAAAACAGGAATATTTTCAATAACAGCAAACGGCATTTCGTCCGGAATATCATCCAAACTATCTCCTTCACCTCCTACTTCAGAAGCTTTCACTACTACAACAGGTTTATCTTCCTGCACTTCAGTAGTTTCAATTTTTTTATCTTCAAGCTTAATTTCATCTTTTACCACTTCAATTACTTCCGGAGCCGGTGGCGGTGGCGGCGGTAATCTTTGAACCGGAGGCAATGTAATGATCGTTTCCTCTTCGTCAATAGCATTGTTCTCTGTGATAAACTCATCCGAAACTTCTTCCGTTTTCTCGTAAGTTTTCATTTCAATTCCAATATACGTCAATGCTAACACTGAGGTTAATCCAATCAAAAAATAGAGTCCACTATTTCTCTTTGGGTCCACATCAGGATTTTTCTTTAGTTCCATAATTTCAATTTTGAGCTGCTAATATAGTTATTTATAAGATTGAAACACAAATTTTTTAAGATAAACTCGCAGGTTTACGCTTTAAAATTAACATTGCTACTACTGCTCCACAGGTATTTGCCAAAACATCTAAAATATCAGCGTGCCTGTTTACAGTAAACAACCCTTGAAAAACTTCAATAATTATGCCATAAATAACAGCAATAATCAATATATATATAATTTTATCACTTTTTTTAAATGCCTTGCTCCAAAAATACACAAAGAAAAAATAAAACAAGAAATGCACTATTTTGTCTTTATTGGGAATTGGCAGTAGTGTTCCTGCTGAAGCAGTATCGATACTAACAAGACTTAAATATGTGATTGCAAATGTCCAAAGAATTGCAATAAAAAGATATTTACGCTCCAATAAGCGCTGCATAATCTTCACTTGACAATAGTTGATCCATTTCAGAAAGATCACTGACTTTTACTTTAATCATCCAACCTTCTCCATAAGGATCTGTGTTTACATTTTCCGGAGTAGTTTCTAAACTCTCATTAAATTCGAAAATTTCTCCTGATAATGGCAAAAACAAATCTGATACTGTTTTAACAGCTTCAACTGTACCAAAAACTTCATCTTTAGACAATGTTTGATCTAAAGTTTCAACTTCTACATAAACGATATCTCCTAGTTCTTTTTGTGCAAAATCGGTAATCCCTACAGTTGCTACATCGCCTTCAACAAGAACCCATTCGTGATCTTTAGTATACTTTAAATTGGTTGGAATATTCATTATTTTTTATTTTAGTTAGACGCACAAATGTAACTGTAATAATTTAAATGTAAAACAGCTTTTTTGTTATTTTTTTAATTTTACCAATAGAAAAAACGTATATCTTAAAATATTAACAAATAAACAGCTCTTATAAAATTAATTACCAAAACTATAGCGTAATGTAAAGCCTGCTCTAATATTTGTAATAGGATAGGATGTTGAGATAACTGCATTCGTAAACTGATGATCGTAATAGAAGATTGCTGTAAAATTTTTACTAAAAGAGTAATCTGCTGTTACTTTAACAGACCACATATCTTGACCTCCCACCAATTCATTATTGTTATAATCCAAATATCGAACGATAGTATTGTTCTTTCTTAAAGTAAAATCTGTTTTAATATTAATATCACTTTTTATTACACCTGATGGATTGTCTGCCAAAGCAGAATTAATCGTTACATCTTTAATTCTATATCCTAGTCCTACGGTATATTCGTTTCCGCTAACTTCTGTTAAAAGATTATTATCAAAACTCAGATTCATCGTTCTGTCTTTTTTCATTTCTGCTAGTATTCGAACAGAATTTTTCATTTCAAAATCGACACGCATTAACGGACTAAACTGTTCTGTTAAATTAACATTCGACATTAATTTAGCGGCATAAAAATTACCATTAGCATCTACAGGAGAACTATTTAGATTTGAGGTATATGAGTTAATATTATAACTTGCTCTATATCCATGTTGCAATGAAAAACGCTTAAATTTATCCTTAAACCACTTATAGCGCATTAATCCTGTATACTTCACATTCCAATTAGGCAACGGAATATTTCTAAATAAACCTGTTGAGACTTTCGAAGCATCAGTCCCTGAATAAGCGGCAATAAATGCAGGCAATAAAACTTGCTGGCTATTTTTACCAAAACCTACCGGATATCCTTGGGCATCTGTTGGAAAAGCCGTAGTTCCATAATACTTCTCTGCTAATCTATTCGCAACAATCAGACGATTATCTCTAAAATCCTGAAAGGCTTGAGAAAAATTAACATCACTTTGTGCAAAAGATGTTTTAATTAAAATTGTTGATATACTAAAATTTCCATAGTGATACGGAGAACGTGAATTATATTGTCCGTTAGTAACATCATATTGTTCGGAGAAATTATCAGCATACATTCTTTCTCCTGTCAAATCAATTTTTAAATCTGGAAATGGCTCTACCTGAGCTGTGAAATTCAGCTGCTTATTTGTAACTTGAGTAAAACTTTGGTTAAAATCTGGATAATTTGTTAACCAGCCACTTCTAGCCGCTTCATAGCGGACATCTGACTGACTACCGAAAACGAATCCTAAACTTGGTTTTGATGAACCAAAAAATCCTAGAGACGGTAAATATCCCGGTAAAACGGTACCATTCGTTTCATTATAATTAACCTGAATATTTTTTACACTTGTCAAAATCCCTTTCAATCCGTTAAGGAATATATTTCCATCCTTACCATCATTTGACTTGGCAGCAGCAGAAATTTTTTGCCCAGGTAATGGAGCTGCAGCTTTTTTAGCCGGAGCTTTTTTATTTTTCTTCTTACCTGTTAAACCAATATAACGATAAAACACATCCATATTGAAAGCCGTATTCAACTTATGTGAATTCGCATTTTGAATTGTATTTCCTAATTGATATACATCACCGGCTTCAGTAGTAACTGTAGCAAAAGCATTAGAGGAACGCTGCCAATTATAGTCACCTGTATAAGAATATGTCGATTTAATAAAGCTAAATATTGGTATTTTATTAATCGGCAAATCATAATTAACCGTTATCTGCTGATTAAACTGATTCGGATCTCCAATATCCCAGTAGCTATCCCAAATATCTAATGTATTATCTGCAGTTCCATCTTGGTCTAAATAATTACGAACTATATTATTTCGAGAAGCTGCAAAATTAACTTTTAAAGATTTCGAGATAGTATAATTGAAACCATAATTATAATTAAAGAAATAATTTCTTCTGTATAATGGGTCTAAACCAATTCCCTGAACATCAACTAATCGATATTGTTGCCTATTATACTGTCGTATGATATTAGAACTAAACGCAATATTTGAAGGTAAAAAATTAAAATTAAAGTCTGACAACATTTTATAGTAACCACTCTTTTTTAATGTTTTAGAATTCTTAAACGGCTCAAAAGTTGCCGGTTTAAATGAGTAAGCATAATCAACTGTACTCTTATTTTGTTGATCTAACAAGTTTTCAACTTCATAATCATGATGTTGCGTCTCATTGTATGAATATGACAATGTAAGATTTTCAACATCATAGAAATGTTGTTTTTGTTCCGGTGCTCTATTTTTCTTGACTCCAATAAAGTTAATACTCGTCCGTTTTGTATAATCTATAGCTCGATTTTCAATATTTGAGCGCTCTACAGGATCTGTTGTAACATCCAGCATTTGATTCAACTCAATATCCTGATAATATGGATCATATTTTGGTGTAATGGTTGTTTCTCCTACACCATAATTAAACGGTAAATTGATTCCCCATTTTTTAGGTAATAATTGTCCCAGATTAACATTAGTTACTAAATCGTATTGGAATAAATCTTCTCTACTACGTTCATTCGGACCTTCCTCAATTCCACCGAAACCGATAGTACTTACTTTGGTAGTTGCTGAAACATTAGCAAAATCAGCCAAGTTAGAATCTAAACTTGCAACAGCAGCATATCCTCCTTTATTATCCATATCTGACAAGCGAAGTTCATTAAACCAAACTTCACCACGAATAATCTGGCTACTACCATTTTTAAGTCCGACCATTAACGTACGAACTAAACCGAAGTTAGGATTACCCTTAATCCCTAAAGTCAATTTACTACTTTCAGAACCAATTGCCTCTTCTTCCACAAAACCAATCCCATTTGCATCATAAACAATAGATGAATCATTGTTAATCAACATGATCTTTAACTTTGTCAATAAAGACAATGGTAATTCTATTTCATTTTCCGTCGGCCAAATATCTTCTGCTGTTACAGCATTCTGATTGGTTACTTTTAACGGAATTTCCACTTGATAGAAATTCTCCGTAAAATCATTTCCAAAACGGATAAAGGCAATCATTTGATTATCTTGTAACGGCAATGTTTCCGGAGGAGTTGGCAATGCTTCTGCATGTAAAAACATACGTATTTTTTTGTATTGACGCATGTCAACATTCACATTTTTGAAAACACCTCTTGAGTCTCCGGACTCCAATCCATTAACGTAGCCTCCCAATTTATCGTAAACTCTCAACGATAAAGCTTGCTCATTCTGATTAATAACGGTGTTGTTATTATACAATTGCTCTCTGGTTACGCCTGGTGGCGAAACATAAGGAATAGGATAACGGTTTGTATTTTCTTGAATATTTACAGAAACCACATCAAAGCCTGTTTCATCATCATCCGGATCAGCATCATTAGCATCCAAAGTACTTGTATATCTTCGCCATGCTCCTCTTACCAAATCCAGTGCTCCAAAACGCAATGTAATTTCATCCTTAAAACCGGTTAAATACATTCTCATAAAACGGATAGAGCGCAAATCTTCGATGTTTCCTATTTTCACCGCATTCTCAATATCTTGAATCGGAATTTTATACAATATCCATCTGGCACTTCCGGTTTGACCGTTAGGCAAAGAAATACTATTATCTATACGCGCATCAGCCACATAATTTTGTCCGATAGTAACTCCATCAGTTGTTGACGGATAATATTGAATAGGCACTTCAAATTTGAAATACGCATTAATAGTATTCATCGTATTATCGCGATTCACATCTTCCACATCAGGATAAGTAGTATTCCCTCTATCAGCATTGGTTACATTTACCGGAGAGTTCCCTTGGAAACCATTATAACTTTTATATCTATTAATTACATCGCCGGTAGCCGTTAAATAAAATTGATAATTATCACCGGCAGGGTCACTATACCCGGCATAATCAGTAAATTTAGCAGCCTCTTCTGCATCTAACAATCCATCGAAACCGGCATCTTGTACATTTCTATTTGCTTCGTTCGTATCAAAAGCATATATTAAGGATTGGGAACTCGGAATTTGCCCCCAACTAGTTTGAATAGTTGCTTCGATAGCACCGGCTTCCGGTAAACCATTCTCATAAAGTTTTCTACCGTCTTTTAATATATCTTCTGATATTTCTCCAAGATTTATTACTAGCTTACCAACATTAGTCGGATCAATATAATCATCCGGATTACCATTATTATAATATGGATCCATCATCCAGAACTGGATATATTCAACATTTGATTGCTCAAAGTTTGTTGTACTGATAGCTCTCATAATACCACCCCAGTTATCAGGAGCATTTATATCTGAAAAAATACCGCCATTAGCGGCAATAGATGTATTGAAATTATATTGCCCTCTTTCTTTAGGGAAATAGGTTAAATCTAAGGTATTCACCACATTACTCTGCCCTTGTGCTACATCTGTATTAGGATATAATTCACTCATGTAAACACGACGAGTTCTGTTTAGTGACAAGTCATTTTCACTTATTCCTCCCGGAGTTTGTGAATAAAATACAGGGTCTATGGAATACCATGATAAATGGGCTCTTTTATCTCCAATATGAATATCATCAGTTGTAGATTCATTATCGGTAGGATCGCCATCAAAACTACCTTCCAAAGGCACACTTGCCAATGTCCAACTTGAAGCCGTTCTCAAATCTATCGTAGATTGAGAGCCTTCAAAATCATCTACATAAGTCGTTGGTTCTCCATTAAACTGATCCGCTTTTGAAGCATTTGGCATTAGATATGCTATCTCACCTCTAAAAGACACATTAGAAGGCACATCGGTATCAATGTTAGGCAATTTATTGACCAATCGAGTTAAGAAAGGAACTTCCGTAGAGAAATTTGTATTGAAACCAATGATTGTATTATTTACGGATTCTTGCCCATAGTTTGATTTATTTGTAAAAGGTCTTTCGGATAACTTTAAGAATGTTCCGCCAACCATGAAATCTTTATTGAAACGATGCTCAACATTAACACCATAAAAGCGTTTTGTTTGTTGTCCGAAAACCGAATTATTTTCAACTGAAATTTCTATTGGTGTATTAGAAGCTTGTAACGAAGCGTCTAAAATCTGAACTTTACCCAACTGGTAATTAACAGTATAATCAACTCCTTCAACCAACGTTCTTCCTCCGGCAGTAACAACAACAGAACCTTGTGGTATATTATATGCTCCTATAGAAATTCCGTCTCCTCCGGTTGATTTAAATCTACCTTTAAACTGAAATTTATTTTTTTCACTTTCCTGTAAAGAAGCCGCCTGTGTTTTAGTATACATAGTCCTAAACACATATTTCGATTGATTCTCATTATATGTTAACGGATCTGCATAATCTTCTGAAACGGTATTGTCATTTAACTTTTTGAACAAGTGTTCTCCAAAAGGCTCCTTAATTGGAAATATAATTCTACCATATTGAACATCTACTGTTATACCGGAATAGAAATCAAAAAAACCATCTCCACCTTCTTGCGGGTCATTTGTATAATTTAACCGATCTACATTAAAAACTCGTAAAAGTGGTGTTTCTTCCACATCGGCCGGTAAATTCGGTGCAGAACCACTGGCTTTAGTAATATAATTTATAGGAGAAGGATTAGTATAAAAAATATTTAACTTAAAATCTTCTTGCTCTAATTGATAGGCTCCCGGAATCTGATAGATATTTTTCATCATCAAATTCCAAATTGGCATCGTATAACTTCCTGAAGTAAGTGTATTCGTAACTAAGGTTAAATTACTTTTCAACATTTTTAGGATAAGTGCCTGAGAACTTGGAACTCCTGAATTATCAACATTGGTTGCATCTACTCCATCTGTACCAAATTCTCCAACCTGATACACTTGGTCGCCGATTGTATATTGATACGCTACTGCCAAAACTTCGTCATTGGAAAGGCTTTGATTTAAAGAGATATATCCCAATTGCGGATGATATGTATACTCTGAAGATGCTAATTTTCTGGCATTTTCCAACTTAGAATAATCCGTTCCTTCCTCCATTCCTGAAATATTGAACCCATTATTTGCCGTAGCAACATCTCTAATATTAGCGTTAAGATAATTACTACCTATCAGATTAGGGTTAAACTGGTTATTTCCATTATTAGTTGGCGAATCCGGAGCTATTGATCCAAAAAAGCCTCCATTGACAGCTAAATCAATAGCCACTACTTCTTGAGAAGATATATTACTCAAAGGACCCTCACCTAAATCTTGCAGAGCTACAATATTTCTAATATTATTTTCTGTAGAATTAACCCTGTTTTGTTTATTAGTTACCCAAACTTCAATACGTGTAATTTGAACTCTACTATCAATTACCGGATAATTTCTCAACGCAGTATCGTACTTATCACGAAAATATTGTGACAAGAAAAAGTGTCGATTTGCGTCATAATCCAAGGCAAATAATTCAAATTCCTGTAATGTTCCGCCACCTTGAGACGTAACTGTTTTTGTTTGTGATTTTTGTTCTGAGAAAACACCGGTTATAGTTGTCTTTCCAAACTGGAACTGCGCTTTTACACCAAACAAGCTTTGTGCTCCTCTTATCAGTGAATTTGACAATGGGAAACTCACATTCCCTACTTCTAACTTTTGTAAGATATCATCTTCGTTAGAACCGTATTCCAGTTTAATTAAATTTTGGAAAGCAAAAGTAGATTGTGTGTCGTAATTAACATTAACGTTTAAACGAGTTCCTACTTTACCTTGTAAGCCTACACTAATTCTTTGATTAAAATCAAAGGTTGTTGTTTTTCTGTTTCTTGGTGAAAGAGAAGGATTATCCTGCTTGGTAAACCGAACTCCTAAATCAATTTCCACAGAACCTGTAGGTTTTATATCAATAGTGTTACTCCCGAATATGGTTTCGAAAAATTTGGAATTCACATAATATCTTGGCAATAAATCTTTCTTGGCATCTTGGCTTCCTTCTTTCTTACCGTCAATAGCTGCCGATTTTTCTTGATAATACTCCCTCATCTGCTCTCTCAATACCAATTCCTGATATTGTTCCGGTGTTAAAACCAGAGGATAATTGATATTGAAACCGTCAAAGGTTCGGGTATAGATATAACGATCTGTTATAGGATCGTACGTATAAGCTTCAACGATACTCTTTGGATTAGGAACTTCTATTTTTCCAATATCTACACCGGTTTTAATAGAGTCTTGCTCTTCTGTTTGGGCAAAAGAAATAACCGGAGCAAAAAAGAATAAAATTCTAAAAATAGAAATAATACTACTAAGTGAATTTTTTGTATAAGCCTGTTCCAAATTATAAATTTTTTAATGCTTCTTTAATTAATTGTTCTACAGAGGCATTGGGGACTTCTCTAAAAACTTTATCAATTGCTTTTTCAGCTGTTTTTCGGGCAAAACCTAAAACTTCTAATGCAGATAACGCTTCTTCTTTATTTGTATTGTCTACAACAACTGAAACATCATCTAAATTGTATACTTTTAACACTTTTTCTTTTAAATCTAAGATAATACGCTGTGCTGTTTTAGCTCCGATTCCTTTTATTCCCTGAATCGTTGCCACATCATTTGCCGCAATCGCCTGAATAATATTCACAGGAGGAATCGAAGACAGCATAGTTCTTGCCGTACTAGCTCCCACACCTGAAACAGACAAAAGCAATTTAAACAACTCTCGTTCCTGCTTTTCTATAAATCCGTACAAAGTGTGTGCATCTTCTTTGATTTGCAAAAATGTAAATAATTTCAAATTCTCCGAATCCGGAAGTAACGAATACGTATGAAGTGAAATATTGATAAGATAACCCACCCCATTGCAATCAATCACAACATCTGTAGGTGTTTTTTCAACTAATCTTCCTTGAATGTGGGTTATCATTATAAATTATTTTTCTGTTTGTTTGTTTTTCCTTTCTTTTTCCTGAGCATCAACAACAGCAACTGCAGCCATATTAACCATTTCTTCTACACTAGCTCCTAATTGGAAAATATGAACGGGTTTGTCTAAGCCTAAAACGATTGGGCCAATTGATGCCGACTCATTTAATTCTTTCAACAATTTATATGTAATATTTGCAGAATCTAAATTTGGAAAAATTAAAGTATTGACTTTTTTATCTACTAATTTAGAAAATGGGAATTTACTTTTCAACATTTCTGAATTTAAAGCGAAATCCGTTTGAATCTCACCATCTACAACCAATTCAGGGTGATTTTTATGTAAATATGCTACTGCTTCTCTAATCTTTTTTGCTGTTTCTTTTGATGAAGAACCGAAGTTTGAAAAAGAGACCATTGCCATAATAGGTTCCATACCAAACATTCTAACCGTTTTTGCTGTCATCAACGCAATTTTAGCCAAATCTTCTGCACTTGGATCCGGATTAATTGCCGTATCAGCAAGGAAAAGAGGGCCACGTTTCGTCATCATTAAGTTAGTCGTTGCAATTTTAGAAACTCCCGGAGCTTTCGGAATTAATTCCATAACCGGTTTTACAACTGCAGGATAACTTCTCGAATATCCCGTAACTAGCGCATCAGCTTCACCTTCATTAACCATCATTAAAGCAAAATAATTTCGTTCGCGCATCCATTTTTCTGCTTCTAACAATGTAACGCCTCTACGTTGTTGTGTTTTCCAAAACGAATTAGCATAACGTTTTCTTGTTTCGTCTTCTTCTTTCGTTTTCGGATCCAGAATTGCTATATCAGCATCAAAACCGATTTCTGATTTTAATTCCTGGATTATTTCTTTATTCCCTAATAAAACCGGAATACCGATTCCTTCTTCATAAACGATCTGAGCTGCTTTTAAAACATCTAACTGATCTGCTTCTGCAAAAACAACACGTTTCGGATCTGTTTTAGCTCTGTTCATTAACAAACGAAGCATTTTATTATCTGCTCCTAAACGATCCAATAATTCTATCTCGTATTTTTCCCAATCCTGAATTTCCATTTGAGCCACTCCCGAATCCATAGCTGCTTTAGCTACGGCCGGTGCTACTGTTGCAATTAGTCTCGGATCAAAAGGCTTAGGAATAATATAATCTCTTCCGAAAGTTAATTTAGTTTCTCCATACGCAATGTTCACTTGTTCAGGAACCGGTGACTTTGTCAAGTTCGCTAAAGCGTGAACAGCAGCCATTTTCATTTCTTCATTGATCTTAGTTGCTCTAACATCTAAAGCTCCTCTGAAGATATAAGGAAAACCTAACACATTATTCACCTGATTAGGAAAATCAGAACGCCCTGTTGCCATGATAATATCCTTACGAGTGCTCACTGCCAAATTGTAATCTATTTCAGGTACAGGATTAGCCATAGCAAAAACAATCGGGTCGTGATTCATAACCAATAGCATTTCCGGAGTCAACACATTTCCTACAGATAATCCTAAGAACATATCAGCACCTTCTATAACTTCTCTTAATGACTTTTGTTCGCAATTTTTTGCATATCGCATTTGTACGTCTAATAAATCCGTTCTGTTAGTGGTTAACATCCCGTCTTTATCAAACATATAGATATTCTCTTCTTTTACACCTAACAATACGTAAAGGTTAGCACATGCTAAAGCCGCTGATCCTGCACCGGAAACCACTAATTTAATCTTATCGATTTCTTTATTTGCTAATTCTAATGCGTTTAATAAAGCTGCCGATGAAATAATAGCCGTTCCATGCTGATCATCATGCATCACCGGAATATTCAGTTCTTCAACTAATCTTCTCTCTATTTCAAATGATTCCGGAGCTTTAATGTCTTCCAGATTAATCCCTCCGAATGTTGGCGCAATGTTTTTCACCGTTTGTATGAACCCTTCAATATCTTTAGTTCCTACTTCAATGTCAAACACATCAATTCCGGCAAAAATCTTAAATAACAGACCTTTTCCTTCCATCACCGGTTTTGATGCTTCTGCTCCAATATCTCCAAGACCTAAAACGGCAGTCCCATTAGAAATTACAGCTACTAAATTTCCTTTTGTAGTATATTTATAAACGTTGTTTACGTCTTTTTTAATTTCTAAACAAGGTTCTGCAACTCCTGGTGAGTAGGCTAATGACAAGTCTCTTTGTGTTGCATATTTTTTAGTTGGTACCACTTCTATTTTACCTGGTGTAGGTTTAGCATGGTACAACAAAGCTTCTCTTCTTTTTGTATCTTTATGCATATAATACGTTTTATATGAACTTACAAAGTTAAAATAAGCTTTGAAAGAAAAAAATTTTAGGACTACTCTTTTAAAAATTTAATATTTCTTACAAGTCCTTCGTATTTGGTTCTCTTAACTGCAGAATTTTTAAACAGCTGATTGAATGTTTCTTTAGAGAGGTTTGCCCAATCATTTTTAGTAAAATGTAACAAGTTGAAATCGGGTTCAAAAGCTTTTTCATGGTGTGGTTTGGCAAATCGGTTCCAAGGACATACGTCCTGGCAAGTATCACAACCAAAAAACCAATCATCAAATGTTCCTTTTACATCGGAAGGCAAAGCATCTTTTAATTCAATCGTAAAATAGGAGATGCATCTACTACCGTCGACTACATAAGGCGCTATAATCGCTTGGGTAGGACAAGCCTCTATACAAGCTGTACAAGTTCCGCAATGATCTGTTGTTGGTGTATCGTGCTCTAACTCTAGATCAATAATCAGTTCTGCTACAAAATAAAATGAGCCTACTCCTTTTGTAATAAGGTTTGCGTTTTTTCCTATCCAGCCCAAACCAGATTTTGCAGCCCAAGCTTTGTCTAAAACCGGAGCGGAGTCTACAAAATAACGCCCATCAACTGTTCCAATTTCCGATTGGATAAAATCTAATAATTGTTTTAATTTATCTTTTATGACGTAATGATAATCTTCGCCATAGGCATATTTAGATATTTTGTAAGAATCATTTCGTTGCTTTTCGTCCGGATAATAATTCAACAATAATGAAATCACACTTTTAGAGCCTTCAACCAATAAACGAGGATCTAAACGCTTATCAAAATGATTTTCCATATAACTCATTTCTCCGTTGCGCTTCTCTTTCAACCACTTTTCTAGTCGGGGCGCTTCTTCTTCTAAAAAATCAGCTTTTGATATGCCACAAGACAAAAAGCCGAGTCTTTTCGATTCGGCTTTGATTAATTTTGAATATTTTTCTTTGTTGTTAACCAATTTAAAACAGTTCTCCTTGATTAAAACCTTTTATCTTCCCTAAATGTTTATAGGCTTTCTCTGTTACTTCTCTACCTCTAGGTGTTCTGATAATAAATCCTTCTTGAATCAAAAAAGGTTCATAAACTTCTTCTATTGTCTCACCACTTTCAGAAACAGCAGTTGCCAAAGTTGTTAAACCTACAGGACCACCTTTAAATTTGTCAATAATAGTGTTCAATATCTTATTATCCATTTCATCCAATCCATGTGCATCAACATTTAAGGCTCTAAGAGCAAATTTAGCTATTTCAATATCTATTTTCCCATTTCCTTTTATTTGAGCAAAATCGCGAACCCTTCTCAATAGAGCATTTGCAATACGCGGTGTACCACGACTTCTTCCTGCTATTTCAATTGCTGCTTCCATAGAAATAGGCATTTTTAAAATAGCTGCACTTCGTTGTACAATAGTCGTCAGTAATTCTGTATTATAATATTGTAAACGGCTTTGAATTCCGAAACGAGCTCTCATAGGTGCCGTTAACAATCCTGAACGTGTTGTTGCTCCAACTAATGTAAAAGGATTTAAATTAATCTGAACCGTGCGTGCATTTGGTCCGGTCTCAATCATTATATCAATTTTATAATCTTCCATAGCAGAATAAAGATATTCTTCTACAACCGGACTTAAACGGTGAATTTCATCTATAAATAAAATATCACGTTCGTCTAAATTAGTCAATAATCCTGCTAAATCTCCCGGTTTATCTAAAACCGGACCGGAAGTAATCTTAATTCCAACTCCTAATTCGTTAGCCAAAATATTGGCCAAAGTTGTTTTACCCAAACCCGGAGGGCCATGAAATAAAGTATGATCTAGAGCCTCGTCTCTAAGATTGGCTGCCTGAACAAAAACTTTTAAATTTTCTAAAACTTGATCCTGACCAGCAAAATCATCAAAAGAAAGTGGCCGTAGAGCTCTTTCTATATCTATTTCCTGAGGTGTAAAGCGTTCTTTATTCGGATCCAAATTTTCGTTCATAATCATCAAATATCAGCAAAGATAAAACAAAAAACCTTTCCAATCGGAAAGGTTTTCTTTATTAACGCTATATGAATTTAGTGATGTAATTCTTCTTCGTCATCTTTCATAGGAACATTTTGCGGTACAAAATCATCCTCATGCCCTGGTTTGCTATAATCATAAGCCCAACGGTGAACTACCGGTAATTCTCCAGGCCAGTTACCATGAATGTGCTCAACAGGAGTAGTCCATTCTAATGTATTAGCTTTCCATGGATTTTGAGTTGCTTTTTTACCATAGAACATGCTGTAGAAGAAATTCCAAAAGAAAACGATTTGGAAAACTGAACCTACAATTGCAAATATCGTAATCAATACATTTACGTCTGCTAATTCATCAAATAATGGGAAAGCTGAGTTTGTATAGTAACGACGTGGTAAACCAGCCATACCTAAGAAGTGCATAGGGAAGAATACTCCGTAAGCACAAACGGCAGTTACCCAAAAATGAACATATCCTAAGTTTTTATTCATCATACGTCCAAACATCTTCGGATACCAATGGTATACACCTGCAAAGAAACCGTAAAGTGCAGAAATACCCATTACTAAGTGGAAGTGAGCAATTACGAAATAAGTATCGTGAACGTTGATATCTAATGTACTATCTCCTAAAATGATACCTGTTAAACCACCTGTGATAAATGTTGAAACCAATCCGATTGAAAACAACATAGCAGGATTTAATTGTAAGTTACCTTTCCATAAAGTAGTAATATAGTTAAATGCTTTTACTGCAGAAGGAATTGCGATTAATAATGTTGTAAAAGTAAATACAGACCCTAAGAAAGGATTCATACCTGACACGAACATGTGGTGTCCCCAAACTATAGTTGATAAAAATGCAATTGCTAAAACAGAAGCAATCATCGCTCTATAACCAAAGATAGGTTTTCTAGAGTTTGTTGCAATAATTTCAGAAGTAATACCTAAAGCTGGTAATAATACAATGTATACTTCAGGGTGACCTAAGAACCAGAATAAGTGTTCAAATAATACCGGAGAACCTCCTTGATAATGTAAAACTTCACCTGAAATGAAAATATCTGACAAATAGAATGAAGTGCCAAAGCTTCTGTCAAAAATCAATAAAAGAGCTGCTGAGAATAATACCGGGAATGAAACAACACCAATGATAGCTGTTACGAACAATGTCCAAACAGTCAAAGGCAATCTTGTCATTGACATTCCTTGAGTTCTCAAGTTAATTACTGTAACAATATAATTCAACGACCCCATTAAAGAAGATGCGATGAATATTGCCATAGCAACTAACCACAAAGTCATACCAAGACCTGAACCAGGAATTGCTTGTGGTAATGCACTCAACGGCGGATAAATCGTCCAACCGGCTGATGCAGGACCTGACTCAATAAATAATGAACTTAACATGATAACACAAGAAAGGAAAAACAACCAGTATGAAAGCATATTCATAAATCCGGATGCCATATCTCTTGCACCAATTTGCAATGGAATTAGCAAATTACTAAATGTACCACTTAATCCGGCTGTTAATACAAAGAATACCATGATGGTTCCGTGTATTGTTACCAATGCTAAGTAAATATCTTGACGCATCACCCCATCAGGAGCAAATTTCTCACCTAATAAAACTTTAAAAATACCAAATGATTCTTCAGGCCAAGCAATTTGCATACGGAATAAAATGGATAATAAGATACCTACGATACCCATTACCAAACCAGTAATCAAATATTGCTTAGCAATCATCTTGTGATCATAACTAAAAATATATTTTGTTATGAACGTTTGTTTGTGATGACCGTGTTCTAGTGCTGACATAATCTATAATTCTATATTATTGAGCTAATTAATTTAAATTTTGAGCTAAAACTTTAGTTGTATCCACTACAGTTTCCATTACTGCCGGAGCAGACGGTGCTTCTGCAGGAGCATTAGCTTCTTTCCATTGAGACGCTAACGTTGGTTTTTCTGCCAACCAAGCTTTAAACTCTTCAGGTGTTTCTACAATAATTTTAGCTTGCATGTTGTAGTGAGAAGCACCACAAATTTTATTACATAATAATAAATAATCAAATGTATATGGTTCTAAAGCAGATTCTCCTTTTGCTTCAAGCTCTTTGCTTTTCTTAGTTCTAATCGCATTGATTCTAGCTACATTTTCTTTTATTCTTTCATCTTCACGCATATCTGCTGTAGTAATAGTCGGAACATACGTAAATTGTGTAATCATACCCGGAACACAGTTCATTTGTGCTCTAAAGTGAGGCATATACGCTGAATGCAGAACATCTTGAGAACGGAACTTTAAAACTACTTTTTTACCTTTTGGTAAATGCAATTCATTTGTTACTTTATCATCTTGAGCAGCTGGGTCAGCTAAATCAACCCCTAGAGTATTAACACCCTCGATATAGCGAACATTAGCTTTACCTAAAGTATTATCTGCTCCCGAATATCTGATTTCCCATCCGAATTGTTTTGCATATACTTCTACATACATTACATCTTCTTCATTGTCGTAGAACATAATATTATTCCATGTATACAATCCGTACAAAATTAATCCCGCTAAAGTAATTACAGGGATAATTGTCCAAATAGCTTCCAATTTACTGTTATCAGCAAAATATAATGCTTTTTGACCTTCTTTACCTCTGTATTTAAAAGCAAAGTAATGTAACAAGAATTGCGTTATAGTTTGTACAATGAATATGATTATTAAGGAAATAGCCATCAAATTATCATAGTCAGGCCCATGTTCAGAAGCAGGTGTTCCCAAAACTAAATGTCCCCAAGCATAAATTGAATATATGGTAAACACATATATAAATCCAACAAATGCAAACATTAAATATCCGTTAACACTATTATCTCTATCATTAGCAACCTCAGAACTAGCTGCACCAACTTGAGTTAAATCAAATATTTTAGTTAATTGCCAAATAGCAACTCCGACTAAAACTAAAATAATAAATACCAATAAACCTGTCATTTGTTTATTTCTTTAAATATTAATAATGAAAATGTTTGCTTTCTTCCATTAATGGATTTCCTTTTGCTACTAACGGTGCTTTTGTCAATGCCGTGAATACAACAAAAATAAACAATCCTAAGAAAAATAAGATAGCACTAATTTCTGGTAAACCAATGAACCATTGGTCACCTACCGTTGCCGGCATCACCATATTGTAAAAATCTATATAGTGACCTGCTAAAATTACAATACCTGCCATTACTACAATCCAAGACAAACGTTTGAAATCTGTATTGATAAGAATTAATAACGGGAAAATAAAGTTCATAGCTAACATACCAAAGAATGGCAATTTATAGTGCTCAATTCTTGTTACGAAATAAGTAACCTCTTCCGGAATATCAGAATACCAAATCAGCATGAACTGAGAGAACCATAAATAAGTCCAGAAGATACTGATACCAAACATGAATTTAGCTAAGTCATGGATATGACTAGTATTTACTTGTTCTAAATATCCTTTAGATTTCAAATAAATTGTAACCATTGCAATAGCTGTAATACCACTCACAAAGAAGCTAGCAAAAACATACCATGCAAATAATGTACTATACCAGTGTGGGTCTAGTGACATAATCCAATCCCAAGACATCAAAGACTCAGATACAATAAAGAATACTAAAAATGATGCTGACATTTTAAAGTTCTTTTTATAAAAAGTACTTCCTTCAGCTTCATCTTGAGCAATGGAATTTTTTCTTGAAAAAATTCTATATAAATTCCAAACACCTAAGAATAATACTGCTCTGATTAAGAAGAATACAACGTTTAAATAACCTGACTTCCCTTGGATTAAATGGTCATGAGCAACAACTTCCGGATCCATCCATGTAAATAAATGGTTCATGTGTGCACCTGAAAGAACTAAAACCAATAAGAAGATTATTGAACCTGGTAATAAATAAGCTGTGATTCCCTCCATTACTCTGAAAAGTATCGGAGACCAACCTGCCAGCGCTACTTGTTGAATAGCATAAAAAGCTAAAACACCAACACTTAACAACATAAAGAAGATACAAGCTACATAAAAAGCAGCCCATGGTTTATTTTGTAATTGGTGGAAAACATGGTTTACATGCTCTTGATGAGCAGCATCTGCATGCGCATCATGTGATGCATGTGCGTCGTGAGAAGCTACTTGATCATGGTGCCCATGACTTTCTTCTAATAAGATCGTTTCAACTTCTTCTACAGTTTTTGGTGCACTCCAAAAACCTACTCCAATCCCGATAGCTCCAATCACCATCAAAATCAAAGAAAAAGTTTTTAATTTACTTGAAAACGTGTACATATCAATTATTTTCAAAAGTGTTTTACAATTATAATTCTGATTTTAGTTTTAAAACGTAATCTACTACTTGCCATCTCTCTTCTTGAGACAATTGATTAGCATGAGAACCCATGGCATTCAATCCATAAGTTATTACGTGATAAATACTTCCCTCTGTAATTTCTCTATCTTTATAGTTAGGTACCCCAAGGAATTTTTCTCTTTTTACTAAATTTCCTTTACCATCTCCTTTTTCTCCGTGACAAATTGCACAATAGATATTGAACAATGCTTTACCGTTCTCCGGATTACGAGAAAGAGAATCTAAAGGTGATTTTAAAGTAGCTTTAGCTAAAGCATAACCTTCAGGTGTATTAGGAATTTCATAAGGAACAAAACCTCTTTTAATAGTTCCTTCTACAGGTAACTGTCCTTCTTTACCTCCTTTAAAAACATCATGCTCTGAATAGGTTTCGTAAGGAACCGCTTCATACATGTTTGGAAAAAATTGATAGTTAGGCTTATTTTTGTTGAAACAAGAAGTTGCAACAATTGATAAACCAACTACAGCTACAATTTTATATAAGCTTTTCATACTTGTTAATGCTTTTCAATTACTTTTACTTCAACTGCTCCTGTAGATTTAAAGAAAGAAACTAATTCTTCTTCATTACCATGAACTCCAACTTCCATTAAAAAATGATCATCAGTAGTTCTTACATCCGGGTTTTCCGCTTTTTTAAATGGCCATAATTTACTTCTCATATAAAAAGTAATAACCATTAAGTGAGCTGCAAAGAAAACTGTTCCTTCAAACATAATAGGCACAAAAGCTGGCATATTATCAATAAAACTAAAACTTGGTTTACCACCAATATCTTGAGGCCAATCATTAATCATCACATAGTTTATCAAGGCTGTGTAAACAGCAAGCCCAGTTAATCCATAAATAAATGAAGCAATCGCAATACGTGTAGGAGCTAATCCCATAGCTTTATCTAAACCGTGAACCGGAAAAGGTGTATAAACCTCTTCAATATGATGATGAGCTGCTCTTGTTTGTTTAACAGCATCCATTAACACATCATCATCATTATATATAGCGTGTATAACTTTATTACTCATGATATTAATGATTATCAGAATGATTGTGACCGTTTAATTCTCTTTCTTTTTTATAATTATCACCTGAAGACTTCAAAATAGTTTTAACTTCAGCTTGTGCAATTACAGGGAAACTTCTTGAATATAATAAGAACAATACAAAGAAGAATCCAATAGTTCCTATATAAATACCCGCATCCACAAAAGTTGGCTGGAACATTGTCCATGAAGAAGGTAAATAATCTCTATGTAATGACGAAACAATGATTACAAAACGCTCGAACCACATACCAATATTTACAACAATCGATATAATAAATGAAGCGGCAATACTTGTTCTGATCTTCTTAAACCACATTACCTGAGGCGAAACAACATTAAAACTCATCATACATAAGTATGCCCACCAATAAGGTCCTGTCGCTCTATTCAAAAACGCATATTGTTCATACTCAACTCCTGAATACCAAGCAATAAATAGCTCAGTAATATAAGCAGTACCTACGATTGAACCTGTAATCATAATGATAAGATTCATCAATTCAATATGTTGTAATGTAATATAATCTTCAAGATTAGAAACTTTTCTCATAATGATCAACAAGGTTTGCACCATTGCGAATCCAGAGAAAATTGCTCCAGCAACGAAATACGGCGGTAAGATAGTTGTATGCCAACCAGGAATTACAGACGTTGCAAAGTCAAAAGATACGATTGTGTGTACAGAAAGTACAAGTGGAGTTGCTAAACCGGCTAATACAAGAGAAACCTCTTCAAAACGTTGCCAGTCTTTAGCTCTACCACTCCAACCGAACGATAATGTAGAATAAACTCTTTTTGTAAAAGGAGTAACAGCTCTATCACGAAGCATAGCGAAGTCAGGCAATAAACCAGTCCACCAGAAAACTAATGATACTGATAAATATGTCGAGATCGCAAATACGTCCCATAATAACGGAGAGTTAAAGTTAACCCATAATGAACCAAATTGGTTCGGAATTGGCAATACCCAATACCCTAACCATGGACGTCCCATGTGAATGATTGGGAATAAACCTGCCTGCATTACCGAGAAAATCGTCATTGCTTCTGCAGAACGGTTAATGGCCATTCTCCATTTTTGACGGAATAATAATAATACTGCAGAGATAAGTGTTCCGGCGTGACCAATACCTACCCACCAAACGAAGTTGGTGATATCCCAGGCCCAGCCAATTGTTTTATTTAAACCCCAAGTACCAATACCAGTAGATACTGTATAAATCATACAGCCTAAACCGTATAAGAAAGCAGCAAATGCTATCGAAAATACAATCCACCATTGCTTATTTGCACGACCTTCTACAGGTTTAGCAACGTCTACCGTAACATCGTGATAAGATTTGTTTCCTACCACTAAAGGTTTTCTAATGGGTGCTTCGTAATGAGACGACATAATCCTTTATATTGTTTCTGTTAATTAATAATTATTTTTCGTTTCTAACTTTTACGTGATAGAATACATTCGGTTTTGTTCCGATATGTTCTAGTAAATGATACATTCTTGCATCTTCAGCTAATTTAGCCACTTCACTTTCTTTATCGTTAACATCTCCAAATACCATTGCACCACTAGAACAAGCCGCAGAACAAGCTGTTTGGAATTCCTCATCTTTAACAGGTCTTCCTTCACGTTTTGCTTTTAATTTAGAAGCTTGTGTCATTTGGATACACATAGAACATTTTTCCATCACCCCACGAGAACGTACGTTAACATCCGGATTCAATACCATACGACCTAAATCGTCATTCATGTGGTAATCAAATTCACTATTCTTGTTATACAAGAACCAGTTGAAACGACGTACTTTATATGGACAGTTGTTTGCACAGTAACGAGTACCTACACAACGGTTATAAGCCATGTGATTTTGACCTTCTCTACCATGAGAAGTTGCAGCAACAGGACAAACTGTTTCACAAGGAGCGTGATTACAGTGTTGACACATTACCGGTTGGAAAGCTACCTGAGGGTTATCAGCAGGATCTTCCATACCTCTGAATGTTTCTATCGAGTTCATCATTCCTGATGTATTCTCTTTCAACTCAACATCTCCTTCAAACGTATCTTGAGAAGAATAGTATCTATCAATACGCAACCAGTGCATATCACGGCTTCTTCTTACTTCAGACTTACCTACTACAGGAACGTTGTTTTCAGCATGACAAGCAATCACACAAGCACCACAACCTGTACAAGCATTTAAGTCAATTGATAAATTAAAGTGATGCGCAACGCTTCTATCAAAAGATTCCCAAAGATCTACTTCTGTTGAAGGAGTTTCTTTGTGATCTAAAGACACTAACGGAACAGGATTCCAAACTTCAGCATCTTTAGTATTAAAAATTTCTAAAGTAGTTTCTTTAATAATATCACCTCTACCCATTAATGTTTTTTGCAACTGAACGCAAGCAAACTCATGCTCATCACCTTCTTCTTTAGTTACAGTAACATTTTGAACAGCATTAAATTCATTATAAAGAGCGTAAGCATTAACACCTACTTGCATTTCTTCTTTTAAACCAGCAGTTTTACCATAACCGAAAGCCAAACCTACAGTTCCAACAGCTTGACCCGGTTGAATAACTACAGGAACTTTAGTTAAGGTAGTATCTCCTACTTTTAAAGTTGCGTAACTACCATTCAAACCACCATTTGCTACATTCCAGTTTTCTAATTTTAATGCTTCAGCATCTTTTTTAGAAACAGTTACATAGTTATCCCAAGACACTCTTGTAATCGGATCCGGAAACTCTTGTAACCATGGGTTATTAGCTTGTTGTCCATCACCCATTCCTGTTTTAGTATACAATACTAATTCTAATCCTGAAGATTTAGCAGAAGCTAATTTAGAAGCAGAAGCAGAAGCATCAAAAGAAGCAGCCGTTAACGGAGCAACTTCAGTTTGAGCAAAACCATCATGAACTGTTTGATTCCAAGATTTACCACCTAATTGAGTAGGTGCGAAACCTTTTAAATAATCATAATAAGCTGTACTATTACCCAACAAACTCAATAACACTTCTTGGAATTGTTTTGTATCAAATAATGGACGAATAGTTGGCTGCATAATACTATAGTGACCTCTCACTAAAGATGCATCTCCCCAAGACTCTAAATAATGCGGAACTGCAGCAGCTATTGTTGTTAAAGCAGCCGTTTCATCTTCTTTTAAAGAGAAAGCAACTGATAATTTTACTTTTTTAAGACCCTCAGCAAAATCTTTTGCATTTGCTAAAGTATAAACAGGATTCACACCATTCATAATCAAAGTATGAACCGAACCTGCCTTCATGTCAGCTACTAATTGAGCTACCTCTTTAGCATTACCTTTTCTAACTAATTTCGTAGCACTTGGATTAAATGCTTCAGAATTAATTACAGCATTAATTGCTAACACTAATAATTGAGCATCTAAATCATCCAGACCAGTCACCACAACACCTTTAGAACCGGCAGTTTTCAACTGTTGAGCAGCTTTAGCTACTTCTGCATTTTTCAATCCAGAACCAGCTCCTCCAGCAACAGCACTGTATAACTCTACTAATGCTTGTTTTTGTTGAGCAACTGTTAAAGGTATACGTTTATCAGCATTCGCACCAGCTAAAGACATATTAGCCTCCATCTGGATATGCTTAGACATTTTTCCGTTTTTAGGAATTCTTCCTTTAGCATAACTAGCATCGTATCCTCCACCTTGCCAATCTCCTAAGAAGTCAGCACCTACAGAAACGATGACATCTGCTTTAGAAAAATCATACCCTGCAAAACCTCTAACACCATAAACCGTTTCAAAAGCATCTAAAGCATTTGATTCAGAAACAGCATCATAAACCACTTGTTTTACAGTTGGATATTTAGCTTTTAATTCAGCCAATAAAGCCTCTGTAGAAGGGCTAGCCGTTGTAGAAGTTAAAACTACTACATTACCACCTTTTCCATTAGCCTCATCTAAACTCGCTTTGATTTTTGCCGTTACTTCAGCCCAAGTTGCATCTTTACCTGCAATTTTCGGCTGTTTTAAACGCAAACTGTCATATAAAGACAAAACTGAAGCATGAACTCTGGCATTTGCACCAGAAACAGCTCCTTCTAATTTATTGTTTTCAACTTTAATCGGACGCCCTTCACGCGTTTTGATTAAAATGTTTGCAAAATCAAAACCATCCGCAACAGTTGTTGCATAATAATCTGCAACACCAGGAATAATTTCTTCAGGTTGTACCACATAAGGAATTGATTTTACAACAGGTCCTTCACAAGCAGCCAAAGAAGCAGCAGCCGTACTAAAACCTACGTATTTCAAAAAGTCACGACGAGTTGTTCCAGCTGTTGATAAATTCTCTTTATTCCCTAAAAATTCATCCACAGGAATTTGCTCAACAAACTCATTGTTTCTTAGCGTCTCAACAATAGAACTATTTTCATTTAGTTCCTCAACACTTTTCCAGTATTTTTTGTTTGATGCCATATTATATATCGATATTAGCTTCTTAAATTAATTTATTAATAGTGACATTTACCACATTCTAATCCTCCCATTTGAGCTGCTGTCAACTTGTCAACACCATACTTTTTAGAAAGTTCTTCATGAATCTTTTTATAGTATTCATTATCCTCAACTTTCACATTAGTTTCTCTATGACAGTTTATACACCAACCCATTGTTAATGGCGCAAATTGCTCCATAACTTCATAAGTCTCAACAGGTCCGTGACATTTTTGACATTCAACTCCAGCTACTGTTACGTGTTGAGAGTGATTAAAGTATACAAAATCCGGAAGATTATGAATTCTCACCCATTTTACCGGTTGTGTTTTTCCAGTATAAGCTTGTTTAGCCGGATCCCAACCAACAGCCGCATATAATTTTTGAATTTGCTCATCATAGAATGCTTTAGAATGCTCAGGAGTAGCTGTCGACTCAGCAACCTCTGCAATATTCTTATGACAGTTCATACAAACATTCAATGAAGGAATTCCCGAAGTTTTACTAACTCTAGCTGACGAGTGACAGTATTTACAATCAATACCATTGTCACCAGCATGAATTTTGTGCGAATAATGAATTGGCTGAACAGGAGCGTATCCCTGATCCACACCAACCTGCATTAAATAGCCGTACACAAAATAAGCCGCTACTAACAAGAAAATCACCACAGAAGACAATACTAAAAATTGATTTCTAGCAAATGCTTTCCACAATGGCAATGATTTTTCAGAAGCACCAATTTCAATTCCATTTGCTTTAGCAATTCTTCTTAAAACATTGTTCACTAACAACAACATTACAACAAGCATAGCCAAAACTAACGTCAATGCTCCCAAAATCACTTCATTCGAGATACCCGAAGAAGTATCCTGAGTTTTACCACCAGCATCCGGAACAGACGCCGTTTCTTTAGGTTGCGCAGCAGGTTCAGATGTATACGCTAAAATATTGTCAATATCCTGATTTGACAATTGAGGAAAAGCCGTCATAGGCACCTTCCCGTTTTCTTCAAACACTTTTATCGCTTGCGCATCGCCAGCTTTAATTAACTCAGCACTGTTGTGAACCCACTTATAGACCCACTCTTTGTCATACTTATCCGCAACCCCTCTTAAAGCAGGGCCTACAGCTTTTTTGTCTAATTTATGACAAGCAGCACAATTGGTATTAAACAACTCTTTACCTTTTGCCGGATCACCAGCTCCTGCAGCAGCTTCCGGAGCAGCATCTTGAGAAAATACAGATAAAGAAAAAGATAGCGTTAGCGCTAAACTGAAGAAAATCTTTGAAAATGATTTATGGTTACCCACCTTTTTCATATTTATTATGATTATCGTGTCATTTTTGGTATGGTTTTAGCACTGAAAGTCTAGTGTTTATTACCACACTTTATTTTAAACTCCGACAAAAATACGACATTCGAACTATTATAGAAACCTTAATTTTATCTTAAAATGCAATTTATATTTATTCTAAATAACCCTACCGTTCTCGAATAATAAGATAAATTGTATTTTTGCTTTAAATATCTATTCAAAATGAGAAATTTAGCCTTTCAACGATTAATTAAAATAACTATTATTACTTCTTTCATCTCAATTAGTATACATGCCCAAGAAGGAAAAACCACTCTGAATCAAAATGAAAAATTTACAGAATTATTGGAAGAAAAAGCCAAAATCAATGCAAATTTATCAATAAATGATAGTTATAAGATACAAATATTTTATGGAAACAGCTCAGATGCTAAAAATCAATTAAACGCATTTAAACGAGATTTTAAAGATATAGAGGGCACAATTGTGTATACCAACCCTACTTATAAAGTCTATGTCGGCAACTACAAATCACGTCTACATGCTGAAAAGGCTTTGCTAGAAATAAAGAAGAAATACCCTACATCTTTACTAATTAAACCCGGAAAATAAACCCCGCTATTAATAAAATATTAAGAAGACTTTTCTAGAAAAAATCCTGTATAAAAACAAAAAAGCCTAAACTTAAGTTTAGGCTTTTTTATTACGTAATAAATTATATTATTTTAATTTCTTTTTCACTTCAACTTCTTGGAAAGCTTCTATGGTATCATATTCTTTCAAATCGTTGTAGTTTTTAATCTGCATACCGCAATCGTATCCTTTTGCAACTTCTTTAACATCATCTTTAAAACGTTTTAATGTTGCTAATTCTCCTGTATAAATAACTACTCCTTCTCTGATCAAACGTATTTTAGAATTTCTGAATATTTTTCCGTCTGTAACCATACAGCCGGCAATTGTACCCACTTTTGAAATTTTAAATATTTCACGAACTTCAGCCGTACCTGTAATCTCTTCTTTTAATTCAGGAGACAACATCCCTTCCATTGCATCTTTAACATCGTCAATTGCATCATAAATGATAGAATAGTTACGAATATCGATTTCTTCTTTTTCGGCCAAATTTTTTGCACTTCCTTGCGGACGAACATTAAATCCGATAATAATAGCATCTGAAGCAGAAGCTAACAATACATCTGACTCTGTAATGGCTCCTACACCTTTATGGATAATATTAATCTGAATTTCTTCTGTTGACAATTTTGAGAAGGAATCAGAAAGTGCTTCAACAGAACCATCCACATCACCTTTCAAAATAATATTCAACTCTTTAAACTGTCCTAAAGCAATACGACGACCGATTTCCGCCAAAGTGATATGCTTTTGTGTACGAACAGATTGTTCACGCAACAATTGAGTACGTTTTGCAGCAATTTGTTTCGCTTCTCTTTCATCCTCATAAACATTAAACTTATCCCCTGCAGTCGGTGCACCATCTAAACCTAAAACAGAAACCGGAGTAGACGGACCTGCCTCTTTTATATTATGACCGCGCTCATCAAACATGGCACGTATTTTACCGTGATGTTTACCTGCCAGCACATAATCTCCGATTTTTAAAGTTCCGGTTTGAACCAAGATAGTTGTTACATAACCTCTACCCTTATCTAACTGAGCTTCTACCACAGTACCTTGCGCCAATCTATTCGGATTTGCTTTTAGTTCTAAGATTTCAGCCTCTAATAATACTTTCTCTAAAAGTTCTTTTACTCCTAAACCTGTTTTTGCCGAAATATCTTGAGATTGGTATTTTCCTCCCCATTCTTCAACTAATAGATTCATAGCTGCCAACTTTTCTTTAATCTTATCAGGATTAGCAGTCGGCTTATCTACCTTATTAATAGCAAAAACCATAGGAACTCCTGCTGCTTGGGCATGACTAATTGCTTCTTTTGTTTGCGGCATGATATCATCATCGGCAGCAATTACAATAATAGCAATATCAGTTACCTGAGCTCCACGAGCACGCATTGCTGTAAAGGCTTCGTGACCCGGAGTATCTAAAAATGTGATTCTCTGACCATCATCCAGTTTCACAGAATATGCTCCGATATGTTGTGTAATACCTCCGGATTCACCCGCAATTACATTAGTCTTACGAACATAATCCAAGAATGAGGTTTTACCGTGGTCAACGTGTCCCATTACGGTAACAATTGGCGCACGTTCTTCTAAATCTTCCGGTTTATCTTCAACTTCTTCAATTGCTTCTTCAATATCTGTTGTGATAAATTCAACTTGATAACCAAACTCATCTGCTACAATAGACAATGTTTCTGCATCTAAACGTTGATTCATGGTTACCATGATCCCTAACGACATACACGTTCCGATAACTTTTGTAATCGGCACATCCATCATAGTTGCAATTTCACCTACCGTAACAAACTCGGTTACTTTCAAGATTTTGCTTTCTAAATCTTGTTGTTGCATTTCTTCGTCTAAACGTTGACGGTGAGTCTCACGTTTATCTTTACGATATTTAGCAGCTTTCGATTTATTACCTTTTCCTTGAAGTCTTTCAAGTGTTTCTTTAATTTGATTTTTAACTTCTTCTTCAGTAGGTTCAACCTTTTGTATTATTGGTTTTTTACCTTTATTGAAACGATCTTTGCTAAAATCTTTTTTACCTCCTTGTTGTTGGTTTTGATTATTTCCACCACCTTGAACCGGTTTTACAATACGCTTACGTCTGTTTTTATTATCAGCTGCTCCACCTTCTTTTTTAGCGTTATTGTTGTTGTTATTATGTCCTTGGCCTTGACCTTGTTGTCCTTGGTTCTGATTTTGGTTATTTCCGGCGTTATTATGGCCTTTTTTGAAGTCTTTTTTATTATCTTCTTTTTTCTTTTTAGGCTTTTCAAACTGAGACAAATCGATTTTTTGTCCTGTAAATGTTGCTCCTGAAAGTTTTTTATATTGAGTCTGAATTTTTTCGTCTTCAATAATTAGCCCCTCTGCTTTTTTGCCTTCTTCTTTCTTTTCTTCCTGTTTTTGAACAGGCTCTTCTTTTTGAGCAGCTACTTGAACAGGCGGAGTTACTTCCTCAACAGTTTTAGTTTCTTCAGGCTTTACTTCTTCTGATGCTTTCTGTTCTTCTACTTCTGCTTTTTCTTCTTGCTTAGATGGATTTAAATCAATTTTACCTACAGCCTTAGGAGCCGAGACAACAGCTTTTGCTTTTATAATTTCTTGCTCTTGCCTTAACTTTTCCTCCTGCTGACGTTTTAGTTCTAATTCTCTTTCCAACTCTCGCTTCAAAGCTTCTTTTTCTTTCTTCTTCTCTTCACTCACTTCAATAGAAGCTTCTTTTTTGCCTTTATCTGCAGAAAACTGTTGACATAAGACATCATACTCCTCTTGAGAGACCTTAGCATTAGGACTTGATTCTATTTCATGCCCTTTCTCTTTCAAAAAGTCCACAGCTCTATCAAGAGAAATGTTTAATTCCCTTAAAACTTTGTTGATTCTTATAACTCTTTTATCAGACATATAATGTTTTTAATTTTTCTAATATTCAGTTTGTGTTGCTTTGTTGATAAGTTAGTCCTCTAATTCTTCTTTTAGAATTCTAAATACATCTAAAATAGTTTCTTCTTCTAAATCGGTTCTTCTGATCAAATCTTGTACGTCTTGTCCTAGCACGCTTCTGGCTGTATCTAAACCGATTTTTTCAAATTCTTCGATTACCCATTCTTCTATTTCATCGGAGAACTCTCTTAATTCTACGTCATCAACCTCTTCAACACCTTCACGGATAACATCAATATCATATCCGGTTAACATGCTTGCCAAACGTATATTGTGTCCTCCTTTACCAATTGCTTTTGACACTTCTTCTATTTTTAAGAAAACCTCAGCTTTTTTATTGTCTTCGTCAATTTTAACAGAAGATACTCTTGCCGGGCTAAGCGCTCTGGTAATATATAATTGCGGATTAGTTGTAAAGTTAATTACGTCTATGTTTTCATTGCCTAATTCGCGAACAATTCCGTGGATACGAGAACCTTTCATTCCTACACAAGCTCCTACAGGATCAATTCTATCATCATAAGAATCAACGGCTACTTTTGCCTTCTCTCCTGGAATTCTCACTACTTTTTTCACATTAATCAAACCATCAAACACTTCCGGAATTTCTTGCTCGAATAATTTTTCTAAGAAATCAGGCGATGTTCTCGACATGACAATTTGCGGTTTATTTCCTTTTAACTCTACAGATTCGATAATTCCTCTAACATTATCTCCTTTTTTGAAATAATCATTCGGAATTTGTTTTTCTTTAGGCAACACAATTTCGTTTCCTTCATCATCCATCAAAACTACCATTCTCGGACGCACATGATGCACTTCTGCTGTATAAATATCACCGATTAAATCTTTAAATTGCTTGTAAAGATTTGTATTGTCATGTTCATGTATCTTAGAAATCAAGTTTTGACGCAAAGCCAAGATAGCTCTTCTTCCTAAGTCAATCAACTTTACTTCTTCTGAAACTTCTTCTCCAACTTCAAAATCCGGCTCAATCTTACGAGCTTCAGAAAGTGAAATCTCTGAATTTGAATCTTCTACTTCACCATCTTCTACAACTGTTCTGTTTCTCCAGATTTCCATATCTCCTTTATCCGGATTTATAATAATATCAAAATTATCATCAGAACCGTATTTTTTCTTTAACGCATTGCGAAACACATCTTCTAAAATCGCCATTAAGGTAACTCTATCGATAAGCTTATTATCTTTGAATTCTGAAAACGACTCAATTAACGCAATATTCTCCATGTCAACTTATTTGTGTTTTTTAAAATGATATTATAACTGTTGCTTCTTTAATTTCACTATAGGGCAGTATTTCTTGCTTAACTACCGTTTCTTTGCCTTTTCCTATTTTTTTAGGTTCTCTGGCTTTCCATTCTAAGGTAATATTATTATCATCAGCAGCAGTTATTTCTGCTTCTATTTCTTCCCCTGAATTCTTTTTTACTTTCAGCTTTCTACCGAGATTTTTCTTGTATTGTCTCGCCAATCGCAACAGACTGGTTGCTCCGGCAGATGCAACTTCAAGTGAAAAATCTTCTTCTTCACGATCAAGATTGTGCTCAATGGCTCTACTAATATCTATGCAGTCCTGCAAATTTACACCATTATCTCCATCTATCACAACATTTATCTTATTTCCTTCACTAATTTTCAATTCAATAAGAAACAAATCCTGGCGTTCTTCTAACGCTGTATTTAGCAAATGCTGAACCTTTTCTTTAAAACTCATATTTTATAAAAAGAGGCACGCTGTGCGTGCCTCATTATTTAACTAGTAATAAATAATTTGCAGCAAATATACGGATATTTTTTAAATTAAAAAAAAATTGTAGTTTTGAGACTTATTTACTAACTTTATTATGTAATTCTTTACATCCAACCTTATAAAAAACGAACTTTATGAAACGAATTTTAGTACCAACCGATTTCTCTCAACATGCTGAATACGCCTTAAAAGTTGCAGCTCAAATCGCCCAAAAGAACAATGGTGAAATTTTCTTAGTTCACATGCTTGAACTACCAACGTCCGGAAATGACGCCATTTCTACCGCACATGAGATGCCGGAACTAATGTTATTCAAAAATGCAGCTATAGCCAAGTTAGACACTTTAATGAATGCTCCATATTTAAATGATATCAAAGTTTCTAAAATCATTCAATTTGAAATGGCTTTCAGCGGAATCATTAAAAATGCCGAAGAACACAATGTAGACTTGATCGTAATGGGATCACACGGCGCAAGTGGTTTTCAGGAAATGTTCATTGGATCAAACTCTGAAAAAGTAGTTAGAAATTCCGAAATTCCTGTTTTAATCATCAAAAAAGAAGACGAAAACTTCAATGTTGACCATTTTGTTTTTGCTTCTGATTTTTCAGACGAAATTAAAAAACCATTTGAAAGAGTAGTTGATTTTGCAAATGAGTTCAATGCTCATTTACATTTAGTAACTATCAACACGCCTAATAATTTCAAATCTACTCGTGTTGCACAAAAAATTATGGATGAATTTGCGAGCAATTTCAACATTCACAAATTCTCGACTCATATCTATAACGACATTAATGTAGAAAAAGGAATTTTACACTTTGCTAAAGAAGTGAATGCCGATTTAATCGGAATGAGCACACATGGCAGAAAAGGCATTTCTCACTTTTTCAACGGAAGCATCAGTGAAGATCTTGTTAATCACGCTAAAAGACCTGTAGTTACATTTAAAATTTAAGTTTTAAAATAATTCAGAACAAAAAAAGACCATTTAAATAAATGGTCTTTTTTTATCTATAAATAATAAATTATTACAAATAAAAAACTCCGCTTTAAAGCGGAGTTTTTTGTTGGCCCACAAGGACTCGAACCTTGAATGACGGTACCAAAAACCGGAGTGTTACCATTACACCATGGGCCAATACCCTAACAACCTTTTCGATTGCGAGTGCAAATGTAAAACATATTTTTTATTCTGCAAATTTTTCTAAAAAAAATATTAAAAATTATTTTTTGGCTTTTCCTTAAACAAAAAAATAGTTTCTTTGTAAAAGTTTATATACTATAAAGCTAAAACAATCTCTATGAGTTCATTCAATTTCAAGAAATGGAACACCATTTTAGGATGGGTTTCTTTTGCCATTGCATTAACCACTTACTCTTTAACTGTTGAGCCTTCCATGAGTTTTTGGGATTGCGGTGAATATATCACTACTTCAGCGAAACTAGAAATTGGACACCCTCCCGGAGCACCATTGTTTCAAATGCTAGGTGCTTTCTTTGCTATGTTTGCAACTAGTGCTTCACAGGTTGCCTTAATGGTAAACATGATGTCGGTATTTTCAAGTGCTTTTACCATCTTGTTTATGTTTTGGTCTTTAACTTTATTAATGAAGAGATTGTTTATTCCGGAAGATGCTAGTAATTCTAGTTATATTATGATTTTAGGAAGCGCTTTTATTGCTTCATTAGCATTCACTTTTTCCGACAGCTTTTGGTTCAATGCTGTTGAAGCTGAAGTTTACGCAATGGCTTCCTTTTTAATAGCTATTCTTTTTTGGTTAGGATTGCGTTGGGAACAAGAAATTGACACTCCAAGAGGAAATCGTTGGTTATTATTGATTTCATTAATTATCGGGCTCTCTTTCGGGGTACACTTCATGGCTTTATTAACGTTGCCATCTATTGGTTTCTTATACTTCTTCAAAAAACACAAGAACGTTACAATAAAAAGCTTTATCATAGCCAATATTGCCATTGTAGCCATATTACTTTTTATTTTTAAACTACTTTTACCTTATACTCTGGCTTTCTTCGGTAAAACCGAAATTTTCATGGTCAACAGTTTAGGCTTACCGTTTAATTCGGGAACTATTTTTGCCTTTATTTTTATTATTGCTATATTCTACTTCGGGCTTAATTTTACTAAGAAAAAAGGATATGTTTTGTACAATACTATTTTATTGTGCACTTTATTTATCTTAATCGGTTTTTCTACTTGGTTTATGCTACCTATCAGAGCCAATGCAAATCCGCCAATCAATGAAAATAAACCTTCCGATGCTGCCGAAGTATTAGCCTATTATAACCGTGAACAATATGGTGAACAAAAGTTATTTTATGGCCCTCAATTTTCAGACACTTATTCCGGACTTGATGAAAACACACCGTATTTGGACGGAAAACCTAACTATGAAAGAGATTACAAAACCGGAAAATATATTATTACCAATAACTATAAAAATTCTGTTCAAAATACAGACGACAATCACAAAGCATTCTTACCAAGAATGTGGAGCAGTGAACATAATGTGAACTATATGATGTTCACAGAACCTTTAGACTTCAGAATTAAACCGGAATATGCTGACGAGCATGAATTAGTTGAAGTTGTTGCTGAATTTAGAAGTGGTTTCAATCAAGGAAAATTTGACTTGGAGGATTACGACAAATTCTTAAAGGGTTATGGCGAATATTTAATTGTTGAGAAACCGAGTTTCTTTAACAATATGAAATTTATGTTCCAGTTCCAATTTGGATACATGTATTGGCGTTATTTAATGTGGAATTTTGTTGGACGCCAAAGTGATAATCAATGGAAAGGCGACCATTTAGAAGGAAACTGGATTAGCGGAATTCCTTTTATTGATGAACTGCGCCTAGGAACACAAAAGAACCTAACTCCTGATATGCTAAATAACAAAGGAAGAAATACGTATTTCTTTTTACCTTTTATTTTAGCTCTTATCGGTATGATCTTTCACGCTAGAAAAGATCTTAAAAGTTTCTATGTTCTTTTAGCTTTATTCTTATTTACTGGATTAGCACTAAAAATTTATTTGAATGAAAGACCATTTGAACCAAGAGAACGCGATTATGCCTTAGTAGGTTCTTTCTACGTATTTGCTATGTGGATAGGTTTTGGTGTTTATGCTTTATATGATGGGTTGAAAAAATCATTGAGCACTAAAATTGTTGTTCCGGCTGTTTTAGCTGTTTGTTTCTTGTCTTCTCCATTACTAATGGCCAAAGAAAACTGGAATGATCACGACCGTAGTAACCGCTATACAGCAATTGCAATGGCCAAAGCTTATTTGGATTCATGTGATAAAGATGCCATTTTATTCACTATCGGAGATAATGACACTTTCCCTTTATGGTATGCACAGGAAATAGAAGGTTACCGAACAGACGTTAGAATTGTAAATACAAGTTTATTCATGACCGACTGGTATATTGACCAAATGAAACGCAAAGCTTACAGTTCTGACCCGGTTCCTATTTCATTTACAAGAGAGCAATACAGAGGTAGTAATCGTGATTATAGTTTCTTGGTTGAACGTACAAAAGATTCTATTTCTCTTGACGACTTTATCAAATTCTTATCACTAGATGATGAACGCGCCAAAATTCAATTGAGAAGCGGCCAATGGATCAATTACTATCCAACGGATAAAATCTTTATTCCGATTGACAAGGAAAACATTATCAAAAACAAAGTAGTGTCTCCAAAATATTATGACTCTATCGTTCCGGCAATGCATTTTCAAATCAAAAAAGACGCCTTATACAAAAACCGTTTAATGATGCTTGACATTGTGAATCAAAACAACTGGAAAAGACCTATTTATTTTACCGGAGGAAGTTTTGGCGAAGATGATTATTTATGGATGAAAGATTATCTGGAATTAGACGGTTTGTGCTTTAAATTAGTTCCTGTTAGAACAGCTCAAAAAGGAAAACCAAATCCTATGGAAATGGGATTAATTGATACTGATAAAATGTACACTATTGTAACCAACTGGTATTGGGGAAATAGCGGCAGTCCGAAAATTTATCACGATCCGGAAACTCGTAGAAACGGTATTACATACAGAACAAACTTAGCCCGATTAATGGAAGCTTTAATCATTGAAGGAAAGAATGATAAAGCAGAAAAAATTATCGATTTAGCAATGGAAAAAATGCCGGTTCAGTATTTTGAATACTATACTATAGTTGAACCATTTGCACAAGGTTATTATGAAGTAGGTAAAAAAGACAAAGCCCGAAAATTATTGACTGAACTTATTTCGAAATATCAAGAAGAATTAACATTCTTCAACGGAATGTCTCCCAACGAACGTTATGACTACCGCTATGATATTGTGGGCAGTATTGAACGCTACAGAAGCTTATTAGGATATATGAAAGATGCTCACGATGAAGACTTTTATAATCAAGAAAAAGTAAAATTTAATAACTTCAACAAACTCTTCCCTGAATTCAGAAGAGAAATGGAATAAAAGAACATTAATAAACAAGCCACGAATAAAAATTTCGTGGCTTTTTTTAAAATATGAATTGGGTAAAAACACATCCTATAATTAAATTCCTGTTTCCAAAATACATTTGGTCTGTACCGCATTCTGATTCGGTAAAAAAAGTATATCTCACTTTTGATGATGGCCCGATTCCTGAGATCACAGAATGGGTTTTAGACCTACTCGAAAGAGAAAATATTAAAGCTACTTTTTTTTGCATCGGTGACAATATCCGAAAACATCCTGAAATTTTTCAAAAAGTAATTGCTAAAGGTCATTCTGTAGGCAATCATACATTCAATCATTTAAACGGCTGGAAAACCCAAACAAAAAACTATGTACATAATTTCCAACTATGCCGTGAAATCATTGAAAAATTTACAGGAAATACAACAAAGCTTTTTCGTCCTCCCTACGGGAAGATAAAGTCTTCTCAAGCTAGAATAATTCAAAAAAGCGGATATAAAATTGTAATGTGGGATATTATTTCGTATGATTTTGACCAAAATACAACTGCAGAAGAATGCTTTCAAAATGTGATCAAAAATGTGCAAAATGGAAGTGTTATCGTATTTCACGACAGCATAAAAGCTTGGCCTAATTTACAATTAGCCCTTCCTAAAGTGATACAAGAATTAAAAAATCAGGGGATCGAATTTGAAAACCTAAATTAAGCTTGCTCTTGTACTAAAGTGATCAATGTATTGGCATCTAATTCTCCGCTTTGCCTCCACACCATTTGACCTGCTTTGTAAATCATTAAAGTTGGTAATCCTTTAACCCTAAGAGCGTCTGCTAATTCTCTATTTTTTTCCACATCAATCTTAATAACCCTTGCCTTATCTCCCAATGCCGCAGCAACATCGCGAATCACTTCATTCATCGCAACAGACGGCTCGTTCCACTCTGTAAAAAAATCGATTAATACAGGAACTTTAGCATCAATTAACTCTCCGAATTTTGACATAAAATTGATTTTATACTATCAAAAAATACATTTTCCTCAGAAAACAATATACAAATGTAACATTTTTACTGAATTATGCTACATTTTCTCCTTTTTTTAGTTCAATAACCGTAATTTCAGGCATAATACCTACTCTTCCAGGATAAGCGTGAAAGCCAAATCCTCGATTAACATACACATAGCGTCCTAAATTTTCATACAATCCGGCCCATTGTTTATACATGTATTGAACAGGGCTCCATTTAATCCAGCCCGGAATCTCAATGCCAAATTGAAAACCATGCGTATGCCCGGAAAGTGTTAAATGATAATTGTTAGGATGTGTTTTTACTTCATGTTCCCAATGACTTGGGTCGTGGCTCATTAATATTTTAAAATCATTCTGTTTCAATCCTTCTGAAGCTTTGGCTAAATCTCCTGCTTTTTTAAAATGCATTCCCCAGTTTTCAACTCCTACAATTTTGATAACATCATTTCCTTTTTTGATTTCTACATTTTCGTTGAGCAATAATTTGAAATCTATTTTTGGGTGCAAATCTTTAATCGCTTGAAAATTTTCTTCTTTAGCTTCCTTAGAACTCCAATCATAATATTCTCCATAATCATGATTTCCCAGAACCGAATATTTCCCTAAAGTCGGTTTATGAATTCTTTTAAAAGTATCAATCCAAGGATGCATCTCTGATGCATGTGTGTTTACAATATCTCCGGTAAATAGAACTAAATCGGATTGCTGCTCGTTAATTAAATCAATAGCATATTGTATTTTTTCAGCATCATCAAAACTACCACTGTGAATATCTGAAATATGGGTTATCGTTGTTCCGTCAAAACTCTCAGGCAGATCCGGAAAAAACAAAGTTTGTTTCATTACTTTGAAATTGTACTTTCCTTTTGTCATTCCGTACAAAAGTGATGTAAAAGGAACTGCTGCTAAAGCTAACGCCATTTGACTCACGAATCTTCTTCGTTCCGGTAAAAAGCTCGCTGTAGCACCACTGCTTTTTGAAAAATATCGGAAAACTCCTTGAGACAATCTGAAAATGTCTTCAGAGAATAATGTTAATGTCAAAATAATTTTAGGCAAATACAAGAGCAAGAATATACCAATAGTCCATTGAAAACGTTTGTCTTGTGCTGTGTTCCTATCGAAAGTAAAAAAATAATACGCCAAATAAAGTAAGAAGGCTATGGAAATTATACCATAGACCAACAATATCCACTTCGACTTAGCAACTGTTTTAACTGCTTGAAAAGAATATATTTCTACGAAAATAAAAAGCAATATCGGGACAATAATACGATACATAAATCACTATTTTATGCAAAGTAAAGAATTCTTCACCTAGAAAATTGATTCTCAGTAAAGTTTAACGAGATTCTAACAATTCCTTATAGTACAAATAGTACAATTAGGTTAAGAATCAAAACTAAAACTGAAACAGCAAAAATTAAATTATATGCGCAAACTGACTTATTCATACCCTAAAACTAGTTAATAAAGTTTTCAGCAAACTCATAAAGTTCATGAAACCTGAATTCTTTTCCATGAAACCCTGTTTTCAGGTTATGAAATTATTATACTCTTTAGGAATACAGATTAGGCAAATCTCAATTTATAGCAGCAAAAATTAATACTATTTTATTGAATAATTTTTTAAGATTGTTTCTAAAAATAATACTAAATTTGAAAAGCAAGCCCGTTTATATGAAAAAAAGACTACTCTTAACTTATTGTATTTTATTTACTTTATTTACACTTTCTGACGGTTATGCTCAAGAAGTAATAGATTCTTTGAAGAAGGAATTGGCAAAAAGTAAAACTGATGAAGAAAAAATTAAGATTCTAAATGATTTGAGCTGGGAAATTGCTCCCACTGATTATGATTCTTCAATTGCTTTTGCAGAAGAAGCTTTATCAATGGCTGAAAAAAAATATCCGAAACTGGAAGCAGAGGCTTACACCTGTTTAGGTTCTGCCAATGATTTCCATGGAAAATATGATTTAGCCATTGCTAATTACCAAAAAAGCTATGACAAATACCAAAGTATAAATGAAGAAATAGGTATGGCAAAAGTCTACCTGAATATTGGCGCCAGTTATTATTACCGTGGTGTTTATGCTAAAGCGCTTGAGAATTACTTAGAAGCAGCTAAAATTCAAGAGAAAATTAAAGATGAAAAAACGCTTGCTAAAACTTTCAATAATATTGGTCTTATCTACCGAACCAAAAACAATAGCCAAAAGGCTTTAGAATATTTTTCAAAATCTTTAAAAATAAAAAAACTACTAAACGATAAAAAAGGTGTTTGTTACACTTATAGTAACATCGGTATTATTCATCAAAACCAAAAACATTGCGATAGTGCGTTGTGGTATGCTAATGCTTCCTACAACCTTTCTTTAGAATTGCAAAGTTCTTATGATATTGGAACATCTTTATCAAATATTGGAGAAGCTTATTATTGCCTAAATGATTTAAAAAATGCCAAAAAATTCTTTTTAGATGCCGAAAAAGTCTTAATTAAAAATACTGACGAAAATACATTAGCTTTTTGCTATAAAGGTTTGGGAAATGTATTTGAAAAAGAAAATAATCTTCAAGAAGCATTGAAATATTACAACCAAAGTATTTTTCATGCCAAAGCCACCGAACGCAATGAACTTTTAAGCGATTTGTATCATTCGGTTTATGAAATAGAAGAAAAACTACAGCATCCTGAAAAAGCTTTAAAAAATTACATATTGTATTCTCAAATGAAAGATTCGGTTTTTTCCATTGAATCGAATCGGAATTTGAACGAATTAGAAATTGTTTATGAAACCGATAAAAAACAAAAACTCATTGAAGAAAAAGAAGCAGAACAAAAACGATTATACAATTATATCATCGCATTAGGATTCGTTTTACTTATTGTCATTTCCAGTATTTATATTGTAAACAAACAAAGACGAAAATTAGCCAGTCAAAAGAAAATTTTGGAAACATTGGTCGATGAAAAAAACACATTATTAAAAGAAACACATCATCGCGTTAAAAACAATTTCCAAATTGTTTCCAGTTTGCTGTATTTACAATCGGAAAGTTTGCAAAACAAAGCGGCAATTGAGGCGATTCGTGAAGCACAAAACAGAGTTCGTTCGATGATTTTAATTCACCAACGGTTGTATAATAGAGACGAAATCGTGGGAATTAATGCTAAAGAATACATTACCGATTTAGTCAACGATTTAACCGAATATCAAGCGACCAAAATTAAAAATCTGCAAACAGTGATTAATGTTGATAATTTAGTTTTCAATATTGATACGATAACGCCAATTGGTTTAATCGTAAACGAATTGGTAACCAATGTTATTAAACATGCTTTTGATGAAAGTTTCACAACTCCGGAAATAAAAGTCGACTTACACAAACAAGAAGAAGAGTTAATTTTAACGGTTTCTGATAATGGAAAAGGATTGGTAAAAGAACCTAATCCGGATTCATTCGGTATAAAATTAATCCACTCTTTATCTAAAAAATTAAAAGGAAAAGTTACTTTTACAAGCGAAAACGGAACAACAGTAACCATTATTATGAAACGTTTTACTTTAGTCTAATGAATAGAATTTATATAGTTGAAGACGAACCTCTAATTGAGCAAACCATTGAAACGGCTCTAAAAAAGTACCATTATCAAATTGTGGGCGATGCCGATAATATTGAGGATGCTTACGAAGAGATTTCCGAAATCAAACCAAGTTTAATTTTATTAGACATTACATTGGAAGGAAATGGTGATGGAATTGATTTGGCTAAAAAAATTGATGCCGAATTAAAAATTCCATACATTTTTATCACTTCTTTAGCTGACCCTATAACGATTCAACGCATAAAAGAATGTAATCCGGTAGGCTATATTGTAAAACCTTTTACAGAAGAAAACTTATTGGCAAACGTAACCTTGGGGTTATTCAAAAAGAATACGGAACAGCCCAAAATGGAATCCGAAAAAACTTTAGAAGATTTCTTTGTAAAGCACCAAGGTAAAATGGTGAAAGTTCCGGCAATGGATGTTAGCCATTTTGAAGCCTACGACAACTATTGCTTTCTCCATACCAACGACAATAAATTTCTGATTACACATACCTTAAAATCAGTTGAAGAAAAATTACCTCAGCAGCATTTTTTAAGAGTGCATCGTTCCTTTGTTATCAATATTAAACATATCGATTTTATAGACGAAAGTAATGTATATATAAATAGTCATAAAATATCCGTTGGGAAGTCGCACCGAGAAGAATTACTAAAAATGATAAATCTACTCTAATCATTCACCCATAAAAAACATACTTCCACCCTTATAATTTAGTGATTCACTAAAAAAATATTTTTTACAAGTTATTGATTTTTAAGCATTTGTATTTTTACAACGTTAAAATCAACAACTATGAAAAATTCTTTACTACTACTTACTACTCTATTATTAAGTATTTTTTCAACCAATAGTTTTGCACAGCCTTCAGATGCTACTATCGTTTCCTTATTAAAAGGAAAAGGCGCTATCGATGTAAGATTTACCAGTGCAAAAGGAACCGTTCACACTACCGTTACCGAAAAATGGTACGAACGCACCGCCGAAAGCAAATGGAAAACAGAAGTTCCAAATATTTACCGTTGGGAACGTTCTGATTATCGCTATGATTTCAGAGGCGGAAAATGGTCCTATAACAGAAGCTATTTCGGTTCTGGTTGGTACGATGGTATTCCAAATCCAACGGAAAAAGAAATAGTTGCTGTCTTAGAAAATTCTATGGTAGGCTACCAAGGCGCTTACTTCGAAAAACCGGTTTTTAAATTAGCTAAAGAACCAAAATTCAATTGGCATACTTTCAATAGTGTAGAATTCAATGTGGAAGCCATCTATTTCAAAAAAGTAAGCTATACCGAATTTCAAAAAGTAAAAGCCACTTTCCCCGTTCGCTTATACAAAGATTGCGGAAATGGTACTTATGACAATACCGCAAAAAAAATCTATAAAGATTCTCCTTGGCTTCCGGTTCAAATGGCTGTGATTTCAACTAGTTATGGAAAAGAGGAAGTTTTAGAAACCAAAAAAATTAGCAGTGAAGAATCTCAAAACCTTCGCAACATGCAAGAGATGTATGGCGATGAAATAGCTAAAAAGCAATTGGCTGCAATGGGTTCTATCGACATACCTGCCTTTAAAAACGACAGAGAAGCTATTGTTTGGATTCATAATGTGATGTATAGTGGTGATGCTAAAAAAGCGGAATTAATGGCCTATCACATGCTTTCTTCTTTTTACTTCGAAAATGGTTCAGCAGCGACTTTAAACGAAAGAGGAAAACAATTAGTAGAAAACATCAAAAATGGTGTAAAAACGTATGCTACTATTTACTGTGAACATCCAAGTATAAAACACCAACAAAGCGGAATGTTGCAATTCTATGACCGAGAAAAATATTCTTTTGGTCGCATTGCTGTTCAAAAAGAAGGAGATGTTTATAAAATATCTGATTTAGCATTTGCTTATGGCCCTAATTCTTCTCAAATCAATGCTTGCAAACAAGCTGGAGACAGTAATTGTGGTGAAGCTATTAACACCGGAACAATAGCCGGACCAGAAAAGTTCAACATTGGCGACAATGTAATTGTAAACTGGAACGGACAAGGAAAAGATTTTTACACCGGTAAAATTGCCAAAATAGACGAATACAATAGCAACCGCTATTTTGTAACATTTGACGAAATTCAAAGTGCATGGATTGACGGAAAATTCATTGGCAAACGTGGTGAAATAAAAGAAGAACAAAAGGAAGCTACCACTCAAAACAATACTTCAAACACCAGTTCTTCTACTAGTCAACCTAAAAAAGAAAGCAAGCTAAAAGGCTTAGGTAAAAAATTCGGGATTTAATTATAAAAATATGAAAATGAGATTATTATATACCGGATTTTGTGTATTAGCTATTAATATGCTACTAGCTCAAGAAAACAGTGTTAGTGCCGGTGGTGAAACAATTGGTTCAGGAGGATCTTCAAGCTATAGTGTTGGACAAACTAATTATACTTTTCAAACTAACGGAAATGTAAACATAATTGAAGGCGTACAGCAACCTTATGAAATATCAGTTCTTGAGATAAAAGACTTTGGATTGATAAACAATATTAGTGTGTTTCCAAACCCTACTACACAATTCGTTACGATTTCTATACAGGAATTTGAAGGCTTAGAGTACCAATTATTTGATATCAACGGGCGATTAATCCAATCAGGAAAACTAAGTAATTCAGAAACTACAATTAATGTTAGCCAACTACCACAAGCTACATTTCTACTAAACATTTTAAAAAATAACAGCATTGGCAATACTTTCAAAATAATTAAAAAAGACTAACTCATGAAAAAAATATTAACTCTTTTATCTTTTCTAATTTTTACTATTTCTTGGTCACAAACTCCAGAAAAAGTGAGTTATCAAACCATAATTAGAGATAACGCAAATCAACTTTTAGCGAACCAATCTATTGGTATACAAATAAGTATTTTACAAGGTTCCGCATCAGGGATTTCAGTTTATAGTGAAACACATAACCCAACTTCAAACGCTAATGGTCTAGTAACTTTTGAAATTGGCAACGGAACTACTTCTGATGATTTTTCTACTGTTGATTGGTCAAACGGACCTTATTTTATTAAGACAGAAATTGATCCATTAGGTGGAAACAGTTACACAATAAGTGGAACAACGCAATTAATTAGTGTTCCGTATGCTTTACATGCAAAAACAGCAGAAACAATTGTTGGTGGAATTACAGACAATCAGAATTTATCGTTAACCGGTAATTCACTTGCCATTGAAAACGGAAACAGTGTTGATTTATCTACTTATTTAGATAATACCGATGCACAAAGTTTAGACTTAGTTGGAAACTCACTTTCTATTAGTAATGGAAATACGGTTATTTTACCAACTGGTGCTGATAATTGGGGAACACAAACTGTGGTAACCAATGCAACTTTATCCGGAGACGGAACCGCTGCAAACCCTTTACAAGTGATTGGTGATTTAACCGATAATCAAAACTTATCGTTAACCGGTAATTCACTTGCCATTGAAAACGGAAACAGTATAGATTTATCTACTTATTTAGATAATACCGATGCACAAAGTTTAGACTTAGTTGGAAACTCACTTTCTATTAGTAATGGGAATACGGTTATTCTACCAACTGGCGCTGACAATTGGGGAACACAAACTGTGGTAACCAATGCAACTTTATCAGGAGACGGAACCGCTGCAAGTCCGCTTCAAGTAGTTGGCGATTTAACAGACAATCAAAACTTATCGTTAACCGGTAATTCACTTGTCATTGAAAACGGAAACAGCGTTGATTTATCTACTTATTTAGATAATACCGATGCACAAAACTTATCTTTAACAGGAAACATTCTTTCTATCGACAATGGAAATAGTGTAGATTTATCAGGCTTAACTTCAGGAGGTTCTACAGGTTGGAATTTAGATGGAAATACAGGCACAGATGAAACTACTAATTTTATTGGAAACACTGACGATGCAGCACTAGTTTTTAAAGTAAATAATGAAAAATCGGCTTATATTGGAACCTCTGATGATACTAAAACAACTTTTGGTTACCAAGCAGGGGCAAGTTTAGTCCCAACTAAGAAAAACTACAATGACACTTACTTTGGCTATAAATCAGGATATTCCTATAATTCTACTTCAACTACAAGTTCAGATAATACAGGAATTGGATATCAGGCACTATACAGGAACACATCAGGAACAGCTAATCTGGCTTTAGGGAGTGAATCAATGTATTCTAATTATTCAGGTATGGGAAATACTGCTTTAGGCTATCAAACTTTTTACTCTCATACTTATGGCAACTACAATGTAGCAATAGGGTATAAAGCTTTATATGGAAATGCTAATAATGGAGGACATGACAATGTTGGAATTGGAAAAGAAACTTTATTCAATAATTCTGGTTATAATAATATCGGAATTGGCGAACTTGCTCTGAATCAAAATACAAATGGCGCTTATAATATTGCTTTAGGAATCAATAGTTTAACTGCAAATACAACCGGAAGTCAAAACATTGCTCTTGGTAGTTACGCTAACGAAGCAAATACCACGGGAGCTGGAAACGTAAGCATTGGTTTCTATTCTTTATCACACAATATCGATGGAAATTACAATTTAGCACTTAATGTTGCACTTAGGTCTTTAACAACAGGCGATAAAAACGTCGCTCTAGGATTTAGTGCATTAAACGCATTAACTAGTGGCGATAGCAATGTTGCTATTGGTAATCAAGCAAATGAGAGCATATCAACCGCTACTAATAGTATTGCTATAGGATATCAAGCACAAGCTGGAAGCAACCAAGTAAAAATAGGAAATAATGCTATTACGTATGCTGGTATTCAAGTAGCTTGGACTACAACTTCCGATAGAAGATGGAAAGAAAATATACAACCTTCAAATCTTGGGTTAAACTTCATTAAATCTTTAAAACCGGTTTTTTACACCCGTAAAAATGACGAATCTAAAAAAACAGAATACGGTTTCATTGCACAAGAGTTGGAGACTTCTTTAGACCAATTTGGTGCTACAAACAACGGCATTATTTCTAAAGATAAAAACGGTTTTTATGGTGTTCGCTATAACGATTTAATTGCACCTATGGTTAAGGCAATTCAAGAACAAGAAGCTACAATTAGCCAACAACAAAGTGAAATTGAATTGCTAAAAACGCAGTTACAGCAACAACAAGAACTTTTGAATCAATTGGTTAAAGAAGTTCAAAATATAAAAAATAACTAATGAAAAATTTACTCTTAATCTTAACTATTATGACATTACATGCATGTTCAAAAACATCTGGAGATCATCCTTCAGATGCAGAAATAACGGATCTATTAAAAGAAAAAGGCGCAATAGATGTTCGCTTTACTAGTGATGAAGGAACGATTCACACTACACCTACTGAAAAATGGTATGAACGAACCGCAGAAAGCAAGTGGAAAACCGATGTCGATGATGTATATCGTTGGGAACGTTCAGATTATCGCTATGATTTTGTAGGTGATAAATGGGTTTTTAATAGAAGTTATTTTGGTAGTGGCTGGTACGAAGGCGTTCCCAATCCAACAGAAGAAGAAGTGGTTAAATTACTACACAATTCTAGAGTAGGTTATCAGGGAGCTTATTTTGAAAAACCGGTTTTTAAAATAGCAGAAGAACCTAAATTTAATTGGCACACGTTTAATAGTGTTGAATTTATGGTAGAAGCTATCTATTACAAAAAAATAAGCTACACCGAATTTAAAAAAGTAAAAGCTACATTCCCGGTAAGATTGTATAAAGATTGCGGTGGCGGAGCTTACAACAATAACTTAAAAAAAGTTTTAAAAGATGCTCCTTGGCTTCCGGTTTATATTTATGTGATTTCTACCGACTATGGTAAAGAAGAAATTTTAGAAACTAAAACACTTAGCAATGATGAAGTTAACAATCTTCGAAACATGCTAGAAGTTTATCCTTATTAAATCACATAAAGAAACAAGACACATGAAAAAAATCATTAGCATAATCATTATATCAATTGTTATGACCGCTTGTAACAAAAATTCGAAACCCACTTTGCAAGGCGATTGGGAAATTGTAAAAGCCGAAGGGACTTTTGCAGAAGACAATTTAGGCACACATTACATTTTTGAAAAGGAGCAATTTACAATGGCAAAAGGAGATTTTAAAAATCCTGCCAAAACAACCATAACTGATTCCACTTTTACTTGGGATAATGGTTCTATGGTTTCAGAATTTAACTATCATTTCGATGGAGATAAATTAATGGTTAGTCCAAAAGGCAGTGACCAGGTTTTTACTTTAGAAAAAAAATAACTGTTTATGAAAAACTTAAAAAAAACAATAGAAAAAAATCGTTTAGAGCTGCTATTAACAGCTCTTTACGGAAGTATACTGCTTATTGTAATTAAATTACTTTTTTAACAACTATATTAAACCTTAACTACTTATGAAAACAAAATTATTTTTATTTAGTTTACTAACTTCTTTTTGGGTTAGTGCGCAAACCACAGCTATTCCTGATGCTAACTTCGAACAAAGGCTAATCGATTCAGGTATTGACACCAATGGATTAAATGGTACTATTTTAAATACTGATGCTGCAACAGTAACAAATCTTTCGGTGATATATTCTTCTATAAGTGATTTAACCGGAATAGAAGCTTTTATTAACTTAACTAGCTTAGATTGTAGCCATAATTCCTTAACAACAATAGATCTTAGTAGCAATACATCATTAACGAGTATTAATTGTGCATATAACTCCATTACTTCATTGGATTTTAGCAACAACACCCTATTAGCTAGTGCCATTTGTACTTATAATCCATTAATTAGTATTGATGTAACAAACTGTCCTAATTTAGAATCTCTATACACTCAAAACTTATCTTCTATAGACGTTAGCAATAATCCTAATTTGAGTGTCTTAAGCTGTACTGAAGGAAGCTTAACAACTATTGACTTATCTAATAATCCTTTATTATCTGCACTATTTTTAGGTTATAATCAGCTAACTAGTATAGATGTATCTCAATGTTTAAATTTAGTTAATTTCGATTGTCCTTCTAATAACTTAACTCAATTAGACGTCAGTAATCACACGCTATTAGAGTCTTTGTACTGTGGCAATAATACTATCACAAATATTAATCTTTATAATTGCCCTAGTTTGGAGCATCTTGGCTTTTCAGATAATAACATCAGTAGTGTTGATTTATCAAATAAACCAGGATTATTAAGGCTTTTTTGCGACAATAATTTACTTACCTCTTTAGATCTTACTCAAAATACAAATCTTACAAATCTTTGGTGTGCCAATAATCAATTAACAGTTATTGATATTTCACAAAACACCGCTCTAATAGAACTAAAGTGTGAAGATAATCAATTAACGGCTATTGATTTTTCACAAAATACATATCTTACAGAAGTAACGTGTACAAATAATCAATTAACAGCTATTGATTTTTCTAATAACCTAAACCTGACTAAAATACTGGTTAGAAACAATCAATTGACTGAATTAGATGTACGAAATAACAATAATAGTATTATTACCGATTTTTATTCTTTTGATAATCCTAATTTAACCTGTCTCTATGTTGATGATGCTTCGGCTTCTTATTTAAGTTCATGGTTTAAAGATACGACTTCAAATTTTGTAAACAACGAAGCAGACTGTCAAGCCATTATAGACGCTTTAAATGCTGTTACACTTATACCAGATGCTAACTTTGAACAAAAACTGATTGATTTAGGTATTGATACTAATGGCTTTACCGGAAATATACTAAATGTTGATGCAGCTTCAATTAATATTCTAAGTATTTCTAGCTCTAATATTTCTAGCATTCAAGGAATTGAAGCCTTTGTAAATCTTACAACATTATATGCTGATTATAATAACTTATCTACTGTAGATTTAAGTGCTAATACACAATTATTAAATATCGAAATCCAATACAACCAATTAACTACTTTAAACCTTACGGGGTTACAAAATCTACAATCGTTAAAATGTCATCAAAATTTATTAACACAATTAGATGTTTCTGATAGCATACTTCTGTCAACTCTAATAGTTGCTAACAACCAATTAACTGCTTTAAACCTTACTGGGCTACAAAATCTACAATATTTATACTGTCAGTACAACGGCTTAACACAATTAGATGTTTCTGATAACCCAAACCTAACTGGAATAGTCGTTGTTTACAATCAATTGACAGAATTAGATGTTAGAAATGGTAATAATAGCATAATAAATAATTTTACTGCTACAGATAATCCTAATTTAACATGTATCTATGTTGATGATGCTTCGGCTTCTTATTTAAGTTCATGGAATAAAGATACTGCAACTACTTTTGTAAACAATGAAGCAGAATGTCAAGCCATTATAGACGCTTTAGATGCCGTTACACTTATCCCAGATGCTAACTTTGAACAAAAACTGATTGATTTAGGTATTGATACTAATGGCTTTACTGGAGATATACTAAATGTTGATGCAGCTCCAATTAGTAATCTAAATATTTCTAGCTCTAATATTTCTAGCATTCAAGGAATTGAAGCTTTTGTAAATCTTACAACATTATTTACTAATGATAACAACTTATCTACTGTAGATTTAAGTACCAATATTTTATTACACACTGTCCAAATCAATTCTAATCAATTAACATCTTTAGATTTTACTGGGCTACAAAATCTACAATCGTTAGAATGTAATCAAAATTTATTAACACAATTAGATGTTTCTACCAACACACTTTTGTCCTATCTGAGTGCGGAAGAAAACAGCTTAACGAGTTTAGATTTATCTAATAACCCAAACCTGACTGTAATATGGGTTAGTTACAATCAATTGACTGAATTAGATGTACGCAATGGAAATAACAGTATAATTTTTAGCTTTTATTCTTGGACAAACCCTAATTTAACCTGTATCTATGTAGACGATGCTTCAGCTGGTTATTTAGGTTCATGGAATAAAGATACTACATCAACTTTTGTTAATAACGAAACAGAATGTGCAACTTTAAGCAGCTCTCCATTCGCAAATGACAATTTTGCATTATATCCTAATCCGGTGCACGATTATTTAACTATTGAAATAGGAAACTCAAGCATTTCTAAAAGCGAAATTTATGATTTAACAGGTAAAAAGATATTGGAAACTAAATCTAATATTCTTAATGTTAATCATTTAGAAAACGGTATTTATATGATAAAAATAACAGCCGAAAATGGTGCTGTAACTACTCAAAAAATCATCAAAAATTAAAAAAGAGTTGAGTAGAGCTTAAACATAAGCTCTACTCAACTTTAAATAATAAATATTCAAAATCTTAACTACTTATGAAAACAAAATTATTTTTAATAAGTATACTAACTTCATTTTGGATTAGTGCACAAACCACACTAATCGCGGATTTCTACTTTGAACAATATCTTGTAAATCAAGGAATTGACACAAACGGCATGAATGGCACTATTTTAAATTCAGATGCTCAAGCAGTTACTAGTTTAGATATGACGGGTATAAATATTACAAATCTATCCGGAATTGAAGCATTTACAAACATTTCAACATTAATTTGTGTTAGCTGTAATTTAACTACAGTTGATTTATCAAATAACCCTAACATCAATACAATTAATTTTAGAGTAAATTATAATCTCTCGTCTATCACTTTCCCTACAATAGCAACAAACTTATTTGAAGTGAATTTAAGCGGTTGCAATTTATCTTCATTAACGCTACCATCAGCCTCAACTATTAGAAAACTTTATATCGATGAAAACCCAATTAGCTCAATAGATTTATCGAATTCAACATCGCTGCAACAAATAACTGCTAACGATTGCAATCTCAATGGAATTAATATCACCAATCTTTATCTTTCTATATTAGAACTTAACAATAATCCTATTGGTTCTATTAATTTATCGGGGCAAATGGGACTAGGTACTTTAAAAGTTAGTAATTGTAACTTAAATTCATTAAGTCTTACAGATTGTGACAGTTCATTACATTATATAGAATGTTCTAATAACAATTTAAACACCCTAGATTTAACGAATCAGACTAATATTCAGTTGTTAAATTGTAGTAACAACAACTTAACTAGCTTAGTTATTCCTGCTACAATAAAATATCTATACGCCTCAAATAACAATATTGCAAATAACATAGATTTAAGCAATTCTTCTGATTTAATGGAATTAGACTTATATGGAAATGATTTTCAAAAGATAAATCTAGCTGGTGATAATGATAGCAGTTATACTTTTTTCGATTTAAACGGAAATCCAAATTTAGATTGTGTGCAAGTTAATGATCCATCGGCAATGACTGCCAATGGATGGAATTCCTACATTGGTTCAGCTTCATTCTCTACAGATTGCTACACATTATCTTCAAACACTTTTGCACAAAATACTTTTGCATTATATCCTAATCCGGTAGAAAATCAATTTACTATTTCATCATCGACTAATGAAGAAATAAAAACTATCGAAATTTACAATATACAAGGACAATTGGTTAAAACGGTATCAAATACTAATTCAACAACTACAGAAACCCTAACATCAGGTTTTTATCTGGCAAAACTAACTTCTTATGACGGTAAAGAAGCGAATATAAAATTTTTGAAAAAGTAAAGTAGTTAAGTAATTTTTCATCTTCCGTTATAGTAAGAGTTCCTTTTTGGGAACTCTTACTTTTTTAAAATAAAACTTTACCTTTGTTTTAAAACCAATTCATTTTCAAATGTCACAAAAACGATTATTTCTACTTGATGCCTACGCCCTAATCTTCAGAGGATATTACGCTTTTATCAAAAATCCGAGAATCAACTCAAAAGGCATGGATACTTCTGCTATCATGGGCTTTATGAATTCTTTGATGGATGTAATACGACGCGAAAAACCGGATCATTTAGCTGTTGCATTTGACAAAGGAGGAAGTACTTATCGTTTAGAAATGTTTGAAGACTATAAAGCAAATCGAGATGAAACTCCCGAAGCCATCAAAATTGCCGTTCCCTATATTCAGGAATTGTTGAAAGCCATGCAAATTCCCATTATTGAAAAAGCAGGCTATGAAGCTGACGATTTGATAGGAACTTTATCCAAACAAGCCGAAAAGCAAGGTTTTAAAGTTTTCATGGTAACTCCGGATAAGGATTTTGCCCAATTGGTATCCGAGAATATTTTTATGTACCGCCCGGCACGAATGGGTAACGGAATTGAAGTTTGGGGAATTGATGAAGTAAAACAAAAGTTTGAAATTGACAATCCGTTGCAAGTCATTGACTTTTTAGCCATGATGGGCGATGCTATCGACAACATTCCGGGATTACCGGGTGTAGGCGAAAAAACAGCGAAAAAATTCCTGGCCCAATATGGTTCTATAGAAAACCTTTTAGAGAACACTCACGAGCTAAAAGGTAAAATGAAAGAAAACATAGAAGCTAACAAAGAAAAAGGAATCCTATCTAAAAAATTAGCCACTATCCTACTCGATTGTCCGGTTGAATTTGACGAAGATGATTTTGAACTATCAAAACCTGATGTAGAAAAAACCGATGCAATCTTCCAAGAACTGGAATTTCGTCAGATGAAAGCCCAATTCGATAAATTATTCGGTTCCGGAAAAGAATACGACGAAATTGAGAGCAATGGAAATGGTGAAAATCCGGCTAAAAAAACACCGCAGAAAAAAACTACTGAAAATCAAATGGATCTTTTCGGTTTCAGTGAACACGAAGAAAATACAGTTTCCAATTCATTTTACGCTACCTTAGAATCAACCGAACATTTTTATCAGATCATTCAAGGTGATTTAGGCTTAAAATTATTTTTACAGAATTTAGAAAAACAAACTTCTGTTTGCTTTGATACCGAAACTACAGGAATTGACGCTCTCAATGCCGAATTAGTAGGAATTGCTTTTTCATGGGAAAAAGGAAAAGGCTTTTACGTTCCGTTTCCCGAAAATCAAGAAGAAGCACAAGCTTTAGCTGAAAAATTCGTCCCTTTCTTTTCTAATGAAAAAATCGAAAAGATCGGACAAAACATAAAATATGACCTGAAAATTCTAGCCAACTATAACATTGAAATTAAAGGTCCGTTTTTCGATACTATGATCGCGCACTATCTGATTAATCCTGATATGCGTCACAATATGGATGTGTTAAGCGAAACTTATTTAAAATACGCTCCGAAACCTATTGAGACATTAATTGGCAAAAAAGGAAAGAACCAGCTTTCTATGCGTCAGGTCGAAGTAGAAGCAGTAAAAGAATATGCTGTAGAAGATGCTGATGTTACTTACCAGTTAAAACAACACTTCCAACCTATTTTAGAAAAAGTAGGAACCAAAAAATTATTCGACGAAATCGAAATTCCGTTGGTTCAGGTTCTGGCCGATATGGAACGGGAAGGTATTCGTTTAGATGTTGATTTCTTAAAAGCCATTTCAACCGATATGGAAAAAGAGATTCATACATTTGAACAAAGAATATATGAAGAAGCCGGCGAAAGTTTCAATCTAGCTTCACCAAAACAATTAGGAGATATTCTGTTCGACAAATTAAAAATCGGAGGTTCAAAACCTAAGAAAACTAAAACCGGACAATATGCTACCGGTGAAGAAGTATTAAGTTACCTAGCTAAAGACAATGAAATTGTGCGCGATATTTTAGAATGGCGCCAATTGGTCAAACTAAAAAGTACGTATGTAGATGCTTTACCCGAGCAAGTTGATCCGAAAACACAGCGTATTCACACCGATTACATGCAAACAGTGGCCGCAACAGGCCGATTGAGTTCTAACAATCCGAATTTGCAAAACATTCCGATTCGTACAGAAAGAGGAAGACAAATCCGTAAAGCATTTATTGCCCGCGATGAAAATTACACTTTAGTGGATGCCGATTACTCACAAATTGAATTACGTATTATTGCTGCTTTATCAGGTGAAGAAAATATGATCAAAGCTTTCCAAAACCACGAAGATATTCACAGAAGTACAGCTGCCAAAGTATTCAATGTTCCTATTGAAGAAGTCACCAAAGAACAACGTAGCAATGCTAAAACGGTAAATTTCGGAATCATTTATGGTGTTTCTGCCTTCGGATTGAGTAATCAAACCAATCTAACCCGAAGTGAGAGTGCTGCTTTGATTGATGCCTATTACAAAACCTATCCAAGATTAAAAGCATATATTCAAGAACAAATTGAATTTGCACGCCAACATGGTTATGTGGAAACCATTTCGGGAAGAAGACGTTATCTAAAAGACATCAACTCAGCCAATGCCGTAGTACGCGGTGCTGCCGAACGAAATGCCGTTAACGCTCCTATTCAGGGAAGTGCTGCCGATATTATCAAAATTGCCATGATTAATATTCATAAACGATTGAAAGCGGAAAACTGGAAATCGAAAATGCTATTGCAAGTTCATGATGAATTGGTATTTGATGTCCACAACTCAGAATTGGAAAAAATAAAACCACTGATCAAAACCGAAATGGAAAACGCTTTCCAGCTAGCCGTTCCTTTAGTAGTTGATATGGGAATCGGACAAAACTGGTTAGAAGCACATTAATTTTAGTTTACAGTTTTAATTTGTCATTTCGAACAGAGTGAGAAATCTCATAAAATTATTTAGATAATGTGATTTCTCCTGCTAGTCGAAATGACAATGAAAAGTATAGTACAGACTTCTTACTCCTAAAAAGAAACTCATGGAGTCCTATTTAGTTTTATATTTTTATCTAAATTTTTAATAAGATTTTTTAAATTTGAAAAAAATTGCAAGCTAAATTTTGAAAATCTTACAACCTTTACTGTATTTCTCTTTATTTAACCACCCGTTAAAAAAAGAGGAAATACTTCATTATTCATCTCATACTACCCAAAAAGATTTTGAGGAAGAAATAGAACTTGCACTTTCAAAAAATATCATAAAAAAGACAACTGCTTATTACCACCCGTACTTAAACGAAGAATGTGTTAGTAAACGGGAAACAGGGTATAAAAACGCTCAAAAAGCAATGATAAAAGCCAAAAAAAGAGCACGATTTGCCTACCGTTTTTTCCCTTTTATTGACGGAATAGCAATTTCAGGCTCGTTATCCAAAGGCTATTTCGACAAACACAGTGATGTTGATTTTTTTATCATCACAAAACCAGGTCGTTTGTGGTCATGCAGAATGGCATTAATTCTTTTTAAAAAGATATTTCTGTTCAACTCTAAGAAGTATTTCTGTATGAATTATTTTATCACTTCCGACAGTTTGGAAATCATGGAAAAAAACAGGTTTACCGCTACTGAAATAGCAACGCTGATTCCACTGCACGGATCTGTTTTTAATCATTTTTTTAAAACTAACAGCTGGTATAAGAACTTTTTGCCTAATAAAGAATGTAATTGGAACGAATTAGAAAACATTTCTAAGAGATCTTTGTTGCAATACTATGAAGCACTATTCAATAATTCCATAGGAGAACTTATTGAACGTGCCTGCTTCAGCATAACATTTGCCGTTTGGAAGATCAAATACAAAGAAAAAATGAGTAGTGAAGATTTTGCTATTGCTTTTAAATCTTCACACAATGTTTCGAAGCATCATCCTTCAAATTTTCAAAAAAAGGTTATTGATGCTTTAAATAAAAAATACGACGAGATCCGAGAAAAATATCAAATAGAATTACCGAAAGAACATGCTTGATATCTTATTTTCGCATTCTTATTATTATCGGTTAGATCCAAAACAATGGAAGAACAAAACTCCTTTTCCTCCGTTAGGAACACTATATGCTGCGTCTTTACTACGTGAAAACGGTTTTTCAACAGAATTGTTTGATACTAATCTTTTAAAAAGCCCTGAAACTATAATTCCTGTTCTGCAGAAAAAAAAACCGAAATATTTGGTAATCTATGACGATGGTTTCAATTATTTAACCAAAATGTGCCTGACCAATATGAGGGAAGCTTGTTTTGAGATGATTGAAACGGGTAAAAAAAACAACTGTATTGTCATTGTTAACAGTTCAGACGCTACTGACCATTATAAAAAATACCTTAATACCGGAGCCGATTTTGTTATTCAGGGTGAAGGAGAAATAACACTACTGGAACTTATTAATGCCTTAGAAAATAAAAATCCTTTAAATGAAATTGACGGAATTGTTTTCAAAAAAGATAACGAAATTCAAAAAAACAAACCCAGAACAGTCCTTCAAAACTTAGACGAACTGCCTTTGCCGGCATGGGATCTGGTAAATATTAACGAATATCGAAAAGTATGGAAACAAAGTCATCAGGAATTCACACTGAACATTGCCACCACCCGTGGATGTCCGTATAAATGCAACTGGTGTGCAAAACCCATATACGGCAATAGATACAATGCTCATTCACCGAAATATATTATACGTGAAATAAAATATTTAAAAGAGCATTTTGGCGTTGCTCGTTTTTGGATGTGCGACGACATATTTGGTTTAAAACCAAATTGGGTTCAAGAATTTAATGTTTTATTAAAACAAGAAAAAGTAAACATTAATTATTTTATCCAAAGCCGGGTCGATTTACTTCTAAAAGAAGACACCATAGATTGTCTGGCAGAATCAGGATTAGAAGAAGTTTGGGTAGGTGCTGAAAGTGCTTCTCAAAAAATATTAGATGCTATGGATAAGGGCACGAGAGTTGAACAGATTTATGAAGCTACTCGCTTGCTAAAAGAGAAAAAAGTAAAAATAGCCTTTTTTCTACAGTTTGGATATTTGGGTGAAACTCAAGACGACATTCAAAAAACTATTGCTATGGTCAAAGAGCTATGTCCTGATAATATTGGAATTTCTGTTTCCTATCCATTGCCAGGAACACATTTTTACGAAAAAGTTAAAGACGATTTAAAGTTAAAAGCAAACTGGACCGATTCGGATGATTTTGAAATAATGTTTCAAGGAAGTTATACCTCCGATTATTACAGAAAATTGCAGCGTTTTGTTCACAAAGAATTTAGAATAGCACAAGGAATAAACACATTAAAAGACATAATAAAGCAACCTCAGCTTTTAACTATTCAAAAAGCAAAAACTATTGCAAAGTTGATGTATTATATTCCTAGTTCATTTCTGGATAAAATAAAACTAAATCAATTAACATAATGAATGCAGGGTTTGATGTTGAAGCTATAAATTATGATGTCAATTTTACCTATACTCTAATTGGTAAAGCACAACGTGCTATAGTTCATCATCATCTTAAAAAACATCTCGAAAATCCCTTACACATTCTTGAAGTAAATTGTGGCACGGGAGAAGATGCTATATGGCTGGCAAAACAAAAACACGTTATAACGGCAACTGATATTTCCGAAAATATGATTGCTCAAGCCAAGAGTAAAACTAAACTTAACAATCTTATTTTTTTACAGCTTGACTGCCTAAAAATACAGGAAAAATTTAACCCCGATTCTTTTGACTTTCTGTTTTCTAACTTCGGTGGATTAAACTGTTTAACCAAAAAAGAATTGAATTATTTTTTTGAAAATACTGCTTCCATTTTACAACCAAAATCAAAATTAGCTCTAGTAATTATGCCTAAAAATACACTTTGGGAGCAATTGTACTTTGTTTTAAAAGGAAAATTTTCAGAAGCCTTCCGCAGAAAAAAAGAAAAAGCAATTGCCCCTGTTTCTGGCGAATCGGTTTCTACTTATTATTACAATCCAAAAGATATTGTAAATTTATCAAAAAACAATTTCAAATATATTGAATCTAAACCAATTGGATTTTTTATACCACCGTCCTACTTAGAGTCGTTTGTAAAGAAACATCAATTTCTTTTTAAGGTTCTTGTAATGCTAGACAAATGGATTAAAAAATTATCTTTTTTATCAAAATATGCCGATCACTATCTAATTGTATTGGAAAAAAAATGAGTCTACTTTTTACACATGCTTATTATTTATCTGATGACCTAAAAGAACAAAAGATAATGAAGCCCTATCCCCCTTTAGGACTATTGTATGTGTCTGGTTATATGCTAAGTAAAAACATTCCTAACGATATTTTTGACACTACTTTTTCTTCACAAAAAGAACAGCTAGCATTCATTTCAAAAAGAAAACCAAAAGTCATTTGTATTTACACCAATTTAATGACAAAAATTGAAGTTGTTAAGCTAATTAAAACTTTAAAAGCAAGAAAAGAGTATAATCCTAAAATTATTCTCGGTGGTCCGGACGTAACTTATAACGTTGAAAATTACTTAAAATCAGGTGCTGATTTTTTAGTCATTGGTGAGGGCGAAGAAACTACTTATGAATTATATAGTTCTATTTTAAGCGGTGACAATTTTCATACTATTGACGGTATCGCTTTCCTAGAAAACAATAAGGTTATTCAAACTAATCCCAGAACAAAAATTAAAGATTTAACCGAATTGCCTTTGCCTAATAGAATGGCAATCAATATGCAATTTTATTTAGATACTTGGAAAAATAATCACGGACAAAGTTCGATGACTATTTCTACACAGAGAGGTTGCCCTTATACCTGTAAATGGTGTAGCACTGCTGTTTACGGACAAAGTTATAGAAGAAGACCTGCTTACTTAGTTGCTGCTGAAATGAGAATGCTCAAAGAACAATACAATCCCGATGCTTTGTGGTTTGTAGATGACGTTTTTACAGTGAGCCATAAATGGCTTCAAGAATTTAAAGAAGAGGTAATAAAACAAGATGCCATTATTCCTTTTGAATGTATTACCCGCGCCGAAAGACTAAACACTACCATTTTACAACTCTTAAAAGAAATAGGTTGTTTCAGAATTTGGATAGGTGCCGAAAGCGGTTCTCAAAAAATCATTGACCTAATGGATAGGCGGGTTGATGTTAATTTGGTAAAAGAAATGATTCAAAAAACCAATGCTATTGGCATTGAAACAGGAACTTTTATCATGTTAGGTTATCCAGGAGAAACCATAGCCGATATCAAAGAAACCATTACCTATTTGAAAGAAGCGAATCCTACTCACTATACCATTACTATAGCCTATCCTATAAAAGGGACGTCTCTATATTATGACGTTGAAAACAAAATAACATACCAACCAGACTGGGAAACTTCAACCGACCGGGATATTGATTTTGAGCGCACGTATCCGAGAAAATTTTATGATTATGCCGTACGTAAAGTGGTTAATGAAGTAGAGTTTTTCAGAAACCTATCTCATTCTAAATGGAAAGCATATCAATTTAAGATGAAATCTATTGCAATAACTGCCTTGCTAAAACGGTATACGAAATAGCCTATGCTTACTTTAAAAAACATAAAGAACTCATCGCTTTTTTTGGTTGTATTAACCATTGTATGGGTTGTTTTTCGATTTTTTTTCGATTTTGACGGGCTATACGGACAAGACGGTTATGAGTATCTGCGATATACTAAAGCATTGAACCTATATTTTAAAACTGGCACCTTTCCAGGTGATTATTTTTGGCCACTCTACTATCCTATAGCAGGGGCCATTCTTTCTTTTTTACTAAAACCGGTAATTGCCTTGCAATTGGTTAGTTTTATCTCTTATTTAATCGTTATATTATATAGCTTTAAGATCATAAAACTCATTTATCCACAAAATCGGAATGCCCGGATCTTTTGTATGCTCTTTCTGGGACTATCTCCTTATATGCTTCGGTTAAGCCTCTCCGTAATGTCTGATATGTTATCAACTGCTTTCGTTGTATTGTGTTTTTATAACGGGTTGTTATACTTTAAAACCTCATCCCTTAAAAGCTTATATCTGGTAGTTATTTTCGGATTAAGTGCCATCATGACGCGTTATGCAACATTTGTCGTTTTACTACCGCTCGGCTTATATACTTTGTACATTTATATATCAAGAAAGGAGCACTTCAAACATTTACCTTTTTTCATTTTGATCGGTGCATTACTACTATTCCCTCATTATCTCATCCGATATGAAAACACAACTGAATTTCTACAACACGACTGGTTAAAAAGTTGGTCTATAACAAATTTTTATAAAAGATCATTTACCACTCCGGACGGAACAAACTCTAATTTTTTACCCAATATTATATATGCGTTTTCCTCCTTGTTTCATCCACGTTATTTATTTTCAGGTATTTTATTCTTTCCGTTTCTTTTTAAAAACTTTCTGAAAGAACGAGCCGTTATTTTGTTGATCATCTCTTTTCTGGGATATAGCTTGTTTTTATCAGGGATTCCCTTTCAAAACAGTCGTTTTTTAGCTTTATCTTTCCCTTTACTCCTTATAATTCTTTACCCTAGTTTTCAACTGTTAGTAGATAAGTTTTTGTCCTTAAAGATTTGTATTGTAGCAGGCATAATAACTTTTATTCTTCAATTGTTGCTTTGTTATCTGGCGTTAAAACCAGCTCAAGAAAGAAATCATTTGGAAAAAGAAATAGCTCAAGAACTGATGCCTTATCAAAATGTCGTTTTATACTCTTTTGACATCGATGTTGCACTACAAGGCAGAGGGTTACATTTCGAATATCAAAATTTATGGCAACAGGAATACACCACAGTACATGAAAATTCTTTACTTTTATTTAATCCGCAAAAGTTTTCACAGCAATGGAATGGTAAAAATCCGATGAAAAACTGGAATTTTATTTCTACGAATTATCATTTACAAGTTTTAGAGGAATTGCCGGAAGGATGGAAACTATACAAAATAATTAGTCCTATTGAATAGACCAGTACCTCATATTGTTTTCCTAACTCCCGGATTTGCAGCTTCTGAAAATGATTCTGTAACAATCCCTGCATTACAAATCTATTTAATGGCTTTGCGAAAAGATTTACCTCAAGTCAAATTGACTCTAATAACATTCCAATACCCTTTTACAAATAAAAAACACAATTGGAACGGAATTGACATCATTCCGTTGAACGGAGGCAATAAAAAATCAAGAAAAATAGCTACTTGGTATAGGTCTTATCGATTGTTGAAAAAAATCCATTCAGAGACCCCCTTTACTGTAATTCATAGCTTCTGGATCGGTGAATGTTCTTTAATAGGTCAGTTTTTTGCTACTCGAAAAAATATTACACACATTGTTACAGCAATGGGACAAGATGTTTTTAAAAACAAATATGTTAAATTCATCAATGAAAAACGATCAAAACTAGTCACACTTTCTGAAAACCATCAAACCGAACTATATAAAAACTACGGTTTAAGATCTGATATCATACCTTGGGGCATTGATACAAACTCTTTTCCGAAAATCAAAGATGTTAAAATTGATATTTTAGGTGTCGGTTCCCTAAATAACATCAAAAATTATCCTTTTTTTATTGATGTTATTAAAAAGGTTGTTGAAAAAAAGCCCAATTTAAAAGTTGAAATTATAGGAGGTGGTAATGAGTCTTCAAAAATCAGATCTCTGATAAAAAGTCACAATCTGAATGAAAACATAACTTTGACGGGGGAACTATCCAGAGACAGTGTTTTACAAAAAATGAGTATGTCAAAAATATTGCTCCATACCAGTAAATATGAATCATTTGGTTATGTTTTTTCAGAAGCACTTTATTCAGGAATGCAAATTGTTTCGTTTGATGTAGGTGCTTCGCAGAAACTACCGGAATGGAAAGTGTGTAATTCTGAAGAATCATTCGTTGCAAATTGTTTGAACTTGCTTAATGATGAGAATTCAGAGAGAAAACGAATCTTATTATCTGATATTGACTTCACATTAAAAGCTTATCTTATATTATATCATGAATAGGCTTTTAAAAATAGGTATTAATATTATTCGAGGAATTACCATTCCTCTTTTAAATTTTATTATCATCCTTTCCGGGATCAAACATTTCGGGAAGAACGATTGGGGAGAATACGTAAGCATTATCGTTTGGATCTCTTTTTTAACTTTTGTTGCTAACTGGGGAAATAAAGATTATTTGATACGGAAATATAGTCGAAACCCTTCTGAGGTATATTCCAATTTTTACATCAATCTCTTCAGTAGAGGATTACTGATTCTTCCTTCCTTTGTTTTATTTGCTTTTTTCTCATTTAAAATTGCATTGTTATCGATTTTCATTATCCTTATCAGTTATGCTTATAATTCCTTTGAAAGTTTAGTGATCTATCAGCAAAAATTTGGCTCACAATTAATAGTTGAAATCATCGGATTTAGTTTTTTCTATGGAGCATTATATAAACTTTCCACATTTAATCTCATCAGTATTTTAGAATTTTATGCTCTGAGTATAACCCTCAAATTGATTCTGATATCTATTCTGTTTAAACTTTGGAATAAACCTTTCAAATTAAAAATCACTCTAAGTGAACTTATTCTTAGCTTTCCTTTTTTTGTTTTGGGATTGAGCGGAATGATTAGTTCTAAAATAGACCTGTATCTAGTGAATATTTTTCTACCTAATGAAATAATATCTTCGTATCAAACAATTACTACTGCTTTTTTAATGTTACAAGCCCTCTCTGTTTTTATAACAGCTCCGATAAACAAATCCTTTTATAGGTCAAACACAAAAGTGGTCTCTAAACTAAAAGTACTATTTAAAAAAATAGCAATCCCTATAAACATTTTGGGGGCATTGTTTATTTGGCTATTATTAGAACACTATGTTAAACTAGGCTTTAAATGGCATATCTACTTCCTGTGCTTTTTATCTAGTCTTCCTGTATTTTATTATGTTATTCCTATTTTAAATCTGTATAAAGAAAAACTAGAAAAAAAAATAGTATATTCCAATCTATTTATTACAGTCTTTAATTGCACTCTCAGTCTGATTTTATTAGAAAAAATAGGAGTAGAAGGAATTTTTATCAGTATGTGTTTATCACAATGGATATTTTTGATCCTCATTAAAAAACATGAGAATTCAATATCCGAACATAAAGAGCCTGAATGTTTAAATGATCTGGGAACAACAATGACAAGAGACAAACAAGCAAAGAAGTAATTTTTATGAACTATTTAAAATATATAGCCAGAACCGGAAGAATTAACCAGCATCCGCAAGGTCGATTAGGCACTCATCTACTACTAAAAAAAATTCCGCATAACTCTAAGGTCAAAACTATCTTAGAAATAGGATGCGGTACAGGGCATACTGCAGCTATTTTATCAAATGACTCATCTATTCACTATGAAGGCATAGATAATATGTTAGAGATGATTCATTTTTGTAATAAAAGAAAAAAGAAATTAAACCTGTTCAATTGTAATTTTACACATCACACCAAAAATATTTTTCCCTATGAAAATGACTTTTTTGACATCGTCATTTGTGAATCTGTATTGGCTATACAAAGCCCTGAGCAATACAACCAGATCGTTACAGAAGTTTTCAGAGTATTAAAAGGCAAAGGGCTCTTTATTTTTAATGAAACCATTTGGAATTTGTCAACTTCTTTAAAAACAAAACAGAAAATAAACGATACTTCTTTATCTCATTTTAATATTATCCAAGCAGATGAGTCCGCAACTTTAACAAATTGGAAAATGATGCTTCCCAACCACGGATTTAGGATAAAACATGTTGAAGAAATCAATGATCTTGAAAAAACAAAATATAATTTTGCCGTTAACCCTTCTGAACTTAAAAGTTTGCTTTATTCTGACAAGATAAAGTATCTTTCTCTCTTTAACCCAAAAGAGCTATTTTTATATCTGTATTTTAAAATAATTAATCAAAAAATCATAATCGAAAAAGGAATATTAAAATCGTATATTATCACTTGTGAAAAAAATTCCCTTACGTATGAAAAATCATAATGTTATAATTGTCCTTGCACTGATTTGTTTCGCTTTTTTTTCCTGTTCTAAAGACGATGAGTCAACAACAGACGATCTCCCTTTAGTTCAGGTCTCAACAGGAGAGTTATATCCGGAATTTAATCCTGAAATATTCGATTATTACATTACGTCACTTAATACATTAAATGAAATAGAAGTTACATTAAACGATTTCAATCCTTTCAAAAAAATATTCATAAATAATGTAAAAGTTACAGGCAAAACAACCCCAATTAAGCTAACTCCGGGTGAAGATATTGTCATTCGAATTGAGTCCCCTACAGCAAAAACGTATACGATACATTATTTACCCGAAGATATGCCGAGTATTAACTTAATAGCTAAAAACAATCCTTCTGACGGCTACCTATTCATCAACCTTTACAAACTTTCGCCATCTGCTGCAGATGATTTTACCTATATTGCTATCTTAGACAATAACGGTTTCCCTGTTTATTATAAAAAATTAGCTTATACCGGTGCTATCAATTTTAAATTCTTCGAAACTGTTCAGGGTAAAAGATTCACTTATACTATTAATGACACTAAAAAGACCGTTGTAATGGATGAAAATTTTGAAGTCATTAAACAAATTGATTTTTTACCTCCCGATAACACCTACGATTATAGTATTGAAAACCACGATTTCATCTATATTGATGATCACCACTATATTGTTCCGGGTCAATACATACGAGAGAATGTAGACATGACTGCATACGGCGGTAGTAATGCTGTTAAACTTGTTGAATTTGTCTTTCAGGAAATCCTGAACGATCAGGTAGTCTTTGAATGGGATACGGCTGAACATCCTGAACTTCTAAGTGCTTCCGACCCCTTATACTATACTCAATATGCTACGGCTGAAAAGGTAGACTACTTTCATTTTAATTCTATAGCAATTGACCCAAACGATGAGAATTTTATTGTCTCTGCTCGGCACACAAACCAAGTTTATAAGATTAACAGAACTACAGGAGAAATAATGTGGCGATTGGGAGGGAACAATGATGATTTCAATCTAACTGGAAATAATGTTATTTCACATCAACATCATGCCAACATCCTGAATAATGGTAATTTGTTATTATTTGACAATGGAGTAACAAAAAACCCGCAACAAAGCAGAATTGTTGAATTTGAGCTGAATGAAACGAATCTAACCGCAAATCTTGTATATGAGTATACGGAACCCAGTCGTTATTCTGATATTATGGGCTCTGTTCAAAAATTAAGCAACGGAAATTACTGTATTGGTTGGGGTGGAAATATAACGTCACAAAGTAATGCTAATAAATCAGATATTACAGAGGTAGATTCTGATGGTACTATTGTTTTGGATATCAGCTTTACAAACTATCCGGATAGTTTTACTTATTCTTACAGAGCCTTGAAATATAATTTGACTTTTTAATTCCAATCAGAATGTTCAGAGTAACAATTAAAAAAGAATTTTCTAATTTATCCAAGAAAGAATTACACGGAAATATATTTGTAAAAAATGGCTAATCATAAAATCATCATATTTAATCCAAAGAGTGCCAACAGCAAACACCGAATCCCTAATTCCATTTTACAGGTAGGAGCCTCTATTCATGGAAAACACGATTATGTTTTTATCGACGGAAATTTAGAGAAGAATCCATGGCAAACTATAGAGAACTATTTAAAAACGGGAGAATTCAAATACTTCGGCTCAACAGTAATGCCAGGGCCTCAATTGCAACAAGCCATTCCTTTTATAAAAAAAATAAAATTATTATTTCCTAATACCGTCACCATTTGGGGGGGATATTTTGCCTCAAACCAGTACAAAGTTTCTTTAGAATCCGGTTATGTGGACTATATTGTGAACGGTCCTGGAGACCAAACTTTCCCGGAACTCATCAACGCTTTAAAATCTAACCGAAAAGAAGATACAATTCATATCAAGAACCTCATCTTTAAAAACGATAACGGTGAAATCATAAAAACGGCTACTGAAGCATTATTAGATCAAGATAGCCTGCCCAAATTTCCCTATGAATACCTCAACACCTTTTATCCTGTTAAAAATTATCTAGCTAAAACTTTCATGGGAACTAAGACCTTATCTTATCATTCTAGTATGGGGTGTCCATTCAGTTGTTCCTTTTGTGCCGTTGTCCCTATATACAATGCCCGCTGGAAAGGAATGTCCGCTACCCGTATATATGAAGATGTGAAGTATTTTAAAGAAAAATACCAAATCGATGCTGTTGAGTTTCATGATAACAATTTCTTCACCTCTAAAAAAAGAGTATTGGAATTCTCAGAATTAATCATGAATGACAATATAAGCTACTGGGGAGAAGGCAGAATTGATACAATTAACATGTATTCGGATAAAGAATTGAAATTCATGCGAAAAGCCGGATGTCAAATGATTTTTCTGGGAGCAGAAACCGGGAATGATAAGATCCTAAAACAAATGAATAAAGGTGGCACTCAAACCGGACAAATGATAAAAGACTTTGTTCTTAGGATGAAAAATGCCGATATTATTCCTGAATTATCCTTTGTATTAGGATTACCTGCTAAAACCGAAAAAGAAGTTTACAACCAAATTTTATGGGACATTAATTTCATCAAAGAGATCAAAGAGATCAATCCTAAAGCAGAAATCATCATTTATACTTTTAGCCCGGTTCCTACTGAGGGCTCCGAACTTTACCAACAAATTACCGACGCCGGTTTCTCATTTCCTGAAAATCTGGAAGATTGGATTTCACCGAGCTGGGAGAACTTTGATCTTCGCAAAAATCCTTTAACACCATGGCTAAAACCTTATATGATTGATACTATAAAAAATTTTGAAACAGTATTGAACGGATATTATCCTACTGTCTCAGATTTTAAAATACGTGGCTATAAAAAACGACTATTAAAGTTCATATCCGGAATACGCTATAAAACCGGAATTTACAATTATCCGTATGAAATAAAAGCTTTACATAAAATATGGAAATACCGTCAACCTGAAATTGAAGGTTTCTATTCAGAATAATGCAACATGAAAAACTTGAGGAATTTTATAAAAAAATGCACCCATCCGTTTCTGAAATCCGGACTGAAACTGTATTACTCAAAGCCGAGAAAGTATTGTTATGAATCTATCTGTGTACAAGTTCATCCCGGCGTGTTTCCTCCTCATTTAACATTCAGTACAAAAATACTTTTAGACTTCATTAAAGATATTGAGCTAAAAAACAAAACTTTCTTAGAATTAGGTTGCGGAAGCGGCATCATTTCACTTTATGCCGCAAAGAAAAATGCTATCGTTACAGCAACGGACATCAATGAAACAGCTTTAGAATACCTCAAAAAAAATGCTCATAAAAATAACCTTTTCGTTACTGTCCAATACTCCGACCTATTTGAAAATATAGTGAATACTTCTTTCGATTATATCATAATTAATCCTCCTTATTACCCTAAAAAACCTAAAAATATATTAGAACAAGCTTGGTTTTGCGGTGAAAATTTCGAGTATTTTCAAAAATTATTCTTTCAGTTAAATAACATATATTGTCCCAATATTATCATGATTCTGTCTGAAGATTGCAATATAAACCATATCCGTATGATGGCCAATGAGCAGAAAATCAACCTGAATCAGATTAAAACGCAAAAAGTATTACACGAGCTGAATTATATTTTTGAAGTTAAAAAGCAATAAGAATTTGTTTCTCATTTTTATTATTTAGACATTTGTCTAAATATATAATTATAGTGAATACCATTTTCAAAGCTTTAAACGATGAAACCCGAAGAGAAATTTTAGAATTGCTGCGCAAAAGCGACTTAACAGCCGGTGAAATTGCAGAACATTTCAATATTTCCAAACCGAGTATTTCACATCATTTGGATTTACTCAAACAAGCCGATCTGGTTACTAGCGAAAAAAAAGGTCAGTTTGTAGTTTATTCCTTAAACACCACTATAGTAGATGATATTTTGAAATGGTTACTAACCTTAAAAAAACAATAATGACAACCTTAAAAAAAGAAATCCCATTTATAATAATTGCACTGATACCTTTTGTGTATTTAGTTTTTGTTTGGAAACATTTACCGGAAATGGTTCCGATGCATTGGAATGCTTCCGGAGAAATTGATCGGTATGGCTCTAAAAACGAACTTTGGCTCACTACTTTTATAATGGCTGGAATTGGTTACTTTCTTTTTTTGATTTTACCTAAAATTGATCCGAAAGGAAAACTAAATAGTATGGGCAACAAACTGAATTATCTTCGTTTTGCTTTATCGCTGTTTATGTCGGCAATAGCTGTATTCATCATCTATAGCGTACAACAATCTCAGTCTAAACCTACTTTTATTTTCATTCTAATCGGATTACTCTTTACTATTCTAGGAAATTACTTTAAAACCATAAAACCTAATTATTTCATTGGTATTCGCACACCTTGGACTTTAGAAAATGAAGACGTTTGGAAAAAAACACATCTTTTAGGCGGCAAACTGTGGTTTGTTGGCGGACTTCTAATTATACTACTCTCGTTAATCTTACCTGAAAATTTAAGTTTTTATATATTTATGACTGTAACAATCGTTATTAGTGTTGTACCAATAGTATATTCCTTTTTAGAATTCAAAAAATTAAGATCATAGAACTATGAAAAAACTAATCCTGATTCTAGCTTTAACTTTTTCAAGTGTTATTTTTAGCCAAGACCGATTTGAAAAAATAGATCAATACCTGAACTATTTGTACGAAAACAATAAATTCATGGGAAGCCTCTGCATACGCGAAGGCGAAAATGTGATTTTTAATAAAGCCTACGGATTTTCTGATGTTGAAAATAAAATAGCAGCGGATCGATTGACTAAATACAAAATCGGCTCCATCAGTAAAACCTTTACCGCTGTAATGATCATGCAATTAATTGAAGAGAATAAATTGCGTTTAGAAAGTAAACTTATCAAATTTTTTCCGAAAGTTAAGAATGCTGAAATCATTTCCATTGCTGACTTATTATACCAAAGAACCGGAATCCCGGACTTTGTCAATCACGATAGTATAACTTCTGAGGAATTGAGAACACCGGACATTAAAACAACTGTTTATCAAAAGATTGCAAAATATGATTCTCGTTTCAGCCCGGGAAACCAATTTGAATACAGTAATTCGAATTACTTTCTATTGGGCGGAATTATTGAAAAAATAACCAAAAAATCATTTGCAGAAAACTTAGAAGAACGAATTGTTAAAAAAGCTGATTTGAAAAACACCTATTACAAATCAAGTGCAACCGATTCTCAAAACAAAGAAAGCTACTCTTATTTTTACGATAACGAATGGAAATTATTCCCGGAATGGAAAAATGACCTTGCCTTTTCTTCCGGCGGTATTATTTCTACTCCGGCAGACTTAACTCGTTTTATTCATGCTCTTTTTAACGATAAATTATTAAAGCCGAAATCAGTTGAAATGATGACCGAATTAAAAGATGGTTATGGTATGGCTTTGTTCCAATTCCCTTTTGGTGATCGAAAATTCTTTGGTCACAATGGAAAAATTGAAAATTTCAATTCTACTATGGGATACAACCCAAATGAAAAACTATCCGTTTCTTTAATCTCAAATGGAAGTAATTATAGCTTAAATGATATGATGATTGGTATCCTAAGCATCTATTACAAGCTTCCTTTTCCTTTTCCAAGCTTTGAAAAAATCAGTCCTGAATTAATTACAAAATATTCCGGAACCTATATTTCAAGCGAAATTCCTTTAAAATTAACCGTTTTTGAAAAAGACAACGAATTAATGGCACAAGCAACCGGACAATCGTCTTTTCCGCTAACACTGAGAGACGAAAAAACGTTTATCTTTGCAGCAGCCGGAATTGAAATCGATTTTGGTGACAATACCTTGATTTTAAAACAAGGAGGAATGAAATTCAATTTCAGTAAAGAATAATGCAAAACAACGCTACAGTAGCTGCTTCTCCGCTTTTAACCTTAATCAAAAAGGTTACTAACAGTCAATATCTCGATATCATAGGAGTCGCTATTGTAGTCTCTGTATCTATTTATCTGGAATATTACAAAACCGTTTATAATTTTCATTTTAAAGGAAAAACATACGTTTTTTATTTAGGATATTTCTCTATTTTAAACACTTGTTTTTCTATGATGGCAACCCGACTGGTAACCAAAAAAAATAATTTCGGTAACCTGATAGGTACATGCAATACTGTTTTAAGCGGAACTATCGATTTTTTATTAGGGAACGTTGGGGCAATTTTAACGTATCCGGTATCTTTTATCGGAAATTATATTGCTTTCAGGATTTGGAAGAAAAAAAGATTCTTAAATCACATTGACTTCATCTTCTTCCGAAACATGACATTAGGGCTAACACTTTCATTTATCCTTAATTTTATTGCCTTCTACTACTTATCAGAAGGCTCAATCAACTGGCAGCTCTTTTTTGCTATCACTATTCCGGCCGGGATCAGCTTTGGCGGTACTTTTAATTTAGGAAGAATGTATCCGGACAATTGGGTTACTTGGCAAGTATACAATTTATTTAAAATTGTTCAGAACTTAATGTTACTTAATATTGCCAATACTACTAAATATATTTTCTATTTATTCAATGCAACTTTAGGATACATCACCTGGCGGGATGACCGGAAAAAACAAGATCAACAATTATCCTAGTTTGCGGGTCGATTCCCGTTGTCTCAATTCTGTTTTAATAGTATACGTATTGTATCGGTAATATTCATCCTCATTATTAATACGCTCTATTAACAATTCTGCCGTTTTTTCACCGATTTCAGGTGCATGCTGGCTAACAGTAGACAAACTTGGCGTTAATCTTTTTGACCAAACACCATCAGCGAAACCAATTATAGACAATTCTTTCGGAATTTTATACCCTGCTTTTATTGCCAACTTTAAAGCCATCGTGGCAGCATGCTCATCTAATGCAAAAATCCCGTCTAATGTCTTAGCATCTATTACTTTTTTAAGTTTATCATTAAAAATATCAATATCATTCTCAGATAATACAACCATTTGATCTTCCATCTGAGCCTCTTTCATCGCTTTTTGGAAACCGTCCAAACGAAGTTGTCCCACACTTAAATTAGCGATCGTGGTTATCACCGCAATTTTTTTGCATCCGGTTTTAATTAAATGCTGCGCGGCATCAAAAGCCGAATCAAAATCATCGACAACAACTTTATCACAAACTACTTCATCTACAACACGATCAAACATCACTATAGGCGTTCCCCATTTAATCACATTATTTAAATGATCATAATCTTTCAAAGCCTGAGTTTCTTCTGCAACAGAAAGGATGAATCCGTCAATAGTACCATTATTCAACATTTCAATCACCTGTTTTTCCTTCTGGCAAGATTCATTTGAGATTCCGGTGATAACATTATAACCGAGTTCAATAGCCTTCTTCTCAATGCCGGAAAAAACTTTAGCAAAGAACGGATTTAAAATATTAGGTAAAATAACCCCTAAAGTATTGGTTCGTTGATTTTTTAAATTTTTGGCAATACTATTTGGCTTATAATTTTTAAAAGCAGCATATTCTTTTATCTTTTCTTTTGTTGCTTCACTAATTTCGGGGCTATCATTCAAAGCCTTTGAAACAGTTGAAACAGATACACCCAATTCTTTTGCTATTTGTTTTAAAGTTGCCTTTGGTTTCATATTGTCAAATTAGAAAGTAAAATTAATAAAATTTATATATTTCTCAATAATAATATAAAATATTGACAAGATGCAAATTACCTTAAAAAGGCTATCTTTTGAGGCTAATAGAATAAAAATCAAAATACTATTTGCTTTTATATTAAATAATTGTACTTTTGCACTCCCTTAATTGGGAATGGAATGTTTAATTAAAATTAATTATTGTGAACACATTAAGCTACAAGACAGTATCAGCTAACAAGGCTACTGCAGACAAGCAGTGGATTGTTGTAGACGCTGAAGGTCATAACTTAGGTCGTTTTGCTTCAAAAGTAGCTATGCTATTAAGAGGTAAATACAAACCAAGTTATACGCCGCACGTTGACTGTGGAGATAATGTTATCGTTATCAACGCAGAAAAAATCAACCTTACTGGTAACAAATTGACTGACAAAATTTACATGCGTCACACAGGTTACCCAGGTGGTCAAAGAACTTTAACTGCTAGAGAACAACAGGCTAAAAACCCTGCTGTATTAGTAGAAAAAGCTGTAAAAGGAATGTTGCCTAAAAACAAACTAGGCGCTCAGTTATTCCGCAATTTAAATGTATATGTAGGTTCAGAGCACAAACACGAAGCTCAAAAACCTAAAACTGTAAACTTAAACGATCTTAAGTAATGGGAGTTATTCACAAAATCGGTAGAAGAAAAACCGCTGTTGCTCGTGTTTATGTTACTGAAGGTACTGGTAACATCACAGTAAACAAAAGAGAATTTACTAACTACTTCCCTACACCAACTTTACAGTACAAAGTAATGCAACCTTTAGCTATGACTGAAAATGCAGGAAACTTTGACGTTAAAGTAAATGTTTATGGTGGTGGAACAACTGGTCAGGCAGAAGCTGTACGTATGGCTATCGCCAGAGCAATGTGTGAAGTAGAAGCTGAAAACAGAGCTATTTTAAAACCGGAAGGATTATTAACAAGAGATCCTCGTATGGTAGAACGTAAGAAATTTGGTCAGAAAAAAGCACGTAAGAGATTCCAATTCTCTAAACGTTAATCAATTTCTTGTTCATTTATTATTGAAATTAAAAACACAGTTGTCGTTATTCCTTTTCAAGAGGGAATTAGTTTAGCATCTAAATGGATAAGACCGATAATATCGCTACTTATTCATTGCTAATCAACGGAACGTAAACTATTACAAAAATGGCAAACAAAATAGACGTTAAAGAGTTATTAGAAGCTGGTGTTCACTTTGGACACATGACTCGCAAATGGGATCCAAATATGGCTCCTTACATCTATATGGAGCGTAACGGCATCCATATCATCAATTTATACAAAACTGCAGCTAAAATTGAAGAAGCTAATGAAGCTTTGAAAAAAATCGCTGCTTCTGGTAGAAAAATCCTTTTTGTAGCTACCAAAAAACAAGCTAAAGACATTGTTGCTGAAAAAGCAAGTGCATGTAACATGCCCTACATCACTGAAAGATGGCCAGGTGGTATGTTAACAAACTTCGTTACGATTCGTAAAGCCGTTAAAAAAATGGCTTCGATTGACAGAATGAAGAAAGACGGAACATTTAACACATTATCTAAAAAAGAACGTTTACAAGTTGACCGTTTACGTGCTAAATTAGAGAAAAACTTAGGTTCTATTGCAGACATGACTAGATTGCCTGCGGCTTTATTTGTAGTTGATGTTAAAGCAGAACATATCGCAATAAAAGAAGCATTAAAATTAAACATTCCAGTTTTTGCAATGGTAGATACAAACTCAGATCCTCGTCCGATCGATTATGTTATCCCTGCAAATGATGATGCTTCTAAATCAATTGATAAAATTCTTTCATTAGTTTCTGGTGCTATCGTTGAAGGTTTAGCTGATAGAAAAGCTGAAAAAGAAGAAGCTCCTGCTAAAGAAGCTGATGTAAAAGAAGAAGCTACAACAAACAAAGAATAATTATTTATAATAATTCCAAAACAAATTCCAAATTCCAAAAGTGCTTATTTGAAACAAAAAGTTGATAATAATTTAAAATTGGAATTTGGTTTTTGAATTTTGGAATTTTTACTTTTAAAAACAAAACAAGTTATGGCAAATATTACTGCTGCAGATGTAAATAAATTAAGACAGACTACCGGTGCCGGTATGATGGATTGTAAAAAAGCTCTAGTAGAAGCAGAAGGTGATTTTGATAAAGCAATTGAAATCCTTAGAAAAAAAGGACAAAAAGTTGCTGCTAACCGTTCTGACAGAGAATCTACTGAAGGTGCTGCTATCGCTGTGGTTAATGCAGACAAAACAGCTGGTGTTGTAATTACATTAAACTGTGAAACTGACTTCGTAGGTAAAAATGAAGGTTTCGTAAAATTAGCTACTGACTTAGCTACTCAAGCTTTAAATTATGCTACTAAAGAAGAATTATTAGCTTCTGATTTCGGTGGTATTACTGTAGCTGAGAAATTAATTGAGCAAACTGGTGTTATCGGTGAAAAAATCGAAATCGGTTCTTTCGAGAAATTAGAAGGAGCTTTTGTAGGTTCTTACATCCACGCAGGAAACAAAATCGCTACTTTAGTTGCTTTATCAGCTAATGTAGAAGGAGCTGAAGAAGCTGCAAGAAACGTTGCTATGCAAGCTGCTGCTATGAACCCTATCGCATTAAATGAAGATGGTGTTGATGCAGATACAATTGCTAAAGAAATTGAAATCGCTAAAGATCAATTACGTGCAGAAGGTAAACCGGAAGCTATGTTAGACAACATCGCTAAAGGAAAATTAAACCGTTTCTTCAAAGACAATACTTTAGTAAACCAAGATTATATTAAAGATGGTTCTATGAGTGTTGCTGCTTATGTAAAAACTGTTGACGGTGGTTTAACTGTTACAGGTTTCAGAAGAGTTGCTTTAGGATAATTTTTCCTAACACAATATAAAAATGAAAACCTCAATCAAAATTTTGATTGAGGTTTTTTTTATTACTTTTACTTTATGCAAGAAAACAATCCACTTCATGGAAAAACCCTAAAGACCATTCTGGAAACTTTAGTTGCTTTTTATGGATTTGACACTTTAGGCGAATTGATTCAAATACGTTGTTTCAATGTAAATCCATCTATAAACTCAAGCTTAAAGTTCCTTAGAAAAACGGATTGGGCAAGAAAAAAAGTAGAAGAATTATATATTAGAACATTACCTAAACTTATTTAAAAATGGCTTCAAAAAACAGATGCGCTTGGTGTGAAAAAGATGATTTATACAGAAATTATCATGATAATGAATGGGGAAAACCTGTTTACGACGATCCGACCATTTTTGAATTTTTAATTCTCGAAACCTTTCAGGCAGGTTTGAGTTGGTATACTGTTTTAGCTAAAAGAGAGAATTTCAGAGAAGCCTTTGAAGAATTTGATATTCAAAAGGTAGCCAATTTTACAGACGAAAAAACAATTTCACTTTGTGAAAATCCGGGAATCATTCGCAATAAATTAAAAATAAAAGCAGCCGTAACTAATGCTCAAGCTTTTATAAAAGTTCAAGAAGAATTCGGAAGCTTTTCGGAATACATCTGGGGTTTTGTTGACGGAAAACCTATCGACAACCAACCTCCATCTTTATCCGAAGTCCCTGCAACAACTGAAATATCAGATAACCTAAGTAAAGACTTAAAAAAGCGAGGTTTTAAATTTGTTGGCTCCACAGTAGTTTACGCCCACATGCAAGCCACAGGAATGGTTAACGATCATATTACAGATTGCTGGACGAGAAATTCTTAATTTTATCTCAAAGTATAAAAAAGGCTGCTCCATGAATTTCAAGGATTACTATACTGTCTTCCTATTCCTCTTTACAAATATTCTTTTTGCTCAATTCTCAAGTGATTTTCAAAAAGGAGTAACTTATTTAGAACTTTCAAAAGCAGATAGTGCCCTTTATTACTTTCAGAAATTTAAAAACGAACATGCCACCTATCCGGATTCAACCAAGGGAATCTTACAAATGAATTTAGGCAAAGCATACAAGCTAAAAACAGAATATGCACAATCTTTAGAACACTTAGAGAAAGCGGAAAAAATATTCAAAAAATTACAGTTACAAAACCGACTGGCTGAACTCTATATTTTTTTTGCAGAGTTTTACAGAGCCAAATATGATTTTAACTTTTCGCAAAAATACCTGAAATTAGCTAAAGAAATTATAGACACTTCTTTTGTTTCTCCAGAAAACATAGCATATTATTGGAATAGAAAAGCTGCAATTTATACAGAAAAAGAAGATGACTATTATAATTCGATCAAATGTTCTGAAAAAGTTATTGCAATTGCACAAAAAATTCATTCCCAGTCTCTTAAAGCTTCTTCTCTAAATGAAATAGGCTATGCTTATGAAAATCTGAACAACCCTAAAGCAGAAATTTTCTATAAAAAATCCCTCTCTCTGTTTGAAATTGTTGGGGATTCAATATATCAAGCTAATGTTTTAGCAAATCTTGTGCGCTTATATGCCAAACAAGAAAGAATAAAAGATGCTAAAGAATTCATCGACAAAGGGCTCCAAATTTCTCAAAAAAAACAATACAATATCTTTTTAAAAACTTTCAATCTTTTAAACTACCACTACTATAAAAAAACAGGCGATTTTGAGCAAGCTTTAAAATACCATGAGAATTACCAAGAACTTGAAAAAGAGGAATTTATTAAAAAGTGGAACAGTCAATTAATAGAAGCTGAACGGAAATATGAGTCGGACAAAAAAGATAGTGAAATCGCTATTAAAGAGTTATCTCTTAAAAACCAATCAAACGAACTTAAAAACTCAAAGATCAAACTTGTCTCTTCTTTAGGAATATTAGCCGTCTCTATTATGATAACAATCATTATTATAACATTCTACAGAAAGACCAAAAAAAGTAACAAAACCTTACAAAACTTATCCCATGAAAATGAATTTCTCTTAAGTGAAGCCAATCATAGAATTAACAACAATCTGCAATTAATAATAGCCCTACTTACAGACGAACTACGAAAAATTGAAAAAAGAGATGAACGAGATTCTATAAAAAAAGTTCTTTCAAAGGTTGAAACCATATCAACCCTTCACAGGCATTTATATCAATCAAATGATAAAAGAAAAATTCAAATTTTCGATTACCTGAATGAGATAAGGGTTAATTTTCAAGACATCTTTAGCGCAAATCATATAACTGCCATTTTTAACATAGAAAAATTCTCCATTCAAACTGACCTAGCTATGTATCTTGGTTTACTTTTAACAGAGCTCTGCATTAATTCCGTAAAACACGCCTATACGAAAGAACAAACAGAAAAGCTGATTACTTTTGATTTAACGATAAAAAACAATATTCTTACGTTTCGCTATACTGACAACGGAACACGCAGTAAGACAAAAGAATTCAACCCTAAATTAATTTCAAAGCTTTGTACACAAATTAAAACAGACTATACTATAAAAATTACTAACGGATTTTTGTTTTATTTTGAAAAGCAAATAAAAAATAAAAAATAGCCCCTATGTCCAAATCCACTAAAATTCTGATAGTTGAAGACCAAGTCCTTATTGCAGATTATATAAACAACCTATTAAGCGATGAAGGAATTAACAACATTGAAATAGCTTATGATATTGAGACTGCTCAAAAGAAAATAATAAATTTTCAACCGGAAATTATATTGCTTGATATTAATATTGAAGGAAAAGATTCAGGAATAGAATTAGCAAAGAATAAAAATACATTAGCCAAGGTTATTTTCATAACGGCTCAACAAGACATTGCGACCATTCAAAAAGCCATTGCGACTAAACCGGAATCGTATTTAACAAAACCTGTAAAAAAAGCCGATTTGTTAGCTGCCATACAACTAGCAAATCTAAAAAAAGAACCTGAGTACATCTCTATTAAAGATGGTTTTCAGGAAATTATCCTGACTTACAATGACATCTTATACATTAAAAGTGACGGCAATTATATTGATTTATTTACTTCAACAAAAAAAATATCAATCCGTGAATCCTTAGAAAAATTTTACACAAAACTTGATAAAGAACAATTTTCAAGAATCCATCGATCTGTAATTGTTAACTCTAAAAAAATTTCTAAAAAAACAGCCTCAAGCGTATTTATAGGTTCTGTGGAATTACCTCTATCCAGAAATTATAAAAAAGGGCTATAACTAACCACTCACATACAAAAGTCTGCATTCTATAACATTTTAAGCCATATTCAGTTATATTAAAAATATTTTTGTCTCATAAACTAAATATAGAGATGAGCAAACCATTACATCCATAATGATGGCAGCTTGTTCTTATACCAGCTCCAGCTATAATTTAAGCATGTACTATTCCTCATTTATGCAAGAAAACAATGTAGTAAGTCTAATTATGAAGACAACTCTTAAAAAGGTTATTGCTCTTAATAATATTTATAACTATAAAATAATTTATATGAAACAATTTTTCAATATTAAAAAATTATTACCCTTTTTACTTTTTATATGTTTTTTTATAACGCAAAAAGGATATAATCAAACTTATGACCATATTTATTCATATACACGACCTTCTGGGGCTATGTATAATGGGAATAATTTCACTCTTAATGGTTTTAGCTCTTGCCAAGATAATGTAACTATTACTATAATAAATTTTCATTCTCTATTTTATAACTCAACCCCTTGTACTTTCAATAACTATCTTAGAGTTTATGTTGATGGAGTTGCAATAGCATCCGGACTTTGTGGAGGAAGCGTAGTCTCGGTTCCCTCTCAATATTTACCAGTAACAGATATTAAAATAGAATTTTACCATTCTGGTGCTGGTGCAACTTGGGATCCAAATATACAGTTAAAGGTGGGTATTACTGTTACTAGCCCTACCGCTTCGATGCCGACTTCACCTCCCACAACAAATAATATAAATTATTGCTATGGAGACACTGCTGTACCATTAACAGCAACATTTACAGGAAGTGGCTCATCTTTAAAATGGTATACCGCTGCAACAGGCGGCATGCCTTCATTTACCGCTCCAACTCCAAATACTACTATCTCCGGAACCACATCTTATTGGGTGTCGCAAGCTGATGCTACAGGATGCGAGAGTGTAAGAACTGAAATAATCGCAACGGTTTATCCCCAAATTACAACTTCAGCAGGTTCACAAAATAATATTTATTGTAATGGAGATTCAAATGGTTCTGCAACTGTATCAGTATCGGGTGGAACTCCAGGATATACCTATTCATGGTCACCAAGCGGAGGAACAGGAGCCACTGCAACAGGTTTATCAGCAGGAACTTATACAGTAACAATAACCGATGCAAATAATTGCACTGCTATACAAAGTTTTACTATTACAGAACCTACAGCCTTAGCAAGTGCAATATCCTCTCAAACAAATGTGGGTTGTAATGGAAACGCTAACGGAAGTGCTACTGTAACAGCATCAGGTGGTACAGCACCTTATACTTATTTATGGAGTGATGGTCAAGTAACCGCAACAGCAAATAATTTAGTCGCTGGCACATACGTCTACTGGGTTACAGATACTAATGGATGTGTAAGCTCGAATAATGTAATAATAACTGAACCTGCAGCCTTAGCAAGTTCTATATCCTCTCAAACAAATGTGGATTGCAATGGAAGTACTAGCGGAAGTGCTACTGTGACAGTATCAGGCGGTACTACTCCTTATTTATACTCTTGGAGCAATGGCGATAACACTGCAACAACCAATAACTTGACAGCAGGTTCATATACATATACCATCACGGATGCAAACGGATGTTCAACTACAGGAAGTGTAACCATT
>QKBC01000024.1 GCA_003246205.1 Flavobacterium haoranii | reverse complement strand
TTATGCAATTAGCAATAGAGCAAGAATGACTGGTATAGCATTTTATAAGAATAAACCGGAAGAACGGAATGCAATATTTGAGGCAATAGGCAACGATATTGGTATTCCTGCATCGGCAGTAGAAAAAGATTGGTGGGTAGTACAAGCCCTGGCATTGATTCAGGAATTGGAATCAGCTCCACATATTGTGTTTAAAGGCGGTACTTCTTTAAGTAAAGCATGGAATATAATTGAACGATTCTCAGAAGATATTGACCTCGCTCTTGATAAAATCTTTCTTGGAATTGAAGAATGTACCACCGTAAAACAGGTTAAAAAATTAAGGTCTGCTACCCGAAATTATATTTACAATAACTTTATTCCTGAGTTGCAGAATAAGTTCAATGCAGTTGGTTTTACTGATGTAAAGGTAGAATTATACGAAGAGGAAGGAGAAAACCTTGAACCTGTTCAGATTTTAGTCAAATATCAGACCTGTACCTCTCCATCCAGTTATACAAAACCCGAAGTAAAAATTGAGATTGGAAGCCGTTCGTTGCGTGAACCGTTTACAGAACGTGAGTTTGCATCGTTGGTTGGTGAACATTACAAAGGTAAGCCCTTTGCGGATGCTCCAATAACTGTACCTTGTGTAAATCCTGAACGTACATTTTTGGAAAAACTATTTCTGCTACACGAAGAGTTTCAAAAACCGAATGATGAGATTAGAGTTGACCGTTTGAGCCGACACTTATACGATATTGAAATGCTTATGCGAACAGAATATGCCGAAATTGCCTTAACTAACAAGGAGTTGTATAACGATATTATTGAGCATAGGAGCATATACACCAAGATAAGCAACATTGATTACAACGGGCATCAACACAAAACTTTAAACCCACTACCACCCGATACCGTAATTGAAAATTGGAGAAAGGATTATCAACGAATGCAGGAAGAAATGATTTATGGAGCATCGTTACCATTTGGTAAACTCATTGAGCGCATCAAAGAGCTAAAAGAAAGAATTAATAATTTGTAATTTGAATAGAACGTAATGAAAACTTGCATGTAACGAAAATAGCACCCGGTATCAGTTTTGGTATCGGATTTTTTATTTAATAAAGCAAAATCCCTTTGGGATTAATAAAATAATCCAATTCGCATCTTATTGTAATTGAATTTGTTTTCGTATTTTTAACAAGCTAATTGTCAAGGGTGTAATACTTTATATTATGCCTGAAATTTTTTCCAATTCATTAAAAATGAGCCTCCTATCGGGGCTTTTCGTGTTTGTAGCCCTTTGGGGTTCTACCATTTATTCCCTTTTTCTTTGTTTTATTCTCCGTAATACTTTGATAATATCAAGGTTTTACCCCTGTACGATCAAATTTTCTCAAAAGCTATCATTTATTTCGTCAAATTATACAAAAGCAAGCCTTAAAATACTTCATACAATAGGAAGTTGTCTGCCATTTTACATGGATTTGCAAAAGCATACGATAAGTACCCTTCATTTTAACCAATATTCAAAAAAGCACTTAAAATATGCTCTCCAAGTTCTCAAAAGCAAGTTGAATAACCATAAATGTAGCCGAAAGCCCTCAAAAGCTCTCGGTATATACCTCCATTGTCCGCTATATCCAATATTTCAGGTGCGTTATCACACATTTTTCAACCAAAATCCAACGCTATGATAGTGCGCAGAACCATATTAAAGCAGGATTTGGTAAAAAAACTGTACCCCGATAGTATTTCAATTAAGTCGGCAATGCAGCAACTTAGGAATGAAATTGATATTTGCCCGGCACTCAAGCAACAAATAGAACAGGCAGGAAATACAAAACGTCACTATTATAGCAATCAACAACTCCTTTTAATCCTGAATCATTTTTGTATAACACTCGAAGAATTTGAACAACTATGAAGTATTTCAATGGTACTATCGATTTAGAACAAGCCAAACTACGTTACCGTAAATTAGCAAAGCAACTGCACCCAGACAAGGGCGGGACTGCCGTTGAATTTCAGAAAATGCAAACTGATTACAAAGAATTTTTGTTGCGTTTGCACCAAGAAGAAAAGGTCGTTACTCCCTCACGAAAAAGTTCTTCAGAGGAAAATGAATTGATAAACGAATTAGGAAAACTTGCCAAAGTTCTGATTAAAAAACAAGTGCCACAAAACTACTTACGTCAGAAAATGCAATCCACTCAATCTTCCTTAAAGAGAGGTCTGTTTGATGACATTGTGAACTTATTGGATAGTCTTAAATAAAATATTCATTTATAGATTTGATTTTACATATATTTTTAACTGAGACTTAACTGGTTTGTTGAAGTTTTTTTTATTACATTTGACAGAATTGTCTAAACAACACATTTCTAATGAAAAGCGTAGAATTCGGAACTTATATCAAAATACATCGTGAAGGAAAAGGTATTCCCCAGCGAATAGTAGCTCATGCCCTCAATGTTGATACAAGTACCCTTTCAAAAATGGAATTGGGAGAAAGGCAAATACTAATTACAATGGTAAAGCCTTTAGCAGAAATATTAGACCATGATTTTAAAGATTTACAGATAAGATATATCTCTGAGAAAATTAAAGCAGACTTTAATGAACAGCCTTTCTTAAAAGAGGCTTTGCAAATGGTTATTGATAATATTTAAACGCCTATGACAAGCAAACCATATTCAGATTGGCATAAAATAGACTTACATATACACACTGATAAAAGCAAGGAGACTAAATCAGGTGATTATTCAGGGGTATTTTCTGTTGATGTCTTACACAATAAGTTAGTTGAAAATGAAGTAGGTATTTTTTCTTTAACAGACCATAATATCATCAATGTTGGAGCCTACGAAGAATACTATTCCAAATATAATTCTGAAACAGACCCATTATTGCTTGTTGGTGTTGAGCTGGATATTGAGATTCATAAAAACGGAGGCAACGTTAAGAACTATCACACCTTGCTGGTTTTTAATTGCTCCGATAT
>QKBC01000001.1 GCA_003246205.1 Flavobacterium haoranii | reverse complement strand
AGACATTTAAATCCATATTTTCTTTCAATATTCAGACTTATTCAATTCTCAAAATGGAAGTCAATTCAAAGCTGTATAAATCCAAAGATTTTTAAACTAAAAGGGGTTTTTACTGCGAGAGCGCTCAGCAATGAACTCCAACGGATGGCGGTATGAAAAGTTGCCGATTGCGGGTGATTTCCTATCAAGTTACACAAATGTTGAAGCGGGCTACAACCCTTGAATAACCTACTAACCCGGCAATTTTTTATACCGCGTGTTGGCGGTTCGTTGTTGTTTTGTCTTTTTTTCTATCACTTAATTCGTTTACTATCTTTTAATTACAATGCTTTTCCATTTTCTTTTTTGTTTTTATGAAAAGTACTTATGCGACCATTCTTTTCGATGTGAAATGTGTAATAGTCACCCTCAAAATAAACGCTTTGTTGACCATATTTGCTAAATCTTTGCTCTGGATTTTGTTCTCTATATTCTTGATATTCTTTATCAATAGAGTCAATAACGTGTTCCAATACACTAAAAACATCTTTTTCATCCCATTGAAAATTATCTTTATGCTCAAAATGTTTGTTTACTTGAAATTCTTCAACGTGTCTCATATAAATATGAAGATAACTTTCCATGTCTATGTAAATTGGATACTTGCCCATTACATTAAGTCTGCGTTCTTTAAAATGCATTACTTTCATGAAAAGGTCTGCGGCCTGTTCTATATTTTCAGTTGCTAACTTTTTTAAGCTACTACCAGCTTGTTTTAAATACTTATCTAAAATTTCTACTGATTCACTTTTCTTTTGAGTATATAATTCTGCGAGACGTTTCTTTTCATCATCAGATATTTCTTCGCGCAAATATTTCATTTGAAGAAACTCCCATTCAACAAGAATATCAATAGCTCCACTTGTATCATATATTTCTTGTCTTTCCTCCTTTGAAAGATTATCATGTTCATAGTATAACATACCTGCCAAATAAAAAGCTCGTTCCTTAGGCGATTGACCTACACCTTCGTTTGCAAGTTTCTTACTAAAACCATACATCCAATCTAAATCTCTACCTTTCGGTAAGGTTTTCATGGGAATTTCAATTTTCCTTAGCTCTCTTTTATCTATGGAATGGAAAGTGTTTTTTGTAGGTGCGTTGAAATATAAAATTTCGGCAATATCGCCTGAATTAATACCTTCGTTTAGTAAAAGCTTAATTTTTTCAGATGATAAGTCTGTGCCCAAATATTTTGCTTTAACTCTACCTTCTTTACTGAATGGCGTAACCTTTATGAGCTTGTCCATTTCTTCTCTCTCATTCTGTGTATAAATGAACACAACAGTTATAAATGAGCCGTAATTTTCAAACGCTTCACTTTTGTTTTTAAACGTTAGCCCTGCGGTCTTATCTTCTTTGCCAACTAGGCAATATATTTCTTCTAATGAATAATTCATCTGTTTTTATACTTATTTATTCGACCAGCTACGGTCAAAAATATATGTTTCTCCGTTGATTGGAATTACTATTCTAAGATTGTCGGTTTTTACGAACTGAATATTAAAATAGCCCATAAATTCCGTTTGATTAGCCAATGTATTAGCTTTTACATAACCTTCTGATAATCGATTTTTAATTTGATATTGGTTAGATATATAGGCGTTCGTTTGTGCATTTGCATTCTGTTGAGCTTCATAAGCTGCTGCTCCATTGTAGGAACTTGTACTGCTACGACCATAAGCTGTAGAATAAGAAGAAGAATAGCCACTTGCGTAACCATATGTATTTCCAACATAACCAGAAGCAGAACCATAAGAATTAGTTACACCTGTCACACTAGAATTCGTTGTTGAATATGAATATCCAGCATTACTTGCAGCTAAACTATTACCAAATGCAACAGCAAAATTTTGCCAAGACTGGCTTCTTTTTACTTTTTTCATGTATTCTTCATAAGAAAGAACTTTTAGGTCTTTAACTTCTTCTGTTTTTTTAATGAAGGTTTTTGATGTTATTCTATTTGGGTCTAACAATAAATTTTTTCCTGTAAAATTTTGAATATTTATCCACGCCTGATAATAGTTACCATAGTTGTTATCCGTAAAAAGTGTCATAGATAATGACATCCCTTTATGTTTATAATAAAATATTAAATTTCCGTCTTTCATATTGTAACCATATTCTTTAACTGGTGAAGTTTTAATAAAATCATCTATATTCACAAATTCAGTTTTCTTATCCTTTTGAAATGATATTCCATAAATATTAAATCCGTTTGGACTTGTTTCGTCCTCTATCAAATTAAATTTTTCAACGGACTCAGGCAGTTTCTCAAACTCTAAGCAAAAATAGTGAACTTGGTCTTCCCTATCTAAAACGTGCATCTTGGGTTCTCCTTCGTCACTCAAAGGAATATTGATACTATTTAACATGTAGTAGACTTTGTCACTTTTCGTATCTTTCAAATGTGTTTTATCACCAATATTAATCCACCCACTTCCTTTATTAGTGTACTTTATGAAAACGAGTGTACTAATTCCTGTATAGTCAATTTGTATGATTTGTAAATTTGGGTGAGTTTTTTCACATTCAATAACATTGTACTGAGAATACATATTTATTGAAGTCATAAGCATAAGTGCTAAAATCATAAACATTTTTGTTTTCATATTTTTGAAATTTAATTTGTTAGTGCTTACTCTAATCGGTTTTCAGCGACCCCGCTTTTTACGGTCGTCGTCTTTTTACAATGACCGCCAACGGTCGGCGGTATGAAATCGTTGGGGATTGCGGGCTACTTTCCTGTCCAGTTACCCCAAACTTGATGCGTGGTAGAACACTTACATAACCACTTAAACCCCAATGTTTTATACCGCTTGTGTGTGCCTTGAATGGTAAATATATATAAATTCTTTCAACGGAAAGAAAGTCCAGAGAGTGAAAGTCTCTTATGCACTAGGTTAACGTCTGGAAGCATTAGCAAGTGGCAAGCTCGTCAAGGGTGACCTTGGGAGT
>QKBC01000012.1 GCA_003246205.1 Flavobacterium haoranii | reverse complement strand
CGAGTCAAACTCAATCATCATCTGCAAAATAAATTGGTCTGCGAATAATGGCTGTCGTTGGTCTAATCGAAACGATTATCGGGTGAATAATATCCGCTAATTGTGTGATTCCGAAAAGTCCTCCTTCCCTGTTTCATACAACGGATGGGTATATGAAACGTTTGGCATTTCAAAGCGATTTCCTATCAAACCGTTACAAAGTTTATTTAATGTAGGGTCCTTAAAATTAGCACTTCCTGCCAAATGTTTTATATACCGTGTTACCAACTGGGCTTTATACATTAGTTTTGAAAAAGTAATCGTCTAAAGATTCTTTTAATTTTTTGTTATTCATTGATTTAGCTTTATTTCTCACATCATTTGATTGGAAATATTTCAGACTATATTTTGTCACTGAATTTACAACTTTATCCAATTTAGTTATTGCTTCATCTGTAAATCCGCTAATCGACCAAAACTCAAATTCAAGTTTTTTCTTTTTCCAAGTTTCTTGTTTATCAAACCATTTTTTAAAAGCAGGTAATTTTTGTCCTAACCATAAGTCAACATAGTCCACATCAATTTTTGATTTGACTGCTTTGCATTCTGCAATTACTATTTTATCTGGATAATTAGCAATAACATCCATTTCGTGTTGTGCTCCATTTTCTGAAATCACACGCCCTAAGTCAATACTACTATTGCTATCAATAGAATGAATATGTCCAACAACAAACTCAAAAAATGTTCCCCTGATATTATTAACCAATCCCTCATTATATTTTCTAAGTTCCTTTATTAAATCTAAGTATTTATCAGGTGTTTGTTTTAAGCTTGCTCCCGCATTATTAAGAATTGTAATTAACTCTTTCAATGCGTCTGCATATTTTTGACCAAATAATTCACCTATTAACCCAACAACAATCCCGTGTTGCTTTAAATATAATAATGCTTCTTTATCTAGGTTATCGACTAATAAAAATGGTATCAATTTTCCAGCATTCTTAAAACTTTGAACATGCTTAATCTTTTCAATAAAAAAGAAAACGTCTTCTTTAAAGATTGGTGTTCCAATCAATATATCTGCAAGTAAAAATCCTGGTTTTCCATTATTAACTAAACCTGTAATCGTAGATACTCCTTTGAAAGCCCAACGGAATTTTCCGTGTTCGGCAAATGATTCTCCTGTGTTAAATGATATTAGTCCTGTATTTTTAGTCAAGGATTCAAAATTCGAAAGCAAATCACTTTTTATAAAGTCAATGGTAGAAACTGAAAGAGTGCTTGACCTTTGCTGTCCAAATTTGGGTGATAAATGATAATAAGTACCACTAAATACCAATATTTCTTCGCTCACAAACATTTGCATTACTTTATCGAAAGGAAGATGTTTTTGCAAAGGAAGAATAGGGTAATTTGTAAAGCATTCTAAATATTTTCTTTCGATTGTTCCTCCATGAAGTCTAATTGCATTCAAGCAATACCAATATTTTCTACCATATTTAAATAAGTTCTCATTAAGAATTTTGTATAACTCTTCATCTTCATGAATTTCTAAATAGCAAAGAGATTGTCCGCTTTGAAAAAATCCTTTTATTTTGATAATCTGCTTATCTCTTTTTATTCTCTGACTTGCCGTATTGTAAGGGATTGATTCCTTTTTTTCCAATTCCCTAGCTAGTTCACTTGACATCAGTGGACCTTTATCCTGTAATATTTTTTCTATTGATGTCATATGACTCTATATATAAATAACTCTTTAGAGTTACTGGGCAATAATTTTTTTTTGATATTCCCTTTAAATATCGGCTTTTTTATTTCCAATATTGTAAAAAATGCTGTCATATCGGGTTTCATTCAAATTATGCAGGATGTTCTTTTAGCCTTGTTGGTAACGGTGGCGGTATGAAACGTTGCGCATTTCAAAGCACAAACTTATCAGCCTGCTAAGCCGTTGATTAATTGTTATTTTGCTCAAATATAGCACTATCCGCGCAATGTTTTATTACCGCGTGTTGTAGCCAGTTAATAGTTGCCAGTCGATAAATAAATCAATGTTTTTGTCTTTTTCCATTCTATTAAAAAATCTATCGGAATTTTTATTTGCGAACTTACATTCTTTCCTTCTACTATTGCAGGTTCCCAATGAGAACTTGTTTTTTCGATTGCTTTAATAAAATCCTGATTTAGCTCAGTACAACAACTCTTAATAATTTCAGGTTCCCTCACATTCCCATCCCTATCAATGATGAAAGTAATAATAATTTGACCTTGTATATTTTCAAGATTGTTATAATTAATCGGGTTTAGCTGATTAGTTAAAAATTGATTTAAATTACTGTCTTTAAATTTTGGCTTTACGTCAACTCCTTTAAAATCCATATTTTCTTTTGTTGGATTTATTAAACTCTTATCATTTGAATAATCATATTTTTCAATTAATGTCCCTTTGTCAAATGTTTTCCATATTCCTGTTTTCTCATCTGCTGAATAATTCCCTATCTCAATAGTGTCTTTATGGTAGCCAAGATGAAGGAATTCACCATTTTTTTGTCCATCATGATAATTTGTAATCGTTCTAATCCGCATGTCCTTACCATATTTACCATTAAACTCGTAGTATTCAGTCCATTTGCCAACCTTCTTATCCATATCATATTCTCCAGTCAATTTTACAGCATGGTAGAACTTCCAATTATAGGTCAATTTGTACCCTCCATGTCTTATATCTCGATTTGATTTTAAAACATTTACATATTCAATTTGGTCTAAATCAGTGAGTTTTCTTTTTATCTCTTTTGTAGTTTGACAAAAACTTATTAAAGAAAAAATTGAGAAAATAGTAATTAGTAATTGTTTCATGTTACTGTGTCTTTTTTAGTCGAGTAGGCAAAGGGAATTTCACCCTAAGCCTCTCACAGAACCGTACGTGATAGTCTCCCATCATACGGCTCCTCAGTTAATATTCTTATCAGTTAAGTCCTCCCATTTTCATGGTTGCTAATTTAACAAAAATACTA
>QKBC01000015.1 GCA_003246205.1 Flavobacterium haoranii | reverse complement strand
AGTGCCGGTGAGCATTTAATAACGGTAGTTGATACCCAAGGATGTACATTCTTACAAGAAACAGTAACAGTAATAGATTATCCTAAATATTTTACACCAAATGGAGACGGAATCCATGATACTTGGAATATTGTTGGTTTAAATGTTACAAATAATACAAAAATTTATATCTTTGACCGTTATGGCAAATTGATAAAACAAATAAGCCCTGAGGGCGACGGCTGGGATGGAACATATAATGGACGTCCTTTACCGTCAACAGATTATTGGTTTACAGTTGGATATATTGAAAATCAAGTAAATAAAGAGTTTAAAGCGCATTTTTCATTAAAAAGATAACCCAAATGAATCTTAAGAGAAGTTATTTATTTTTATTAGTAGTATTGTTTTCACAAATATCTTTTTCACAAGAAGGAATAGCAGTATATTCAGATTACTTATCTGATAATTACTATTTAATTCACCCATCAATGGCTGGAGCTTCCAGTTGTGGAAAAATTAGATTAACTGGTCGTCAACAATGGTTTGGTCAGACTGATGCTCCGGCATTACAGACTTTAAGTTTTAATACAGCAGTTGATGAAGATGGTAAATCAGGTATTGGTTTAATTGCCTTTAATGATAAGAATGGTTATCATTCACAAAAAGGAGCTAAACTAACCTATGCCCACCATATTCGTTTTTCTAGAAATACAGTTGATTTGAATCAGTTGTCATTTGGTTTAAGCGGAGCTTTTATTCAAAGTCAATTAGATGAAACAGAATTTGAAGGTTTTGACCCGTTTATTTATGGGGGTGTTTACCAAAAAGATTCGTATTTCAATGTTGATTTAGGTGCTTCATACCATTATATGGATTTCTTTACACATTTTACTATCAAGAATTTTTTGGCGAACAGAAGAGAAATTTATACTGAAGGTTTTGAATCAGATAATTTAAGAAAGTATTTATGGAGTGCCGGAGCTGTTTTTGGAGACAGTGATCGTTTAATGTATGAACCTTCTTTTATGTTTCAATATACAGAAGAAACTACAGAAAGAGCACTTGATTTAAACTTAAAGGTTTATAAAAGTATGGACTTTGGTAGAATATGGGGAGGTCTTTCTTATAGAAGAAGCTTTGATAAAACAGAGTATCTTAAAGGTCAGGCAGTTGATACACAAAGTTTGCAGTGGTTAACACCAATAATTGGAGTAAACTATAAACAGTTCATGTTTTCATATACTTATTCTCATGTTATGGGAGATGTTAAGTTTGATACAGGAGGTTTCCATCAAATTACTTTAGGTATTGATGTATTTTGTAAACCTGCTGCTTGGGATTGTAATTGTCCTGCTGTAAATTAAAAATATAATATTAATATTGAAGTCCCGATTTTTTTCGGGACTTTTAATTTTATAGATATGCTAATTAAAGAAGTAAACGGAAAATATCCGCAAATACCGGAAGATTGCTTTGTGGCAGAAAATGCAACCATTGTTGGAGATGTAACTTTAGGAAATGAGTGTAGTATTTGGTTCAATGCTGTAGTGCGTGGAGATGTCAATGCTATTACCATTGGAAATAAAGTAAATATTCAAGACGGAGCTGTAGTTCATTGTACTTATCAAAAGCATCCAACTGTTATTGGAAATAATGTATCAATAGGTCATAATGCCATTGTACACGGGTGCAAAGTGAAAGATAATGTATTGATAGGTATGGGAGCTATAGTTATGGATAATTGCGTTATTGAAAGTAATTCTATTGTTGCTGCCGGGTCTGTTATAACTCAAAATACAGTTGTAGAATCCGGGACTATTTATGCAGGTGTTCCGGCAAAAAAGGTTAAAGATATTAATGCAAGTGACTTTGCAGGAGAAATTGAGCGTATTTCTAATAATTATGTGATGTATTCTTCTTGGTTCAAAGAAGAGGAATAATGCGTTAAAAATCTAAGAAAAACACTTTCTCTTTTTGATTTAAAATATTTTGTAAAACGGTAATGTCACTATTGCTGTAGAAAACTTTATTTCCTAACGCTAAAGAAGGATTTAGAATCTTTTTCTGGTCTAAAATGTTTTTAGTTTGTTTAGCAACAGCTTCACCGGAATCAATTATTTTGATAGTAGGTGGAATAATCTTTTTGATCTGAGGAATCAAGTAAGGATAATGGCTGCAACCAAGGACAAGGTAGTCAATATTTTGTGCTATCATAGGTTGCAGATAGTTTTCTAATAATTCTGCCATTTCAGGAGAATCCATGTCTCCGTTCTCTATCAATTGGACTAAACCGTGTCCGATTTGTTCGATGATATCAACATCTGTATGAGTTTTTGCTTTTTCATGAAAAAGTTGGCTGTTAAGAGTGCCTTTAGTAGCCAATATTCCGATTTTATGTGTTTTGGATTGTATGGCTGCAGGTTTTATGGCAGGTTCTATACCGATAAAAGGAACAGGGAATTTTGCTCTTAATTCATTTATGGCATTAGTCGTAGCAGTATTGCAAGCTACAACAATGAGTTTACAGTTTTGTTCTAGTAAAAATTCGGTATTCTTGATACTTAAAGCAATGATTTCTTCTTTAGATTTTAAACCGTACGGAGCATTTTTACTATCCGCTAAATAAATAGTATTCTCGTGAGGCAGAAGTGCATTAACTTCTCTCCAGATTGACGTTCCTCCAATGCCGGAGTCGAAAAAACCGATAGGTTGCGAGCTCATGTCCATATTGACAAATTTAAAAAAAAACTGCCCAAAAATTACTTTTGGACAGTTAGATTTGTTTCAGTTTTTTTGAATTAATTAGAAACCTAATTCTTTTTTAACATCAGCAAGTAAGTCAGTACCATTAGCTACTAAAACGCCGCTACCTGTTGTAGAATCTAAAACATATTCAAATCCTTTTGCTTTTGCTACTTTTTGAATTGCAGCTTGAGCTTTTTCTAAAATCGGTTTGTATAAGTCTAATTCTTTTTGTTGTAAATCTTTACCAGCTGTTTGTTGGTATTGTTGGATGCGAGAACCCATATCTTGCATTTCTTTAGAACGAGTTTCGTTTAAAGCTTCACCAGCTGTTGGAGCTTCTTGCTCGTATTTTTGCAATTTAGTTTGGTATTCTTGTACCATTGTTTTGTATTCTTTGTCGTATTGCTCTTGAATTTTTTCTAATTGAGCTTTAGCTGCTTTCATTTCCGGCATATTCGTCATCAAAGCCTGAACATCAATATGAGCAATTTTTGATTGAGCAGATACTTGGGCACCTACAAATAATACTAATGCAATAATTAAAGTTTTAATTTGTTTCATGTTTGTACTCTTAAGTTAAATTTATTGATTTTCGTTTTCTTCTTTGTTCTCGTTGTTGTTTTCTTCTTTAGCCTTTTTAGCAGCTTCTCGGGCTTCAATAGCTTTTTGTTTTTTCTCCTCGATGGCTTTTTTTCGTTCTTCTAATTTTCTTTTTCGTTCTTCTTGTATTTCATTTCTTTTTTCTTCGGCTGATATTTCTGCTTCAGATTTACTTTCAGAAGTTGAACCTTCAGTTACTTTTTTATCGCTTACATTATCGCCCTCTGCATTTTCACTATTTTTATTTTCAATTTCTGTGCCATTTTTTTTGTTCTCTTTTTCTTCTTCTAATTTTTTGCGTTTTTCTTCTGCTGCTTTCTTGCGATCCTCAATCATTTTTTCTCTTGCAATCTTTCTTTCTTCTAGCATTTTTTCACGAGCTGCTTTTTTTTCGTCTAATAATTTTTGTCTTTCAGCTAATTCCGGATTTTCATCTAAAAAGTCTTCTTGCGCTTCTTTTGCTTCTTGCGCTTTTAATTGCTTCTTCGTCAATTCTTCTCTTTTTTCAGCTCTAAGTATAGTTCTGATAACTAAGTCACTTATATCATATTGTTGTTTGGCAAAAAGCATTGTTAAATCAGAAGATCTATCAAATATAAAGTCGTATTTTTTCTTTTCAGCAATGTCTTGAATAGCTGTAAAAACCTGATCTTGGATTGGTTTTACAATAGTCGATTTCTGAACGATTAAATCTCCTTGGGCACCGAACTTTTTTTCTTGAAAATCTAAAAGTTCTTTTTCTAAAAAGCCAATTTCTTCTTCTCTTTCTTCAATTAATTCTTTTGTTAAAAGAGGTTTCTCCACTTTTAGAGCATCTTTTAACTTCGTAATTTCATTTTTTTTAACCTCAATTTCCTGTTTCCATTTTTGGGCTTTTAATTCTAACTGGTTATTTGCTTCCGCATAAGATGGAACTTTTTCTAAAATATATTCCATGTCTATGTAACCAATTCGAATACCTCTGCTTTGAGAAAAAACAAAGGTAGAAGTAATTGATAGAAGAATAAAAAGTATTTTTTTCATAGTTGCCTTTTTAATTTTAATCGTTAAAAGTACATAAAAATTTAGTTTTTAAAGATAATTTTTTGTCACTCTTTACTGAAATTAAATTAAAAACGTCAAATTATTAAAATTGTTGCCCAATGATAAAGTGTGTTTGCCATCCGCTTTTAGTTGTTGATCCAGGTACTGCGTCAAACCCGTGCGCAAAGTCAATTCCTAATAATCCGAATGCCGGCATAAATACACGTAATCCAAATCCGGCCGAACGTTGTACTAAGAATGGATTATAAGTACTGAAATCTGCAAATGCCGCACCAGCTTCTAAGAAAGTTAATCCGTAAATAGAAGCCGCTCCGCTTAAGGTAATAGGATAACGTAACTCAAGTGAGAATTTGTTATAAACTGTTGCTCCAATTTGAGTCCCACTACTATTTATAGGAGAAAGAGAGTTGTTAGGATAACCACGCAACTGGATATTTTCTCTACCGTCAAGGGAATAGTTAGCCATACCATCTCCACCTAAATAGAAACGTTCAAATGGCACTAAACCTCTGTCTTGGTTGTAAGCTCCCATAAAACCAAATTCGCCAAGGGTTCTTAAAACTAATTTATCATAAATAGTTGTATACAAATCTGCTTTAAATTTAACTTTATAGTATTCTAACCATTTAAAACGTTCTTGGTCTACTTTACCTTGATCTGTTGCTGCTTCCTGATAAGTTGCTACTGCATCTCCGTTTGAATCAATATATGAACCTGAAGGAACCCAATTGCCATTATCATTGAAATAACTATCACCGGTATTTTTTTGTTTATTTTCTTCCTTATCACCAAGGGTAGCATAATCTACACCGTTAAATAAGGAGTAAGGAGGTGTAAACTTACCGCTTATGGTAAATTCAGATCCATAAGTCGGATAAATAGGGTTGAATCCTTTACTATTTCGGGATAGTGCAACAGTGTATGTTAAGTTTCTTGACGAACCATCACCAAACGTGAATAATCCTGTGTAGTAGTTACTCAAATTGTAATATTGGAATGAAACACTTTGTGATAATACAAAGTAGTCATCCGGAACTTTTAATCTTTTAGCTAAACCAACGGTTAATGAAGTAATACTAAAACTTTGACTTTTGTTAACATCTCTTGTGGAATAGTTATAAGAATACTGTTTACTATGCGAAATTGAAGTTGAAAAGTTGATTGGTTTTTTTCCTCCTAACCATGGTTCTGAGAAAGATAAACTATATGTTCTGAAATAGGAACTTCCCTGTAGACGCAATGCTAATTTTTGACCGTCTCCCATAGGAAGTGGTTTGTAAGCATCTTTTTTAAAGATATTACGCATGGAGAAGTTGTTGAATGATAGTCCAAGGGTACCAATAAAACTACCACTACCATAACCTCCTTGAAGCTCAATTTGACTGGATCCTTTTTCTACAACGCTATACTCAATGTCTACTGTACCGGCTTGAGGATCTACATTTTTAAATTCAGGTTTAATAGCTTCTGCATCAAAGAATCCTAATTGTCCTACTTCACGAATAGAACGAATCAATAATGCTTTATTGTACTTTTCTCCTGGTTTTGTTCTAAGCTCACGGTAAATTACATGGTCGTTGGTTTTATCGTTTCCAACTACTGTAATTTTATTAAAGTAAGCAATAGGCCCTTCTGTAATTCGAATTTCAAAATCAATCGTATCATTGTACGTTTTTACTTCGACAGGGTTAATGCTCGAAAACAAATAACCGTTGTTTTGGTATAGATTGGTTAAATCTTCACCATCAGGTTTTGATTGGTCTGTTATACGTTTTTGAAGTAAAACACCATTATAAACATCTCCTTTTTTAATACCTAAAATACGATTTAACTGATTTTCAGTGTAAACGGTATTACCAATATAACGAATGTTACCAAAATAATATTTCTTTCCTTCTTCCAAGTTAACCTTGATGGAAATCATATTTTTATCTTTGTTGTAGGTAACACTGTCTGAAATTACTCTGGCATCTCGAAATCCGTTTTCTTTGTATTTATCAATTACAGATACCAGATCTTCTTTGTATTTTTCTTTGATATATTTAGAACGTTTAAAAATGCGGATTGGATTTTTTTGTTTCGTATTTTTAAAAGCTCTTCTTAGTTTCTTATCGGAGATTTCATTGTTGCCGTTAAACGTAATAGATTTAACTTTTACTTTGTCTCCTTTATCAATATTGACAACCATTTTGACTTGAGAGTCAATAGTGTCTTGAATGGTGTTAATGTGTACTTTTGTATTGTAAAATCCGTCTTTCTTGTATTTATTTTCAATGTAATTTTTGGTCGTTGTCAATAAATTTTCATTAACAATTTTACCTTTCTTTAAGTCGGTATCTTTAATAAGCTCTTCTGCTTTTCCTTTTTTTACACCTTGGATTTTTACATCTGAAAGTTTCGGTAATTCATTTAAATGAAGATCAAGGTAAATACTATCACCTTCTACTTTATTGATATAGAAAGCAACATCGTTAAAAAGTCCCAGTTTCCATAATTTTTTAATGGCTGTACTGATATCTTCCCCCGGAACCATGATTTTTTGTCCTTTTTCTAATCCGGTAAAAGTAACAACAGTTTGTTTGCTATATTGAATTTTACCACTTACATCAACATCAGCTAAAATATATTCTTTTCCGCTTTCTAATTTTGTTTCCTGTGCTATAATAGTACTGAAATTTCCTAGAATAATAAAGGCAAATAGTAATTTTATCCTCTTTTTAAACATTTTATTATTATGAAATTTGTTCACTTGTTTTTCCAAATCTTCTCTCTCGTTTTTGATAGCTAATGATGGCTTCATATAAATTTTCTTCTTTGAAATCAGGCCACAAAACATCTGTGAAATAAAATTCAGCATATGCAATTTGCCACAATAAAAAATTACTGATTCTATGCTCGCCACTTGTTCTTATTACTAAGTCAACATCTGGCAGATTATGCGTGTAAAGATGCTGATTAATAATTGTTTCGTCAATAGCGTCAGAAGAAATTATATTATTTTTAACTTTATCACTAATTTTTTTAACAGCCTGAACCAGTTCTTCTCTGGCGCCATAACTTAATGCTAAAGTTAATGTAAGTCTTGAATTATCAGCGGTTTTTGCAATAACCTCTTGTAATTCTGTTTGTACTTTTTTAGGTAAATTTGTTAAATTACCGATAGCATTTAATCTTATATTGTTTTTTAGTAAAGTTTTTAATTCTTTTTTAAGAGAAGAGATTAAAAGCTTCATTAAAGTGTCAACTTCAAGTTTAGGTCTGTTCCAGTTTTCGGTAGAAAAGGCGTATAAAGTAAGATTTTCGATTCCTAATTTAGCACAAGTTTCTACGATTATTTTTACAGATTTGGTGCCGCTTTCGTGTCCTAAAGTTCTCAAAAGCCCTCTTTGCTTTGCCCAGCGTCCATTGCCGTCCATAATGATGGCTAAGTGTTTGGGTAAATTATTCGGATCTATTTGTTCTACTAAACTCATAATTATTCTGCACAAAAACAAGGGTTCTGACCAAAGGTATATGTAAGTGTAAAACCGGTAAAAACATACCAGTCGTTACTATTTAAATTACCGAATCGCAAGGTTTCAAAATTATCGTTTTTAGGATTGCTTCCGTCAAGATTATCTGTAAAGGTGTAGCGAGCACCTACTTCAAACCCTAAAATAATATTTTCGCTTAAACGTGTTTTGAGACCTACAATCATAGGAATGGCAAAAGCACTGTCTCTGTAATCTTCTTTGCTTTCGCCATTTAAAATATATAATTCTTTATAAATAAAATAATTAATTCCGGAGGAAACATAAGGAGTTATCAAGAATCCGGATTGATGTAAATCAAAATCGAAAAAATTAAATTCTAGTCCGGCTGAAAATTCCATAACATTATTTTCAAAGCTAAAACCTCTTAAATTTCGGCTTGGAACGTCGCTGTCTATATCTTTGGACTCCAGTTTTCCTGTAGTAAATCCAAATCGAAAAGCATGACGAGGACTTCTGTTCCATTTATAAATTATACCGATAGCCGGATTGTTGGGAGAAATATAATCCGTTGGACCTACATCACCAATATAGTTTACACCACCAACAAATAAGCCTAATTCATTGATTTGGCTATGTGATAGGTTTAATCCTAATACTACTAATATGTAAAAAAATAAGCGCTTCATTTTTTAAACAGTTTGCAAATATAACAATATAGATTTCTTTACCATTATGTAATGGAAATTTTTATTTTAAACGTAAAAAAATCAAAATGTTATATTTTTAAGTAACTAATTTCTTCGGTCTTCACCCCAAAGTAGTTTTTTTCGAATAGTTTTTAAGAATCCTTCTTCCGGAAATTCAACTAATTGTATGGAAAAATCTGATTTTTTGACGTAAAGAATGGTTTCGTTATCAACAGATGTAATTCGGGAATCTAAAGAAACTAGATATTCATTTTCCCTACCTGAAACTTTTAGTTTTATTTCGGTGTCATCTGGTATTACTAAAGGTCGGGCATTTAGGTTGTGAGGAGCAATAGGGTTGATAACCAAACTTTTTACTTCAGGGGTTAAAATAGGACCGCCGCAACTTAAGGAATATCCTGTAGAGCCGGTAGGAGTTGAAATAATTAAACCGTCTGCCCAATATGAAGTTAAATATTCATCGTCTAAATAAGTCTCAATCGTAATCATGGAAGTAGTGTCTTTTCTAGAAACACTTACTTCGTTTAACGCGAAATTCAAATCATCTAAATCGTGATTTACCGGTTTAGAACTTAAACTTAAAAGAGTTCTTTTGGAAATGGTGTATTTACCCTGAATCATTTTATTAAGGAATAATTCTATATTCTCAATTTGAACAGTAGCTAAGAAACCTAATCTACCTGAATTAATTCCGACAATAGGAATGTTTTTATTACGAATATAAGTTACGGCTCTTAGAATTGTGCCGTCTCCACCTATGCTGATTAAAAAGGAGGTGTTGTCGTCTAGTTCTTCGTGACAAGAAAAAGTTTTGTAATCTTTTGTAAAAAGAGGTGAAATACTTTCCGCAAATTTTTTTTCTATAAAAATCTCAAAGTTATTTTTCTTTAGTATGGTGATAACTTTGGAGACAATATCGTCTGTATTGCTTTGGTAATATTGACCGTAGATTGCGATTTTCATAGCGTATTAAATACTTGGTGTTTTTTTCGCTTGCAATAATATCAAATATTTAGGTATCTGTCTAAATAATCCGATCGTTCTTTTAAGTTTTTTAAATAAGTGTCTTCCTGATGTTCAGAGATGATTTCATATTCGTATCGTCTAAAAGTCTGAATGATGTCATTTAATCCGGTTTGGCTTACCTTTACAGTTATTTCAACAAAGTGTCCATCTATTTTAGAAATAAATAAACCTAAAAGTTTTCCGTTGTTGCTCTCTACTATTTGAGCAATCTGGCTCATAGAAAAGGCATTTGCTTCTTTTTTTACTACTAAAATGCCACCATTTTCTTTTAAGAAAGGGGTTTCATGTAGAAAACGAATAACGTCTTCCAATTCGTAATATCCTACATATTGATTTTTTTCGTCTAAAACAGGTACCAAATTGGTTTCATTCTTAGCAAAAACTTCTAAAACATCCAGCCAGTTCATGTTCGAACGCACATAAAAACGATCAAAATCATATCGTTTGTCAGAAATAAGATTTTCTGCAGAGCCGATTTCGGCATTTTCTCTGCTGATAGTTCCTATATATATATGGTTTTCCGTAATTGGAAAATGAGAATAAGGCAATTCATAAAATAACTCTTCAGCATCCTTTAATGGTTGGGAACTTTTGAGTGGCTTTATGGTATTGTTGAGATATTCTAAAAGTGGATTCATATATTATAGGTAACCAAAATTTTATGCAAATTAATCAAAAAAGAGCATTTAAGCCATGTATACTTTGTATTTTTGTAAAAATAAAACAAAAACATGACAAAATTATCTGTTAATATCAATAAAATAGCCACTTTACGAAATTCAAGAGGAGGCAATGTGCCCGATTTATTGCAAGTAGCGAAAGACGTGCAGAAATTTGGAGCAGAAGGTGTAACAGTTCACCCCAGACCGGATGAACGTCATATTCGTTATCAGGATGCACGTGATTTAAAAAATGTTGTTTATACGGAATATAATATTGAAGGAAATCCGGTTGGAAAATTTATCGATTTAGTATTGGAAATTAAACCCACGCAAGTTACGTTAGTTCCTGATGCTGATAATGCTATTACTTCAAATGCCGGTTGGGATACGATTAAACATAGAAATTTTTTAATTGAAGTTATTGATGAGTTTAAACGTAATGGAATCAGGACTTCTGTTTTTGTAGATCCGATTGAAGTTATGGTAGAAGGAGCGAAGGAAACAGGTGCTGATAGGATTGAATTATATACAGAGTCTTTTGCGTACCAATTTGGCTTGGGGAATTTAAAAGGGATTGAGCCTTATGTAAAAGCCGCTGTTAAGGCTAATGAATTAGGATTGGGGATTAATGCCGGACATGATTTAAGTTTGGATAATGTAAAATTTTTCAAAGAAAATATCCCTGGCTTATTGGAAGTTTCTATAGGTCACGCATTGATTTCCGAAGCGCTGTATCTTGGTTTGGAAAATGTCGTAAATATGTATTTACAACGATTAAAATAATATAAAAACCACACTTGTGGTTATAAGTATAGTAACTATAATGTACTAAATAATTTAAAAAAATCAAAAATGCTATATTCAAAAATAGAAGGAGTCGGAAAACCTTTTATAATTCTTCATGGATTTTTAGGAATGTCGGATAATTGGAAAACGTTAGGACTCAAGTTTTCTGAGTTGGGATATCAGGTTCATTTGCTTGATATGCGTAATCATGGCAGGAGTTTTCATTCTGAAGAATTTGATTATGAAGTTATGGCGCAAGATGTGCTTGAATATTGCCGATTCCATCAACTAAATAGTATAGTGGTTCTAGGACATTCTATGGGTGGAAAAATAGCGATGCAATTGGCTTGCGAAAATCCGGATTTGGTAGATAAATTAATAGTTGCGGATATTGGACCTAAACATTATGCTCCACATCATCAGCAAATTCTAGCAGGATTGAATGCTGTTGATTTTAATTTAAAACCATCTCGTCAGGAAGTAGAAGCTATTTTATCTCGATATATTACTGATTTTGGAACAAAACAATTTTTGTTAAAAAGTTTGTATTGGAAAGAACCGGGGCAATTAGCTTTTCGGTTCAATTTAGAAGTCTTTAATAAAAAAATAGAGAATATCGGTCAGGGATTACCTGAATATCTACATTTTGATAAACCTTGTTTGTTTGTAAGAGGCTCTGTTTCTAATTATATTTTAGATGCTGATATTGAAAGTATCAAAAAACAATTTCCTTTGATGGAACTGAAAACAATAGAAGGAGCCGGCCACTGGTTACACGCTGAGAATCCACAATTATTTTACGACTTTGTTTTTGAGTATATCAAAAAATAAACATAAAAATATTATGCGTTCATAATATTTTTGCGTAAAAAATTGCATATTCCATATTTTGTTATAATTTTGAATTGTAGAAATTTTATTCGAAAAAAACTAACAAATCAGAATTATGAGAAAATTACTTTCTTTAGCGCTTTTAGCACTAGCTGGTACTTCTGTTTATGCGGGAGGATATAGAGTGGCAATGCAAGGGCAAAAGCAGTTGGCGATGGGGCATACAGGTGTAGCTGTAGTTAATAGTGCCGAAGTTTCATTTTTTAACCCTGCAGGGATGGCTTATTTGGAAAATAAGTTTAACTTGTCTATAGGAGCTAATGCTTTGGTAGCTAAAACTAAGTTTCAAAATTCTACTTACAATTGGACAGCCTCTACAACTAATGTAGGAACTCCACTGGAAGTTTATGCAACGTATCGTTTGAACGATTGGTTAACAGCTGGTTTGGCTGTTTATACACCTTATGGTAGTGCAGTAGAATGGGACCAAGGTTGGGAAGGATCTCACTTGGTGAATAATATTGACTTACAAGCTATTTTTGTTCAGCCCTCAGTTTCTATTAGAGTTGGAGAACATTTTAGTGTAGGTGGTGGACCTATCTATGCTATTGGTATGGTTAAATTTAATAGAGATGTTACAATGAATCCTGCTTTTCAATCAGCAGACGGAACAGCAACTAATTTAACTATCGAAGATTCAGGTATTACAGCTTGGGGATACACATTAGGATTTATGTTTAATCCGACTGATAAAATCCGTTTGGGGATGAATTACCGTTCTGAAATCACAATGGAAGCTCGTGGAGGAGATGCTAATTTTTATAATGTTCCGGATTTTGCAACGAATGATCCAAGTTTCCAAAATACTACTTTTGATGCAGACCTTCCGTTACCAGCTGAGTTAACAGTAGGTTTTTCGTATCAAATTACAGATAAATGGTTAATGGCATTTGACTATAATTATACTATGTGGGATTCTTATAAAGCATTAGATGTTAAATTTGCAAATGGAAGCGAATCTTTAAATCCAAGAAACTATAAAAACTCTAGTACGTTTAGAATTGGTACTCAATATCAAGCAAACGATAAATTTACTTTTAGAGCAGGATGGTATCACGATCAAAGTCCGGTACAAGATGGTTATTTTGCTCCGGAAACACCAAGAAACGATTCTATGGGCTTTACAGGAGGTTTAACATATCAGTTGAATCAAAAATTCGGTGTTGACTTCTCATTCTTGTATTTGCATTTTGATGAGATTGATAATTCTTATGATTATTCAACAGATCCGATTTCAGGACAACCTAATCCGTCTTTCGGAGGTACTTATAAATCTGTAGTATTTTCTCCTGGTTTAGGGGTAACATATAGTTTCTAATATTGATTTTAAACAAGAAAAAAATGAAAAATAAATTTATATATTTAGCAATTTTAGCTGCCGGATTTGCTTCATGTGAGCCGGAGTTTGAAAATGATGTGGATGCAAATTACACCTCGGGAGATGCTGATTTTACTTCTTACGTAGCAGTTGGGAATTCTTTGACTGCCGGTTATATGGACGGAGCAGTTTACAGAACAGGTCAGGAGAATTCATATCCAAATATGTTAGCACAACAATTTGCTTTAGTAGGTGGCGGAAGTTTTACTCAGCCATATTATGGTGATGATGTAAACAATTTAGGGGGTTTAATGCTTGGAGGAGTTCAAATAGCAGCAACAAGATTAGTGATTGATGCTTCACAAGGTAGACCGGAAAATATTGTGGGAACACCAACAATTGAAGTGTCAGATATTCATGCAGGACCTTATAATAATATGGGGGTACCTGGTGCTAAATCTTTTCATTTAGGGGCTAATGGATATGGTAATATCGCAGGAATTAGCATTGGAGCAGCTAATCCATATTTCGTTAGAATGGCAAGTAGTTCTAATGCTTCGGTTTTAGAAGATGCTATGGCTATGAATCCAACATTTTTTACGAACTGGATTGGGTCAAATGATGTATTGTCTTATGCTACAAACGGTGGAGCTCAATCAGATGGGATGACACCTGCTGCAGATCATAATGAAACAGGAAACACAGATCCTTCGACTTATGGTGGTAATGACATTACAAATGCAATGGTGTTTGGAAGTGTTTATTCATCGATAGTAAATACATTGATTTCAGGAGGAGCAAAAGGAGTTGTAGCAACAATTCCAAGCGTAACTTCTATTCCTTATTTTACAACTGTACCTTATGCGCCATTATCTCCGGCCGCTTTAGGAGGTCAGACTAATATTGATTTGTTGAATACAAATTTATACGGACCTTTAGATGCTGTTTTTACAGCTTATGGAGAGTCTGATAGAGTAAATCCATTGTCTGGAACTTCTGCTAATCCGATTTTAATTTATGACGCAGATGCTGCTGATAGAACAGCGCAAATTTCGGGAGCTTTGCAAATGCAAGGTTATCCGGCAAGTGTTGCTAATGAGATTGGGGCGGCTTATGGTAAAGCTCGTCAAGCAACAGCTAATGATTTAGTAGTATTGCCGGCATCGTCAGTTATCGGAACTGTAAATGCAGGTGCTTCTGCTACTTTAACTTCTTTAGGTTTAAATATCAATGGAGTTTCTTACCCTATGGCAAATAATTGGGTATTAACAGCTAATGAAAAAGCAAAAGTAGCTGATGCAACTGATGCTTTCAATACGACTATTGTATCTATAGCTACTGCAAATAATTTAGCTGTGGCAGATATGAATGCATTGATGAATCAATTAGTAAGCGGTCTAAGAATTGAAACCGGACAAATTTTTACAGCTAACTACTTTAGTGGTATTGAGACTGAAAATGAAGTATTATTCTCATTAGATGGTGTTCATCCAAATGCTAGAGGATATGCTGTTATTACAAATTCAATTATTAATTTGATTAATCAACATTATAACGCAAACCTACCTTTGAAATACGTGAGTGATTATCCGGGTATTAATATTGTAGGTTCAAATTAGAAAATAAATTTGGGTTATATATTTTATTTAAGAAAAGACACCGACATTTTTTGGTGTCTTTTTTTATTTTTATATTTCAGGTCTAAAGCAATAACTAAAAAATAAACAAATGAAATTAATTATTAAATTGATTATTACTACAGTTTTGATTGTAGTTTTATCGCATTTCTTGCCTGGAATAACTGTAGATAGCATCCAGACAGCCTTAGTGGTTGCTGTTGTTCTGGGACTGTTAAATGTTTTTGTTAAACCTCTTTTGATATTGTTAACTATTCCGGCAACGGTTTTAACACTGGGGTTATTTCTTTTGGTGATTAATGCGGCAATCATAATGCTGGCCGGGTACTTCGTAGGAGGTTTCTATGTGAATAGTTTTTTAAGTGCTTTGCTGTTTAGTATTATTCTGTCTGTTTTGCAATCCGTTCTTAATAAAATATTTGTGGATGAAAACTAAAAAATAGTAAACTGAAATTCAATTAATTAAAAACTTGTTTGGGTTGTAAAAAATCTATAATTTTGCAACCCAAATTTTATGACATTAAATTAATAACATAATGAACATTTCAAGAGAGCAGGTAGATGCATTAAATGCTATTGTAACAGTAGCCATTTCAAAAGAAGATTATGCAGATAAAGTACAAAAAGTACTTGCAGACTATAGAAAGAATGCTAATATTCCAGGTTTTAGAAAAGGACAAGTGCCTATGAGCCTTATCCAAAAACAATACGGAAAATCAGTTTTATTTGATGAGGTTAACAAATTGTTGCAATCTTCATTAAACGATTATTTGGTGGAAGAAAAAATTGATATTTTAGGTAACCCACTTCCAAAAGTTACTGAAGATTTCGATTGGGACGGTGATGACTTTACGTTTGAATTTGAATTAGGTCTTGCTCCTGAATTTACAGTTGATTTAGCGGCAAAAAGTAAAGTAACAAAATTCGATATTGAAGCTGACGACAAAATGTTGGATGAACAAGTTGAGCGTATTCAAAAACAATATGGAAAATTAGTTCCTCAAGATAAAGTAACAGAAGATAGTAATATCCGTGGTACTTTTTCAAATGAAGAAAAAGGAATTAATAATTCGGCTAATATTACATTAGATATTTTTAAAGATAAAAAGGCAGCAAAACAATTTGTAGGTAAAAAAGTTGGTGATGTAGTAACTTTAGCTACTAAAGGACTTTTTGATGACGATCACAAATTGATGGATTATTTAAAAGTTTCTCATGATGACGTTCATGGTTTAGATATCAATGTTGATTTTACAATTGAAGAAATTAATGAAGTTGAGAAAGCAGAATTAAATCAAGAATTATTTGATAAATTATTCGGAGAAGGCCAAGTAGCATCAGTAGAAGAGTTGAAAGCAAAAATTAAAGAAGATGCAGAAGCTCAATTTGCAGAACAAGCTGATCAAAAATTCTTAAATGATGTTATTGAAAACCTAATTGAGAATACAAAATTTGAATTGCCTGCTGAATTCTTAAAAAAATGGATTCAAACAGTTGGTGAAAATCCATTAACAGTTGAACAAGCTGAGGAAGAGTACAATAAATCTGAAAAAGGATTGCGTTATCAGCTAATTGAAAATAAAATCATTGCAGATAATGATTTACAAATTCAATTTGAAGATTTAAAAGCCCATACAGCTGATTTAATCAAAAAACAAATGGCTCAATTTGGTCAATTAAATCCATCTGATGAAGAAGTAGAAGGAATTGTAGCTCGTGTACTTTCTAACCAAGAAGAGGTAAAACGTTTGTCTGAACAAGTGATGAGCGAAAAGATGTTAGGCTTATTTAAAGAAAAAGTAGGAGCTAAATCTAAAAAAGTAAACTACGATCAGTTTATTAAAGAGATGTACGGAGAATAATTTTTTCATAAAAAATAATTATCTTTGAACGTCAAACTTTATAGTTTGACGTTTGTTTTTTATGAACCCTTAATTTAATTCAGTATGAATTTTGGTAAAGAATTTCAAAAATATGCTACAAAGCATCACAAAATAAACAGTTTGTACTACGACAAAATCACAAGTCGTGTAACGCCTCCGGTAGGAATGACACCATATATTATGGAAGAACGTCAGTTGAATGTAACACAATTAGATGTGTTCTCTCGTTTAATGATGGACAGAATTATTTTTTTAGGTACCGGTATCGATGATCAAATCGCTAATATTGTGCAAGCACAATTGTTGTTTTTGGAAAGTTTAGATGCGTCTAAAGATATTCAAATTTACGTAAACTCACCAGGAGGAGGAGTTTATGCCGGATTAGGTATTTATGATACTATGCAATTCATTAAGCCGGATGTGGCAACTATTTGTACAGGTATGGCAGCTTCAATGGGGGCCGTATTATTATGTGCAGGAGCAGCCGGAAAACGTAGTGCTTTGCCACACTCTCGTGTTATGATCCACCAACCGCTTGGTGGAGCTCAAGGTCAAGCTTCTGATATTGAAATTACAGCACGTGAAATTTTAAAATTAAAAGGAGAATTATACGAAATCATTTCTAAACATTCAGGACAAACTATTGAAAAAGTAAATGAAGATAGTGATAGAGATTACTGGATGATTGCTAAAGAAGCAAAAGAATATGGAATGATTGATGAAGTGTTAACCAGATAAAAGGAATAAGGTTGATAGTGAAAGGTAAATGAAAAGTTTATTTACCTTTTATCTTTCAACAAAGATAAATATATGGCTAAAGAAGTATTAGAATGTTCGTTTTGTGGTAGAAAAAAGCCAGAAACCAATTTATTGATTGCCGGAATAAATGCACATATCTGTGATCGTTGTATTGAGCAGGCGCACGGCATTGTATTAGAAGAATTAAAACAAAACGGTAAGAGCGATTTGCTTGCCGAGTTGGTCTTGTTAAAACCGAAAGAGATTAAAGCGTTTTTAGACGAATATATCATCGGACAGGATCAAACTAAAAAAGTAATGAGTGTTGCAGTTTATAATCACTACAAACGTTTATTGCAAAAACAACTAGACGATGAAGTAGAGATTGAAAAGAGTAACATTATCATGGTAGGACAAACCGGAACCGGAAAAACATTAGTGGCTAAAACCATTGCAAAAATGTTAAATGTTCCGTTAGCAATTGTTGATGCTACTGTTCTAACAGAAGCCGGATATGTAGGAGAAGATGTGGAAAGTATCTTAACCCGATTGTTACAGGCGGCTGATTATGATGTTTCAAAAGCTGAACGAGGTATTGTTTTTATAGATGAAATAGATAAAATTGCCCGTAAAAGTGACAACCCTTCCATAACACGTGATGTTTCAGGAGAAGGTGTTCAGCAAGCATTGCTGAAATTATTAGAAGGAACAGTTGTTAACGTTCCGCCAAAGGGTGGAAGAAAGCATCCGGATCAGAAATTTGTTGAGGTCAATACACAAAATATTTTGTTTATCGCCGGAGGAGCTTTTGATGGTATCGAACGTATTATTTCCAAACGTTTAAATCGTCAGGCTGTAGGTTATGGTTCTTCTAAAAATACAGATGCTATTGACAAGGATAATCTATTGCAATATGTTGTACCTAAAGATTTAAAAGATTTTGGATTGATTCCTGAAATTATAGGACGTTTACCGGTTTTAACACACATGGATCCACTAGATGCTAAAACATTGCGAGCCATTTTAACAGAGCCTAAGAATGCTTTAGTAAAACAATATAAAAAGTTGTTTGAAATGGATGATGTTGATTTTTCTATGGAAGAAGAGGCATTACAGTTTATCGTAGACAAAGCTTTAGAGTATAAACTAGGAGCTAGAGGTCTACGTTCATTGTGCGAGGCTATTTTAACAGATGTAATGTTTGAGTTGCCAAGTTCTTCTGAGAAAGAATTAGTAGTGACTAAAAATTTTGCAGAACATAGTTTAAACAAGAATTTATTACAACGTTTAAAGACTGCTTCTTAAAAAAGAGATAAATTATAGATAATAAAAAAAGGGAAGTTTTTAAAACTTCCCTTTTTATTTTTATGCTTCAGCATTCTTTGATTTCATTTTTGTTGTAGAATCTTTTTTGCAGTAACTGGCTTTGCAACTCCATCCACTGGAACAAGAGGTTGTTAAAAGAGCTCCTGATATCGCCAGTAATACAATTAATTTTTTCATTATATTTTATTTAATGATTTTGAATTCAATTCTTCTGTTTGCCTGATCTTCTTCCTCAGTACAAATTGTACATTTTTTCAAAGGTTGAGATTCTCCAAATCCTTTTGAAGTCAATTTCTCAGCAGCAACACCGTTTTTAACTAAATAGTTATAAGCAGATTTTGCTCGTTTTTTGGATAATTGAAGGTTGTATTTTTCAGAACCTTTAGTATCAGTATGTGCATTAATAGCAATTTTAAATTCCGGGTGTTCTGCTAATACCGTTATAATTTTATTTAAAGATAATTCAGATTCCGGTTTAATGGATGCCTTGTTAAAATCAAAATAAATGTTTTCAATTACGATAGCATCTTCCGTAATAATAGGTTTAGCCTGAGTTAAGACAATTGGATTTTTTAAAATGTTTTCAGAAGTAAAATCATTTTCATAATTTTCATATCCGTCTTTTTCAACACTAATATAGTTATAAGAAATAGGGTTAATGTCTACTTTGATATTTCCGTTATTGTCTGAAACAGTTTGAGAAACTATATTACCAAATTCATCTTTGATGGTTACTTTAGCATTGGGTAATGGTAATTGAGAATTTTTCTCTACAATTTGGAATGTTTTGTTGTTTTTCTCTAAATCTTTGATTTCAAATTTTAGAATGTCAAAATTGTCTACTCCTGATTTATCTGTTGAAACATATCCCTTTTTGTCACTAACTAAAACAAAAGCCAAATCGTCTTTTCTTGAGTTTAAAGTCGGTCCTAAATTCAAAGCTTTCAAGTACTCATTGTTTACAATTGAAGATCTGAAAACATCATACCCCCCCATGTTTAAATGCCCTTTAGAAGAAAAGTACAAATATTTTCCATTCGGAGTCAGATGAGGATATTTATCATCTTCAGAAGTGTTGATGTTTGGTCCTAAATTTTTCATTTTCCCGAAACTTCCGTTTTCTAAAATATCTACTTCATAAATATCATATCCTCCAAGTCCGCCAGGCTTGTTGCTCGAAATATATAATTTTTTTCCATCAGGAGAAACACTTGGCGTTTCTATAGAATAATCACCGTTATCTAAGTCGATTTTTGTAATGTCTGACCAATATTTTTTAGAACCTTCATTAGCCAAAGTAGCTTTGAATAATTCAAATTTTCCGGATTCTGGATCTGTTTCCTGTGTAAAATAAATAGTTTGTTGATCAGGAGTAAAAGTTAAAGAACCTTCATTACTTTTAGAATCTAAGGCTGATGAAAACAATAGAGGAAATGATAAGTTTCCTTCTGCATCAACATCAACACAGTAAAGATTGTTGTTGAAGGTATTTGTTTTTTCATTTTTAGTAGTTTCGTAATGTCTTCTTTTTTTATTAGATAAGATAATATATTTATTCATAAAAAAAGAAGTTCCTACTTCTGATAGCTCAGAGTTAATTCCGGTATCACTTAGGACATAGCGGATACCTTTGGTTGAAGTATTTAAAATATCAACGATTGAATCTAATCCTTCAACACGTTGAGGTTCTTGAGAAAATATCTTTATTTGCGTAAAAAGAGCAAGCAGTAAAAGAACGGTTAGTCTTTTCATAAAATAGGGATTGGTTAATTTTTAGTTAGTTTTCTGTTAAGAAACGCGTGCAAAAATATAAGTTTCCTATGATTTTTATCACATAATAAAAAAAAGATGTTGTAAAAATCGATTAAAGACAAAAAAAAACGACCTAATACAGTTAGGTCGCGCTATGCTTTTAATTAAGACTAAACTTTTTAACAATCAGCCTTCTTTTCTTTTGTTAACTCGATTATAGGGTGATTTTCAGTATTTTGTTTTTTTATTTCGCACTTTCTGTAAGGGCCACATTTGTATCGTCTAGGTCCGCAAGAAGCCAAAGTTACACCAATTATCATTACCAAGCTTACAATTTTAATACAATGTTTCATTTTATTTTATTTGTAGGATTTGCATTTTTAATAATTCATCCAAGTAATTTCTGCTGTTAGACAGTCTTGGAATTTTGTGTTGTCCGCCTAATTTGTCTTTCTCCTTTAGCCAGTCATAAAACAAATGTGGACGAGCAATATTTAGTTTTAACGCATTAAGCGTCATATTATTATGTCTTTTGGCTTCGTAGTCAGAATTGAGCTTTTGTAAATTCTTGTCTAAAAGTAAAGCAAAATGCTCTGTATTCATAGGATAGGTTTTAAACTCAATCAACCATTCATGAGCCCCCTTTTCTTTTTCTTTCATAAAAATAGGTGCCACAGTATAATCAATTACTTCGCATCCTAATTCCTGACAAGTCTTGGCTAGCGCTTTGTCTGTGTTTTCGATCATGAGTTCCTCTCCGAAAACATTAATATGGTGTTTGGTTCTTCCTGTTACCATTATCCTGTAAGGATTGAGCGATGTAAAACGAACGGTGTCACCGATCAAGTAGCGCCATAATCCTGAATTAGTACTGATGACCAAAGCATAATTTTTATGTAATTCTACCTGATGTAACGGAATTGTTTTCTGCTGAGGTGTACCAAAGGTTTCCATCGGAATGAACTCGTAAAAAATGCCATAATCCAGCATTAGTAATAACTCATTGGAATTATTCTGATCTTGGAGTGCAAAAAAGCCTTCGGAAGCATTGTAAATTTCGTAGAAATTAAAATCCTTCTTAGGAAATAATTTCTGATATTGTTCTCTATAAGGTTCAAAACTTACACCTCCGTGAAAGTAAACTTCTACATTGGGCCAAATATCCAAAATGCTTTCCCGCTTTGTCGTTTCTAATGTTTTGTTAAGCAGAACCATCATCCAACTCGGAACGCCTGCCAGGCTAGTAACATTGTCTTGAATGGTTTCGTTTATAATAGCCGGAAGTTTGGTTTCCCAATCGCCCATCAGCGACACTTTATTGCTGGGAGTCGAACTGAATTCTGCCCAAATGGGCATATTGTCAATTAAAATAGCTGAAAGGTCTCCGAAAAAAGTATTGTTGTCTTCATATAATTGTTTACTACCTCCTAACCGCAGACTTTTGCCAGTAAATAATTCCGAATCTTCATTGTTGTTCAGGTACAAGCAAAGTAAGTCTTTACTGGCTTTGTAATGGCAGTTTTCCAGTGCTTCGGTGCTTACCGGAATAAATTTGCTTTTGGCATTGGTAGTTCCACTGGATTTAGCAAACCATTTGATGGAAGTAGGCCAAAAAACATTTTGCTCGCCTCTGCGTGTTCGTTCTATTAAAGGTTCCAAGTCTTCATAACAAGAAATAGGAACACGTTCGGAAAAAGTTTCGTAGCTTTTAATAGAGGCAAAGTCGTATTTTTTACCTATAACAGTATTTTCAGCTACTTTCAAAAGATTGAAAAGTAACTCTTCCTGTACTTCATGAGGATATTTTAAAAACAATTCCATTTGATGGACTCGTTTTTTAAGAAGCCATGAAGCAATAGAATTAATTATAGGTAATGGCATTTTTAAAAAGTATAATTATGAATTACAATTTATGAATTATAACTTTACCAAAAATAATATTTTTTTTAAATTTTAGATCTAATTATTAATCAAAATAGTAATGACATACCACGGAGTTCTTCAAAAAATGCAGACAGAATTAACAGATCCTATAGATTATTATCTGGTTTTTGAAGATAGTTTTTTAAACCTTAACCAGATTTTGGGTAAAGATTTGGAAATTCAATTTCAAGGATATCAATGTTTAAATTGCGGACAGCCTAAAAAAATATTCCGACAAGGGTTTTGTTACGATTGCTTTATGAAGAGCCCGGCGGTAGGAGACTGGATTATGAAGCCGGAATTAAGTACAGCTCATTTGGATATTGAAGACCGAGACCTAGAATATGAAAAAAGAGTGCAATTGCAGCCACATATTGTTTACTTGGCTTTGTCAAGTGAAGTAAAAGTAGGGGTGACGAGAAAGACGCAGATTCCTACTCGTTGGATCGATCAGGGTGCTATTGAAGCCGTTCCGATAGTTGAAGTTCCTAACAGGTATTTGGCCGGAATTACGGAAGTAGCATTAAAAAGCCATTTTACGGATAAAACAAGTTGGCAGAAAATGTTGAAAAATGAGGTTATCCACGCTGATCTGGTAAAAGAAAGAGAAAAAGTGCAGGACTGGTTGCCCAAAGATATTTTACCGTATTATACAGAACATGCTAAAATTTATGATTTGCATTATCCGGTTTTGCATTATCCTAAAAAAGTAAGTAGTTTAAATCTGGAAAAAGTGCCTGATTATAAAGGAACATTAACCGGTATAAAAGGGCAATACCTGATGTTTGAAGATGGTACGGTTTTCAATGTCCGAACTTATGAAGGTTATGTCGTAAAATTATCACTATAAAAAAGCCAGTTTTAAACTGGCTTTTTTATGCTTATTTTTTAAGGTTTATTCACTTTTTTTCTTCTTGTTGAATAAGTTATTGATAGCATTAGTTGCTTTATCTTTTACAGTATTCTTTACTTCTTCTTTAGTTTCTGTTTTAGTAGAATCAGAAGTGGTTGAATTAGAAGAAGCATCTTTGTTTCCGCCTAATAAATTGCTTAATGCACCTGTTCCCTGATTGATTAATTTTTCTTTTTGCATTTGAACCAATTGTGAAGCTAAGTTGGTAGTAGCTTGCTTTAGATCTGTTTTTACAGAAGGATTGGTAAAGCTTCCTGTAAGATTTGCTGTAACCGGAACACTTTCGATTTTCTGTTGGTCTGAAGCAGAAAGTTTTGAAATCAGATTGTTAACTTCAGTGCCTAAATATTTAGCAGGAACATCAAATGTAACGTTATAATTCATGGATTGGTCAAAGCCATGTGTTCCGTCAACAGTCATGTTGATATCCTGATATTTTAAGTTCATTGGTTTTAGAGCAACTTTACCGTCTTTGAATGTTAAAGAGGCTTTTACATCGTCTAAATTCAATTTGCTTACATCTATAAATTGAACATTAGAGGCTAATGAAGACAATAACTTAGAATTTTCTGTGTTTACAGAAGTTGACAATAATTGCCCGAATAAATCACCTGAAATAGTTTTTAAGTCAGGAGTCATATCGTCAGTTAAATCTCCGGACAACTTAATTGTTGAGTTTAGTTTACCGTTGATAGTATTGGCAATCGGAGCAATACTTTTTAACATTTCTACTTGTGTGAAAGATTCGGCAATATTAACACCGTTCAGTCCTAAATCCATATTGAATTTTGGTTTGCTCTCTTTAGTTGAAACGGTTCCTGTTAAACCAATATTTCCTCCGAAAACATCCATTTTAAGATTGCTTAAAGTAATTGCCTCATCTTTAATAGCTAAATTACCGGAAACATTTTTTAGGTTTAAATTATCGTAAACTACAGTATTGGCTTTAGCAGATAAAGTACAATCCAGAAAAGCTGGGATTTTAACTGCTTCTGTAGTTGTTTTTCCTGTTGTTTCATCCGTAGTGGTCGTAGGTGCCATAAAATCAGAAACAATTAGTTTGTTAGAAGCTAAATCAAAGTTTCCTTTTAAAGTTTGGTTCTTGAACAAGAATCCATAGAAGTTATCTAATCCGCCACTTACTTTAATATCACTCGATCCGGTAACAGCATCAAAATCATTTAACTTAATCTGGTTTGGATTAAAAGTGATCGAAGTGTTATTGATTTTAAATGGTTTTGCTAATTCCGGTCCTTCATAGTTGAATCCTGTTAAACTGATATTACCTGAGTTTTGTATATTTTGATATTGGCTGTTTTCAACAGATTTCATGTCAAATTTTGTAGCAACATCAGCTTTTAAAATTCCTGAAAGAGGTTGGTCTAATTTTACCGGGTATGCTTTAGTAACATTAGCTAAGTTGATTACACCTTTTAATTCAGCGTCTACCAAAGCATTTTCCGTTAGGTTCTTAATATTGGCTTTTGCATTAAATACATCTTGGTCAATGGCAAACGATAATTGATTCAGATTCACATAAATGTCTTTCATATCACCGGTTTCATTTACAATATGTGTATCGATTACGATATTTTTAACCGATTTTGGCAGATCAGGATATTGGAATGACGCATTTTTAGAAGCCAATTCAATATTGAATTTAGGAATCGTTGTATCGGTTAGTTTTCCGTCTACTTTTCCGGAAACTTTAAATTCTCCGGTTGTTTTTACTTTGCTGATATCGCCGGAATATGCTTCGGGAACCAGACCTAAGAAATTTTTGAAATCAGAATCAGGTGTTCCGAAAGTAAGGTTGTATAATTGTCCGTCATCTACCATTTGCAGGAAGCCGTTGAATTCTAAAGGAAGCTGATTGATTAAGGCTTTATTGTCTTTAAATTCAAATTTCATATTGTCTAGATCAATTCCTAAAACGGCATCTAAAGACAAAGCTACATTTTTCATGTAGTTTGTACCATCCATGTCAAAAGAAAGCTTGGTTGTGGTTTTAGTATCTAAATCCAGTTTTTGCTCGGCAAAATTCCCTTTTCCACTATGATTCAGGCTATCTAATGCCAGTTTCATATTAGAACCTTCATCAAAATATACCATTCTCAGGTTGTTGATCTCGTAGTTTTGAATGTTAAGGTTAAAAGGTTTGCTTTCCGAATCATCTTTAGTATCTTCTTCATTTGTTTTTAAAGCAATATCGTAGTTGCCAATCCCATCTTTATTGATGATCAAATTCACTAAAGCATTTGAAGAAGAGAAACTTTCTAAGCTCATAGCTTCATTTTCGCCTTTAAAAAGTTCTTTAATGCTCATTTTTACATTAAGATCTCCGGCATAAAACAAGGTGTCTCCTTTAAAAGGGGCTTTGTTAATGATGCTTAGATCAGATATGTTTACACTAGCATTAGGAAAATTTCGCAATAAACTAAGATCCACGTCGGCAAACGACACTTCAGCGTCTACATTTTCGTTAATGGATTTTAAAACAAGTGCTTTGATCTTGTCTTTAAAAATAAATGGAGCAGCAGCTAAGGCAATGATGAATATCAATAAGAAAATTCCAACGCCTTTTAGTATCTTTTTTAGCATGACGTGTTGGGGTTTTAGTGTTAAAAATGGACTAATATTTTACAAAAATAAAAGCTATCGGTTTAAAAATATTTAATATTACGTTAAAAAAATGAAGTTAATCGATGAATAATTCTTCATTTACATTCAGTCTGAACTTTTTGCGGAATAAATATACAGCTAAATACATAAAAGGAGTGTCTAGCAAAGCGATAAAAACTTTGAATGCAAACCCGCTTACGAAAAGTTTTCCAAACAGTGTCCAAGGCAAAATTTTAAAAGCACATAGTAAAAGTAACACAGAGAATGTGTCAACGGCTTGCGAGGTCATAGTTGAAAAATTGTTGCGAACCCATAGCATTTTGCCTTTTGTGATTTTTTTCCAAAAATGATAAACCTGAATGTCAATATATTGAGCTGCTAAATAAGCAATCATAGAAGCTAGTACTGCTAAGGCTGTTTGCCCGAAAACTTTAGTGAAGAGGTCATCGTTTACCGGCGAACTTTCCATGGCCGGAGCCAGATTCGCAGTGTAAATAATTCCCAGAGAAAAAACAGAGGCAAAAATTCCGGTTGTAACTATTTGATTAGCCTTTTTCTTTCCATAGATTTCTGAAATGATATCGGTTACCAAAAAAGTAATAGGATAGGGAATAATTCCAACAGATATTTCGAAAAGTTTGGCGCCGAAAATTTCAACATCTCCGAATGGATACCAATAGAAGAACTTTTGAAAAATTAGGTTGGAAACGACCAGAGAACATATAAAAAGGGCACTTAATGTAAAATAGATGCGTTGGGCTAAAAATTTTTCCTTACTACTCATTCCGATTAAAATTACACAAATATACTTAAACAAGCATAAAAAAAGCCACTCTTTGTGAATGGCTTTTTACTTTTATTTTCTGGAAATATTATTCAATTTTAATTTCATAAGGCATAATAGCTTGAATACCTTTACGGTTTTGAACGTGTTTTATTTGTTCCAAGACTTGATAGTTAGCTTCTCCGATCTCTTCTTTTATCATTTGTTCGCGTGTTTTGAACATAGCTAATCCGGTATAGTTCGCTAACAGATCCTGAAAGTTTTTCTCATATTCAGGGAAATTCTTTGTTTTGTAAGAATCGGTCTTAGCCACTTTTGCAGCATAAGCAATAGCATCGTCTAATCCGCCTAATTCGTCTACTAATCCGATTCTTAGAGCATCAGCTCCGGTCCAGACTCTTCCTTGTGCTATGGCATCAACGGCTTGAGTTGACATTTTTCGACCGTCAGCAACACGTTTTACAAAAGTGTCGTATACATTTTCAATACTTTCTAGCGTAAAGTTTTTAAAATTATCATCTAAAGGTTCAAAAATGCTATAACCGCTGGCATTTTCATGGGTTTTAACCTGCTCTGCATTAATTCCGATATTTTTAGCCAATTGGTTCATATTAGGCAACATGCCGAAAACTCCGATCGATCCGGTAATAGTGCTAGGTTCTGCAAAAATCTTATTGGCATTACAAGAAATGTAATAACCGCCGGAAGCTGCATAATTACCCATAGAAACAATAACAGGTTTTAATTTTTTAGTGATTTCAATTTCTCTCCAGATTAAGTCAGAAGTTAAAGCGCTTCCTCCCGGGCTGTTAACGCGTAAAACAACAGCTTTAATATTTTTGTTTTTACGAGCTTCTTCTAATGATTTTCGAATAGCACCTTCACCGATAACATTAATGTCGCCTTCACCACCGGCAATTTCGCCTTGTGCATAAATAACGGCAATGATATCATCTTTGTCGAAATCTTTTGCAGTTGTAGCTACTTTTTTAGCATAATCTAAGATTTCAATCTTGTTATAATCGTCAGAAGGTTTCACTTTTAGAGCCGTTTTAATAGCATCGTGATAAACGTCCTCGTAAGCTATTTTATCGACTAAGTTTTTTGCTAAAGCTAATTCGGGAGTACGTCCGCCTAATGAATTAGCAATGCTGTTTAAACTGTCAACTGAAATGTTACGGCTAATAGAAATATCATCAACAATGGTTTTCCATGCTGATTCTAGTAAAACGGTCATTTGCTCGCGGTTCTCAGGGCTCATTTCTTGAGAAAGAAAAGGTTCTACGGCACTTTTGTATTTTCCGTGGCGTATAACTTCCATTTTGATACCGGTTTTTTCCTGAAGTTCTTTCATGTACAGAATTTCAGAACTCAATCCTTTAAAATCAAGTTCTCCCACAGGATTTAAATACAAAGTATCGGCAACCGAGTTCAGGTAATAATCTTTCTGTGTCAGATAATTGGAATAAGCAACTATAAACTTTCCTGATTTTTTAAAATCTTCCAATTTGTCGCGAAGTGCTTTACTTTGGGCCAATCCTAATTCTGAAAAGTTATTCAGAATAGAAATTCCTTTAATGTTTTCGTCTGTTTTAGCATAATCAATAGCATTTAAAACATCTGTCAGGCCATTATGGTTGGTTTCAATATAATTGAAGTCTTTAAAATTTACTTTTCCGGCATAATCAAGAGTTATATTCGATAAATCCAGTTCAATAACCGAATTATCTTTTAGTGTAATTTTATCGCCATCTCCGCCTGCTATTACACTGATAAAAAGCAGTCCGAAGAAAAACAACATGCAAAAAATAAAAATACCCACAATAGTGGCTAATACATTTCCTAAAAATTTCATTTTCGTTTTATTAAATAATCTGAACTAATATGTCTTTTAAAATGTTAAAATGTTACATGTTCATAAAAAAATAAATTTGTTCCGTTTTAAGTGTAAAATAGTTTGTTATTTTGCTTTCGTATGAAGAGCCAAAAGCAAATAGTTATTTCCATAGGGAGCAATCAAGGAAACCGACAAAACTATATAGAGCAAGCGATACAGCTTATCCATGAAAGGATTGCTACGGTGGTAAAAGTGTCAAAAGTTTATGAAACTCCGGCTTGGGGTTTTGAAAGCGATGCTTTTTTGAATTTGGCAATTGTAGTTCATACTATAAAATCACCTGTAAAAGTTTTAAAAGAGCTTTTAAAGATCGAAAAGGAATTAGGCAGAACCAGAAGTAAAGGAGCCGGTTATCAGGCTCGAACACTTGATTTGGATATTATTGCCTGTAATGAAGACGTTATTAATACGGCAGAGTTAACAGTTCCGCATCCACAAATGCAAAATCGAAAGTTTGTGCTATTGCCGTTTGTTGATCTTGATACACAATGGAAGCATCCTATCTTGAAAAAAACAGTTGTTGAATTGCTTCAGGAAACCGAAGATGATTCAAATTGTAAAGTGGTTTCCCAAAAAATAGTTTCACCTTTAACAGCGTTAGAAATTGAGCAATACAATTATATTGCAATAGAGGGAAATATCGGAGCCGGTAAAACAACATTGGCTACTAAAATATCAGAAGATTGTAATGCTAAACTGGTTCTGGAGCGTTTTGCGGATAATCCTTTTTTACCCAAGTTTTATAAAGATCAGAATCGCTACGCTTTTCCATTGGAAATGTCTTTTTTGGCCGACCGTTATCAACAATTAACAGATGATTTGGCACAATTTGATTTGTTTAAAGATTTTATTGTGGCCGATTATCACATTTTCAAATCTTTAATTTTTGCTAAAGTAACGCTGCAGGAAGACGAATATCGTTTATACAAAACAATGTTTGATATTATTCACAAAGAAATGCCGAAGCCGGATTTGTATGTGTATTTGTATCAAAATACCGATCGTCTTTTAGGAAATATCAAAAAGCGCGGCAGAAGTTACGAACAAGAAATTCCGGCGGAATATTTAGATAAAATCAATCGCGGTTATTTGGATTACATCAAGACACAAACCGATTTGAACGTCTTAATTATTGATGTTTCTGATTTTGATTTTGTGAAACGCCAAGAAGATTATGTTTTGATTTTGGAAGAAGTAAAAAAGAAGATAGAGAATAGAGGTTAGAAAATAGAGGTTAGAAAATAGAAGTTTGTTTTGGAAAATGTTAAAAACATATTTGTAAATAAAGAAAAGGCGGCTATTTTTTTCTCAGTTGGATGTTTTTTTGTAATTGCATTTGTTTTTTTCTTTGATGAAATGATAAATTTTGATATTAAGCCATTTAAAAGTATTATGCTGTTATTGGGTTTAATTCTTTTTAGTTTTGGGATTGTTCATTCTATTTATCTATTTTCAAAAAAGACGCCAATGTTAATTGTTAAAGATGATGAAGTTATTATATCCATATTCTTAAGAAAAGATAGGGTCGTAAAGTTTGAAGATATAGAATCGTTTTTTTTAGTAAAAACCTATCACAAAGGCTTTGTGTCGAATAGATTTATATTTGTTGAATTAAGAGGGACTTCAATGAAATATTCAAAGACTTGGTTTTATAAATTATTTAATAGAATTACTCCAAAAAAAATTGCTAACTCAAAATATAGCATTCAGACCACTTTTTTAGATATAAGGCATGATGAATTATTAAAAATTTTGAATAAAAGACTAAGAGATTTTAATAAGAGTAGAAATTAAGATCTATTTTCTTTACTCTTTATTCTCAAAAAATTTCTGAAACAAATCCCAGATAACAATTCCCGCACTAACCGAAATATTTAGCGAATGTTTACTCCCTAATTGCGGAATTTCAATAACACCATCGCTCATATCGATAGCTTTTTGAGAAACACCTTTAACTTCGTTACCAAAAATTAAAGCATATTTTTCATTTGGTTCAACCTGAAAATCATTCAGCATAATTGAGTTTTCAGTTTGTTCTACAGAAAAGATATTAACTTTTTCTTCTTTTAGTTTTTGAATAACTTCCAAAACATCTTTTGCATATTCCCAAGTCACAGTATCCGTTGCGCCAAGTGCTGTTTTGTGTATCTCTTTGTTTGGAGGCGTAGCCGTGATGCCGCACAAATATATTTTTTCCAACAAAAAAGCATCACTCGTTCTAAAAACGGAACCGATGTTGTGTAAGCTTCTAATGTCGTCCAGAATGACAATAATAGGTGTTTTTTCAGCTTGTTTAAATTCTTCTTTACTAATGCGGTTTAATTCTTCGTTGGCTAGTTTTCTCATTTGATACAGTGGATAAGTCACAAAGTTGCAAAGATACAAAGTTTGATAGTTTTATAAACGGAGTTAATTGTAATTGAATTTTGATATTGCTATTGAATTTGAAATTCTTACCTTCGCAAATAGACTAAAAATTAAAAATTGTGGCTAAGAAAGAAGCGTCTAAAACAAAAGAAAAAGCAAAAAAAGAAACTCCGTTAATGCAGCAATACAACAGCATCAAAGCGAAATATCCTGATGCTTGTTTATTATTCAGAGTAGGAGATTTTTATGAAACTTTTGGAGAAGATGCTGTGCGTACAGCCAATATACTTGGAATTGTATTGACCAATCGAAATAACGGAGGAGAAAATTCAGCACTTGCAGGTTTTCCACACCACTCTTTAAATACGTATTTGCCCAAATTGGTTAAAGCAGGACTTCGTGTCGCGATTTGTGACCAATTAGAAGATCCTAAGATGACCAAAACTATTGTAAAACGGGGTGTAACCGAGTTGGTAACGCCAGGTGTAGCAATGAATGATGAGGTACTGCAGGCAAAGTCTAATAACTTTTTAGCTTCTGTTCATTTCGGGAAGAAATTTTTAGGTGTTTCTTTTTTAGATGTGTCAACGGGAGAGTTTTTAACAGCTCAGGGGAATGAAGAATATGTGGATAAATTGTTGCAGAATTTTAACCCGAGTGAGATTTTAGTTTCCAAGCAATTCAAGAGTAAGTTTAAAGAAACCTTCGGTGAAGATTTTCATACATTTTATCTGGAAGATTGGATTTATAAAGAAGATTATGCTTTAGAAAGTTTGACCAAGCATTTTCAAACTAATTCATTAAAGGGTTTCGGAATAGAAGAGTTGCCGGAAGGAATTATTGCCTCCGGAGCAGTTTTGTATTACCTTTCGGAAACACAGCATAATAAAATACAGCATATTACCAATATTCAGCGTATAGCAGAGAACGCTTATGTGTGGATGGATCGCTTTACTATTCGCAATCTGGAATTGTATCATTCAACAAATGTAAATGCCGTAACGCTTTTAGATGTAATCGATAAGGCTTTGTCGCCAATGGGAGGGCGCTTGTTGAAACGTTGGCTAGCTCTGCCGTTGAAAGATGTTTCCCGAATTAAAAGCCGACATGAAGTGGTTGCGTATTTAAAAGAACATTCTGAAATTCTAACGAAAATCCAGTATCAAATTCAACAGATTTCTGATCTGGAACGTTTGATCTCTAAAGTAGCTGCCGGAAAAGTGTCACCAAGAGAAGTTATCTATCTTAAAGATTCACTAGATGCAATTATTCCAATAAAAACATTGGCTTTACAAAGCGAGAATGAAGCGTTAAAAACAATCGGCGATAGTTTACATGCCTGTGAATTATTGCGTGAGAAAATCGGGACTACAGTACATCCTGAAGCTCCGGTCAATATTAATAAAGGAAATGCGATTGCTGTTGGTGTTAATCAGGAATTAGATGATTTGCGTAATATTTCTCAAAACGGAAAAGCGTATTTAGAAGAACTGGAACAACGGGAAAGCGAGCAAACCGGAATACCGTCTTTAAAAGTAGCGTTTAATAATGTTTTTGGGTATTATATTGAAGTTCGAAATGCTCATAAAGACAAAGTTCCTTCAGAATGGATACGCAAGCAAACATTAGTAAATGCAGAGCGTTATATTACAGAAGAGTTAAAAGAATATGAAGCGAAGATATTAGGAGCAGAAGAAAAGATCCAAACATTAGAAAGTCAGATTTTTGAGCAACTGATCAATTGGATGGCAACGTATATAAAACCGGTTCAGCATAATGCTAATTTGATAGCTCAATTGGATTGTTTGCAGTCGTTCACGCAGTTAGCTATTGAAAATAAGTATACAAAACCCGATTTGGATGATTCATTTGATTTAGAGATTAAAGAAGGTAGACATCCGGTTATTGAGAAACAATTGCCGGTTGGTGTTCCATATATATCAAATGATGTTTTTTTAGATAGAGATACACAGCAGCTCATTATGATTACTGGGCCTAATATGTCGGGTAAATCAGCTATTTTGAGACAAACAGCTTTGATCGTGTTGTTAGCGCAAATGGGAAGTTTTGTTCCGGCAGAAAGTGTGCGGATGGGAGTGGTAGACAAGATTTTTACCAGAGTAGGAGCAAGTGATAATATTTCGATGGGAGAATCTACTTTTATGGTCGAAATGAATGAAACCGCTTCTATTTTGAATAATATTTCCGAAAGAAGTTTGGTGTTGTTAGACGAGATTGGGCGGGGAACTTCTACGTATGATGGAATTTCGATCGCTTGGGCTATTTCCGAATATTTGCACGAACATCCTCATAAACCTAAAACATTGTTTGCGACTCATTACCACGAATTGAATGAAATGGAGGGGATTTTTGAACGTATTCAGAACTTCAATGTTTCGGTAAAAGAGTTGAAAGATACTGTGTTGTTCATTCGTAAGTTGGTTAAAGGTGGAAGCGCACATAGTTTCGGTATTCATGTAGCCAAAATGGCCGGAATGCCGCAAACGGTGATTCAAAAAGCACAAAAAATGCTGAAAAAGTTAGAGAAAGAGCATTCCGGAGCCGAATTGAGCGGGCTGAAAGATGGTACAGAAGAAGAAATGCAATTGAGCTTTTTTAATCTGGACGATCCGCTTTTGGAAGAGATAAGAGAAGAGATTGTCAATATCGATATTAATACGTTAACGCCTGTTGAGGCCTTGATGAAGCTGAATGAAATAAAAAGGATGTTAGCTAAAAAATAATTTAAAAATAAGCTATTCGTTATCAAAACATTAGAAAAAAGTTTATCTTTTTCTTTAAAAAGTACTTGTAGAAATAAAAATATGTTCTATATTTGCACTCGCAATACGGAACAAGTATAGCGAAGTTCTTTTAAAACGCGAAAATAGCTCAGTTGGTAGAGCGCAACCTTGCCAAGGTTGAGGTCGCGGGTTCGAACCCCGTTTTTCGCTCAACTACCAAGATAAAAATATTAGCTCGAGTGGTGGAATTGGTAGACACGCTGGACTTAAAATCCAGTGAACAGTAATGTTCGTGCGGGTTCAAGTCCCGCCTTGAGTACTAAAAGCTTCAAGTTTTACTTGGAGCTTTTTTGTTTTAAATCTATTCACATTTCAAATAAAATGGCAACTTTTGTAATTACAAAAAGACCAAGTGGTTTTTACAAGTACGAATTAACATCCAGAAAAGGAAAAACGATTTTTACCAGTAACCCGTTTGAACTACGCTTTGAGTGTGAAGAAGAAATAGACTATATCAAACAGCATATCTCCAAAATCTTTTTTATGAACTTTCGTTCGGGTAGCGGCAAATACTTTTTTAAGCTAATTTTAGAAGATAAAGAAGTCGCGGTTAGCAGAAAGTATACTACGCAACTGTTAATGGAAAAAGGGATCAACGAAATAAAGCGATATATGGAAACTGCAGAAATTCTTGATTTTTCTGCTTCGATAGATATTTTCGGAAGCCCGGAAGAAGAAAATTAAAAAGTAGTAAAAAATAAAAAAGCCCTACAATTTTGTAGGGCTTTTTTTTGTACTGTTTGCTTAATATTAGTGAGCAGCTTCTTCAACAGCAGCAGCAGTGCTATCAACAGCAGCTTCAACAGCAGCAGCTGTAGTGTCAGCAGCAGCTTCAACAGCTTCAGTAGCTTCAGTAGCAGTAGCTTCAACAGCTTCTGTAGCGTCAGTAGCAGCAGCTTCAGTATTTTCAGCAGCTTCTTTACAAGATACGAACATCATAGCAACTAATGCTAAGCTTAAAACAACTTTTTTCATCTTACTAAATTATAAAAGGTTAATTATTAATTCATAGCAAAGATATAAATTTTTTGACTTGTCAAAATATTTTTAGATTTTTTTTTGTAAAAAAATATTTTTTTTCCGAACCCCTTGATTTATAAGGGGTATTGTTGAAAAATAAACATATATTCTTTATTTTTTTGTCGATTTTTTAGGGTGAACCATTTGCATTTCGTCTATTAAATTCTCAGCTCCGGCATATTTGTCGATGATAAATAGTACATAACGGATATCTACCATGATATTTCGGCATATTTCAGGGTCATAATGTATATCACTCATTGTGCCTTCCCAAACCCGGTCAAAGTTCAATCCTATTAGATTTCCGTTGGCATCAAGAGCAGGGCTTCCTGAATTTCCTCCGGTTGTATGGTTGGTAGCAATAAAACAAACCGGCATTTTACCATTTTCAGCATACGGGCCGTAGTTTTTAGTTTTATATAACTCAATCAGTTTAGCAGGAACATCAAATTCATAATCGCCCGGAATGTATTTTTCCATAACACCTTCTAAATGAGTTGAAGTTTCATAGTATACAGCATCACTAGGATGGTATCCTTTTACTTGTCCGTAGGTAATACGTAATGTACTATTCGCATCAGGGAAAAAGCGTCCGTCAGGAAAAAGTTCCAGTTGAGCTTTCATATAGTCTCTTTGTAATCCGCCGATTTCTAAGTCGATTGCGTCATATTTAGGAGAGATGTTTTCATAGAAATTATCCGCTAATTTTTTAACTAACTGATAACCCTTGTCCTTATTTAATGCTTTGATTACTTTTGATGCATCTCCGCTTAAAAGTGATTGTAGGTCTTTGTAAGAAATCAATTTGGATTTACTGTAGATATCATCAGTGGTTTTACTATAATCCATGCTTTTAAATTCAGTCGGAATTAACGGTGATTTTTGACCGTACAATGCAATTAACTTCTCAAAGACTTGTTTGTCTACATTTACGTTGAAATCTTTATAGAAACTCTCAAGTGATTTAATAGTGTTTTCTTTTCTGTCGTTGAATGCTTGTTCACCTTTCGTTTTATAAACTTGTTCCAATTGGTACAAGCGGAAACCAATATTCAATAGTTCTGTATTGCGATAAACTACTTCAACAAAATAATCTCTGGCTAACGCATAATCATCAATTGCTTTATAATTTTTCTCAAAATCGCTTAAAAGGTTGCCATATATCTCTTGTTTGCCTTGAGCAACAACTCTCTTTTGGAATTCTGTTTCAAAGTCTTGTTTTAATTGAATGGCATCTGATTTTTTTAATCCCTGACTTTCACCGATCCATTTTTTCCAATAATTTGCAATTCGGGCATATTTTGAAGCATACTGAATTTTAATCGCTTTGTCTTTACGCATAAAGGCATCTTGAACTTTTAAAGCTGCATCACGGATTTCTATTTTAGCCGGATTTAATGTGTTTACGATTTGCTCTACAGCAAATGAAGGTAAATATTCTTGTGTTCTGCCCGGAAAACCGAAAACCATGGTAAAGTCTCCTTCGGAAACTCCGTCTAATGAAACAGGTAGAAAATGCTTCGGAGTATAGGGAACATTGTCTTTTGAATATTCAGCAGGTTTGTTGTTTTGGTCTGCGTAAATTCTAAAGATAGAAAAATCTCCTGTGTGGCGAGGCCAAACCCAGTTATCAGTATCAGAACCGAATTTACCGATTGAACTTGGCGGAGCTCCCACTAAACGAATGTCTTTAAATGTTTCTGTAACAAATAATAAGTATTGGTTACCTTCGTAAAAAGTTTTGATCTTATTTTCCTGCCAAGATTCTTTTGGGAAACTTTTTTGGATACGGCTGATATTTTCTTCGATCTTTTTCTGTTTATCAGCTTCAGAGGTTAACTGGCTTACACCTTCCAAAACGGTGTTAGTTACATCATGTATGCTTACAATTAAAGTAGCTACCATTTTAGGATTCGGTAATTCCTCATTTTGTGATTTTGCCCAAAAGCCATCTTGTAAATAATCATGTTCCACACTTGAATGGTTTTGAATAGCATCATAACCGCAATGGTGATTGGTTAATAACAAGCCTTTCGGAGAAATAATCTCTGCGGTACAACCACCGTCAAAATGTACGATAGCATCTTTTAGACTGGATTTGTTAGTGTCGTAAATATCTTCTGCAGTCATTTTCATCCCCAACTGTTGCATTTCACTTTCATTCATGCCTTTTAACATACTGGGAACCCACATGCCGCCCTGCTGGGCTAAAATGGGGAAGCTAAGGAAAAGAATAAATAATTTTAAAAGTTTCATTTTGTATTGGTTTTTGGTTCGCAATTTACGCTTTTTAGGAAATAGCTGTGTGTTGCTTAGTTGTTAAAATATAATTCAAGATCGTTTGGGTTGCTCCTTTATTCATCTGAACAAAGGTTTCGCAAATATGGCCTTTTTCCAGCCTTTCGTCTAAGTTGTGTAGTAATAAGTTGAGGCTGTCTGTTAGTTCACTTTGGTTTTTTACAGCAATACAACCTTCAGATTGCACCAAAGCTGTAGCTTCTGCAAAATGGGAATAATTCGGACCAATGATGATCGGAATGCCAAATGTTGCCGGTTCTAAAATGTTGTGAACGCCCGGATTTCCGAAACCGCCTCCTACATACGCAATGTCGGCATAACTGTAAATCTTGGTTAAGATTCCGATAGTGTCTATGATAAAAACCGGATAATCGGAAAGTTGTTTGCTTTCTTTTTCTGAGAACAAAACTGTTTTTTTTGTTATCAATGCTCTCAAAGTAGCAATTTGTTCTTTTTTAATGTTATGCGGGGCAATGATAAATTTAACATTATCAGAGCTTTGGTTGATATAGTTTGCCAGAAGCTCTTCGTCTTTTGGCCATGAACTGCCAATCACTATGGTTGTAGCTTTGTGATTTCGAGAAGAATCAAGTGATACAAAATCTTCGATAAAATCCAATGAATTATTGCGTTCCAAAATGGCTGTAACACGGTCAAAACGTGTGTCTCCCGAAACAGTTACATTCGTAAAACCTATCGATTGGATCAATTGTTTTGAGGAATCGTTTTGTACAAAAAAATGATCAAATGTTTTTAGCGCTTTTCTGTAAAAGCCACCATACCATTTAAAGAATGCTTGTTTCTTTCTGAAAATACCTGAAATGAGATAAGTGGAAACCTGTCTTTTCTTGAGTTCATTCAAATAGTTAGGCCAGAACTCATATTTGATAAAAAATACCATTTCAGGATGTGTAATATCTAAAAAATATCTAACATTGGATTGAGTGTCTAAAGGAAGATAAACTGTAACGTCGGCAATTGGATTGTTCTTGCGCACTTCATAACCGGAAGGAGAAAAAAAAGTTAAAAGGATGTTATGATCAGGGAACCTCTTTTTAATTTCTTCCATAACCGGTAGCCCTTGTTCGTATTCACCTAAAGAAGCAGCATGAAACCAAATAACCTTGTCATGAGGTTGTATTTTACTTTTTAAGATCGAGAAAACATCTTTTCGTCCGTTGACAAAAAGTTTCATTTTGGGATTGAAAATAGCTGCTAATTTCACGATCTGCGAAATCAAAAGGGTTACTATATTATAAAGAAAAAGCATTCACTTGAATTTGAGTGGCTAAAATACGTAAAAATTACGAATAAGGGTTCTTGCGAAACAGGAGAAGAAGGTGAAATTTGACAAGTAAAAATGGCAAAACCATTTAGGGCTAATCATAATTAATTCTTACTTTTGCTAGACAAAATATTCGTTTTACAAATGAGAAAATTACAAATGGTTGACTTAAAAGGTCAATATGATAAAATAAAAGAAGAAGTAAATGCTTCCATTCAGGAAGTATTGGATACCACTACCTATGTGAACGGTCCTTTGGTTCACCAATTTCAGGCAGATTTAGAAAAATATTTAGGAGCAAAACACGTTATTCCGTGTGCTAACGGTACGGATGCTTTACAGATTGCCATGATGGGGTTAGGATTGAAGCCTGGTGATGAAGTGATTACGGCCGATTTTACTTTTGCAGCAACTGTTGAGGTTATTGCTTTATTACAGTTGACTCCGGTTTTGGTGGATGTAGAGCCGGAAACGATGAACATTTCGATCGAAGCTATTAAAAATGCAATTACACCTAAAACAAAAGCAATTGTTCCGGTACATTTATTCGGTCGTGCGGCTAACATGGATGCGATCATGGAGATTGCCAAAGAGCACGATTTATTTGTAATTGAAGATAATGCACAAGCAATCGGAGCTAATTACACTTGGAAAGATGGTGCTAAACAAAAAGTAGGAACTATCGGTAATGTAGGCGCAACTTCTTTCTTCCCGTCAAAAAATTTAGGTTGTTACGGTGATGGTGGTGCTATTTTTACCAATGATGATGAGTTGGCGCATACGTTGAGAGGAATTGTAAATCACGGAATGTATGTTCGTTACCACCATGATGTAGTGGGAGTTAATTCTCGATTAGATAGTATTCAGGCTGGTGTTTTGAAAGCAAAATTACCGCATTTGGATGAGTATAATCAAGCCAGAAGGACAGCTGCTAAAAAATACAATGACATTTTATCGCAAAATGAGAATATTGTTGTTCCGCAATTTGACTGGAATGGAGATGATCATGTTTTTCACCAGTATGTAATCCGAATTACAAACGGAAAAAGAGATGGTTTATTAGCTTATTTACAGGAAAAAGGAATTCCTTGTGCTATTTACTACCCTATTCCGCTTCATGAGCAAAAAGCTTATGCAGATTCCCGTTATAATGAAGCTGATTTTAAAGTAACGAATCAGTTGTGTAAAGAAGTGATTGCTTTACCGATGCATACGGAATTAGATGATGAACAGATACAATTTATTACAGATGCCGTTTTAGAGTTTGTTTACTAATTTGTTTCTTTTACGTCCCCGAATCAACAAATTAATTTTATGAAAATACTTGTTACAGGAGGTCTTGGTTTTATAGGCTCGCACACTGTTGTGGAATTGCAAAATGAAGGTTTTGAAGTGGTAATCGTTGATAATCTGTCAAATTCGTCCCTTGATGTTTTAGGAGGAATCGAACGGATTACCAATAAAAAGCCGCTTTTTGTGAATGCCGATTTACGTGATAAAAAAGCAGTACAGGATCTTTTTGCAACGTATAACGATATAGCAGGAGTAATTCATTTTGCGGCAAGTAAAGCCGTAGGAGAAAGCGTGGAGAATCCGTTGTTGTATTATGAGAACAATATAAACACATTGGTATACCTTTTACAGGAATTGCAGGCAAAACCTAAAGCAAATATTATTTTCAGTTCTTCCTGTACTGTTTACGGACAGGCTGAGGAAATGCCAATTACCGAAAATGCGCCGGTTCAGCAGGCAATGTCTCCTTATGGCAATACCAAACAGATGGGAGAGGAGATCATTACGGATGTGGCTAAAGTATCTGATATAAATGCTGTTTTATTACGTTATTTTAACCCTATCGGTTCGCATCCGTCAGCAGAAATAGGAGAGTTGCCTTTAGGCGTGCCGCAAAATTTAGTTCCCTTTATTACACAAACAGCTATGGGAATCCGTAAGGAACTTTCAGTTTATGGAGATGATTACCCTACAGCGGATGGTACAGCTATTCGCGATTATATTCATGTTGTAGATTTGGCTAAGGCTCATGTTGTGGCTTTACAAAGACTGCTGCAAAACAAGAATGAGACGAAGGTAGAAACCTTTAATATAGGAACCGGAACGGGAAGTTCTGTTTTAGAAGTTATTCGTACTTTTGAGAAAGTATCCGGACAAAAATTGCCATATAAGATTGTAGGCAGAAGAGAAGGAGATATTACGGAAGCGTATGCCAATACGGATAAAGCAAATACCATTTTGGGTTGGCAAGCGAAATCTACTTTAGAAGAAGCTTTGGCCAGTGCTTGGAAATGGGAACAGAAGATCAGAGAAAAGAAGTAAAAAATTAAAAAAACCGAAGCAATACTTCGGTTTTTTAATGTTATTTTTTCATTTCTTCTGCGGCTTCATTTAATTTTTCAGCGCCTTTTTCTAAAACTTCTCCGGTCTTTACTTTTATAGTATCAACATGAGCTTCTACCTTAGCTGCAGTAGTGTCTATTTTTTCTTTGACTTCCGTTTTTACAGCATCTGCTGCATCGTCAATTTTTTCTTTGGTTTCTTTTTTGCAAGAAATGGCTAACATAGCAACAACGGCTAGTACTAAAGATACTTTTTTCATACTAAATTGTTTTTGAGGTTACGGTTGTCTAATTTAGGAAAAATTACAGTACCAATTCCGTATATAATCGGTCAAAAGTTTCATCTAAATTCTCACTAAAACCGGAATGTGGTCGGGAAGTCTGAATACTAGAGCTTTTTACGGCGGTAAGCCATCTGAAACGTTCGGCTAATTCAAATTCAGCAATAGGTCCGCCCTCTTTTTTTCCAGAACAGATTTTGGTAAACGATTCGATGTTGACCTGTAGTTGTTCTATATCAAAGTCTGCACAAAACAATAATATCTTTTCTTTCGGGATGTGATATTGAATGCGCAGGTATCTCTGGCGTTTGCAAAAAAGCATTAAGCCGATATTGATGAATTCTTCGCGTTCCACTCTCGGTACAACACGAATCACTGCATAATCATATAAGTGTTTTTCGTGCATCCTGAGCTTGTTTTAAAAAGATTGAAGCATTCTTCAACCGGATTGATAAAAATTGAAAGTAAACCGATTTGATTTCTTCAGGGGTTAACTCGTTGTCCTCCCACTGTAACCAATCTTCCGGAATTCGATCTACAATATTTTTTAGGATAGAATCGTTTAGTTTATTGGTGAATTCAGTATGAGCTTCTTCCAGTTTATCGGCTTTGGGTAGTAAAACATGGTCTTTGATCAGGGCAAAAGGTGTAAGGGTACTTTGCTCCCAATTTGTCCATGAGTGATGGAAATAGAAAGAAGCACCGTGGTCAATTAACCAGATCTCTTTTTTCCAGATCAGTAGATTAGTGTTTTTAAACGTACGGTCAACGTTAGTGATAAACGCATCGAGCCAAACGATTTTAGAAGCTAAAAGAGCATCACAATCGTTAACAGCTGCGTCATACGTAAGTGCGCCGGATAAATAGTGAAGTCCAAGGTTAAGCCCCTGACTGAATTTCAACAGATCCTGAATTTCTTCATCGGCTTCAGTTCTGCCAAAAGCTTCGTCTAAGGTAGCAAAAACTAACTCCGGAACGGGTAAGCCCAAATAACCGGCAATTTGTCCGCCTAAATATTCAGCAATTAAAGCTTTGACGCCATGACCGGCACCTCTGAACTTTAAGACATATTTAAAATCGTCATCGGCTTCAGCTAAAGCAGGTAGTGAGCCTCCTTCGCGAAGCGGGGTAATATAGCGAATGACATTTACGGTTCGTAAATCCAAATTCATAAACGGAAACTTCTTTTAACAAAGATAAATAAAAAAATATCGAAGATATTTAGAGTAAGGTACCTAGTGCAATTAATTGTTTGTCGTTCTACTTGTTTGTCTTATAGTAGTTATATGAATGACATCATAATACAAAAAATCAAGAATTTCATCAAAATAATTGGTCATTGGCAAGTATGACCAATCGTGAGAACCGCCGTTTATAGAATGGAAATAATAAGACATTCCTAAACCTTTTAAACGTTCAGCAATTGATGAGGAACCATATAGCATAATAAAGCCGTTATCATTTGAATTGCAAAAACGATGTGGTGCAAAATTATAAGGAACCAAATTGTCAGCAGTTCCATGAAAAAGTTGTGTAGGAATTGCTGTATTGTAGTTTATTTTGTCCAACGTAGTTAAGGCTCCAGCCATACTTATTACACCTGCGTATTTAAAATTAGGAGGTAAAATTTTATTATCATAAGCATAAACCATATTTAAAACGGTTTCAGCGCCAGCACTTGATCCTGCAAGTATTATTGTATTACGGTCAATGTTGAATTTTTTATCATTGTTGAGAATATATTGTATTGCTAAGCTAACATCATGGGAAGCCGAATTAAAGGCTTCTATTTTTTTAGCAGTTTCAACATCGCAGCCAAAACCAATTTCTTTCATCGTTAATCTATAGGAAACTGAAGCAACTGCATAACCATGTTGCGCAAGTTTGTTGGCAAATGTCACAGTATAATCATCATCTCTTGTACCACCAGAAAATCCACCTCCATGTACAAATACAACTAATGGCAAATTTTTCCGAGAGTTGTCTGCTTTATAATAATCAAACTGCAGTGATTCATTCTCTACTTTACTATAGGTATAAGTATCTTTAGTAACCTTAGAGAAGACACTATCCTTATAAATAGTTTGTGCGGTTACAATTTGAAATGCTACAATTAAGAGAATTGTTGCGAAATTTTTGAATGACATATTTTGAAGCTTTTGAATAAAATTAAATAAAAAAACTCCGATGGAATTTCGGAGTTTATATTGTTTTAGGCGGAGATCGTTTCTACCTCATTGTTGATCTTTTTAACCAGTCCAACCAATACTTTTCCGGGACCAACTTCGGTAAAACTAGTAGCGCCGTCGGCTATCATTTGGTTAACCGATTGTGTCCATCTAACAGCTCCGGTTAATTGAGCGATCAGGTTCTTTTTAATTTCTGCCGGATCACTAACCGCACTTGCTGTTACGTTTTGATATACTGGGCAACTTGGTGTTGAAAAAGTTGTCGCTTCAATTGCTGCTGCTAATTCTTCACGAGCCGGTTCCATCATAGGCGAGTGGAAAGCACCTCCGACCGGTAAGATTAAAGCACGTTTTGCTCCGGCTGCTTTTAATTTTTCACAAGCTTCTTCTACGGCTTTCAATTCACCTGATATAACTAACTGTCCCGGGCAATTGTAATTTGCGGCAACAACTACACCATCAATTTCCGCACAAATATCTTCTACTACTTTATCATCAAGGTTTAAAACAGCAGCCATTGTTGAAGGTGTTATTTCGCAAGCTTTTTGCATGGCCATGGCACGTTGGGAAACCAATTTCAGTCCGTCTTCAAAACTTAAGGCTCCATTGGCTACTAAAGCAGAAAATTCGCCTAATGAATGTCCGGCAACCATATCAGGTTGAGTGTTTAAGGTTTTAAAGAAGATAACGGAATGTAAGAAAACAGCAGGTTGCGTAACTTTTGTTTCTTTTAGTTCTTCGGCAGAACCTTCAAACATAATATCAGTGATTCTGAACCCTAGAATTTCATTAGCTTTTTCAAATAGTTCTTTTGCTTCGGCCGAGTTCTCATATAGATCTTTACCCATTCCGGTAAATTGAGCTCCTTGTCCTGGAAATACGTATGCTTTCATATTTTTAATTTATGTTTAGTCTGTTTTTTATGTTTAGTTTGAAAATAATTTCAAAAAACAGGCAAAAATACGTTTTTTTAATGAGAAGCAAATAGTTGCTGTTTTAAAAAACACAAGCACCGCTTAGCAGTGCTTGTATTTATTAAGTAACCAAAAACTAAATTATTATGAAAATAAATTTATTGTTTAAGTAATTGTAACTCGATTTCGAATTTAACCTCTTCACCTACCAGAACGCCACCGGTTTCAAGAGCAGCATTCCAATTTAGTCCGAAATCTTTACGGTTAATTTTTCCATAGACATTTAGTCCAGCTTTTGTATTTCCCCAAGGGTCTTTCATTAATCCACTGAACTCAGCTGGTAATGTTACGGTTTTAGTAACCTCTTTAATAGTCAGGTCACCAGTCAATTCATAGTCATCTCCTTTAGGAGTTAAAGAAGTAGCTTTAAAACTTAATTTCGGGAATTTTTCACCATCAAAAAAGTCTGCACTTTTTAAGTGGTTGTCTCTATCATCGTTATTCGTATCAACAGAGTTGATATCTGCAGAGAAAGCAATAGTTACTTTTTTAAAATCGTCGTCGTCTGTTTCTATTGTAGCATCATAAGTGTTGAATTTACCAGAGACATTGGTAAACATCATGTGTTTTACTTTAAAACCAACTTTTGAGTGGGTTGTGTCGATTGTCCAATTTGTCTTAGCCATAGTATTTAATTTTTAATGATTAATATATTTATACAATTTATGTTCTTTAATACATAGGAACCTCCATTAATAGAAATTCTGCGTCAGAATCAGCTTTTATTGTTACAGTATCAAAATCCCAGATTCCGTAACCATCTCTTGTTTCTAGCTTTTGTTCTCCAACGGTCATATTTCCTTTTAATACAAAAACATACAAGCCATTTTTGGTATCATGGACTTTATATTCGGTTGAGATACCCTTATCAAAATTTCCCATGTTGAACCAAGCATTTTGATGAATCCAAACACCTGCGTCATCAGGGTTCGGAGACACAATTTGTTGTAATTTATTGTGTCTGTCTGCTACATTTAATGTGATTTGGTCGTAGCGAGGACTTACATTTCTTTGGTTAGGAAAAACCCATATTTGGAGGAATTTAACCAAAGTGTCTTTATTTTTGTTATATTCACTGTGCATTACTCCGGTTCCGGCACTCATAACCTGTATGTCTCCGTGTTTAATTACCGTAGTATTGCCCATGCTGTCTTTGTGTTCCAAATCTCCTTCAAGTGGAATGGAAATGATCTCCATATTTTCATGAGGATGCGTTCCGAATCCCATACCCGAATCTACAGTGTCGTCGTTCAGAACTCTTAGAACTCCGAAATTGACACGTTCAGGGTTGTAGTAATTAGCAAAGCTAAAAGTATGAAAGCTTTTAAGCCATCCGTGGTTGGCATAACCTCTGCTATCTGCTTTATGTAAAACTGCATTTTTCATAACTTTTGATTCTGTATTGGGAATATGATTGAAACCTAAATGATCTTCTTGAGAAATTGACTTTTCTGTTTCTTGACTTCTAAATAAATTGCTGAATAGAAGTCCGGAAGCTAGAAATCCTTTTCGTATAAAATCGGCTCGTTTCATATCCTTTGTTTTTTACATTACAAAGTTACGATGAGGGTAAGGCTGAATTACTTAACCTAGGTTAAGAAAGCAGGCAGAAAGATTAAAAACGATGTTAAAAAATGTTAATGAGAGCTGTTTCTGAGTAGTTTAGCTTTCATTTTGCTGAAGAATTCAGGTGTTACACCTATATAAGAAGCAATATGTTTTTGAGGAACAGAAGTAATTAAACTGGGATATTTTTGGCAAAACTTCTCGTAGCGTTCTTCTGCAGTCAGACTTAAATTATCCATTAAGCGTTCTTGGTGCGCTACCAGTGAATTTTCCACTAAAATCCTAAAAAAACGTTCTAATTTTGGAATCTGATGGAATAATTTTTCTTGGTCTTCGCGAGAAAGTAAGACCAACTCGGCGTCTTCAATGACTTCAATAAATAAATGTCCGGGTTTTCCGGAAATTAAGCTATACATATCACCTATCCACCAATCTTTGCAGGCAAAGCTTAAAACGTGTTCTACAATATTATCGGTTACATTGAAACTTCTTAAAATACCTTGGTTTACAAAATAGGTATACCGACTTATTTCCCCGGCATTTAAAAGCATAGTCTTGGCTTTTACGTTAATAGTTTTTGTTTTAGATAAGAATAGTACTTTTTCTTCTTCGGTCAGAGTGACGTGTTTACCTATGTTATCTAAAATTAAACTCATAAAAATAAAAGTTGGTTTTGCTAAAGTAAGAATAAGTTTTGGTTGGTTAAAATCAGAATAGTTTTCCTGACATTTTTTCATTGAAAAAAGAATCAATTTAGAAAAAGGTTATTTAAGGACAGCTGATGTTCATTTCAATTGCTTTTTTGTTCATATTGAATGTTGTGCAAAGAAAGCGTTTCTCGTTATTGATATTTTTAGTCACTAAATGAAATGTTATTAACTAAATTTCTAAAAACGATGAGAATAAAATTCTACTTTATTTTTTTTACAGCTATGTTAGTCAAAGCTCAGGTTGGAGTTAATACAACTACACCTAACGGAGCATTAGATATTGTAGCAACAAATGATGGAATGTTGATTCCTAGAATAGCATTAGTAAATACTACTACAGCAACAGTAATAACTCCTACAGAATCAGAATTGGTTTATAACACGGCAACAACGGCTGATGTAACGCCCGGATATTATTATTGGGACGGTACAAAATGGATCCGATTCACAACGAGTGCAGATGGTGTGAGTTGGCTTGTTAACGGGAATACAGGGATTAATGATGCTAATTTTTTGGGAACAATCAATAATACAGCATTAAATTTTAAGGTAAATAATCAAAAAGCAGGGCGCATCGGAATTGCTACAGATGGAAGTACCTTTTTAGGTTATCAGGCAGGCAATAATGATGACTTGACAGATAATAAGAATACTTTTTTAGGCTATCAGTCTGGTTTTAATAATACAACAGGAATAAGAAATACAGGAGGAGGCTATCAAGCTTTATACAATAATACTACTGGTGTATACAATACAGCTAAAGGATTTCAATCATTATATAGTAATACTACAGGGTCTTGGAATACGGCTTTAGGGTATGGAGCTTTATATTTTAATACCACCGGAGTGTATAATACAGCCGAGGGGTATCAAGCACTATATAATAATGTTACAGGCTCTAATAATACCGCCAATGGTAATGGGGCTTTATTTAGCAATACTACAGGAGGAAGTAATACAGCCGAAGGAAGTTATGCTTTGTATAGTAACAGTACAGGATCTAATAATACAGCTGGGGGGTATCAGGCTTTAAGAAGTAATACAACAGGCTCCGGGAATACAGCAGAAGGAACGCAAGCATTGAGAGGAAATACAATAGGCTCCTGGAATACAGCTACGGGATACGGCGCATTATATAGTAATGATACCGGTTCTTGGAATACGGCTAGCGGAACACAATCATTATTCAGTAATACAGCAGGAGCTAGTAATACGGCAAGTGGTTATTGGGCACTTTATAGTAATACGACCGGAGGAAATAATACAGCAACGGGAAGTCAGACGTTGAGAAATAATACAACAGGAAATTGGAATACCGCCAATGGTAGTCAAGCTTTGTATAATAATAATGTAGGATCTGGTAATACAGCGTTAGGTGATTCAGCTATGCGATGGAATACTTCAGGCGGAAGTAATACAGCAGTAGGTAATCAGGCATTGTATGCCAATACTACCGGAGGAGGTAATACAGCTAGCGGTGTACAAGCTCTTAATAGCAATACTACAGGAGGAAATAATACAGGTGTCGGATATTGGGCATTATATGCCAATACTACAGGAGAATATAATACCGCCAGTGGAACTCAATCTCTTAGAAGTAATGTGTCAGGTTCTTATAATGTTGCTGGTGGATATGGAGCATTATATAGAAATGTAGATGGAATGTGGAACACAGCTCAAGGAACACAATCATTGTATAATAATGCTTCCGGGAGATATAATACAGCAATTGGTTACCAAACGCTATCAAGTATTACAACCGGAGATAATAATATTGGTGTGGGTTATGATGCTCAAGTTCCTTCTGCAACAGGAAGTAATCAAGTAAGAATAGGAAATACAAATATAGTTTATGCAGGAGTACAGGTAGGATGGACAATTACTTCCGATAGAAGATGGAAAGAAAATATCCAGCCTTCTGATTTAGGATTGGATTTCATTAAAGATCTCAATCCTGTTATGTATACGCGCAAAAACGATGAAACACATAAAGTAGAGTATGGGTTTATAGCGCAAGAGTTAGAAAAGAGTTTAACTCATAATAATGTACCAAACAGCGGAATAATTACTGTGGGAGATGATGGTATGTATGGTGTGCGCTATAACGACTTATTATCACCTTTAGTAAAAGCGGTTCAGGAACAACAAGCGATTATTGAAAAACAGGAAAATGAGATAGGTGATCTAAAACAAATGCTAGAGACTTTGTCAAAAGAAATGAAGTCTTTGAAGAACAAAAAATAGAAAGATTGAGTATTCCAATACGTGATTAATTCATTTTAAGTACAGTTTTGGTTATTTCGGCAATAAAAAAAATAAAAGAGACGTGTTCTTAAATAATTTGGACGCAGTTTTAAAAAAATAATTATGAGAAAAAAATACTTTTTTTTGCTTTTTTGGGGAAGTTTATTCTTTTCAAATGCTCAAGAATTAACAGAAAAAAATCCTGAGTTTTTCGGTAAAAAAATAGCTGCCGATAAAATTAGTTCATCCGGGCATATAAAATGTATAACAGATGAATACGAACAATACCTACAAGAGAAAAATCCGAAGAGATTAAGTAATGAAAAATTTGAAGAATGGCTGGCTCCACTCATTGAAAAATATAAGAATACAAGACAGCTACTTAATCCCGCTGAGGTTATTTATATTCCGGTAGTAGTTCATGTTATTCATAATGGAGATCCTTACGGAGTGGAAGAGAATATTACAGACGAGCAAGTTGAATCCCAGATTACAGTAATGAACCAAGATTTTAGAAAAATGCTGGGAACTCCGGGATATAATTCAAATCCGGTTGGTGCTGATGTAATGATTGAATTTGTTTTAGCAAAAGTAGATCCAAACGGAAATCCGACAAATGGGATCGATCGTGTTAATATGTGTCAAGCAGCATGGTCTACATCATCTATTGACGATTATATAAAACCTGCTACTATTTGGGATCCGAACCAATATATGAATATGTGGTCGGTTAATTTTTCGAATGGCGGTCTTTTAGGATATGCAACTTTTCCGGCAGATTCTGGGCTTGATGGTTTGACTAGCGGATTTGGAACAGACACAACTGACGGAGTAGTATCCGGATATAGGTTTTTTGGTAGCTCTGATTTAACATCAGGAAATTTTTATCCTCCGTACGATAAAGGAAGAACAATGACTCATGAAGTCGGCCACTTTTTAGGACTGCGCCACATTTGGGGAGATGGGAATTGTTCAGTTGACGATTTTTGTTCAGACACTCCAAATGCAGCGGCGGCTAATTACGGTTGTAGTACGATTGATTCCTGTCCGGATGGAGAAGGGAATGATATGATTGAAAACTATATGGATTATACAGATGATTTGTGTATGAACACTTTCACAAATGATCAAAAGTTAAGAATTCTGGCCGTAATGGATAATTCTCCAAGGAGAGTGTCTCTAAAAACTTCAATCACTAGTGTGCCAATGACTTTGTTTGCCAATGATGCCGAAGTAAAAATTGAGAACTATTGTACGGGAGGATCATGTAATCCTACTCATAAAGTGCTTCTTTATAATAGAGGAACATCTAATCTTACAGCTGCAACTTTAGCTTATAACGTTGATGGAGGAAATGGTTATAACTATAGTTGGTCAGGTAACATAGAGCCTAATAAATATGAATTGATAACCATTTATACTACTGAAGCCAGTGGTGTATTGAATGTTTCGGTTATTACTGCAAATGGAGGAACAGACGAACGTTCTTCAAATAATACGGCTAGTAAGTCTTTTGATCTTGGCCAGCTTCCAATTGATTATCCATTCCAAAATTTTGTATTCAACCTTATAGGTGATCGCTGGGGAAGTGAAACGACTTGGGATTTAAGGGATTCAAACGGAGTGGTTTTGTATTCTGGAGGTCCTTATACGAATAGATTGTTAAACGGAACTCAAAATCTTGTAACAAACATGAATTGGAGTTTGCCTAATAATGATTGTTATAGCTTTACAATTAATGATTCTTATGGAGACGGTATTTGTTGTACAAGTGGTGCGGGTAGTTGGAGTATAACAACTGATTCAGGAACGGTTACAGTAGGTAGTGGTGGTAGTTTTGGTTTTGCAGAATATCTTTCGTTTAGTACAGCTGTTTTAAGTAATGATAACTTCGGAATAGATGATTTTAAACTATATCCGAACCCTACAGAAAATATTCTCAACATTTCAATACCATCAGAAATAAATGGTGATTTAACGTATGAAATTTATAATAATTTAGGACAAGTCTTAAAAACAGATAAAGTAAGTCAAAAAGATTTTATGATTGATACAGCAGATTGGTCTGAAGGAGTTTATTTTATCCGATTCAAATCAGAAACCTTACATTCAACTTTAAGATTCATTAAGAACTAAATAACTTGAGCATATAGAAAGAAAACAACACCGTAATTAATTTTCCGGTGTTGTTTTTATATTAGTTAAGCCTTAACTGTAACCAATGCAGCTGCGGCTTTCGCTTTTTCTACAATTTCTTCTACCGGAGTTCCTAATGTATCATAGGTTAAGGCAACTCCCATTCTTCTGTAAGGACGTGTAGTTGGTTTTCCGAAAATTCTAAAATCAGTTTTAGGTAAAGCAGCTATTTTTTCTAAACCTTCATATTGTGGATTTTCAGAAAAATCAGAAGCCAAAATTACAGCACTTGCTCCGGCTTTTTCCAAGGTGATTTCTGCAATAGGCAGACTTAAAATAGCACGTAAATGTAATTCGAACTCACTAAAATTTTGTGTTCCGGCTAATGTTACCATTCCGGTATCGTGCGGACGAGGTGATAACTCGGAGAAATAAACACCTTCATCTGTTAAAAAGAATTCCACACCAAAAATTCCGGCTCCGCCAAGAGCTTCGGTCACTTTTTTAGCCATATTTTGTGCTTCTGTGATGTCTTTGGCTGAAACGTTTGCCGGCTGCCAGCTTTCCTGATAATCGCCACGTTCTTGTCGGTGTCCTATTGGTGGACAAAATAGAGTCGGTAAATCGTTATTTTGAGTTACTGTTAATAAGGTAATTTCAGAATGAAAATTAACAAAAGCTTCTACGATAACTTCCACAATATCACCACGAGAACCTTCTACGGCATATTTCCAGGCTTTTTCAATATCAGTTTCAGATTTAATGGTCGATTGCCCTTTGCCTGATGAACTCATAAGCGGTTTTACTACGCAAGGAATGCCTACTTCGGCTACAGCTTTTTTAAGTTCTTCTTGGGAAGTCGCATAACGGTAATTGGCTGTGCGAAGACCTAAATCTTTAGCCGCTAAATCGCGAATGGCTTTACGATTCATAGTGAAGTTAGCCGCTTTAGTGGAAGGGACAACTGTAATGCCTTGTTTCTCATAGTCGTAAAAACGCTCAGTTCTAATGGCTTCAATTTCAGGAACGATAAAGTCAGGTTGGTGCTTGGCTACAATTCGGTCAAGTTCAGCGCCATCTAACATATTGATTACTTCAAATTCATGGGCGACTTGCATAGCCGGAGCATTAGCATAACTGTCGACTGCAATTACATATTGTCCTAATCGTTGGGCTGCAATAACAAATTCTTTTCCTAGTTCGCCGGAACCTAATAAAATTATTTTTTTACGCATAGTTGTTGTGTTGATAATTATAAAAAAGCCCCAAGTTTTCTTAGGGCATTTGTTTAAAGTTTTTATGCTTAAGCCAAAGCTTCCTTGATTCTCTTAATTGCTTCGCGTAATAATTCTTCGCTGGTAGCATACGATAAACGGATACAATTTGGATTACCAAAAGCATCTCCGGTTACAGTTGCCACATTAGCTTCTGCTAATAAAAACATAGCAAAATCATTAGCGTTGTTGATTTCTTTTCCTTTGATGGTTTTTCCGAAATATTCTGAAACATCAGGGAAGAAATAGAACGCACCTTCTGGTTGATTCACTTTAAAACCTGGAATTTCAGAAAGTAAATTGTAAACAATTTCTTTTCGGTTTCTGAAAGCATCCACCATATATTGAATGGCAGAAGGCTCAGCAGAAACTGCGGCTAAAGTTGCTCTTTGAGCAATAGAATTAGCACCACTGGTTACTTGTCCTTGAATTTTGGTACAAGCTTTAGCAATAAATTCAGGAGCACCAATGTATCCGATTCTCCATCCGGTCATGGCAAAAGCTTTTGCAACACCGTTTACTGTAATTGTTCTGTTTTCCATTCCGGAAATAGAACCAATGCTGCAATAAGAATCTGTATAGTTAATGTGTTCGTAAATTTCGTCAGAAACAACATAAATCTGCGGATGTTTTTTCAATACTTCAACTAAAGCTTCTAATTCGATTTTGCTGTAGATTGAACCTGATGGATTACAAGGCGAACTGAACCACATCATTTTGGTTTTTGGTGTAATAGCAGCTTCTAATTGTTCAGCAGTCATTTTAAAATTGCTTTCAACGGAAGTAGGAACTTCAACCGGAATACCTCCTGAAAGTTTTACAATTTCAAAATAACTTACCCAATACGGAGCTGGTAAAATTACTTCGTCACCGTCATTCAGCATAACCTGAGCCACATTGTACAAAGATTGTTTTGCACCTGTTGAAACTACAATTTGAGAAGGTGCATACGTTAAATTGTTATCGCGTTTGAATTTGTGGCAAATAGCTTCTTTCAAATCTACATAACCGTCTACCGGAGGATAAGCGCTCCAGTTGTCGTCAATTGCTTTTTTTGCTGCTTCTTTAATAAAATCGGGAGTGTTAAAATCAGGTTCTCCTAAACTTAAACTGATGATGTCCTTTCCTTGAGCTTTCAATTCGCGTGCTAAAGCAGCCATGGCTAAAGTTTGCGAAACAGCCAAATTGTTGATACGATCAGATAAAACGTGATTCATAATGTTGACTTGTTATGGTTGTGTTATGGGTTATATAAATTGTGGTTTTCTACCTAATTCTTTTAAATGTTTAAAATGCGAATAAATAGCCTGACGAGTTGTTTTGAATTCGTAATACGGTAAGTCAAACTCGTGTGCCGTTTCTTTTACAATCTTTGCAATTTTTCTATAGTGAATATGGCTGATATTCGGAAAAATATGATGCTCAATTTGATGATTTAATCCACCGGTGAAATAATTTACTAACCAATTTTTTGGTGCAAAATTAGCCGTAGTGAATAATTGGTGTGCAGCCCAAGTGTGTTCCATTTCGCCATCTTCATTGGGTTCAGGATTAGTAGTGTCTTCTACTACATGCGCTAATTGGAATACTACGCTCAAAATTAAGCCGGCAGTATAATGCATTAATATAAAACCGATAATTACTTTCCACCAAACAATTCCTAAAACCATCGGAATAACCAACCAAACAGAAAAATAAATAGTTTTAGTGATAATTAAAGTAGTCCATTGAAAAGCCGGTTTTTTAAATGCGCCATAAGATAATTGACGTTTTAAATAACGTTTCATTTGAAGGAAATCAGTAGTGATAGCCCAATTAAAAGTCAATAATCCATATAAGAAAATAGAATAGTAGTGCTGAAACTTATGAAATTTACTCCATTTGGCTTTTTTGGTAAAGCGTATAATTCGACCGGCGTCTAAATCTTCATCATGTCCGTGAATATTAGTGTACGTATGATGTAGAACATTGTGCTGAACCTGCCAGTTGTAAACGTTTCCGGCCAAAATATAGATGCTGCTGCCCATTATTTTGTTAACCCAGCTCTTAGTAGAATAAGAACCGTGATTACCATCGTGCATCACATTCATTCCCACTCCGGCCATTCCTATTCCGATTACAATATTTAAAAGTAAGTATGCCCAAAGAGGCATATTCATAGCAATTAAAAAGAAATAAGGGGCTAAAAATAAGCTAAACATGATAATGGTTTTCAAGTGAAGCCTCCAATTTCCTGTTTTCTTCAGGTTATTTTCTTTAAAATAAGTGTTTACTCGTTTATTTAACGTTCTAAAAAAAGCTGCGTTATTGGTTTTTGAAAAAATAGGGGTTTTATTTTGCATAATTCATTAATTCATTGACGGTTTCAAAGGTACTAATATTCTTTTTCGAAATGCGACTTAAAAAAAATATTTCTTAACGAAAAGATGTATTTTTGTTGAAAATTTAAGAGATGGATAAAATTTTGCAATACTTTCCTGATTTGTCTCAAAAACAGATAGAACAGTTTAAAATGTTACAGGATTTGTATAACGAATGGAATGCTAAAATTAACGTGATTTCGCGTAAAGATATTGATGAGTTATACACGCGTCATGTATTGCATTCTTTAGGGATAGCTAAAGTAATTTCATTCAAAGACGGAGCAAAGATTATGGATGTAGGAACTGGTGGCGGTTTTCCGGGAATTCCGTTGGCTATTTTGTTTCCGAATGTTAATTTTTATTTGATTGATGTCATTGCTAAAAAGATAAAAGTAGTAACTGAAGTAGCGAATGCTTTAGGATTGAAAAATGTAAAAGCAGAACAAAAGCGCGCGGAACTGGTTAAAGAAGAGTTTGATTTTGTTGTGAGTCGTGCTGTGACTAATATGCCTGATTTTGTGAAATGGGTGAAAGGAAAAATTGCTAAAGATTCGATCCATGAAATGAAAAACGGAATTTTATATCTAAAAGGCGGCGATTTAACCGAAGAATTAGCAGTATATCAAAATGTACAGCTTTTTGATCTGGCAGATATTTTTGATGACGAATTTTTCGAAACCAAAAAGGTAGTTTATTTGCCTATGAAGTATAATAAGAAAAATTAAAAAAATAAAAAGCCCCGTTTATACGAGGCTTTTTTTATGATATTATCCTAAGAATGGATATCTGTAATCTTCCGGAACGATAAATGTTTCTTTTATTGTTCTTGGTGAAACCCAACGTAGTAAGTTCAAAATTGAGCCTGCTTTGTCATTAGTTCCTGATGCTCTGGCACCGCCAAACGGTTGGTTACCTACAACAGCACCTGTCGGTTTGTCGTTAATGTAGAAGTTTCCGGCAGCATTTTGTAAAGCAGTGGTAGCTTCTTCAATAGCATAACGATCCTGACTGAAAATAGCACCGGTTAAAGCATATTCAGAAGTGGCGTCAACCAATTCTAAAGTTTCAGTCCATTTTTCGTCTTCGTATATGTAAATTGTAACTACAGGTCCGAAAAGTTCGGTTTCCATAGTTTTATATTTTGGATTCGTTGTTAAGATAACAGTTGGCTCTACAAACCATCCTTTTGATTTGTCATAACCGCCTCCTAAAATAATTTCGGCATCGCTATCTTGTTTTGCTTGTTCAATATAAGAAACTAATTTATTGAATGAACCTTCGTGAATTACTGCTGTAAAGAAGTTAGATAAATCTTCCGGTGAACCCATTTTAATGGATTGAACATCATTTGTTAATTGCTCTTTTACAGCTGGCCATAAACTTTGCGGAATGTAAACTCTTGAAGCAGCACTACATTTTTGTCCCTGGAACTCAAAAGCACCACGAACAATTCCGGTTACTACTTGTTTAACGTTAGCAGACGGGTGAGCTAAGATGAAATCTTTACCACCGGTTTCACCCACAATTCTCGGATAGGTTTTGTAGTTGTGAATGTTCGCACCCACTTTAGCCCATAAGTCTTTAAATACATGCGTTGACCCTGTGAAGTGGATACCGGCAAAATCCGGACTTGCTAATAGTGTATCGGTAACCATTACCGGATCTCCGTAAACAACGTTGATTACACCGTCTGGAACACCGGCTTCTTTAAAAATGTCTATAATGATTTTTGCAGAGAAGATTTGGCTGTCACTTGGTTTCCAAACAACAACATTACCCATCATAGCAGCACTTGAAGGCAAGTTAGCCGCAATAGCGGTAAAATTGAACGGAGTAATAGCATAAACAAACCCTTCTAACGGGCGGTGTTCTACACGATTCCAAACAGAAGAATCAGAGATAGGTTGTTCGTTATAGATTTGTGTCATGTATTCCACATTGAAACGCAAGAAATCGGTCAATTCGCAAGCAGCATCAATTTCTGCTTGGTGAATTGTTTTAGATTGCGCAATCATAGTTGCTGCATTAATCTTAGCGCGGTAAGGACCGGCAATTAATTCGGCAGCTTTTAAGAAAATAGCAGCTCTGGATTCCCAAGCAGTGTTAGCCCATTTTTTGCGAGCTTCTAAAGCAGTAGCAATAGCTTTTTCTACATGCTCTTTTTCTGCTAAATGATAAGTTCCCACAACATGTTGGTGGTCGTGTGGAGCTGTTAAGTTTCTGGTGTTTCCGGTTCTGATTTCTTCTTTACCAATATATAATGGAACATCTACAGTTTCATTCCACATTTTTTTATAAGCAGCTAAAACCTGCTCTCTTTCGGGGGTTCCTGGCGCATACGATTTTACAGGTTCGTTTACTGCCTTTGGAACGTTGAAAAATCCTTTTGACATGATATTGTTATTTAGGAATTATTAAATTTTTGGTACGCAAATTTACTAAAAAAATAAACATTTTTCAGTAATAAAAGTAGTAGACAAATATGTTAATGAAAAATTAATTCAAGGCAAAAGGAGCGCTGAATTTGAAAGTAGGAATGAATACTTTAAAACTTTTAGTAGTCGTAAAATTGATCATGTTGAAATAGCCTTTCATCGCTCCGATCGGAGAAGAAAGCAAACAACCTGAAGTGTAGGTGTGTTTTTCGCCTGGTTTTAAAACAGGTTTTTTGCCTACAACACCTTCGCCATCCACTAATTCTTTGTTGTTTAAAGCGTCTAAGATTTCCCAGTGTCTTGAGTTTAATTGAACAGAGTCTTTACTTTGGTTTTCAATAGTGATTTGGTAACTGAAGGCAAAGTGAATTCTGTAGTTTTTGAAATAAGTACCTTCAAAACTAGTCAATACAGAAATTTTTATGCCTTTTGTAATTTGGGTTACCATCTACTTTATTATTATTCCAAAGATAAATGCAATAAATGTTACAAATAAAAATGTAATCATAAATAATGGATGTAAAAGTACTAATTTTAAAATTGTTTTCCAACGACTTAATTGATAAAAATTTCTTAAAGAGCGATATAGATAGTAAGGGAATATTAAAAGGAAGCAGGTAAATGCTATGAAATTTTCAATAGATTGGCTAAATACATCGATTACATTGAAAAGAATGAAACAAATAAAGATAAAGGTGTAAAATGTATATACGAAAATTAAATGCTCTGTATAATTGATATTTTTTTGGTAGAAAACAACCCAAAAGATTACCGTTATAAACGGAACGGATAGAAAAATAAGAAAAGGGAGTTTTTGGTAGAAATAGTCTATAATTTCCTCTTCAATATTGTTGGTTTTAAAAGTTTTGGCTTTATTGGCTAAAAAACGATTCAGAGTAGTGTTTTTAAATCCTAATTCTTTTAATGTTTGTGCTGCATCTTTACTCGGATATTTGATATGATAATTACGAAAAGATGTAATGGTATATTTTATCCGTTTAAAATCATTTTTGGGAAAGTTTTTGTTTAAATCCTCATAATTGTAAATGGAATCTGTGTAAAGTTTTTCAGAAACAGCATTGGACAAATTTATACTGTCATTGGCTGCTCCTTCGAGCAATAATTGTTCTTCTTTATTAGAATTTACATTAACATCTTCTGTTAGTGAAAATGTAAAAAAAAGCAAAATAGAAACACTTAAAAACAATCGGAACGGATTAGCGTAAGTTGCTCTTTGTCCTGCATTGTATCTTTTGGCTAAAACTCCCGGTTTTGAAAAAATAGAAATAATAGAATTTCTGAGTTTTGAGTCGTATGCGTAAAAATTGGAGAAAAACTCTTCAATAAAATCAGAGATGGTAACTTTTTTCGTTGAGTTTAACTGGCCGCAATAATGGCAATAACGTTCACTTATGTCTAAAGGCGTGTTACAGTTCAAGCACTTATTGCTTCTGTATTTTGCGTCTTTTCTCCCCATATTTAATTGCGGATATCTTCACTGTTAATAGTAGCGATGCCAATTACGCGATCGTATCGGTCTGTATTGTTTCGGTAATAAACTAAAATAGTATAACTGTTTTCGGTCAAGTAAAAATTACCGTCAATAGCATCCGTAAAATTTATTTTTTTTGCAGTATTAGCCACTACATACTGATAATTAGTATAGCCTTGTTTTAAGTAAAGTGCTTTTTCGTAACGATTAGTTTTGGAATTGAAATCCATTTTGTTCTCATCGGACAGTTCATAGTTGTTGAACATGCCGTTTATGTAAATAGCTTCATTAGAGAAGAGCTCCGGTTGATCGAGTGAAAAATAAACCCAAGAATAATCAGCTTCAATGACATCGCTATCAACGGCAGAGGCATTTTTGATATAAAAATTTCCATCAAAATCAGGAAAATAGGTGTAAACATTATTTCTTCTTGGAGTGCTGGTGTATAATATAGAATTGTAAATGTTGTCTCCTGAAGTCACTCTGGCAACACTATTATTAGTTATTCTGATATTAGAGGTGTCTAAAGTGTAAAATTCATTTCCACCCCAAAATTGAGTTTCTTTATTGTATTTGTAAATGAGTTGCGTGCCCAAAGTATATTGAGGTTTTATGTTTGAGATGAGAGTATTCCAATTTGCATTTTGAAAAATACAGATTCTGACATTTTGAATCGGGTTTTGCAAAATTTGTTCACCATAGTCGATGGTGATTTCTATATTTTGTTTCGTATTCATGCCTTCAAAATCACGGGCACGTCTTACAGCTCCGATTACACTGGTTTTGTCCTCATAAACAACAAATTTTCTTGAAAATACCAATTCTTGTTCGTCATTGAATATTTTAATGATATAATTTCCGGTTTTGGTAATTTGGTTATAACGATTAGGAAAAACTTGAGTGTAATGTGAATAAGGTTGTAATGTGTTATATGAATTCTGGTAAGTCATAATTCTTTGATTGTCCAGTCCTTGCAGGTATTCAGATTTGACTAAATTACTAGGTGTCCAGTCATAATTATATTGTGTAATAGTGTAGTAGTAATCAGCTTCGTTAGCAAATAGATCGTCAAACTGTAATTCAAAGCTTTCTCCTAATTTAAAAAAAGGAACACTAATAGTATTGCTCTTTACAAAACAAACGGTTTTGATATTAAATGGAGGTGCTTTTTCGGTTTCCTTCTGTGCAAAAATAATACCGGATAACGAATAAAATAATACTAAAAATATATTTTTTGAGAACATGTTTTTTGCTGTTTTGTTGTAAAAATAATCAAACTATTTTTAGTATTACAAATTAAATACCGCAATATTTCCAATAGCTAATTTAGAATCAGTATAAATAAATAAAAAGCCTTATCTAATTTTTGGTAGCGAGAAGGGTAATTAATTAAATTTGCCTGTTTTATAAAAATATAGTACTAACCATATCTTCAATAAACATGTCAAAAGACATTCGAATTAAAAAAGGTTTAGACCTTAAGTTGAAGGGTGAAGCTGAAAAAAACGTTACAGCAAGTACCCGCTCGAAAGTCTATGCTATCAAACCTTCTGATTTCCATGGTGTAACGCCTAAAATGGTGGTAAAAGAAGGAGCTAAGGTGAAAGCAGGTGAAGTTATTTTTTATTCAAAAAGTGACGAAGCTGTAAAATTTGTATCACCGGTTAGCGGAACTATTCAGGAGATTGTTCGAGGCGAAAAAAGAGTAATTTTAGCTATTAAAATTGCTGCCGAATCTCAGGATACTTTTGTTGAGCATAGCAAGAAAAATCCTAAAGATTTAGACGAAAAACAAGTAAAAGAAATGTTGTTAGCTTCTGGTTGCTGGCCATTTATTAAGCAACGTCCGTATGACGTAATTGCTAATTCGGCTGAGACACCAAAAGCTATTTTTGTTTCTGGACTAAATTCAGCTCCTTTAGCAGGAGATTTGAATTTTATGCTTGCTGACAAAAAAGAGATGCTGGCTGCCGGTTTTGCTGCTTTGACTAAACTAACATCAGGAAAAGTTCATTTAACAGTAGCACCTAATGCCGATTTTATTCCTACAGTAGAAGGTTTAGAAGTTCATAAAGGTTCCGGTAAACATCCGGTAGGTTTGGTTTCTACTCAAATAGCTGCTATTGATCCTATTAATAAAGGAGAGCGTGTTTGGGTAATTCAAATTGAAGATGTAGCCATTATCGGTGAATTGTTTATGACCGGAAAAGCAAATTTTGAAAGAACAGTTGCTTTAACAGGTGCCGGTTTTGAAAATCCTTCTTATGTAAAAGCAATTATAGGAGCTCAGATAGCCGATGTAGTTGCCGGAAATTTAAAAGAAGGGAATTACCGTGTAATTAGCGGCGATGTATTAACCGGAGATAAAAAGTCAAAAGAAGACTTCTTAGGTTTCTATCATAGTCAGATTACAGCTATTCCGGAGGGAGATGATTACGATTTCTTTGGTTGGAATTTGCCGAGACCTAATAAATTCAGTGTGTACCGTGCCGGTATGTTCTCATTCTTAACGCCTGGTAAGAAATATAATTTGAACACCAATACTAATGGTGAGCACAGAGGTTTTGTGTTAACAGGAGAGTACGAAAAAGTTTGTCCTTTAGATATCTATCCGATGCAATTGTTAAAAGCAATTTTGGTTAAAGATATTGATCAAATGGAAGCTTTAGGAATCTACGAAGTAGCTCCTGAAGATTTCGCCTTAACAGAGTTTGTAGATGTATCTAAACAAGATCATCAACGAATAGTGAGACAAGGATTAGACCTAATGATTAAGGAAGTAGGATAATTTCTAAAGGAATTTAAAATCACAAAACATGAGTTTAAAACAAAATTTACATAATTTAAAGCTGAAGTATCAAGGTACAAAGATGGAACAAACGTTCAATGCTTTGCATACTTTTCTTTATATGCCTAACAATACAACGCATTCAGGTGCGCATGTTAGGGATGCTGCCGATTTAAAACGTGTAATGAACACGGTTATTATGGCAATGGTTCCGGTATTGATTTTTGGTATGTTTAATGCCGGTTATCAATACAACGGACAAATTAACGGGTTCGAAAATCTGGCTTTCTTAAGCTGGGATAACTTCGTTGTCGGTTTAGAAAAAATACTTCCATTATTGATTGTGTCTTACGGAGTTGGTTTAGGAATTGAATTTATTTTCGCTACCGTAAAAAAACATGAAGTAGAGGAAGGATACTTGGTAACAGGTATGCTAGTACCTTTAGTTGTTCCTATAGATTTACCTTTATGGATGCTAGCGGTTGCTGTAGCATTCGGAGTAATCATCGGTAAAGAATTATTCGGAGGAACCGGTATGAATGTTTTAAATCCGGCTTTAACGATTCGTGCATTCTTATTCTTCAACTGGGCAGCTTTTATGTCTGGTGATAAAATTTGGGTTCACGGAGCAATTGACGGTATTAAAAAAGCTAACGGTGTAGATGCTATTTCCGGAGAAACTGTTTTAGGTACTTTGGCAGCAAATAAACACGTGGGTTATTCAGCATACGATATGTTTATGGGATTCATTCCGGGTTCTGTAGGAGAAACTTCTACCTTCTTAATTCTATTAGGTGCGGCTTGGTTGTTGTTCGCAGGAATCGGAAGTGCTCGTATTATGATTTCAGCAGTGATCGGAGCGCTGGTAATGGGATTAATTTTTAACGGAATTGTTGATGCCGGTGTTATCACTGAAAGCAGTAAATTCTATAGTTTAATGCATTTCCCATTCTGGCAGCACTTATTGATCGGAGGTATCGCTTTTGGTATTGTATTTATGGCAACTGATCCGGTAACGGCTTCGCAAACCAATACCGGTAAAATCATTTACGGTTTCCTAATCGGGTTATTCAGTATTTTGATCCGTGTATTCAATCCGGCCTATCCCGAAGGTGTGATGATGGCGATCTTATTGATGAACGTATTTGCACCGACAATCGATCACTATGTAGTTCAGGCTAATGTGAAGAGAAGAATGAAACGTTTAAAACTTAAAACTGCTTAATTTATGTCAACAAAACGTACAGATTCAAACGTATATACTATTGTATTCGCTGTAATATTAGTAGTAGTAGTAGGTTCGTTGTTGGCATTCTTTGCAAATGCAACGAAAGAAATGCGTGACAACAATGATAAGGTTAAAACGCAAATCGATATATTAAGTTCAATGGGAGTGGAAGCAACCAGAACTAATGCAACAGAAATGTTCAATCAATACATCAAAAAACAATATGTAGTTGAAGGAACTACAGCTACTGAAAATTCAGAAGCCTATTTGATCGATGTAAAAAAAGAACAAGATGCTGCTAAAACAGGAAAAGTACAAAGATTACCTTTGTTTATCGGAGAGAAAGACGGAAAAACAATCTATATTTTCCCGGTAAGAGGTAATGGTTTGTGGGATGCTATCTGGGGTTATGTAGCCTTAAATGATGATCTAAAAAGCATCTATGGTGTGTTCTTTGATCACAAAGGAGAAACTCCGGGATTAGGAGCTAATATCACTGAGAGTTTCTTCAAAGACGATTTCAAAGGAGAGATGATCTATGACAAAGACGGAAATTACAAATCAGTAACAACCTCTAAGTCAAATGCAGATCCTAATAACCTAGACAAAACAGACAATGAGGTTGATGCTATTTCAGGTGCTACTATTACAAGTAATGGTGTAAGCGCTATGTTGAAAAAAGATATCAGTTTATACTTGCCTTATTTTGAAACTCTAAAAAAATAAAAACTATGGCAGATAATAAAACAAAAGAAAAAGAGCCATTGTTCTCCAAAAAGAATCTTGGACTTGTTAAAGATCCGTTAGCAGATAACAACCCTATTACAGTTCAGGTGTTGGGTATATGTTCTGCATTAGCAATTACGGCAGAACTAAAAGCTGCAATTATTATGGCATTGTCGGTAACATTCGTTACGGCTATGGGGAATGTTGTGATTTCATTAATGCGTAATATTATTCCGAACTCTATTCGTATTATTACACAATTAGTAGTAGCTGCAACTTTAGTAATCATTGTTGACTTAACTCTAAAAGCGTATGTTCCGGATTTGGCTAAGAAATTATCCGTTTTCGTAGGACTTATCATTACAAACTGTATTATCATGGGACGTTTTGAAGCTTTTGCTTTGGGTAACGGGCCTTGGAAATCTTTCTTAGACGGAATCGGTAACGGTTTAGGATACGGGATCATCTTAGTGATCGTTGGTTTCTTCCGTGAATTGTTAGGTTCAGGAAAATTATTCGGATTTGAAGTGTTAGGAAACCCGGTAGATAAAACAGGTTTATATGCATTAGGATACCACAACAACGGTTTTATGTTGTTGGCTCCGATGGCTTTGATAACCTTAGGATTAATCATTGGTTTCCAGCGTTCAAGAAATAAAAGTTTAATCGAAGAAACACACTAAGAAATGGAATTGTTACAATTATTTTTAAAATCAATTTTTATTGATAACATGGTATTCGCTACATTCTTAGGAATGTGTTCTTACCTTGCGGTTTCTAAAAAAGTATCTACAGCTGTAGGTCTTGGTGCTGCGGTAATCTTCGTAATGTTTGTAACGGTACCGGTTAACTATTTGTTAGACCAATATTTACTTCGCCCGGGAGCTTTGGCTTGGTTAGGAGAAGAATATGCAGAATACGATTTAAGTTTCTTGACCTTTATTTTATTCATCGCTACAATTGCTACAATGGTTCAATTAGTGGAAATGATCGTTGAGAAATTTGCTCCGGCATTATACAATTCATTAGGTATCTTCTTGCCGTTAATTGCTGTGAACTGTGCTATTTTAGGAGGTTCGTTATTCATGCAACAAAGAGAATTTGCTAATATTACCGAAGCAACAGTTTATGGAGTTGGTTCAGGAATAGGATGGTTCTTAGCTATTTTAGCAATTGCTGCTATTCGTGAAAAAATCAGATATTCAAATGTTCCGCCTGCATTCCGTGGTCTAGGGATTACCTTTATTCTGACAGGTTTAATGGCTATCGGATTCATGTCATTCGGTGGTATGTTAACAGGAGGAGATGAAGCTCCTAAAAAAGAAGTAGTAGAAAATATTACTCCTGCAAAAGAAGAAATCCCTGTTGAAGTTGTACCTGATTCTACTGCTGTAGAAACTGTAAAAGATTCATTAACCGAAATAGCACAAAATTAATTATGATAGCATTAGAAGTAAGTACTACGGGATTAATATCAACAACCGTAATCGCATTTTTAGTTTTATTATTGGTTTTGGTTGCTATTATTTTGGTTGCTAAAGCAAAATTAGTTCCTTCAGGACCGGTAAAAATTAAGATCAACAAAGAAAATGAAATAGAAGTAGGCTCAGGATCATCATTGTTGTCTACTTTAGGGGGTGCTAAGATCTTTTTACCATCAGCATGTGGTGGTGGTGGAACTTGTCTGCAGTGTAAATGTAAAGTACTTGCAGGTGGAGGTGAAGCATTACCAACAGAAACACCACACTTCAATAGAAGAGAATTGGCTGAAGGTTGGCGTTTAGGATGTCAGGTTAAAGTAAAAGGAGATATGGTGATTGAAGTACCGGAAGAAATTTTCGGTATCAAAAAATTCGAAGCCAAAGTTTACTCTAACTATAACGTTGCATCATTTATTAAAGAATTTGTGGTAGAATTACCGGATGATATGCACTATGAGCCGGGAGGTTATATTCAAATTGAGATCCCGCCATGTGAGATCAGTTATAGAGATATTGATATTGCCGCTCACCCTGTAGAACATCCGGGTGAACCGGATAAATTCCAATTAGAGTGGGATAAATTCAATTTATGGCCTTTAGTAATGAAAAACACTGAAAATGTAGAAAGAGCTTATTCCATGGCTTCTTATCCTGCAGAAGGCCGTAAAATTATGTTGAATGTTCGTGTGGCAACTCCGCCATGGGACAGAGCAGCTAACGGATGGATGAAAGTAAATCCGGGTATCGCATCTTCTTATATTTTCTCAAGAAAGCAAGGAGATCCTGTAACCGTATCAGGACCTTATGGTGAATTCTTCATCAACGAGTCTGATGCTGAAATGGTGTACATCGGTGGTGGTGCAGGTATGGCACCAATGCGTTCTCACTTATATCATTTGTTCCGTACAGTTAAAACAGGAAGAAAAGTTTCGTACTGGTACGGTGGACGTTCTAAACGTGAGCTATTCTATGTAGATCACTTTAGAGCTTTAGAAAAAGATTTCCCTAATTTCCGTTTCTATATTGCTCTTTCAGAGCCGTTAGAAGAAGATAACTGGAAAGTAAAAGAGAATGTTGATGCTCCTGGTGATGGTTTTGTAGGATTTATTCACAATGTGGTGATTGATAACCATTTGAAAAATCATGAAGCACCGGAAGATATTGAATTCTATTTCTGTGGACCGCCAATGATGAATAATGCAGTTGTAAAAATGTGTGACGATTGGGGTGTGCCAAAAGAAAATGTTCGTTTTGACGACTTCGGAGGTTAATCCGATTAAGAATATAAAACTAAAAAACCGATTCAAAAAGAATCGGTTTTTTAGTTTTAAAATAATACAGAGGTTTATAGTGTAGCTTTATGAGCTGTAACCTCAGCGATAAACACATCCACTTCTGCAATCTGTCTGTTTACTCTCTCTAAATCGAGCTCTTTTTCTAAAAGAGCCACTGCACCATAACTTTCTTTGCGGTTTTCTAATAGAAATTTTTTGTACTCTAAACGTACTTTTCTTTTTTCTTCCGCCTCTTTGGTTGAACCTTCAGGTAGTACTGCTAAAACAGTGTCTACTGCTGCAATTTCAGCGATTACCCCTTGTAATACAGCATCTATTTCTATTGCTGTGGAACTGTAATTGGTCACCAAGCGTTCTTCAGACAACTTTTTGAATGTTAAATCCGCTTTCTCTTTGTTTGCCAATGTTAACAACATATCGCAGTCTGCAATTGTTGTTAAGTTTGTTACTGAGTACATAATTTATGAATTTAAAGTTATGTTTATCAGTAAACAATCCGAATGCCATAAATTATTAAAAATCAATGTTTTAAAATCTGTTTAACGCCTTGTGTTAAAGATGGATTAAAAAAATAATAATCTTATTTTTTTTACGTTTTTATATCTTTTTTTTGAGATATCCTTTCAGTATTTTTTCTTCTTGTTGTAAGACTTCTTTTTGTATTTGCAGTTTTAAGATTGTTTTTGCGAGATCAGTTTTAAGTGTTTGAGTTGAATGATCTTCTAAAGATTTTATGAGTTTGGAATTAAAATTTTCGTTCTTAAGAAAATCTATAAGATGGGATTTTGCGATTTTCTTATTGTTTTTAATGATTGCAGCCTTTAATTTCTTTTCGGCTATTAATTGCTTGTATTGATTTGCTTGTATAAGTTCTGTTATCAAATTTTCAGGATCGCTTTCTGATAGTATAGATTCAGGACTAAGATCTGTAATTTTACCGGTTTTGTTTTTTATTGCTTGAAGCATTCCGCTAAGCTTTGTTTTGGCATGAATCGGTAAATTGCGCTTGCCTATTTCATATAAAGAAAGCTGACTGCGGCTTACTTGAAGCAATCCGGCTAATTCTTCTTGTGTAATGCCTAATGTTTTGCTGATAGATTCCTTTTTCATTTTTTTGTAGCAAAATACAAAATATTTTTATTTTGCTACGCTTTATGTAGCAGTTTTTTTGTTTTTAACCAGATGCTACAGAAGGTGTAGCATTTTTGTATTGTATTTTTTTGCTACAAGTAATTTTTCAAACTTAGCATTTGATACAGAAAAAATGTACATTTTGTTAAAGTTTAATTCTGTATTTGTGTGATAATACTTTATTAAGGTATTTTTGCCGAATTTTAAATTAAACTATAAAAAATGACAGTAAAATTTATTAAGATTCTTCTCTTCCTCGGGATTTCTTCATTCGCATTTTCTCAAAATGCTAATAGGATTAGGTTTAATTATGATTCTGCTGGTAATCAAACTAGAAGATATATTTGTTTGTGTGCTGAAAGACAGTCAAGTGAAGTGAAACAAACAGAAGATTTAAAGGATAGTGATTTACAAAAATTAAGTAGCGAAGATTTATTTTCATTCTATCCTAATCCAGTGCAAGAAAAACTTTTTTTAAAGTGGGAATTAATAGATGATAAAAAAGTATCTAAAATAGATTTATACGCTTTTTCGGGTCAGTTAATCAATTCCTATAAAGGTTTAGAAGCTGTCAGTTCAAAAGAAATTTATTTCTCAAATCTTGCAGTAGGCTCCTATCTAATAAATGTGATTTATACAGATGGGGAACAAAAATCGATTACAATCATTAAGAAATAGATATGAAATTTATATATAGCATAATACTATTGTTTTTAACATTTTTTTCTTTCTCACAAGTTAAAAATAATTCGCAGATTCAAACAAAATTAATTTCAGAATTACCTGGAGACCCAACAGTTCCCACTGATCCGCTTGATCCAATAGAACTTGATCCAGTTGACCCTGTGATTCCTACAACCTTGTCACCTTCACTTGGAAGTGGGGAAGTAGGCAGTACGAGAGGAGAATTATCGGTTTCAAAAACAGGAGGAGCAGTTTATTCTATTCCTATTGATTTACCTCCCGGAGTTAATAATATTGCTCCTAGTGTTAGTCTGAATTATAGCAGTCAATCAGGAGATGGCTATGCAGGATATGGATGGAATATTGGAGGGATATCAAAAATTGTTCGTATCCCTTCTACAATTTATCATGATGGAATAGTTGACTCTGTTGATGGGGATGAACTTGATCGTTTTGCATTGGACGGGCAAAGGCTAATATTGAAAACAGGAATTTACGGGCAGGTAGGGTCTACTTATGAAACCGAGAATTATTCAAACTTGAAGATATCTTATTTGACTCATGGATGGGGATATAATACTTATTTCAAAGTTGAATATCCTAATGGAAATGTGGCATATTATGGATACATAGAAAATGGAGATACAGAATTGTCTTTTGTGGAATGGCCTATTACAAAATGGGAGAGTCCTCAAAATTTAAAGATAACCTATGAATATTATCCTCCTGGATTTTTAGATGAATGGGGAACTTTAATTAAATCAGTGAAATATGGTAATGATACTGATGAGGGAATAAACAAAATTGAGTTTTTTTATAAAGATAAAAATCGACAAGATGTTTATTATGTTTGGGGGGCTGAACGCAAAAGGAATAAAATTTTAAGTTCTATAAAAATAACAGGTAAAGAAGCACCTTATAGAAACTATTATTTAACGCACGATTTGACTTCTACAGGCTATGAAAGATTAATTCAAATTCAAGAAACAACAGGTGATGATACGAAAAGTTTAAAACCTATAATTTTTGATTACAATAAAGATCAAAATAGTTTTGTCCAAGAAATTAATTATAGTCATAGAGGAGAAAGGCTTAGTAATAGTTCTTATTTTCCTACTACTTATTTATTTCCTGGAGATTATACTGGTAATGGAGATATAGAAATAAAATCAGTATATAATTATATATCTAAAGTTAATGAAGACTATACCGTAAGTAAGTATTATAATGTGACGGGATATGGAGCATGGAATATTTTGAACAATAATTTGGAATTATCTAATAGACAAAATTCAGTTAGTTATAGTTCTAATTCAGATGGGACTAAGAAAGTAAAGGTTTATTCATATGATAATACTTCTTCACAATCAGTTTTTGAGTATGAGAAAAACTTTACATCTATCTTAGATGATTTTGTTCTGTATACTTCAACAATGAAATGTTCAGAGGGGCAAAAAGGACAATATGTTTTATATGGTGATTATAATGGAGATAATCTGACAGATGTATTATTAATTAATTTAGAAAATGGTGTCGCAGAAACTCAATTTATCAATTTAGACAGAAGGATAATGAGCGATTTTTCTTTTAATTCAGGAAGTATAAATGTCGGAACTATCTCAAATTGTATAAGTGACGGTGAAGCAGATGGTGCAACAGTAATAAAACAAGGAGATTACAATGGTGATGGGAAAATGGATTTATATGTTTTTAGAGGATATCCATTTAATAAAATAGAAATTTATAGTTTAGTCGATAATACATTTGTCACTATTGGTACATTTTCGTATAATTTTAATGTAAATCTGTTGAAACAGAATCAGTTTCCAATTGTACTTGGAGATTTTAATGGTGACGGTAAATCAGATGTGCTTTTTGCTTGGGAGAAAAAGATTTTATATTCTAAAAGTACTACTAGTTTGAACGGTGGATTTGTTGTGGAGTCTTTGCCCTCAACATTTAAAGTTCCTGCTTGGCCATATTATGAAATGTACTTGGCTTTAGATATTGATAATGATGGGAAATCAGATATAACAAGATTGAATCCTGTAAAAATTGATGCTCCTTTTCCAAGACACGGTATTGAAATAGATTTTTATGATAAAAATAATAATTGGCAAAATTCAACAATTACTCAAATGTTCTACACATCTATTAATGGTGATACTGGGACTTATACGTATGATCCTGATAACTATAACTCTTTTTTTGAAACAATGATTCCTTTATTTGTAAGAGAAAAAAAGCAAGGATTAGTCAATAAAGCTGAATTAGCAATTTTAGGAGGAGAAGGAATTTCTTATTTTATATTTAACAGGCATGCAGATGAACAAGGTTTGTTAAAAAATATAGCGAATAATGGTATAATGGAAGATATTTTTTATGATAGTTTGGAAAATGAAAATGGAGTTTACACTTCAGGAACCAATTTAGAAAAGTATCCTTATTATAATTTATTAAATGGAAAGAAAACTAAAGTAGTTTCAGAAATCAGAGAGAGATTTTCAGGTTATTTTAAAAAGAAATTATATAAATATTATGGGGCTATTTTTGATTTTTCAGGAAGAGGATTTAATGGCTTTCAGGCAACTACAACAACTAATTGGTTTACTCAATCCTCGGATATAATCTCTACTGTAAATAAATACGATTTTAATAAGAATGGAGCTAATACAGAAATATTTTCTATGCCGGGGCTAATAGAACCTAATTATGTGCTACAATCTGCAGATCCATATATAGCAAGAACTATTAACACCTATAATCATGAAGATACAGCTTATGTAAATCCTTTGTTGAGTAACAAGGTGTTTAAATTATTTAAAACAAAGACTGAAAGCTTTAATGGTTTAACAGGGACAAGTTCTGTTACTACTGTTAATTATAACAGTTACAATAATCCTGTTAATTCAACTACAACAGTTAAGAACGGAACAACGGTAGAGAAGATAAGTACAAATAATTTTAACTATGATTCAGCTATTTTATCTCCTTATATTATAGATAGATTGAACAGTAAAATAAGTACAACTACAATCTACCCTAGTGGAGATGTTCATACTTCAGAAGAACAGTATGTTTATGATATTAATTTATTGAAAGAAATTAAAAAGAGAACAACTAATTCAGGTCTGACTTCAGATTTTATTACAGAGAACAACGAATATGATACTTATGGTAATCTAATTCAAAAAAAGTATTCTGCACCAGGCATGACAGATAGAATTGCAAACTATGAATATGATGACCAAACTCATCGTTTTATAGTCAAAAAAACAGATGCTGAATTACAAGAAACATTGTATGAATATGATCAAAATACAGGGGTATTATTATCAGAAACAGCTCCGTCAAATACTAGTTTTCCATTAAAAACAACATATACCTATGATAAATGGGGTAAGGTAATAAGAATTACGGATTATTTAGGGAAACTTAGCACTATAACATATGAAAATCTTTCAAATAATTTAGGTGTTTTAAAGACTATTTCGAATTCTGATAGAAGTTCAACAAAAACCATTATAGATCCATTAGGGAGGGTCTTACATGAAGGTTATAAAACTATTGAAAATAAATGGAGTGTAAAGTCGACTCAATATAATATTTATGATCAACCAATACTAACTACAGGTAACTATTTCGATGGAGATATGTCAGAAGTTTGGAATGAAATGCAGTATGATATTTACGGAAGAATAATCCAATCAAATCATTTAAAAACATTATCTTCTCAAGGTAAAGTAACCATGTATAATTATAATGGATTAACAACAGTTGAAAATGATGGTTTAAAGACTAAAACTACGATTAAAAATGCTGTAGGTCAAGTAGTTTCTTTAGAAGATAGTCCAGGTGAAATAGTTACTTATGAATATTTTGCTAATGGTAACCTTAAAAAAGCTCTAACAAGTGCATCTACAATAGAAATTCAGCAAGACGCATTTGGTAGAAAGAGAACACTTATTGATCCGTCTGCTGGGACTCGAAAGTATGAATATAATAAATTTGGTGAGTTAATTAAAGAAGAAGTAGTGGGCAAAGGATTTACAGAATTTGATTTGGATGCTAATGGGAAATTACTGGAAAAGAACATTACTGAGGCAGGAACTTTAAAATCTAAAGCAACTTATAATTATAATGGTAATAAACAATTATCAGGTATTGTATTTAACGACTATGCTAATAGTAGTACAATTAATTATACTTATAATTATGATAATTATAAGCGATTGATATTTAAAGAAGAAATCGGAAACCAATTTTATTTTGAACAAGAGATTACTTATGACGGTTTTGGAAGACCTGAAAAACAATTTTATTCGGCTAAAAATCTTTCAGATAATAAGATATCAAATAAATGGATAAAAACAGAATATAAAAACGGATTTAGCTGGAAGATGTATGATATGCAAACTCCATTTGCTTCAGGAGTATTATTGTGGGAAACAAAAGAGGTAAATGCAAGTGGAGATATTTTATCAGCAGGATTAAATGATGATGATCTTTTATTGAATAAATCATTTGATATGTATGGATTTCCAACTCAGATAAAATATTCAAATAATCTGTCAGACTATATGATCCAAAATACAGTGTTTGATCCTATCTATGGCAATTTAACGCAGAGAACATCTAATTTATTCGGAACAACTTGGACAGAAAATTTAAGTTACGATCAATTAGACAGATTAACAACATGGAAAGATAATGAAGGGGTTCAAAATCAGACTTATAATGGAAATGGTACAATTGATAATAATAAAATAGGAAGCTACGCTTATACTATTTCAAATAAACCATTTCAGGTATCAACAATAACGCCGCAATATCCTTCGGCAGTTTATGATTACTATGCAAACAGAGAGCAAAATATTAGCTACGATATCAATAAAAAACCGGTTAGTATTACAGAACTAAATGCTGAAAATATTGATTTTGAGTATAACCCTATGGATTCCAGAAGTATTATGTATTATGGGGATTTGGAATCTGCTAAAACCGATAGAATCTATAGAAAATATTACTCAGCTGATGGTTCAATGGAGATTAAACGTAATCTGAATACAAATCAAGTAGAGTTCATTACGTATGTTCAAGGAAGTCCATATTCTTCTTCTGTAGTGTTAAAATCAGATGGAACTAACCAAGAATACCTATACTTGTTAAAAGATTACCAAGGTACTATAAATGGAATTGTTAATGCTTCTGGCAATGTTATCGAAAAACGTCAGTTTGATGTTTGGGGGGCTTTAATTAACTTTGCAAATGCCGGCGGAATAACTTCTGTCCCTACCACAGCAAATAGCTTGGTGTTAGACAGGGGCTATACAAGCCACGAACACTTATTGGGAGTAAATATTATCAATATGAATGGACGTATTTATGATTATAATTTGCATAAATTTTTGCAACCCGATAACAATATTCAGGATTTTTATAACACTCAAAATTATAACCGTTACAGTTATGTCATGAATAATCCAACTAAATATACTGATGAGAATGGAGAATTTTGGCAGTATATTGTAGGAGCGTTATTTAATGCGTATGCTTCCGGTTATCAGTCCAGTGGTGATTTTAATCCGTTACATTGGAACAGTACTGCTTGGGCAAATGCCGGAATGGGGGCGGCATCATTTGGTGCTTCAACGGCCGCTACTTATTATGCGGATAATTATATTTCAAATTATGGGAATAATAATATTGATTATGACGAAGCAAATAGTTATGACAGTATGGATAATCAAAATTATGTGGTAGTTAATTCAGAAGGTATTGTAGTTGACGTTAATTCAAGCGGAGGGAATAATAGATTTTTTGACGAGAATGGCATTGAAATGTTTTTTAATGACCCTGATAATGATTTTTCTGAAATTAACGATTGGGGTATTGGAGATAGGTTATACTATCCTATTTCTTCCAAAGAACTAGCTGATGCTGTATATGGTACAGGAGGAATAGGCCCTTTAACTTATAGAACGCAAGGAAAGCTCGCTGAAGCATGGGCTTTAGCGGCGTTAGAATCTTATGGAGGAGCTGATTTTACGATGTCTTATTTAGTTCCTAATTATTTTACTAATGATCAATTTAGATGTTTAGAGGAAGGTATTTTTAGAATGGAGTATAATTCTTATAATCATTTTTTCAGATTTGGGAATTCTAAAAGTGTTTATAATCTATATGATGCAGGTAATTTTATGTGGGGTAACTGGATGGGAGTGAATGGTTTTAGCATTAATTCTTTAGAGGCAGGATCAAATATTAATTCTATCCTCTTTAGTCAATCAATTGATAGTGGTGCAGATCAAAGAGCTATAAGAAATGGTTTTTATTTTTATAAATATTAAAATTAAACAATATGAAAAATGATATATTAAAGAAATATTCTGTAGTAAGTTTGATAGGAGTTGTTTTTTTAATAATGATCAATTTATTTTTCAGGAATGAAGATATAATGTCCCCTTATTTAACAAGAGGTTATTTAGGGGGAAGTATTAGAGTTTTGTTTGTGGCGATATTTTTATTATGCTTATACCTAACAACTAAGGTTATAATCTTTTATATTAATAATCGAAGAAAAATTGATGTGTATCTTTTATTTGTATTTCCTTTTGTAATATATTTTATCCGCTTAATAGTTCTGATTTTTCTCTCATTTTTAAGAGGTTGATCTGTTATTGTGAATAATGTATATATAAGAGTTTAAAAAATCAAGATGCGTGTGTTTGAAATGTCAAGAGAAATTATAAATGTTTGTGCTATTTTTAAGAAATATTTGGTGTGAAAAGTATAATTTGTTAAAAGGTATTTTGGTATTAGTTTCAATTGTTTTATCTATTGTTTTTGGGAATAGACTTATTAAGCCTTTAATAAAGAGAGAGACTTATTAATAGAAAATGCATTTTTAAAAGATTAAATATTATGATGTATTTTATTCAATTTATTTTTAATATAGTTTATAGGTATACTGTTATTAAGCACAATAATTTGCCCATTAATGCTGTATTTTTTGCCTCCTTTTTATTTAACAATATTATTGGACTTTTTATAAATAGTTTCATCCTCTTATTTGATTTATCACCATTGCCTAAAATTGTTTATTTAATTTTGTTGCTGATAATTATGTTTGTTTTGCATTCTTATTTCTTAAAAGGAGGGCGCAGTAAAAATATTGATAAAAGGTATCCTACAAAAAGGGATATCATAATATTAGATATTATTCTTTTTTCCTCTTCAATACTTTTTTTCTGGACATTAATACTAATAATAAAAGCTAATCGATAGAGTATGTATAGGCGGTGATTCAGGAAATAATAAATTTGATATGTTTTCTGGTATTCAATTAAAGGCTAAAAATTTAGCAAAACAGTAGTTATTATGAAGCCAGATAAATTAAATAAACAGTATTTTGAAACGAAAAAAACATTTCAGAATAAGAAAGTAAAAAAATTAGTTTTAGAAGAGGAATTTATAATTTGATAATTTTTTTTGTTATGTTTTTCATTTATAACATAGATTGTACAAACAGAATTGAGGGGAATAAGAGAAAAGAGATAATTAATGAGAATAAGAAAATTAAGGATCAAAAATGTCCGCTATTTGAGTAATATAGAAATTCATTAATGTTATAATATAATTAATATAAAAAAGGGTATTTTTGAATATACGGTTAAAAAAAGGATTGTTTTACCTTATCATGCTTATTTCCAGTTTTGCCTTTTCACAAGGTGAAGCTGGTAATTGGTATTTTGGCTTTAATGCAGGTATAAAGTTTGATGATCAGGGTAGTGTTACTACTTTGATAGATGGTCAGTTAACCACTAATGAAGGGTGCGCCACTATATCGTCTTCAACAGGAGACTTATTGTTTTATACTGATGGTATTACGATATGGAACAAAAACCATATAATTATGTCTAATGGTACGGGACTAATGGGAGATCCTTCTAGTACGCAATCAGCTACAATTGTACCTTTACCCGGTTCTTCAACTTTATACTATGTTTTTACACTAGATGCTTATGGACATTCTAATGGTTTTCGGTACTCTATAGTAGATATGAGTTTGGATGGGGGTAATGGTAGTGTCGTTTCTAAGAATGTATTAGTTTACACACCTTCTTGTGAAAAAATAGCTATTGTTAAGCATAGTAATAATATTGATTTTTGGGTGGTTACCCATGGCTGGAACAATGATGCTTTTTACAGTTACTTGTTAACGAGTTCTGGTTTAGATGTAGCACCTGTTCAATCAAATATTGGAATATTTGTTTCATCAAGTAATCAAGACAATGCCATAGGTTATATGAAAATCTCTCCTGACGGAAGTAAGTTAGCCTTATGTTATTATTCAGGTATTTTACAGTTGTTTGATTTTAATAGTGTTACAGGAAGTATAACAAACGAGCAAACTTTATATACTGGTCCAGTTGGAAGTGCCCTTTACGGTTTAGAGTTTTCATCAAATGGTCAGGTGTTGTATTTTACTCAAGAGCTAATTACCACCAAGGTTTTTCAATTAGACTTATCGTCTGTAAATATTCCAAGTACCTTAATTGCTATTTATGATGATTCAAATCCATTTGCTATGGCTTTGCAGTTGGGACCTGATGAAAAAATTTATATAGCACAATTAGGTTCAACAAAATTAGGTGTTATCCATGAACCTAATATTATAGGTACTCTATGTGATTTACAAATGAGTTATGTAGATTTAAACGGAAAGTATTGTGCACGAGGTTTACCTCCATTTGTTTCCTCTTTTTTATACAATCCAAATATTCAATTACAAAATGTGTGTGTAGGAGAAAATGTTAGTTTTGGTTTTAATTCGTCAACAATAACAAGTGCTATTTGGAATTTTGGCGATGGAAGTACTTCAAATGAGTTAAATCCTAATCATATTTATGCAAATCCGGGTACTTATTCAGTTTCGGTGACTACGAGTAGTTCGAATGGTACAGGAACAGCTACACGGGATATTATTATTTCAGCAATACCCACAGCAACACAACCACTAAATATAGTTGAATGTGATGATAATAACGATGGTTTTTACAATTTTAATCTTACCTCAAAAACAACTGCCATTCTAAGTGGACAAGATGATTCACAATTTAATGTCCGTTATTTTTCAGGAACAAATGAAATTACTACTCCAACAAATTATCCAAATGTAGCGGCTTATACCACAGAAACCATAACTGCTGAGGTATATAATGTTGATAATGAAAATTGTAGAGCAACAACCACTTTCGAAATTCAGGTTTTTGAAAGTCCGATTCCGGGAACAATTATTCAACCCATAACAAAGTGTGACAATACAAGTTTTGGAACGGATATAGATGGAAGAGTTGTTTTTGATTTAACGGAAAGACAAAATGATATTTTAAATGGTCAGTCAACAGCTACCTTTACCGTAGAGTATTACACTGATAATAGTTTAACCAATGTAATAGGAACGCCTGATAATTATGTAAACACAACTAATCTTGAAACCATTTATGTAAAAGTGTACAATACTCAAAATCCGAATTGTTTTGCAACAACATCTTTTCAGATAGAAGTATTTAGTTTACCGGTTGTTAATAGTCCGGTTGTATTAAAACAATGCGATGATAATAATGATGGTTTTAGTGCCTTTAATCTTACCGAATCAATAGAGTTAATCAGTGGTGACACAACTTTGAGCTATACTTTTTATGAAATATTATCACAAGCCAATAGCGGTTTGAATCCTATTACCAATACAATTGCGTATACTAATCAAACGGTAAGCAATGATGTGGTGTATGTTAGAGTAGAAAATGCAAACGGATGTTATCGAGTGGTTACCTTAAATTTAGTGGTTTCAACCACTTTAATTTCAAGCAGTATCCAACAACATTTTTATGTGTGCGATGATACGGTTTCCGGTTCCAATACAGATGGGATAGCTACTTTCGATTTCAGTAGTGTAAACAGTGTTATACAGGCACAATATCCGTCAGGTCAATTGCTGGAAATAACCTATTATAGAAATCTTGCTGATGCTTTAGCAGAACAAAATAGTATAAATGATATATCCAACTACACCAATATAGGTTATCCGGCGATTCAGGATATTTATGTACGTGTGGATAGTCAGGTTAATAATGAATGTTTAGGTTTAGGACATCATGTGACGTTGCATGTGGAGCCTCTTCCCATAGTTCAACCGCTGTATTATACACATTGTGATGATGATCAAGACGGACAATTTGATTTCGATACGACTAACTTAGAAAGCGAATTGCTAAATGGATTAACCAATGTAACCGTTTCTTATTTTAATTCAGCAGGAAATCTAGTATCCATGACCAATCCTTTTACTACTGCCACACAAACGTTAACGGTAAGAGTAACCAATACTACAGCTACTGCGTGTTTTTATGACACAACGATAACATTTACTGTTGATGATCTACCACAAGCCTTTTCCATCCCTGATAATTTAATTAAAGTTTGTGACGACGAAAGCGTCCCTAATTTTCAAGATGGACAATTTGCTTTTGACACTTCAAGCTTTCAGAATATTATTTTGGGAGCTCAAACAGGAATGGTGGTCAATTATTATGATGAAAACGGAAATGTATTGCCTAGTCCATTACCGGATCCTTTTATCACGAGTACACAAAATGTTTTGGTTGAAGTAGTAAACTCAGTAAACACAAGCTGTGTTGCAACAAATACATTAGCATTTGAAGTATACCCATTACCAAGGGTTGATCTTAATGGAGAAGAATTAGTGTGTAGTAATGATCCAACTTTTACTAAAACGATCAATGCAGGTTTACTGGATGAAACATTACAAAATAATTATAGCTACAATTGGTATTTGGATGGAGGATTGATAATTGGAGAAAATAATTATGAGCTAACAGTTAATACAGAAGGGATGTATACTGTCGATGTAGCTAGTTCTGATGGTTGTACTGTGACAAGAACAATTCAGGTAAATGCTTCGAACATTGCTGCGATTCAGAATATTGATATTGTAGAGCTATCGGATAATAATTCAATAATTGTTAATGTTAGTGGAGTGGGAGATTATGACTACAGTTTAGATAATGAATATTATCAAGAATCCAATTCCTTTTATACTATGGAACCCGGAATATACACAGTCTATGTTCGTGATCAAAATGGGTGTGGTATTGTTACAGAAGACGTTTCTATTTTAGGAATTCCTAATTTCTTTACACCAAATGGAGACGGATACAATGATACTTGGAATATAAAAGGAGCTAACGCTCATTTTAACTCACAAACCATCATATACATATTTGATAGATATGGAAAGTTAATCAAGCAGATAAGTCCTTTAGGAAATGGTTGGGATGGTACTTTTAATGGAAAACTTATGCCTTCAACAGATTATTGGTATTCTATAGAGTTGGAAAATGAAAAAATAATCAAAGGGCATTTTAGTTTGAAGCGCTAGTTGTTTCCCAATCCTATTTGTATTTTTGCATCATGGAAGAACTTAGTTTACAAGAGTTACATCAAATTGCAATGAACCATGTGGGGAAAGATCTTGAGTCAAAAGGTTTTGAATTCATAGCCATTAACAGTCAGTTAAGAAAACATCCGCAGTTTATTTGTGTGGACAAAGCCAATACATTGCATTTTGTCATGGTTCAGGCTGTTTTATATCCGGAGAACCCAAGTGAATATGATGTTATTTTTATGGAAACTTTCTTAAAACACGCCAAAGAAAAAAAAGCAAAAGTGTTGTTTGCAGGTGTTGGTATAGCCAATGCCGCCGATTTTGAATTACCGATTTACAGAACTTCCGATTATATCGTCAATTATGAAGGATTCAAAGTTTTATTATAGCCTTATTTTAGGACTGCTTTTATGGAGTTGTCAGCAACCTAAAGAAGATACTTTTTTTATTATCCAAGGAGAAGCTCAGGGAAGTACCTATAGCATAAAATATATTGCTAAAGAAGAAATGATAAGCAAAATTCAAATTGATTCTTTGCTGGAAACTTTTGATAATTCACTTTCTACCTATAAACCAACATCAAAAATAGCGAAGATCAATGCCGGTGATACAACTGTAGTTATCGACAAATGGTTTACCGATACTTTTGAAGCTTCCCGAAAAATATATAAAGAAACGAATGGGTTATTTGATCCTACTATCGGTGTTTTGGTCAATGCTTATGGATTTGGTCCCGGTCATCAGCATCATAACTTAAGCCAGCATCAAATAGATAGTTTATTACAATACGTTGGTTTTTCCAAAGTAAAAATGAATCCCAATCAAACCATTCATAAAGATTTTCCACAGACCTACTTTGATTTCAATGCTATAGCACAAGGCTATTCGGTTGATGTTACTGTAAATTTCTTAAAATCAAAAGGAATTCAAAATGCTATTGTTGAAATTGGAGGAGAACTGTTTGCTATGGGCAAAAATACCATTCAAAATAAAAATTGGGTCGTAGGAATAGACGATCCGCTGCAAACGCCTGAAGAACGTAAATTAATAGCAACTATTGCTGTTGAAAATTTAGGGATGGCTACATCCGGGAATTACAGGAAAGTGATTACGGATTCTATAACAGGTGAAAAATTTGTACATACTATAAACCCTAAAACCGGAAAACCGCAAAAAGGCAGCGTTCTCAGTACAACGGTGTTGGCTCCAACTTGTGTAATGGCTGATGGTTATGCAACTGCTTTTATGGTAATGACATTAGAACAAGGGAAAGAATTCTTAAAAAAGCACCCCGATTTATATGTGATGATTATGTATACCGATGTAAATAATGAACTGCAAGAATTTCAAACGGATAATTTTAAATTACTTTTGAAATAATTGTCACTTCCGAGCGGAGTCGAGAAGTCATATAATCGGAAAGATTGTTGTTTTTTGAGCTGTTTTAAAAAACTATTTAAAAACTACCGGAATAATTTCACCTTTGGCTAAACAATAGCGTTCCACTTGTTCCGGTGATAATTTTGAGGTATAATCTACTTCGTCTACTTTAAAGCCGATACTTCGTAGTTTATCAAAATAATCTCTTCCATATACGCGTACATGGTCGTATTGCCCGAAAATCTTGGCTCGTTCTTTAGGATCCGTAATGCTATCATCGGTAAAAGTTGTAGCAAGACTCAGGTCTTGCGGAATCTGGAAAATTCCCCAACCGCTCGGTTTCATTACTCGGTATAGTTCCTGCATGGCTTTGGTATCATCCGGGATGTGTTCTAACACATGATTGCAAAAAATAATATCATACGAATTGTCTTCAAAAGGCAAATTGCAGATATCTGCTTTTACATCGGCAAGTGGTGATAATAAATCGGTTGTTGTATAATCTAAATTAGCTTGTTTTTTGAAACGCTTATAAAATTCCTGTTCCGGAGCAAAATGCAATACTTTTAGTTTCTTTTCAGAGGTAAAAAAGGTAGTTTCATTTTGCAGGTACAACCACAATAAGCGATGCCTTTCTAAAGAAAGCGTACTGGGTGAAAGCACATTATTACGTTGGTTCCCGTAACCATAAGGCAGGAACATACGGAAACTTTTGCCGTCAATAGGGTCGGTAAAGCGGTTTCCCTTCAATAAAAAAGCCAAAACAGGTCGTACTACTATACTTAAACGGATTAAGATAGGACGAGGAATCGTATTTAAAACAAGCTTAAATAACTTTTTCATTATAAAACCAAAGAAACTTGTCTTAAGCCATCTTCTTCATTTGAAGTAATTCCAAGAGCTTCATAGATATAAGCAAATGTTGAAAGCAACTCAGGTTTTCCATCAACAATAGCTACATCATGTTCAAAGTGAGCACTTGGTTTTCCGTCAGCTGTTGTGATTGTCCAGCCGTCTTTATGTTGGCGGATGTTTTTAGTTCCCAAATTGATCATAGGCTCAATGGCTAAGACCATTCCGTTGACTAATTTTTTACCGCGGCCTCTTTTGCCATAGTTCGGTACTTCAGGATCTTCGTGCATTTTTCTGCCTAAGCCATGTCCGCACAATTCACGAACTACACCATAACCGTGTTTTTCGCAATATTGCTGAATAGCGTAGCCAATGTCTTCTACTCGGTTGCCTGCTCTGGTTTCACGAATTCCAACATACAAAGATTCTTTAGTGATTTTTAAAAGTTCTTTAACTTCGGGAGCCACTTCTCCAACTTCAAAGGTATAAGCATGGTCTCCGTAAAAACCGTTTTTAACAGCACCACAATCAACAGAAATAATATCGCCTTCTTGTAGCGGAACATCATTCGGAATACCGTGAACCACTTGAGAGTTCGGACTCATACATAATGAATTCGGGAAGCCATACATTCCTAAAAAAGCCGGCTCAGCTCCGTGGTCTCTAATAAACTCTTCTGCTAATTTATCTAAATATAATGAGGTAACACCTGGTTTAACTTCTTTGGCAAGCATGCCTAATGTTTTAGAAACGATCAGAGCGCTTTCGCGCATTAATTCAATTTCTTCTCTGGTTTTTAAAACGATCATTTTTGAAAAAATTTAGGATGCAAAAATACAACAATTAATCCTTTTTTTTGAGTTTGTACAACGGTTTTACAACATGATAATTGTTTTTATTTTTAGAAAAGTAGTAAATTAACCCGACAAAAGCCTGAGAGAAGTCATTTTTAATCAAAATACTCTGTTTTACTTTTGTCATAAAATAAATAAAAAACAAAATATGGGAAAATATGTTTCAGCTGCTGAGGCACTAAAAGTAGTGCAGTCGGGGAATAGGATATATGTCCAGGCTGCAGCGGCAACGCCAACAGTTTTAACAAAAGCTTTAGCAGAAAGAGCGAGTGAATTGCGCAATGTTGAAGTTTGCCATTTGCACACAGAAGGGGAAGCACCTTATGCAGATTCTAAATTGGCGGAAAGTTTTCATGTCAATTCCTTTTTTATAGGAGCCAATGTACGTCATACTTTAAATGAAGGAAATGGTTCTTACACTCCGGTTTTTTTGAGTGAATTGCCGCATCTGTTCCGCAAAAATATTTTATCGCTTGATGTCGCCTTAATTCATGTTTCGCCGCCGGATAGTCATGGATATTGCTCGTTAGGGATTTCTGTAGAAGCCAGTGTGGCGGCCGTAGAAAATGCTAAATATATCATTGCGCAGGTAAATCCGAATATGCCGAGAACTTTTGGAGACGGTGTCATTCACGTGAATGAAATTGATTTTTTAGTAGAAGTAAACGAACCGATTTATGCCCATGAAGTAGCTCCTTTTTCTAAAGAAGAAGAGAAAATAGGAGAATACATTGCTTCCCTGATTGAAGACCGAAGCACTTTGCAAATGGGAATTGGTTCTATACCTAATGCAGCTTTAAGTAAATTGGAGCATCATAAAGATTTGGGTTTACACACTGAAATGTTTTCTGACGGTGTTATCGATTTAATAGAAAAAAATGTTATTACTTGTGATTACAAAGGAGTATTAAGAGGAAGAGCTTTGGCTACTTTCTTAGTAGGGTCAAAACGACTGTATGATTTTGTAGACGACAACCCTTTTTTAGTGATGAAAGAATCTTCTATAGTAAATGATTCCGCTTTTATTCGTAGAAATCCTAAAATGGTTGCCATTAATTCTGCTATTGAGGTAGATTTAACCGGACAGGTTTGTGCTGATTCTATCGGGACAAGGATGTATTCCGGAGTAGGCGGGCAAATGGATTTTATTAGAGGAGCTTCATTAAGTGAAGGCGGAAAAGCGATCATTGCATTACCTTCTATAACTAAAAGGGGAGAAAGCAGAATTGTTCCCTTTTTAAAACAAGGAGCTGGTGTAGTTACTACGCGTGCTCATGTGCATTATGTGATAACGGAGAACGGAATAGCTAATTTATACGGAAAAACATTGGCTCAACGCAATAAAGAATTGCTGAAAATAGCGCATCCGATGCATCAGGAAGCCATAGAAAAAGCATTTAGCAATAGGATGTAGTATAGTCTTAAAAATGAGTAGAATAAATATTTGAAAATAAATCAAATAAAAAATGAAATAATAGGAATAAAAGATTACCTTTACCTCCAATTAAAATTATTTAAATGAACATTTTTGTAGGAAGCCTTCCTTTTAATGTAGAGGAAGCAGATTTAAGAGAGTATTTTGAAGAATACGGAGAAGTAAGCTCTGTTAAAGTTATAACAGATAAGTTTACAGGGAAAAGTAAAGGTTTTGGCTTCATAGAAATGCCTAATGATGAGGCGGCTCAAAAAGCAATTGATGAGCTGAATGGTGCTAAAATTGACGGTCGTGCGATTGTTGTAAACAAATCAGAACCGAAACCACAAGGAGAAAGAAAACCTTTCAATAGAAATGGTGGAAATAGAGGAGGTTACAACTCAAGAGAAAACAACAGAGGAGGTTTTAACTCAAGAGATAATAATAGAGGAGGACGTTACTAAAAGTTTCTTCTTGGTCAAGAAAAAATCAAATCCCGCTTTTGACGGGATTTTTTTATGGATTCGCTAATGTTTTATACAAAGAAATTCCGGCGTTGAGATAGGAAATTTCTAAATCGATTTCTGAAATTCTGGCCGATACCAAATAATTTTCTCTGGAATTAATTACAAATAAAGAACTTTCTCCCATTTGAAATAAACGTTCTTCACCATCAAGCATTTGTTTGTAATCGTTTACCAATGAACGGTTAATTTCTATTTGATTTTGCAGCGATAGAATTTCTTGTTTTCCGGCTTCAATCTTGTTGCCAATGCTTAGTTTTTCAAAATCTAAAGTATATTGGTAATCCTGAAGCTTAATTTTTGCCAGTTTTAAATTAGCGCGTTCTTTTCGCAAGAACAAAGGGAAATAAAAATTTACCCCCAATTTATAATCTTCAAAGCGATAATTGTCAAAGGCACTAGGTTCAGACAAATAAGTGTAACCCAGATCAATTTTAGGTAGCAAACTATTAGCGTTAAGGTTTTTATCAATTTTTTGAATGGCTATTTTTTGCTGTAAAGCATTTAACTTCGGATGATTGTCGGAAGAAAGATTCTCTAAATCTGTTAAATGTAATGTTTGCAAAATAGTGGACTTCAGGTTTTCTTCGGGATACAGATTGTCACCAACTTCTAATGGAACATTGTCTTCTGACCATAAATAATTGGATAATTCTAATTTAGCTTTGGTTAATTTTAGTTTGGCTTTTTCCAGATTCAAGCGTCTCGATTTTACTAAGATTCCGGCTTCTACGCTATCTATTTTTGATTTGTCACCTAAATGAACCGATTTGATAATGCCTTCATGACGAATCATAGCATTTTCTAAATAATTTTCATAAAGTTTTACTTCGCTGTGGCTTCTTTTCCAATTGAAATAACTTTTTGAAGCTTCCACTATCACTTCGGTAATCATTATTTTTTGTTCCGATTCGGTAACGCTTCGGTACAGCTTTGCTTTTTTAAGTTCAGCCATCCGTTCGTTAATCCACAAACCTTGTCCTACAGGAACGCTGATACCTAATGAGGTTAAACCTTTGTTAGGAACAGTATTTTCAGGATTCAGATAAATTCCTTCGTTGTTGTCAAAAGCCGCTTTGATCTCAATGCCGTACCAAGTCGGGATTTTAAAGCTTCCGTTAAATAACGAATAATATTTTTTATCACCGTATTCTTTTTGGTTAAAAGTAGACTCAATTTTAGGATCGAATGCACCACGGGCTTTTAGTAATTTAGCCTGAGCTTCCGTTATTTTTAAATCAGCTTGTTTGGTTAGCGGATGAAATTTTTTAACGTAGGCTAAAAACTCTTCATACGTAAATTCGTCATTGATTTCCTGACTAAAGGAAGTCAAGCTGAACAAACTGACAATAATGTAAAGGAGATGTTTCATAAATTAGGTTCTTATTTTTTATCCGTTTTGCCTTTTGCAGCATTAGGTTGGTAAAAATTAGGAGGGAAACCATTTAGATTTCTCCAAATTTCAAACCAAATAGGAACATTGTCTAATAGTGCCAGCGTTTGTGTTCCGGCACCGATGCTCAATTGTTCCGGCCATGGTTTTTCATTAGGATCAGGAGCAATTAAAACACGATATTTTCCGTTTTCACTAATAAAATTTTCTTTAGCTACTATAATACCGCCAAATGTTCCGTAGGAAACTCCCGGCCATCCGCTGAAAACGATAGTGGGCCAACCATCAAACCAAACGCGTACTTTTTCACCTTTATTGATTAACGGAAAGTTTAACGGATCAACATAGGTTTCCACCGCAATTTCAAAATTAGCAGGCATAATACTTACAATCGGTGTTCCTTCTTTAATAGTTTCCCCGATACCTGATTGCAGCGCGCGATTTACGTAACCATCTTGCGGAGCCGTAATATAGTATAAGCCGTTTCTGATTTTGTAATTGGTATATTGATTGCGCAATTTGTTTACTTGGGCTTCCGTATCAAATTGAGCGCTTAAAGCGGTTTGTTTATCGCTGCTGGCTTTGGCTCTTTTTTCAGTATATTCTGCCATAATACGGTTGATTTCCATTGTGGCATTTAATACTTCATTTTGACTGGCTAAATATTTGTTTTCTTGCGTGATAATTTTGGCTTCCATATCTTGAAGCTTTACTTTTTTCTCTTCCACATACGTCATGGGTTTTAAGCCTTCTTTGTTTAAACTTACCGCACGATTGTATTGGGTTTCTGCAATTTTAAGTTGTGTGATAACAGCTTGCAGATCCATGCTATCGCTCTTTACTTTCAAATACGATTGTTTTAGCTTGTTTTGTGCCTGTTTTAGTTTTAAACCTTTTTCATTTTCAATGGCACTCATTTGTAGGTTTAAGGCTTTTACTTTTTCTTCGTATGAATCGACAGAGTTTTCTTTTGCCTTTACCTGATTTTCGGTATTTTCTACCAAATTCGGATCAAGGTAATCTTCTTTAATTTCGGAAATAAATAGAATGGTATCTCCTTTTTTTACAAAATCGCCTTCTTGTATGTGCCATTTTTCTATTCGTCCGGCAATAGCGGTATGAATAGTTTGCGGACGCTGGTTAGGACGTAAAGTAGTGACAAATCCATTTCCGGAAATATTTTGTGTCCAAGGTAAAAACATGAACAAAATAATAATGATTACAATTCCCCATACAATTTTTTTAATGATCTTGTAATGAGGATTGTCAGCAAAGATTCGGGTTGATTTATATTTTTTTAAATCAATGTATTGGCTTATTTTATTGTCAGTTATATTTAACATCGTACTTATTTTATAAATTGAATGGCACCGTTTTCAAGATTGTAGTGTTTGTTGCACTTCTGTTTCCAATACTCATTTTTAGAAACCACTACAATAGTCCAGTTTTGATCTTCGGCTGTCAAATAATCAATGATTTCTTTAGCCGATTGCGCATCAATGTTTTCTAAAGGTTCTTCCAGATATAATATTTTAGGCGATGAAATGATACAGCGCGCCAGCAGTATTTTTTGGATGATGGAAGAATTCATTTTTTTTCCTTCGGAATGAACTTTAGTATCTAAACCATCCGGTAACGATTTGATGTATTTGCTTAATTTTAGTTTCTCCATCAAGTCATTAATTTGATTGATCGGGAAATCCGGATTGTTACAACTTATGTTCTCTAAGATAGTTCCTTCAAATAGTTTATCATTTACTGTAATAACACCGATATGGGAACGATAATCGTCAATAGAATATTTATTATAATTATTGTTATTGATAAAAATAGTTCCGGTTACCGGCTCTAATAACCGGCTTAATAATCGAAGTAATGTTGTTTTACCCGAACCGTTTTCTCCGGTAATTAATATTTTGTCTTTAGGAGCAATATTGATGTTGATATTTTTCAAGACTTCGGTTTCGCTGTCCGGAAATCTGTAGCTTAGGTTTTCTGTTTCTAAGTAGATGTTATCATCTCCAATTTGGTAATTCTTGTTAGCATCACAGTTTTCAATTTCCATATCCACCACTTTTCCGATTTTTTCTAGAGAAGTCAATACGTCATAAAATAGCTCTAGTCCGGAAAATAATTTTTCAACGGCTGTAATAATAGTTAAAATAATGATTTCTGCTGCTACAAATTGGCCAATGTTCATTTGTTGGTTCAAAACCAAAATTCCTCCGATGATCAATAATCCGGCAGTGATTAAGACTTTAAACCCGGTAAGTTGAATGAATTGTTTTCTTAGAACTTTAAAATGGCTTTCGCGGTGTGAAATATATTCAGCGGCTAATTTGTCATTTTTATCCATTGAAAAATCAAATAGGCGTTCGTTTTTAAAGCTCAGATAATTTCGGGCGATTTCTTGCAGCCAATGTGCTACTTTATATTTATAGTTAGATTCTTCTAGACTAGTTCTCAAACCTTCGTTGAAATTGACTTTGAAGATAAAATAAAGCAACAGTAATAAGATAATTCCAAAGAAAATAAAAAAGGAATGATATAAGGACAGCAACAGAATTCCGAAGAAGATTTGTAATGCAGCTCCTGAAATATCCAATAATAATTTAGAAAAGCCTTTTTGTACGGTTAAAGTATCAAAAAAGCGGTTGGCTAATTCCGGCGGAGAATAATTGTATAATTTATTGAATTTAATTTTCGGGAACCGATAAGCAAATTCAAATGAGGAACGGACGAATATCTTTTGTTGCAGATCTTCAATAATACGATACTGCATTATGCGCAAAATTCCGACCATAGCTACACCAATTACGACAATAGTTACTAAAACAACCCAAGACGTACTGATTTTTCCTGCCTGAAGAAAATTGACAATAGACTGAATACCCAAAGGTAATGAGAGACTGATAACTCCGGCTAAAATAGAGTAGAGGATGATTTGGTAAATATCTTTTTTATCAATCTGGATTAGATTTTTAAATCGTTGTATGGGCGTCATAATAGTACTTTTTTGATAAGATCTTTATAAAAATCAGCTAAACAGTTACTTTCAGAAAGACTGGTTATGCTTTGGAAATGGTCTTTTAAAAAATTTTGATGTAAAGCACCTTGAACGATGGAAGATGCTAAACTTTTACTGTATTTGTATTGTGGATTTACTTCTGAAATCATTTCGTGAATTCTATTGATGACTCTTTTATAAACCATAAAAAAGCCATCTTCATTTTCTTCATCAACTTCCTTGGTTAGGAAAGTTTTGGTGAATTCGGCGATAATGATTTTGTTTAAAATATATTCGTCAATATGAGCAATGGAATCGTCTTTCTTTACATTACGGGTAATGATTTCAATGGCTTTCCCTAGTTTTTTTTCAGGATTTTCAACGTTGTTTGTCGCTAAAACTAAATTGTATTCTACCCAAGACCAATACCAGGAAGATAGATATATTAAGAGTTTGTGCTTGTTCTCAAAATAGCGGTAAATAGAACTTTCGTTCGATTGGATTTTTTCGCCTAGTTTTTTGAATGTGAAAGCATCAAAACCAATTTCGTCAATTAATAGAATGCTGTTTCCTACAATTTTTTTACCTAACTCAGAAGTTTCAGGATCTTTGAGGTAAAGCTTGTTGTTAATAGTAATTTTAATGGTATCTATTATTTCCATACAGTATACTTATTTAGCATAGGTATACAAATATAATAGTATTACTATTAATTGTTAAAAGTTTAACTTTTAATTAATAAAATAGAAGCATAAAAAAAGCGCCCTAAGGCGCTTGTTATGAATGTAATAATGAATGTTGTGTCATGACATCGGGTTTAGGAATGCCCATTAGCTCCAGAATTGTCGGTGCTATATCGCCTAGAACTCCGTTGTGGATTTCCTTTAATTCCGGATCAATTAAGATTAAAGGAACCGGATTTGTAGTGTGTGCTGTATTCGGCGTGCCATCAGGATTAATCATGGTTTCGCAATTTCCGTGATCGGCAATTAAAAGAGTTGTGTAACCATTGGCTAAAGCGGCTTCAATAACTTCTTTCACACATTGGTCAACGGCTTCACAAGCTTTAATAGCAGCTTCCATTACACCAGTGTGTCCCACCATATCACCATTAGCAAAGTTTAAACAAACAAAATCAACTTCTCCTTTTTGTAATTCAGGAACCAAAGCATCTTTCAATTCGTAAGCACTCATTTCCGGTTTCAGGTCATAAGTTGCAACTTTCGGAGAATTTTTTAAAATACGGCTTTCTCCTTCGAAAGGTTCTTCGCGTCCGCCCGAAAAGAAAAAAGTTACGTGTGGGTATTTTTCAGTTTCTGCAATACGGATTTGTTTTTTACCGGCTTTAGAAACCACTTCTCCTAAGGTTTCAGTAATATTGTCTTTGTCATAAATAACATGAACATTAACGAAAGTTTCGTCGTAATTGGTCATTGTTACGTAGTACAAATTCAATTTGTGCATATTTTGTTCGTGGAAGTCTTTTTGAGATAAGGCTTCTGTTAATTCACGTCCTCTGTCAGTTCTGAAGTTAAAAAAGATAATCACATCGCCTTCTTTTACGGTGGCAATAGGTTTGTCGTTTTCATCTACCATAACAATTGGTTTAATGAATTCGTCAGTTACGTCATTCAAATAGCTTTCTGCTATACTTGCCACTGCATTTCTGGACTTTTCACCTTCACCGTTCACAATTAAGTCGTAAGCTAATTTTACTCTTTCCCAACGTTTGTCGCGATCCATTGCATAATAACGTCCGATGATAGAAGCTAATTTTGCATTGTTGTGTTGCGTGAATTTTTCGAAATCTTCTACATATTGAATTCCTGATTTAGGATCAACATCTCTACCGTCAGTAAAAGCATGGACGAACATTTTTTGAACACCTTTTGCTTGTGCAGCATCAATCAAACCTCTCAAGTGTGAGGTGTGTGAGTGAACGCCTCCGTCAGAAAGTAAACCTAAAAAGTGAATTGGTTTATCATGAGCCAAAGCATATTCAATAGCATCGTTTAATGCTTTTTCATTTGCCATAGTTTGGTTTTGTACGGCTAAATTGATTTTAGCTAGATCCTGATAAACAATTCTTCCGGCTCCTAAATTCATGTGACCTACTTCAGAATTTCCCATTTGCCCTTCCGGCAATCCTACATTTAATCCGTCAGTTCTTAATTGAGCATTCGGGTATTTAGTATATAGGCTGTCAATAAAAGGGGTATTAGCGTTGTCAATAGCAGAAACTTTCGGGTCAGGTGATTTCCCCCAACCGTCTAATATCATTAAAATAACTTTTTTGTTCATGGATATGGTAATTTATACAAAGATAGCGAAATGTTGAGGATTGCTTAGTTTTTCGTGCCAAAAAATGCGAAATCGTTATAGATGGTTCAGGCTTTGTTGAACCAGTTTTTTGCTTGATTGTAGTCAATATAATAACGAATGCTGACTGAAAAAATGTGTTGTAAATTATCTTTTAAAATCCCGGATAGATTGTTGCCAAAATCTTTATCAATATTTCTGCTAAAAGCATTGGCATTATTTCGGTAAAGGACAGAAAGCTGACTGCCGGGAGCAAACCACCATGAATAGGATAAATCCATATTCCAAGTGCTGAAATTAGAATTTTTGTTTGTAGTGTATGTAGTACTTTCGGTTAAAGTTCCGTCTTCATTTAAGGTGTAAATATTTTTGTTTTCGGCATAAGACCAATAATGCCTTACGGAAAGTGCAAAATTCATATTGGGTTTAATGGAATATTTACTGGTGATAGCGTTCGTGTAGGTATCTCGATCTCTTTTGGCTAAATAAATAGCAGTTTCATCAGAATCAATATAACCTACATTTTTTTGTTGCTTATAGATGTCAAAAGAATAGATGAATGAAAATTTATCGCTGAAACGATAACGGGGACTAATAGTTATACCGTATTCATTTCTATTCTTTTCAGAAGTATTGGTAAAATAAGGATTGATATCAAGGGCAAACTTATAATTGTAATTTGAAGAAAGATAAACCCAGGCACCATAACTGTCCGGCAATATTAAATAGCGATTTTCTGTTCTCGGTTCATAATAATCGTAATTTTTAAACGGATTATAATTGATTCCTCCGCCAATGTAATGATTGTTTTTATTTGTTGAACTGAAATTAATATTAAAGTTGTTTGATTGAATTCTTCCGGTTGTATTGTTGTATTCTAAATAGGAGTTGAGGTTGATCCTAAAGGTATTGAATGTACTGTTCGGATTTAGGATTCTGTAATTGACATTGCTGGACCAAGATGTATAATTAGTTTGGAAATTTATTCCCAGATCGTTGTTGTCATAATCTTTGGAAACATAATTAACGCCTGATGAAAAGCGGACTTTTCCACTGGTTTCGCCTAAATACAATGAGGTATTATAGCCATTTGTGTTTTCGGTTTCATAAAGGCTACTCATTTTAAGATCACCTGAAACATTGAAAGTATTCTTTTTTGTATTGAGGTCGAATAAAATTCCCAAGACATTAGCATCCCTGAAAGAGCCGTTACGCATAACATTGGTATTGATCAAGGTAACGGAGGAGTTTTGGTTAAAACGTTGATCTAAAACTGTAACATTGTAGTTGGTTAAAGGAGCAATTTCGACTTCTCGAGAAGTGCCGGTTGTTTCATTATACGCAGTTGCCATAGTTTTTTCGGTAACGGCATTAAGAAATCCCACTCCCAAACCATTTTTATCACGTCCGGAAATTTTAACGGCGTTCAATAAATTGACGGCTGCCGGATATTCGTTGATAGTTTCATTTTCGTCTAATGCAATAGCAAGGTTAGGCACAGAACCGATTCTTCTGCTGTATAGTAAATTTCCTTTACTGAATAGGTCGGTCCCTTCTGTGAAAAATGGTCGGTTTTCATTGAACTGTTGTTCAAACGGACCTAGATTTAGAACTACGTTGTCGTATTTGGTTTGCCCGAAATCAGGAACTAATATAGCGTCTAGTGTAAAAGCGTCATTAATTCCGTATTTAATGTCTAAACCACCTTTGAATTCAAAATTGGTTTCATCTTTATTAGTACTTAAATACCCGGAAGTATAAGGAATAAAGAACAATCGGGTAGGTGTTTTTATGTCTGAAATTCCTTTGAGTATGCCGGCTTGTTGAATAACGGCTCCAATTTGCGAATTGACAAAGTTCCAAGTGTACGTTTGGCGATAGCGTTTTAGTTCTCTAACAAAATTAATACCCCAAGTTTGTTCTTTTTCTGCTGAAAATCGCAAAGCAGCATAAGGAATTTTCATCTCTGCTGTCCAGCCAAAATCAGTTATTTTTGCACTGCTTTCCCAAATAGCATTCCAGGAATAGTCTTCTCCGTTTTGCTCAGTTGCTAAACAATCAGCTTGTCCGCCGGCAGCTGTGATGAAAAAGCGAAAATCCTGCTGTCCGTCATTATATCCGTTAATAAAAACCCCGAAGAAGTCTGAAGTTCCGAAATTATCACGTTCCGTGATCTCTTTTAAAATTTTATCAGGTTCGTTATCGTATAAAACAGCGCCAATATATATAGCATTGTTATCATAAAGTATTTTAACAATCGTTTTTTTGGTTTCGTCAATAGCTTTTCCGTTGTCAGGAGAAAACATTATAAAATCTGTGGCATTTTCTGCATTCTCCCATTCTTTTTCATCTAAATGTCCGTCAATGGAGATAGAAGAATTGATTTTTCGGGTTTGAAGTGTTTTTTTTCTTGTTTCTTCCGGGATATTTTGTGAAAAAGCAGAAAAAGTAGATAGTAAATATAATAATATGTTGAATTTTAAGTTATTAAGCATGTGGTTAGTTTTTTCAAAAATACGAGATTGAAAAAATAACTTGAAAAAATTATTAATTCTTTAACTTTTGTAGAAAAAATCGACAAAAAGCATTTTTTTTCGATGAATAACAAAAAAAAGTTGCAGAAAAAGAAATAAATAAATAGATTTGGAAACATATTAATCGAAAATAACTGCTACGAACACAATGACTTATAAATTTTTGCCCCTACTAGTTTTAAGCTTAATGTCGTTTGCTCCTGTTTACAAAGAAAAAGGAGCTTTGGAAAACAGAATTACAATTGTTAACGCTTCAGATAATGGTACTGATCCTAAATTAGTAGCGGAAAACAAAAAGGCTTCTTTTGAGGCTAAGTGTAAATTATTTTATACTTCGATTGATAGTACTTCTTATGAATTGCCCCAATATGAAAGTTTTACAAAAGCTTTTGAAGGTTATGAGCAATTGAAAAATCAGGGGAAAATTGAAAATGAATACTTAACCATTGTCGATTTTAGCTTATCATCAAAAGAAAATAGAATGTGGGTTATTGATATGGTTAATAAAAAAGTAGTTTTACAAACTTTAGTAGCTCATGGAAGAAATTCAGGAGACGATATGGCAACTAAATTTTCAAACCAATCAGAGTCATATCAAAGCAGCTTAGGGTTTTATATTACCGGAGAAACATACCAAGGGAAGCACGGTTTGTCATTGCGTTTAGATGGCGTAGAATATGGAATTAACGATAACGCTCGTGACAGAGCAGTAGTAATCCACGGAGCCGATTATGTTTCGCAATCTTTTGTAAAGTCAAACGGAAGATTAGGCAGAAGTCAAGGATGTCCAGCGGTTTCTTATGAAATTCATGATAAATTAATTAATTTAATTAAAAATAAATCGTGTTTGTTTATTTACCACCCTTCCAGAAATTATGTGGTAAAATCAAAATTAGTTTCGTAACAGTTCAAATAATTTTTTGTCGTAATCGTAAACATCATTACAGAAATAAAGTTGATTGTCTTTAGACCAATTAGTCCAATACAATAAAAAAATATTAACAGTGGAATCCAAGTTAACGATTCTGCTGTTTTTTTTGCTTAAAATAGAGTCAATTTCAGTTTTGTTCCACTTTTTAGCGTCTTCTTTTGCTAGAATGTCTTCAGCAAGTTTTAAAGGATTTTCAATACGGACACAGCCAGAACTCAAGGCTCTGAATTCTCTTGAAAAATAATCTCGGTGATTGGTATCGTGTAAGTACACCATATGGCGGTTAGGAAAATTAAATTTCACTAAGCCTAAAGAGTTGTTGTATCCTGATGTTTGTACATATCGAAAGGTTTTGGCTTTTTCAGGATTCCAATCAGAAGGTTCTATAACGTCTCCGCTTTTGTTGAAAATCGTAATTCTGTTCCGTTGAAAATATTCTATATTTTTAGAGGCCGAAGGCGTTAAATCTTCTTTGATGATTGTTGGGGGAACCGTCCAGGTAGGATTAAAAACAAAATTAGACAACTTAGAGGTTAGAACCGGAGTTTTACGGGAAGGCTTTCCTACTACAATATTATGTACAGAAAGAGTGTCCTTATGTACAACATAATAAACTTTATATTCCGGCAGGTTGGCAATTAAATAAGTATCGCCAAAATCATCCGGAAACCATTTCCAGCGCTCTAAATTGGCGAAAATTTGTTCTTTTCTTTCGCTTTTAGAATAGTTAAGAGCCTTTATGGTTCCGTTTCCTATTACGCCATCAGCCGTTAATCCATGACGGTTTTGGAATTTTTTTACAGCCAAATACGTAACAGAATCGTAAACTGCTGTAATAATACTGTCTTTTTGTTTGTAATCATTCCAGTAAGCTAATCTTTTTTTGATATTAACCATAACATCAACCGTATCGTTTAGCTCAATTTTTTTAGCCAATTGAATTTTTTTGAAATTGATATCGGGAAAAGCATTTAAAAGTTCTAAACTTTTTTTAATAGTGCTGTAAACGTAATGTTGAGGTTTCAGAGAATCAAAAAGTTGAGTAACTTTCTTTTCTGTAATGGCTTTTTCTAATTTTTTAGATAATGTTATTTTTTTCGGATTTAAATCCCAATCGTCATATATTTTTTTCGGGTTTAATTTGCCACCATGTAGATGATGTGCTAACTTTTCGAACATTTCTGTAAGTAAAAAATCGTATGCAATACTTTCGTCATCATTTAATTCATAACGTTTTTTTTCTAATTCGGAAAGTTTGGTAAATTCATAATCTTTAGGAAATAAACCGTCTTTACCGCAATTTTCGATTTCTAAAAGTAGCGCTTTTCGATTGGCGTTGCTATACCAAATTTCTTTGTTTTGAAATAAGTGATAATATAATTGAACAGAATCACTTTTACCTTGTAAAAGTGATTCCGAAATAGGTCTTGCAATTTCTTCAGTTTCTTGATCTTTTAGTAAAGCATCGTCATCTGAAGCAGCGAACGTATTATTTTTGTTGTTGCAACTCAAAATCAAAAAAACAGAAATACATAAAAAGTAGTGTTTTAATAGCATATATTTTAGTTTTTATACATCATGTAATGAGGATCAATATCTTTATCTCAAAACGCGTGCCCAAAATTACGTAATTTTATTTTTTGTAAAAATCTACTGTGTTTTCTTTGGCGTTAAACCAAATGACATCAATAGAATATTCATAGTGTCTTTTTTCGATTCCTTCAATTAATAAAGATTCAAAACTTTGTTTTAGGTTGCGTAAATAGCTATGCCTTTGAATCGGTGCCGGTTTTTTTCTTTGAAAAGCATCATTTTTTAAATCTATATATAGAAAGAAATTCGATTAAATCATCATTAAAAAAATGCCAGGAACCAGCAGGTTCTTCTTTTCTGAAAACTTCATGGCGGATAGCATAAGACTCTTTTGTAGAAATAGATTTCGCTACAATCATAGTATAAGTTCTTAAAAATTAAAATATTGGGTTTTGGAAGGGGTAGGTTTGGAAAGACATTTTAAAGGTAAGGTAAATTTTTTCAAAAAAAAATTTGCAAATCAATTATCTTTTGAAGTATATTTGCACCCACAAATGCGGGAGTAGCTCAGTTGGTAGAGCGTCAGCCTTCCAAGCTGAATGTCGCGAGTTCGAACCTCGTCTCCCGCTCTTAAGTTTTACTGAATTAATAATTTTTTGCGGGAGTAGCTCAGTTGGTAGAGCGTCAGCCTTCCAAGCTGAATGTCGCGAGTTCGAACCTCGTCTCCCGCTCAACAAAAAAAGCCCTTTTTTTAAAAGGGCTTTTTTTATGTCAATATAGTATTGATTTCTGTTTCAGGTTCTAATTCAATTGCCGGATGATTAGCTGTAAACCAGCGGGCAGTTAAGTTTCCTTTTAATACAATCTGATTTCCTTTTACATCGAGCCAACTGCCTTCTCGTAAACCAATTACAGGTTGCGGATTAAACTGATGAAATTCATTAATACGGGTTTCTCTGGTTTCGCCCATGTGAGTGGAGTTTGCGTCCGGATCTAAGTAGTGCGGATTGATATTAAACGGAACCATTCCTAAGGTTCGAAAACTTGGCGGATACACAATAGGCATGTCATTAGTAGTGCCCATGGTTAAACCACAAATATTACTGCCGGCACTGGTACCCAAATAGGGAGTTCCGGTTTTTAATTGTTCTTCCAAAGTGTCAATTACCTTTGTTCGGTATAATTCATTTACCAATAAAAAAGTATTGCCACCGCCGGTAAAGATAGCTTTGGCTTGTTGAATACCTTCAATAGGATTGTTAAACTCGTGTAATCCTATCACTTTTTTACCAATAGCAGTAAAAGCTTGTCTGGCTTTTTCAGTATAATCATCATGTGAAATGCCGCTTGGGCGTGCGTAAGGGATAAAAACGATAGTATCTGCAGAGACAAAATGATTTTTGAGTTCGGGTAATAAATAGTCTAAATAACCTCCATTGTGTAAAGTTGAAGTGCTAGCTATAATTAAGTTTTTCATTTTTTAATTTTTTTCAAAATTACGATTTTGTTTAACATAAGTTTATCAAGTTCTTAGGAATTAATTGGCAGGGGACTTAGGTATCTTTACCCTTGAAAAACAAATAAATGAGACAAAAAATACCTTTACTTCTTTTTTTGGTCCAATTTTCTTTTGCACAACAGAATTTTGTTCTTAAGGGGAAAGTAGTTTCAGAATCATATCAATTAGAAGGAATTAATGTGGTGAACCAAACTCAGGATATTGGCGTAGCTACACAACGCGGCGGATATTTTACAATAGAAGCAAAAGTTAGTGATACTATCATTTTCAGTGCAATCAACTTAAAGGGAACTATGCACATTGTAACAGAGGAAGACCAAGCGAAAGAGTTGTTGTTTGTGCCAATGGAAGTGTTGATTAATCAGTTGAGCGAAGTGGTTCTGACAGAATATAGGAATATTACAACAGAATCTTTAGGTATTATTCCTAAAGGAATGAAAACGTATACACCGGCCGAACGGAAATTAAAGCAGGCAACGGGAGGAGATAACCAATACGGACTTAGTACCCGTGTTTCATTTGATGCTATTTTAAATGCTATTTCAGGTAGAACAAGGATGTTGAAGAAAGAATTAGAAATAGAAAAGAAAGAAATACTTCTGGAAAATGTAAAATTGGATTATTCAACTGAATATTTGATTAAAAACCTGAATATTCCGGAAGCATTAACAGAGGGCTTTTTGTATTATTTAATAGAGGACAGGGAGTTTGTTTCGGCTTATAAGTCTGATAATAAAACGATGTGTGAGTTTGTTCTCAATAAAGTAGCGACTCGATTTTTGGAACTTCAAAAAACAAAAGAATGATAAAACTACTACTCAAATTAACATTATGGATTATTACATCAATTTTTAGTTTACAAGCTCAGGAAAAAGAACGAAAAGTTCTCAAAGGCAGAATTGTTTCTGACTCAACAGATGTTGAAAATGTTACAGTTATGAATAAGACAACAGGCTTAGCCGTTATGACCGATTTTGACGGGAAGTTTTCAATTAGAGCAAGAGAAAAAGATACACTTTTATTTAAAGCTGTCAGTTTTATATCTAAAATGTATGTGGTTACAGAAAATGATTTTTGGGTAGAAGAGTTTGAAATTCGATTGCATTACAAAATCAACGAATTAAATGAAGTTGTAGTTACGCCTTATAGTTTAACAGGTGATTTAAAGGAAGATACGAAACGGATAAAAGTTTATGGACCGGATTTAAGTGGAATTGATTATTCAACGCTTGTTTTCTCAGATGATAAATATAATCCCGTTAAAAATGAAGCGTTGCCTTCTACGTTTAGTCCGTTGAGCGGAATTAATTTTAAGGCTATTTTTAAAATGTTATTTTCGAGTTCTGTTAAGAAGAAAGATTCCCGAGCTGAAAAAGCGGAAAGAAATAAGGAAAAAGAGTTGTTGTCTCATTCATTTTATGATTTGCTGTTAAGTCGCTATTCTCAAAATTTTATCGTCCAAAATTTGAAGATACCACAAGATGAAATTAATCTGTTTGCTGCTTTTGCACAGCCGGATAATGAAAAATTGTTTTATCTGATGAAATATGAGAATGAAATTTATCTAGTAGAATATTTAGTGCAAAAATCAGAAGAATACAGGCGTAACAAAACAGAAAAAAAAGCTACTAATACAGAATATGAAAAAAAATAGAATACTAATTGCTGTTTTTTGTGTTGCTGTAGTGTTGCTGTCATTTGGTGTTTTACACAAATTCTATGTGTCAGTAACCCAAATTGATTATAATCAATCAAAAGGAAGAATTGAAATATCATCCCGGATTTTTATTGACGATTTGGAAAAAGTACTGGATAAAAAATACCACCAAAAGCTAAACCTGGCAACCCGACAGGAATCTCCCAAAGCGAAAGAGCTAATAGCACAGTATATAATTGAAAAGATGTCGGTTTTAGTGAATCACAAAGAAGAGAAATTAGCCTTTTTAGGTTCTGAATATGAAGATGATGTGTTAATTTGCTATCTTAAAGTCGATTATTCTGAAAAAATAACTACTTTCGACCTTTACAACAGTTTGTTAACAGAGTTTTTTTCAGAACAGCAAAATATTGTACACACCAATATTAATAACGTTAAGAAAAGCTTTTTGTTGACATTGAGTGATAAAACAGCCCATATAGAATATTAATTTTTTAAAGATGAAAAAGAACTTTTTATTTTCAGCTGCTTTAGTTTTCATAGCCTCAGTTACTATAGCACAGGAAACTAAAACAGAAGAAAAAAGAGAACCCAGACATTATAACGAAAATAAGTTTCGTCAAATGTATGAAGAGATGGCAACCCCGAATATGTTCAGAACAGCATCAGGAGCTCCGGGACCAGCTTACTATCAGCAAAAGGCTGATTATAAAATGAATGTAGAGCTAGACGATAAGAATACTAAGCTTTTCGGTACAGAGACTATTACATATCATAATAATTCCCCTGAAAATTTAGAATATTTGTGGGTACAGTTAGATCAGAATATGCGTGCTCCGGAGTCAAAAACACCATTGGTGGAAAGCCAAAGAATGAGTCCGGCATTAACCCCTGATCATTTTGCAAAGCAGTTTATGGAAGAACCTTTTCAAGGAGGTTTTCATATTGATTATGTAAAAGATGCCAAAGGAAATGCAATGAGCTATACCATCAATCAAACCATGATGCGTATTAATTTAGCTCAGCCTTTAAAAGCAGGAGATAAAATTTCATTTTCTATCAAGTGGTGGTACAACATTAACAATTATTTGATTGACGGCGGACGTTCAGGTTATGAGCAATTTGAAGACGGAAACCGTTTGTATGTAATTGCACAGTTTTATCCGAGAATGGCAGTTTACAATGATGTGGAAGGCTGGCAAAATATGCAGTTTTGGGGAAGAGGAGAATTTGCCTTGACATTCGGAGATTTTGAAGTAAATATTACCGTTCCGGCAGATCATATTATGGAAGCTACCGGAGAATTGCAAAACCGTAAAGATGTGTTCACTAAGGAACAACAAGATCGTTGGGAATTAGCGAAAAAGACCTATGATAAACCTGTAGTTATTGTAACGCAGGCTGAAGCAGAACAAACAGAAAAAGGGTTTTCAGATAAAAAGAAAACTTGGAAGTTTAAAGCGAAAAGTGTTCGTGATTTCGGGTTCTCAACATCCAGAAAATTTATTCTAGATGCAATGGCAGTAAAGTTGGAAACCACAACACCAATGGCTATTTCATTATATCCTAAAGAAGCGAATCCGCTTTGGGGTGAATATTCAACAAGAGCTGTAGCGCATACATTAAAAACATATTCTCATTACACGTTTGATTTTCCATATCCGAAAGCCGTATCCGTTTCTGCTCAGGATCAGGGAATGGAATATCCGATGATTTGTTGGAACTTTGGGCGTCCGGATAAAGACGGAAACTATACAGATAGAGTAAAATATGGAATGTTAGGTGTAATTATCCATGAGGTAGGACACAATTTCTTCCCGATGATCGTGAATTCAGACGAAAGACAATGGACTTGGATGGATGAAGGATTGAACACATTTTTAGAATTTTTAGCTGAAAAATCATTTGATCCTAATTTTCCTTTAGATAGAGGTCCGGCTGATAAGATTGTGCCTTATATGAAAGGGAATCAAGATTTTATAACGCCTATTATGTCTAACTCTGAAAATATTTTCCAATTCGGAAATAATGCTTACGGTAAACCGGCAACAGGTTTAAATATTTTGAGAGAAACAATCATGGGACATGAATTGTTTGATTATGCTTTTAAAACGTATGCAAACCGTTGGAAATTCAAACATCCTACACCGGAAGATTTCTTTAGAACTATGGAAGATGCTTCGGCAGTAGATTTAGATTGGTTCTGGAGAGGATGGTTCTATTCTACAGACTATGTGGATTTAGGAGTTAAAGATGTAAAACAATATTATGTTTCTTTAGAGCCTACAGAGGAAATGAAAAATTTTGCAGCACGTAGAGGAAGATTTTTACGTGATATGGGGCCTTTTATTTATTTGGTAGACGAAACACATAAAGAATTTAATCCGGCAACTAAAAAGCCGTTCGAGATTAAAGATGTTCAGATTTTAGAAGATTATTTGGATAAAAATCTTACTACAGAAGAAAGAGCTGCTTTGAAAAAAGCACCGAAATATTTCTATGAAGTTGAATTTGAAAAACCGGGAGGAATGATCATGCCGATTATTGCCGAATTGCATTTTGAAGATGGATCAACTGAGATGCATACATTTCCGGCGCAAATTTGGAGAAGAAACAATGAAACTGCTAAAAGAGTTTTTGCAACCGATAAAAAAATTGTAAAAATTCAATTAGACCCGAATTTGGAAACAGCAGATATTGATGTTTCAAATAATATGTGGCCAAAAGAAGAGTTACCTTCAAAATTTGATGAATTAGATAAAAAATAAAAAGTTTTATCATTTTTGAAAAGTCATCCTAAAGTGTTTTTTACATTTCGTAAATCCTTTAGGATGACTTTTTTTTAACACAATTTTGTTATTTATTCTTTGTACATTTGTTCTACTAAAAAGAAAAGAAAATGTTTGGAATTGGTGGAAGCGAGCTTATTTTTATCATTTTTGTGGTATTAATGCTTTTCGGGTCTGATAAGATTCCGGAATTTGCACGTTCTTTAGGTAAGGGAATGGCGCAAATTAAAAATGCAACCAATGAGATTAAAAGTGAAATTCAAAAAGGAACTAAAGATACCGGTTTAGATATGAATTCACTAACCGGAGGTATTACAGATGAAATAAAAAAGGCGAAAGAAGAAATTAATAAATCAGTTAATCCGTTAAGCAATATTACTTCAGATATCGAAAAGCCTATTCAGCAGGCAAAAGAAGATATTGAAAATATGACCGGACCTATAAAAAGACAACTTTAATTGGAACATATCCTTTCTCTTGACAAAGAATTATTCGTTTACTTAAATGGATTAGGTTCGGAAGCTTTTGATCCCTTTTGGGAAATCATTACCAAACAATTTTATTGGACACCTATTTTCTTATTGATTTTTTATGCAATGCAAAGAAAAGTAGGCTGGAAAAATTTAGGGATTATTGTTTTGTTTCTGGCAGTGTTAATTACTTTTACAGACCAGATCACTAATGTGTTCAAAAGCCATTTCCAACGCTTACGTCCTTGTAACGATCCGGAAATAAAAGATTTTATACGAATCGTAGTTCACAGAAATTCCTATAGTTTCTTTTCAGGGCATGCTGCTAGTTCAATGGCCAGTACAATGTTTATAGTGCTTATTCTTAGAAGATATTATAAATATGCCTTTTTATTGTTTTTGTTTCCGTTAATATTTGCGTATAGCCGTATTTATTTAGGACTACATTTTCCGGGAGATATCTTAACAGGTTATGTTTTCGGAGCTACTTTTGGAGCAGTCTTCTTTAAATTGTATCAGTTGTTTCAAAAACGAACCGGTGAACGTTTTAAACTACCCGACTAACCGTTAAACCATCGCGGATAGGAAGCAGAACCGTTTCTACTCGAGGGTCTTCTTTCAGCAGTTTGTTATATTCTAAAAGAATAAGAGTTGATTTATCATTAGATTTTACCTCTTCAAGAATTTTACCGCTCCATAAAACATTGTCGCTAAGTATGATACCGCCTTTGTTCATCATGGGAAGAATCATGTGGAAGTAATTGATATAATTCTGCTTGTCAGCATCGATAAAAACCAAATCGAATTTCTTATTTAATGAAGGAATGATGTCTAATGCATTTCCTAAATGTTGGAAAATCTGATCCTTGTATTCTGAAGCATCAAAATATTTTTTTTGGAAATCATACAATTCTTCATTGTTATCAATGGTGTCTAAAGTACCATCTTTTGGTAAGCCTTCAGCTAAACAAAGTGTTGCATAACCAGTATAAGTTCCTATTTCCAAAATATGCTTAGGTTGCATAATTTTAGAAAGCATACTCAAAACCCTGCCCTGAAAGTGACCGCTGATCATTCGTGGCTGTAAAATTTTCTGGTGGGTTTCTTTGTTAAGCTTTGCTAATAATTCCGGTTCATTTTCCGAATGTTGCGCTACATAATGTTCTAATTCTTCCGAAATAAAGTGCATGTTCTGATGATTTTTAGGCAAAATTACAAATTCCCTTTCATTACATCATTTAGATTTAATATTTTTACTCAAATTCAAACTCAACAAAATGCGAAAAGCTTTTCTTGTTTTTTCAATCACATCTTTATCGATAATTGCAATTTTGGGTTATGTTAACCTGAAATTTTTATTGTTATTACTCATCTTTGGACCTTTGATTTTAATGGGATTATACGATATGTATCAGTCTAAACATACTATTAGGAATAATTTCCCGCTTTTAGGGCGAGTACGATACTTATTGGAGGAAATTGGTCCTGAAATGCGGCAGTATTTCATTGAGACAGATACTGCAGGTAAACCTTTTAATCGTTTGGAAAGAGGTATGATCTATCAAAGAAGTAAAAGTGTTTCGGCAAACAAACCTTTCGGGACACAATTAGATGTTTATGATGTAGGTTACGAATGGATCAATCATAGTATGAATGCACTTCCGTTTAACAAATTAGCAGAGAATCCGAGAATAAAGATCGGTTCTTCTCAATGTAGCCAACCTTATTTTGCCAGTATGTTTAATATTAGTGCCATGAGTTATGGTTCGTTGAGTAAGAATGCAGTTCAGGCTTTGAATGCAGGAGCAAAAAAGGGAGATTTCTATCATAATACAGGAGAAGGGGGCTTGTCTCCATATCATTTGGAAAGTGGCGGTGATGTGGTTTGGAATATAGGAACCGGATATTTCAGTACTCGTACACCGGATGGTAAATTTTCAGTTGAGGAATTCGAAAAAAGAGCAACCTTAGATAATGTTAAGATGATTGAGATTAAGTTTTCTCAAGGAGCTAAACCGGGGCATGGAGGCATTTTACCAAAAGCAAAAGTGACAGATGAGATAGCTCATATTCGTTTGGTGACAAAAGGAGATGATGTGGTTTCACCACCTAAGCATTCGGCATTCAGTACGCCTTTGGAATTAATGGATTTTGTAAAGTTATTGCGTGAAAAATCGGGAGGTAAACCGATTGGAATGAAGTTGTGTGTGGGAAATAAATCTGAGTTCATAGCGATCTGTAAAGCAATGGTGGAAACTAAAACTTATTTTGATTTTATTACAGTTGATGGAGGAGAAGGAGGAACTGGTGCAGCGCCGCCTGAATATTCTGATCATGTCGGGATGCCGCTTCGGGATGCCATTGCTTTTGTATATGATTGTTTAAGAGGATTTGGATTAAAGAATGAGATCAAAATTATAGCCAGCGGAAAAGTGGTTTCCGGTTTCGATATTATCAGAGCTTTATCTTTAGGTGCTGATTTATGTAATTCAGCTCGGGGAATGATGATGGCTTTAGGGTGCATACAGGCTTTAGAATGTCATGCAAATACTTGTCCTACAGGTGTAGCAACGCAGGATCCGGATTTGGTAAAAGGTTTAGTGCCTCAGGAAAAAAGTGTTCGCGTAGCTCAATATCAAAAAGAAACGGTTCATAGTGCTTTAGAATTAATGGCTTCCGCAGGCTTACATCATCCGGATGAAGTGACAAGAGATGTGATAAGTACAAGAGTAGAACGCAATAAAGTAGAAACTTTTGCAGAAACTTTTCCGGAAGTTAAAGAAGGATGTTTGCTAAATCCGGAATCTGTACCAAATAAATTATATTATTTCTGGAAAAGGGCTGGTGTAGAAAGATTTTAGTAAAAACTGAACCGACTTTATTACCTTTGCACTATGCAAACGGAGAAAAAAGACATACGTGCTTTAACCAAAGAACAATTGCGCGATTTTTTTATAGCTAATGGCGATAAATCTTTTCGGGGTAATCAGGTATACGAATGGTTGTGGCAAAAACGAGCGTATTCTTTTGAAGATATGACTAATATTTCAAAAGAAACCAGAGCGATGCTCGAAGCTAATTTTGTGATCAATCATATAAAAGTAGATACCATGCAGCGTAGTTCTGATGGAACGGTTAAAAATGCAGTGAGATTACATGATGATTTGATTGTTGAATCGGTTTTGATTCCGACTGAAACTAGAACTACAGCTTGTGTTTCGAGCCAAGTGGGATGTAGCTTAGATTGTAATTTTTGTGCTACAGCAACTTTAAAAAGAATGCGAAACTTGAATCCGGATGAGATCTACGACCAAGTAGCAGCTATCGATAGTGAAAGCCGTTTGTATCACGGACATCCTTTGTCAAATATTGTTTTTATGGGAATGGGAGAGCCCTTGATGAACTATCCTAATGTAATGAAAGCGATTGAAAAGATCACTTCGTCGGAAGGTTTGGGAATGTCCCCGAAACGTATTACAGTTTCCACTTCCGGAATTTCAAAGATGATTAAGAAAATGGCCGATGACGGAGTCAAATTCAAGTTGGCGGTATCGCTACATTCAGCGGTCGAGGAAATTAGAAATGAGATCATGCCTTTTACTAAAAATTTTCCGTTGACAGACTTGAGAGAAGCTTTGGAATATTGGTATAAAAAAACGAAAAGCAAAGTAACGTATGAATATGTAGTTTGGAGAGGAATAAATGACGACAAGAGATCGATTGATGCTTTAGTGAAGTTTTGTAAATATGTTCCGTGTAAAGTAAACCTGATTGAATATAACCCGATAGATGACGGAATGTTTCAGCAAGCATCAGAGCAGGCAGTTCAAAACTATATTACTGCTTTAGAACATCATAATATTATAGTAAAAGTGAGAAGGAGTCGTGGAAAGGATATTGATGCGGCTTGTGGGCAATTGGCAAATAAGTCATAATAATCATTTTATTACGTTGTTTTAATACTTCCATAAGATAATCTTATTATTTTTGGAACCCTAATTTTATTTTATGAAGTTTAAAACGTTCAATTGGGTAATAGTCTTTTTAGGGCTTACCCTGTGTAGTATGGAAAGTTATGCCCAATGTTTTGAGATCGAAAGTATCTTAGTTGATGCTTGTAGTAGTCCGGGAACTGAAGGGAAAAATGAAATGGTTCGATTTAAAGTTGGATCTACAGCTTTAAATACAAGTACTATGTCAGTTACTTGGCCCAATAATTCGTGGCAGGGATTAATTCAAAATGCGACTACAGCTTCAAGTGTAAGTCAGTTAAATGCTCAAGTTGTAGCATCTGGAGGTTGTGGTACTATCATTGAACCTACAGGAGGTGCCTTACCGGCTAATTCAACAGTAGTATTAGTTACAAGCCATCAGTTTGAAGTAGCAGCTAATTATTTTGGAGCCATCACAGAAGATATTTATATTATTTTTCAAAATAATCCGACAACTACCACAGGACATTTTGTAAATTATAATTCAACACCAGGCTTAAGGACTTTAATTATAAATTTTGGAGGATGTTCAGATACCGTTACGTATGATAGATCCTTATTAGTGGATTCTTCTGGTAACAATACTTCTGCAGACGGAGCTACTGTTAATTTTGATCCTGTAGGAAATGCAACTTATGTAAATTATGGTTGTCAGGCACCGGTTGAAGTTATATCGGTAGATGCTGGGGCTACAAATGTAACAGCTTGTCAAGGTTTAACTATATCTCTTAATGGATCAGGTGTGGGAGTTCAATCGGTAAGCTGGTCTGCTTCAAGCGGAACATTTTCTGATGCTACTTCTTATACGTCTACTTATACATTAGATCCGTCAGTAACAGGAACTATAGTGCTAACATTAACAGGAACGGGAAGTTGTTCGAATACTGTTTTTGATACTATGACGGTTACTATTATATCAGTTGTACAACCGACGATCAGCAGTACGGCAGCAACCTGTAGTGCAGAGGGTAGCAGCACGATCAGTAATTACGATAATACACTGACGTATACTTTTAATCCGTCAGGCCCAATTGTAGGAGCAGGCGGAGTAATCAGCGGAATGACGGTAGGCACGAGTTATACGGTAACGGCAAGTAATAGCAGTTGTAGTTCAATAGCTTCGGAGAGCTTTAGCAATGCAGAACAGTTGAGCGTACCGGCGCAACCGACGATCAGCAGTACGGCAGCAACCTGTAGTGCAGAGGGTAGCAGCACGATCAGTAATTACGATAATACACTGACGTATACTTTTAGTCCGTCAGGTCCAAGTGTGGGAGCAGGCGGAGTAATCAGCGGAATGACAGTAGTCACGGGTTATACGGTAACAGCGAGCAATGCAATTTGTACTTCGATAGCTTCAGCGAGCTTTAGCAATGCAGCACAGTTGAGCGTACCGGCGCAACCGACGATCAGCAGTATGACAGCAACCTGTAGTGCAGAAGAGATCAGCACGATCAGCAATTACGATAATACACTGACGTATACTTTTAGTCCGTCAGGTCCAATTGTAGGAGCAGGCGGAGTAATCAGCGGAATGACAGTAGGAACAGGTTATACGGTAACAGCCAGCAATGCAACGTGTACTTCGGCAGTTTCAGCGAGCTTTAGCAATGCAGCAATGTTGGTAACCCCGGCCCAGCCGACGATCAGCAGTACGGCAGCAACCTGTAGTGCAGAGGGTAGCAGTACGATCAGTAATTACGACAATACACTGACGTATACTTTTAGTCCGTCAGGCCCAATTGTAGGAGCAGGCGGAGTAATCAGCGGAATGACGGTAGGCACGAGTTATACGGTAACGGCAAGTAATAGCAGTTGTAGTTCAATAGCTTCAGCGAGCTTTAGCAATGTAGCGATGTTGGTAACCCCGGCCCAGCCGACGATCAGCAGTACGGCAGCAACCTGTAGTGCAGAGGGTAGCAGTACGATCAGCAATTACGACAATACACTGACGTATACTTTTAATCCGTCAGGCCCAAGTGTAGGAGCAGGCGGAGTAATCAGCGGAATGACAGTAGGCACGAGTTATACGGTAACGGCCAGCAATGCAACGTGTACTTCGGCAGCTTCAGCGAACTTTAGCAATGCAGCACAGTTGAGCGTACCGGCTCAACCGACGATCAGTAGTACGGCTGCAAGTTGTAGTTCAGAAGAGATCAGCACGATCAGCAATTACGACAATACATTGACGTATACTTTTAGTCCGTCAGGTCCAAGTGTAGGAGCAGGCGGAGTAATCAGCGGAATGACAGTAGGCACGGGTTATACAGTAACGGCAAGTAACGGCAGTTGTAGTTCAATAGCTTCAGCGAGCTTTAGCAATGCAGCGATGTTGGTAACCCCGGCTCAGCCGACGATCAGCAGTACGGCAGCAACCTGTAGTGCAGAGGGTAGTAGTACAATCAGTAATTACGATAATACACTGACGTATACTTTTAATCTGTCAGGTCCAATTGTAGGAGCAGGCGGAGTAATCAGTGGAATGACGGTAGGCACGGGTTATACAATAACGGCAAGTAATGGCAGTTGTAGTTCAATAGCATCATCTCTATTCAGTAATAATGCAATGTTATCAGTTCCTTCTGTACCAACAGCTTTAGTAACAAGTCAACCTACTTGTTCAAGCCCGATAGGAGTTTTAGAAGTAGCGAGCCCAATAGGATCTAATTATGAATACAGTTTAGATGGGGTAATTTTCCAAAGTTCAGTAGAATTTACTGATTTAGCCCCTAGTAATGGTTACTATGTTTATGTAAGAGATATTACTAGTGGTTGTCAAGAGGTTTCATCAATAGCTTATGATATTAATGATTTACCGACAACTCCTGTGATTTCGGTTGTCTCCGGTTGTGAGGGAGTACAATATATAGCAACTGTGTCATCGAGTGAAGAGAATTCCACTTATCAATGGTATGATGCTAGTGGTGACCTTATAGGAACAACAGTATCTGTTCAACTAACAATTGCAGGGAATTATGAAGTTGAAGTTACGGCAAATGGATGTACTTCAATATTGGATTTTAACGTAGATACGGTTTATTGCGATATACCTAAGGGTGTTTCTCCGAATGGAGATGACAAGAATGACGATTGGGATTTGAGCGGGTTCAATGTTAAGAAGGTAGAGATCTTCAACCGTTATGGATTGAAAGTATATTCAAAATCGGGTGGATACACCAATGA
>QKBC01000016.1 GCA_003246205.1 Flavobacterium haoranii | reverse complement strand
TTGCGATATACCTAAGGGTGTTTCTCCGAATGGAGATGACAAGAATGACGATTGGGATTTGAGCGGGTTCAATGTTAAGAAGGTAGAGATCTTCAACCGTTATGGATTGAAAGTATATTCAAAATCGGGTGGATACACCAATGAGTGGCATGGTCAATCCGACAATGGAAATGATTTACCTTCGGCTACGTATTATTATGTAGTAGAGTTTAACGACATGCCGGTTAGAACGGGTTGGGTTTATATCAACAGAGAAGAATAAAATTAGTAGAGCAGCTTCCGTCGTTAAGGAGGGAGCTGCCTTAAAAAAGTATAAAATAATGAAAAAACTTTTATTAGTTATAGTAGCACTGCTGGGGATCTCAAATGGTATAAAAGCTCAGCAAGATCCTCATTATACGCAATACATGTACAACATGAGTGTAATGAATCCGGCTTATGCCGGTTCTAAGGAAAATTTATCCTTAGGCTTGTTGTATAGAAAACAGTGGGTTGATATAGAGGACGCTCCGACAACAGCTACATTTTTCGGACACAGTCCGGTAGGTAAAAACGTAGGATTAGGTTTATCGGTCATATCGGATAAAATAGGTCCTGTGGAAGAGAACAATATTTACGGAGATTTCTCTTATACGTTAAATTTAGGAGGCGAACATAAATTGGCTTTCGGTATCAAAACAGGTTTAACGTTACATAAAGTAGGACTATATTCCGATATCGGAAACGGTCACGTACCGGATGCGAACGACCCTGCTTTTCAAGAGAATGTAAGTAATACGTATTTTAATATTGGTTCAGGATTGTTCTATTACACCAATAAATATTATGTTGGTTTTTCGGTTCCCAATATGTTAAAGTCGAAGCATTTGGATTTAACGGTTAACGGAGACCAATATGAATTTGGATCAGAGACATCACACTACTTCTTAACAGGGGGATACGTGTTTGATTTATCACAAACCGTAAAATTCAAGCCGTTTTTTATGTTAAAGTCAGCGTTTAATGTTTCGCCATCTTTAGACTTGTCGGCTAATTTCTTATTCAATAATAAATTTGAAATAGGAGGAACTTATCGATTAGAGGACAGTTTTGGTGCCATGGCGAGTTATGCCATCACACCTAATTTGAAGATCGGATATGCTTATGATCACATTGTTTCTGATTTGAAAGTAACAACACCATCATCCCACGAGATTATATTGTTATTTGATTTGAACTTCCCTAAGAAAGTATCAAGTTCACCAAGATTTTTCTAACCTAAAAGCGATACCGACATGAAGAAAATAGTATATACCTTAAGTTTTGTGATCGCTTGTGGAATGGTAAGCGCACAGACAAAAGAAACTAAGGCGGCAGATAAGTTATTTGACCGTTACGAATACGTGGAAGCAGCGGACGAATACTTAAAATTAGCCGATAAAGGCAAAGGCGATGCTTATGTAAACAAACAATTGGCCGAATGTTATTATAACGTTTTCAACTCAAAAGAAGCGATAAAATGGTATTCAAAAGTAGTTCAGGAGCCACAGGATGCAGAGACTTATTATAAATATGCCCAAATGCTAAAAGCAGAAGGCAAATATGCCGAAGCAGATAAGCAAATGGAAAAGTTTGCCTCCTTGGCACCCAAAGACCAAAGAGCCATTGCATTTAAATCAAACAGGAACTACTTATCGGATTTAAAAGAACAGGCCAAATTATTTGAAGTTCAATTATCAGATATCAGCAGCGATAAGTCTGATTTTGGAGCTGTATTGGCAAGTGATAATACATTGTATTTTACCAGTGCCAGAAACACTTCAAGAAAGACAAACGGTTGGAGCGATGAGCCTTATTTGGATTTGTACAAAGCAACATATAATGCAAACGGAACCATTAGTGAAGCTACAGAAATAGACGAACTAAATACCAAATGGCATGACGGTCCGTTGGCCATTACTCAAGATGGCAACACTGTTTATTTTGCCAGCGAAAGCTTTAATGAAGGACAGTTTGAGAAAGAAAAAGCAACTTATCAAACCTTGAAGAAAGGTAAGATTTATTTGTATAAAGCAACTAGAGAAGGCGATAAATGGGCTAACAAGAAATTACTTCCTTTTAATGCTGCTGCTTATTCGGTAAGAAACCCAAGTATCAGTAAAGATGGCAAAACCTTGTATTTTTCATCAGATATGCCGGGCGGAATCGGAGGAGAAGACATTTGGAAAGTAAGTGTAAACGGAGACGAGTACGGAACACCTGAGAACTTGGGGGCTAAGGTAAATACCGAAGGAAATGAGAGCTTTCCATTTATAGCAGACGATAATGTTTTATATTTTGCATCAGATAGTAAACAAGGCTTCGGAGGCTTGGATGTTTATAAGATAGATTTCAACAAGAACGATAAAGCTGTTAATTTAGGAGCACCGGTTAATGGAGAAAAAGACGATTTTTCATTTGCGTATAACAAGTCAAAAAAAGTGGCATTTTTTTCCAGTAACAGATCCGGTGTAGATAATATCTATATTGCAACACCTATTTGTGGCGTAAACGGATTAGTGATTGCAAAAAATGCAAAAACAGGAGCCGTTCTGGAAGGCGCAACCATTATGGCTTTAGATGATAAGAATACGACAGTAGCAACCAAAACAAGTGGAATGGATGGTACGTCATTCAATTTACTTTGTAATAAAGCGTATTCCTTCCAGGCAAGCAAATCAGGTTTTGAGCCAGCGGTAGCGACATTGGATGCGTCAGAAGAAGCAGAAGCTACAGTAGAGATATTGTTAGAACCTGTTAAGCCGATCATTACGGAGACAGAAGTAATTTTACAACCTATTTTCTTTGAGTTCAACAAGAGCAATATTACGGCTCAAGGAGCAGAAGAGTTGGATAAGTTAGTGGAAGTAATGAAGGAGCATGCAGATATGGTAATCTTTGTAAAGTCACACACCGATAGCAGAGGTAGCGATAAATACAATTTAGATTTATCGGACAGAAGAGCAAAAGCTACGGTACAATATGTGATTTCGAAAGGAATAGGAAAAGAAAGAATTACAGGACAAGGTTTCGGAGAATCAGAACCGAAAGTAGAGTGTAAGAAATGTACAGACGAAGAATATGCTCAAAACAGACGTTCTGAGTTTATGATCGTGAAAAAATAAATTTTGTAGAGATTATAAAAAGGATTTAGAAATAGTTATAAAACTAATCTAAATCCTTTTTTTTTGAAATTAGTTTTGTTTATTTTTGAATCCTAAATGAAAATAGTAGAGCAGATAAAACAACCTATTGCCACCGAGATGGAGCTTTTTGAAAAAAAGTTCCTGGAATCGATGTCTTCAAAAGTGGCGCTGCTCAATAGAATTACCTATTATATCGTAAATCGAAAAGGAAAACAAATGCGTCCGATGTTTGTTTTCTTAACAGCTAAAATGATTTCCGGAGGAACTATTAATGATAGAACATATCGTGGTGCTTCGGTAATTGAGTTGATTCATACAGCTACTTTGGTTCATGATGATGTAGTGGATGACAGCAATAAACGCAGAGGATTTTTCTCTATCAATGCACTTTGGAAAAATAAAATTGCTGTTTTAGTGGGTGATTATTTATTATCTAAAGGGTTATTACTCTCTATAGATAATGGCGATTTTGATTTGTTGCGAATTATTTCCGTTGCGGTTCGCGAAATGAGTGAAGGCGAGTTGTTACAAATTGAAAAAGCACGTCGATTAGATATCACAGAAGAAGTATATTATGAGATCATCCGTCAAAAAACAGCAACTTTAATCGCCGCTTGTTGTGCACTTGGTGCTTGTTCTGTTAATCCAGAGAATACAGAATTAATTGAAAAAATGCGCAAGTTCGGTGAATTAATTGGGATGGCTTTCCAAATTAAAGATGATTTATTTGATTATACTGACGAAGCTATCGGAAAACCAACAGGAATTGACATTAAAGAGCAAAAAATGACTTTGCCTTTGATTTATGCATTAAACAATTCTTCTGAACAAGAAAAGAAATGGTTAATCAATTCCGTAAAAAACTATAATAAGGATAAAAAAAGAGTAAAAGAAGTTATTGATTTTGTAAAAAAGCAGGGTGGACTTACGTATGCGGAAGAAAAAATGATTGCTTTTCAACAAGAAGCTTTAGCATTAATTCAAGATTTTCCTTCTTCTCCTTATAAAAATTCACTGACCTTAATGGTGAATTACGTTATTGAACGTAAAAAATAAATTATTTTAAAGTGCTGTAATTTAGTTGATTATTGCGGTTTCTGTTAAAGAGAATATTTTTTTTTCATACATCATACAACTATTTTAAAACCCATCTCGTCTATACTAATAGAAAGACGAAACAAATTCTGTTTTAGTTTCTAAAAAACAGAATTTGGCATTAAAGTTGAGTTTTTGAGATGAGTAGTAAACTTTTATGAAAGTAATCCATTTACATAGAGACGAAAATAAAACCATTCAGCAAGCCATTGCTCATAACAGGCAGGCGCAAAGAATATTATATGAAAAATATTCACCTAAAATGTTAAGTGTTTGCCGTCAGTATATTAAAGACGTACAGCATGCCGAAGATGTGATGATTACTGCTTTTATGAAAGTTTTTACCAATCTGAACCGATATGAAAACAAAGGAAGTTTTGAAGGTTGGATTCGAAAAATAATGATCCATGAATGTATTGATTTCCTCAGAGTAAAGAAAAATTTTATTTCTCATAATAATATTGCAGAAGTTGTATCTAATGAACAGGAAGCCGCTTTGGAAACACAAGAATTTTCTGTTGATGATATTCAATATTTGATTGATAATCTGCCGGACGGCTGTCAAACAGTTTTTAATCTTTATGCAATAGAAGGATATAAACATCAGGAAATAGCTAAAATGCTGAATATAAACGAAGGAACATCGAAGTCACAATTAGCACATGCACGCAAATTACTGCAAAACCAAATTAACCAATTAAAAGCTAATGAAAATGGAACCGAATAAATTTGAACAGATAGCCAAAGAAAAGCTGGCGAAGAGAGAGGTAAAGCCCTCTGACGCTGCTTGGGATAGATTGGATGCAATGTTAGCTACTCAGGAACAACCTAATAAGAAAAATAACTTTTGGCTTTATATAGCAGCGTCATTATTTGTGATTTTCGGAATTTCGTATTGGTTTATTCAGTCAAATACGAATAAAATGATAGTTCCGGAAAATAAAATGGTGTCAGTCCCGGAAGTTCAATCAGATGAAGTTGAGAATAATGTACAGAATGAGAATAATAGCGAAGTGCGAATGACAATACAGAATGAACTTAGAATTGCTCAGAAAGGCAATATAAATTATGCGCAATCGAAGGAAATTCCAAAAGTAGCGGTGGAAGATGTTGAAATTACGCTTGTTTCTTCTTCTGTTGAATTATCGGTTGTAGAAAAAGGTGAGGAATATCAATATCAGTATGTTACACCGGAAGAATTATTAGCTTCTGTTGAAGGAAATTATTCAAAAGAAGCTGTTTCAGAGAAAACGAAAAATAAAAAAAATGCGCTAAAAGTGAGTGCTGATGAGCTTTTGTCATCTGTTGAAGGAGAAATCCAAACAGAATACAGAGAAAGTACTTTGGATAAGATCAGTAAAAATTACAATAAAGTAAAATCAGCTCTGGCTAGCAGAAATTATCAGGAATAAATCTCAATCATTATAAAATCATTAATTAAAAAACGAACAGTTATGCAAAAAATTATTCTTTATACCGTCGTAATTTTATTAACCTTTATAGGGAAAATAAGTGCTCAGGAAAGAGATTCAGTGAAGGTAAAACAAATGAGAAGTTTTGAATCTCAGGCAAAAGAGATAGCTAACAATATTCAAACCATTACAACAGCAGAAAAGCAAGCGTTGAAAGAAGAAGTTGCTACTATCGATAAACAAATTGAAGAAGGGAAAATTACAAAAGAAGAAGGAGACGCACTGAAATTAAAAATTGCAAAAGAAAGAGCGCAAAATATTGAAACCAAAGTAGCGGTCGAAGAGGCTAGATTGTCTCAATTGGTGCAGGATAAAGTGGACGGAAGAATAAGAGAAACCGAACAAGATACCATAGAGTTTAGAAAAGGCCGGGTTATTATCAGCTTTGAACCTTCCAAAGGAAAATCAAAAAAAGAATACAAACCAAGATCAGAAAGAAGAACAACTACCCAATTTGTATTTGCTGCAGGATTAAATAATGTAGTAACAGATGGTGAAAGTTTTGATAAATCTGATTTCAGAGTTTGGGGATCACATTTCTACGAATGGGGTTTAACTCTAAATTCCCGAATTTTGAAAGATCACAATTTGCTGCATGCTAAATATGGTTTATCGGTTATGTACAACAATTTGCGTCCGACAGACAATCGTTACTTCGTAAAAAACGGAGATGCAACGGAATTGCAGACCGGAGCAGTTAGTTTTGATGAATCACGATTAAGAAACGTGTATTTAACAATACCGGTTCATTTAGAATTCGATTTTACGCCGAAAAAGGTTAATAAAGATGGAGAAAGTTATTTCAGAACGCATGAATCATTTCGTGTAGGAATCGGAGGATATGCCGGAGTTCGTGTAAAATCAAAACAGATTTTGAAATATGAAGAAGACGATCAAAGAGTTAAAACAAAACAAAAAGGAGATTTCAATGTTTCTGATTTCAATTATGGTTTAAGTGCTTATATAGGTTATGGAACCATGAGTTTATATGCCAAATACGATATCAATCCACTATTTAAAGACAATGCGGTAGATCAAAACAATATTTCTTTAGGAGTACGATTTGATTTTAATTAAAAAATTTGAATTTAGTTTAAAAAAGCCTGTAAGGACGAAAACCTTGCAGGTTTTTTTATGGAACTTCGTATCTTTGAATCTTCCAAAAAAATATTCGGATTGATATCACAAAGTACCATAGACACTGTTTTTGAAACCGCTCGGGTAGAGGAGGTAATCGGCGATTTTGTTCAGTTGAAACGAGCTGGGAGCAACTTAAAAGGCTTGAGTCCGTTTGTAAACGAAAAATCACCTTCTTTTATGGTGTCTCCGGTAAAACAGATATGGAAAGACTTTAGTTCGGGAAAAGGTGGTAATGCCGTGACCTTTTTGATGGAACACGAACACTTCAGCTATCCCGAAGCTATTCGGTATTTAGCTAAAAAATACAATATCGAAATAGAAGAGACCGTACAATCTTCTGAAGAAGCAGCTGTAGCCAATGAGAAAGAAAGTATGTATCTGGTTTCAGAATTTGCTCAACAGTATTTTCATAATATCTTACAAAATTCGGAAGAAGGAAAAGCAATCGGTTTAACTTATTTTAAAGAAAGAGGTTTTTCTCAAGATACCATTGAAAAATTCGGATTAGGATATTCTCCTAATATTTGGGATGCTTTTACCAAAGAAGCTATAGAGAAAGGATACCAACTAGAGTTCTTAGAGAAGACCGGTTTAACTATTGTAAAAGAAGACAAACAGTTCGATCGCTTTAAAGGTCGAGTGATGTTTCCGATACAAAGTATGAGCGGGCGAGTGCTAGGTTTCGGAGGACGAATTCTGACCAATGATAAAAAAGCAGCTAAATACCTGAATTCACCTGAAAGTGAAATTTATCATAAGAGTAAAGTTCTATACGGTATTTATCATGCTAAACAAGCAATTGCCAAGCAAGATAATTGCTACCTAGTTGAAGGATATACCGATGTAATCCAATTTAACCAAACGGGAATTGAAAATGTAGTGGCTTCTTCGGGAACCGCATTAACACCTGATCAGATCAATTTGGTCAAAAGGTTAACCAAAAACATAACGGTTCTCTTTGATGGCGATGCGGCCGGGTTAAGAGCCTCTATTCGTGGTATTGATTTAATTTTGGAAGCCGGAATGAACGTTCGTGTTTGTGCATTTCCGGATGGAGAAGATCCGGATAGTTTTGCTAAAAAAACGCCGTTTGAAGAGTTAGTAAGCTATCTGGAAGAAAATGCTAAAGATTTTATCCAGTTCAAAGCTTCGCTTTTGATGAAAGAAGCAGATAACGATCCGATAAAAAAAGCCGATTTGATTCGAGATATGGTAGTCAGTATTTCTAAAATATCAGATAGGATCAAGCGCGAAGTTTACATTCAGGAATGTTCCAGAATTATGGACATATCAGAAGATGTATTGTTCAATACTTTAGCCCAGATTGATAAAAAGGAAATTGCTGATGCTAATAAAAAGTTTAAAGCAGATCAAAAAGAAAAAGTCTTTGAAGTAGTTAAAAATGAAAATTTTGAGCAGCAGACAAAAGTAGATATCCAATTTGAACTAGAACAAAGAATTATAGAGATCTTACTTTTATATGGTAATGCACAAGAAGAATTTGAAGATGTTTTTCTGAAAGCCGACGAAGAAGGAGAATTAACAGAAGTTAAAGAATATCGAAAGTATAAAGTCTTTCAACGCATTTATATGAGTTTGCAGGAAGACGAAATAGAATTGGCTAATCCCGTTTTTAAAGCTATTTATGCAGATCTGATAAACTATTACAACCAAACGGATGATTTCCACATGGAGCAGTATTTAATGCAGTTACAACCCGAAATTGCAGGTGAAGTAACTTCTATACTGATGAATGAGGAGAAAGAAACTTTGCACAATTGGGAGGTTAAGCAGATCTTTGTAAAGCAAAAAGAACAGACTATTGCCCAATATGTAACTGAAACTATTCTGTCATTAAGATGGTATTGGGTAAACAGTATTGTGGAAGAATTGAAACAATCGATAGGGAATGAAAAAGACAAAGACAATGCGGAAACATTGTCTTTGGTAATGGATTATTTAGGACTCACTAATATCTTTGCCAAAAAGCTCGGTAGAGTAATGAGTCGTTACAGTTAAATTAAATTACATCCAATGTTTTAGCCTTGTTCAACAAGTCAACCAAGTTAGTAACATTTAATTTAGCTAATAAACGCAATTTATACGTGCTGATAGTTTTTTCATCTAGCTTTAAGATTTCAGCAATTTCTTTGTTTTTCTTTCCGTCATTTAAATAACGTAAAACTTCAACTTCTCTGGCAGATAGTTTTTTGAATAAACGATCCGCTTTTTTGCCTTTGCTTAAAACTTCAATTTTCTTTTTCACATCTTCACTAACAACCACTTCTCCTTTTTTCACTTTGTAAAGAATGTTTTCAAGTTCTTTTAAAGAAGCGTTTTTAGAAACATAAGCAGAAACACCAGCTTTAACAGCTGTTGGTGCATACATTTTTTCAGAAACTGTAGTATAAAGTACAATTCTTGAACCCGGGAATTCTTTTAATAATTCTTTAACGTCTCGAATGCTTGAAATACCACTTAATTCAATGTCTAATAAAATTACATCGATTTTTTTGTCTTCTAAAATGTTCACTAATTCATCAAGATCCGATGCTTGAGCTACAACCTCAATATCCGCATTTTCTTTAAAATACGTCTTTAGTCCATAACGAACAATGGGTTGATTGTCGGCGGTACAAACTCTAATCATTTTTTTAATAATTTGGTTAATAATAGTAGGGGTACAAATATAGTGATAAAAATGTAAATTCCTGTTAATTACGTAATTATTATTTAAAGTTTTTCGGAATTACGCAAATTGGAATAGGATTCATCTTATGTTGATTGATAGTATTTAATCTTTTAAAAATGCTAAAAACTTCTGCTTCGCGCCCATTGAAATCGTTTGCGGACTTGCCTAAACTATCTTGTTCCATTGCCCATTCCAGTTCGTCATAACTTGCCCCGATTTGATCTTCATCTGATAAATCATTTTCGTATAAACCATCCGAAGGTTTCGCTGTCAAAATACTGTTAGGAACATTTAGGAACTGAGCTAAAGCTCGTACTTCGCTCTTAACCAAATCAGCAATAGGGCTTAAATCTACACCTCCGTCGCCGTATTTAGTATAAAATCCTACACCAAAATCTTCTACTTTATTCCCGGTTCCGGCTACTAAAAAACCGTTTAATCCGGCAAAATAATAAAGAGTGGTCATTCTTAATCGGGCTCTTGTATTGGCAAGCGTTATCTCATAAGATTTGTTGTTTTCGTCTTTTTCAACTTGATTTAAAAAAGTATCAAAAACAGGTGTTAAATCGGCATAAGCCTTGCTTACGTTTGAAAAGCGCTTACTTAATTGTGTAATATGTTCATTGGCTCTGTCTACATGACTTTTGTGTTGGTGAATCGGCATTTCTACACATAAAGTAGGTAAACCGGTTTGCGCACATAAGGTTGATGTTAAAGCACTGTCTACTCCGCCGGAAATGCCTATAACAAAACCTTTTGCATTAGCATTAATAGCGTAATCGTAAAGCCATTTTACAATATGTTCGTTAATTTTTTCTGGATTAAAAGTTGCTGATACACTCATTTTTTATATTTTTTTGTACTATAACTGTATATTTGTCGTTACTTTTTAACAATGTGAAAAGAAGGTAACTTAACATTACTCAAAAATACTAATAAACTTAAAAACTATGACGAAGAAACTGTTTGTTTTTTCTATTCTTTGGCTTCTGTTTTCTTGTAAAGAAGAAAGTAAAACAGATAAAGAAATAGCTACTATTCCTGTGGATTTCAAAGTAGAACGTTTTGATCAAATATTTTATCAGTCTAAACCGGAAGATTTAAAAAAGATAAAAGCAGAATACCCGTTCTTTTTTCCGCCGGGAAATAAAGATAGTGTTTGGATTAGTAAATTAAACGATCCTTTATTGCGGGAATTGTATAACGAAGTACAGAAGAAATATGGAAACTTAGAAGTACTGAATAGTGAGCTTGAAGATTTTTTTGCCAGAGTACAATATTATTTTCCCAAATATAAAACACCTAGAGTAATTACTTTAATTAATGAAGTAGATACAGATGCTAAGGCTATCTATGCAGATACTTTGGCGTTGATTTCCTTGGATTGCTATTTAGGTTCCGAACATCGTTTTTATACAGATTTTCCGGAATATCAGCGGGTACGTTTTAATCAAGATGAGATTTTACCGGATTTAGCGACTAGTTTTGCAGTACAAAAAGTTCCGGCTCCGTTTGACAGAACATTACTTTCCAGTATGATTTATTATGGGAAAATATTGTATATGGAAGATTTGTTACTGCCTAAATTTTCAGATGCTTCTAAAATGGCATATACGGAAGAACAAATAGTTTGGTGTAAAGAAAATGAAGCTCAAATGTGGAGCTACTTCATTGAAAACAATTTGCTTTTTGATACCAATCAAAAGAATGAATTCCGGTTTATAGAGGAAGCTCCTTTTTCAAAGTTCTATTTGGATATAGACAATGAATCGCCGGGAAGAGTCGGGCAATGGTTAGGATGGCAAATTGTTAGAAGTTATATGGAAAATAATAATGTATCTTTGCACGATATGTTGGCTATGGATGCCAAAACTATTTTTGAACGTTCCAAATATAAACCCGCAAAGTAATGACAAATAAAAGATCAGATATAAAAATTTCCGTAGAATTAGATGAAAATCAAATTCCCGAAAAATTAAAGTGGACAGCTAAAGACGGCGGTATCGACCAAGCCGAAGCTAAAGCAATGTTATTGTCTATTTGGGATAGTAAACAAAAAGAAACGTTGCGTATTGATTTATGGACGAAAGATATGCCGGTTGATGAAATGAAGCAATTTTTTCATCAAACATTAGTGGCTATGGCTGATACTTTTGAAAGAGCAACAACAGATGAGAAAATGAGCGCTACTATGCGTGATTTTTGTGATTATTTTGCTGAGAAACTAGAGTTAAAAGCCTAATTCTTATAACATAGGATTGCTCCCGAACATATCTTGATTCACTTGGTCAATAAATTGGAGCAATTCTTCTTTTCCCGTTGTATCTAAAGATGAAGTTACAAAATGTTGAGGCATTTCTTCCCAACCGTTAGCTAATACTTTTTTGCGATAAGCAGCAATATTTTGTTGGGCTTTAACTTTTCCTATTTTATCTGCTTTTGTGAAAATAATACAAAACGGAATACCCGACTCTCCTAAATAGTTGATAAATTCCAAATCAATTTTTTGAGCTTCTAACCTAATATCAATTAAGACAAAAGCACAAACTAGTTGTTCTCTTTTTTCGAAATATTCTGTAATGAACTTTTGAAAAGTAGCCTTAGTTGATTTAGATACTTTGGCATAGCCATAACCGGGTAAATCGACTAAAAACCAATTGTGATTGATTTTAAAATGATTGATTAATTGTGTTTTTCCTGGTTTTGAAGATGTTTTGGCTAAACTCTTTTGTCCAGTCAGCATATTGATCAGAGAACTTTTGCCTACGTTAGAACGCCCGATAAAAGCATATTCAGGAATAGGCTCATTAGGACATTTTTTAGCGTCTGAGTTACTGATAATAAATTCTGCACTGGTAATTTTCATTCTAAAATAATAAAAAGATTCCCCTTGCGGGGAAAGTTATATTTGATTTTTTTGTAACCAACCCAATAGAATTTGGTTAAATTCATCAGGATGTTCCATCATTGCTGCATGTCCGCATTTGTCAATCCAAAATAACTCTGAATTAGGTAATAATTGATTGAATTCTTCTGCAACTTCAGGAGGTGTTACTTTGTCATTTTTACCCCAGATAATACAAGTAGGAGTTTCCATTTTAGGCAAATCTTTTGCCATATTATGGCGAATGGCACTCTTGGCTATTGTTAAAGTCTTTAAAAGTTTCATTCTGTCATTAACAGTAGCAAAAACTTCATCAACAATTTCCTTAGTAGCAACTTTAGGATCATAAAAAACATCTTCGCTTTTCTTTTTTATGTATTCGTAGTTGCCACGTTTCGGATAACTTTCTCCCATACCGCTTTCATATAATCCGGAACTTCCGGTAATAACCAAAGCTTTTACTAATTCCGGGTACATTTTAGTATGATATAAAGCAATGTGTCCGCCAAGAGAGTTTCCTAGCAGTATTACTTTTTCAAATCCTTTGTGAATGATAAAGTCTTTTACAAATTTTGAAAAGGCTTTTACGTTGGTTTTCAATATACTTTGAGTATAGAGAGGGAGTTCAGGAATCACTACTTTGTAGCCGTTTTTTGGAAAAAAACCAGAAACACCGTCAAAATTGCTTAATCCTCCCATCAATCCGTGTAATACAATTATTGGTGTGCCTTCTCCGGCTTCAAAATAGGTGTATTTTTTATCTTTTATTAGCATAGTGTCAATTTCAAATTGTCAGCATGAAATTTTCACAAATATAAGACTTTATGCTTTAATTGAAAGCAAAAATACGGCGCTGTTTTGAATGTGTTTTTTATAGCTCAAATTTGGTTTATATGTACTTAAAAGTCAGTTAGTTCTAATGGTTTTTAAGAGGTCAAAATGTTAAAAAAAATGATTTTTGAGTGTTAAATTAAAGTTATAAAAATAGCCAAAAGCTCAATGTATACAGTAGTTTATCGAAAAAAATACTTAAGTATTTGATTACGAAAGGGTAAAAACTTATCAACAAAGTGGTAATTTGTGGTAAAAAGTGGTGATTTTTTTCTACTTTTGTATAAAGTATAGCATAAATAGGCTTTGAAACCACTAATTGGAACATACGAATGTAAAGTTGATGCAAAAGGCAGATTGATGATTCCGGTTGCTTTAAAGAAGCAATTTGACGGAACAGAAGCCGCTTTTGTGTTGAAGCGTTCAGTGTTTCAGCCTTGTCTGGAATTGTATCCGATGGAAGAATGGAACAAAATGATGGCAAAAATCAACAAATTGAATCGTTTTGTAAAGAAAAATAATGACTTTATCCGTCGGTTTACGGCTGGAGTTAAAATAATAGAAATTGATGCTAACGGACGTTTGTTGATTCCTAAGGATTTAGTGGTGTTTGCAAAAATTGATAAAGACGTAGTCTTGTCTTCTGCTGTTTCAATTGTGGAAATCTGGGATAAAGAATTGTATGAAAATGCAATTGAAGATTCAGCTCAGGATTTTGCAGATTTGGCTGAAGAAGTAATGGGTAATTTTAATATTGACGAAGATGGAATATCATAATCCGGTTTTGTTAAAAGAAACGGTAGATGGTTTAAATATTAAGCCGGATGGTGTTTATGTGGATGTGACTTTTGGCGGCGGCGGCCATTCCAGGGAGATAATGTCGCGATTGGGTAAGAATGGAAAATTGATAGCTTTTGATCAGGATGAAGATGCGTTGCGAAATGCTATTGATGATGAACGTTTCTTGCTGATTAATGAAAATTTCAGAAACATTAAAAGGTTCTTGCGTTTTAACGGGATTAAAAAAGTAGATGGAATTTTAGCCGATTTGGGAGTTTCATCTCATCAGTTTGATATGGCTGAAAGAGGTTTTTCTACTCGTTTTGATGCTGAATTAGATATGCGAATGAGTCAAAAAGGAGAGTTAAGTGCTTTTCATGTGGTGAACGAATATGACGAACAGGATTTGAAAAGGGTTTTTGTGCAATACGGCGAATTGAAAAACGGTGGAGCGATGGCAAATGTAATTGTTTCGGCTCGAAAAGATAAGCAAATTCGAAATACGGAACATTTGAAGCAAGTATTGGCAAAGTTCTTACCGGCTCATAAAAGTAATAAAATATTGGCTCAAATTTATCAGGCAATTCGAATTGAGGTGAATCAGGAAATCGAAGTGTTGAAAGAGTTTCTGGAGCAATCGCTGGAGTTGTTGAATACAGGAGGGCGTTTAAGTGTGATTTCGTATCATTCATTGGAAGATAGATTGGTTAAGCGCTTTATGAGAAACGGAATGTTTGAAGGAGAACCGGAACGTGATTTCTTCGGAAACTTTGAAGTGCCGTTTAAAATTGTGGAACGATTAATTGTACCGACAGAAGAAGAAATAGCGCAAAATAACAGAGCAAGAAGCGCAAAATTAAGAGTAGCGGAAAAACTATAAAAGAATGAAAAACAGTATATACAGTTTGTTAAAAGCTAAGTTTCTGGTAAGTGACGATGCACTTAAAAACTGGAAGTTTATTGTTTTTCTGATTTTTTTAGCCATGATAATGATTGCTAATAATCATAGATATGATGCTAAGAATTATAAAATAACGGAGTTGACCAATCGTGTAAAAGAACTGCGTTCGGAATTTGTAGACAGACGGTCCGAGTTGATGAAATTAAAAATGGAATCAACTGTAGCGAAAAAAATGGAAGAAAGAGAAATTTATCCGGCCAGTGTGCCGCCGACAAAAATAATAGTTAAACAAAGTAAAAAAGAAGAAAAAAGTTTTTTTGACCGATTCAAATTATGGCAGTAAAACCAAAAAATACAAATTATAGAATGTATGGCGTAGCTTTCGCAATATTTGTGATAGCTATTTTGGTTTTGGTTAAATTGAATAATATTCAATGGGTAGAAGGAGAATATTATCGAAAATTAGCTAAAGAACGCACGGTTAAAAACTTTACCATTCCGGCTAATAAAGGCAATGTATATTCGGCAGATGGTAGTCTTTTGGCTACTTCAATTCCGGAATATACAATTCGTTTTGATGCACTTTCGCCGTCTCAGGAAAATTTCACTAATCTTATAAAACCGTTGAGCGATTCTCTTTCGGTGATGTTTGGAAAAACACCCGGATATTATCAGGCACAACTACAAAAAGCCAGAGCAAACAAAAATCGATATTATCTTATTGCTCGAAAGTTGAGCTATACGCAATATATGCGGGTAAAAAGTTTTCCGCTTTTTAACAAAGGAGCGTATAAAGGTGGAATTATTGTGGAACAAAAAACAGTTCGGGAACATCCAATCGGTTTGGTGGCACAAAGAACTATTGGTTACGAAAGGGCAAATGCAGATGGATCACCTAACGGAAAAGGATTAGAATACGCATTTCGTAAATATATCAATGGTAAGAATGGACATCGCATGATGCAGAAAATTGCCAAAAGCCAATGGAAGCCAATTAGTGATAATAACGAATTGGATCCGCAGGATGGTTATGATATTGTATCAACAATAGATGTTTACATTCAGGATATTGCACATCACGCATTGTTAAAACAATTGGAACATTACGAAGCAGATCATGGATGTGTGGTAGTAATGGAAACTAAAACAGGAGCAATTAAAGCTATTTCGAATTTGGGAAGAGCTTTAGACGGAAGTTATTACGAATCTCAAAACTATGCCGTAGCTGAATCGCACGAACCGGGTTCTACATTCAAGTTGTTTGATTTAATCGCCCTGCTTGACGATCATAAAATTGATACCAGTAAAGTGTTTGATACACATGATGGTGTTGTGGAATATTACAAAAAGAAAGTGCGGGATTCCAAAAAAGGAGGATACGGAAAAATCTCTTTAGCCCGGGGTTTTGAATTGTCTTCCAATACGGTTTTAGTACAGGCTGTTTATGATAATTACAAAGACAATCCGAAACAATTTGTGGATAGAATCAATAGTTATGGGCTGAATAAATCTTTAGGATTGCAATTAATAGGAGAAGGAAAACCAAGAGTGCCTCAGCCAGGAGATAAGAATTGGTATGGTACAACATTGCCTTGGATGGCTTTTGGATACGGAATTGCTATGACCCCATTACAAACGCTTACGTTGTATAATGCAGTGGCGAATAACGGAAAAATGGTGAAACCTTATTTTGTAAAAGAAATTAAAGAGTGGAATAAAACCATTGAAAAGTTTGAACCGGAAATCATCAATCCTAAAATAGCATCTGATGAAACATTGAAAAAGGTACGTTCAGTTTTGGAAAATGTAGTAAAAAGAGGTACAGGGTCTAAATTGTATTCTAAAGATTTTTCGATGGCAGGAAAAACAGGAACAGCACAAGCTAATTATCGCGATAAATCAAAGTTGCATTATGTTTCTTCTTTTGCAGGCTATTTTCCGGCTAATGACCCTAAGTATTCATGTATAGTAGTAGTTCATAAACCAAATGTTTCTGCCGGATATTATGGTGCTGACGTGGCCGGACCGGTTTTTAAACGTATTGCTCAAAAGATTTATACAGATTCTCCACCGACAAATCATATTAAAGATATTAATGAGAAGATTAATTCGGTAGAAAACCAATATGCTTCTTATTATAAAAAGTCAAATAATGAAACAAGTAAAGTGCCTGATGTAAAAGGCATGCAAGCTATGGATGCTGTAGCGCTTTTGGAGAATTTAGGATTACATGTTGAGATTAAAGGCATAGGAAAAGTGAAAGCACAATCGGTCAAAGCCGGAGAGCAGATCAATAAAAATACAACCATCATTTTAGAGTTATCGTGAAGCTATTAAAAGACATATTATATAAAGTACACATCGAAGCGGTAAGAGGAACCACAGATGTGGCTATTGAAAAAATTGAATTTGACTCCAGAAAAGTTCAATTGAATGATGCTTTTGTAGCTATCAGGGGAGTGGTAGCAGATGGTCATACTTTTATTGATAAGGCAGTAGACCAAGGAGCGATAGCTGTAATTTGTGAAGAATTTCCGGAGAGAATTGTAAACGGCGTAACCTATATTCAGGTTCAGAATACGCATGAGGCACTAGCTTTTATGGCAGCTAATTATTATGACAATCCTTCAGATAAGTTAAAATTGGTAGGAGTAACCGGAACCAATGGGAAAACAACAATTGCGTCTTTGTTGTACCAAATGTTTAAACGTGCCGGGTATAAAGTAGGCTTGTTGTCAACTGTTAAGATTTTAGTAGATAATAACGAATTTAAGGCAACACATACAACGCCGGATTCGTTGACGATTAATTATTATTTGAATGAAATGACTGAAGCCGGATGTGAGTTTTGTTTTATGGAAGTAAGCTCGCACGGAATTCATCAAAAAAGAACAGAAGGGCTACATTTTACCGGAGGAATATTCACCAACTTAACACACGATCATTTAGATTATCATAAAACTTTTGCAGAATATCGAGATGTTAAAAAATCGTTTTTTGACAATTTGCCCAAAACGGCATTTGCTATTAGCAATGTAGATGATAAGAACGGAACGGTAATGTTGCAAAATACAGTGGCTAAAAAAGTTACCTATGCTATAAAATCCTATGCAGATTATAAAGCGCAAATTTTAGAAAACCAGTTTAGTGGCTTGTTGTTGAAAATTAATAATAATGAAGTCTGGACTAAATTAATAGGAGCATTCAATGCGTATAACTTATTGGCAATTTATGCAACAGGCGTTGAATTAGGATTAGAAAGCAATGAAGTATTACGCTTGCTTTCCGAGCTTGAAAGTGTGTCAGGAAGATTTCAATACTTCATATCGCCAAACAAAATAACAGCTGTTGTAGACTATGCTCATACACCGGATGCTTTGGAAAATGTGTTGAAAACAATTAACGATATACGAACTAAAAATGAAATTTTAATAACGGTTGTAGGCTGTGGAGGAGACAGAGACAAAACCAAAAGACCTGTAATGGCGAAGATTGCTTCTGATTTAAGTAATAAAGCCATTTTTACATCTGATAATCCGCGTTCAGAAGATCCGCAAACGATCATTGATGAAATGGAAAAAGGAGTGGAACCGCAAAATTTCAAAAAAACACTTTCTATTTTAGATAGAAAACAAGCTATAAAAACGGCTTGCCAAATGGCTCAGCCAAATGATATCATATTAATTGCCGGAAAAGGTCATGAAACTTATCAGGAAATTAACGGAGTACGACATGATTTTGATGATATGAAGATTGTAAAAGAATTTTTAAACCAACTAAGCTAAAACTAACTCACAATGCTATATTATTTATTTCAGTATTTAGACAAAGCATTTGATGTTCCGGGAGCCGGAGTATTTCAGTATATAACATTTCGTTCAGCGATGGCATTTATACTTTCGCTGGCAATTGCTACTATTTACGGGAAAAAGATCATCAACTTTTTAAGAAAACAACAAGTTGGAGAAACCGTCAGAGAGTTAGGTTTAGAAGGACAAACTCAAAAAGCAGGAACACCTACAATGGGTGGGATTATCATTATTTTGGCAACACTAGTTCCGGTATTCTTGTTTGCAAGATTGGAAAATATCTATGTGGTTCTGTTAATAGTAACTACCCTGTGGATGGGAACAATAGGTTTTATTGACGATTATATTAAAATATTTAAAAAAGATAAAGAAGGTTTAAAAGGACGATTTAAAGTAATTGGGCAAGTTGGTTTAGGATTAATTGTAGGTTCTGTATTATATTTTCATCCAGGAGTTACTGTGCGAAAAGACACTATGGGAGCCCGTGTTAAAACAGAAAATGTAAACACCACGATCTTACAGGAAAAATCAACCGCGACAACAATTCCATTCTTAAAAAATAATGAGTTTGATTATGCCAAAGTGCTATCATTCATGGGAGATGGTTATGAAAAATGGGCTTGGTTAATATTTATTCCGGTAGTGATTTTTATTATCACTGCAGTTTCAAACGGTGCTAACTTGACAGACGGTATCGATGGTTTAGCTGCCGGAACTTCGGCAATATCGGTACTTACTTTAGGAATTTTTACATTTCTTTCCGGAAATATCATTTTTTCAGATTATCTGAATATTATGTATATCCCTAACTCAGGAGAAATGACCATTTATATTGCTGCTTTTGTGGGAGCATTGGTCGGTTTTCTTTGGTACAATACCTATCCGGCAACTGTTTTTATGGGAGATACCGGAAGTTTAACAATCGGTGGAATTATAGCAGTAATTGCTATTGCTATCCGAAAAGAATTAATGATCCCGATTTTATGCGGAATCTTTCTGGCTGAAAATTTATCAGTGGTATTACAGGTAAGCTATTTTAAATATACGAAAAAGAAATACGGAGAAGGTCGCCGCATTTTTCTGATGTCTCCTTTACATCACCATTATCAGAAGAAAGGATACCATGAAAGTAAGATTGTTACCCGTTTCTGGATCGTTGGTATTTTACTAGCCATTTTTACATTGGTATCATTAAAGCTAAGATAAGATGAGACTAGTTGTTTTAGGAGGAGGCGAAAGCGGTGTAGGAACTGCAATTTTAGGAAAAAAGAAAGGGTATGATGTCTTTCTGTCCGATTTCGGAAAAATTAAAAATAATTATAGAGAAGTTCTTTTAATAAACAAGATAGATTGGGAAGATGAAAAGCATACAGAAGAATTAATTCTCAATGCTGATGTAGTAATGAAAAGTCCTGGAATTCCGGATAAAGCGCCTATAATTAAAAAGCTAAAAGAGAAAGAGATTCCGGTTATTTCAGAGATTGAGTTTGCTTCGCAATTCACAGATGCTTTAACTATTGGTATCACAGGGAGTAACGGTAAAACTACTACGACACTTTTAACATATCATTTGTTAAAACAAGGCGGATTGAATGTTGGTTTAGCCGGAAACATCGGGAAAAGTTTTGCTTGGCAGGTAGCCGAAAACAAACACGATGTGTATGTGTTGGAATTAAGCAGTTTTCAATTGGACGGAATTGAGAAATACAAGCCGCATATTGCTATCATTACCAATTTAAGTCCGGATCATTTAGATCGGTATAATTATGATTATAACCAGTATATAGCAGCTAAGTTCCGGATTACAATGAATCAAACAGAAGAAGATTATTTAATAATCGATGCTGATGATGTTGAAACTCAAAAATGGTTGGATCAGCATTCGGTAAAAGCAAAATTAATTTCGTTTTCACTTACGAAAAAAATTGAAAACGGAGGAAGTATAGAAGATAACAATTTGAACAATAACATAAATAACGATTTATTTACCATGCCAATAAATGAATTATCATTAGAAGGAAAACACAATGTGAAGAACGCTATGGCAGCAACTGCGGTGGCTCAATTGATGAAAATAAGAAAGCAGACTATTCGTGAGAGTCTGAGCAATTTTCAGGGAGCAGAACATCGTTTAGAGAAAGTGTTGAAAATTCAAGGAGTGCAGTATATTAATGATTCTAAAGCAACTAATGTTAATGCTACTTTTTTTGCATTAGACAGTATGACAACGCCAACGGTATGGATTGTAGGAGGGGTAGACAAAGGAAATGATTATGACGAGTTAATGTCTCTGGTACGTGAAAAGGTAAAAGGAATCGTTTGTTTGGGAGTAGATAACCAAAAAATCTTCAATGCGTTTAGTGATGTTGTAGATGTTATGGTAGAAACAACTTCTATGACAGAAGCGGTAAAAATTGCACAAAAAATGGCAGAAAAAGGAGATACGGTATTGTTATCGCCGGCTTGTGCAAGTTTTGATTTATTTGAAAACTACGAAGACAGAGGGCGTCAGTTTAAACAAGCAATACACAACTTATAAAAATTATGACACAATTAGTAAATAGGTTAAGAGGAGATAAAGTAATTTGGGCAATAGTTTTTCTATTGGCTCTTATATCTTTTTTACCTGTTTACAGTGCCAGTACAAATTTAGTTTATGTTATAGGTAAAGGTTCCACAATCGGATATTTAATAAAACATTTGGTACATCTGTTCATAGGTTTCATTATCATTTATTGGATTCATAAAGTACCCTATCACTATTTTAGAGCATTATCTATTTTAGGGATTCCGTTTGTATTGGTTTTACTATTGTATACACTGTTCCAAGGAACAACGATTGGTGGGGCAAATGCCAGCCGATGGATACAAATTCCTTTTATCGGGATTGGTTTTCAGACATCAACATTAGCCTTTACCGTATTGATGGTTTATGTAGCACGTTATTTAGCGAAAGTCAGTGAAAAAGAATATTCATTTAAGGATTCACTATTAGAACTTTGGTTGCCGGTTTTTGCAATATTGGCATTAGTCTTGCCAGCTAATTTTTCTACGACAGCCTTGATTTTCTCAATGGTCTGCATGTTAGTATACGTTGGATATTATCCTGTTAAGTATTTAGCATTAATCATAGGAGCAGGAGTTATAGCTTTAACCTTTTTTATTTTGGTTGCTAAAGCTTTTCCGGGAGCCATGCCAAACCGCGTGGATACTTGGATTAGCCGGGTGGATAGTTTTTTTGATAAGAGTGAAGATGCTAAAGATGATGATTACCAAATTGAAAAAGCAAAAATAGCCATTGCTTCAGGTAAAATTTACGGACTGGGGCCGGGAAAAAGTGTGCAAAAGAACTTTTTACCGCAATCATCTTCCGATTTTATTTTTGCTATTATAGTAGAAGAGTACGGTTTAATAGGAGCATTAGGAATAGTGTTCTTATATATGTTATTGTTTGTCCGTTTCATTATCAATGCCCAAAAAGCTTCCAGTTTGTTCGGAAAGTTACTTATTGTAGGTTTAGGTTTCCCGATTATTTTTCAAGCTTTGGTGAATATGGCAGTAGCAGTGGAATTATTGCCGGTAACAGGTCAAACCTTGCCATTGATTAGTGCCGGAGGAACATCGATATGGATGACCTGCGTGTCTATAGGAGTTATTTTGAGTGTAACTAAAAAAGACGAAGAAGTGGCACAAGATGAAGAAGAACGGAAAAAAAGAGAAGAAGCATTACAACGCATTATAGATAAAGAATTAGATCTAAGTGAGGGAGAAAAAAGAGAAGAATCAGAAACAAATCCGTTAGAACCGGTTTTAAATCAGTAGTATGGAGCAAAAGCTGAAATTTATCATTAGTGGAGGAGGAACCGGAGGACATATCTATCCGGCAATAGCTATTGCAAACGAATTAAAAGCTCGTTTTCCGCAGGCAGAAATTCTGTTTGTAGGAGCTAAAGATAAAATGGAAATGCAAAAAGTGCCGCAAGCCGGTTACGAGATTAAAGGATTGTGGATTTCCGGAATTCAGCGAAAAATAAGCCTTCAAAATCTGTTATTTCCGTTTAAACTCCTGTCAAGTTTGTGGAAGTCCTATTTCATTATAAAAAGATTCAAACCCGATGTAGTGATCGGAACAGGTGGTTTTGCTAGCGGAGCAGTTCTAAAATTAGCTAATATGCTAGGGATTCCTACAGTAATTCAAGAACAGAATTCCTATCCGGGAATTACCAATAAATTATTAGCATCAAAAGCACAGTCAATTTGTGTAGCTTATGAAGGAATGGAAAAGTTTTTTCCGGTTGATAAGATAAAATTAACCGGAAATCCGGTACGTCAAGACCTCATTTTTGTAGACGATAAACGTATCGAAGGACTTACTTATTTCGAAGTGAATACAAACAAACGAACATTGTTGGTTTTAGGAGGAAGTTTAGGAGCCAAAAGAATAAACCAATTGATTTCAGATGAGTTGGATATTATCCTACAGTTAGGGATTCAAGTGATTTGGCAATGTGGAAAATTATATTACGATCAGTACAAGCACTTTAATGAAAAAGAAGATGTGCATGTTTTTGCTTTTATTGATCGAATGGATTTGGCCTATGCGGCAGCCGACTTTATAATTTCACGTTCCGGAGCTTCTTCGATTTCGGAATTATGTATTGTCGGAAAGCCTACTATTTTGATCCCATCACCCAATGTGGCTGAGGATCACCAAACTAAAAATGCACTCGCTTTGTCAGCAAAAAAAGCTGCAATTTTATTAAAAGAAAGCGAGCTAAATGAAAAATTCAAACGTACCTTTGCGGACTTGATTTCGAATGACGAAAAACAAGCAAAACTGAGCAAAAAAATACATAAAAAAGCATTGCCTAATGCCACACAACAAATTGCAGATGAGATTGTTAAATTGGCTTTAGAAAAAGGTGAATAGCCTGAAAAAAAAGATTAAAAATGAATAGTAACCAAATACAAAGTGTATATTTTATAGGTATCGGAGGTATCGGAATGAGTGCCTTAGCCCGATATTTTATGCATATCGGAAAAAATGTAGCCGGATATGATAAAACACATACGCAGCTGACCGATGAGCTCGAAGCTTTGGGAATGCATATTCATTTTGAAGACAATGTTGATCTGATTGAAAAAAAATATTTAGATAAAGAGTCTACTTTAGTAGTGGTAACACCGGCTATTCCTAAAAATCATTCTGAGTGGAATTATTTTTTGAACAATGGTTTTGAAGTTAAAAAACGAGCCGAAGTTCTAGGAATAATTACGAAAGATTCTTTCTGTTTTGCTGTTGCCGGAACACACGGAAAAACAACAACATCCAGTATTTTAGGGCATATTTTATACCAAAGCGGAGTTGATGTTACTGCTTTTTTAGGAGGAATTGTAGAAGGATACAATTCTAATCTTATCGGAAGCGGAAAAACGGTGACAGTAGTTGAGGCCGATGAATTTGATCGTTCATTTTTACATTTACATCCCGATTTAGCTTGTGTAACTTCAATGGACGCAGATCATTTGGATATTTATGGAAATGCAGCTTCTGTGGAAGAATCATTCCGTTTGTTTGCTGATAAAGTAGATGCGAATCATTTGTTTGTTCCGCTAAAAGTTCAATTGAACGGAAATACCATAGGAATTGAAGAACAAGCAGATTACGAAGTAAAAAATATCCAAATTATAGAGGGATTCTATCATTTTGATGTGCAAACACCTACAGAATTGATTAAAGATATCAAGTTCGGATTACCAGGAAGACATAACTTGTCAAATGCTGTAATAGCATTAGCAATGGCTAATAAATACGGTGTATCAAATGATAAGGTAAGAGCCGCTTTGGCAACATTTCCGGGAGTAAGAAGAAGATTTTCATTTCAATTGCGTAATGAAAAATGTGTGTACATTGATGATTATGCACATCACCCTACAGAAATTTCAGCAGTTTATAATGCTGTTAGAGAGTTGTATCCCGGAAAAAAAGTGTTGGCCGTTTTTCAACCGCATTTATTTTCCAGAACCAGAGATTTTATGGAAGGTTTTGTCGAAAGCTTATCAAAGTTTGATGAAATCGTCCTATTGAATATTTATCCGGCAAGAGAATTGCCGATCGAAGGGATAACTTCAGAGGTTTTATTAACAAAAATTGAAAACCCCAATAAGAAGTTGGTAACAAAAGAAATTTTATTTGAAGTTTTTCAACAATCTGATGCAGAAGTGTTTATAACTATAGGGGCAGGAGACATTGGAGAAATGGTAAAAGATTTAAAAAAAGTATTAGATGAAAGGACTCAAATGGCATAATATTCGTTTGATTGTTATCGTTCTTTTGATGATATTTTTATATTCTTTTTCATCAAAAAGAAATGGAAACAGGGCATTGAAAGAAGTAAATATTTCCTTTGAGGAAGGAACAGATAACTTGTTCATAACTCACGAAATGGTTAATAACTTGTTGAAACAAAATTTGGGAGGCTCTTTATCAATTCAAAAAGATGCGGTAGATTTGAATACTTTAGAAACTGTTCTCGATGATCACGGGATGATAGAAAAAGCGGAAGTTTTTTCAACAGTAGATGGTTCTCTAAATGCGCATATAAAACAAAAGTCCCCAACTGTAAGATTTATATCAGGTAATACTTCGTATTATGTTGATAGAAAAGGTACTACGATGCCTTTATCCGAAAATTTTTCTGCGAGAGTTCCTCTTGTAGTGGGTTCTTATGCCGAAAATGATAAGGATCAATATCTGTCGCTTTTTAATGAAATCAGCGATGATGATTTTTTGAGTAAAGATATAACGGGCATAAAAATATTGCCTTCAGGAAGTGTTTTGATGAAAAGCCGAAATTATGATTATACCATCATTTTCGGCAAACCTGTTTTTATCGACAGAAAGTTAAAGAATTATAAAGCGTTTTTTTACCATGCTGTAAAAGACACTTTAATTAAACAATATAAAGAAGTAAACTTAATGTTTACAGAGCAAGTAGTTTGTAAGAAATAGAATTGAGTTATGAACAGAGATAACATTGCAGTAGGTTTAGATATCGGAACTACAAAGATTGTAGCCATGATAGGTAAAAAAAACGAATATGGGAAGCTGGAAATTCTTGGAGTAGGAAAGTCCAAGAGTTTAGGTGTTCATAGAGGTGTGGTGAATAATATTACCCAAACCATTCAGTCTATTCAGCAAGCTGTCCTTGAAGCCGAAAATGATTCAGGATATAAAATTAATGATGTAGTGGTAGGTATTGCCGGCCAACACATCAGAAGTATACAGCATAGTGACTATATCAGCCGTCAGAATGCAGAAGAAGTAATAGGAGATATGGATATTGATGCTTTGATCGGGCAAGTGCATAAATTAGCGATGTTGCCGGGTGAAGAAATTATCCATGTTTTGCCGCAGGAATTTAAGATAGACGGGCAAACAGAAACAAAAGAACCGATCGGAATGTCAGGAGGACGATTAGAAGCGAGTTTTCATGTCGTTGTCGGGCAAGCGGCTTCTATCAGAAATATAGGACGATGTGTTAAAAGTTCGGGATTAGAGTTGTCCGGACTTACATTGGAACCATTGGCTTCTGCCGATGCTGTTTTAAGTCAAGAAGAAAAAGAAGCCGGAGTAGCTTTAATTGATATAGGAGGTGGAACGACAGACCTAGCTATTTTTAAAGATGGCATCATTCGTCATACTGCTGTGATTCCTTTCGGAGGAAATGTGATTACAGAAGACATAAAAGAAGGATGTTCTATTATAGAAAAACAAGCTGAATTGTTAAAAGTGAAATTCGGTTCTGCTTGGCCTGGAGAAAATAAAGACAACGAGATTGTTTCTATTCCGGGATTAAGAGGACGTGAACCTAAAGAGATTTCACTTAAAAACTTGTCAAAAATTATACATGCACGTGTGGTAGAAATTATTGAACAAGTATACGCAGAAATTAAATTATACGGACATGAGAATCCTAAAAAGAAACTTATTGCCGGAATTGTATTAACAGGTGGTGGAGCTCAATTAAAACATATTAAACAATTAGTTGAATACATCACAGGAATGGATACCCGCATCGGTTATCCTAACGAACATTTAGCCGGTAGTTCTGATGAAGAATTATCGAGTCCGCTATACGCAACTGCCGTTGGTTTGGTAATGAATAGCATCCGTAACAATACAAAAAGCGCAACGCCTTTTGTAGAGATGAAACAGGAAGAACCTGTGATAATCAAACAAACTGTAGTCGAAGAAAAGCCAGTAGTAGAGGAAGAAATAGAAGAACCGCAACCCGAGACTACCGAAAGCAAAATCAAAAAATCATTTTTTGATAAGTATATAGAAAAGATTAAAGAATTTTTAGATAACGCCGAATAAAAAGTACCATTATGTCAGAATTTACAAGTATTTCTTTCGATTTACCCAAAAACCAATCAAACGTTATCAAAGTTATTGGAGTAGGAGGTGGTGGTAGTAATGCAATTAACCACATGTTTCAACAAGGAATCAAAGGTGTTGATTTCGTTGTTTGTAATACCGATTCTCAAGCTTTAGAAAATAGTGCTGTACCCAATAAGATTCAGTTAGGAGTTAGCCTTACCGAAGGTCTTGGAGCAGGTGCTAATCCCGAAGTAGGACAGCAATCCGCCATTGAAAGTATTGCAGAAATAGAAAAAATGTTAGATACGAACACAAAAATGCTCTTCATTACAGCAGGAATGGGAGGTGGTACAGGTACTGGTGCTGCCCCTGTAATCGCTCAATTAGCAAAAGAAAGAGATATTTTAACAGTTGGTATTGTAACTATTCCGTTCCAGTTTGAAGGAAAGATTCGTTCAGAACAGGCAATGAACGGAGTAGAAAGATTGCGTAAACAAGTAGACTCTTTAATTGTTATCAATAACAATAAGTTAAGAGAAGTTTACGGAAATTTAGGATTTAAAGCAGGCTTTTCCAAAGCAGATGAGGTTTTAGCAACTGCCGCAAAAGGAATTGCAGAAGTTATTACCCACCACTATACACAAAATATCGATTTGCGCGATGCCAAAACGGTATTAGCCAATAGTGGAACGGCTATTATGGGTTCATCAGTTGCGGAAGGTGTAGATCGTGCAAAACAAGCTATTGTTAGTGCTTTAGACTCTCCGTTGTTGAACGATAATAAAATTACCGGAGCCAAGAATGTATTGTTATTGATAGTATCCGGTACTTCTGAAATTACATTGGATGAGATCGGAGAAATCAACGATCATATTCAAACTGAAGCTGGCTTTAATGCAAATATTATCATGGGAGTTGGTGAAGATGAAACTTTAGGCGATGCTGTAGCTGTTACTGTTATTGCTACAGGTTTTGACATTGAGCAACAAGCTGAAATTGTAAATACAGAACCTAAAAAGATTATTCATTCTCTAGAAGATGAACAAAAAATTGTTCACGATTTAAGCCAAAAGAATGCAGTATCTTCTTATGCTGCTCCTGTTCAAAATGAAGTAAAAGCAGAAGCCCCTAAACAAGATATTATCAATCCGGTAGCAGATCAAGTTAAAGAAGAAAAAATTATTTTTTCACTAGATGAAGAAACTGTTGAGCAGCCGCTATCTTTTGAGATCAAAGAAAAACCTCAAATGGATTTAGTAGCTACAACGGAAGCTATCAAAAATATAGATGTGGAATTTGAAATAGTTTCACCAAAAATAAGTGTACCACAAAACTTTGAAATCATTACTTCAGAGGTTAAAGATATAGAAGTAATAGAACCGGAGTTTGTAGTAGCCAACAAAGAATTTAATTATTCATTTGATTTGTTTGAAGAGCCAAAAGCAGTGCAGAAAACTATTTTTGATATTTCAGAGGAAACCAAACAAATGGAAGTTAAAGATCCTATCAATGTAGTTCCGGTAACCGAAGTAACTCAAGGCGGCGTTATCAAGTATTCATTAGAGGATTTTGAAGAAAAAGAAGAAGAGGAAAAAGTAATAGCAATAGCAAAACCGGTTGCAAAAGTTGAAGAGCCAATAGATGAATCATTGAATTTCAGCGTAAAGCAAAAAACGACTGAATTTAAAAACAGTGAAGAATTGGATAATGTGTCTCCTTTTGAAATGTCAATAGAAGAAACATTAAAAGCAAGAGCCGAAGAGCGAAAAAGAAAAATGAAAGAGTTCAATTATAAATTTAATAATAGTGCTGCTAATATTGATAAAATTGAAAACGAACCGGCATACAAACGTATGGGAATAGATGTAACATCAACTCCGCAAACGAACAATACATCAAGAATGTCCTTAGGGACAGATAGTAACGATGATTTGCAGTTGCGTTCGAATAATTCATTTCTACATGATAATGTAGACTAATCCATGAACTCCCTACCTACTCACTGAAAACCCGATTTTTTTTCGGGTTTTTTTATTACTTTTGCGGGAACAATTAAGAGAAGGTACAATCCACTCTTGAAAAGGAAATTTTTAAGTTTAGTATAAAACGAGAAATATGAGTTTAGAAAAACAAATTATGGATCAGATGAAAGAAGCGATGAAAGCAAAAGATACAGTTGCTTTAGAAGCTTTAAGAGCCATAAAATCGGGGATTATTTTAGCGAAAACAGAATCCGGTGCAAAAGAAGAACTAACAGCGGATGATGAAATAAAATTATTGCAGAAATTAGTTAAGCAACGTAAAGATAGCGCTGCGATCTATACTGAACAAGGTAGAGCTGACTTAGCTGAACCTGAGTTAGCCCAAGTAGCTGTTATTGAGAAATTTTTACCGGCTCAGTTGTCAGAAGCTGAAGTAGAAGCTGCTGTGGCAAAAATTATTGCAGAGGGTGGTTTTTCAGGAATGGCAGCTATGGGACAAGTAATGGGAATGGCGTCTAAGCAATTGGCTGGACAAGCTGACGGTAAAACTATTTCAACGATTGTTAAAAAGCTTTTAGCGTAATAAAAATAATAAGAAAGGGATAAGGGAGAATGTCCTTTCTCCTTTTTCTATTTTCTTAAAAATGGCTCCGTAGTTCAACTGGATAGAATATCAGATTTCGGCTCTGAGGGTTGGGGGTTCGAATCCCTCCGGGGTCACATAAAGCAAAAAAAACCACGCAATTAGCGTGGTTTTTATTTTATAATCAGAGAATCTTTTAAAAGAATAATTTTAAAATCGCTCTAAAACGGATAATACATTTTTTTTATAGCTTCTGCTTATCGGAATGGCAGTTTTGTTGATTTCAATATATTCGTTAGTAAAAGAATCTATTTTAGAAATTGAAATAATAAAGGAACGATGCACTCTTAAAAATCTTTCTTGAGGAAGTTTTGCTTCAATATTTGAGATAGTTTCTCGTGTTATGATCGCTTTTTTCGGCGTTATGATCTTAATATAATCACTTAGACTTTCTATAATAAGGATTTCATCAAAATCAACTTTTATCATTTTTCTGTCAGAACGTACAAATAAAAAATCATTTTTATCCATTTCGATTTCTTTTCTAGGAGTACTTTCCGGTATGCTGTTTTCTCCGAGAAATTTGTTAGTCGCTTTTATAAAACGCTCAAAAGGAATTGGTTTTAAAAGATAGTCAACGGCTTGCAGGTCAAAACCTTCAATAGCAAATTCCCTGTGAGCAGTGGTGAAGATTATTTTGATATTTTTATTGATAGATTGAGCAAAAGATAATCCTGAAATTTCAGGCATATTAATGTCTAAGAAAATTAAGTCTACGGTTTGGTTATTAATGACGGTAAAAGCCTCAATCGCGTTTTTACAAATGCCGCAAACTTTAAAATTTTCAATTTTAGAAAGATAAGATGCTATAATTTCCTGTGCAGAAACTTCATCATCTACAATTAAACAATTATAATTACTCATTTCACTAAGTTTTAAGCAGGGTTAATTCAATAGAAAACCAATCGTCAGAAACATCTTTTTTTAAAGTATAGTTGCCTGGAAATAATAAGTGTAGTCTTTTTGCGATATTTTTTAGACCAATACCTTCTTTATCAGGATCAAAACTTTCTAAAGAACTATTCCGGATTGTAAAATATAATGTTTGATCAGTCCTGTATTCCAAGAAAATTAGTATTGTAAGTTTACCATTTATAATGCTACCGTGTTTAAAAGCATTTTCAACAAAGGGAATCAGCAACATAGGCGGTACTTCTAAATTGTTCGGGATATTTTTTAAATTGAAATTGATACTAAGTCTATCCTGAAAGCGTATCTTTTCTAAGTCAATATATTCTTTTAAATGTTCTATCTCATCAATTAAAAATACTTTTGGTTTTTGAATTTGGTATAAAATATAATCTAATAAATTAGAGAGCTTCAAGATCAGATCCGGAGTATATTCCGATTTTTTTAAGGCAAATGCATAAATTGTATTTAAGGTATTGAATAAAAAATGAGGGTGAATTTGTTTCTTTAAAAAGTCAAGTTCCTGTTCTTTAATCTGAAGATTTGTTTCTAAAATCTTATTTTCTAAAATTTTAAGTTTGGTCTTATCTTGCAGATTATGTTTTAAAATTGTGATAAAACTAAAAATCCCAACGATTAGATATACTAAAATAAAGATAAAAACAAGGTTTCTGCCCATTGGCGGTATTTTAGTTATATTTAAATTGGTTACAAAAATATAACCGCCAAAAATGGCCATAATAATCAAATAGGTCGATAAAACAAGTGAGTAAAAAGTATATAAACTGAATTTAAAATATTTTTTAGTTAATAAAAACTTAGGGATCAGAATAAAATTAGTAAGATAAGTGGCGATAATGGTAACAGGAAGTAGTAAGCTGGAAAACCAAATGATGTAATTGATGTCATTTGAATTATAACTGAAAAAATAGAGGTAAAATGCCCAAACACCTACCCAAAATATGAAATGAAGGAAGAATGATCTGGTAGTGTTTAAAGCTTTAAAATTCATGTAGCCAATTTAACGAAATTCTCATTTTTTTTAAAACTTTTGCGACGAATGACGCATTTTAAGCCTGTTTCGGTTTTCTAATGGAAATATTTGCTGGTATCGATGTAAATTTGGTTTTTTAGAGTAAAGTACAGTTAGTTAGTCGCAAAACAAAAAACAGAAATTAATAGTAAACTAATTTTGGATCATATTAACAACTAAAAAATATGAAAATGATTTTAGAAAAAATTTATGAAGGCGGACCTGTTTTTATGGTTCCTATTGTTTTACTATTAATAGTGATTCTGTTACTGATAGTAAAAGGAGTGTTTAAAAAATCGGATAACACTAAAACGAAAAATTTAATTGCTTCAATTAGTTTGTTTGTCTTAGTTTGGGGAATTCTGGGACAATCGATAGGCTTAATAAGTGCCTTTGATTTTATTCAGAGAATGGGGAATGTTACAGCCGAAATTTTGGCTGGAGGTTTAAAAGTATCTTTTTTGCCTTCTGTTTTCGGAATGTTCACTTTTTTAATCGGAAGAGTCGGAATAATTGTTTTAACACTTTTAGATAAATAAAAGTATTATTAAATAAGCGAGATTTTTTAGCTTAATTTTATATCTTAGCTGTATATGTAATCTCGCTTATTTTTTGGTATATTTTTTAATCCTTGCAGGTCTTATTTTTACATCGTTCTTTGTCTACCATGTTGTAGTTGAACCTGTTTATGCTTTCTTTTTCAGGAAACCTATTTATGTACATTTTTATCCTTTCCCAAAGAAATTGTCACTTCAACAGTTAGAAATCTTAAACGATCAATTTGAGTTTTATAGTAAACTGCCGATAAAACAAAAACAGTATTTTGAACACAGAGTAGCAAAATTCATAAAACAATATCCGTTTTATGGAAAAGATGGGCTTGAAATTACAGATGAAATACAGGTGTTGATTGCTGCAACAGCCATTATGCTGACTTTTGGAATGCGCCGTTATTTATTTGACGTGATAGATAAGATCATTATTTATCCGGATATCTATTATTCCAGAATCAATGATAATTACCATAAAGGAGAGTTTAACCCTGCAATGAATGCCATTGTTTTTTCATGGAAACATTTTTTAGAAGGATATCAGATTTCTAATGATAATTTGAATTTAGGATTGCATGAATTCGGACACGTATTGCATTATCAGGGATTAAAGAGTACAGATACTTCCTCTACTATTTTTACAGCAACTTATGACGAGATTATTGAGCAGATCAAATATCCGGCAAATCATAAGAAAATGGTTGAATCGGATTATTTTCGAATTTATGCGTATACCAATGAGTTTGAATTTATAGCAGTTGTTTTGGAGCATTTCTTTGAAACTCCGCATAGGTTTCAGACAGAATTTCCGCAATTATATGAGTTGGTAAAAACAATGATTAATTTTAAAGAAGTAAAGTAAACCAACTGCTTAAGATACAAAAAAAAATATTCATTTCCAATGATTTAGCTTTTCTGATTATTGTTGTTTTATGAGTAACTTTGAATAGTAATCAAAAAATAAGCCTTATGAAACAACGTGTTCCTGTTTCAACTATAATGACAACAAACGTAGTTAAGTTGAATATTACCGATGATTTGACTAAAGCAGAAAGCCTTTTCAAAAAGCACCATATTCGTCATATTCCGGTTGTAAATGGCAATAAAATTTTGGGGATGTTGAGTTATACCGATTTGTTGCGTATTTCATTTGCCGATGCAGTTGATGATAACGATGAAGTAGTAGATACTACAGTATATAATATGTTTACAGTGGAGCAGGTTATGGCTAAAAATCTGATCGCTATTTCACCGGAAACAACGATTAAAGAAGCCGCTGAAATATTAGCTAAAAAAGAATTTCACGCGCTTCCTGTTTGCGAAGGAAATCTGTTGGTAGGAATTTTAACCACAACAGATTTGATCAAATATTTGATAAGTCAATATTAGAATCTAATATAACAGATAGTTTGTCATTTCGACCAAAGGGAGAAATCTCATGAAACAAATTAGGAAATTCCTCTCTTTGTTCGAAGTGATGGGGTTTATGCTGAATTTTATTTAGTAATTTTTTTTAAATCTGCAATTGTTGCTGTTGGATTAGCAGCACCGAATACATAGCTTCCGGCAACCAGAACATCAGCTCCGGCTTCGACCAAAGCTTTCGCATTTTTATTTGTAACACCACCGTCAATTTCAATTAAAGTCGGAGCATTTTTCAGAGTGATCAATTCTTTAAGCTTTTTTACTTTGGTATACGTGTTTTCAATAAAAGATTGTCCGCCGAATCCGGGATTAACACTCATTAAGCATACTAGATCAATGTCTTGGATAACATCTTCTAATAGCATAATGTTAGTATGAGGATTAATAGCGACTCCGGCTTTCATCCCTTCCGCTTTTATGGCTTGTAATGTACGGTGTAAGTGAGTACAAGCTTCATAGTGAACCGTTAAATTATCAGCACCTAATTTTTTGAAAGTAGCAATATAACGATCCGGGTCTACGATCATTAAATGAACGTCAATAGTTTTTTTAGCATATTTAGTAATAGCGCTTAAAACCGGCATTCCAAAAGAAATATTCGGAACGAAAACACCATCCATAATGTCAATGTGAAACCAATCCGCTTCACTTTGGTTGATCATTTCAATATCACGTTGAAGATTTGCAAAATCTGCGGCTAAAATTGATGGCGCAATTAATGTGTTTTTACTCATAGTAGTTAGTTCAAAATTCGTTAATCAAAATTCAAAAATGAACATTGAATTAATCTGTTGTTATGTTGTTTTGGCAAAGGTACAATAAATAAAAATATTTCATCGTTCAAAATTTTGGCATTTGAATTTAGAATCTTGAAGTTTATAAAGTTGAAAATTCGTTGTTCAACATTGAATGTTCGTTATTTAAGTAAAGATATAAATTAAGATTTTTTTGAATTTAGAATATTCAACTTAGAATTTTGAATCTTGAGTTTATTTATAAAACAAAACCTCGGTAATCAGCCGAGGTTTCAATCATCAATCAAAAAACGAACAGTTATTAAACTGTTGTTACGTTTAATAGGCTTAGCCTAAATATGTTTTTAAAATTTTACTTCTTGAAGTGTGTTTTAATCGTCTGATTGCTTTTTCTTTGATCTGACGAACACGTTCGCGAGTTAAATCGAAAGTTTCACCGATTTCTTCTAAAGTCATCGGATGTTGGTCTCCTAAACCGAAATACAAACGTACAACGTCCGCTTCTCTCGGTGTTAAAGTTTCCAAAGCTCTTTCAATTTCAGTCTGTAAAGATTCGTGAATTAATTCTCTGTCTGGGTTCGGAGATTCTCCTGAACGTAAGACATCATATAAGTTAGAATCTTCACCTTCTACAAGCGGTGCATCCATTGATAAGTGACGACCGGAATTTTTCATAGATTCTTTTACGTCATTTACCGTCATGTCCAACTCTTTTGCAATCTCTTCAGCAGAAGGAGCACGCTCACTGGATTGTTCTAACAACGCATACATTTTATTGATTTTGTTGATAGAACCGATTTTATTCAATGGCAAACGTACAATACGCGATTGTTCTGCCAAAGCTTGTAAGATAGATTGACGAATCCACCAAACAGCATAAGAAATGAATTTAAAACCACGGGTTTCATCAAAACGTTGTGCCGCTTTAATCAAACCTAAGTTTCCTTCATTAATTAAATCGGGTAGTGTAAGTCCTTGATTTTGATATTGTTTTGCAACTGATACTACGAAACGTAAATTAGCTTTTGTTAGTTTTTCCAATGCTCTTTGGTCACCGGCTTTGATTCTTTGTGCTAATTCTACCTCTTCATCAGCAGTAATAAGATCAACTTTACCAATCTCCTGAAGGTATTTGTCTAAAGAAGCAGTCTCACGGTTTGTAACCTGCTTCGTAATTTTGAGCTGTCTCATTTATTTCTCTCCTTTGTTCTTTTAAGTTCAATACTTATACGTAATGAGTTTCAAAAAAGTTACAATTTTTTTTATTTTTTTTCTAACGGATAAACGGATAGTTTTTCAGAGTAAAAAAATCAATGTAAGACAGCGTAAAAAAGATAAAATTTAAATGATAGATATATTTTTTATTTTTACATAAAATGCAGCATAATTTGAATAATAAACCTTCCATACAACATCATAGCTTAAGAGATGTTTTCAATATTTTGGGACAAGAAGAGCAATCAAGCGAATTACACGTTAGCTTTGATGAAGAACCAATAACCGAAAATCCTTTTCCATATCCGTTTCGGTCTGATAATATAGGTGTAATGCTTATAATAAAAGGAAAAATTAAGATTCAGCTTAATTTGGTTACATACTTGTTGGAAGAAAATGACCTTATTGTTTTTTCTCCGCAAACCATTATTCAGGTCTTAGAAATTATAGAAGACACAGAGTCTATCGGAGTCAGTTTTACACAAGATTTTGCACAAAGAAACCTTTTAAATCACAGTGACTTAAATGTATTGCGTTTTTTTACAGTAAAAGAAAAACCGGTTTGGAAACTTACGGTAGAAAAGCGAGACATATTTTTTGTCCTGATAAAAAATATGTATTATCTCAATTTGAATCAAGAAGCATTTTATCAAAAAGAAAGAATAGCCCATTATTTTAATTTGCTAACTTTAGAATTCATGGATGTTTTCAGAGAAGATATAAAAGAAATGAAAATGAAAACATCCCGTAAAAAACAACTTGTCCTGAAGTTCCTCAATTTATTGGAAATCCATGTAAAAGAAGAACGAGGTGTACAGTTTTATGCCAATAAACTTTCTGTTACACCTGATTATTTGTCCAAAGTAACAAAAGAAGCATCCGACTTGTCTGCTCGCGAAGTTATAGAAGAAGTAGTTATTATGGAAGCACTGGATTTACTTGTTGATAATTCGCTGACCATAGCTCAGATAGCTGAAAAACTCAATTTTAGCAATCAATCTTTCTTCGGGAAATTTTTTAAAAAGAAAATGAAGATTTCTCCGAAAGCATTCAGAGAACGATACAAATAAGGTTTTTGTTAAAAAGTACGGATTTAGACCAAAATTAGCCGAAAACAGGTCTTTTGAACCCTAACCGATTCGCGGATATTTGCAATTTAAATTATCAAATGTAAAAATCCCATGAATATGGTTAGAACAAATCTTTTTTTGATGTTGTTGTCTATATTGATAGTATCTGGCTGTGGCAAGAAAGAACAAAAAAACACAGATGGAGCAACAGAAGTATACAAAGTTTCCGTAAAGGAAATAACGGTTTCAGAACAACCTGAAAAACTTACCTACAGTGGAAGTATAGAAGCAGATAATACCGTTTCCATCGGTTTTAGCGTTGCGGGTAGAATAACGGCAGTTTATGTTCAGGAAGGAGAGCATGTTTCCAAAGGACAGTTATTAGCAGCCATTGAACCTGATACATACCAAAATAATCTTGATGTGGCAAGTGCGGGTTTAGAACAAGCGCAAGATAACTTTAATCGTTTAGACCAGTTGTACAAAAAGAATAGCCTGCCTGAACGCGATTATATTGCTGCAAAAGTAGCTTTGGCACAAGCACAAGCCAATAGTCAGTCTGCTGCTAAAAATTTGAGAGATACTAAACTTTATGCGTCTTTTTCAGGTATAGTTACTCAAAAACAAACCGAAGCAGGTGCAACTGCAGCGCCTGGTATTCCTGCTTTTACCCTTGTAAAAACAGATAAAGTTTATGCTGTAGCGGCTATCACTGAAAATGAAATTTCATCATTGAAAATTGGAGCCGAAGCACAGGTTTCCATTCCGTCGTTGAACAAAGAGATTAGTGGAAAAGTAACCATTATCAATCCGCAGGCAGATAACTTTTCAAAAACATATACTGTAAAAGTTCGTCTGGATAATGCAAACGGACAACTTCTACCGGGAATGATTACTGATATTATTATCAGCACAGGTAAAAATCAAAATGCGATTATTGTTCCGGCACAAGCACTTGTACGTGACCCGGATAATATCAATTACGTGTTTGTTGCTAAAGAAAACAATATTGCAATCAAAAAAAGAGTAAGCATTTCTAAAATAACAGGAACTAACGATGTGGTGGTAAGCAAAGGATTACAAGCGGGTGATAGGCTTATCGTAAGCGGACAAACGAACTTGGAAGACGGTTCATCGATTAAATTCTAATCTCTTTTTAATGTAAAATCTTGTTTAAAAATGACGAAACGTAACATACATTTCCTGGAAGCTGCGATGAAGCATAAGCAGGTAGTTATTGTGCTGGTAGTCCTGTTGATGATTATGGGACTTAATTCGCTGATGAATATGCCGCGAAGCGAAAACCCGCGTATTGATATGCCTACGGCATTGGTATATGCTTTGTATCCCGGAGCTGATGAACATCAGGTAGAGGAAGAAGTAGCAAAAAAAATAGAACAATATTTGTTTTCATTTGAAGAAATCAAAAAGAAAAAGGCTAAATCAGAAGTTCGAGAAGGACAGGTTTTCTTGACAACGGAAATCTATACCAGCGTGAAGGATCGCAAAAAGTTCTGGCACACCTTACAATTAGATATGGATGCGAATTTACGTCCTAAACTTCCTGCCGGTGTGATCGGACCTTTTATCAACAGTAATTTTGCTGATGTAACAGCAATGATTATTTCGGTATCGTCAAAAGAACGCTCGTATGCCGAGATAGAAAAATATCTCGATAAACTGGAAGACGGACTGAAAGTGATTCCGATGGTTTCTAAAATTAACCGTTCAGGAGGGCAACGTCAGCAGATCTATATCAAAATAGATGATAAAAAGTTACAACAATACGGCTTTGATATTAGTACACTTATCGGAACGTTGCAACAACAGAATGTAACGAGTTATACCGGCGAAGTGGCAATGGGTTCAAACAATACGATTCCGATTTATACCAATAGTCGTTATAAAGATGAGAACGATATTGCGAATCAAATTATATATACCACACCTTCAGGAACAATTGTCCGTTTGAAAGATGTGGCAACATTAGAGCGTCGTTTTGAGGAAAAATCATCTTTTGTACGAATAGGAGAAGAGCAGGCAATGGTACTATCTATTGATATGTTGCCCGGGAACAATGTTGTAGCTTTCGGGCATGAAGTAGAAGAAAAGATCGCTACGATCCAGAAAACTTTTCCGCCCGATATAAAAATGAAAACGATTGTAAACCAGCCCGAAGTAGTTGATGAGAGTATCAGTCATTTTATGAAGGAGTTTGGTTTGGCTATCGGTTCAGTAGTATTGGTTGTAATGTTGTTGTTGCCTTTTCGGGTAGCAGCAGTAGCTTCAGCAGCAGCACCTATTTCTATTCTGATAACTTTTGCTTTTATGCAAATGTTTAGTGTAGAACTTCATCAGGTAACATTAGCAGCCTTAGTTATTGTTTTAGGAATGGTTGTAGATAATGCTATTGTAGTTGTCGATAATTATATCGAAAAGTTAGATGAAGGCATTACACCGTGGACAGGAGCATGGCAGGCAGCCAAGCAGTTAATGGTTCCTATTTTTACGGCAACGTTAGCTATTATTTTTGCATTCCTTCCATTGGCTCTTTTTATGGATGGTATTGCTAAAGATTTTATGTTTTGGCTTCCTGTTACAGTAGCAATAGCCCTTACTATTTCCATGCTCATTGCGTTGTTGTTTACACCTTATACGTGTTATGTATTTATTAAAAAAGGATTAAAACACAAAGTAAGCGATCGTCCTGTAAAGAAAAATATGCTCGACCACCTGCAGTCTGCTTTCGACAAAGGAATAGAAGCTGCTTTCAGACATCCTAAAACCACTATTGCTCTTGGTGTATTATCGGTATTATCTGCCTTTTTCATTGCAACTAAAGTAGATTCTGAATTTTTCCCGCTATCAGAGCGCAATCAGTTCAATATGGAAATTTGGATGCCAAACGGAACTTCTTTAGAAAAAACAGAAGAAAAAGTAAAAGAACTGGAAACTATTTTGAAAAAAGATGAGCGAGTAGTGGATGTAACGAGTTTTATAGGAATGAGTTCACCTCGTTTCCATACTTCGTATGCGCCTGAATCTCCTAAAAAACATTTTGCCCAAGTGTTTATTACAACTGTTGATAATGATGCAACTAACGAAATGGCACAAGAATATCTGCAAAAGCTAAAAGGTTTTATACCTGATGGGGCTGTTAAAATAAAACAATTAAGTTTTCAGGAAGGCGCACCTATAGATATTCGTATAGTAAGTGAGAACGAAGCAGATCAAAAAAGAGTTGCCTTAAAAGTTAAAAAAATACTTGAAGAAGCCGAAGGTACGAACTATGTCCGTTTGAGTAGCGAATACGACTACATGGGGGTAAAGCTTAATATCGATAATGTAAAAGCGAACCGCCTTGGTATTTCTAATCAGAGAATTACTCAAACTTTGGGTGCAGGATTAAAAGGTTTTGCTTTTTCCACTTTGTGGGAAGGCGATAAGCCCGTAGATATCTTTTTGCGCTATGATAAAGAAAGCAGAAAAGATCTTACAGCGCTTGAAAACCTGCATATTACATCTATGTATGGGACTAAGATTGCGTTGAAAGAAATAGCCACGCTGGAACCGGAATGGCATACAGGAATGCTTTTAAGACGCAATGGATTAAAATTGTTAAGTGTATATTCCGAAGCACAATTAGGTAAAAAACCATCACGTATTTTGAAAGATATTCAACCGCAGATAGATGCATTGGAATTACCTAAAGGAACAAGTATTCAATATGGAGGGGATGCAGAGTCAAGTGCGGAAAATGCTCCGGGAATGGGAACTTCATTAGGAGTTAGTCTTATTCTTATTTTCCTTACGTTGTTGTTTCAATTCAAAAGTTTGGGAAAATCACTTATCATTTTGTGTACGTTCTTGTTGAGTTTGTTCGGTGCATTTTTCGGATTGCTTATTACAGGGAATCCATTGGGAATGACTGGTTTTATGGGAATCATCAGTTTGATTGGTATTGTAGTACGAAACGGGATTATATTGGTAGATTATGCCGACGAACTTATACGTGACCACGGATACACACATAAAGCGGCGGCTATTGCAGCTGCAAAAAGAAGAATGCGACCTATTTTCCTTACATCAGCGGCGGCGGCAGTTGGAGTGGTTCCAATGATTATCGGTAAATCTCCAATGTGGGCACCACTGGGAAGTGTATTAGCCTTCGGATTGATATTTTCAATGATACTTACCTTGTTTGTAGTACCGGTAATGTATTATAAGTTTTTAAAACAGCCCATTATTCCTGAAGAAGCACCTGAAATTCAGCCTGATGGTGACGATGATGTGATGTATAAACCCGTAACGGCTCATTAACTCTATTAAACAGTAATCTTCAAACTGTCCTGTTATTTACTGCAATTCTACAATTCCCTTTGACAGGGCAGTTTTTATAAAGAAAAAATGATGAAAATACAACAAAATAAAATTGTGATCTTGTTTTTGTCCGTCATGTTACTTTTCGGGTATGATGGAAATGCGCAGGAAAGAAAACTTTCATTGGAAGAAGTGAAATCTTTGGCTTTGGAAAATAACAAAAAACTTCAAAAAGCACAAAAAAGCCTGGAAGCTGCACAAGTAGCAAGTGCCTCTGCTAAAGCAGGCGGCAAACCAACAGTCGATGCAAGTGCAACAGGTATTTATCTTTCAGATCCTTTAAATACATTATTACCTGAATATCAGGGAAGCGGAGTGCTTTCGGTGTCTCAGGTATTGTATGCAGGTGGAAAAGTACACAATGCAAAAAAACTTTCGGCATCTGCTGTTGACCTGCAAACGGCTCAAAAAGATTTAACCGAAGATGAGGTTCTATTGAATGCTGAAACGGCTTATTGGCAGGTAGTTAATCTGAAAGAGAAAAATGTTTTGGCCAATGAATATGTAAGGTTGCTCAATGCCTTGCATACCAGTCTTAAAAATTCTTTTGATGCAGGATTAATTTACAAGAATGATCTACTAAAAGTAGAAGTACAACGCAATGAAGCTGAACTCAATCTGACAAAAGCAGAAGATGGTTTAACAATGGCAAAATTGAGTCTGGCACAAATTACGGGTTTAGACAATGTCAATTTTGATATACAGGACGATGTGGTGGTTACCTATTCATTAGTTTCGGAAGCAAATACCTCATCAGTGGAAAGTCGACCTGAAGTAACGATGCTCGGTAAAGCAGTAGAAATTCAAAAATTACAAACAGAATTGTTACGAGGTGCTCGTAGACCAACAGTTGCATTGAGTGCTAATGGAATTGCTGCATTCGGGAAACAAATCAATTTTGAAGACGGAAGTAATGATATGCAATTTTTTGTAGGCTTACTATCAGTAAATGTTCCCATTTTTGATTGGGGAGGAAGAAAACAAAAAGTGAAAGAACAACAGTTCAAAACAGAAGCACAAAAATTAGAGTTAGAAGAAACCAAAGAATTGCTTGGATTGGAAATTCAAAATGCTTGGTTGCAACTCAATCAGTCAGCAAAACGTATAGATCTTACTCAAAAATCACTACAGCAGGCAGAAGAAAATCTTCGTTTAAATCAGGATAGATTTGAAGCGGGAACGGTTTTAGGTGAGGATGTACTGGAAGCGCAGGTATTGTGGCAACAGGCCTATTCTAATGTAATAGATGCTAAGGCCGAATACAAAGTAAATGAAGCCAGATACAAAAAAGCAATTGGGGAGTATTAACAAGATATGCGATTGAACGCCAGAATAACAGCTTTGGGAGGTTATGTGCCTCCCGAAATCAGAACTAATGAGTGGTTATCCAATATTTCAGATACTTCAGATGAGTGGATTTTAAAGAGAACAGGAATCCGGGAAAGAAGGATTTTGGCTAACGATTTAGGGACTTCTGATATGGTAGTAGAAGCCATACAAAACCTGTTGATGAAAGCAGAAATCACAGTTAACGAAATAGCATGTTTAATTGTTGCGACCTCAACTCCTGATATGCCGATGCCTTCAACAGCTAATATTGTTTGTCGGAAATTAGGTATTCAACAAACTTTTGGCTTTGATATAAATGCAGCATGTAGCGGTTTTTTGTATGCTTTGTCCTTGGGAGCATCTTTAGTAGAAAGTTGCCGGTATAAAAATGTTATAGTAGTTGGGGCAGATAAAATGAGTAGTGTATTAAATAAGTATGATCGGACTACAAATATCCTTTTTGGGGACGGAGCAGCAGCCGTTTTATTACAGTCATCAACGGAAAAAACCGGTGTGATGGATAGTATTTTAGAGGGTAATGGAGAAGGAATGGAATTTTTAAATATTGAAGGAGGAGGTTCGCGCTATCCGGCTTCAATGGAAACCTTACTCTCTAAAAAACATTTTATTAAACAAGAAGGAAGAGTTGTATTTAGGAATGCCATTGCAAAAATGATTAAAGTGTGTAGAGATCTGCTTGAACGGAATCAATTAGGTATAAAAGATATTAGTTGGTTTGTACCTCATCAGGCAAATCTTAGGATTATAGAAGCAGTCGGAAAAGAATTAGGAATAGAAAGTGAAAAGATTTTAACAAACGTACAGTATTATGGTAATACAACGGCTGCTACTATACCTTTGTGTCTGTGGGATTATGAAGCTACAATAAAAAAAGGAGATCTTTTATTATTGACAACTTTCGGAGCAGGGTTTACCTGGGGTGCTACTCTTATAAAATGGGATATTTAGGTTATTGATGTTCAATAAAAAAAGCAATGATGGCCGGAAACAATAAAAAAGAACATATTCTGCAAGTAGCTAAAGCGTATTTTTGTAAAATAGGAATTCATGCAGTTTCTATGGATGATATTGCTCAAGAATGTGGTATTTCTAAGAAAACTCTTTACACTCTTTTTGGAAATAAATCTTATCTGTTGACTATAATATTGGAACAAGAACTGGATTTTTTTGAATTAAATCTTGAGACAATAAACAGAACATCTATAAACGCTATTGACGAATTGATTTCTTTTTTCAAATATTTAAATGAAATTTATTCACGAATAAATACTGTTTTTATAAACGATCTAAGGAAATACTATAAAGATTTATACCTTAAATTGCGGAAAGAAAATGAACAGTTGATAAAACTTTTTTTACAAACAAATATAGAACGAGGCATTAAAGAGGGCGTCTATAAGAATGTTGAAAGAAAGGAAAATGCAATACAAATATTTATGAAGATTCTGAAATTGTTTTTCTTCGAAAGAGACCAGGAAAAGTTGAGAGGAGGAGATGAGGTAGAATTTTTAGGTAAACTTCTATGTATGTGGTTTCTGAAAAAGGTTCCGGTTATTCAAAAAGGTAGCGAACTACAATAATAGTCACATTAAGAACCTGTTTTACAGGTAGGATTCATTAGTGCGATTGCAAACACCAATGCAAAATCTTAGCAATATTTTTTACATCATCTATTCCTCTGTGATGAGTTCCTTCCAATGGTAAACCCAAGATTTCTAAAGCTCCGTTCATGCCAACTTTCTTATGTAAACCTTTAACTTCCGTAAATAATTCTTTTACATTAATATGTTGGTTTCCTAAAGGATAAGGGACTTTTCTGGCTTTACACTGGCGTTTGAGCATATTCAGGTCGTATTGTCCGTAACTGGCCCAAGTATATTGATCTGCTTGATACTCTTTGGCTAAGATTGCGATAGCTTTTTCAAAAGTTACACCTTCTGTATCTAAAAGTTCTTGAGTAATCGTTGTCAGTTCAGTACAAAAAGAACTTACTTTCGAACGGGTAGGGCGTACTAATATCCCTTTGTTTTTAGAAACGGCACCGCTGGAACGATCTAGTTCACAAATACCGATCTCAATGATCTCATGCATTTCACCGGTAGGGATTTCCCCTTTCCAGCAAGTGGCTTCTAAGTCAATAATTAAAATTTTATCTGTTGTTTTCATGTTTTGTTTAATCGATCATACTCTCTATAATTTTCAAGAGTATTAAAATAATCTTTATAATAGTTTTAAACTCAATTTTTACCTCTTTCATTTTCTTTGTTTTTATGAAAAACCCCGAAAATGATATTTTTCGAGGTTTTCTTTATTTGACAAAAATCTCTTTTAACTGCCCGATGACGTTTCCGCTTCCTGAAATGGTGATTTCTCCGATACGGTCAGCGATTTTTTCCACATATTCCATTTCTTTCAATTTCCACAACATTTCGTTTTCTTCCATCAATTTAGCAGTGTTTAACAAACTACGGGTTGCCGCAGTTTCCTCACGTCTCATAATACTGTTAGCCTGTGCTTTTTTTTCGGCCATCAATACCTGATTCATGATCTCTTTCATTTCGCCCGGTAAGATTACATCGCGAATTCCGGCATCGGTAATTGCAACACCTAATTCTTTGGCTCTTATTTGAGTGTCTTCCAAAATAATTTCGGCAATGCTGTCTTTTTTGCTCAATAATTCGTCTAATGTAAATCCACCGACAAAAGCTCTTAAGGCCAACTGCATTAAAACATACAATTGTTTTTCGTAGTCTTTGTTTTCTACAACAGCCTTCTGAATCTCTGTTACTTTGTAATTCACAAAAAAGTTGATACGCAAGGTCGCTTTGTCTTTGGTCAACAATTCTTGTCCTGAGATTTCCATTTGTTTTTGGCGCATATCCACTTTTATTACATCAATTGGAATGGCGTTATTCCAGAAATAGAAAGTTCCGGCAGACAACTCTTTGATAAAGGCTCCGTTAATGAACAATAATCCTTTTTCGTAATTGAAGACTTGAAATTTACGGGTGTACATTCGCAATTTGATGTTCTCCAACAAACTTGTGTTTACATTTTCTGTAATTGCTACTTTAGTCAAATCAACTTTGATAAATTCATGGGTCAAGTAACCTTTCCAAAATGCGTATCGACCGGTTTGCAAAACTTCTTTGAACATTCCGTTTACGAAGTACAAGGCTATTTCAGTATCGCCCACTTCAACGATCTCTAACATAGAAGCTAAGGTTGCATTTTCTAACAAAATGTTCAATTCCACCGGAGCAACAAAAGACTGCTTCATTTCAAATAATTTCACTTCTTTGTTCCCGACGATCCAGAAGTTTCCTTCCCGTAATACGTCGGTCAATTTTCCTCTTTCGAATACCAAACCTACTTGGTAAGCATTAATAGTAATGTATTTAATCATGTCTTTATATTTTAATTGTATTATTTCTTTTAAAGAAAACTTTTGGTTTTTATCCTTAACCCAAAACGGAAAAAGATTAGTTAACAGAAACATTCAAATGGTTAACTGTTTTGTTTCATAGGTTTATTATAAACCAATGATCACACAGAAAAGCAAAAGAACGGTTTTGAAAGCGAAGCCCCTTTCAGGTTTCTTCGTAAGTGTTTCTTGATTTCGAAAAATGTTGAAACAGATAAAAACCAAATGTTTTCAATTTTTTGCACTTTTTTTAAGAGTCATGCTTCTCTCGTAAAAACAGATTTACAGTCTGCTTTTGGGACTCTAACCAACTGAGTTAACGCCTCTGCAGGCGTATCGGAATCGAACCGATGACCACCAAATGAATAGTTACAAGAGCCTTAATCTTGCGCGTTTAACCGCTCCGCCATACTACTTTCGCAGTAGCAGGATTCGAACCTGCGAAACTAATGGTAGATCGTTTTTTGGAAAACAACCTCAAACCTCCAAGCCAAGTTGCATAATACCGCTTCATACACTACCGTGTAAAGAGCATCACATTAGTGTCTTACAGAAACACCCAACAGGACTTGCTTGATATTTTTACCCTAATATTGTCATTTCGACGTTAGGAGAAATCTCATAATCTTTTGTATTCAAAGAACGTTTTCTTTATTACTGAACAAAGATTCAAAATGAAGTACGCAGTTATTTTGCGTAGCAAAAAATAATTATAATCCCATTTGTTTTTGATGTTCTTTGTCTCGTACATCTATGGCTCCGAAAGGGCTTCCTTTGAAATAGCCGATGTTGGCAAATCCGTTTTCTTCTGTAATTAAAGATTCTTTACGGGTAATGGCACCGGTATATTTAGAACCATAATTTCCGGTAATTTGTTTTGTGGCCGGATCCACGTCGCCCCATTTAGGTGTTTTACCGTTATAGAGCGGTTCTACAAAATAGATGATTCCGGTAATTCTTGACTTCATCAAAAATCTTCCTGTTTCATCCGTATTGGTCAAAAAGCGTTTTAAAATGTCTGGTCTCATCTTTTTTTGTTTTTAATTAAACTTCTTTTAGTGGAACAGATCCGAATCGAACGAATACCTTTAGTTCTTCAGACTAACGTGCAACACCAAGTACACCACTGTTCCTTTTGTACAGGAAGAGAGAATTGAACGCTCAAAATTCAGATCCTAAATCTGACGCGTCTGCCTATTCCGCCATTCCTACAATTTTGTGGAAGTAATAAGATTTGCACTCATTCAGCATAAAAGCACTTGTTTTACAGACAAGCTCGGCTCTCTAACTCCGACGTACTTCCAAATTGTCTGAGAAGCAGGATTGTTTACCTAATTTTATTATTTTTTAGGTGTTCACGAATGCTTCGCATTTCGAACCTGCAATCTTCCCGCTAAAACGGGACAAACAACCAATCGTTATCTTCTCAGCTTTACTAATCAAAAGATCAGTTTTGCGGCTTATACGGGAATCGAACCCGTGTTTCCTGAGAGACAGTCAGGTAGGTTAGCCATTACCTCAATAAGCCAGTCCCTTTCTAAAGACTCATGTGATCCTGACAGGGGTCGAACCTGTAACCTTTCGCTTCGTAGGCGAATGCTCTATCCTATTGAGCTACAGAATCCTGATTTTTAGGCATAAAAAAAGCACCTCTTTTTGAAGGTGCTCCATAACAATACAATTGTATATAACAATCTATTCCCTATATGGAGACACCAATTTATAATCACTGTAAAAACTCGGACGGTTAAATCCTAATAAAGCATTTTTTGCTTTAATTGTTACAAGTGCTATATGTTGTTTAAAATCTCGTTTCATTTTTATCGGTATAAACTTTAGGTTATAAAGTATTCGTTGTACGTAATGATCTAATTATTTGTTGTTTCAAATTTCTGAGGCAAAGATAAGGTCAAAAAAAAATAACTTCCAAATATTTTTTAAATTATTTTATTGATTATCAGTTGTTTATGATTGTTTTTAGGCAATAAGAATCCGATCCGCTTTCGGCAGATTTTTCAGAAAAATTCAAATGGCTGTCTCTCATTTGATTACCTTTCAAGTCTTATTTCAATTTATATTTACTAATCATCTAACATTTTTTAATTTTTTTCACACTAGGTTTGTTTAAGTGTTATTTTCATTTTGTTTTTTGTTTTTTTGATATAAAAAAAGCGCCCTTTTGACTAAAAGGACGCTTTGAAATAGCTATAGTATTTTAAATCTTGATTTATTTTTTATAGATTTTCACAAAACATCCGATAGGTTTAGAAGGAAATTTTACCTCTAAACGATAGGTACTATCACTTGAAATAGCTTGTATATGTAGGTTTTGTGTTCTCATTTCGCAGGCAAAGGTAAGATTTTTGTTAAAAAAGAACATATAAGATCGAAAAATTTGTGCCTTACTACTTAAAAAAGTAATGAAATATTATTTTACAGCATAAAAAAGTGCTCTGTATAGAGCACTTTCAATTTTTTTATTTTTGGTTATATTATGACCAATGGCCGCTACCGCCTCCGGTACCTAAAACAGTTGAAACAGATCCGGATTGGAAATGCCCTAATAAGTTAGAATGCTTGTCAAAAAACAATAAACTAGTATATACAGGAGTACAATTAAATTGAAAACTAACTGTATCCGAATATAATTTATTAATATCGTCAGTATAAACATCTCCGAACAAAGCTCCTCCTCCGGGTGATGACACTCCTCCTGCATTTCCGTTAAACGATTTCCCGTTTTTGATGTTGACCTGAAACTTCAGATAAAAGATCATACTGGCCACACTGCCGTTTGCCCCGTAAGAAGCAGTAGTGGCTGCTAAACCTTTTTTTACAGATGCTATTGTAGCGTCATCAACTTTTCCTGCTGTTGCCACATGAAAATCATGTGCAATCATTTCCGGTGTTACTTGCTGCATTTCTGCAGTGCCGTTTTTTTCAGACATAACTTAAAAATTTAAAATAGACCTACTCTTTTTGCTTTTCGGTTTCCGCATTAAGTAATTCGTTAACAATATTACAACCAAAATTAGACAGGAAGTAGAGAGGAAAAACTCGTTTTTAGATACAGGTATAACTGCCTTATAAACAGGTTGTTTACAGGGTGCAGAGGATATGGGTTGTAGTTGCGGTTATTTTAAAGTACGTATTCTTTTCGTTAGAGTCTTATATTTTTCACCTAAGGTTACTTTATGGTTTCCGGTTAAGACAACCAAGTTATCGGCAGGAACGATCTCAATGATCTTTTCTGTATTTACAATATAGTTTCGATGCGTCCGACAAAAAAGAGTATTGTCGAGCATGTCGAGTATTTTGGTTAAAGAAATTAAGATGACAAATTTTTCCTTTTCAGTGATAATGTTGCAATATTTTTCTTCGACCTCTATATAAATGATATCAGCGACTAATACCTTTTTTAAAGATTTTCCTTTTTTAATGAATAAATATTCGGTACTGATCACTGTGTCTTCCTCTTCGCCTAAGAAAACATCATTCTGGGCATAGAACTTTTCAATAGCAAGTTCCAGCGCATACAAAAGTTCCAGTTCGTTGAATGGTTTGAGCAGGTAACTGAACGGGTTTGTCAGTTTGGCGCGTTCAAATGTATGTCGGTCTGTAGAGCTGGTCAAAAAGACAAAAGGCTTAGCCGAATTAGGAATAACGTTAATCGTTTCGGCAAAGGTTATTCCTTCCGGAATACCATTTAAGTAAATGTCAATAATAACGATGTCGACTTTGTTGGCATAAAATAAGGCCAAAGCATCTTTATGGTTAGTAGCCAGTCCTACAATATTGTAACCATTCTCTTTTAATACTGCTATTAAGGCTTCGCTTTCGGAAGGAGTATCTTCAACGATCAGAATATTTATGTTATCCATCAGACAAGGTTTTAGGCAAAGATACAATCATTTTCGTTCCTTTTCCCAATTCGCTTTCTATTGCAAATTTTCCTTTATTCTTCTTGATCATTGATTTGCAGAGTTGTAACCCTAATCCGCTACCTATTTTGTCGTTGTTTTGTTTTTTCACCAATGAGATATCTTCTTTAAGAAGGTTTTCACGTGTGGCAGCATCCATGCCTAAACCATTGTCTTCAATGATGAGGTCACAGTAATTATCGTTTTGATTCCGGGTATAGATGTGAATGTAGCCTCCTTCTTTTGAAAATTTAATAGCATTGTCCATCAGGTTTCTCAAAATGATCTTTAACGATTCCTGATCTGCATAAACCACTTCACTTCGGGCAACATTATTTTCAAACTGAATCTCCTTTTCCTGTAACAGGGATTTATAATTAAAACTAATTTGCTCTACTATAAAAAACAAACGCATAGCACTAATTTCAAAGAACGATTGCTGACTTTGCAGTAAAGCCCAATGCAATAGGTTGTCGAGTAAATTATAAGTTGAATTGGCGATAGCACTGTTCTGATGCAGTAGAAAGTCTAATTCATCCAGACTTTTAGTTTCTAAGTTCTTTAAAAGCTTACCATTACTTGTTTTTAGTGCATTTACTGAGGAACGTAAATCGTGGCTGACGATGGAGAACAGTTTGTCTTTAGTTGCATTTAATTCGTCTAATTTTTGCTTTTGAGCCAGTATGATCTTGTTCGATTTTATTTTTTCAAGATAAAAATAGACTCCCGTTATTAATAAGATCAAAAGAATAATAGCTGAAAACAGAAGTCCGTTTCTTTCAGCTATTTTAATTTTGTTTTCTGCCTGTAAAAGACTCACTTCTTTTTGTTTTTGCTTAATAGCAAATTGTTTTTCCAGTTGGGCAACTTCCCAGATCTTGTTTTGATCGTTTAGAGAATCTTTCCATTTTTCAAATTCTTTTCTGTAATGGAGCGATCGGAGAAAATCTTTACGATTTTCTTCCACTATTGCCATATTATAGGCTGTGGTATATTTTAGTTTAAAGTCTTTTGTCTTTTGAGCGAGTTCGTAAGCTTTTGTAAAATAAGGGATTGCCTGATCGTCTTTGTATTGTTCGTAATAAAGATTCGCGATATCGCCGTAGGATCCGATCAACATAATAGTGTCTTGCTCCTGTTCTTGAAGTTTTGTGCTGTCAAGCAAGTAAGCTTCTGCATCGTTAAAGTTGCCTAAGTGAAGGTAACAAATCCCCAGATTATGTTTTATAGTACTGTTTTTGATACCGTAGAGGAGGGGATTATCCAGTGTTTCCAGTTTTTTGAAATACTGTATTGCTTTTTCCGATTCGTTGTTTTCTAATGCCAATTCTCCTAAGAGCATGGTTACGCGGCGGTAAAAAAAGAAGTTAGTTGTAATCTCGGATAATTCCTTTTGACTTTCTTTGAAAAGCTTTTTTTCTTTGAAACTGAAACCTCTGAAAAAGTGGCAATAATCGTTGATAGTTTTATCGGAGTGGTTTGAGTTTAGCTGCCTCATGGAATAAACTAAAGTGGAATCCCAATTTTTTTCTAAGAAGAACGTATATGTTTTTTTAAAATAAGGAGTATCAGACAAAGCCGTACTTTTCTTTTCAATTTCTTTCTCAAAGACTGAATAGGATTGTTTTTGCGTTTGCCCCCAAAGTAAATAATTAGCTGTTAGGAAAATGAAAATAAATATTTTAGAAAAATAAACGTTCATTTGTATGCCGGATTAGATTTGGTGCATTATCAAAACGAATCGGCAAGTTAGCTAAATTTTATGATAAAAAAACAGACGATCGATTTTGACCGTCTGTTTAAGCAAAATAAAACTCCCTTTCTATTATTAAGGTTGTACTGTAGTCAATGTTCCTCTGGATGTTACAGGGTCTTTGTCACATACAAAAGTTTCTATTAATACCGGTTGTTTTTCCAATTGAATTTCAAAATTGATCTGAAATCCGTAGAAAGTATCCGTTTCAACTTCAGGGGCATAATAGTAAATATAGAATTGAGGTTGATCACCCGTAGGATTGTCATATCCTACAGAGATAGATGAAGGCTCAATGTTACCTTGTGCAATAAAAACCACAGCACTGACTTGTAACGTATTTTTTTCGGCAGTATAATAGGCCTGAACTAACGGAGGAAGTGGAGTTGCCGGTCTTTTATTGGAAAAAGTAATAACTGATTGTACTTCTTTTTCAGGAATAATTACCGGTTTGGCTGAAGAAGGAACAATTTTAGTTTCACCTTCTTTAAGCATAGTAAAATTTTGATTTGTTTCCATGGTGTTTTTAATAGATTAATACGTAATTTAAAAATAACAAAAACATTTTTGTTTAAGTTAACTAAATGCTAAGATAACCTGTTTTTTATTTTTTCACTACCTTTTGGATTAATGTTCTTTCATTAGAAGTGATCTGGAATAAATACAAGCCTGATGGCAGATCATGCATATCAATTCTGTTCTGAGAAGCATTTAGTTTTTTATCTTTTAATAAACGTCCGTTAATATCATATACTTTTAATGAAGTGTCAGTATCTGTTATGTTCTGTAATTCAACAGTTACATCGCTTTGAAACGGATTAGGATAAATTTTAATTCCGTTATCTACCGAAAAATCACGAGATGAAAGAGTAACTGTGGCTAAAGCTTCATTTGAGGTTACGTCTGTACAAGGTGAAGCTCCTAAAATTACTCGAAACAAATACCCATTTAACATAATCATATTACTTCCTGAAACTGTTAAGGTATTTGTTGTAGAACCCGAAACGTCAGGATTGGCAAAGCTATCGTTTAAAGCCATCCATGTACTACCTCCGTCTGTGCTGACTTCCCATTGGTACGAAGTTGCACCGGTTGATGCAACAGTAAACACTAAGCTATCCGTCTCTACAATTGTTTGATCTTGTGGCTGAGTTGTGATTACTACCGAAGAAGAAATAGTAATATTAACAGCTGTGCGAGCACTTTCACATCCGTTTGTATTTGTTTTAGCTACATAATAAGTTGCCGTGCTCAAGGCATCCGTTGGTACTAAAGGTGTTGTTGATGATGCTGAAGTATACCAATTAGTCGTAGAACTTATGGCTGGAACAAGATCATCTGCTGTTGCAGCAGAACAAAAAGATTGGTCAATTGCTACAGGAGTGGACGGCAAAGGATTAACCGTAATTGTAAAAGAATTAATAGCACTACATGAACCATTGTTATATGAAATCGTAATGGTTGCTACGATAGGGCTTTCGGTATTGTTTACTGCTGTAAAAGCTGGTATTTGACCTGAACCACTTGCAGCTAAACCTATAGATGGTGTATCGTTTGTCCAGGTTATAGAGCCGTATAATGCTTCTACATATAATCTTTTAGATGTACCACTACAAGGATCTCCAAAAACTGCATTAGTAGCATTAATATTTGCTGAATTTTGTCCGATTAATGCCGTTTCAACAACCGATTGACTAGTTGTAGCATGACAAGATCCGAGTGTATAACTTCCACAAGAACCATTAGGTGTACCATAACTCGCAAAAGGAATTGAAGTGAATGTGAATCCTGTAGGTGCAGTCAATGTCAATGCATTTCCTTCTGTTACAGTTCCGCAAACTCTATTTACTACTATTTCATTAGTATCTTCTCCTGCACAAATAGTTACATCACTAGGAGCTGCTGGTGTGCTTGGCACTGTTGAACCTGTTGTTACCGGAGAACCTGCCAACCAATTTGAAGTTGAACCTGTTAAAGCAAAATTAGTCAATGTCCCGTCATATCCATTTGAAGAGGCATCTGTTAAAGTAGTGACACTTGTATTGTCTGCTTGATCTGTTCCCTGATTGAATTGGTAATAAGCCACTAAGCCTGATTCTGTCCCTTGTAATTCACAGTTCATAGAACCATTAATTTGTTCAACTGTTCTTGCAGTAGTCCAAACACGAACTTCATCAATATTTCCTGTAAAATTTTCAGTATTTGAACCAATTCTAGAACCAATATTAAATTGATCCGTAGTTGTAGGTAAGCTTACTGTAGCTGCTTGAGAACCAACTAAAGTCCCGTTTGCATATACATACATGTTTGAGCCATCGTATACCGCCGCAATATGAGTCCAGGTATTTAATGGAACTGTGAAAGCAGAGTTTAAAACAGTAGAGTTTAACCAAAATTGAATATTGTTATTATTTCTTACACGCAATAAGATTTTATGATAACTACCATTGTAATCTGTAATAATGTTATTCCACCCGTTTAAAGCGGAAGGATTAATCCAAGCTTCAAGTGTCAATGTACTTGTATTATTAATAGCCGAAGAAATTGAAGTCCCTAAATTTACATAATCATTAGCTCCGTCAAAATTTAAGTGAGTTGCCGGTGTAGGAACAGTAACATACGTTTTAAACCATAGGTCATACGAACTAAAAGAAGAGCCGCTGCCATAATACAATATTCCGTTTGTAAAGATATCTCCTGACGGAGCCAGCATGTTGATACTTCCGGTAATTCCTTCAAATTTTAAAGTATAGGTATTGCCAGCTGTGATATTAATTGTATTAGTGATGGAAATAGCATATTCTCCGTCTCCGGGATAGCTTGAAAGTGTAAAATCCTGAGTTCCTTCTACAACTCCTCCATATCCGTCGCCGTTAATAATTGATAATCTGAAGTCTCCGGCTGCAAAATTGTAGCTGCCTAAATATACATTTACCTGCGATAAGGTTCCTGTTAAACCGGCAACAAATGACTGCCCCACGGTCTGTCCGGAATTGTTCACTTGAAAACCACCGCCTCCGGAGTTGGCAGGAGCATTGGATTGATCCAAAGTTTGTGCATTACTAACCAGTTGAAAAAAGGTTAGGATTAATAATAAAAAGTAGTTTTTTTGCTTCATAATTGTACTGATTTTAAAATGGTAAACGGTTAATAAATATTTCTTAATGGGATGATTTCTAAATAAAATCACACATGCAAATGTAACGGAGGGTAGGGGAGGAATTCTGAAAAAATGGAATGAAAGAAGAGTTTTGAGGAATAAAACCGTATTTTTTCTGAACGGGAACTTCAGCTTGTTTTTACCTTTAATTCATTACGTAATTAAAAACTTATAAATTTCATTAATTGCAGTATTAAGGGGTAAAAAATAAGTATTTATTCCTTTTTAAATAGCTGCTATTGAATAGTGTAATAGTTTTGGAATATGAATTTTGAAATGAAGACAAAATTCTTTTCATGGAGATCGGAAACCATTTTAAAAACGGGGCGTAACCGAAAAGCTAGATGAGTAGGAACCAAAAACACCAATTATGAAAAAATATTTTTTAGCTCTTGCAGCCTGTTCGTTGTTCAGCTGTTTCAACACTACTCTAAAAGCACAAACGGTAACACTTTCTGATGCTAATGTGGTTACTTGTAATTCCGTGAATGCTGTTTATGTCAGCGGATCGCTAAGCGGGAGAAAAGGAGTACCGATAACGGCTTATTCGGTTTATTTAATTTACGGACCTAAGAACGAATCAGTTCGTATTAATACCGTTACTTCTACAGGCGGACAATTCAATTATATCGGATTAGTTCCGGCCGGAACAGCGATCACAGCACCTTATCAGGTTAAGGTAACAACCAATCGTGAGGCGAGCAGTACAATTGCGGCTTCATCTTGTGAATAGTTTCAGTGTAATGTATAGACCTTGTTAAGTAATTTAATTCGCGAAACCTGTCCGGAATGTTGGTTAACTTTCATCGGGCAGGTTTTTTTCTATGGAAATGCAAGCATAACTTAACTCCGGTAAAGCAACATAAGCCTCTCTTTCAAAGAGTGCTTCTCGAAATTGGCGTGCTTCTTTCATAATCTGATAAAGAAATAAATTATGATCTTTATTTATAAAACAATTTTTTAATCACGTTATTGTGATTGTTTTGTTGTACAATAAAAATAGATCACAAGTTGTTTGAGAAAGAAGTTGTAAAGTCTTTTTACAAGTGTTTTTTTTAATTAGTAAGATTGAAATAATGAAATTATTCCTTTGATTTTTAGTTTGTCAATCTAATTTATATAGTTAAGTATTCATTTAGAAATAGAAAAACGCCCCTTTGGATAAGAGAGCGCTTTGAATATATTGTTTACTTTAGCGCACACATAATGATACAAAACACGCTTTTCGACTACGAAGAAAATCTCCTCTTAAGCGATAGATTGACTTTACGAATGCTATACTATGTGTGTGTTGTGTTCTCATTTCGAGGGAAAATATATAAACTATTCATCTGCAACAAGAGTAAAATTCGAAAAATCAAAAAAGTAATCTACTTCTTCGTTATAAATATTAATCGCTGGAAAAAATATTTTACCATTTTGCTTTTCAATACTTAACCATTCATTAAGTTTTTCTACATTCTTTTGAAAATTCTTAGTAATATCCTTATCATTAGCACGAGCATCTTCAATAGTTATAATTCCATCATGAGATATTTTTACCAACAATTTTATTTGCCGTTTTGTATCGAAAATTTTATCTAAATCTAACATTTCATAAATTTTATCTTTAAAAGACATATACTTAATAACAAAATCTTCTACAAATATTTCATTAGAATCACTTACTAATGGTCCCCTCAATATGAGTTCATTACGTCTATATTTATCTTCATAACACTCCATTCTATATCCGATAGGTAAACCAAGTTTTACATCTAAGTTTTTATTTAATTTTAAATTTTTGGCTGGAATAATTTTTTTCCCAATACTATCTAAGTAATCAAAATGCTTTTTATAAATCGATGAAGTTTCATTTATATAATCTTTAAATGCTCTTCTTCTTGAATACAAGTCCTTTAACTCAAGCCTCCCTTCTTTTGTAATAACAATTGTTTCTCTACCTTGATCTGCATAATACATTCTAACTTTGTTATTTGAAATAAAAATTGAAGCATATAGATTACCTAGAATTTGATTAATATTATCAAAATCTCTCAAGTCTTTATGATACGGATATGGTAAAACTGGTAATGATTCGATCTTTCTAATACTATCTTCAGATATTACGTGAATTACTTTCTTTTCATTAACTTTCAATGAATCTTTATCAACTTGTGAGTATAGTTGTGAAATCATAAACATTAGAAATAGTATTAATTTTCTTTTCATTTTTAAATTTGTTTTTAATTATATAATTCTTTTCGCATTTCTACTAAAACAGTCATTAATTTCTCAAAATTAGGTGTTTCAGGCAATGTCGAAGATACGTACAAATCTTCTATCGAAGCAATTAAATCATCAGCTTTTTGCAACAAATCATCATACTCCATTTCTCCGGCTTTAATGGAAAGTAATTCTTCTCTGTTGGTCACTCTGATATTCAAGGTTCCTTTAGAAAGAATCTGTTCTGCAGTTTGCAGCAGGCGAATGGTGTGCATCATATTTTTACTGTCATATTGTTTTCCGTGCTTTTGATTGGTTAAATAGCGGTCTTCATTGCGTTTTTCTATCCAATCCCAATACTCGGCATATTCTTTACAATATTTGGAATAGTCTTCTAAATTACAGGATAAGTAAGCGAGTTCTTTTGCTCCTTTGGGTATAGAAGACACCGAAACGTCATTAGACAATTCGCTTTTGATGATGCCCCGATAGCCCAAAGTTTTAGCTTCATCGTAAAACAGAGCATACATTCCTTTGGCATGTGGTATATCGATCAAGCCGCATTGTTCCTGATTTAAATTATTTTTTTCTAACCAATCCCGTAAAGCGATGGATTGATAGCCTTGTAAAAGATGACAAAAGTCCAATAAGCTTTTACGTTCTTTTGCCACAGGATTGACAATCTTTTTTTTGAGTCCTCTTGCTTTTTTGATTTGCGTCATGGCGTAACCGGCAAAACTGTCTTTACACAGTTTGGATAGAAAATCTTTGATGTGCAACTGCTCCATAATAGGATGTTTGTACAAAATACAATCTTCCGGAGAGGCTAAGATTTCTAAAATATTGGGATTATTTTTAAGCAATAACTCCACAAAACGTCCCAACTCATAGTAGACCTCATCATTGGTTTCATTACTGATTTGCGGAATATACTGTAATCCATAGAACTGCTCTTTGGGTAAATAATACACGCCTTTGATATCGGTATCAGAAGTTGGGGTATCTAAACCAAAGGACTTACTACCCGAAATGACTTCGAATAATATCAAATTTCTGTATTTCAATTCCCTTATTGTCATCTTAAATTTGTCTTTTTTTTAGCTTAATATGGAACTTCTAAAAAAATTATCTAGTTTCAGATTATCTTTTTTTCCACTATTCAAATTCTTAGCCTGCTCAATAGTAAAAGCTAAAGTTTCCCGTATAAAGTTTGTTAACAGTTCTTCTTTTGAGTGCAAATAACTTTCGCCCTGCTTGGCTTTTAGAACCATTAATTCAGTTACTTTCTCTTGTATATGCTGTGGTGCTGTGGGTAATAATTCTACAAAAGCTACAGGAGGAAAACTATTGTTTTCTACGATCCATTTACTTGCTAAAACCGTACGCAAAGCATAGAAATAACTTTTTAATTTTATCTGTTCCTGTTCGCAAGCCAGCATAAAGTTTTTAGCTGTGCTTATGTAATGATATACACAGGCCACAGGCGAAAAACAATCTTGAGCTAGTGTTCGCATTTGGTTCATAAAGGCTTCATTTTCATAATACACTACAGGCGAATAAATCCATTCCAACAAAGATGCATTGGATTTCGCTAATAATTTTAGGGTTTTCCGTAAATTCCAACCGCTACCGTCTAAATCGTCTTCGGTCATAAATTCAATGACATCGGTTTGTTCCCATAACGACAAATAATAATCCAAATCATGCTTGTAGATAAAACGGATGTCATAATCGCTATCCGGTGAGGCAAATCCCCACGCTCTACTCCCCGATTCTACAGCGTATAGTATTTCAACTCCTTTTTGAAGTTCTATTTCTTTTAGTTTGTTTTGTATTACTTCTTTCATTTTTGCCTAAATTACTTAAACATGTTGTCTTAATTATTTAAATAGATTTAAAAATCTCCGTAAAAAACCTGAAAACAAGGCAACCCTAATTCTTTTCGCCACATATCCACCACTTGGTTGCGATCGTCTAAAACAAACTCAATAAAGAACTTGTTTTTAATGTATTTGTTATATAGTTCTGTTTTAATGATAGCATCTTTTCGATAATCTTTGCTTTGACGCATCAGTAAGAGATCAAAAGCAATAGTATTTTTTTCTAAGAACAAAAGGGTCTGAGTTTTAAACTGTTCTTCTCTTCCTGAAACTAAAAGAATATGGTGTCCTATTCTTTTATAGTTTTTTAGAAGATTTGCTACGGGTTCATTCAAAACATCATGTTCACATTTACTAGCATCAAAAGGATTTCTGCCATTCATTAATGCCAGTGTACCATCTAAATCACAAATAAGTGCTTTAGGTAATTTATTATTTTGAAATATATAACTTGGTTCCTCTTTTAACATTCTTTTTTTCATAATCACTTATTTGATGAAGCAAAGGTTTTGCAGTACTACGCAATTATTTTGCGCAGTACTAAAAGAATTGTATTTTTGAGAAAACAACGGTTATGGATCTTAGGGAAATATTTACGCAATTAGCTGTAAGAATAGGTTTTACTTCTGTGGAAATAAAGGATTTGTGGGATAATTTAGAAAAAGCATATACGGCTAAATCCAGGCAGTATCATAATCTGACCCATTTAGAAGAAATGGTCGAGATGTTTGAAAATGATCGGGCGCACTTGCAACATCCGGACGAAGTGTTGTTCGCTATTTTTTATCATGATTTCATCTATAAAACCACTCGTAAGGACAACGAATTGCAAAGTGCGGAGTATGCCGTTTCACTATTGCAACCGCAGCATTATATCAACAAAACATTGGTTTTTGATATGATTGTTGCTACGCAACATCACCAACAGCACGAAGAAGAGGATATTAACTGGCTGATTGATTTCGATCTGAAAATACTGTCGAAAAGTAGGGAAGACTATCAAGTATATTGCGGTCAAATTAGAAAAGAATATAAAATATATCCTGATATTTTGTATAAACCCGGTCGCAAAAAAGCTTTAGAGCATTTTCTGGAGCATGAATTCATTTACCAAACGGAAACTTTCCGAAATCGATACGAACAGCAAGCAAGAACAAACATTCAAAAAGAAATTAATCTATTGTAAGCATGGCTCAAAATAAAAATGCATTGATTCGCTATAAAACCATTGACAAATGTTTGCAGAACCAATACCGCCAATGGACATTGGAGGATTTAATTGAAGCTTGTAATGAGGCTTTATACGAATATGAAGGCAAACAAAATCCGGTGAGCAAACGCACGGTGCAATTGGACATCCAGATGATGCGCAGTGAAAAACTGGGCTATAATGCTCCTATTGAAGTGTATGATAAAAAGTTTTATCGCTATGCGGATGAAGATTTTTCGATTACGGATATTCCGCTAACGGAAACGGATATTAATGTGTTGACGGAAACCGTTTCGATGCTGAAACAGTTTAAGGATTTTTCGCTTTTTGCAGATGTTTCGGATATTTTACAACGCTTGGAAGATAAAATCTATGCGGAAAAGTCCGATAGTAAGCCGATAATTCATCTGGAAAAAAATGAGAAACTGAAGGGCTTACATTTTTTAGATACGATCTATCAGGCTATTGTTAAAAAGGTTGTTTTAGTGATTACTTATAAATCGTTCAAATCAACGGAAGAAAGAACATTTCGCTTTTATCCGTTGGTGCTGAAAGAATACAACAACCGTTGGTTCCTGATAGGGAAGCGGACCATGAAGCAACCGGTGGTTAATTTAGCTTTGGACAGGATCATAGCGATCGATTATGATTTTCAGGCCGAGTTTATCCAAGTCGATTTTGATGCGGAAGCTTTTTACAAAAATGTGATCGGGGTTACGGTCAATACGGGATTACAACCCAAGGCGATTCGATTATGGATTGATGCGTATAACGCTCCTTATGTGTTGACTAAACCTTTGCACCATACGCAACGGGTATTACAGCAAAATGAAGACGGTAGTATTATTATTAACTTGTTCCTGATCGAGAATTATGAATTAGAACGAGTACTATTAGGTTTCGGAGATGGGGTAGAGGTACTGAAACCGGAACGCTTGCGAAAGATCATCCATCAGAAACTGGAAAGTGCTTTGAAGCGTTATGAAAACGAAAATCAATAAATGTAAAACTAAAAAACTCCAAGAATTACTTGGAGTTTTTTAAATATTTGAATTAATAAACGAAATTAACCTTGAGGATCTTCTTTTTTCTTTTCAATTTTTTCAATTGGTTTTTTTTCTTCTCTAGGCGGACGTGGTAAAAGTGCTTTTCTGGAAACTTTAGGTTTTTTAGTTTTCGGGTCTAAACCTAAATATTTAACTTCTAACTCGTCTCCTTCTTTTAAGATGTCGCTTACTTTTTCAACGCGTTTCCAATCTAATTCAGAAACGTGTAATAGACTGTCTTTTCCGGGAACAAATTCTACAACAGCACCAAAGTCTAATATCTTAGTTACTTTTACTTTGTAAGTTTCACCTTCAACCGGAGCAAATACTTGGTTTTGGATAGATTTAATAGCTCTGTCCATTCCGTCTTGATCTGTACCTAAGATTTCAATGATACCGAAATCTCCTTCTTCGTTAATAACGATAGTTGTTTTAGTATCAGCTTGTAACGCTTGAATGTTTTTACCACCAGGACCAATAACAGCACCGATATAATCTTTTGGAATATCAAATTTAATAATTTTAGGAGCTTTTGGTTTTACAGTTGGTCTTGGTTGCTCAAGAGTATTTGTGATTTTACCTAAAATATGCATACGACCGTCTTTAGCCTGGGCTAAAGCTTGCTCCATAATATCATAGCGCAATCCTTCGATCTTAATATCCATTTGACAAGCCGTAATACCGTCAGCAGTTCCGGTTACTTTAAAGTCCATATCACCTAAGTGGTCTTCATCGCCTAAAATATCAGACAATACAGCAAACTTGTCGCCGTCAGTAATTAATCCCATAGCAATACCTGAAACAGGTTTTGTGATTTGTATACCGGCATCCATTAAGGCTAATGTTCCCGAACAAACTGTTGCCATTGAAGAAGAACCGTTTGATTCTAACACTTCAGAAACAACACGAATGGTATAAGGACAATCAGCCGGAATCATGTTTTTAAGGGCGCGTTGTGCCAAGTTTCCATGACCAACTTCTCTACGAGAAGTTCCTCTTAAAGGTTTTGCTTCTCCTGTTGAGAACGGAGGGAAATTATAATGTAAATAGAATTTTTCTTCACCTTGTTCTGATGGTAAATCAATAACATTTGCTTCTCTTGAAGTTCCTAATGTTACAGTGGCTAAAGCCTGAGTTTCACCACGTGTAAAGATTGCAGAACCGTGTGCAGAAGGTAAATAATCTACTTCGCACCAAATAGGGCGAATTTCTGTAGTTTTTCTACCGTCTAAACGAATTCCTTTTTCAAGTATTACATTACGAACTGCTTCTTTTTGAACTTTATAGTTGTATTTAGAAACTAATTCTGCTAAGTTCTCATTTTCAGCATATTCTTCTTCCGTATACAAAGCAACGACTTCTTCTTTTACTGCGGCAAATTTTTCACCACGTTCTTGTTTTGAAGAAGCTTCTTGTGCAATAGCATAATATTTGTCGTAAACAGCTGCTTTAACTTTTGCTTTAACGGCATCATCTTCTACTTCACCTTCATACTCTCTGTAAGCAGGAGAACCTAGAGCTGCTCTTAATTTTTCCTGAGCCTCAATTTGTACTTTGATAGCATCGTGAGCAAATTTAATGGCATCTACCATTTCTTTTTCTGAAATCTCTTTCATTTCTCCTTCTACCATACAAACAGAATCTTTAGAAGCGCCGATCATCATATCGATGTCAGATTGTTCTAATTCTTCACGGCTAGGATTAATGATTAATTGTCCATTAACTCTACCTACGCGAACTTCCGAGATTAAGTTATAGAAAGGAATGTCAGAAACAGCTAAAGCGGCAGATGCAGCTAAACCTGTTAAAGCGTCCGGCATTACGTTTTCGTCATGAGACATTAGTTGAATCATGATCTGTGTTTCAGCATGATAATCATCCGGGAATAAAGGACGTAATACGCGATCTACTAAACGCATTGTTAAAATTTCCTGATCGCTCGGACGTGCTTCTCTTTTGAAGAAACCGCCTGGAAACCGACCTGCTGCGGCAAATTTTTCTCTGTAATCTACAGTCAATGGGAGAAAGTCAACTCCCGGATTGGACGTACGGGCAGAAACTGCAGTTGCAAGTAGCATGGCATCGCCCATACGTACCACGACAGAACCGTCTGCTTGTTTGGCTAGTTTACCTGTTTCGATAGTGATGGTTCTACCATCACCCAAATCGATAATTTCTTGGGTTACTTTAGGAATCATAAATAATTAATTCTTAATTAAACAAAGGGTTAGTTGTGTTGTTGCGTGTTGTTGTTAGTTGTTTGAAACCCAATGAAAAACCAAACTTTTTTCTGTCTTTATTTGTAAACAAAAAGGGGCGTGAAGCCCCTTTAGTTGATTATTTTCTAATACCTAATTCTTTAATAATCTCACGATATCTATTGATATCTTTTTTCTTTAAGTAGTCTAAAAGACTTCTTCTTTTACCTACCAATTTCACTAGTGAACGCTCAGTGTTGTAATCGTGACGATTCTGCTTTAAGTGTCCTGTTAAGTGGTTGATTCTAAATGTAAACAAAGCGATTTGTCCTTCAGTAGAACCTGTGTTTTCTGCTTTTCCTCCGTGTTTTGCGAAGATATCAGCTTTTACTTCTTTAGTTAAATACATGCCAATATTATTTTAAATGATTTTTATGTACAATTGAGGTTATCTCAATTCGGGTGCAAAGATAAACTTATTTTTCTATAAAACAAATACTTACTGAAATAATAGGGCAACTTGTTCATTTACAAATTCTAAGAATCTCTCATCATCAGCTGTAAAAGGATTGATGACGTGAGAATCAATGTCTATTTGTCCGATATTTACACCATTAACAAATAAAGGAACCACAATCTCTGATTTTACAGTTAAACTACAAGCAATGTAATTGTCCTGAGCTTTAACATCAGGAACTACAAAATTTTGATTGGATTCTGCTACTTGTCCGCAAATGCCTTTTCCAAATGGAATTACGGTATGGTCAGTCGGGTCACCAACGTACGGACCTAAATGTAAGGTTTGGGTTTCGTGTTGTGCAAAATAAAAACCAACCCAATTATAGTAGCTGATATTGTCTTGTAAAAGTTGACAAATTTTTAGCAATTTCTCATTTCTATCTTCTTTTCCGGCAATGATGTTCTTGATTTCCGGTTTTAAAGTTTCAAAATTCATGCAAACAATTTTTTTTGCAAAATTATTTATAATAAAGCAAGGAAAATATATATTTTTGTTAAAAAAATAGGTGAAGACACTTTTAACTCAATACAAACCCTTTTTTCTTTTTTTAATCAAATTTTTAGTTTTTTACTTTGTGTGCACTTTTGTGTATAAACTGTATTTAAACCAATACAATCCTGATTTAAATGAGGTAGATGGTATTTCGCAAGCTGTTGCCAAACAAACAGGTTATGTTTTTGATTTATTAGGGGATGATGCTGAAATTATAAAACATGAAAAAGAACCTTCAGTAAAAATAATATACAAGGGTGTTTACATTTCCAGAATTATTGAAGGATGTAATGCTGTTAGTATCATTATTTTATTTGCAGCATTTGTTTTTGCGTTTTCAAGTGGTTTTAAACGTACTTTTCTTTTTATTGTTTCAGGAGCTATATTAATTTATCTTCTCAATATAATTAGAATAGTACTTTTGACGTTAGCCTTGTATTATAATCCGGAGTACGAAAGCATTTTGCACGGAACTATCTTTCCGTTATTCATTTATGGAGTAGTTTTTTTGCTTTGGGTATTTTGGGTGACAAAAGTTTCAGGGTATGCCAAAAGAGATGTTACTGAATAAAAAGAGTATTGTAGCCATAGCTGTACTTTTACTGCTATTGGTAGGGGTAAGGGCTTTTGAAGATTCTCTTTTTTATGATCCTTTCATACATTTTTTTAAAACAGAATTTCAACATCAGAAATTACCGGATTTTAATACCTTTCAATTGTTTTTAGGATTGTTGTTTCGTTATTGGTTAAACACAGTTCTTTCATTAGGAATTCTATATGTTTTGTTTAAACAAAAACAGATTATTACCATTTCACTCTGGATGTATGTGTTATTCTTTTTAGTGTTAAATACAATCTTTTTTGTGTTGCTTTATCGTAATCCGGATTACATGATGTTGTTTTATGTAAGAAGATTTCTGATTCAGCCTTTATTTCTTGTTTTGTTCATTCCGGCGTTTTATTATCAGAAATTTGTGAAATAATTTGTACATTAGGATTTCTATTCAAACGCCATGAAAATAAAAAAATATTCTGGAGAAGAAGTTCAGTTTGATCAGGAAAAACTAATTCGTTCCCTGATTGCATCAGGAGCTACTCGAGAAATAGCATTGGAAGTTATTAATGAAATTACGTCTAAACTATATGAAGGAATTTCTTCGAGAAAAATTTTCCGATTAGCCTTTCAGCGATTAAAAAACAGATCAAAAGCAACAGCTGCGCGATATAATTTAAAATCAGGAATTATGGCACTTGGCCCGGCAGGTTTTTACTTTGAAAAATTTATCGCCCGTATTTTTGAACTGGAAGGCTATCAAACTCGTACAAATGTTTTTGTAGAAGGAAATTGTATTTCACATGAGTTGGATGTACTGATAAAAAAAGATAATCACGTAGCTATGATTGAATGTAAGTTTCATGGGAGTTATGGCATAAAATCAGATGTAAAAGTTCCTATGTATATTTTATCACGGTTTAATGATGTGAACAAAAAAGGATACAAACTGTTTTCACTAGGGGATATGATTTCTAAATGTTGGTTGGTTACAAACAACAGATTCACAACAGATGCACTTGAATTTGCCATTTGTTCCGGTTTATCATTGATGAGTTGGGATTATCCGGAAGGTGAAAGTTTACGCGACAGAGTTAATAAGTTCAACGTATATCCTATAACCTGTTTGACGACATTAACAATGGCAGAAAAAGAAATCTTATTAATGGAGGATGTGTTGACAGTTTATGATTTAATGCATTATCAAAAAGCGTTTTCTGTTTTAAAATTGAGCCAAAGTCGAATGAAAAATGTAAAACAGGAATGTACACAACTTTTAAATCGATAGTCAAATGAAAATACATTTTTTAGGAGGAGCCGGTTCGGTTACCGGTTCTAAAACAGTTTTAGAAACCTCCGAAATGAATATAATGATTGATTGTGGTTTGTTTCAAGGATTAAAAAACCTTCGGGAACTCAATTGGGAACCGTTGCCGTTTTTGCCTGAAAACATTGATTGTGTGATTTTAACACACGGGCATCTGGATCATTGTGGATGGTTGCCATTATTAATCAAACAAGGGTTTACAGGAAAGATTTATTGTACATTACCTACCAAGGAAATTACCAAACTCATCTTGTCAGATAGTGCTAAAATTCAGGAAGAAGAAGCTGAGAAAGCAAATGAAGAGCATTATTCCAAACACGATCCTGCAGAACCTTTATATACGGTTGCAGATGCCGAAAAAGTATTTCCAATGTTGAAATCAGTAGACCTTAGTGAAGAAATTGTACTTTCTGATTCGATCCGATTTGAATTTTTCTATGCTTCGCATATTTTAGGCGCTTGTTCTATTTCGCTTACTGCCGAAGGAAAAACATTTGTTTTTTCCGGAGATGTAGGGCAAGATGATGATGTATTGTTATTTCCGCCTGTAAAACCTAAAAAAGCAGATTATATCTTCTTGGAAAGTACTTACGGAAATCGTCTGCATCCTAAAACGGATCCTATGTTTGATTTGGAACTCATTATTAATAATACATATCATAAAAAAGGGAATATAGTTATTCCCAGTTTCGCAGTAGAGCGTGTTCAAACAGTAATGTATTTACTCTGGCAATTGAAAAAACAAGAGAGAATTCCGGATATTCCTTACATTATTGACACTCCTATGGGAATTGATGTATTGCAATTGTTTATTGAAAACAGAAAATGGCACAAACTGAATCAGGAAGAATGTGTGGAAATGTGTAAAATGTTTACACTGATCTCAGATTATAAAGATACTATTGAAACAATATATGACAAACGATCTAAAGTGGTCATTGCCGCTAGTGGAATGGTTACCGGAGGAAGAGTGTTGTCGTATTTGGAACGCTATATCAAAAGACCTGAAACAACAGTAGTTTTGGTAGGCTATCAGGCAGAAGGGACACGAGGAAGGAAATTATTGGAAGGTGCCAAAGAAATAAAAATGTATGGAAAATATTATCCTGTGGAAGCTAATATCTTGTCAATTGAAGGTTTATCAGCTCATGGCGATCAGGCAGACTTGTTGAATTGGCTTTCTGATCTGGAAGAAAAACCGCAGACTCTTTTTCTAGTTCATGGTGAAAATGAAGCGGCTGATGAATTAAGGATTAAAATAGAAGAGCATTATACTATGCATGTGGTTATTCCGAATAGAGGACAAGTAATTGAAGTTTGATAACATATTGGTTAAAAGGCCGCATGAAAATTAGAGCAATTACATTCGTGTTGCCAATACAAACGATTGTAAAATAAAAAAACCGATTAGATTTCTAATCGGTTTTTTTATCATTTTATTGAAAGAATATTACATCATTCCCGGCATTCCGCCACCCATAGGCATTGCAGGAGTTTCTTCTTTAATATCGATTAAAGCACACTCAGTAGTTAAGATCATTCCGGCAACAGAAGCAGCATTTTCAAGAGCTACACGAGTTACTTTTTTAGGGTCAATAATTCCGGCTTTTAACATTTCTACGTATTCTCCGGTTTTCGCATTGAAACCAAAATCAGCTTTACCTTCTAAAACTTTAGAAATTACAACGGAACCTTCTCCGCCTGCATTTTCAACAATAGTTCTCAAAGGAGCTTCAATAGCTCTGTTTACGATTTGAATACCTGTTGCTTCGTCAGCATTAACAGCATGTACTCCTGTTAATACGGTTTTAGCTCTTACTAAAGCTACACCACCACCGGCAACAATTCCTTCTTCAACAGCTGCTCTTGTAGCATGTAAAGCATCATCAACACGGTCTTTTTTCTCTTTCATTTCTACTTCAGATGCAGCACCAACGTATAATACAGCTACACCACCGGCTAATTTAGCCAAACGCTCTTGAAGTTTTTCTCTGTCGTAGTCAGAAGTTGTAGTTTCAATTTGAGCTTTGATCTGGTTAACACGAGCTTTAATATTTTCAGGATCACCGTTACCATTTACAATGGTAGTGTTGTCTTTATCGATAGTAACCGTTTCAGCAGTTCCTAACATCGCTAGAGTAGCATTCTCAAGAGTGAATCCGCTTTCTTCTGCAATTACAGTACCACCGGTTAAGATAGCAATATCTTCTAACATTGCTTTTCTTCTGTCTCCGAAACCTGGAGCTTTAACGGCAGCAATTTTTAATCCGCCTCTTAATTTGTTAACTACTAAAGTAGCTAAAGCTTGTCCGTCTACATCTTCCGCAATGATTAATAACGGACGACTTGATTGAGCAACCGGTTCTAAAATAGGAAGTAACTCTTGTAAATTAGAGATCTTTTTGTCGTATAATAAAATATAAGGATTGTCTAATTCGGCAACCATTTTATCAGCGTTGGTTACGAAGTAAGGCGAAAGGTAACCTCTGTCAAATTGCATACCTTCAACAACATCTACATAAGTGTCGGTACCTTTAGCTTCTTCAACAGTAATAACTCCTTCTTTACCGACTTTAGTAAAAGCAGTTGCAATTAACTCGCCGATAGTATCATCATTATTGGCAGAAATAGAAGCTACTTGTTTGATTTTTTCAGAAGAATCGCCTACTTCTTGAGCTTGTTTTCCTAAGTCCTCTACTAAAGCTTCAACAGCTTTGTCAATACCGCGTTTCAAATCCATCGGATTTGCACCGGCAGCAACATTTTTAAGTCCTTCTTTTACAATAGCTTGTGCTAAAACAGTCGCAGTTGTTGTACCGTCACCGGCCAAGTCATTGGTTTTTGAAGCTACTTCTTTAACCATTTGAGCTCCCATATTTTCCAATGGATCTTGTAATTCGATTTCTTTTGCAACAGAAACACCATCTTTGGTTACAGTAGGACCTCCGAATGATTTAGAAATAATAACATTTCTACCTTTTGGTCCTAAAGTTACTTTAACAGCATTTGCTAAAGCATCTACACCGCGTTTTAAACCGTCGCGAGCTTCAATGTCGAATTTAATATCTTTTGCCATTTTCTTTTTATTTAAATGTTTAAGGTTTAAAAGTTGTTTGTTTTTTACAAGATAGCGTAAATTTCATCTTCACGCATAATAAGGTAATCTTTACCTTCGTACTTAAATTCAGTACCTGAGTATTTGCCATAAAGCACAGTATCACCCACTTTAACAGTCATGTTGTGATCTTTTTTTCCGTTACCTACGGCAACTACAGTTCCTTTTTGAGGTTTTTCTTTTGCAGTGTCAGGAATAATAATTCCTGAAGCCGTTGTAGTTTCTGCAGCCATTGGCTCAATTACTACGCGATCTGAAATAGGTTTAATGTTTAATGACATATTATTATGTTTTTTATGTTAAATTTTACGGTCAAATACTTTTCAGAAATTATGCCAAATACTTTTTCTGACATTTTTACTGAAAATGAAAATGCCAGCACTGACAGGCTGGCATTTTTTATGAAAATATATTTTTTAAGCAATTATTTTGCTGCATCTTCAGTTGAAGCAGGAGCTTGCTCAACAGCTTGTTGTTGCGCTTCAGGAGTAGCTGGGATCTCAGTTTGAGGAATGGCTACTTCGTCGTTTCCTAATACTTTTGAGCCAGAAGCACTGTTGTTAAATGCTAAAGAAGATAATAAGATCAATGCAATTAGGATACCTCCTAAAGTCCAAGTACTTTTATCTAAAAAGTCAGTTGTTTTTTGAACACCACCTAATTGTTGTGAACCACCGAATGTAGAAGATAATCCTCCTCCTTTTGGGTTTTGAACCATGATGGCTAAAATCAATAAGAAACAAACAATTGTTATTGCAATTAAGAATCCTGTAAACATAATCTAGTTATTATTATTTTGTTGTAATTTTTTTATACTATCAATTCGGTCTGCAAAGAAACTACTTTTTTCTGGATATTTCAAAATTAAAATTTCATAAGCTTGAATAGCGCGTTGATATTTCTTTTGTTCTAAGTATATCTGTGCCAAGGTTTCTGTCATTAAGTGTGTAGGCTCTTCTATACTTTTGCCAATGTTTAAGGCACTTGGCGTATTTTCTTTTGTTGGAATAATTTTTGGATTAGCCTCAATAAATTTGTCAATTAAATCAAATTTTTTAGATTTTTCAACATCTATTTCCGGTGTTTTTTGTTCTTCATTTCGTTCAATAGGTGCAATTTTAGTCAATTGTAACCACTCATTGAATGAATGTTTTTCACTCTGATTGAAGTTAAAAGGCTTACCTATTTGTAAATGTTCTTCAATAGATACATCTTCTTTTTCAATAATGAGAGCAATATTTTCAGTGTGATTTTCTTCTTTTAATTCTTCAGAATTACTACTAATGTCAGTTACAGCGGTTTCATTTTTTTGCGTTTCCGGATTAACCCATTCACTTTCAGAAACAGAAATTTCTTCAATTGCATTTAACTGCTGTTCTATGTTTTGTTTTTGAAGTGTGCTGAATTTTTCTGAAGTGATAAAATCAAATAAAATACTTCGGTCTGTTGTATAAGCAGCTGTTTTTTTTAATTCGTAATTGTATCGAAAATTCTGATTGTTATACAAACCTTTTAAGTATAAAGCCCGAGCTGCCTGAAAATAAGGAAACTGTTGCATTACAGCTTCAAGTGAAGCTGTTTGAACATCATTGATGGCTTCGGGTTTATTAAGTAAATATGTTAAATCAGTACTGTTCAAAAGAATTGTTTTAGGTTTTTACCACTTAGCTAGTGAAGCATTAAAAATATCTTGCGTAATACGTTCGTAAATTTCTTCTAATGCTGTTGATAAACGGCTCCCTGTCATTTGTTCGTTTGCCGGATAGTCATGATAGAATGAAAATCGTTTTTCAAAATCTTCGTCCTCATGTCTTTTATTGGTAAAACGAACATTAACAGAAATAGTTAAACGGTTTTGAGCAGCTTTTTGATCGGCTGTAGCAGTCATAGGTGCAATACGGTATTCCACAATTTCGCCTTCATAAACCAAATCACCGTCGTGATTAACTAAGTTTAAGTTGGTTTGATTTTGAATCAAATCTTGTAAACGAAGCGTGAAAGTTCTTTCAATTCCGGGTTCTATCAGATCGGCAGAATTTTTAAAATAATTCACCTGAAATGTGTCGGCGTCGATTTTTCCGGTTCCTGTAAAATTGTAATTCACACTACAACCTGTAAATAATATAATAATGATTAGTAAAGAGAAACTATATTTTATTTTAGAAATCATGTTATAAATCGTATTGTTTAATTTTTCTATATAATGTTCTTTCCGAAATTCCTAATTCATCAGCTGCAGCTTTACGTTTGCCTCTGTTGCGTTCCAAAGCTTTTTTGATCAATTCAATTTCTTTAGCTTCTAAGCTTAAAGTTTCTTCTTCAACAGCGTCTTCAAAAACATATTGATCATCATCTAAATCGTCATGGTGGAATTCTTTCGGAGTGATTATCTCGTTTTCTTTTACCGGAATAATTTCGGTATCGGGTTGTTCTTCAAGAAAAATGTTGTCTTCGTTTTGACCGTAAATACGTTGAATCAGGGTTTTGTTATTTTCCTGTACTTTAGCACTTCCGTTTTGCATCAATTCCAAAGTTAACTTTTTCAAGTCATTTAAGTCCGCTTTCATGTCAAAAAGGACTTTGTATAAAATTTCTCTTTCGTTACTGAAGTCACTTTCTGATTTCGTATTGTTTACAACAGAAGGGAGGTTGTTTCCTTCTGCGGGAAGATAACTTTGTAAAGTAGCTAAAGAAATATCTCTATTGGTTTCCAAAACGGAAATTTGCTCTGCAATATTTCGCAATTGACGAATGTTTCCGCTCCAGCGATAACGCAACAGATATTGAACAGCATCTTCAGAAAGTCGGATAGCCGGCATTTTGTATTTCTGTGCAAAATCAGATGCAAATTTTCGGAATAAGATATGAATATCATCTTTGCGTTCGCGTAATGGCGGTAAATGGATTTCAACGGTACTCAAACGATAATACAAATCTTCTCTAAACTTGCCTTTAGTGATAGCTTCCTGCATATTTACATTGGTAGCAGCGACAATACGAACATTTGTTCTTTGAACTTGAGATGAACCCACTTTGATGAATTCGCCGTTTTCTAAAACACGCAACAAACGAACTTGCGTAGTTAATGGTAATTCTCCCACTTCATCTAAGAAAATAGTTCCGCCGTCAGCTACTTCAAAATAACCTTCACGAGTAGAGGTTGCTCCGGTAAACGAACCTTTTTCGTGACCAAAAAGTTCACTGTCTATAGTTCCTTCCGGAATGGCACCGCAGTTTACGGCAATATATTTTCCGTGTTTTCGGTGCGAAAGTGCATGAATTATTTTGGGAATACTTTCTTTACCAACACCACTTTCGCCGGTAACCAAAACAGAAATGTCAGTCGGTGCGACCTGAATGGCTTTTTCAAGTGCACGATTTAATTTTGGATCGTTACCAATGATTTCGAAGCGTTGTTTTATATTTTGAATGCTTTCCATTTTTTTAAGTCTGAAAGCCAAAAGTCAAAAGTTGAAAGTCAAAAAGTATTTCTTTCGATTTTCAAACTTTAGTCTTTCAACTAATATTATTGCATATTTTCAGAATAGCCAACAGCGTCGCCAATTAATGTAGCAGCTGTACAATCTGAAATTTTTACCATTACGAAATCGCCTGGTTTATAATTTTCTTTAGGGAAAACCACAACTGTATTTTGAGAATTTCTTCCGCTCCAGTGCTTGTCAGAACGTTTTGAGTCTTTTTCAACTAAAACTTCTACTGTTTGTTCCACAAAACGTTGCGTTCTTTCTAAAGCAATGCGTTGTTGTAAATCGATAATTTCGTTTAAACGACGTTTTTTTATCTCTTCTGGTACATCATCTTCCATTTTTCTGGCGGCTAAAGTTCCTGGTCTTTCCGAATAGGCAAACATAAATCCGAAATCATAACGAACGTGCTCCATTAATGACAATGTATCTTGGTGATCTTCTTCGGTTTCTGTTGGGAATCCTGAAATCATATCTTGAGATAAAGAAATATCCGGAATCAATTCGTAAATTTTGTCAACCAAAGCAATATATTCTTCACGCGTATGTTGACGGTTCATTTCTTTCAAGATACGAGTGCTTCCCGATTGTACTGGTAAGTGAATGTATTTACATATATTATGGTGTTTGGCCATAACCTCAATCACTTCCACATGCATGTCCTGCGGATTAGAAGTTGAAAAACGAAAACGCATCTTTGGGAATTGAGTAGCGCATTGGTCTAATAATTGAGCAAAATCAACTGCTGTGGCTTTTTGCATTTCAGTTGCTTTGTCAAAATCTTTTTTCAAACCACCACCATACCATAAATAGCTGTCTACATTTTGCCCCAGAAGTGTAACTTCTTTAAACCCTCTATCCCATAAATCTTGAATTTCTTCTAAAATACTGTGCGGGTCACGACTACGTTCCCGTCCGCGTGTAAACGGAACTACACAAAAAGTACACATATTATCACATCCGCGGGTAATGGAAACAAAGGCAGAAACACCATTGCTGCTTAAACGTACCGGTTGAATATCACCATAAGTTTCTTCTTTGGATAAGATCACATTAATAGCATCACGTCCCTCATCAACTTCTTTCAAAAGATTAGGAATGTCTTTGTAAGCATCCGGACCTACTACCATGTCAACAATTTTTTCTTCTTCTAGAAATTTGTCTTTCAAACGTTCAGCCATACAGCCCAAAACCCCAACTTTCATGGTTGGGTTGATTTTTTTTATAGCATTATATTGTTCAAGGCGTTTACGAACCGTTTGTTCCGCTTTGTCTCTGATAGAGCAAGTGTTAACTAGAACTAAATCTGCCTCTTCCATGTTTTGCGTAGTGTTATAGCCTTCGTTCGCTAATATAGAAGCAACGATTTCACTATCCGAAAAATTCATTTGGCAACCATAACTTTCGATGAAAAGTTTTTTAGTATTGCCTTCCTTCTGTTCTTGTACAAGGCTGGTCCCTTGTTTATTCTCTTCAATAATCTTTTCCATTTATATATCTTCCGAAACGTTTAATGGGCAAAGATAATACTAAAATCTAAAATATGACAAGATGTCATATTATCTTTAACTATTTATTTGTGATAAAAACGGCAATCACGGAAAAATTTAAAAAAAACTTATACTTTTGCCACAAATAATAAAGGACATGGCAAAGAATTTAGTAATCGTAGAGTCACCCGCTAAAGCAAAAACTATCGAAAAATTTCTGGGAAAAGAGTTTCAGGTAGAATCAAGTTTTGGTCACATTGCAGATTTACCTTCAAAGGAAATCGGTGTAGATGTAGATCATAATTTTAAACCGAAATATGAAGTTTCCAGCGATAAAAAGACTTTGGTAAAAAAACTCAAAGATTTAGCTAAATCAGCCGAAACCGTTTGGTTGGCTTCCGATGAGGATCGCGAGGGGGAAGCTATTTCTTGGCATTTGGCAGAAGAGTTGAAATTAAAACCGGAAAAAACCAAACGTATTGTTTTTCATGAGATTACAAAATCGGCTATTCAAAAAGCTATTGAAAATCCGAGAGGGATTGATTATAATTTAGTAAATGCACAACAAGCAAGACGGGTTTTAGATAGATTGGTAGGGTATGAGTTGTCGCCGGTATTGTGGAAAAAAGTAAAAGGCGGACTTTCTGCCGGACGCGTACAGTCAGTTTCTGTGCGTTTGATTGTAGAACGCGAACGCGAAGTTCAAAATTTTAATGCAGAAGCGTCTTATAGTATTGTTGCTGAATTTGCTAATGAAGCAGGAAAAACATTTAAAGCACGTTTGCCTAAAAACTTTAATTCAAAAGTAGAGGCAGAAGCTTTCTTAAAACAAAATATCGGTTCTCAATATAAAGTAAGCGATTTAGAAACTAAGCCAACTAAAAAAACACCGGCAGCTCCTTTTACAACATCGACTTTACAGCAGGAAGCTGCTCGTAAATTGTATTTGCCGGTTGGTATTACCATGCAAATTGCGCAAAGATTGTACGAAGCGGGGTTGATTACATATATGAGAACGGATAGCGTAAATCTTTCTCAAGAAGCTATGACGGCAGCGAAGGCCGAAATTGAAAGTTATTACGGAAAAGAATTTTCTCAACCACGTAATTTTGCAACCAAATCTAAAGGTGCTCAAGAAGCTCACGAAGCTATTCGTCCGACAGATATGAGTCGTCATACAGTAGATTTGGATCGCGATCAAGCCAGATTGTATGATTTAATCTGGAAACGAACATTAGCTTCGCAAATGAGTGATGCGCAATTGGAAAGGACTAATGTAAAAATTGAGGCTTCAAATCATAAAGAACAGTTTGCCGCTAGTGGAGAAGTGATCAAGTTTGAAGGCTTTTTGAAAGTATATTTAGAAGGACATGATGACGATGAGGAAGAGCAAGAAGGTATGCTGCCGGCACTAAGAGTAGGTGAGAAGTTAACAAATAATACTATTGTAGCAACAGAGCGTTTTTCACGTCCGCCAAGTCGATATACCGAAGCTTCTTTGGTTAAAAAACTGGAAGAATTGGGTATCGGCCGTCCGTCAACTTATGCGCCGACAATTTCAACGATTATAGCTCGTAATTATGTGGAAAAAGGGACTAATGAAGGAGTAGAAAGAAAATACAACCAGCTGACATTAAAAGGTGCAGAAATCAATGCTAAAGTTTTAACAGAAACAACCGGTTCGGATAAAGGAAAATTAGTTCCTACAGATATAGGTATAATTGTAAACGATTTCTTGGTCTCTAATTTCGAAACAATCTTAGATTATAACTTTACAGCTAAAGTAGAGCAGGACTTTGATGAAATAGCAGAAGGAAAAGAAGATTGGGTGCAAATGATGAAAGATTTCTACAGTCATTTTCATCCGAATGTTATTGATGTTGAAAAAAATGCAGATAGAGAAACGGGAGAAAGGATTTTAGGTGTTCATCCGGAAAGTGGTAAGCCGGTTTCAGTTCGATTAGGTAAATTTGGTCCGATGGCTCAAATTGGTGATGCTGAAGATGAAAATAAACAGTTCGCAAGTTTATTGCCGGAACAGAATATAGGAACGATTACGTTAGAAGAAGCTTTAACCTTGTTTTTATTGCCAAAATCATTAGGAAACTATGAAGGAGAAGAGGTTGAGGTAAATAATGGACGTTTTGGCCCTTATGTCCGCTTCGGTAAAACTTTTATTTCTTTACCGAAAGGAGAAGAGCCTTTAGATGTTACTTTGGAAAGAGCTGTTGAATTAATTGAAGAGAAAAAACAAGCAGACGCTCCTATTGCTACTTATGAAGGGAAGCCGGTTCAAAAAGGAGTGGGGCGTTTCGGGCCATTTATTAAATGGGATGGAATGTTTATTAATGTGAGTAAAAAATATAATTTTGATAAGCTGACAAATGATGATGTAAAAGAGCTTATCCAAGATAAATTACAAAAAGAAAAAGATAAACTGGTTCACGACTGGAAAGAAGAAGGTATCCGGGTGGAAAAAGCACGTTGGGGACGTTCTGTAATCTTGAAAGGTAAGATTAAAATAGAGTTAGGGAAAGAAGTTGATGCCGAAAAATTAACTTTAGAACAAGTTAAAGATTTAATTGAAAAGAAAGCTCCTGCTAAAAAAACAGCTGCCAAAAAAGCTACAGCTAAAAAGACAACGGCCAAAAAGAAATAAAATATGGTATTTGATTTTTTACAGCCTGTAGAAGATGAGTTTCTAAGTTTTTTAGAAAAATTATCTCCTCAAACATTAGGAAAGAAAACGCTTTTTAACACAGAAAGTGAATTTCCGGATTTGGATAATGTTCAGGTAGCTCTGATTACGGTAAATGAATATAGAGGTATGGTAGAATCTAATACAGAAATTGATTTTACAGCTTTTAGGAAGTATTTTTATAGCCTTTTTCCGGGTAATTGGGGGTTGACTTTAGCGGATTTGGGAACTATAGCACCGGGTGCTTCTATAGAAGATACCTATTTTTTAGTACAAACAGTTTGTGAAGATCTTTTAAAGAAAAGGATTATCCCGATTGTTATTGGAGGTTCTCAGGATTTAACGTATGCTGTGTATCGCTCTTTTGACGCTTTAGAGCAAATGGTGAATTTAGTTACTGTAGATAGTAAATTTGATTTCGCAAAAGAGAATGATGTAATGGCTAATTCGTATTTATCGCGAATCGTAGTAGAAGAACCTAATAATCTTTTTAATTACGCTAATTTAGGCTATCAAACCTATCTCAACTCGCAAGAAGAAATAGATTTGATAGAGAAGCTTTATTTTGAGGCATATAGGTTAGGGCAGGTTTCTAATAGTATTAGTATTGCAGAGCCTGTTTTCAGAGATGCAGATGTGGTGAGTGTGGATATGCTTTCAGTTCAATCTTCTTTTTCAGGAAATTTTAACAACTTTAATCCTAATGGCTTTGACGGAAAGGAAATATGCGCTTTAATAAGGTATGCAGGAATTAGTGATAAAGTTTCAACTTTAGGTGTTTTTAATTTTAATAATTCAACAAAAGAAGTATCTTTGGTGTCACAAATTCTTTGGTACTTCTTAGAAGGCTTTGCATTAAGGTCGGGAGAATACCCTTTTGGAACAAAGGATAATTATTTTAAATATATTGTTCCAATTGATGATGAAGAATTGATTTTTTACAAAAGTGACAGGACGGGTAGATGGTGGATAGAAATACCATTTATTTCAAATAAGGATAATAAAATAAAGAAAAATACGTTATTACCTTGCTCGCATGAAGATTATTTAGCAGCTTGTGAGCAGGAAATACCGGAACGGTGGTGGAAAGCACAACGGCGTAATTTGTTATAAATAGGCCTTTAAATGAGTATTTTATGCAATGATTTGAAAGCATTTAAGATTTTTTTAAGGTTTTTTTCGAAAAATATTGTTTTTTTCAAAATTATTGAATAGGTTTACGCCCTTAAAAAGTAAAAATATTTTTAACCCAAATTTATATGAAGAAGTTAGTTGCATTTTCAGCAATCTTGTCATTGTTTATCAGCTGTGGTAAGGGCGATAGAGGTGAATTAGTTGGTGCAAAAAGTAAAAAATGGCATCCTGAAAAACCATACGGAATGACTTTAGTCCCTGGTGGGGCATTTATAATGGGTAAGTCAGATGATGATTTAGCCAATATTCAAGATGCTCCGACAAAGACTGTAACTGTTCGTTCGTTTTACATGGATGAAACTGAAATTACAAATGCAGAGTATCGTCAATTTGTTAATTGGGTAAAAGACTCTATTATAAGAACAAGATTGGCTATTTTGGCTGATGAAGTTGGAGGTGGCGGTTCTGCAGATGGAGGAAACGGTAAAGCAACAGGAAGTATCGGTGATTTTGCTTTTGCAGATGCTAATGTAGAAGAAATGTCTCCTTATGACAAGTATATGTATGAGAACTACTATAGCTTGGGGACAGATGATGATATGTATGCAGGAAGAAAGTTAAATCATAAAGCAAAGTTGATTACAGATCCTCAGAAATATCCGGATGAGTATTATGTTGAAGTTATGGATTCTATGTACTTACCAGAATCAGAATCTTATAACGGATTAAAAACAATTGATGTGTCTAAATTACAGTTCAGATACAAAGAAGTAGATTGGAATAAAGCGGTTAAAAAGAAAGGAAGAAAAGGTTTGTATAGTGAAAACCCTCCGATTGAGATTTATCCTGATACAACAGTTTGGATTAAAGATTTTGCATATTCTTATAATGAGCCAATGCATAATGATTATTTTTGGCATGCTGCTTATGACGAGTATCCGGTAGTGGGTGTTTCTTGGAATCAAGCTAAAGCATTTTGTGCATGGAGAACTTTGTATAAAAATTCATATATTAAAAAGAAAAAAGGAAGAGATCAGGTTAACTCTTTTCGTTTGCCAACCGAAGCTGAATGGGAATATGCAGCAAGAGGTGGTGTAGAGTCTGGAACTTTCCCATGGGGTGGTCCTTATGCTAAAAATGACAGAGGTTGTTTTATGGCAAACTTTAAACCAAACAGAGGGGATTATGCAGCAGACGGAGCGCTTTATACTGTAGAAGCGAAGTCTTATGAGCCAAATGATTTTAACTTGTATAATATGGCGGGGAATGTAGCTGAATGGACTCAATCTTCTTATGATCCGGGAGCTTACGAATTTGTTTCTACAATGAATCCAAATGTTCCTGATCAAAAAAATCAAAGAAAAGTAGTAAGAGGCGGTTCTTGGAAAGATGTTGGATATTTCCTTCAAGTAGGTACTCGTGATTTTGAATATGCTGATTCAGCTCGTAGTTATATCGGCTTTAGAACTGTTCAGGATTATATGGGAACTGCAGCTACAGGAACAAGACCAAAATAAGAAGGCACGTATTATTTAACCAATTTTAATTATAATTAACTTAACTAACTAAAAATTATTTATTATGGCAATTTTAAGTAAAAAAGCAATGGGATTCCTTTATGGAATGGGAGCGGCAGTAGTAATCGTTGGAGCATTGTTCAAATTAATGCACTGGCCTGGTGCAGGACCTATGCTTATTGTAGGTTTGTTAACAGAAGCATTTATCTTTGCTTTATCAGCTTTCGAGCCTGTAGAAAAAGAATTAGACTGGTCTTTAGTTTATCCTGAATTAGCTGGTGGACAACCAAAAGAAAAAGGTAAAAAAGCTGAAAACCCTGCTGAAGCTCAAGGTTTATTATCTCAAAAATTAGATAGCTTATTAAAAGAAGCTAAAATTGATGGAGCTTTAATGGAAAGCTTAGGAAACAGTATCAAAAATTTTGAAGGTGCTGCTAAAAACATTGCTCCTACTGTAGATGCTATTGCTTCTCAAAAGAAATATGCTGATGAGATGGTAAGCGCTGCTAAAAATTTAGAAACTTTAAATACCTTATACCAATCTCAATTAGATAGTGCTCAGAAAAATGCTGCTGCTAATGAAGAAATCGCTGAAAATGCAGCTAAATTAAAAGAGCAAATGCAATCAATGACATCTAATATTGCTTCATTGAACGCTGTTTATGGTGGTATGCTTTCTGCAATGAGTAATAGATAATTTTTTAATTATCATATTTATTCAACTTATTTTATAACATAAAGACAAAATTATAAGAAATGGCAGGAGGAAAATTAACCCCTAGACAGAAGATGATTAACCTGATGTATTTGGTTTTCATCGCAATGTTAGCTTTAAATATGTCGAAAGAGGTTTTAACCGCTTTCGGTTTGATGAATGAGAAATTTGATACAGCGAATTCATCTTTATCTGATAGTAATACAGCGTTGTTAGGTTCTATTGAACAAAAAGCAACAGATAGTCCAGATCAATTTAAGGAAGTTTATAAAAAAGCTTCGGAAATAAAATCTGTTTCTAAAGTATTTTATGATTTTCTTGAAAAAACAAAGGTTTCTGTAGAATCAGGATTTGAAAAAGAGGAAGGAAAATTACCTTATGAGGCTATGGATAAGTCAACTATCGATGAGAAATGGTTTTCAGGAGATGGTTATTCGGCTGAAGGTAAGACTATTGTAGAAGCTTTTGATAAATATAGAAAAGGTATCGAATCAGCTTTAGGAAACAATGTTAAATATCAAGTTATTTTAGATAATTTGAAAAAGAAGTTTTCAACTGAAGATATAAAGGATGGAGAAGGAGTTAAAAAGAAATATTTAGATTATCATTTCAAAGGATTCCCGGCTATCGCTACTATCGCTAAGTTGAGTGCTTTACAAAATGATGTTAAATCGGTTGAAGCCGATATTTATAATGCATTCTTAGGTAATGCTTTAACAACAGTTGCATCTTTTAGAAATTATAATGCAATTGTAATTCCTGAAAAATCAGCTTTCTTTGCTGGTGAGCAATTTAAAGGTAAAGTAGTTTTAGGTCGTTATGACAAGTCAACTGTTCCTACTAAAGTGGTAGTTAACGGTGGCGAGATTGATTTGACTAACTCATTGCAAGATGGTCAAGTTATGTTAGGTTTTAACGCTGGAAACGTTGGTGAGCATGATATTACTGGTAAATTTACTTTCATGGAAGAAGGAAAACCAGTTGATATTGATATTAAAGGAAACTATGTAGTAGTACCTAAGCCAAATTCAGCTACAATTTCTGCTGATAAAATGAATGTTGTTTATCGTGGTGTAGTTAATCCAATGACAATTTCATTCGCAGGTATTTCTGATGATAAAGTTTCTGCTAGTGCTCCTGGTTTAACTAAAGGATCTAAAGTTGGACAATATAATATGAGTCCTGGTCAAGGTAGAGAGGTTACTATCAATGTAACTGGTAAATTACCTGACGGACAAGGAGTTTCAGATAAGAAAACATTCAGAATTAAAGATATTCCAGCTCCTCAGGGTAAAATTAGAAGAGAAGTTGCAGCTAAAGGACCTAAATCTAGTTTAGAAGTTTCTACTGTAACAGCTGAGTTAGATGACTTTGATTTTGATTTAAATATTAATGTTGTTGGCTTTAACATTAAAGTTCCTGGACAACCTACAATCGTTGTTTCCGGAAATAAAATGGACGGAAGAGCAAAAGCTGCTATTTCAAAAGCTGCTAGAGGTGATGTAATTATCATTTCTGAAGTTAAAACTAAATTAGCTGGAAGTTCAATTATGTTGAAAAAGACAGCGCCTTGTACATTTGAAGTACAATAATATAAAGATTTTTAAGTTTATATTTTAAACTCTAAAGTAAAGAAAAATGAATTGGAGAAAAGTTGTGTTAGTCGTAGCATTAGGTTTAAGTTCTACTTTTACATTTGCTCAATCTAACTTATTAAATGCAAAAACTCCTGACCAAATCGGGAAAAAAACAGAAGCTGAATTAGTAGCTGATAATGATAAACCACTACCTTACGGTTATGTAATGGATAGAGATGTTTTAATGGGTAAGAGAATTTGGGAAATTATTGATCTTGACGAAAGAGTAAATTTTCCATACTACTTTCCCGTTGAAGGTGAAATTATGAAAACTAAGGAAAGACAGCCTTTATACAATGTTTTGATTAATGCAATTAAAGATGGTAAAATTACTGAGGTTTATGACTCAAGTTATTTTACAGATAAAAAATCATTAAAAGACATTGAGGCTTCTTTAGTATACATAGATACTACCGATGCTGGTCGTGAGTATTTTAATGCAGGGGAAGCTATTCCTGAAGAGTTTATTACTAAAACTCAGATAGAAGCTTACCATGTAGATTCTTATAAAATTGTTGGATATTGGTATTTCGACAAACGTCAGGGAGAATTAAAATACCGTATGTTAGGTATTTGTCCGGTTGTTCCAGATGTTTATACCATGAACAATGACGAAAAAGATTATATCGAATTATTTTGGGTTTATTTCCCAGCTGTAAGAGATATTTTGCATGAAGCAAAAGCATTTAATGACAGAAACTCAGCTATGCCTTTTTCTTTCGATCATTTATTGAATGCTAGACGTTTTAGCTCTGTTATTTACTTAGAAGAAAACGTTTATGGCGATCGTGAGATTAAAGATTATATGCAAGAAAATGCTCAAATGCAATTGTTAGAAGCGGATAGAATTAAAGAGAAAATCCGTGACTTTGAACAAGACATGTGGAATTATTAATATAATTTTTCTCCAATTTAATTTAAAAACTCCTATCCTGTGATAGGAGTTTTTTATTTTTGTACCATGATAGATTATTTAATTGTAGGGTCTGGCTTAGCAGGTGTTTGTTTTGCTGAATTTGCATTGCAAAAAGAGAAAAAAATTTTAGTTTTTGAGAATAATTCACAACCTTCTTCTATGGTGGCAGGAGGTCTGTATAATCCCGTTGTTCTGAAACGTTTTAGCGAAATATGGAAAGCTCAGGAACAATTAGATATAACTTCTGTGTTTTATCCTAATTTACAAGAAAAGCTTCGTATTACTTTTGATTATCCGATGCCTATTTTGAGAAAGTTCGCCTCAATTGAAGAGCAGAATAATTGGTTTGTCGCTGCTGATAAACCGAAATTAGCATCTTTTTTAAATCCTAAGATTGCTTATTTGGATTACCAATATTGTCCGGCGCCTTATGGTTTTGGAGAAGTGCTGTATTCTGGTTATCTAAATATTCAGAAAATGGTTTTGAGCTATAGAGAGTATTTGAAAAAGGAGCAACTTTTAGTAGAAGATTCGTTTGATTATGATGCTCTGAAAATTAGTAAAGAATGTGTTACTTACAAAGAGCATAAAGCTCATCATATTATTTTTGCAGAAGGTTTTGGATTGCATCAGAACCCATATTTTCAGGATTTGCCATTAGACGGAACAAAAGGAGAATTACTGCATATTAAAGCTCCGAATTTGAAAATTAATGAGATTATCAAATCAAACATCTTTATATTGCCAATAGGAGAGGATATTTATAAGGTCGGTGCCACGTATAATTGGAGTGATAAAACAAATGAGCCAACAGCTGAAGGAAAACAGGAATTAATTGAAAAATTGAATGAATTAATCACCTGTGATTATGAAGTTATAGAACATCTGGCAGGTGTTAGGCCAACAGTTAAGGACAGAAGACCTTTAGTAGGAACTCATAATCAATACCGAAATATCCATTTGTTAAACGGTTTAGGAACTCGAGGTGTTATGTTAGGTCCGTTTCTAGCTAAAAGCTTATTAGAGCATCTGGAAGAGAATATTCCCTTAGATAAAGAAATCGATATTGAAAGATATTATAAAAAAAGAGCTAAATCTTAGCTCTTTTTTTCATTTAAATGTTTTTTCCAGTCTTTATCATAGTTAATAAAAAAATTGATCCAAATACTTCTGGAAAGTCTCATAATAACAGGCATGAAAACAATTAATGTACCGATAATAGCAATAAAAGCTGTTTTTAAGCTAGAGCCGATAAAAACATACGAAATAATAAAGGCGGCAACACTAAAAGCTATACCTAGTGCATAACTCACATACATCGCTCCATAAAAAAATGAAGGCTCAATTTGATATTTAGTGTGACAATGGCTGCAAGTTTCATGCATTTTATATATCTTGCTGATATGATAAGGATTAGAGTCCTCGTACATACTCTCTTCGTTGCATTTTGGACAAGTTCCTGTTAAAATGCTATAGAGTTTCGATCCTTTTTTTAACATTTGCAAAAAATTTATACAAAGATACTACAACTTGTATGCATATCTGTAACAATTGTAACAAAAATTAACAATGCTGAATATACATAATTTATCGGTTTCATTTGGAGGAACATACCTTTTTGAAGAAGTAACTTTTCGCCTTGGTTCAGGTGACAGAGTAGGATTAGTAGGTAAAAATGGAGCGGGAAAATCGACCATGTTGAAGATATTGGCAGGAGATCTGAAACCGGATTCAGGTACAATTGCCACTGAGAAAGAAGTAAAAATAGGATTTCTACGTCAGGATATTGATTTTGAACTAGGACGAACTGTTTTGCAAGAAGCCTATCAGGCGTTTGAAGAGATTGTAAGAGTAGAATTGCGTATTGATGATATCAACCATCAGTTGGCAAACAGAACGGATTATGAAAGCGAATATTATCATAATTTAATCGATGAGCTAAGCGAAGCAACACATCAATACGAAATTTTAGGAGGTTATCATTATAAAGGCGAAACAGAGAAAATTTTATTAGGATTAGGTTTTAAAAGAGGAGAGTTTAACAACCTCACAGAATCTTTTTCCGGCGGATGGAGAATGCGTATTGAGTTAGCTAAACTATTATTGCAAAGCAATGATGTGCTTTTACTGGATGAGCCAACCAACCATTTGGATATTGAAAGTATCATTTGGTTAGAAAGCTTTTTAAAGAACTTTCCGGGAGTTGTGGTTATCGTTTCTCACGATAAAATGTTTTTGGATAATGTAACCAATAGAACTATTGAAATTTCTTTAGGCAAAATTTACGATTACAATAAACCTTATTCTAAATATTTAATAGCACGTAAAGAGCAACGGGAAATTCAACTGGCATCATCTAAAAATCAGGCTAAGAAAATCGAAGAAACAGAAAAATTGATAGAAAAGTTCCGTTATAAAGCTTCTAAAGCGGCTATGGCACAATCACTGATTAAGAAATTGGAAAAAGTAGAACGGATAGAAGTAGATGAAGATGATAATTCCGTGATGTCAATTTCTTTTCCGGTTTCTGTAACACCAGGTAGAGTGGTGGTTGAAGCAGAACACGTTTCTAAAAGTTTTGGCGATAAAAAAGTACTGACAGATATTTCACTTTTAGTGGAAAGAGGAAATAAAATTGCATTTGTTGGACAAAACGGTCAAGGGAAATCTACTTTTATAAAAGCCATTGTCAACGAATTTAAATACGATGGAACGATTAAATTAGGACATAACGTTCAGTTAGGATATTTTGCTCAAAATCAGGCAGAATATTTGGATGGAGAAAAAACACTTCTAGATACAATGCTAGATGCTGCTAATGATTCTAACCGATCAAAGGTCAGAGATATGTTAGGGGCTTTTCTATTTAGAGGAGATGATGTAGAGAAAAAAGTAAAAGTATTGTCAGGAGGTGAGCGTAATCGTTTGGCACTTTGTAAATTGCTTTTGCAGCCCATTAATGTTTTGCTGATGGATGAGCCTACCAATCACTTGGACATCAAATCTAAAAATGTATTGAAAGAAGCGCTTAAGAATTACGAAGGAACATTGTTGATTGTATCACACGATCGTGACTTTCTACAAGGGTTGACCAATACGGTTTATGAATTTAAAGACCAGAAAATAAAAGAGTACTTAGGTGATATCAATTTCTTCTTAGAACAACGCAATGCTCAGGATATGCGTGAAATAGAGAAAAAGGATGAAATTGTTTCTGTTTCCAAATCTCCGCAACAGGAAAAGAAAAGTCTTTCTTATGAGGAACAAAAGAAACAAAAGTCATTACAGAATAGATTAAGTAAAATTGAAAGTCAGATCAATGAACTCGAAAAAGCTATTCGAAAAGACGATGAAAATCTGGCAGAAAACTATGAAAAATTAATGGAAGATGCTTCTTTCTTTGCTGCGTATGAACAAAAAAAGAAAGATTTGAATCAGCTTATGGAAGATTGGGAAACAGTCCACATGGAAATGGATTCCATTTAGTCAGAGGTTACCGATTTGAACGGATGTCTTTCTTGCCATGAAACATCCGGTTCAAGTTGCGTAAAAATGGTTTCTATAAAATGATTAATCAATTTGTTGGTATGGAAAATAAACCCGGACATTTTAATTGGGTGTGCACCGATTGAACTTTTAATTTCTAAAGCTGTTCTTCCGAATATAATTTTCTTAAATCCGTTTTCAATGCCAAATTCGGTCATGTTGTAAAGCATATTCAGATACAAAAGTTTCTCTTTTTGAACTTTTTCATCATACCCTAAAAAATAAGTTTCTAAGGTTTCATCGTTTAGCAATAAAGAATGAAAACCTATTAAAGTGCCATTCAGATAATATCCGCAAATTCTAAAACGACTGCCACATTGTTTTTTAAAAGTAGAAAAGTGATCCTTTGCTAAAAAGAAGGTATTAAACGGAGCATTTTGGGCTACATAGTGATACAACCGGTATATTTGCTCTTCTTGTTGTAAAACGTCTTCTAGGCTAAGCTCTTTCGTTATAATTCCTTCGAATTTTTTCCGAGCTCTTTTGTATTGATCCCGGTATTTTTTTGTAAAAGCATTACTATAATCTTTCTTAGTTTTCCAATCTTTATGAATTGTTAAAATCATATTGGGCTGAGCCGAAAACTCATAAAGCTTTTGAAACTCATACTTTTTTAATTCGGAAGAACAATCACGATAAAAATCTTTAAAGCTTACGAGATGAATCTTGGTATTTCTTTGTTTAAAGTACGCGATTAAAGCATCAGCACATTCAATCATTAATCGGCTGATTTCTTGAAAGCTGATTTCTTTATTGAATGTATAACCATTTTGTCCGGTTATCATATTATTTCCCAAAAATAAAACATGAGAAGCAAAATTTTTAAAAGCGAAATTGCGTATAGTAGTTTTTAAGCAATGATCCCGTTCTCCGAAAGATTCTAATTTGTTTAAATTTAAGTACTGTGCTAAAGCAGTTCCGATTAATTCATTATTTTCAAAGATACCAATGAAGAAACAAACCATATTGACAGGAGCTGATTCTTGTAAAACCTGTAAATATGGCGTTTGTAAAAAATGATTATAATGTGAAACACTATCCCAATTTTCAGGTAGATTGTTTACATCTTGAAATATAGTAAAAGTGATATTTTTCAAAGTAAAATGTCCTGATAAAAGGGAAAATTAATGCCAGCTGCAAATAATAGCACCCATTATAGTAAGTGAAACAATCCAGTAACCGCTTGTGATCAGAATATACTTCCATGATTTTTGTTCAAATAGACTATTAATAGCAGTAATAGGAAGAACAAATAAGACTCCTAATATAAAGCCATGTAAAGCACCATGCTTAAATGAAAGGAAACTTTCTCCGTGAACCTGCATAAAGGCTAGATAAGCTTCGTCATTACTGTTTCCTCCGGAAGCCTGTAGCGCACCGATTTGATGAATCACAAATGTAGGTAACATAAAAGCGATCATAAGTGAAAAAATCAAAGTAAGCCCGAAGATTTTAACCATGTTGCCTTGCTTCGCTTTTTCTTCCGTCATGCCAGATTCCTGCATCCAAATAGTTCCGAAAACTTTGGGATTATACCAAATAAAACCTACTATAAAAGTAGAGAGCGCTGCTACAATAACAGCAATAGGATTGAATAACATAATTATAGTGTTTTTGGTTAGTAAATCAAAGATAATGAAAAAAAGAAAACCAATTGTTAAATGGTGTTTTAGCGTTTTTTGACGTGTAAATACCGAATAACGGGTATAAAAATACCTAGAATTAAGTATTGTCTAGATTATAAGGAGCCGATAACTTTGGGAAAGACAAAATGAAATAATGAGGTTAATTGGTAGGGGTATTTAGTTAATTAAGTTTTTCATTTTGAAAGCAAATTAAAAAAGTAATGAGCAATATAGTGAAGCTTTTTAGATTTAAGTTAAGCTATCCGAAAATTCTATTATCAATTTTTGGACAAGCTCATTACTTTTTAATTGCAATTTTTCTTTTTAAGCATGATTTAATTGACGAATTAGACAGTCCGCTTCTTTTGGATTTCGATTTTTATTTCATATTATTGTTAAGCGTTTTATTTTCTATAACATGGTTTTTAATGAATATGAGTTTAACAACCGTATTATTGTTTCTATCACATGATAGAAAGTACGAAGATGGTTCTACCATTTTTATTAATACCATGTTTTATTCAATTGCATATTTAACAATATCTTTAGTTCTTAATTATTTCATGGGGTTAGAGTTTAAGCACTTTGTTATTTTTGCTTACTCTTGTTTAGCCCTTAAAGTTGTTTGGAATGTGTTTAAAGGAATACTAAAGGCTTATTAACAAATCTAAATATAAAATTATGGCTATTAATCCGAATTGTGGAGAAGTTATCTCTATTGATGATGCAAAAAAATTAGTTGATGCATTTAAAGCGAAATTTCCAAATGAGATACAATGTTCGCTTGTGGGAATTGAAAAAGTAAATTTGATCTTAAACCAGCAAGGTTGTGAAGGGATTAGGATTTATTATGGTTATAATCAAGAGGAACAGAAAATATCACCTGTTTTAGTTGGAGTAGATGGGAACGGAGAAGATATTATGGCTGTTTTAGTCGATAAATTGAGACCATGTCCTGATGAATGCCCAACCGATAGTAGATTGATAAATAAATAGTAAACTTGTTTTCAGATATATTATTTTACATTGCAATAATATTGGGAGTTCTACCATTATTAATTGTATTTTTTATGAAAGGAAACAGGAAAATGCAAAAAGAATTGTTTTTCCTGTTTCCATTTATTTTTTTGATGTTTTTTGCCAGTCTATATGAATTTATAGGGACAGAGTTGTTTCGATTAAAAACGAAATATTGGTTTAGAATTTATACGCTTTTAGAATTTTATACGGTATTTTACTTTTATTATAAATTACTGGAGAAACGGAAGATTTTTATTTTCATTGGCTCAGCATATTTATTAGTTTATCTGGGCTTAATGATAGATTGGATTAATAATCCCAAAAAGGTAGGATTTAACGATTTGCCTCTCAATATTTCAATAGTCTTTTTAGTGCTATTCTGTACAGTTATGTGGTTTGTCGATATTTTTAAAAAACTGGAAGATTACCCTTTGTATAAGAGACCTGTTTTTTATATTATTTCAGCCTTATTGTTATACTTTACCGGAACTTTTATAGTTTTTTTGATAACAGATTATGTCCTAAAAAAACAATTGTTCGTTTTTTTAGATTATTGGATTATAATTATTATTTTCAATATTGTTTTGAGGTTAATAATTACAGTTGTTTTGTGGAGGTCTAAAAAAGAAAAAAGTATACATGTAAAAATAAATTAGAGATTTTGTCATTACTACACATTTTTGCTAATATTTCTTATGTATTAGGAGTATCTTTATTACTCATTTACATCTATAATAATAAAAAGGTAAATCAGGAAACGGTTTACCTTTTACCATTTCTAGTGTTAACCTTTGTAGTTAGTATTTTTGATCCGCTAAATCAAAAATATTTTAGAATATCCACAACGATTTGGTATCGTTTTTACTGTTTTGCTGAATTCTTTACCGTTTTATATTTTTATTATAGGTTGTTGGATAGTAAAAAGATAGCTTCTTTTTTTGCTGTTATATACCTTCTCGTTTACATTTATCTGTTAAAGAATTTTTCTTTAGATCAAAAAGTGTACGATGATATGCCAATTAACTTAATCATGGTATTGATGGTGGTTGGTTTAAGCGTTCAATGGTTTGTAGAAGTTTTTAAAAAAATGGACGAAACTCCTCTGTATAACCGCCCCGTATTTTATTATATTTCAAGTTTCTTGATTTTTTATTGTGGTACTTTTTTAGTCCTTTTAATGGCCGATTATTTGAGACAAGAAAAATTAGGAATTACTAGCTTTTGGGTCATTATTGCATTATTGAATGTTATAACAAAAATAACCCTAATCATTGCTATTTTTAAATCACGTTTGAAAAAAGCAATAAATATGAGTTGAAAATTTAACAACTTTTGTAATTTTGAAGCCGAAACTGGGGTCAAACAGTACTATTTATTATGGTGATCGAGTAAATAGGAAATATTGTTTTGATTAAAAAATGTATAGGTGGATTATTCAAGTCAAGTTGGGAGCTTAATCATAATAGGAACCGGATTAATCGTAATTTTGGTTTTAGTTTTATTGTTTTTAGCCGTTTTTTACCAGACGAATCTATTAAAAATTAAAAGAAAAGAGGCAGAATTGCTCTTGAAGGCCTCTCTCGAAAGTGAAAAAAAAGAGCGTCAACGCATTGCTGCTGATATCCATGACGGTGTTTCAGGCGACTTAAATGCAGTGCGTAACTTTATAGCTATCTTACTTCGAACAGAAACAGATACTGAAAAAAAAGAAATGTTTTCAGAAATTAAAAGTGGAGTAGAAGCCGCCTTAGAAAATACGCGTTTGGTTTCCTATAAATTAATGCCTCCTTTACTTGAAAAAGCGGGATTTCTTCAAGCATTTCAGGATTATTTAGATAGAATTAATAATAACACAGCGATTTTTACTTTAATAAATAATGGCTCGGGTTATCAGGTACCATCTGAACAGGCTTATGAATTGTTCAGGATTCTTCAGGAATTCACTTCCAATATGATGAAGTATGGAAATATAAGCTTTTGCACCGTTACTTTTAGTGATGCTCCGGAAATCTACTGGATAGAGATACAAGATGATGGAACTCCTTATAATTTTAAAGAGCAATATGCGATATCAAAAGGAGCAGGATTAAAAAATATTAGTTCGAGAATCAAAGCTATCGAGGCAAATTTTGAACAAATTCCGATTGAAAAGGGGAATAAATTTGTAATTTCGGTGAAAAAATAAGAAATGCGTATTGCTATTGTTGATGATCATCAACTATTTCGAAAAAGCTTAGCCTATTTAGTCGATTCATTTCAGGACGTTGAAGTTGTTTTACAAGCGGGTAACGGAAAAGAATTTCTGGAACAAATTGATTCAGTACCGATTGATTTGGTGTTATTAGATATCCAAATGCCGGAGCTGGATGGTTTTCAGACCTGTAAAGTACTGCGAGAAGAATATCCTGATATCTTTATTTTGATTATATCCCAATTAACAACAAAAGAAAGTGTTCATAAAGTGATGGATTTGGGGGCTCATGGGTTCTTTACTAAAAATTCAGATCCTAATCAGTTAGAACAGGCTATCAATAGTGTAAAAGAGAAAGGATATTATTTCGGAAATGAGTTGGGATCTGTTTTGCGCGAAGCTCTTTTATGGGAAAAGAAAGCTAATCAATCAACGATGCATTATGAAGATGCAATACAGTTGACCTCTCGTGAAATTGAAATTATAAAATTAGCATCCCGGGAACTAAGTAGTAAAGAGATCGGGAAAATATTAAGTATTGCCCCAAGTACAGTTGATACACACCGTAAACATATTATCGGAAAGACCAATTCTAAGAATATTGTGGGAGCGGTTATTTATGCTTTAAAGCGAAATTTAATTCAGCTAGATGATATCTGATGATTAAAAAAGTGTACGTTTTTTTTCTTTTTCTGAGTTTTGGATGCTGTTTTCTAGGATCGTGTCAAAAAGAATCAAGTGTTTTGACAACGATTGCTTCATTTCCCGGAGATTTAAACGAACTTTCCGGAATAGTTGAGATCGAAGATAAACTCTATCTGGTAGAAGATGGTAAAAACGGAGCAGCTATCTGGGTGTTTCATACGGACGGAACGTTCTCCGGAAAGATACAAGTAAAAGGCTTTGAAAACAAAGATTGGGAAGCTTTGACAAAAGATGATGAAGGGAATCTTTATATAGGAGATTTTGGTAACAATGATAGCAATCGAAAAGATTTACACATTTTAAAAATTGATAAAAAAGATCTTCAACAAACTGAAGTAGTGCCAAGCCAGATTACATCATTCAATTATCCCGAACAAAAACATTTTCCGCCTAAGAAAAAGAAAAAAAGTTTTGATGCGGAAGCTTTCATCATAAAGGGAGATTCTTTTTGGCTTTTTACCAAAAATAAGAATGGCAGTTCTTATATCTATCAAATTCCGAACAAATCAGGAAGTTTTCAGGCAACATTAACGGATACATTAGAGTTATCAGTGAAAGATAAACCAGTTATGATTACTGATGCGGCATTTAATACAACTACACAGACATTGGTAGTATTAGGACATTCGGTACTCTTTAAATGGCAGTTAAAAACAAACCAACTTCCATCAGAAGGTATTGTATCGACTATAAAATTACATCATACTTCACAAAAAGAAGGTGTTTGTTTCGGAGACAATGAAACTCTTTTTCTGGTCGATGAACGTGTAAAAAATAAAGGGGGCAATCTATACCAGTTAAAATTAAAAACCAAACCCTAAACCAAAAGCCATTCTGTTGCCATCTTCACTATGGAAGAATGTCAGTCGGGCTGTAACAGCATCTAATCCGCTTAGCCAAATACCTCCACCTATAGATTGATGCCATTTATTTGAATTTTCACCGTTTAACCAAATCCTTCCGTAATCGTATCCGGCTAAAATGCCATACCGCATCGGAATTATACTTTGCTTGATGCGGCCAATGCTCCAACGAAGATCAGAACTTTGAAAATAAGCAGCATCACCTAAAAAACGTTGATTTCTGAATCCTCTTAGATCATAATCGCCACCTAAAGTAGCTCCCTGATAGAATTCATAGTTATTGTTGAATATTTTTTTAACTTTTAATAAAGTAGCTAAAACTAGTTTTTTATCAGCAGTTATTTTATGACTGAAACCGAGATGACTTTCCAAATAAGTAAAGTTTCGTTTAATTTCCGTTAAATTAGTTTTCCATTCTGTTGAAAAAGCAAATGTAATACCTAATCCAGGATTGGCTTTGCTGTCATAGTTCTCAAAAGTATATTTAAAGCCAACGCCGGCAAATTGTTGGTATTCAAAAACTTTTGGATTTATTTCTGTAGAAACATTTATGAAACGGTTGGTTATATCTTCCACTTCAATATTTTCTATAGAAGGTGTAATGCTCACTTCACTTCCTGTTTTTCCTATTCGTTTAAAGTTCGGAGCTATTTTAAAGGTTTGAATTTTAACGCGGTTATAATTCATACCGAATGTAGTATCAAAGTTTTTAGTTTCGTTTCCGTATCCGAAATAATTGATGCTGAAATTAGGAGTAGTATAACGTGCGTCGATTTCGAAATTCCAGTCGCCTAAGAGTTTTGTGAAAATACTGTTGTAAAATAATTCAAATCCTCTGGTTGCAAAATAGTAATTGCCTCTGAAAGTATGTTTTGATGTAAAAGGATTGGTTTTGAAACCTTGATAAGTATAAGACAATCCGGCACCTAATTTAATTCCGTCATCCGGATTGTATCCAATGGATGGCAACTTCATGAGAGCACTATATTTTGAGGTTTTTTTATAATGGTATTCATTCAGTTCATAGTCATCTTTGAAATGAACGGTTGCATTTCCGGAATGAAGTAAAGTATTGTTCTTTGATTTGTAATCATAGATCACTACCTTTTTTCCGTTTTCAATGTCATACGTATCGTTATTCTGTCCGCCGATTAGTCGGATTTTTATCGGATGCTTTTCCGTTCCGGTTACTTTAAAAACATCGTCATCATCTAAGCCATAAATCCAAATCTCATGAGTTTCGGATGCTGAATAAGTTCGACTGAATTCTTCTTCTTTCCCTGTCTTTTTGATATGGTTAATCGTTACTTTAGTTTGGTCATTAGGCAAACGCTCAATAATGAATTCATCTTTTTTATCAGTTCCGGTTAAAAGAATCCGTTTGTGTAAGAAGTGATAATATTTTTCAGCAAAAGCAGCTAACTTATTTCGTCTTGATTTCAGTTTTGCAATAATTTCCTGAGTAGTGGCATCATGGTTGATTTCTTTCGGCAGTTGCCTAAAAGCATTATCGATTACTTCGTCAGTAAGATGTGTAGTAATAAATCGGGCTTCATCTTTCCAGTCTTCAACATCTGCTTTTCGGATAAAAGCAATATCCAGATCATGTCCGGCAAAGTTGAACCACTTTTCATCCGGGAAATGACTTTTAAAGTCACTGATATGCCGTGTAGCCGGAATTTTAAGAATCAGGCTTAACAAAGTACCGTCAATCTTTACAAAAGCTTGATCCCTGTCTCTGGGAATAGGTTTAAAGATTACCCGATCTTCGGTTTCATAAACAGACCAGCGCCATTGATCGGCGTGCCTGTCCCAATCGCCAATCAGCATATCGAATAAACGAGCCCTGATAAAAGAAGATTCATCTACTTGATATTTTTCATCCTTTCGGATTTTTTCTAATACATCAGTCGTACTGATAATGTCATCCGGTTTGCCAAAACTTTTTTCATCCAGATGGTCATCCGTCGGGCGCTCTTCTACTAAATACAAAGCATTACCATAGGTTTCATTGTATTGTTTTAATGCTTTTTGTTTCGGAATATAGAACAGTTTCGGATTGGTATGAAACACACCTATGGCATCTGCTAGATCACCGACTATAAAAGGGGTAAAAGGATGAGCTGTGGTGTAAAAATCAAAAATAAAACGCTCCGTAACGGTATTTTTGAACTCTTGTTCTACATTTTGGTCTTTAAAAGCAACGGTTTGTAAAAACCGAGTAGCACTTTTTTGTAACGCTCTCATAACGTATTCTTTTCCGGTAACCGTATTTTTTAATCGAAGAGACATTGATTGATGGCCACCTCCTGCAATATCCGTTTTTAGACCACCATACAATGTGTCTAAATTAACAACAGGAACTTCAACTGCTAATCCGTAATATTCCCTGAAATGATGTCCCCATAAAAAAGAGTAGAATTTGCTTTTTTCTGTCCATTCTGTAGGGTAAATTGTGGTAGCAATGGTTGGTGGCAACTGATTCGAATCAATGAAAGTAGTTTCGCCTTTAATTTTTGGTTCCATGATTTTCAGAGCGACCAGTTCCTGCAGATCGGCATTGTCTGTTCCGTAAAATTGATTGACAACAGAGCCGTTCTGATAAATTTTCATGATGGCAAAACCATTTCCACCGTACGTAAAATCATTTTTTCCTGTTGCTTTTGCAGCTTCTTTTTTAGAACCGGCACCGCTGATAATTTGTTTGATACCTTCCTTTTCAATGTATTGCAGATTATGGTCGTGTCCGGAAACAACAATTATATTGTCTAAGTTTTGGATCATTGGTTTGAGCCTTTTGATAAAGGTAGTATATTGTTTATTTTGGAGGTCTTGCGGGCTGGCTCCTGTAGTTTGTCGCAATAAATTGATGAAAGAACCTATAACAGGCAAAGGAATTGTATTGCTTACCGGAAAAAGGTGCTTATGGAAAGAATATTGCCCGCCATGAGCGCCGTTACTCAACAACGGATGGTGGATGGCAAGAACAATGGTTTTATTTTGGTTTTTGTTGATTTGGCTGTGTAACTCGTCAAAGAATTCTTCACGGGTTTTTATCTCACAATCGTCATTCATTTTCGGGTGTTGGTTCCAATCTTCTAAATACCATTCGCTGTCAACAATAATTAAAGCCAAGTCCTTAGCGATAGAAACAGTTTCGATAGGACAACCGCCTTTAGGAAGGAAAGCTTTTTTAGAGTCAAAGTATTGTTGTACCATTTTTGCTTCATCATGTAGTCCATCTAAGCCGCTGTACCAATCGTGATTTCCCGGAATAAAAATAGTATTTCCTTTAAAGTTTTGAGTAATGTCTAGTTGACGTTGTAATTTTTCTTCAGCCAATGGTCTGGTTTTGTCTGATTTATCAGGTAAGCCTTTAGGATAAATATTATCGCCTAGAAAAATGAGCGTACTGTTTTTAGAAGCTTTTTCCAGTTGGTTCTTTAATAGATGTAAAGTTGTTGTGCCTTCTTGTTCATCAGCATTTCCGGCATCACCGATTAAAAAAAAAGTATGTGTAGCTGTTAATGTGTCTTCCGATAGACTAAAATCATAGTTTTTAACGTTCTTACCTTCGGAAATACCCATAGTAGCACAAGAACTTAAGAAAAAACACGGGAAAAGAACACTAAAAATGTGTATTAAAAAAGTTTTATTATTTGAAAACGCAATGATTTTCATAAATTTATATCATTAAAAGATTATGATGTCTATAGTTACAAAATCAGCTTCATTTGTAGAGCAATTATTCAAAGATAAGTTATCTTCTTCATACTTGTACCATAATTTTAGGCATACACAAAATGTAGTACGAACGATTGAAGCGATCGTTTTATATGAAAAATTAGATGCTGGACTTGAGGAGATTTTATTGGTCGCCGGATGGTTTCATGATACGGGATATACAGAAAGTATTATGAATCACGAACAGGTAAGTGCGGAAATTGCCTCAAATTTTTTAGCAGAAAACGGAAAAGAAAATTCTTTTATTGAAGAGGTAAAAAGAATAATTTTGGCAACCCGATACAACCATGAACCTGAGGACGAACCGGAACGAATTATAAAGGATGCAGATCATTGCCACTTAGGAAGTTTGGATTACCTGACGTCTTCAGAGTCTCTTCGAAAAGAATGGGAACTGACTTGTGAGAAACAATTCTCAGATTTGGATTGGAACAAGGAAAACCTGCTTTTTTTACAACAGAAACATCATTTTTATACGGAGTATTGTAAAAAATTTTTACAACCGGTCAAAGAAAAAAATATCAAACAAGTTTTGAATACAATTCAAAAGATGGAGGAAAAGAAAGAATCTAAAAAAGTAAAGAAAGAAAAACCGAATAGAGGTATTGATACCATGTTTCGGGTAACCTTGAGTAACCATACTCGGTTAAGTGGTATTGCAGATAGCAAAGCTAATATATTATTGTCGGTAAATGCAATTATCATTTCGGTGGCTTTGTCAACCATTGTACCAAAATTAGACAATCCTAATAATGCTCATTTGATTGGGCCTACTTTTACTATGATCATGTTTAGTGTGGTTTCAATCATTTTTGCTATTCTTTCGACTCGACCTAAAGTTACTTCCGGTAAGTTCACAAAGCAAGATTTAGAGGAGAGAAAAGTAAATTTATTGTTTTTCGGGAATTTTTATAAGATGCCGTTAAAAGAGTATCAGGATGCTGTTACAGAAATGATCAATGACAAAGATTATTTATACAATGCTATGATTGCAGATTTGTATTCTTTAGGAGTAGTATTAGAAAAAAAATACCGATTGTTACGTATAACATACAATATCTTTATGATTGGAATCATTTCTTCTGTAATTGCATTTGTCGTTGCTTTTAAGATGGCCGGAAATTAAGGATTGGTTTTCAGGAACTCTTCAATAGTAACGTTGCTTTTTTCCGGTTTGGCGTTTTCGTGAAGTATAGTAACACGAATCGCATTTAATCCTGAAACACCTTGTAGATCCTGTACTTCAAATTGTTCGACTTCCGGTGCAATGATGTTTTTGTGTTGCAGGTAGCGAACATATTTTAAATATTCTTCTTCTTCGTGTTTTCCGGAATATACAATAGTGATTTTTCCTTGAGCGGTAATACGCTCTTTTTTATTTTTAATAAAAGCTTTATCGATGCGTTTTTTGACAACCTCATAGCGGGCATTATACGTTCCGTCTACATCAAAGCGTTTTTCATCCATTCGGAAACGGATAGAGATCGGGCTATTAAAAACCAGGATCAAAGAAGTAACTTCGAGCGGAAACGGCAATTGTGATTTGATCTTATGATGTTCAATCTCCATTTCGCATAAGGTTTGAAATTGCCAAAGTCTTAAGTTTTGAAGATACAATAAATCAAACTTTCGCTGAGGTGTTATGGATGCACCGATGTATAAGTTATGCTCTACACCATCCGTTCTGAAGCGTTCGTAATAATGCGGATAAATCTTTTGTGCTTCAGTTTGCTTTTCGTCAATGATTTTGGCTAACTTTTTATTGATGATAGCCATCGCTTCATCAAATTTTTTCCGCTCGGTATACAATAAACCATTTTTGACATCTAAAGAGTCAAAATAACGTTTGATTTCTTCCTGAATGGTTTCGTCGTCAAGCTGAATGGTTTGCAATAACGGATGAATTTCCGTGCCAATATACCGTTGGATCTGTTGCTCGATATCAGCTTTCAGATTACCGCTGATCTCCAGTTGCCAATCCTGTAATTCAAAAATACGTTGTTCTACAATAGCCAGTTTGTAGTTTTTGCTGAGCGTACTGAAAATATCAAGCAGCCATTTTAACTGAACATGGAGGTCTTTTTTTACTGTTTCATTTCGATGCTCTGATGAACCTTTTATATCGATTTGTCCGTAAAGCGGATAAACATCTTTAAAAACAATTTCTTTTAGCGTATACGATTCCTGATTGATTAAACTGTCGTAAAATTTTTGAGCTTCCTGAGTAAATTTCCAATACACACTCGGGTGTATTGTAGTGTATTCCCGCTGGATAATAGCTTCGATCTGATTGTCTCTTTCGTTATTAAAACGTTCTATAGTATCAACTAAAAACGGAGTAATCAGTTCAACTTTTTGGGCTTCAATACTGTTCAGAACTCTTGGTGTAGCCGAAACAAATTCTATAATTCCTAATAATTGATGGTCTTTAACAATAGGAGCTAAAATGCAGCTCGCAATATTTTTTAGCAACAGGTTATAACCAAAAGTCTCGTTTCCTGATTTTTGAATATAGTTCTGAACATCTGATATGGTAAAATAAGTCTGTTTTTTGATCAGATTGTCATACGATCCGCCACATAAAATGGTTTCGCAATCGCAATCTTTTTCATTTAAAATAAAACTCGAAACAAAATCTTTGCTCAGTGGAGGTTTCACTAATTTTTTTTCAGCCTGATTAAAAATCATAAAGCCAATCCTTAAATCAGGAATTTTGAAAAAAGATCTGAAAATAGACTCAAAACTGTTTTCAAAAGCAGTCTGCTCGGTTTTAGCTTTCAGTAAGTTTGTTTTTAAGTTGGAAAGCGAATTTTCCGTTGTACTGTCGAATAAACTAACAATTCCGAATCCTTTTAAGATCCAACTTTCATGCGGAAAATATTTTTTCCACAATTCCAGGTCGTCATAGTTGTCCAGTAATAGATTAATATCCGATTCGGTTAGCATGATTGCCTTTTCAGTTGGAATAACATCCATAAAATCGGCATTATATAAAATGCGATAATGACGCATAAAGCCTTTTTTATCCGGAATATCGTAAAACAAAGGCATCGCGAAATCAATAGTATTATTGAAATACTGATTGATAATAAGACAGCAATTCATAACATAGAATCGGTGTTCGTCAAAATCGCGAATATTGACTTCAAAGTTTATACCGGCATTTTGTAAGATATTCTCAAATCGCTTGGTATAATTAAACGTAAAATTATGAAAAGGGATAGCTGCTGCTTTTATTTCATTATGCGTTAAAGCTGTTGGAAATAAATCAGAAAGCAGGTAACTGATCAACTGGCTGTTTTGACGGATTGTATCGATATCTTCAATTCCGGTGATGAGTTCCGGAACTTTTTGTACTTCATCGAGTAGCGAACATGCATAAGCCGAACGAAACGGAATATCGTTTTGGGCAATATTCTCCAGCATTTCCGTTAGTTTGTGAAAGGAAATGAGTGTTTTAAACGGCGATTCACTAAAGTACGATAAACCCATTCGTCTCAATTTATACAAAGATACAAAATATTATACAGGAAAAGCTTTTGCGAAAAGAACTGAAAATTGAGGAAAACTAAAGGCAGGGCTTTCTTAACTGATATTTATTAATGATATAGGGTGTAATCTTTTTTAGGGTCATTTTTGTTTCCGGATGCAATCCCGGAGCTGTAAAACATTCAATCTCATTTCCGTCTAAAGACTTACCGTACCAGATTTTTTCCACTCCGTTTATAAAAAAAGTAGTTGTATCGCAGGGAACTATTTTTTTAAAATTTTTAAACCTGTTTTCATCCATTTTTTCAGGTACAAGATCAGGATTGTCGCGAATTTCTTTTTCTGTATATTTTACAAAATGATCTTCTGTCCAAACCATGTATGCTTTTTCTTTTGTTAAATAGTAACCACCTAGAGAAAGTAGTAATAACAACGAAAAAAGACCAAGTGCTATTTTCGGATTCCACCATTTTTTTTTCGGTTTCTTCGGATTTGGATTTGTGCCTGCAAAATTAACGATGGAAGATGGTGGAGTTTTGGAGATTTCTTTTTCCGGAACATTTTCTTTTAAAAGTGTTTCCTCAACTTGTTCATTAGGCATAGTATTCCCGGCAACTAATCGTGTGAATTTAGTATAAGGTCTACTTTCATAATTCACCAACAGAGCAGCCATATCTAAGGCAAAAAGAGTTGCAAGCTCAGATTCTTTCTTGAAGAACTTACCAATAGGTCTGAATTTGTTGACAATCTTTTGATCATTGAGCTCACGGACTTTCTCTATATTAAATTCAAAACCTAAAAAATTTCGAAAATTAATAAGGTCATTTTGATTTTTGGAATCAGTAAGTATAATGATGCATAAATCTCTGAGTTTTGCCGGAGAAGGATTTAAAAGAAAGTTACTGCGAACACCATTTTTCTCAGTTTCATACTTTTTTAAAATCTCATTTTTATACTCTTCTGGGTAATTTTTTTCCATGAATTCTATCGGATTTTTCAGATTTTATCGGATTCTGTCGGACTTTTTAAGAACTGTCAGAACTATCGGAATTCCGTAGCAAAACTATTGAAAATCAGGCTTTACTTTGTCCTCAGATTTAGTTCTTGTTCTACTCGCGATAAGAACAAATGTACAAAACTACTTCTAAAAAAGTGTCGCTAAACAGATCAGGATTTTTATCCGGGAAGTATAATTTGACTTTTCTGTTTCAGCACACTTCACTTCCCACAAAGTATTAATCGGCATCAGGCTGTAGAAAAAATATTTGGATGATTCCGAACAGCCATGCCTATGTCTCATTTTTAATTTTATAAAATCATGAAAAAAGTAATATTTTTAGTATTGTTAGGCATTAGTTTTGCTTCTTGTTCCACAGATGATAATTTTTCAAATCGTTCTTCATCGTATCAGAATGATGATCTTTCAAACTTAACTCAGGCTGATAGTACAGGGGGACAAGGAGGAACAACTCCTATAAGACCGTAACTTTCTTGTAAGAAATTTTTAATTTAAGAAAGATTTTATAATTTCGGGGAATGATATTTAGAAAAATATTTTCCCCGATTTTTTTTATTATACTAGGATTAAGTTTAAATTCTTGTGATAATAAGACGTTTGGACTTGAAGAATACGAAAGAACAAAAGAAAAAGGAGAAGCTTTTTTTGATGAAGAAAAGTATGATTCTGCATTCTATTATTATAATAAAGCTCAGTTTCATTGTAAAGAGGCTGCATCGGATAGTATTATATATCCTTTGTTAATGATGTCTGAAATTCAGATGATTTATTGCGATTTTTCAGGTAGTGAAACAACCTTAACAGACGCTTTGCCTTATGTTACTGGCAAAACTCTTGAAAAATATAGAACTTTTATATATAATAGTTTAGGGCTTGATTATTTAGAGCAAAAGAATTTTGAAGAAGCTTTGACATGTTATAATAAATCTTTTGCAATAACCACTAATGAGTTGTCAAAGTGTATTATTAAAAATAATATAGCTTATAATTATTTAGAGCAGGAAAAATATGATATAGCGAGAGAAATATTAGATTCTATTAAAAATAATAGTGCATTGGTATCTCATTCTGAGGAATATGCTAGAATAATTGATAATTTAGGCTATGCTTATCTTAAAGAAGGAAATAAAAACAAAGCTTATGATTATTTGACAGAGTCAATGCGGATAAGAGATAGTTTAGACGAAGATTACGAAAGAATTGCTTCCTTAGTACATTTAGCCCGTTTTTATCAGGATTCTTTGCCCAGCCTCACAGTTGAATATGCCCAAAAAGCGTTTCAGGCAGCTTCCAATGTAAAAAGTCCGGACAATCAAATAGAAGCTTTGGGGATTTTAGTACTAAACACTTCAGGGACACAATCTAAACAGTATTTTCAAGATTATTCAGCTATAAAAGATAGTATAGATCTGGTTCGGCAAACAGCAAAAAATCAATTTGCCAAAATAAAATACGATTATTCTTTAATCTCAAAAGATGCAGAAATTCAAAGAACACAAAAAATAGTGTATTTACTGTTAGTTTTTATTGTACTGTTATCATCACTGTATATCTTTTTTCATATCAAAAGAAAGAATAAAATAAAACTTCAAATAGAAAATCAAAAGACAGTTTACGAAACCGAAACCCGTATTTCTAAAAAACTCCATGATGAATTGGCCAATGATGTTTTTCAAACCTTATCGTTTGTACAAACGCAGGATCTGGATAAAAACAGGGAATCCTTGGTCAGTAATCTAGATGAGATATACAAAAAAACGCGTAATATTTCCCGAGAAAATAATGATATAGCAACCGGAAAGGATTTTGAAGCAGATCTTTTAGGAATGATTGCTAATTTTCAGGATGACAAAGTAAATATTATTATACATAAAGAAGAAGCAAACCTGGCTCAGCTTTCAAACGAAAAACAAATTACGTTATATAGAGTAATTAGGGAATTGTTAGTCAATATGAAAAAATACAGTCAAGCATCTTTAGTAGTACTGAATTTTACTTTGGATAAAGAACTGAAAGTAAACTATTCGGATAACGGAATCGGATTTGAAAAGAAAAATGAGCCGGGCGGAATCCAAAATGCGGAAAACCGTATTTATGGTGTAAACGGAACGATTACTTTTGACACTATGCCGGGTAAAGGCCTAAAAGTTTCAATCGTAATCCCTAAAAATTAAGCAAGTATGTTTACTAAAGTATTGATAGCAGAAGATATTGACAGCACTAACGTGGCAGTTGTTCAACTTATTAATGAAATGGGAATTACTCATGTTGATTTTGCTAAATATTGTGATGAAGCTCTTTTAAAGATAAGAAAAGCATTGCTAGACGAACAACCTTTTGACTTGTTATTGACAGATTTATATTTTAAAGCAGATTTTAGAGAATCGGTATTAACATCAGGAGAGGAACTGATAGAAAAAGTAAAGGAAGTACAGCCTGATATTAAAGTTGTTGTATACTCACAGGAAGAAAAATCCTTCACTATAAAATCACTTTTCCGATCTTTTGATATTGATGCTTATGTTGTAAAAGGCAGATATAGCATTCCGGAACTAAAAGAAGCTTTCAAGAAGACTCTGGAGGGAGAGTTATATGTGTCTCCTGACCACGCTTCTGCATTACAGGATAAAACCGTAAGTGAAATAGATAGTTATGACTTGCAGATCATTAAGTATTTAGCTTCCGGAATTACTCAGGATGAAATAGAAATAACGTTTAAGGAGAAAGGGATTACCCCAAACAGTAAAAGTGCTATAGAAAAACGGATCAACAGGCTACGAACGTATTTCAGAGCCAACAATAATGTGCATTTAATTGCTATTGCAAAAGATATGGGAGTAATCTAAAATATTCCCGGACATGCTTTATTGTGTGTCACAATTTTCAAAATAATTTTTTTGCCACAACTTTTGTGGCAATTTTTTTTAAAATTAAATTTTGCTACGCTACTTGCAGCATTTTTTTTAGAAAATATATTTTGCTACAAAAAATTCAAAAGAACAATAATCACCTTATAATTTATTTTCTTCAAAATTAAAAAATAGTCTTTACGGAAAGCCGTAAGGGATATAAGTTTATTGAGATTAGATTTGCATATTATTAATCTTAAATTTTAAATTATGTCAAAAAAACCAATTGGGACAACTGCAAAAACAGGCGAAAAATGTCCAGAATCAGGAGTGTGGGAAGTTGTAGGAACCCCCTCAACAACGGCTCCAATAGCGGAAAATAATACAATGCCACCTTATGCAGGAAATGCAGTAACATGGAAGCTTATTAAATATGCTTAATTAAATGAGAGTTATCTATTTAAATAGATAACTCTCACTAACTTTTAGAATAATTATGGAATATAAAGTGATACCTTTTGTAGCATCAATAGATCAAAAAAACGGGAACTCTGTACATGTTGCTCAACAATTAGAAGATTTAATAAGAAATTATACTATCCAAGGTTGGAAGTATGAAAGATTAGAAAGTGTAACAACTTTTGTGCAGCCTGATAACGGATGCTTTGGTTTTGGTGCTAAACCAGGCTATACAACAACTAAACAAATGGTTGTGTTTTCAAAATAATATGAAATATATCATTATTTTTTTAATTCAATTGTATTGGTTAATTATTCCTGAGAATAAAAGAAGGAAATGTATTTTTAAAAAATCTTGCTCAAAGTTTGTGTATGAAGAAACATTGAATAAAGGTTTTATTTCGGGAATTAGAGCTTTTAGATTTAGATATTCTAATTGTAGAGCAGGATTTGAAGTTTTCATTAACCCAATGACTAATGAAAAACAAATGATATTGTCTTCAAAGCAGATTATTAATAAAGAAGAAATAGCAGATAGATTCTTAATTTAAACGTAAAATAGATGAAAATAATAATCATACTAACATCCTTGTTAAGCCTTTTCTATTGGTCAGAACCCCAAAAGAATTTGGTGATGTCGAAATATTCCTGTATTCCAAAAACAGCAATAGAAGCACGATGTACAGGGTCTTCTTCATGCAGTGCTTGTAAAAATTGTTCGCGCTGTGCTCATTGTTCCAATGGTGGAACTTGCGGAGTTTGTTCAGGGAGCAATAATCAAAATTTTTATACAACACCAAGGCAAAGCAGTAGTGCCCAATCTTCGGGAAACAGCTATCGTAGTACGGTAACCGTAAATGTAATACAAAATTATTATGCCGGTAAATTGTTATATGTTTCCAATGCTACACTGAATTTAAGAAAAGGTCCGGGTACAAACTATGAAATAGTTGAGGTTTTATTAGAAGGAGATGAATTGACATTCATTAAAGCAGAAGGAGAATGGCTGAAAGTTTTGGTCAATGATTCCGAAAATATAGGTTGGGTACATTATCAATATGTAAAATAGAAATATCATTAATGTTATGACAGTTAAAAAAGATCAGCCAAATTGGCCTAGTAAAACAGGAAAACCTTCCGGAAAAAATAGAGATAATAATCCGCCAAAGGTAAAACCTAAGCCTCCTAAAAAAGATTAGGTTAATCAGTAGGCAAGAATCCCGATAGCTTTTGTTATCGGGATTTTTTTATGATAGAGAAATTAGATTACGGTTTTCCGTAAGGTATTGATTTTTAGATAGAGTATGTTTGGAATACAATTTTTTAAAATGATAAGATGAAATATCGAAAAGGTTATTACAAAAAGGATGGAACTTATGTTCAGGGACATTTTTTCTCTGGAGGAAGTAAGAAAAGATATAAGAATAATGGATGCTTATTAATATTCATTCCTCTTTTTATGATGTTAATTATAGTAGGATCTTGTTCAGAAGAAACAGGAAACAATAACTGTCCGACAAAGACTTGTTCTGATTTTACAACCCAATCAGAAGCACAGTCTGCTTATAACAGTGATCCGGAATGTTATAAAAATCTGGATGCAGATAAAGATGGCATAGCTTGTGAAAATTTACCTAATTAAATAAAATTATGATAACAATTGAGTTAAAGAGTCATTTTTTAAGACTTTATCAAATAGCCCTTTCTGATGGAGATTTTAATGTTTTAGAACTTCAGATGTTGTATAAAATGGCAGAAGACAGAGGTATTCCTAAATTGGAATTAGACAGGCTTCTTTTAACACCTATTAATTATGATGCACAAATACCTGAAGATCTACAGACTAAAATAGAGTATTTGTATGATCTGACTTGTATGATTTGGGCTGACGGAAAAGTTACAGATGATGAGTTTAATACGTTAAAAAAGTATTGTAAGAAGTTTGAATTTTTAGAAGAAAATTTGAATGAAATAGTTGAATATTTTATAGAAGCCGTAAAGCAAGGATTAAAAAAAGAGGAAATCATTAATGAATTAAATTCTTAAGTCATGAAATCACTAAAACAACTTTTCAGCGTTAAAAATCATAAAGGAGTTATGTTTTCTGATAAGGAAAATGAACCAGAAGATAAAGAACAGATTAGAATAACATATTATCAAAGTGGTTTTGCTGCTTCGGTAAAAGCAACAGGTAAACCAATAGTATTGAAAGCCTGTTTAGAAAATTTGTATTATAGTTTTGAAGATCAGTGTAGAAAACTGAAAGATGAACAAGAAAGGTTAAAACAACCTTATAGAGAAGAACAAGAGAAATGCCGTGTTGAGTTAAAAAAATATGAAACAGGACTATCTATTCAGGAAGAGCAAGAACAAGAGATCAATAATAAGATAGAAGAAAAGAAATTTGAGATCATCGATGTTAAAAAGAATCCAGAAAAACATATTGAAGGAGCTAAAGGATTAACAGCTCAGTTTTATATTGGATTGACCTTGTTAATTCCTATTACACTTTATCTAATAGTGTTTTATGTTTCAGCATCTTATTCTGCCTTTTTTAAAGAATTTTCAAATGATAGTTTGACGGCTGCTATCTTTGACAAAGATGCTTTTAATAATGCTTTTAATGATAGTTGGCTTGAAGGCACATTGGTGATAACTATTCCTTTTGTTTTTATGGGATTGGGGTATGTTATTCACATGGTTCAAAAAGGAAAAGGAATTAAAAATATTATTCGTTTGATCTCACTATTTGCTTTGACCTTCTTGTTTGATACATTATTAGCTTACCAGATCGAGAAGAAAATCTATGATTTTAATAAAACTATGGAATCACCACCATATAATTTACAAATAGGGTTAACTGAAGCTGAATTTTGGATGATCATTTTTGCAGGATTTGTTGTATACATTATTTGGGGGTTAGTATTTGACTTTGTAATGAAAGAATTTGAAAAACTAGATCAAATCAAAGTTTTTATTAAATCGAAAAGAGAGCAAATAGAATATTTTGAAAAACAACTTAAGAAAGTTTTTGAAAAGATTAATGAGTTCAAATCAAAAATTTCAGATGAAAGCGGAAAAATTAATGTGTTGCAAGCTAAGATCGACGGTTTTGTTTTTCCGGTTAAAGAATATCTGAATTATCATACGCAGTATAAAGAAGGTTGGTTTCAAGCCATTAATACTGAAATAGCTTTACCTAAAAAAGAAAAAGAAGAATTACTTCAGGAATGTGAAGGTACCGCTAATGAACATTTAAAAAGTTTAGATTTAATAAACCCTGATTTTCAACATCTCATATATTCAAAAAATTAATAGAGTATGAAAAAAATAATATTTATAATAATCGTTGTAATTATTTTGTCTGGTTTTGCAACTTCATGTAAGAATGATGATACTCAAGGAGAAAAAGAAAAAGTAGAAACAACAGGGAAAAAAGTAAAAGACTATCAAAACAATTTGAATATCAGTATTCTTATTGATCTGTCAGATAGAATTAGTCCTAAAAAATATCCTAATTCAACAATGGAGTATTATGAAAGAGATTTGGGATATATTCAATCTATATCAAATAGTTTTGTAAATCACTTAAAAGGGAAAAGAATTAGACAAATGAATGATAAAATTCAAGTGTTTTTTAATCCTGAACCGCAAAATCCTGAAATAAATGCTATTTCAAGAAGTTTAAAATTCCAGATCGACAAGAATAATGTGAGCAAACAGTTATTTGCTCAAATAGAAGAAACGTATTCTGAAGAAGTTTCAAAAATTTACGATTTAGCAATACAAGATGATAAATACGTTGGAGCAGATATCTGGAGATTTTTTCAAAATAAATTACAAGATTACTGCATTGATGAGAAAAGTCGAAACATTCTTATTGTATTGACAGATGGTTATATGTATCACCAAGACACTAAAATTGTTGAAAATAGAAGAACATCTTATTTAACTTCAAAATTAGTTATGAATAACCAATTGAATAAACCGGATTGGAAACAAAGAATTCAAGAGAATGATTTAGGATTTATCAAGTCGAATGACGATTTGTCTAATATAGAAGTACTTGTTTTAGGGATAAATCCGGATTCAAATAATCCTTATGAAGAAGATGTAATAAAAATGTATTGGTCAAATTGGTTAAAAGAGATGAAGGTAAAACATATAGAAATAAAATCAACTGATTTACCAAGTAATACGGATAAAATAATTAAAGATTTTATAACTAAGAATGGAGCAAGTGAAAAAATGGCTCTATGACATATTAGAAAACGATCAGTTAAATGACGGCAAGAAATTTCTGTTTGATATTTTTTTAGCAGTTATTATTATCCTTTCCATTGTTCCTATTTTTATTGAAAATAGTGAGGGAGAATTACCTTTTATTTTTGAAAAAATAGATGAAGGAATTATGTTCTTCTTCATTACAGAGTTTTTGCTTCGTTTTTATGTTGCTTCAAACTTCAGAGAAGACCTAAAGAATAAAGGATTAAAACATGCTTTGATTCAGAAGTTGCGATGGTTTACTCAGTGGAAAACAGTTATAGATTTTTTAGCAATTATACCTAGTATAAAGTTTTTTAGAGTCTTCAGAACGTTGCGGTTTCTCAGATTGTTCAGGATTTTTAGAATTTATCGATCTATAAAAACATTTCGAGAAATCGATAAGATCTTTATCATTCTAAAAGGAATGAAAGAAGAAAGTCGTGTATGGCATGTTTTTCTGAGTTTTACAATATTTTTTATGTTCGTTATTTCATTTGCCTTATATATTTCCGAAAGAGGAACCCAAGATAGCGAATTTCAGAATTTTAAAGATTCTATCTGGTATTCCGTTAAAGTACTTGGTTTCGGAGATGATACCCCGAAAACCATTTTCGGTAAATTCTTTGCCGCTTTATTGCTTTTAATTAATATGGCAATATTTGGCTTTTTTGTTTCAATCATACTAAATAAAATTCAAAGTACAATGGAAGTCATAACTTCAGGTAAAATAGGAAAAATTAAATTAGAAAATCATATTATTATTTGTGGATATACCAAATCTTCACAAAATGTTATAGAAGATCTGCTTCAGGATAAAAACAATATTAATAGAATAGTTTTGATTACCAGAAAGAAAGTACAAGATGATATTCATGGTGTTATTTATGTAAATGATGATTATACAGAACTGGATACATTGTTAAAAGTGAATATAGCAAAAGCAAAGTTTGCCATCGTATTTGCAGAACCTAAAGAACATGATACGATAAAAGATGTGGATCTAAGAACCGTAATGACTATTTTTAATATAGAAAAAGAAGCGCCTAATGTCCATACAATAGCTGAGATCAATGATGAACGCAATGCCGAAATTATAAAAGACAAAATAGAAGGAGATGAAATTCTTTATAAAGAATTGATTGATTCAAAAATAATTTCCAGTTGTATTAACCATAAGCATCTTTCCAATATGTTTTATGAACTATTTGGCACCGAAAAAAACAAACGTCTATTTGAAACAGATTTAGAAACCATCCGATTAGAAGGAGAAGCAAGTGTTAAGAATATAAAATTTCATTTTATAGAGCAAAATGCTACTTTTTTAGGCTATATAGACAATCAGAATAGATCAGTTCTGTCTCCTAAAAATGATGTTGTCTTAAACACATCACACCGACTTGTTTATATTTTAGATATAATTTAAAAGAATTGAATTTAATAACAAAAAATAAGAATCATGATAAAAAAACTACTATTACCTATTATTTTTTTTAACCTACTATCCTGTAAAGATACAGATACACCACCTCCGCCACTAAGTCCACAATCTTTCTATATAGAATTAGATACTATAACGCCGGATGACCGGAAAGAAATTACTGAAAAAGAGAAAAAAACCTATCACGTCGATAAAAAGTACCGTTACGAGTATCGTACCGGAATTAGCGGACATTATGAGTACAATTACGATATTATCGGTTATGATAAAGACAGTAATGAAGTAAGAGGAAACATCAACATACGAGGAAAATACGGAGCCGGTATGGTGTATGATAAAGACGGACACGAAAAAGATCTGTATGTCCATTGGGTTGAAAACGAAAAACTCGCTGGAAAAGATGTAGATGGTAATGAATATGAATTTGTAGTAGAGTAATGATGAGAATTTGGTTTACTTTTTTGCTATTCTTCCATGTTGCAATCGTATGTTCGCAAATAAAGATTTGTTCGTGGAATATTGAGAATTTTGGTTCCTCAAAGTCAGATTCCGCGATCCAATTCATGGCTGAGGTGTTAAAAGATTTTGATGTTGTGGCTATACAAGAAGTCGTTGTTAACGGATCAGGAACAAAAGCAGTGGCTCAATTAGCTGATAACCTTAATAGAAAAGGAGCAAAGTGGGATTATATAGTCAGTGAGGCAACACAAGGTAGTGCTTATAAATCCGAACGCTATGCCTTTTTATGGAAGCCTTCTAAAGTAACGAAACTAGGAGAAGCATGGTTGGATCAGAATTTTGTAGAAGAGATTCAACGGGAGCCCTTTTTTTGTACCTTTCGATATGGGAAAAAAGAATTTACTTTAGTTAATTTTCATGCTAAAACCAAGAAGCAACAGCCTGAAACAGAAATCAAATATTTTAAGTTTTTTCCGGATTTGTATCCTAACTTAAACCTTATCTTCCTCGGAGATTTTAACTGTCCGCAAAAGCACACCGTTTTTAATCCGCTTAAAAAAATGGGGTACGAATCGGTTTTCCAAAATCAAAAAACATCACTTCGCCAAAAATGTATTAATGATGACTGTTTAGCCTCCGAATATGATAATGTTTTTTACAACAGGAATCGTTTCTTTATAACGCATTTTGGGGTTATATTATTTTATGAACAGTTTCTTTCTTTAAATGAATCAAGAGAAATTTCCGACCATATTCCGATTTGGGTACAAATAAATTAATAGAAAATTTTATTTTAAAAAACTGTATCAAAAAAATTAATAAAGGAAATGCCATAAAAGAAGAAATTAGTTCTGTTTAAGAGATAAATTCGGGATCAATTTAAAAAGTTAGCTTTTTTAGATAATTAGAAAAGTCAAAATAAAGTCCTAAAAAACAGAAAAGACTTAAAAAAAGAGAATGTAATTTTAAAAGAATCCTAAAAAACAGATAAATGTTAATAAATTAACCTTATCATTACAATAAAACCATACTTTTAGCGCTATAAAATTACAAAGTTAATACCATGCGAATAAAATTACACCGAAGCGCTATTTTCCCGGCCTTGTTATTTCCTGTAACCCTTTTCAATAGAAAACATTCTATAGGAAAGAACCTTGGCGGCAAACATGCCGAATATTTATACGATGCTATCCCCACTCCCGATTACGGTTTTATTTTGGCGGAGAGTTCCGTATCCGGAAAAAACGGCAATAAAAATGAAAAGATTATTCTAGTGAAGTCGACTAACCTACCAACCGGAATCTACGTAGTAGAAATAAAAACAGATACCGAAACAGGGGACGTTAAAATAATTAAGAAATAAGAAGAAATTAAAAATATGAATTATAGAATAATATACAGTTGTTTAATATTAGTATTATACTCAAATTTTATTAATGCTCAAAATAATAGAGATAACTCAGTTGATTATAGTGATTTTATTAATAAAACTGTAAATAAACCGAATGATTACACTTTTCATAATTATTCTACGGAGGGCAGTGTAGATCCTTTAACAGGGAAATTTGGTTTGAATGTTGATTTTTATACCATTGAAAATAAATATGTTAATATTCCAATAACATTACAATATTCAACAAGTGGAGTGCATTTAGATGATATTTCAAATGAGGTTGGAATTGATTGGCATTTAAATGCAGGAGGATCTATTACACGTGTTGTAAAGGATGTTGCAGATGAAGTTGGTCTTTATAATGATTATAATAAAAGATTTTGTGATAATCAAGCTAATTTTGTAGGATATGGACAAGATATAAGTTATGGTTCATATGATATAGAATTTTTAAAAGTTATTAATACATCATATGGGAATTATAGGGGAAGTCTTAGCGCAACTCTGGGAACTTGGTTTATTAATTTTTTTCCTAAAAGACGTTTTTCAAATATTTTTAGTGAGATAGGTAGTTTGATTGAAATAAAGAAATTTGAATTTTGGGCTGAGTCAGATGAAGTTAATAACACTCCCACGTTTAATGTTGATACAGAACCCGATGTATTTAGATGCGTAGTAGGTGATTTAGATTTTTCTTTTGTTTTTAAGAGAAAAGCAGATTATTTTAATATTGATGGTGGATATGCATCATATACAAATCCGACTTATTTTGAAGCTGTACCTATAGATGAAACAGGAATTAAGATTAAATATTATACCGATTTTGTAAATTTTTACGACAAGAGAAAAAACTATTCACCTAATGGACAAAAAAGAGATCAAGAAGAAGCCATTATAACAAAGTTTGAAATAACTGATAAGAAAGGGGTTATTTATACTTTTGAAAATTTTGATTTTATCGATAGTGATGCAATTGAAGAATATTATCATAATTTTTTTGGTCAAAATGGTAGTAAAATTTTTCAATGGAAAACATATAATACTATGATTAACAACTGGAAAATAAAAAGTATTAAACTTCCTGATAATAAGATCATAAACTTTCAATATACACCTAATGAATATCTTTATCAAAAACAAATTCCTAGAATGCATGATGGGGAATATGGAAGTTTAAAATATAATTTATCTCCTACTTTACCTTCTTATGCTTTAGGACGATTAGATACACATGTTGAAGGGTATTCTATATCTGAAATATCGTATGAAAATCAAAAGATTAAATTTTATTATTCTACTTTCAGACCCGATTTAAAGACAGGAGGACTAAATCTTGATAAGATTGAACTTTGGTATAGAGATCAGGAATTAATAAAATCATTTAATTTTTTTAAAAATTATTCTTATGCAGACTTAGATGGAGGACATGAAGATTATAGAATGTTTTTAAGCGGTATTGAAGATAGTACAAATGAAAAGAGTTATTCCTTTACGTATGATAATGAAAATTTATTACCTCCTCGTAGTTATGTTCAATACCAAGATATTTTTGGTTATTATTTAGGTTATCAGTCAATAACGAATCCTTATCCATCATTCCCAACAGTTTATATTGATCCAAATGATACTACTGGAAATAAAATATGTTATGGTATACCAAACGTTCCTTATTATACCGTAAATGGAAATAGTAATCGGTTTGTTAATCTAGATTCACCAAAAATAGGTACATTAAAAAAAATTGGTTTTCCAACTGGGGGAGAATTGGAAATAGAATATGAAAACAATACCTATTTTGATTCGAAGTTAATTAATAAAAAAACTTTTGGACCAGGAGTTAGGGTAAATGAATTACGTTATTATTCAGAGACAGCTGTCCCTGCTAAAAAAATTCAATATTTTTATGATAAGTTTGATGATGCAAATTCAAGTAGTGGCACACTTTTATATAAACCTTCTTTGGCTTATATTTCAAATTGGAGTTTGAATAATTCTTATGATAGACAAAATGATATTGAAAATACCACTTATGATTACTATGATGCAGCGGAAAGAAGAGCTTATTATGATTATTATCATTTTAATAACTATTATTCTAAAGAAAAATGGGAACAAGAAGGATTATATGATTCTAGTATATATGCCAAAATGGTCAGGTTTTCAACACATAATATAGGACATCGTGTAGATAATAAAGGAAGAGAGATAATTTATCCAAATGTTATGGAAAAATTTATAAATTTTGAAGATGCTGCTAATAAATCTTATTTCGTAAAATATTATTTTAACAATGTAGATAACCGTACAGAAGTAAATTCTATTACAGGACCTTCTGATGAACCTAATGATTACAGCCCTGGAGACAGTAATACAATATATGCGTCATTTTCTCCTTTTTTAGCAAATACTGATAATGGGAATGGCTATGTAAAAACTGCGGCTGGGTTTATAGAGAGAAAAGGGTATGATATTTTTCCTTTTCCAGAGAGAAATTTTTTCGGTAGTCTAGATAACAGACTATTTGGAAGGCTTTTAAAGAAAGAGTATTTTGATAATAATGGACAACAAAAGTATACAGAAGAATATACATATACTCAAATCACTAAAGAAGATGTAGTAAACCAAGGGAATTTTTTAAAGAGCATTAAAACTGATTTTTTAAAAATGCATCTTTATAATTCAAATGATGTAACAAAACAGTTCCTAATTTATTTAAAGTATTTACCTGGGTCTTCGATGACACAAGCTGATATACAGAATTGTCATGGTTTATATATGTTTTCTGTTAATCCTATAAAATATGATTCAAAGGTTGTTCTTCAAAATAAAAAGACAACAACATATTTTAATTCAGGAAATATTATTACACAACAGAATTTTTCATATAACAATTTAGAAAATTTAGAGGTAACTAGTCAAACAACTTCATCCTCAGAAGGAAATTTATTAGAAACTAAATATAGTTATGCGCATGAAGTTGGAGATCAAAATCTAATAGATTTAAATATTATAGGCACACCTTTAAAAGAGGAAGATTTTAAAGACGGATCTTTAATGAAATTAAAACAAGTTAATTTCGGTAATTTCCAAGATAATGCAACCTATTTTATTTACAATGGCTACTGGACGGATCCTTACACTGTAAATACAAATTTGTATCTTTCTAAAAGTTATTCTACTTTGAAGGGTAATGGTACAGGAATATTAGAAGAAGAATTAGTAATTGATTTAAGAGATTATAAGGGGAATATATTACAATATCATAATAAGTTAGGGGAATATACTTCTATGATTTGGGGATATGGAAATACTGAACTTGTTGCTAAAATAGAAAATATAGAATATTCTAATATTCCTCTTTTACTTATTACTAATATTCAAGTTAATTCAGACTTAAATGGTGTTAGTGAAAGTGTTTTATTAAATGATTTAAATACTTTACGGACTGACCCGGCTCTGGCCAATGCTATGGTGACTACTTATACGTATAAACCGTTAGTAGGAGTAAGTACCATTACCGATCCTAAAGGAAATAAAACGACTTACCATTATGATGGTTTTGGTAGGTTGCAATACGTCAAAGACAAAGACGGCAACATCCTGAGTGAAAACGAATACCATTACAGAACCCAAAACTAAAGCAAGATCAAGATGCAAAAATTATTCTATTTATTGTTGGTTATTCCTGTTCTTGCTTTAGGACAAAGCCAGGATCAGAATTATATTAAAACCACCACTTATAAACAACCGAGCTCTCAAGTTACAGTAGATGTCACAAATCCTGCTGAGGCAGCCGTTCAGGTAATTTATTACGATGGTTTAGGACGTCCGGTACAACAGCTGGCCCATAAACAGTCGGGCAGTGGTAAAGATATCATTACTCCTATAGAATACGATGCTTTCGGAAGGCAAACCAAAGAATACCTGCCTTATGCCAACGGTACTCCGAGTTTGGATTACACCGATCCGACAACAGTCAGTTCAGATCTCAGCAGTTTTTACAGCACCTATAATGGCGG
>QKBC01000020.1 GCA_003246205.1 Flavobacterium haoranii | reverse complement strand
TTTTAAAAGTTTCATACAACAATGTGTATAATAAATGCGGGCAAAGTGGTTGTTGTTAATGTTAAATTATTATATTTGACAACGGTAATGGCGGACATTGTTTGGTGCGGTAGTTCCCGCACTTCTTGTACACCGTCGTTGGCATTCATTGTAAAAAAGACCCTACGATATGACAGAAATTTACGATTTGATAATAGATTTTATTAAGACTTATCCTGAAAGATTTTGGATTGGACTAATTTCTACCCTTCTATGTTTGACTACATTAGTGATTATTTTATTTAAAAGAAAAAGAAGGAGAAAAAAAGAAGAATTAAACCGATTAATGGTAATTGAAGCAGAAAGAAAAAAAGCTGAAAAAATTGCAAATGAAAATCGAATTAAGGAAGAAATAGCTAGAAACTACAAAAAAAAGATTGAAGAAGAGCAAAAAAAAGAAACCTCAAAATCGATAAAAAAAGCAGTCACTGAAACTTCAGATAAACAGACTGAGCTTTCAAAAGTGAATGAGCCTGAAGCTATTTATAAATCAGAACCAAAGAAAATTGAAAAACCTAAAGAAGTAATTACATCTCAACCAAAAGTCAAATCAGCTGAGAAATTACCAGAAGCAATTAAAGAGGAAAGTAAAGAAACTACTGGAAATTTATTTGTTAATTATCAAATAAATATTGCTGAGAGTTTTGATAATTATTGTGTTATCAGAATTCCAAAGAAAGGTTGTATTGTTCGTACACATAGATTCGGAAATACCAAAAGACGTGGATTTAAAGAGGAATCATTTCAAAAATCAATAGAAAAGTATTTTGGAAATCATTTTATCATTTCAGGTGAAGTTCGTTTAAATACAGGTAAAGATACAAGACCATTTGAACCAGACATTGCGATTATTGACAAGAAAAAGGATAAGAACATTAGAATTGACGTAGAAATTGATGAGCCTTATGCAGCGATAACAAGACAACCAACTCATTGTAAAGGTGAGGATGTTATGCGAGATACTTATTTTGTTGATAGAGGTTGGATTGTTATTAGATTTTCTGAATTTCAAGTACATACACAGGAAATAGAGTGTTTAAAATATTTAGCCTTTGTAATTCGTTCTATTGATTCAAATTATGCTTTTTCTAATGATTTAAATTCTCGCATAAATTTAAAAACTGAAAAACTTTGGGATATTGTTCAGGCTCAAAAATGGGAAAAAGCAAAATATCGAGAGCAATACCTTGAACATGAATTTGGTGTTATTCCTGAAACAATAGAAACAGTTGAAAGAGATTTTAGCGAACAAGAGATTTTAGAGGAAAAACTTGTAACACCCAGTATTATTGGTGTTGAGGAAAAATCTAAAAGTATTGGTTATAATAAAGTCAATGCTCATCTAAGAGATAAACGAATTTCATTTTATCCAGATTCCCATATTTACACAATTGACGGTATTCCTGCACCTTCTGCAAGTACAATAATATCTAAGTTTTTCCCTGAATTTGACTCATATGGTAAGGCTTCTACATTAAGTCCCAGTAATCCATTATACGGTTTGCCAGTTGAAGAAATTGTTGGAATATGGAACAAACGAGGACTTGAGGCAGCAAATCAAGGAACATATTTACACGAACAGATAGAGAAATATTATCTTAATCAAACATTTAATGAAACGGAAGAATTTCATTTGTTTCGACAGTTTGTAGCAGACCATAATAATATTAACCCATATCGAACGGAGTGGCGAATATTTGACGAGCAGTATAATATTGCTGGAACTATTGATTTAATTGCTTCAAGTAGTAACGGATTTGAAATTTATGATTGGAAAAGGAGTAAAAAGGTAGTAGATTTTGCAGGTAATCCAATAAAAACAGATGGTTGGGGCAATTGCGGAGTAGGAAAGCTTTCTGACATTCCTGACACAAGTTATAATCGCTATTGTCTTCAACAGAGTTTATATCGTTATATACTCGAAAACAATTACAGCATTAAAATTTCAAAAATGTTCCTAATTGTTTTATATCCAGACAATGAGAGATATTATAAAGTAGAGACACCGTATTGGAAGGAAAGAATTGAATATATTTTAAAGACATTATAAAAACAACGAAATGCCAACACGCGGTATAAAAAATTGCCGAGATAGTAGGTTATTCAAGGGTTGTAGCCCGCTTCAACTTTTGTATAACTTGATAGAGTATCGCCCGCAATCGGCAACTTTTCATACCGCAACCGTTGTGTGCAAGCAAAATGAACGACAATGCAGATAGATATTGATTATTTGAAAAAGTTGCTAATTTCTTTTGAGGATTCAAACAGAGCATTTACGAATATTCTGGAATTTCAAGAAAAAGGATATGATATTGATACAGAGATGTTCATTTTTCATATGCAGATTTTAAGTGATAAAGGTATAATTGCAAATGAACTTGACGTAGATTTTGGCATAGGATTGTCTCGAACGGGTGGTGGTAACCCCAATTGGAGAATTGTTAATCTAAGACTTACTGCTTCAGGGCACGATTTCATTGAATCATTAAAGAATAAAGAAGTCTGGAATAAATTACAAAGTGATTTTAAGAACACAGGAATTACTACATTATTAGATGTTTCAAAAAAGCTTTTAGTGAAATATTTAGAAAAGAAAATTGGTTTATAGAAATGTTTGAATTTGAAATAATTAATATCGATACAGACTTTGATTTTAGAATCCATGATGCTGATTACATAAATCGAGTTAAACAAACGAAAATAGTTGACATTTCAGCCGAAGTATTCGATGAAATAAACAAAGTATTAGCAGATTCAACGGTTAAGGTATTTGTTTACAAAACCGATAAATTGGTTGGATTTGTCTTAAAGAAAGGTGATAGCGAGTTAATAAAGGTATTTGATTTAGACAGCATAAGTGCCTTGGGATTTGATTTTTATAAACCTGCTAAAGGAAGTGGAATAATTGAATCTAAATTAAAAACTATCAGTGGGTTTAAGCTATTATTTTATTCACTGGTAAAAGTTAACAGAGAAAAAGATGGAAGTTGGGACTACAATGATTGGGACAATAAAGCATTAGTGTTTGAAAAGAATATTATTTCAATTTTAGAACAATTACTGGATTTAAAAACAGTGAAGAAAGGTAAATATTCTAATTGCTAAGTAGGAATAATGCCAGCACACAACAATAAATATACGTAATGCGGGGCGATGTGAGTAATTTAAACTTTAGTACTTTTAATAAAAATAGTAACGGCTTGATAGGTTGGAGCTTCGAAATCCCGCACTACGCATATTCGAGACGTTAGCCCCCATTACAAGAGGGTGAAACCAAGTAACAGAACAGAAACAAAATAAAAATTAGTTTAATATTAAAAACAGAAAACAAATGAGAAGAATTACAAAATGGCTACTATTGCCACTAATTGCAGTGAGCTTAAATGCAA
>QKBC01000004.1 GCA_003246205.1 Flavobacterium haoranii | reverse complement strand
GAATTCCAATTCCTAGATTTACGTAGTAACCGTCTTTTACTTCTTTAGCAATTCGTTTTGCAATTTGATTTTTATCTAGTGCCATGATTAATCTCTTTTACGGGTTGTACGTTGTTCAATGCGTTTTTCAAATTTCTCACCTTGGAAAATACGGTTGACCATAATTCCCGGAATGTGAATTTGGTTAGGATCCAAAGTTCCGGCGGGAACCAATTCTTCTACTTCGGCAATGGTGATTTTTCCGGCACCGGCCATAGGCGCATTAAAATTACGAGCGGTTCCTTTAAAAATTAAGTTTCCGGCTTCGTCACCTTTCCAAGCTTTAACGATGGCAAAATCGGCTTGAAAAGCATGTTCCATAATATACATTTTTCCGTTGAATTCACGCGTTTCTTTACCTTTGGCCACTTCGGTTCCGTAACCGGCAGGTGTGAAAAAAGCGGGAATTCCCATTTGAGCAGCACGACATTTTTCGGCCAAAGTTCCTTGTGGAGTCAATTCTACGTCTAATTCTCCGGATAACATTTGGCGTTCAAATTCGGCATTTTCGCCCACATAAGAAGAAATCATTTTTTTGATTTGTTTTTTTTGTAATAACAAACCCAAACCGAAATCGTCAACCCCTGCATTGTTGGAAATACAAGTCAGGTTGTTTACACCCATTTTCACGAGTTCGGCAATACTGTTTTCAGGAATACCGCTAAGTCCGAAACCTCCAAGCATGATAGTCATGCCGCTTTCGAGACCTTGTAAGGCTCCTTGAACGTTGTTCACTTTTCGAGTAATCATGTTGTTTTATTTATTTTTGGTTTAGTTTGGTTTCTTTTTTAGAAATTGAATTCCCCCATATCGGGTTCATCAACTGCTGTAGAATCTACTTCTTTTTTCCAACAATCTACTTTAATTGATAAATCTTTTGGTCGTTCAAAATCTTCTTTAGAGATATTTAAGTCTTTGTCCTCGTAACATTTTTTCATAAATAACCCCCAGATAGGTAACGCCATAGTAGCACCTTGACCATAAAAAGTTCTTCTAAAATGCGCGGCTCTGTCTTCATTTCCTACCCAAACACCGGCAGCTAAATTGGGAACAACTCCCATAAACCAACCATCGGAATTATTTTGAGAAGTACCTGTTTTTCCGGCTATAGGATTGTTGAATCGATAGTCATAATTTCTAAATCCGGCTCCTCCCCAACGAAGTCTTTTTCCGGTACCATCTTCTGTTACTCCTTCAAGTAGTTTGATGATAGTGTAGGCCACATCTTTGTTCATAACGTCTTTGCTCTCCGGAATTATTTGATCTAAAACGATTCCGTTTTTATCTTCTATTCTGGTAATGAAAGTAGGTTTTATATAAACACCTTGATTGGCATACGTGCTGAAGGCTCCGACCATTTCTCTAACGGTTATTTCCGGTGCTCCTAAAGCAATAGCAGGTTGGGCGGGAATGTCTGAAGTAACACCTAAATCATGAGCCATGTCGACTACTGCTTGTGGCCCGACTCTGTCAATTAATTTAGCCGAAACAGTATTGATGGAATTGGCTAAGGCTTGTTTTAAGGTGATCATTCCTTTGTATTTACCGTCTGAGTTGGATGGAGACCAATCTTTTTCAATTCCCCATCTGCCTTTAGGCATGGTGAAAGGACCGTCAATTATGGAATCACAAGGTGACATTCCTAATTGTTCTATTGCTGTGGCGTAAACAAAAGGTTTAAAGGTAGAACCTACCTGACGAGCTCCTTGTCCCACATGGTCATATTGGAAATATTTGTAATTGATACCGCCTACCCAAGCTTTAATATATCCGGTTTGAGGTTCCATTGCCATCATTCCTGTTTGAAGGAAATGTTTATAATAGCGAATAGAATCTCTAGGCGTCATAATTGTATCTTTTTCTCCTTTCCAAGAGAATATTTTCATTTTTGCTTTGATGTCAAAAGATTTTAAAATCTGGTCTTCCGATTTTCCTTCTTCTTTCATAACGCGCCATCTTTCGGATGATTTGATAGCACGCATCATAATCTTTTCCGTTTCTTCCTTCGAAATGTTTAAGAAAGGTGCATTCTTGTTGTTTTTGGCTAATTTGAAAAATTCTGCCTGAAGGTTTGGTAAATGTTCTGCAACGGCCTCCTCAGCATATTTTTGCATTTTGGAATCTAATGTTACATAGATTTTTAAACCATCTCTGTAAAGATCGTATTCCGTACCATCTTCTTTTGGGTGGTCTTTTATCCATTTCTTCATATAATCACGAAGGAATTCTCTGAAGTAAGTAGCATAACCTTCATTATGGCTTTCTGGCTTGAAATTGAGAACAATAGAGTCTTTTGCTAATTTGTTTTTTTCAGCATCTGATAAGAATCCGCTTCTTACCATTTGGCCTAAAACAGTATTTCTACGGTCAAAGACTAATTTTTTTCTCTTTTCTTTTGTCGGATTATATAAAGCAGGGTTTTTTAACATTCCTACAAAAAGAGCTCCTTCTTCTACGGTTAGATCTTTTGGCTCTTTATTAAAGTAAATTTTAGCTGCTGATCGAATACCTACTGCGTTATAAAGAAAATCGACCTCGTTTAAGTACATTGACAAGATTTCTTTTTTGGTATATTGACGTTCTAACCGTACTGCAATTACCCATTCTTTGATTTTTTGGATAAGTCGCATGATGATATTTTTAGAACCTTCACCATGAAATAATAACTTGGCTAATTGTTGGGTTATAGTACTGGCACCGCCATCAGTTCCTAATTTTACAACAGCTCTTATGGTTCCGCGTACATCAATACCGGAATGTTCATAAAAGCGTTCGTCTTCCGTTGCAATTAAAGCATTCACTAAATGCGGAGGTAAGTCTTCAAATTTTACAGGAACACGATTTTGGGCATAGTATTTTCCAATTACTTCTCCGTCTGAAGAGATAATTTCTGTTGCGATATTTGAATCAGGATTTTCAAGTTTTTCAAAACTTGGCATTTCTCCTAAAAGCCCCCAAGAGGCAAAAAGAAATAGAAGTACAACAAAAGCAATTCCCAGTATAAAGATTTTCCAGAACCATTTTATGTAAACGGAAAACTCATTTGTATTTGTTTTTTTTGTTGCCATATTTAATTGGTTTTTTCAATTCTGAATCCTATATCTGTAATACCTGGTAGATTTTCTAATCCTGTGATGCTTCCTGTTTCCCGAAGCGCATGTGTAATGGAAACTTTATAGTTTCCGGCTTTTTTGAATACAAAATTTTCTTGATACCACAACTTATTTTCTTTGATATCGGTAAAGCCTTCTCCTAAAAGCGAACCGTCCGGGTTTGCCATAGCATATTCCAAAGTGTCTGTTTTTATTTCGTTATCCGGATTTTTCATGGTAACGATAACGAATAAATTATTAAACGGATAATCAGCATTGTCCCTTATGTTTAAAAATAAATTATAGGGAGAAACTGTGTCTTTTTGTTCAAATGAGAAAGACACGGTATCTTTATGGCTCCAAGTACCGTCCAATTTAGCATATTGGTCAAACACCCTTTTTTTGTCACAAGACAAGAAAAAAGATACAAAACCTAGTAAAAGGATGTATTTAGTTTTTCTTAGGCGCATTTTTCTTATTTGCAGGTTTTTGCTGTTGTGGTTTATTATTGCTGGTATTTCTTCTTTTTTTGTTTTTGTTGGGTCTTTTTTTAGGTTTATCAAAGCGATTAAGAGAATCTTGTCCTACAACATTTTGGAAATTATTCTCAATTGCTTTAGTATCTTCCACTACAAAATCTTCTAAGGCAGCAACTTTCTGATTTTTAGCATTGACAGCTAAGATCTCTTTTACTTGCTCAACAGTTAGAACATGCCAATGAGCAGGATTATTTTCATAACAGAACCACATTAATTCTTTAAAAATATCAACTTTCTGACAATTAGCATTTCCTTTTTCCGTAATTAGTTTGGTGTCTAAATCCGGAAAACTCTTAAGTGCATCTAAGTAAGTGTCTAATTCATAATTCAGGCAGCATTTTAACTTACCACATTGACCGGCTAGTTTTTGAGGATTTAGCGATAATTGCTGATAACGTGCAGCAGAAGTGTTAACACTTCTAAAGTCGGTTAACCAAGTAGAACAGCAGAGTTCTCTACCACAAGAACCAATACCTCCTAAACGGGAAGCTTCCTGACGGAATCCAACTTGCTTCATTTCAATACGAATGCTGAACTCTCTGGCAAAATCTTTAATGAGTTGGCGAAAATCCACGCGGTCATTTGCTGTATAGTAAAATGTTGCTTTTGAGCCATCGCCTTGGAATTCTACGTCAGAAATTTTCATTTCCAAATTCAGAGCAATAGCCAATTCGCGAGCACGCATTCGCACTGGTTCTTCACGATTTCTGGCTTCACTCCATATATCGATATCTTTTTGAGATGCTTTTCGGTAAACTTTCGGTAGTTCAGTGTCTAAAGCTACATTTTTCTTTTTCATTTGAACTTTTACTAGTTCGCCTGCAAGAGAAACAATGCCGACATCATGTCCCGGTGAAGCTTCAGTAGCTACAATATCACCTATGGAAAGCGATAATTTTTCAGGATTTCTGAAGAAATCTTTTCTTCCGTTTTTAAAACGTATTTCTACTACATCGAATGGTTCTTGTCCCTGAGGCAAACTCATGTTAGATAACCAGTCAAATACTGTTAATTTGTTGCAGCTTCCGGTGCCGCATGAACCGTTATTATTACATCCTTTAGGAACACCGTCTTTGGTTCCTGTGGAACAATTGTTACATGCCATAGTTTTATATATTGATCGTTCCTTAATGGAACTACTTGTCAAAAGTGTATTTAGTGTGTAAAGATAATACAAATTTATGAATGGTTTCAAAAAGAAAAGCCTGCTTTCATATATAACGAAAACAGGCTTAAAAAAAGTATTATTAATGATGATTTTATATTTCTTTGACGGAAATAATATGAACCGGACAGGCTTTTTCGGCTTGTTCACAAGCTTCGACAATAGTATGATCGTGAGATTTTAGTGTATGAAAGCCTTTATTGTTTACTGATTTTATCAGAACGGTTTTTCCGTCTTTTTTAGACATCTGGAATTGCTTGGGAGCAAATTCAACACAATAATTGCATCCAATACATTTGTCTCTTTGTAGCGTAACAATTACCATTATGCTTCTACAATTTTATACAATTTGTCAGACAATCGGATTCTGAATGGAAGTTTTAATGTTAAGCTGTCACCTTTAGTAGCTTTTTCAGAATTTTCGTCGTTTACCATCATATCTTCAATAACTAATTCTTGAACACCTGTTGTAGGTCCGGTAATTAAAACTTTGTCACCTTTTTTAATATCGTAGGCTTCAATTTTGAATTCAGCAATGCTGGCTTTAGGGAAATAGTGCATCCCTTTACCAATATACACTTTCTTTTGTGTAGCACTGCTTCCGGATTCTTTACTCCATTCGCCTAATTTCTGACCTAAATAATAACCGCTCCAAAACCCTCTGTTGTAAACGGTGTTTAGGGCTTCCATCCATTCGGTTACTTTTTCTTGCGAAAATGTTCCGTCATAATACGAATCAATAGCCTCTCTATAGGTTTTGATAACTGTAGCCACATATTCCGGAGCGCGGCCACGACCTTCAATTTTTAGCACTTTGATGCCTGAATCAATTACTTGGTCTAGAAAATCAATTGTACATAAATCTTTTGGTGACATCATATATTCGTTATCGATTTCGATTTCGAAACCTGTTTCTTGGTCGATAACGGTATATTTTTTACGGCAGTTTTGTTTACAAGCACCACGGTTTGCAGATGAGTTGTGTGAATGTAAACTCAAATAGCATTTTCCGGAAACTGCCATACATAAAGCGCCGTGACCGAAAATTTCGATTTCCACTAAATTGCCACTTGGTCCTTTGACTTGCTCTTTCTCTATTTGTTCGGTAATTTTCTTTACTTGACGCAAACTCAATTCACGAGAAAGTACAATTGTATCGGCAAACATGGCATAAAATTTCACCGTTTCAATGTTGGTTACATTTACTTGGGTTGAAATATGAACTTCCATACCAATACTTCTAGCCGTCATAATTACTGCCTGATCCGATGCAATAACGGCAGTAATATTAGCTTCTTTTGCTTTGTTTAAAAGTGTTTTTACAATCGACAAATCGTGATCGTAAACAATCGTATTTAAAGTTAGATAAGTTCTAACGTTTTTTTCTTGGCAACGACGCGCTATTTCGGGTAAATCGTCTAAGACAAAATTGATGGATGCTCGAGCGCGCATGTTCAATTGCTCTACACCAAAATATACCGAATCACATCCGTTGTCTAAAGCTGCTTGTAAGGATTCAAAATTACCAGCAGGCGCCATTAATTCTATTTTTCCTGTAGAAGTCATTATTTCTTAGTGATTTTGAATAGTTTGTCTGATTTTCTAATTTTAAAAGGCAATTCGATAGTAATTTTATCGCCGGCTGTCGCCAATGTATTTTCAACTCCGTTGACCAACATTTTTTCCAAGGTAAATTCAACTTCACCTGTCGTTGGTCCTGAAATTAGAAGTAAATCGCCTATATTGATTTCTTTATTCGTAAGTGTAAATAAAGCGACTTGCGATTTAGAATAATAATGTTCGCCATTACCTACCAAAACTTTTTTAGTGGCAATTTTTTGGCGAATTGGTAAATCGTTTTCCAGTTTTGCTTTGGCTAAAGAAACATCAGATAAAGTACCTGAATGTTTGAATTTTAAAGCGTCAGATTTTCCTTTTTTGAAAATTTTATTGCTGTTGCTTTGTCCTTTTCTTAAGTTAATTTGTTCCACCAAAGGCAAATGAATGATTTCTTGACATTCGGTAGAACAACAATGATCCATTTTGGCAGCACATTCGTCACACTGAATAAATAACAAGTGACATCCGTCGTTGGCACAATTGGTATGTGTATCGCAAGGCTTTCCACATTGGTGACATTGCGAAATAATGTCGTTAGTAATTCTTTCGCCTAAACGATTGTCGAAAACGAAATTTTTACCAATGAATTTGCTTTCTAAGTTTTCCGCTTTTACCTGACGTGCATATTCAATAACACCGCCTTCTAATTGGTAAACATTTTTAAATCCTTGATGTTTGAAGTAAGCTGAAGCTTTTTCGCAACGAATTCCTCCGGTGCAATACATCAACAAGTTTTTAGATTCTTTGTAATCTTTTAGTTGGTCGTTAATAATAGGCAAACTTTCGCGGAATGTATCTACATCGGGTGTTATGGCGCCTTTAAAATGACCGACTTCACTTTCGTAATGGTTACGAAAATCGACTACAATAGTATTTGGATCGTCTAATAATTGGTTGAATTCATTCGCTTTTAAGTGAATTCCTTTATTGGTAACATCAAAAGTAGCATCGTCTAATCCATCGGCAACGATTTTGTGACGCACTTTTATGGTTAATTTTAAAAAAGAATGATCGTCTTGCTCGCGAGCAACATTCAAACGAATGCCGCGCATAAAATCGTATTCTTCTAAAGTGGTTCTGAACGCTTCAAATTGGTCGGCCGGAACACTCATTTGGGCATTAATTCCTTCGTGAGCAACATAAATACGACCTAGAGCTTCTAAAGGGTTCCAAGCTAAGAATAACTCGTCGCGAAATTGTTGTGGATTTTCAATTTTGGCATACGCATAGAACGAAAGCGTGATTCTTTCTTTTCCCGCTTCATCGATTAAACGGGCACGTTCTTCTGCGCTTAAAGTGTTGTACAGTTGCATGCTATAACATTTAAGTGAGAAATAATAATTTTTTAAATTGGCTCAACCCTGTTTGGCTTTGCCTTGAATTCTAAATGGAAGAATTCAGTGGCAAAGGTAACAATAATCGATTAAAAATGACTAAAAACTTTTTTTTAGCAAATTTTTAGAAAAATATTTTATATTGCAACATAAAATTTTGAGAGCTATGAATAGACGTAATTTTTTAAAAAATTCGGGAAAAGTACTTTTAGCGACTTCAGCTGTTGTAATTACGGGTAATTTAATGGCATCATGTTCATCTGATGATGAGGATAGTTTCAGTAACGGTTATTATGATGATGGCTATTACGATGACGGTTATTATGACGATGGTTACTACGATGATGGTTACTACGATGATGGCTATTATGATGACGGATACTATGACGATGGTTATTACGGAGGATAAGGTTTGAAAAAAATTCTTTTTTTACATGATACAGTTCTTACTTTAAAAAGAGGAGCTGAGATAACGATTGCCCAACTGATTTCAAAAGGAAATGAGTTGGGTTTTCTTGTTGAAGTCGATTTACTTCAAAATTTTGATGAAACTAAAACACATGTCTTATCACAAGATTTAATCGTTATTTGCAATACATCAAGATGTAGATTTGAATATGATGTTCTGAATTTTGTTTTGGAATCTAAAATTTTGTTTTGTAAGATAGAATTTGATTATAATTTTTGTATTCGAAGAAATATTTTATGTACGTTAGACAGAAATATCAGGAATTGTTGTAACACTGATAAATTTCATTTGTATCGTACTCTTTTTGCGAATTCTCAGCTTAATATTTTTCAATCACCTAAACATTTCGAGGCTCATGTTGAGTTCTATGGCGAAGCCGTTTCTCATAATTATTTAATTATGCCGCCGACTGTGGATGTTGAAAATATCTCAAATTCAAATGAAAAAGTTGATGAAATTCCATTTTTTAGTGAGTTAAGCTACTTAAAAGGAGGAGATGCTTTTGTAGATTATGCATTGGAGCATCCTAGTAAGAGTTTTGTGGTTTATGGAAGTAACAAACTTAGAAGAGAAATCCCTGAAAATATAGAATTCAGAGAGCCGATTGATAATACAGAAGTTTTAAAAATATTGGGTAAAACCAAAGAAATTATTATAAAACCGGTTTGGCCGGAACCATCGGGAAGATTGGCCGCTGAAGCATTTTTGTCGGGTTGTGAATTGATAACCAATGACAGAGTAGGAACATGGTCTTTTGATTTTTATCCAAATGATAAAGAACGGGCAAAAGAAGAGATGCAATCTACTATTCCGGAATTTTGGGGTAAAATAAATGAAATTTTTAGACCTATTTCAACTTCAAAATCGTTAGGTAAAGTTTTAGTACTGAAAAGTTATGGAGGCTTAGGCGATATCTTTTTTACACTTCCTGCGGTTTACAAATTAAAAGAAGTGTCAGAATCGATTACGTATGGTTTGAGTCCACGGTTAGTGAGTTTTTTTCAAAGATATTTAAAAGGGATTCAAGTTGTAGATGCTACTCAAATAGACCATGCTGAATTTGATACGGTAATTGAATTCGGTAACTATCCCATTTTTGATCGAAGTATTGAACAAATAGAATATGTTACGAGTAAAAAAGTAAAACAACATTCTATTCAACATTATATTGATGCGGTTTGTCGTTTTCATAAAGATTTATCAAATAGAAATGAAGGATTTCCATATTTTGACCGCAAGACTAATTTCGAAAATCTTCACTATACCTTACATCCCGGAGCCGGATTTTTATTAAAAATTTGGCCTACAGAGAATTATGCTAAGTTAATAGAAGAGATACATGCTGCTTTTCCAAAATTAAGATGTAAAATTATTTTAGGGAAAGATGATCCTAATCCACAGCAGTTTTTATCAAAGGAATATTCGCATATCGATTTAGTAACCGGTGATTTACATGAAGTAGGAGAAGCTATGGCTAGTGCTGTTTTCCATATTGGAAATGATGCGGGTATTACCCATGTGGCTGGTGCTTTTAATGTGCCAACAGTTGGGATTTACGGACCAACAGGTCCGGGTTCTTGGGGAAGTTTTTCGGAGCAAAATGAGATTGTATGGGGAAAACCCGGAAATTGTACGTTGAAATGTAATTATGATGTTATCATTAACTGTAAGGACAGGGTTTGCTTGTCGTCAATTTCTGTTGTGAAAATTATGGAAGCATTGCTTAAGTTGTTGCAGAAAACCTATGATGCAGAAAACGTTGATGTTTTTTTAAACCCTGTTTTAGAATACGATTTAACCGAAAAGGATTGTATTGTAAAGTGGAGAGAAAATGAAGTTTTACTTGAGTTTCAAAACGAAGAGATGAGAAACTATGTGTCAGGATTACTTAAAAAACCGATTCATGCCATGGAAGAGTTAGTACATAATGATATTTTTCAGTTTTTTTATGAAAATGAACTTTTATTTTTAATACCCAAGATTTTACGAAAATAAAAAATTGTATTTTTACACAAAATAAATTGATGTATGAGTTCAGATAAAGAAGCCAAATTAAAAGCCCTTCAATTAACGTTAGACAAGCTGGATAAAGCTTATGGTAAAGGAACTGTAATGAAAATGGGAGATTCTGCTGTTGAAGAAGTAGAAGCTATCTCTTCAGGATCATTAGGACTTGACCTTGCTTTAGGTGTAAATGGTTATCCAAGAGGAAGGATAATAGAAATCTACGGACCCGAATCTTCTGGTAAAACAACGTTAACATTACACGCCATTGCAGAAGCTCAAAAAGCAGGAGGAATTGCTGCTTTTATTGATGCAGAACATGCATTTGATCGTTTTTATGCCGAAAAATTAGGTGTAGATATCGATAATTTGATTATTTCTCAACCTGATAACGGAGAGCAAGCGTTAGAAATTGCAGAAAGTTTAATTCGTTCAGGTGCGGTTGATATTGTGGTAATTGACTCAGTTGCTGCTTTAACGCCTAAAAGCGAAATTGAAGGCGATATGGGAGACAGTAAAATGGGATTACATGCTCGTTTAATGTCACAGGCATTGCGTAAATTAACAGGAACAATTCACAAAACAAATTGTACCGTTTTCTTCATTAATCAGTTGCGTGACAAAATCGGAGTAATGTTTGGAAACCCGGAAACAACAACAGGAGGTAATGCCTTAAAATTCTATGCTTCGGTTCGTGTAGATATTCGCAAATCATCTCAAATTAAAGATGGTGAGAATGTAATCGGTAACCGTGCTAAAGTAAAAATTGTAAAGAATAAAGTGGCACCACCTTTTAGAACTGCAGAGTTTGACATTATGTATGGTGAGGGAATTTCTAAAGTAGGTGAAATATTAGATTTAGCCGTAGACTTTGAAATTATTAAGAAAAGCGGTTCTTGGTTCAGTTACGGAGAAACGAAGTTAGGACAAGGTAGAGATGCCGTTAAAACGCTTATTAAAGACAATCCGGAACTAATGGAGGAACTGGAGGAAAAAATCAAAGAGACCATTAAAAATCAACACTAAAAATAGAATCCCGAAATATTTCGGGATTTTTTTTAAATTCAACGCAACCTTTTTATTTAAAAAGCATCTATTAAAATAAATGCCCCTATTCAATTAAAATAATAATAATGAAAAAAATATTTCTGTTATTAAGTTTGGTCTTTATTGTGTCTGCCTGTAGTCTTAATAATGATGACGGGACAAATTTCCATTATGAGCTGTTACCTGTTCAGGAAGTTGAGATGCCTTCGGAATTTGTAATAGGACAAACATATCAGATTAAAGTTTGGTATTATAGACCATCAGCCTGTCACTCATTTAGTGGTTTTTATTATGAAAAAAACTTAAATGAAAGAATTGTTGCAGTTCAAAATATTGTTCAAGAATCAAATAATTGTGAAGTATATACGGATGATTTAGAATCAGCAACATTGGAATTTTATGTAACAAGTAACGGATCTTATATTTTTAAATTTTGGCAGGGTGTTGACGATAATGGTGAAGACGTCTTTTATGAAGTAGAAGTTCCTGTAGTAGAATAATTAAAATGAATTTTGATAGTAGAGCAACTTATACATGATTGTAAGAAAGGAAATACTAAGGCTCAAGAGCAAATATATAGACTTTTAAGTCCTAAAATATTTGCAGTTTGTCTTAAGTATTCGAGAAGTTATGAGGAAGCTCAAGATAATTTACAAGAAGGTTTTTTATTGCTCTTTGAAAAAATAAATCATTATCAGTTTAAAGGTTCTTTTGAAGGTTGGGCTAAACGAGTAGTTATTAACTATGTTTTACAACAGTATAGGACAAAAGGAATTTTTGAGATCATAAGCGAGAATATTCCTGAACAAGATGAAGTGGAAATAGAAGATGAGAATATTTCATTAGAATTTCTGACTCAAATTATACAGGAACTGCCGGATCGCTATAGATTAGTCTTTAATCTGTATGTGATTGACGGGTATTCACATAAAGAAATTGCAGAAATGCTAGATATTAATATTGGGACATCAAAGTCTAATTTGGCAAGAGCCAAAGGGATTTTAAAAGAACGTATTGAAAAACATAATCAATCTATCTGGCCCAATGTAAAATGATGTTTGACAAATAGTGTAATGAAAGAAAATAAAAACATAGAAAGATTATTTCAAGAAAAGTTTAAAGATTTTGAGGTACAACCGCCTCAAGATGCTTGGGACAATATTGAAAAGAGACTAAATGAAAAGAAAAAGAAAAGACGCGTTATTCCTTTTTGGTTTAAAGCATCCGGCATTGCAGCTTCTTTAGTTTTAGGTTTTTTCTTGTTCTATCTTGCTAAAGATTCTTTTTCTTCGGGTATTGTAAATGATAATAATCCTAATGGAGAAATAACAAATGAAGCACCTGATTTGGTAAATGGAAAACCAAATTCAGGAGAAATGAAACAGGATAAAAAATTAAATTTCGAAGAAGATTATCAAAATGGAAAAGGAGTTTTAGTACAGCCTGGAGAAATAGTAACTAGTGTTGAAGAAAGAGAAGAGTTAAATAAAACACAGGATTCTTATAATGAAAGCCAATTTGTTGGTTCTGAAGAACAAAATAAAAAACGTTCTGAAAAAGGAAATAGGTTAGAAAAAAAGCAATTGTCGGAGCCATTAACTCAGAAATCGAGAGAAGCATTAGTTAATAATACTAAAAGTAAAAAGAATAGTACAAACCAAAAAGAATCAGATAAAAATATTGTAAAGTGGGTTGAAAGTGAATCTTTAACAAACAACACTTCCAATTCGTCAAATAAGTATAAAGAAAAACAAAGAGGAAATTTAATTTCAGAAGATGAGAATTATCAAACTGATTTGGCGAATGAATTGAAAAAGCAGCAACAAACAGCACAAGATTTTGGTGATGCAAAGACAAATAAAACAGATTCTCAGAAGGGAAAAATTGCTATTGAAAAAGAAAATAATGGGCTCATTCAGGCAGCAGGCAAAGCAAACAATACTGTTGTTCAGAATGACAATACTGAAAAAGGAAATGCTAATGAAGATTTATTGTTAAATCAAAAAATGGATAATGAAAGCCTTGCAGCAGGTATACTCGATTTTAACAAAAATAAAATTGAAGAATTAACTGAATTTAACAATAATCCCGGGATTATTGACAGCACCTTATTATCAAATAAGGTTTTGACGGATCTAGAGAAACAAATTGTTCAAGATAGTACTCAAGTTGCAGAAGTATTAAAAGAAGAAAATGCACTTGAAAAATTGCTTAAAGAAAAAGAAGAGGGAAAGAATGCTGATGAAAAAGAAAAAGAAGAGAAGAGAAATAAATGGGCTGTCAGTACTAATGCGGCGCCCGTTTATTTTAATTCTTTAGCAGAAGGATCTCCTTTAGACGAACAATTTACTTCCAATTCAAAAAGCTATCAAACCTCATTAAGTTACGGTGTTGGTGTAGAATATCAAGTAACACCAAAACTGGCACTTCGAGCAGGAGTTAACAGTTTAGCATTTAGTTATGATACACAAAATGTATATCATTCTTCTGTATTGAAGTTAAGTAGCACAACGCGGCTGGCAGAAAACACATTACATGTAGACAGAACAGAAGCCGCTAAAAATATTATGTTATACAACAAGAAAGTAGATGTTTATGGTGATGTGGAAAATTTTTCACAAGATGAAGTTGGAAACCTAAATCAACAAATCGGATATGTTGAAGTTCCGTTTGAGTTAAGTTATAAACTCTTAGATAAAAAGTTCGGAATAGAAGTAATAGGAGGAATGAGTACTTTATTTCTACAGCAAAATGAAGTAAAATTACTTTCTGAAGGAATGGAAATGAATATTGGTAAAGCCAATAATTTAAACAGTATACATTTTAGTAGTAATGTCGGTTTGGGTTTTAAATATATGTTTTTGAAATCGTTTCAAGCGAATCTTCAGCCTATGTTTAAATACCAGATCAATACGTTTAGTGAAAATGCCGGAAACTTTAAACCGTATGTTATAGGTTTATATACCGGTATAAGTTACCATTTTTAATAAGCTTTAGTTGGTTAGCTTAAATTTTTAGTTAAGTGTTTCTGCTTATAAGTATGAAACTAAAAAAGCCCTTTTTAAAGGGCTTTTTTAATGTTTTAAATCTTTTAAAATAATGGCTCTGACTTCATTTTTTAAATGAGTTTTGTTATCAAGAGTCATGCCTGTAGTTTCAATTGGTTTATGAATTTTAACACGCATCCTTCCGGGTTTTCCACTAAAAAACCGAAAAGGGAAACGTTTTTTGTTATCAATAAAACTCATAGGAACTACCGGTATTTGATGTTCAATAGCTAAACGAAAAGCACCATCTTTAAATTCATCTAAAATAATACTCTCATCATCTGGCACGCCACCTTCCGGAAAAATACAAATGCTCAAACCTTGTTGTAGTCTTTTTTGGGCTCTTTCAAAAACTTGGTAACGACTTTTGCTGCTGTTTCTGTCAACCATGATACAAACTCTTTTATAGAAAAATCCGAAAATAGGGAATTTAGAAAGTTCCTTTTTTCCAACAAAAACAAAAGGATTATTTTTAACAACAACCAACATTAACATGATATCAGTCATCGAGGTATGATTGGCAACCAGCATATAACTTTTACCTTTTTCTAAAGGTTCATCTATTTTAACTTTAAGGTAAAAACCCATGCCAAAAAGCACAAATTTTCCCCAAAACCGGGCTACTCTAAAGAAAAGTTTATAGGTGCTTTCCGAACTTACCAATATCAATAAAACAGGAGAAAGTATAATGATCGGGATCATTACTAAGATGTAAAACCAAATGCGCCAGAAAAACCAAAAAATATAATGTAGAATTTTCATTAAGAATTGTCTGTAGGTGTTTTTTATTTAATTTATTCTATTTGTATCGAAATAAGAACTTCTCAATGTCAAAAATAAGAATATTTGGCGTTAAACAGATAAGTTGTTTGTTTCTTTATAAAAATGAGAAGAACTCTATTGTTTTTTCCTTTCTCCTTACATTGAAATGTTCTAATTTTGCAAAAAATTATATAAAATGGCAAAAATACTTACAGGAGTTCAAAGTACAGGAACGCCACACTTAGGAAATTTGTTAGGAGCTATTCTTCCGGCCATTGAAATGACTAAAAAGCCGGAGAACGAATCGTTCCTATTTATTGCAGACTTGCATTCCATTACACAAATTAAAGATGGCGAATTATTACGCGCCAATACCTATAGTGTTGCGGCTACATGGCTGGCATGCGGATTAGATACTGAAAAAGTTGTCTTCTACCGTCAAAGCGATGTTCCGCAGGTTACAGAACTTTCATGGTATTTGAGTTGTTTTTTTCCTTACCAACGTTTAACATTGGCACATTCTTTTAAAGATAAAGCCGATCGTTTAGACGATGTAAATGCCGGATTGTTCACATATCCTATGCTTATGGCTGCCGATATTTTATTGTATGATGCCGAGTTCGTTCCGGTAGGTAAGGACCAATTACAGCATTTGGAAATTACTCGTGATGTTGCTTCTCGATTCAATCATCAAATGGGAGATACTTTTGTACTTCCGGAAGCAAAGATTGATGAAACCATTATGATTATCCCGGGAACTGATGGAGAAAAAATGAGTAAATCGCGCAATAACTTTATCAATATTTTTGAAGACGATAAAAAATTACGCAAACAAATTATGAATATTCAAACAGATAGCACACCGTTAGAAGAGCCTAAAAATCCGGATACGTGTAACTGTTTTGCCATTTATAAATTATTAGCTACTCCTGAACAAACTGAGGAAATGCGTAAAAATTATTTAGCAGGTGGTTATGGATACGGACATGCAAAACAAGCTTTGTTTGAGTTGATCGTAGAAAAATTTGCAATCGAAAGAGAAAAATACAACTACTATATCAATAACTTGGAAGAAGTAGACCGATTGTTGTTGGCTGGTGCACAAAAAGCAAGTACTATTGGTAGTATAGTGTTAAAACGCGTTAGAGAAAAATTAGGGTATTAATAATAAATTGTCTTAGAACTGCTAGTTGAGATTGTAAGATAGATTTAAAAAATAAAATATTAAATAAAAGTTATAAGTCTAAATTAGTTCAAACAAATAAGCTCAGTTTTTATTGCGCTTATTTGTTTGAATATTTTTATAGTATAATTTATATTAGCTAGGTTTTTTATAATTCAATTTTAGCGATTCGTTTATCTCTTCCTTTATTTCCTTCTAAAAAGATGGCAGAAGAATTATTTGAAAAAAGACCTCCATATGTTTTATAAGTAACCTTTGAATCTTTATCGTTGATTAGAATTTTATAGTTGAAATTCCCATTTGGCTCAATTTCAATAACGTACAAATTCATTTTCTTGATTTTACTTTGAGCAAAAGAAATACGATTATCTTTTAATTTTTTTACTTCGTCAGCACCGTTTAAGAATAAATACATTTTACTATTCTTAACTCCAGAGGTAAATGATAAATAATCAACTATACCTGAAGTCGATTGTCCTTTGTTGATTGTGCGCATCCAAATCAAGTCACCATCGAAGTTAAGCTTACAAGAATAGATGTCATTATAGTGATAAGCTGTTCTTGTTGATGTTGTACCATTAGCACCGAACGTAGTATAGGTTGAAATATAAAATTCTTCTGCATTAAAATAAATTTCATTATTTTCAGATATGAAAAAACTACGGTATACTATGTTGCTTAATTCTTTTTCTTTACCTGATTTCTTTTTTCCTTTTTTCTCACCGTATTTATCGATCATAAATTGTTCAGTAAAAGGATTCATTTTTGCTTTTTCAACAGTTAATACATTTTTGTCGAGTTTATAGTAAGCAAATCCTCTAAAATCATTTGAGTTTTTTTCAGAATACATTCCAATGCAGAAAAGACCTTTTGGGGTTAACAAAACTTCCAGTGAACTTATATAAGTATCATTAGTGTCAAAAGATTTTGAATTAATGGATTCAGCATTAATACGATATAACATATAGTAATAGTTTATTTCATCATTAACTCTTTCTTTAAAACTTTCATTTTTATAAGCTTTTCCTAAAAAATATATAGTTCCATCTTCATCGCTTACCTCGAAAGAATTATATTTAAAATATTTATCTTTTATGTTTTCTGAAAATTCTTGGTCATATACTTTATTAAGAGTATTGTTGTAAACTAAAACCCTATGTGTTTCTTGCTCTTTGTTCTTAATGTCAAAATTGAACGCAATAAAATTACCTGATGCAGAAATTTTTACCTCTCCTGTTGGATCGTGGTCAATTTGATTAAGATTAGAGAAAAAGAATAAGCCAACACCCATTGCAAAAGGACTTTTAACATTATCTTTTCCTATAGAAAAAATATTTTCTTTTGAGAAATTGAAATCATTTAAATTTCCTTTAATTACATTATAATCAAGGGTTTCTTCTTTGCTGTTTATGACACATTCAATTAGGTTTAATGTGTTGTCTTTAACAAACATTCCTTTAAATACAGTTTTTTTATCTTCAAATTCTTTATGATTGATAAGGTTTAATTTTTTGTCATAATATTCTAAAATATACCCTCTTGAATTTCTGCCTAAAGCACTGAATAATTGTCTAAGGAGTACTAAACCGCCTTCGTCATCACTTGCGGAAAAGATCAGTTCTGAATTAGTGTTTTTGTCCTTAAAGATCTCACTTTTGATTACTTTGAAATTTGTAGATTGGGAGTTAACAAAGTTTGCAGTCAGAGCTGCAAATAAAACGATAAAAAAGAGGTGTTTAAATTTCATGTATTATTTAAGATTAAATTATTTCCCTGGGAAATTTGCTTTGCGTTTTTCTAAGAAAGCAGTTGTACCTTCTTTAAAATCTTCAGTGCCAAAACAAGCGCCGAAGTTGTTGATTTCTACTGTATAACCATTAACACCATCTTCAAAACCGGCGTTAATAGATTCGATAGCTTTAGCAATAGCTACACTTGAATTTTTAGTAATTTTTTCAGCGATTCCTTTGGCTAAATTCAATAATTCTGTTTGTTCTACAACATGGTTAACCAATCCATAATTTAGAGCAGTATTAGCATCAATCATTCCAGCGGTTATGATCATTTCCATTGCTCTTCCTTTTCCGACTAATTGTGCTAAACGTTGCGTTCCTCCATAACCTGGAATTACGCCTAAAGTCACTTCCGGCAAGCCCATTTTGGCATTATCAGAAGCTACACGGAAATGACAAGCCATAGCTAGTTCTAATCCGCCACCAAGAGCAAAACCATTTACTGCAGCAATAACCGGTTTATTAAAATTTTGAACATAATCAAAAAGTATTTCTTGACCTTTAGCTGCTAATTTTCCACCTTCTTCTACGCTAAAGTTAGCAAATTCCGAAATATCAGCTCCGGCAACAAAAGCTTTTTCACCGCTTCCGGTTACAATAACTACTTTCACATCATTGTTAGTAGATAAGCTGCTAAAAGCCTGGTGTAATTCTTCAATAGTACTTTTGTTAAGAGCATTAAGTTTGGTTGGACGATTAATAGTAATAACCGCTACAGGATCTTGAATGTCAATTAAAATATTTTCCATTTGTTTTTAAATTTATTCAGTTATAGGTAAATGAACATAAAATGTTGTTCCTTGGTCTGGTACACTTTCAAAGGTAATAGTTCCGTTATAATTTTCAATAATGTTTTTAATAATAGCTAATCCTAGACCCATTCCGCTGGATTTTGTAGTGAATTTAGGTTCGAAGATATGTGATTTGTTTTCTTCCGTAATGCCTTTACCATTGTCTTGAACCGATATTATAACTTGCTTGTTTTCTTGTGTAACAGAAACTTTTACTTGTTTGTTTACTTGTTCTTCAGGAATAGCTTGAATACCGTTTTTAACTAAATTCGTTATAATACGAATAAGCTGCGTTCTGTCTAATTTGGTGACGATTTTTTCTTTAGAAGATTGGAACTCAATATAATCTTCGTTGAAAATTTCCAAGGCCAGTCTAATTACTTTAACAACATCTAGCGTCTCATTTTGTTGTGCCGGCATAGAAGCAAAATTAGAAAAGGCATTGGCAACCGAACTCATAGTATCTATTTGCTGGATAAGTGTTTTGGTAAAATCGTCTAACTTTTGCTTGATATTAGGATCGTTCTCATCAAACTTGCGTTGAAAATTCTGAACCGTTAAACGCATTGGTGTAAGCGGGTTTTTGATTTCGTGTGCTACTTGTTTTGCCATTTCACGCCAAGCTTGTTCCCTTTGGCTTTGAGCCAATTTTGTGGCACTGGCTTCTAATTGGTCTACCATGTTGTTGTAGGATTGAATCAATAAGTTAATTTCTTTACTTCCGGCTTCCAGTTCGATTTTTTGATTCAATTGGTTGAAATTAGTTTCCCTGATTTTATCACTGATAATTTTTAGGGATTGTGTGATATAGCTAGATAAGAAATAAGATAAAATAATGGCAATTAGGAGCATTAAAATATAAACCTGACCAAACCGAATCAAAAAGTTTTTAATTTCATTGTCATAAAAAGTAGTGTCTTCTTCGTAGGGAAGATTTAAAATGGCAAGAGGTTTAAATTTAGTGTCTTTAATATAAGAATAAGAAGAACGATATTGTTGTCCGTCTCTGGTTGTAAATTCTATATAACGTTTTTCTAATGAATTTCGTAAAATTTGTAGTGTCGCTTTATTGATCTTAGGTTGAACACTATCTAGTTTAAAAACAGCTTTTGAAGAGATTAAAAGATTGCCTTCCAAATCGTAAAAATTGATTTCCATGCTATGGATATCAGATAGTTCAAAGATCTTTTCTTTAAAAATATAAGGAATGTTTTCAGTAGTCAGCGGATAGGTTGTAGTTTGCAGTACATAGTTAATGTGTTCTAAAATTGCATTTTCTTTCCGTTCTAATCGATCCTGGTGGTAAACTTTGGCCTCTTTTCGAAATTGGTAAATAGAAACCCCGGCAATTAAGACCGAAGCAATTAAAGTCAACAAGATCATGGAGAAAAAAATTCTCGTGCGTAATGATAATCTTTTTATACTAAACCAATCAGCCATTATTTTTTTTCGTTGCGCTCTCTTATCTTTTTATAGAATTTAAATCCGACCATCAATAAAACGGAAAAGAGGATAATACCAATTACTCCAAAAATCCAATTGATAGCGTTTTTTAAAATTACTAAAAAAACTACTGCAAATAAGATAATAGTTGCTCCTTCATTCCATAGTCTGAAAAATGAAGAAGAATGTTTGACTTCGTTTTTTTGCAATTGAAGAAAAATTTGATGGCACTTTAAATGATATAAGTAAAGTAGGAATACAAAGAATAATTTAACATGCATCCAAGGCATTTGTAACCAAACTTTTCCCGGTTCTGTAAAAAACAACATCCAAAAAGCAAAAATACTTGCCAAAACAGCACTAGGCCAAGTAATGATATACCACAAACGATATTCCATTAATTGGTATTGTTTCATTAGAATATCTTGTTCCGGTTGCGGTTTGTCTTTTGCTTCGGCATGATATACAAATAGTCTGACAATGTAGAATAATCCGGCAAACCAAGTAACTACAAAAATTAAGTGCAGCGCTTTTATATAATTATATTCCATTTTTTACTCTTTTAAAGTAGCTTTAATTTCTTTTCGTAGAAAATATCCGGTCACTAAGGTTGCTAATAAATCAGATATCGGAAAAGCAAGCCATACCCCAAAAGTATCGAAATATTTCGGCAAAATTAAAACTAAAGGGATTAAGAAAAAACCTTGTTTGGTCAAAGTCAACAATAAAGCGGGAATAGCTTTACCGATGGCTTGAAAGTATGCAGCACCAATTAACTGGATAGCAATAATAGGTGTAACCGCAAAAACCCATCGTAAAGCATCAGAAGAACTATGTATAATTGCTTCATCTGTCGTAAATATTCGAATGATAGACTCAGAAAAAATAAAAATACCTAAGAATATTATGGTAGCTAAAACAGAAGCAGAGATTATAGAGTAATAAATGGATTGTTTAACTCTGTTGAATTGTTGGGCGCCAAAGTTATAGCCTGCAACAGGTAAAAAACCTTGGGTAATTCCCAAAATAGGAAACAAAGCAAACATGAGCATTCGGTTGATGATACCATAAATAGTAACGCCGGCTTCTCCTGAATGTACAAAAAGTGTGGTGTTGATAATAATAGCTAAAAGACTTACCACACCTTGGCGAGCAAAAGTGACAAAACCTAAAGAAGATATTTCTTGTACTATTTTTTCTTTTAAAACAAGATGTTCAAAAGAAATTCTGATTTCAGATTTAGTAATAAAAAACCAAAGGATAAATATAAAGCACAAAAAATAAGAAATAGAGGTAGCCAAGGCTGCTCCGAAAATTCCCATTTCCCAAACCTTTATAAAAAGAATGTCTAATAAAAGATTGCCGAAAGCAGGAATTAACATGGCATACATAGCAAATTTAGGTTTTCCTTCTGCCCGTATAACAGTATTTCCGGTCATACAAAGTGCCAGAAAAGGAACTCCGAGTAAAACAGGAAAATAAAATTCTCTAGCGGGTTGTAAAATGGCACCATTGGCTCCGAATAAAACTAAAACTTTATCAGAAAAGAAATAACCAATACCAACTGAAACCAAAGCCAATATAAGTGTCATTGTAATTTGGTTTCCAAAAGTAAATTCAGCTTTTTCCGGTTCTTTTGCGCCCAGAGCTCTGGAAATAATAGAGCTACCGCCTACACCGATAGCCATTCCTAAAGATGAAATTAAAAAGGTAAATGGTAAAACAACAGAAACGGCAGCAATAGCCAAAGAACCTATCCATTGCCCAACAAAGATTGTGTCAATTAAGATGTTTAATGACATAAATAAAATTCCTATTGATGCCGGAATGGATTGCTTCAACAAGAGTTTCTTGATATCTAATTCGCCTAATTCGTCAGAAGTTATTGCCATTTAATATGTAATTGATTTATGCTAAAGTCCACTGGTCAATCCATCGGCTTAAAGTTTTTACCCAATCTTCATTATCATTAAGACATGGAATTGCTAAAAAGTTTTCGCCTCCGTTTTCTTTAAAACTATGGGCAGCTTCCATTCCTATTTCTTCTAAAGTTTCTAAACAGTCAGAAACGAAAGCTGGTGTTACTACAGCTAGATTTTTAGTGCCTTTTTGTGCCAGTCCGTCAATTGTGGCATCTGTATAAGGTTGTAACCAAGGATCTTTTCCTAAACGAGATTGGAAAGAGGTGCTATATGTTCCTTCTTTTAAGTCTAAGAATTCGGCAACCTGTTTAGTTGTTTCATAGCATTGATGGCGATAACAAAATTCATGCGCTTTTGAAGGTGTGTTACAGCAAGTGCCATCTATTTTACAATGCGATTGAGTAACATCTGATTTTCTAATATGGCGTTCGGGTACACCGTGATAGGAAAATAATAAATAATCCTGATCAAAGTTTTCAAGAGATCTCTTTATAGCGTTAGATAAATCTCTTATATAGTCTTTTTGGTTGTAAAAAGCCGGTAAAATTGTAAATTCCATATTCGGAAAATTCTTTTTACGAATTTTTTCAGCCAAGACTAATATGGTTTCGGTAGTAGCCATGGCAAACTGCGGGTATAAAGGGAGTAGTAATACTTCATCTACTCCTTTATTGTGTAGTTCTTGTAATCCCTTTTCAATGCTAGGATTGCCATAACGCATGGCTAAAGAAACGGGAACACTGACATTTTTTTGGATTTTATTTTGTAATCTTTCCGAAAGAACGATTAACGGAGAACCTTCTTCCCACCATATTTTCTTGTAAGCTTCAGCAGATTTTTTAGGTCTTGTATTTAAAATAATCCCTTTGACTAAAAAAGCCCTTACTAAATATGGAACATCAATAACTCTTTCATCCATTAAGAATTCATCCAGATATTTTTTTACATCCTTGACGGAAGTACTATCTGGCGACCCTAAATTTACCAATAAAACTCCTTTTTTCATTTTTTTCTTCAAATGTAAGGCTAAATTTTTAGGATTTAAATTTTTTAAGATTTAAAAATAACACCCTTAAATTAACAAAAAAATGTTTCTCACATAACATAATTTTGTTGTTTAACACAATTCTGTAACAATTAACATAAGTACAACATTTTTTTAGGTTTTTGTTAAAATAAGTTACCGCGTTTTAAAAAAAAAATGATATCTTCATTGCTGAAAATCAAATCTATACATAAAACCAATTCTATGAGTAAAAACTACTTATTATCAGTAATTTGCCTTACTGGTTTTACTTGTGTGCATGCGCAAGTGAGTGGTGTAGGCATTAATGAAACGGTGCCAGAGCAAGCTTTGCATCTGGGTTCACCAACAGGTACTATTCGTGTTGAAGGTTTAAATGAAACGAATAACGAGTATAACGGAGGAGGTACTAATACATATCCGTTGTTTGTCGATGATCAAGGAAGCTTAACACTTGAGTTCAGATCGCTTTATAACAGTGAAGGATCAGATGCTTTAAACCACGAAACACTACCCGAGTCTATAGTCTATTTGCCTTCTGGTGACGAAGACGGAGTTGAGATGGCCGAACTTTTCAGCTTTACAATCAATACTAATAGTTTAGCTTTGTTAGAAGTAAAATACAGTATTAGTTTTGAAGTTTTTGAAAATTTAGCAGAAGATGTTTTAACGGATAAAGCTGCAAGAAGGGTTAATACCTATTTTATGCTGGATGGTTTAACCAGACAGTTCGGACACGCATCTAAATGTTATACAGGAGGATCTTTGGATAGTAAAACAGGTTTGATCTATAACGCATCAACAACTTACATTACTTTGCCGGCAGCCGGCAGCTATATCATTCGCTTTTTTGGTGAGGTTTCGTCAGGAATTACAGCAAGTACAGCTTTTACGGCAAAAGAAACTTGTGTAAAGTTTGCACGAGGTAATGACTCTTTATTGTTCAGATTGCACTAACCCTATAATACTACTTTACTATGAAACACAATTATTTTTCAAAAATATTACTGTTAGGGGTAATGTTTAGCTTTTATACGGGTAATGCCCAAGATGTCGGTATAGGAACTGAAAATCCGCAAGAAACTTTACATATTGCAGGACCTAATACAATAAGAGTAGAAAGCTTTAGCACTGCTAACAATCCTTTAAATAACGGAGTAGATCTAGCTCCTGTTTATGTAGATAACAAAGGAAATTTAACCTTAACACCTCCTAGCTATAGTTTAGGTATGGGACTTCCGATAAATTTTCTGATTGATGTACCTAACTTTGTTCCTGATAATCTTTTGATGTTGGCTCCTCCTTATGATAAGCTTGGAAGAGTGATAAACAACCCTTCCGGAGTTACTTATGCAGAGCAATTTATTTATAGTGTGCCTTTTACAGCTCCTCAATATTGTACTATTGAAGTTAAGTATGGCCTGACATTTTTGATGTCTTCTCTTGACTTGACAACAGTTCCCCCAACAAGTATAAGTGATTTTAAAACAAGAGTTATTCAAACGTTTTTTTGTATAGATATTAATAATGACGGATTGTCACCAGCTGAATATGCTAATAAGTATGGTTTTAATGGACAGTCTTATAGTAGTGATGCGGGAGGGGCTTTAGGATATTCTTATATGAATGGGCAAGGTTTTGCTTCTTTACCGCCGGGGACTCATGCACTATACTTCTTTGGAGTAGTATTAGACAATCCAAATGTTGAAACATACGTTGGTTTTGGAGGAGCAAGTGATTATTTAAAGGTTAGAGTGTACAACTAAATGGTTAAGGTTATGAAAAAAGTTACATATATATATATTATTTTAAATGCTTTTATGGCTAATTCTCAAGTGGGAATTAAAACATATACACCGGAAGAAGAATTACACATAGCGGGAGCGGACTCAAATATTCGAATAGAGGGTTTGGGACAGTTTTATAATCCAAATAATTTAGGAACAGGTTTAACAACTAAAGTATATGCTGATGCAAATGGCGATTTAGTTTTAGGAACGTTGGCAGATAATGTTGACGTTATCTTTGATTCGGAAAATTATTTAGAAGATGTCCAAAACCCTACTTCATTGATTAATCAAACAGGAGAAGGATCAGGATTTAGTGAAGTAGGTATTCCTGTTGGAGGAACAGCAACTTCATTTACATTAACACGACCGGCAATCGTTGAGGTTAATTATTCAGTGAGTTGGAATATTGGTAAAAATGCTACAGATAGATCTAGAATTGAAGATTATAGAGCAAGAATTGTTCAAACAGGGATATATTTTAGACAAGGTAATTATTTAGGACCAACAGTTGTAACCGACTATTATGGTAATCCGATTAACGGAGTGCCTCTTTGTATAACTTCCACTTGTAGTGAACAAGCAGGAGTTATCGCTATTAATGGCCAGTTTTATAATAATAATAATTTGAGAGAAGGAGAATGGCAGAATTTTAGAAATACTGCTTCAGATTTTGTAATCCTTGGACCGGGAACATATACTCCTATGTTTGTGGCGCAGTTAGCCGTTCGAGATACATCCGGAACAGGAGCTGTTAAAATGTATGTTGGAGTAGGTGCCGATGAATTACAAATTATTGCTTATTACTTCAATTAAAAACTAGAATTTTGATAATATGGTTATAAAAAAGAGCACTGTTAAAGTGCTCTTTTTTTATTGATTTACATTTTATTTAACAAATATTTTTTAGGGGTTACCCCGAATTTTTTCTTGAATGCAGTAATAAAATGACTCGATGTGCTGTAGCCAACTTTTAATCCCACTTCATTTACGTTATAAGAACCGGAATCAAGCATTTTACGGGCAACTTCCATTTTGTAATCAAATAAGAAGTTAAAAACACTATCTCCGTAAATTTGTTTAAAACCAACTTTGAGCTTTTTTAATGATAGTCCCACTTCATCTGCCAGTTCTTGGAGCCCTGGCGGTTCAGCCAGACGATTAATGACAATTTCTTTAGCTTTTTTGATTTTCAAAACATTCTCTTCGTCTATTAGAAAAGGGCAATTTTCAGCCGATGGATCTTCATTTCTGTTAAAATACAAACTCATCAATTCATAACATTTTCCTTTTAAATACAAGTTCTTGAGCGATGAGTTTTGATTATAATTGAAGATTTGGTTTAAAACAATTGCCATCGAAGGGCTAATATCTTCTTCGCCATAATATTTTTTTTCTAAATTGTCAGAACTTAAGAATGGTATCTTTTCAGCATCAGATGAAAATAAAGTATGGAAACGCTTTATAGAAATTAAAACGGAAATAGCCCACGATTTCGGTGCCAGTTCTAAGTGCAACGGCAGTTCTTTTTGAGGGTTATAGAGTAATAGCGATTTTTCTTCTTTTAAGTCTAAAGCATAAGTGCCTTGGTTGAAAATAAATTTTCCTTTTCCTTTTATATTAAAGTGAAATTGAATGAATCCTATTTTTACCTGTTTTTCAAAATGCTCTTTAAAATCGGTGTCATTTTGAAACCGCAACATCGTTAGATCAGGTTCTATTTTTATTTCTTCGAATGAACTCATAGCGATATTTTTTATGTCTATTTTTTAAAACTATTTTGATTTATAAAATAACAAAAGGCTTTAGTTTATAATAACTCAAAGAAAAACTAAAATGCTCATTTGTTATTTTTAAATATTATCGTATTAAACTAAAATGTGATTTAAATATTCTTTGAATGCCACATTCTTCATATTCTAATACAAACCAATAATCTGTAGAAGGGAGTTTTTTTCCATTATATGTCCCGTCCCAACCTATTTCATTTTGGTGAATTTTTTTCAAGAACTTTCCATAACGATCAAAAATACATAAATTAGTATCTGTATTTTCTAAAAAGATATTCCAAAAATCATTATATCCGTCATTATTTGGAGTAAAAAATTTTGGATAATCAAAAATAAAAACTGCAGATGAAATAGTATTGCAACCGTTTAAATCAGTAACATTTATCGTATGACAGCCAGGGGTTATGTTTTCAAAAACATTTGATTGTTGAAAATTATCATTATCTAATTGATACAAAAGGAAATCGTTAGCATTATCAACATTAGCGATTAAAGTATTATTATTTGTAGATATATTTAAATTGGTAAAGTTTTCTATAATTAGAACTTGCCAGGTTGATGGTTGACTACAGGTATCATTCGGGGTAAAAGTATAAATAGTACTTTGAGTATCACTAACACTTGTGGGATACCATGTTCCACCAATTCCGTTTGTGTTTGGGAAGGTTATTGGGGTTCCATGACACACTAACGTCTCTTCAAAAGTAATGCTATTGTTTTGGTTTACTGTCACTGTCCATTGAGCTGGAGTAATACATTCATCATCTGGAACAAAAGTATATGTATTACTATTTATGTTGCTAATACTATCAGGAATCCAAATCCCATTAACATTATTAGTACTTGGGAAACTAACTATATCATCTTCACAAATACTAATATCAGTAAAATTAATATTGCTAACCGGGTTTATTGTAATATCAATTGTAATTGGATTAGCACACTGTCCTTGATTAGGGGTGAATGTATAAGAAGTAGTGCCAAGGTTTGAAGTGTCAATTGAATTAGGTAACCAAGTCCCAGATATTTCATCAGTTGAAGTTGATGGTAAAGTTTCTGGTATTTGGTTTTGACAATAAGATGTTTTGAAAAGATCAAAAATTGGTGCTGTATAATTTGAACTATCATGAAAAAAAGATAGTTGATAAGTATTACTATAACAGTCAGAAGTTAAACTACAAGTAATTATATATTCTTCATTGGGCATTGGAAATTGAAAAGTAGGATTTGATTCTGTTGATGAACTAATCAAGACTTCAGGAGTATTTGCATAAGCTAACCCCCAATTATAACTGTTAATATTATTGTTGTTTTCAAGTGCTAATTCCAAACTATTACAATTTTCATTTTCAATAATAATGTCATTATAGGGAATTAAATTATTTAACTGATTTGGTAAACCTCCTAAACAACTACGCCCTCCTAAATGTTGTTGTAAAGGCACATAATTACATCCTATACCTAAAACATCGGGATTGTTAATAACACTTAAATAATTTGGAATTGAACCTATAATAGGTCTTCCTATATAAATTTTACCATCAGGCCCTAGTTGCATAGATAGTAATCCTGTAATTAAAGGAGAAGTAAATACTGTTTTAGATGCAACAAAATCTGCATTTGAAGCAACTGAAACATCATATTGATAAACCTTAGAACCGCCACTTTTATACAAGATTTTACTATTTGGTGAAAAAGCTGTCCCATATTGAGTATCACTACTTAAATCAGCAAATTTTTCAGTAATTATTCCTGTAGTATTATCAAAATTAAAAACATAAAAACCAGTATAAGCACTGTTCGAAGGAACAACATAGGAAAGAAGTTTATGATTTGGCGAAACTTTCATCTGCCCTGGTCTGGCATCTACAAAAAAACTAGTAGTTGTACTTACAATAGGTACGGTATTAAAACCGCTACTTGAAATATGGTAACTATAAAAATCATTACTGTCAACAACTTTGCAAATTACCCAATAGTCACAACCATTACTGTGAGGTACTACGCAAACTTTTTCAGTAGTTGTAGTTCCAAAAAGATGAATATTTTTATTTGTTGTAACCCCACCACGATTATTGTCCATTGTCATGTCAACTTCTGAAAACCTTACTCCTTTGTCTTCTAAAATAGGAGCATCAACGACATAATCATCTAAAGTCACTAAAAAATATTTATCAAATCTATTTTCTGCATAATTATAGGTTCCTGGAAAAGGGATAATAGCTGATGATTGCGATGAAGAATTATGCCCTGCTAAATTATCACCGTTAAACATAATTTGAAAATCTTTGTTCCAAACTTTTTCACCACTAGTATAAAACAACAAATTTCCTTCACTATCACTTATAGTTGAACAACCTTCAGATGAAAAAAAACCAGTTGTTGGTAAATTTAAAAGAGGAATTGGAGGATCAAAATTAAAATCAAGCCCTGCATCTCTACCAAAATACCAAATGTTAGATTCTCCTTGCGCAAAAATTGTTGCACAATAAGGCAAAAATACAAATAGGATATAGCTGATATTTTTCAAATTATATTTTTAATAAATGAACTCATAGCGATATTTTTTTATGATAATAAAACCAATTCTCCTCTTTGTCTATTTAGAATCGTTCTATATAAAAGCTTTTAAAAGCGTTGGTTTTACTACAAATTTAAAATAAAGTTCGTTAGAAAACTATTTTCAGACCAAAAAAACCAATAACGATACAAAAAGTCCTTTTAGCGTTATTTTTATAGAAATCATAGTTATACATTTGTTATACTTTTAAGGTATAGAGTATAATTATGAATAATAGTAATACGAATAAGCCCCTGAGCTTTTATGTAGTAGGACTAAGTTATAAAAAGGCAGACGCTGAAATGAGGGGGAAATTTAGCTTAGATGACAAAGCTAAAGAAAACTTATTACAGCAAGCAAAAACAGAACATATAGATAGTTTAGTAACTATATCTACCTGCAATCGTACTGAAATTTACGGTTTTGCACAACACCCGTTTCAATTAATCAAATTGCTTTGTGACAACAGTCAGGGTTCGGTTGAAGATTTTCAACAAGTAGCTTATGTTTATAAAAACAAAGAAGCAATAGAGCATATTTTTAAAGTAGGAACCGGACTGGATAGCCAGATTCTGGGAGATTTTGAAATTATTTCGCAAATCAAGCAAGGTTTTGTTGACAGTAAAAAGCAAAACTTAGCTAATGCTTATTTAGAACGATTGACAAATGCTGTTATTCAGGCTAGTAAAAGAGTAAAGAATGAAACCGAGATCAGTTCAGGAGCAACATCAGTATCTTTTGCCGCAGTTCAATATATTATGAATAATATTCCGGATATCGGAAACAAAAGAATTTTGCTTTTCGGTACGGGAAAAATTGGACGTAATACTTGTGAAAACTTAGTAAAGCATACTAAAAATGACCATATTGTACTAATTAATCGAACTAAAGAAAAAGCCGAGAAAATTGCCGGAAAGTTTAATTTAGTCGTAAAAGATTATGCAGATCTACAGGTCGAAATTCAAAATGCAGACGTATTAGTTGTGGCAACGGGAGCACAGAATCCGACAGTTGATGCCGCAATTTTAAATGTAAAGAAACCGTTGCTGATTTTGGATTTATCTATTCCTAAAAATGTAAACGAAGATGTTCGAAATGTAGAAGGAGTGACTCTAGTACACATGGATCATCTTTCTCAAATTACAGATGAAACCTTAGAAAAAAGAAAACAACATGTTCCGGCGGCCGAAAAAATAATTGATGAAGTTGCCGACGAGTTCGTAGGTTGGACTAAAGCTAGAAAATTTGCTCCGACAATTCATTCTTTAAAAGAAAAACTAGCCGATATAAAAAAGGCAGAACTAAACTATCAAAGAAAAAAACTGGATAACTTCAACGAAGAACAGGCAGAAATTATCAGTGATCGAATTATCCAAAAGATAACTACACATTTTGCCAACCATCTAAAAGATGAAGATACAATGGTTGATGAGAGTATACAGTGGATAGAAAAAGTCTTTCGGTTAAATAACAATTAATACTCTTCCCTTGAAAACAATTCGAATAGGAACACGTGATAGTGAATTGGCACTTTGGCAAGCCCACACAGTCGAAAAGCAATTAAATGAGCTAGGTTATAAAACAGAGATCATAGCTGTAAAATCGCAAGGAGACATTATTTTAGACAAACCCCTTTATGAATTGGGTATTACCGGAATCTTTACCAAAACGTTGGATATTGCAATGCTGACCGGTCAGGTTGATATTGCTGTTCATTCTATGAAAGATGTGCCAACAAGTTTGCCGAAAGGAATTGTACAAACAGCAGTTTTAAAAAGAGCCAATGTTTCTGATATTTTAGTTCACAAAGGAAATCCTGATTTGTCAGATACAAATGCTACAATTGCAACCGGAAGTTTAAGACGAAAAGCGCAATGGTTGCATCATTATCCGAAACATTCAGTTGTAGATTTGAGAGGGAATGTTAATACACGTATGCAAAAGCTCCATGATAATGATTGGAACGGAGCTATTTTTGCAGCAGCTGGTTTAGAGCGTATCAATTTAAAGCCCGAAAATGTTATTGAGCTCGATTGGATGATTCCGGCACCGGCACAGGGAGCCATGCTAGTTGTTGCATTAGAAAATGATCCTTTTGTAATAGAAGCAACTTCAAAACTAAATGATAAGGAAACTGAGATTTGCACCTATATTGAACGTCAGTTCCTGAAAACTTTGGAAGGTGGTTGTACAGCACCAATAGGAGCTTTAGCTAAAATAGAAGACGAACTTATTTCTTTTACAGGAGTTCTGTTTTCATTAGATGGGAAAGAAAAATATTTTATAGAAAAAAGTTGTAATTTTGATAATTATAATACTTTTGGCGAAAATTGCGCAAAAGAAATTTTAGCAAAAGGAGGAGGTCAATTAATGCAACAATTGAGAGAAGTGCTGAAGACCAAACAAAATTAGAACACTAGAAATGGAAAGAGAATCTTTACTCAACTATATATATCGATTTTTTGATATCATCGTTCTCTTATTCATAGTGTTTGATTTTGGTTATGATTTTGAAGAAAACTTTAATACACCGCATGTTATAGGTCTTATTATACTGACTTTTGGTCTTTTAGCCTTTAACGTTTTTAAATTTTACCGATACAATTATAAAAGCAATATTAAATTAGCACTGGTTAATATTGTAATCTTAGCTTCTTTACTTATTATCTCCGGATTTTTAGCCATTGTTAATAACGATTTTAGTACGCACTACATTTTGCAAAAGATAAAACCGGTTTTAGAAGGCGGTTTGATTTTTTATTTTCTCTTGCGTTTAATGGTTTTTGTACGCCATATCTATGATATTTACTTTAATCCGGCAATTGTATTTGTGGGAAGTTTTATCATTTTGGCGTTAAGCGGAGCTTTTTTAATGATGTTGCCCAGTGCTACAACAAACGGAATTACTTTTACAAATGCGTTGTTTACAGCAACTAGTGCAGTTTGCGTAACCGGATTAGCAGTAGTAGATACCGCAAATGATTTTACAATTGTCGGGCAGTCAATAATACTAGTCCTAATTCAGTTAGGAGGAATCGGGATCTTAACCTTTACTTCATTTTTTGCCTTCTTTTTTAGAGGTAGCTCTTCTTTTAGGGAGGGTTTAAATACACGAGATTTTATTGCTCATGAAGGATTAAAAGATGTTTTTAGAGCCGCTTTGAATGTGGTAATTTTTACATTATCTGTTGAAATAATAGGAGCCGTATTTATCTACACATCCATTTTAAATACATCTTCAATAGAGAACAAATTGTATTTTTCAATTTTTCATTCAATATCCGCATTTTGTAATGCCGGATTTTCAATCTTATCATCCGGATTATATGATGAAAACATTCGATTCAATTATTATTTTCAATGGATAATAATGATATTAATTGTATTTGGAGGTTTAGGACATAATATTATTTTTAATTTTTATCAATATATCAAAACTCATGTAGTAGAGTTTTTCGATAAAAAAATTATCCATAAAGATGTCAAAATCATTACATTAAATTCTAAAATTGTAATTTATACCACCATAGTATTGTTAGTTTCCGGATGGATATTTTTATTTATTTCCGAATACCACAATACAATGCAGATGCATCATACGATCTTCGGAAAAATAACAACGGCAGCATTTAATTCCGTAACACCAAGGACAGCCGGATTTAACGTGATCGATTTTAGTCAGATGACGGTTCCTTCCTTACTGTTTGTTATATTTTTAATGTGGATTGGAGCGTCTCCTGCTTCAACAGGAGGTGGTATCAAAACCAGTACTTTTGCCTTAGCAACCTTAAATATAATTGCTATTGCTAAAGGAAAAGAACGCATCCAGATCTTTGGAAGAAGAATATCAAGTGAATCCACTTCCAGGGCTTTTGCTATTTTGTGTATTTCCTTAATTGTAATAGGGCTTGCTATTATGGCGCTTTTAATTTTAGAACCACAGGGAACACCATTGTTAACAGTTGCTTTTGAATGTTTTTCGGCTTATAGTACAGTAGGGCTAAGTTTAGGCTTTACACCTACTTTATCAGAGCCAAGTAAATATGTAATTATTGCAGTTATGTTTATTGGTAGAATTGGTATGCTGAACTTAATGATCGGTATCTTACGTCAGATCAACCATCAATTTTATCAATATCCAAAAGAAAATATTTTGATTAACTAATATGAAATAGATATGAAAATCATTGTTTTTGGTTTAGGAAATTTCGGAATGTCATTATCATTGAGTTTGACAGAAACCGGAAATGAAGTGATCGGGATAGACAAAAACATGGAAAAAGTAAATCTTGTAAAAGATAAAATTTCTCATGCTATTTGTATGGACTCTACCAACGAATTAGCTTATGAAGCAGTTCCTTTAAAAGATTCAGACAAAGTAGTAGTTGCAATTGGTGAAAACGAAGGTGCGGCAATTATTACAACAGCAATCATTAAAAAACTGAGTGATGTTAAGATTATAAGCCGGGCACTGTCACCTATTCACGATACCGTTTTGGAAGCTATGGGGATTCAAAATATTATTCATCCGGAACAAGACAGTGCTGACCGATTAACGAAGCAGATCAATTTTAAATCAACATTGGAAAACTATCAGCTCGATGATAATTTTACCATTTCAGAAGTGTTGGCAAAACCTGAGTTTTTCAATAGAACAGTTGAGGAATTAGATACCATTGATAAATACCATCTCACTTTAATTACAATCATTCGCAAAAGAGAAAAACGAAATTTGATTGGAAAGAAAAACATTATAAAAGAATCTATTGGCAGACCTAATTTAGATACTAAAATAGAACCTGGGGATATTTTAGTAGTGTATGGTAATAATAAAGATATCGAACATTATTGTTTAGGTCAGGAAGAGCATGAGATTAGAAAATAAATGAAAACGGTTTTATCAACAAAAAAACTTTCCGAAAAGAATAAGATTAGACTGGAAGACTCCGGTTTCTTAATCATGGAAAGAAATTTTATTAAAGTAAAACCCGTACGTTTTGAGCTTGATACATGCTATGATTTACTATTGTTCACCAGTAGAAATGCGATAAAAAGTGTTTTAAAGAATAAAAAAGTACTTTCCCGAATTAAAGAAAAAGAATGTTTGTGTGTAGGCAAACAAACTAGAAAATTCCTAAAGAAAAAAGGTTTTAAAGTTTTGGCACAAGCCGAAAATGCAAAAGAATTGGGAGAATTAATAATCAAAGATTATAACAATAGAAAATTTACATTCTTTTCAGGTTCTTTAAGACGAAACGAATTGCCTCAATTATTGATTGAACATCAAATAGTTTTTAACGAAATTGAAGTGTACGAAACGGTATTAAAACCGTATAAAATAAATGTAAAAACAGATGCTATTCTGTTTTTTAGTCCGTCGGGAGTGCAAAGTTTTCTAAAAGAAAACGAATTGGAAGAACAAGACTGTTTTTGTATTGGAAAAACCACTGCAAAAGCCTTAGAAGATAAAAGTAAAAACTGTATTGTTGCCCCACAACCATCTGTAGAAGTGGTAATAGAAACAGTAATCAAATATTATAATTAAAATAGTGCGACTTACGCTAATGTGAGTGCCAACAGATATAAAAAGATGATAAAAAACGATTTATTCTTAAAAGCCTTAAATAACGAAACGGTAGAACGTCCGCCGGTTTGGATGATGCGTCAGGCAGGAAGATATTTACCTGAATTCAGAGCGCTACGTGAAAAATACGATTTCTTTACGCGTTGTAAAACGCCTGAATTAGCAGCAGAAATTACGGTGCAGCCTATACGTATTGTAAAACCTGATGCCGCTATTTTATTTTCAGATATTTTAGTAGTTCCGCAAGCAATGGGAATCGATGTGGAATTAGAAGATGGAATTGGACCAATTATCCCGAATCCTATTCGTTCAATGAAAGATGTGGAACAAGTTCGTATTCCGGATATCAATGAAAGTTTAGGATATGTAATGGACGCTATTGATTTAACAAAAGAAATGTTGAATAACGAAGTGCCATTAATTGGTTTTGCGGGTTCACCTTGGACCATCTTTTGTTATGCTGTAGAAGGGAAAGGTTCAAAAAGTTATGATAAAGCAAAGGGATTTTGTTTTTCAGAGCCGGAAGCTGCACATGCGTTATTGCAAAAAATAACCGATACAACTATTTTATACCTAAAAGAAAAAGTAAAACACGGTGTTAATGCCATTCAGATTTTTGATTCTTGGGGCGGCATGCTATCACCAACCGATTATCAAGAGTTTTCTTGGCAATACATTAACCAAATTGTAGAGGCTTTAGCGCCAGAAACTAAAGTTATTGTTTTTGGTAAAGGGTGTTGGTTTGCGTTAAACGAAATGGCAAAATCAAAAGCTTCTGCATTAGGAGTAGATTGGACTTGTTCGCCTAAAAATGCACGTTATTTAACAGGTGGAAACATTACGTTGCAAGGTAATTTTGATCCGAGCCGTTTATTGTCGCCAATTCCAACGATCAAGAAAATGGTTCATGAAATGATTGACGAATTCGGAAAAGATAATTACATCGTAAATCTAGGTCACGGAATTTTACCAAACATTCCTGTTGATCATGCGAAAGCATTTATTGAAGCAGTGAAGGAATATAAAAAGTAAGCAGTGTTCAGTTGACAAAAGCATAATATGGTTAAAAATAAAATAAACAGCATTCCTTTATTTCTCTATTTAGTCTGGGTTTTATATTTATACTATTATTTTTATTTTAAGCTAGATAATTTTGAAAAAGAGATGCCTTGTGGAGCTGGTTATTTAATGATTGCTATTCCAATTTTTTCAATAATGCTTAGTCTTTTAACTATAATAATAATGTCAATTTTAAATAAAATTAAAAAACTACCATTTAGCACTGATTTTCAAATTTTAGGAATTTTATTTCTTATAAATATAGTGATAACAATTTAAACAAATTAAGCTTATTGCTAACTACATAAAGCCTAAAGTAACAAATGAAAGACCAATTTTACACCTATATACAACAATTACAAGATCAAATCTGTAAAGGATTAGAAGATATTGATGGTAAAGCCAAATTTCAGGAAGATCTTTGGGGACGATCGGAAGGCGGTGGAGGAAGAACGCGTGTTATTGAAAACGGAGACGTTTTTGAAAAAGGCGGCGTGAATATTTCGGCAGTTCACGGAAAATTACCCGATACTATGCAAAAAATGTTTGGTGTGGGTGAAGCTGATTTTTTTGCCTGCGGATTGAGTTTGGTCATTCATCCTAAAAGTCCGATGGTGCCAACGGTTCATGCCAATTGGCGTTACTTTGAAATGTATGATGAAAAAGGCGAAATCATCAACCAATGGTTTGGTGGCGGACAAGATTTAACACCTTATTATTTGTTTGAAGAAGATGCCCGACATTTTCACCAAACGTGTAAAACGGCTTGCGATAAACACAATCCGGAGTTTTATCCTTTGTATAAAAAGAAGTGTGATGACTATTTTTGGAATGCACACAGAAACGAAGCTCGTGGAATAGGCGGATTATTCTTTGATTATTTAAAGCAAACGGATACCATGCAAATGGAAGATTGGTACAACTTTGTAACCGAAGTGGGGAACAGTTTTCTTGAAGCGTATTTGCCAATAGTTGAACGAAGAAAAGATTTATCGTATTCGGAAGCTAACAGAACTTGGCAGGAAATTCGTCGTGGTCGTTATGTAGAATTCAACTTGGTTCACGACAAAGGCACTTTATTTGGTTTAAAAACCAACGGACGAATTGAAAGTATCTTGATGAGTCTGCCGCCACACGTTCAATGGGTGTACAATCATCATCCGGAAGCCGGAAGTGAAGAAGAAAAACTTTTAAAAATAGTAGCCAATCCTATTGATTGGGTATAAAAAAGAGCCGTTTAAACGGCTCTTTTTTGCTTTTACTATTTATCTTATTTCAGATATTCTACTAAGTCTAGTGTTTGAATAATAATGTTCTTTTCAGTAGAAGTAGCATTAAATTCAGCTTCTAATTTCATTGTGTTATTTTTTATCTTTTTAGAAGCATTAAACCGAATATTTTTGAATTGATTGCTAAGTTTCAAAATAGATTCGGTGTCTCTTCCAAAATCTTCATTCATCATATAGCTTTTTACAAAGCCATTAATATCTAGATTTCCTAAAGAATAGTTAGAAGATAAATTCTTTTTCACTTTTTTAGCAAAATCAGATTGAGAATTGGTATTCAAATAATCTAATCCGTTGGTAAAGATAATTACGTCTTGGTCTTTAATTAGTGCAATATCACCTAAATCATCGGTTCCTTTAATACTGTAATAACCATTTTCTTGAATAAGAAGATTTTTACGCATGCCAAGATTGATTAATTTTTGTCCTATAGTTGGGTGAGTTGAAGTAAACATTACGGTAAAAACGGGTTTGTTTTTGGTAATCGTTTTTTCAACTTCTATTTGTTCATAATCGTCATCATATTCTATTCCTGTATACGTGTACTCGTATTGTTCCATATTGTGAAAGAAGATGGTAAAATCCCCATCAAATAAAGTTGCGGTTGCTTCTTCGTCAATCAATGTGCTAATTAAATCGGTTACAATTTCAGTATCTTGTTTCTCAATGGGCAAATTAGCCAACATTTGTTCGGCAATTTTAGGATAATTCTTTAAAACTTCAGCAGTACTAATATGATAAGTTAAATACGCTAACGGTTCGGTTTTCGGGAAGTGATTGAAAGCATTTTTATTAGGTTTTCTATTGACAACTTTTCTCATGATTTTCGCTAGATCTGGCGAATATTCAACTGTTTGTTCCATTCTGGCTTTGCCGTTTTCAAAAAAGAAATCGGCTCCCATACCTTCAATAGCATAGTTAGTCGGAGTAGTAACTCTTGGAGTAAATGTTCTGAAAAGATAATAAAAGTTGCTCATTTTACTATAGACCGATTGGTAATCAACCCATGAAGAAATATCAGCTTTTGTATTTACTTTGCTAAAAGTAGGAGCTGTAAAACCTTTTTCAAATAGTTGAGCTAGTAAAGCTTCCTGTTTTGCATGTTTTTCTTTTCGGGCTTGTTCAGCTGCTTTTCTGTATTCTTCGTCTAATTGCTGATAATAGTTTTCATCATAAACTACAGGTTCTTCTTCGTATTCTTCTTCTTGCTCCCATTCGTAAGCAGCTTCAATTTCTTGTTCTGTAGGTGGCGGTGGTAATACTTCTACAGTTTCTACCGCTACAACTTCTCCTTCTTCGTATTCTTCATTATATTCCTCATCATATTCTTCGACTTCTTCTACAACGACACTATCATCATAATCATCATAGTTGTAACCGTATAAAGAAGAATCATAATTTTGGTCTTCCAATAATCCGAATATTACCAAATCTTTTGCATTCCAGGCAATGGTAAAATCGTCATGTTTTGAAGAAAAAAGATTGTATCCCGACATTTTTTGAATGTTATCCGGAATAGAATCTTCTTGTTTGCTGATTCTGTCTTGTAAAAATTGTTCAAATGTATCAGCTTTTGCTAATGGAATAGTCAACTGATAAAATGGAATACTATCGGTGAAATTACCATGTATGCTGATAGCTCTGTTTCGGTCTATAAAAGAAATGAAATCTTTTAGTTTAAAGTCGGCACTTTCTCTGTTGAATTCTTTAAAAGCTTTGTGATTGAATAAGCTGTCAAGATTCACTTTTTTAGCAAATTGAGGCGTGTTGAATTGCACAAAATAATCGTAATTCTCTTTTTTCGTCTGGCTAAAACTGATAACAGGAAGTGCGAGTAGTAAATAAAATAACTTTTTCATATAAAATTAAGGTGTAAAACGAATAGTATTGTTCATGAGTTTGTTGTTTTTTAAGACATCCCAAATGTTGTGTTTTAAAAAAACGGTTTTTTTAGTTTTAGATAATTTGGCGTTTGTATTTTGAACCGAAGTAACATTTTCATCAAATGTGTAAACAGCGATGATATTAGCTTTCAAAAGATCTTCTTTTTTGTCTTCTTTCTCTATAAGACTTTTAGGAATAGGATAAGAGGCAATACGTTCAAAAACGTCTTTATTGTTTTTAAAATGAGTAAATCCTTTGTGCGTTTTATCAATGGAATTCAAAACCATGTTTAATGATTCAACAGTAGCATAAGAAAATTGGATTTTGAAAATGTAATTACTAAAATCATAAGACGTTTTCACTTTTGAAATGCCTTTTATTTTTGAAGCATCTGTTCTAAACTGAGTCAGTCTTTCTTTGATTTCTTCTTCGCTGGGAATACTAACGCCATCAACTTCTTTTAAAAAAATAGCGGATTTTGTTTTAAGCCAAGAATCTGAAAAATCAACAACTAAACTATAATCACCACTTTGGTCACTATTGTGGTTGATCTTTTCTGTAATTTGAAAACAACCTGTTAATAGCAAGCACAAACAAAGAGTGATTATTTTTTTCATAGCCACAAAAATAGGAGTATTTTTAAGAAAATTATAGCGTTTTTAAACAAAACAAGAGTTTAAAAAGTGGTAATTTTGCTAAATCAAATTTTGAAAAGAAAATTATGTTTCCATTACAAAGAGGCAGAAGATTAAGAATAAACGAAAGCATTCGCAGTTTAGTTCGTGAAACAACATTAAGTCCGAGCGATTTTATGTTTCCGATGTTTATTGCCGAAGGCGAAAATGTAAAAGTCGAAATTCCGTCAATGCCCGGAATTTATAGAAGATCGATCGACTTAACCGTTGAAGAAGTTAAAGAATTATTTGCTTTAGGAATTAGAGCAGTCAATATTTATGTAAAAGTCAGTGAAGACTTAAAAGACAATACCGGAAAAGAAGCATGGAATCCTAACGGACTAATGCAAAATACTATCAGAGCAATCAAAGCAACTTGTCCGGAAATGGTTGTTATGCCGGATGTAGCTTTAGATCCATATTCTATTTATGGCCATGACGGAATTATTAAAGACGGCGATATTGCCAATGATGAAACCGTTGAAGCCTTAGTTAAAATGGCGGTTTCTCATGCCGAAGCCGGAGCCGATTTTGTAGCGCCAAGCGACATGATGGATGGTCGTGTGTTGCGTTTACGCGAAGGGTTAGATGCTGCCGGTTTCCAAAATGTGGGAATTATGAGCTATTCGGCAAAATACGCTTCAGCATTTTACGGACCATTTCGCGATGCTTTAGACAGTGCTCCGAAAGAAGCAACGATCAAAGTTCCGAAAGACAAGAAAACCTATCAAATGGATTATGCAAACCGAATTGAAGCGATAAAAGAAGCGCTTTGGGATGTAGAAGAAGGAGCCGATATGGTTATGGTAAAACCAGGAATGGCATATTTAGATATTGTTAGAGAAGTAAAAAACACAGTGAATGTTCCGGTAACCGTATATCATGTTTCTGGCGAATATGCGATGATTAAAGCAGCGTCTGAGAGAGGTTGGTTAGATCATGATAAAATTATGATGGAACAATTAATGTGTATTAAACGAGCCGGAGCCAGTTTAATTTCAACTTATTTTGCTAAGGAAGCAGCCATTTTGTTGAATTCAAAATAATAATGCTTAAGAGAAACTTTAACAAAATGTACATTTTTCCTGTATCCGACTTAGACTTTATAGATTGTATATTTGTTACAGGTTAATAGCAGTAATTTTATTTCTTATCAAGAACATTTAGTCCCGAACTCTACTCGGGACTTTTTGTTTATTATAGAATTTTAATTCTATATTTGTATCATTATAAGCCAATTAATTAATATACGCCATGCAACAGAACGATTTGTTCTTCACGCTTGCTTTATTGCAAGTGGAAGGGATAGGAGATATTATCTCCAAAAGACTACTGCAAAACTTCAGTACAGCCGAAGAAGTTTTTAAAGCCAAAAAAACAACATTGGCAAAAATAGACGGGGTAGGAAAACTACTTATTGAAAATTTAAAGAACTCCGTAGTTTTTCAAAAGGCCGAAAAAGAATTACTTTTTATTGAACAGCAAAATATCAAGGCTTTATTCTATCAAGATGAGAATTATCCTGAACGGCTGAAACATTGTTTTGATGCTCCGGTTATTTTATTTCAGGCCGGAAATGTAAGGTTGGAAGAGCAAAAAATAATCAGTATTGTTGGAACACGAAATATGACAACTTATGGTTCCGAATTTACCAAGAAATTTATAGAAGAATTGGCTCCGTTAAATCCAATTATAGTTAGTGGATTTGCTTATGGAGTGGATATTGTTTCTCATCAGGTAGCGATGGATAACGGTTTGCAAACTATAGGGGTTTTAGCTCATGGTTTAAATCAAATTTATCCTAAAAACCATAAAAAATATATAGCAAAAATGGAACAAAACGGCGGTTTTTTAACCGAGTTTTGGACACATTCTCAACCCGATAAGGAAAATTTTGTCAAACGAAATCGTATTGTTGCCGGAATTAGTGAAGCTACTATTGTTATTGAAAGTGCTGAAAAAGGAGGTTCTTTAATTACAGCACAAATTGCCAATGATTATAACAGAGAAGTTTTTGCTGTTCCCGGTAAAGCAACAGATAAGTATAGTCAGGGCAGTAATTATTTGATTAAAACACAAAGAGCACAATTACTGACATCAGCAGCAGATCTGGTATATATGCTTAATTGGGAAATAAAAAAGAAAGAGACTAAACCAATCCAAAAGCAATTATTTGTTTCCCTGACAGAAGAAGAACAAAAGATCTATGATTTTCTGTTCAACAAAGAAAAAGAGCATCTAGATTTTATTGCAATAGCGTGTGATTTTCCAGTTTTTAAGCTGTCCGGAATTTTATTAAATATGGAGTTGAAAGGCATGGTAAAACCTTTACCGGGAAAGTACTTTGAAGCCATTTAAAATTTCGTTACCTTTAAATGATTTTTCAAAAAAGAAAACTATGTATTCCTTACCTAAGATAGAGCGTTTTAATCAAAACGTGGCTTCTAAATACAACATTTACAATAGTATATTTATTACGCTACCATTTGATGAAATTAATAATACCGGAGTTTTATTACCATTGTTTTCGGAAGTATGTGAGCAAGGATTCAAGAATAATATGAGTCCTGATGAAATTTTTAACACTTTCGTAAGTAAGTATTTAGACAACCCGACCGAAGGACAAAAAATAAGCTTGATGCTGCGATTTATTCAGTATGTTGAGCGCCAAGTTGTGCTGTTCGACGCTATTGAAGATGCTGCCTTTTCTGTAGTAAATAATCTCGAAGGAAGAGGATCGCTTCGCGATATGAAAGAAAATGCAGACCAACGTTCTAAGCTTCAGGACTTGAATGATTTTCTGGAAGATTTTAAAGTAAGAGTCGTGTTAACAGCTCATCCTACACAGTTTTATCCGGGCTCGGTTTTAGGAATCATAACAGATTTAACTGAGGCTGTTAAAGTAAATGATCTCAATAAAATAAAAGAACTGTTAGCTCAGTTAGGTAAAACTCCTTTCATAAAAAAGGAAAAGCCAACCCCTTTTGATGAAGCGGTAAGTTTGATCTGGTATTTGGAGAACGTATTTTATGAGACTATTGGTGAAATGATGCAATACATTCAAAAGAATATCACTAAAGGGAAAGGTTTGTCAAATGATTTGCTGAATTTAGGTTTTTGGCCGGGTGGAGACCGTGATGGAAACCCCTTTGTAACAACAGAGATCACGTTAAAAGTTGCCGATAGATTGCGGACATCTATTTTGAAGTGTTACTATCTGGACATTAGAAAGCTAAAAAGAAAATTAACCTTTTCAGGAGTTGATATTTTAGTGGCGGAGCTGGAAAATAAACTATATCGCTCTGTGTTTTATTCAAGTGGAAATATTTATATCACAAAAGAAGAATTTTTAGATTCATTACAACAAATTAGAAAATTGGTGGTTGAGAAACATCAATCACTTTATGTAGATGAAATTGATTTGCTCATAAACAGATATAATGTTTTCGGATTCCATTTTGCAACCTTAGACATTCGTCAGAACAGCAAGATCCACAAACAGGTTTTTCAAGACATTATTTCCCATGTTCCTGAAATTTTTCCTGAAAACTATGAAGAATTAGATGAAGTTGAAAAAATTGAAATTTTAGCAAACGTCACGGCTAATTTACAGGAATATGATTTTGATAATGAAATGACCAAAGCAACCATCAGTTCTATAAAAGCTGTTAAGGTTATTCAAGATAAGAACGGGGAATTAGGTTGTAACCGTTATATTATCAGCAATAATGAAAGTGCATTGAATGTAATAGAAACACTTGCTATGTTCCATTTGACCGGATGGGAAGCGCCTTCTGTTGATATAGTACCTTTATTTGAATCAGTGGAAGATTTGATTAATGCAGATAAGGTAATGGAACGTTTGTATACAAATTCAGTGTATTCGGAACATTTGGCAAAAAGAGGAAGCCAGCAAAGCATTATGCTTGGTTTCTCAGACGGAACAAAGGACGGAGGATATTTAATGGCCAACTGGAGCATCTATAAAGCTAAAATGGCATTGACAGCTATTTCCAGAAAATATGATATAAAAGTTGTTTTCTTTGATGGACGAGGTGGGCCACCTGCTCGCGGAGGAGGAAAAACACATCAGTTCTATGCCTCTTTAGGACCTAAAATTGAGAATAAACAAATCCAACTTACAGTGCAGGGACAAACCATTAGTGCTAATTTCGGCACATTGGATTCTAGTCGTTATAATATGGAAAATCTTTTGAGTGCCGGAGCTAATAATCAAGTATTCCATAGTGATGAAAATGAGTTGACAGCAGAACAAGAAAATGTACTTCAGGAACTTTCAGAAGTGAGCTATCAAAAATATATTGATTTTAAAAAGCATCCTAAATTTGTTCCTTATCTGGAGCAAATGAGTACGTTGAATTATTATGCTAAAACCAATATCGGAAGTCGCCCGTCGAAAAGAAAACAGTCAGCTCAGTTGAATTTAGATGATCTGAGAGCGATTCCTTTTGTAGGTTCTTGGAGCCAATTGAAACAAAATGTTCCTGGTTTCTTTGGAGTGGGGACTGCTTTAGGACATTTTGAAAATAGCAATCGATGGGAAGAAGTAGAACAATTGTATCATTCTTCATTGTTTTTCAGAACTTTGATAGAGAATAGTATGATGGCTTTAAGTAAATCTTTTTTTCCGTTAACAGCTTATATGCGAAAAGACCCTGAGTTTGGTGATTTCTGGCAGTTGATCCATGATGAGTTCTTAGAAACGCAACGTCTATTGTTGAAATTATCCGGCTTTAAAGAATTAATGGAAAATTATCCGGATAGTAAAGCTTCTGTTGCAATGCGGGAAAAAATTGTATTGCCATTGCTAACGATCCAGCAGTTTGCCCTATTAAAAATTAAGGAATTAAAAGAATCTCCGGAAGAAAATGCGGATAAGATAGCGATATATGAAAAAATCGTAACACGGTCGCTATTTGGAAATATCAATGCGAGCAGAAACTCAGCATAAAGGATAAAAATTAAATAAAAAAACAGAGGTAGTTATTTTTAACTGCCTCTGTTTTTTATTGGCTATTATAAAGAATAAGATTCTGTTCTTTCTGTAATTTCAGTATAATTTTCGGCGAATACAGAAGAAACAAAATTCCATTGAGCGTCAACAATACTAGGCGTAAATCTTACGGTTAAGTAACCTCTGTCAGATGCGTTTAAATAATCCATATCATCAATTAAGATTTGTAAAGCATCTTCAAAGCTGGAAATACTGGTAGCATCTATTCCTAAATAAACTTCCAGTCCGGGAGAACTGATGGATGAGGTAGCAAATTCTTTACCTTTTTCATTAGTAGAATTATCAGTCAGTTTATTGTACCAGGCATTGTGTGTGTCTCCGGCAAGAGAAATGACCTTTTTTCCGGCAAATCCGGCATATAGCATTTCCCGTTCCATAGGATAGCCGTCCCAAGCATCTAAATTATAAGGCAAAACAGTATTTATTCGGGCTAATTCTTCTAAAGTAAGAGTCGGGTCACCGTTTGCAAAGCGCAATTTTATAGTGACTAATTCGGTAATCTGTTGTTGAAAATATTGTAATGTGGCTGGTGATGCAGATCCTTCAGACTGAATAGCTGCTAAAGTTCCTAATAATTCAGCCGGGATCATCATTTTCCCCATTAAAACTTGTTGTCCTAAAACCTGCCAATGTGCAGAGCTTCCGGTTACTTCGGAGATTAACCAGTTTCTTTGTGTGGAACCTAAAATAGAGCGGTTAGGGTTCAACCAATCTGTTTGAAATGAAACAGCATTAAAGTTTCCGGATGTGTCATAGTAATTGGCATAATTCAATTGTTGATCTCTTCCTATGATACGAGTATCTAACATGATCAAATTAACAAGGTTGCCAATTTTAAAACTTCTGTATATCAAATTGATATCGTTGGTTTTCATAGGTAGAAATTCGCTATAAGCTTTGATGGCTGCTTCTTTTCGGGCTTCAAAACTACCTTCACTTACTTGATGGTTTTCGGCTCCGTCTTTATAAGCGTCATTGGCAATTTCGTGATCGTCCCACACACAGATGAATGGTTTTTTCTGGTGAGCCAGTTGTAAGTTCTTATCAGATCGATATTGTTTATAGCGTGTTCTATAGTCGTTTAAGCTTATGATTTCATTAGTAGGTTGGTGAGCTCTTCCTAAGGTTTCGGTATAGTCATTTGTTCCATATTGATTTTGTCCGTATTCATAAATATAATCACCTAAATGAACAATAATATCCGCATCAGAGTTAGCCATAGCATTGTAAACATTAAATAAACCTGCCGGATAGTTAGAGCAAGAGCAAACAGCCAGTTTAATTTCATTAACATCTAAAGGCAAAGTAATCGTTTCTCCTACAACAGAAGCACTTCTTTCTACCATATTGAAAAATCGATAGTATAATTTTTTATCTGCTTCCAAATTTTGTAATTCAATGGCAACAGTATAATCTCTTGAAGCATCAGTTGTAACTTCACCGGATCTGAAAACCGTTTCGAAATTAGAGTCATAGGCTACCTGCCAAATAATTGAAACCGAAGATTCAGTGGTATTGTAGCGAGTCCAAATTATGACTTGATCATGAGTGGGGTCAAAACTGGCAACACCATGTGGAAAATTATTAGAGGTATAATCTTTTGGGATGTTATAAACAGTATCATCGTCGCTACAACTAATAAAATTAGGAGCTAATAATAATCCGCCTGTTGTAAGAACAGAATTGATTAAAAAGCGTCTTCTGGAAAGAGAGTTTTGATTCATTTTATTGTTTTTTTGAATGAATCAAAATTCTAATTCTATTTTTTAAAAGGCTTAAAGGCAGTATTAAAACTTCATTAAGGAAAAATAATGAACGCAATAAATCTACCCGTTTGTTAACATTTTGTAAAACTTTACGTAAAAAATTAGTTTTTTAAAGTAAACCGTCCCATTCTGAGTAAAATTGGGATAAAAAAAGCTCCATGAACTGATGTCTTTCTTTTGCCATTTTTTTACCTGTTTCCGTATTCATTTTATCCTGAAGAAGTAAGAGTTTTTCATAAAAGTGATTTAGCGTAGGAGCCTCATTCTTTTTATATTCTTCTTTAGACATATTCATTTTAGGAGCAATTGCAGGATCGTACATCGGACGGTTTTTAAATCCACCGTAATTAAAAGTTCGGGCTATGCCAATGGCTCCGATAGCATCTAAGCGATCTGCATCCTGAACAATTTGAAGTTCAAGGGAAGAAAAGTTAGGATTAAAATTCCCTCCCTTGAACGAAATATTCTCAATTATAGAAACAACGTGACGAACAATTTCTTCATCGATTTCTTGTTTTAAAAGAAATTCGCGAGCTGTTTTTGGTCCTACGGTTTCATCTCCGTTGTGAAATTTTGAATCAGCTATGTCATGAAGTAAAGCTGCTAATTGGACAATCTCTATATTACAATCGGTTTCATTTTCTGCTATTCGTACAGAATTTTGAAATACACGTTGGATGTGAAACCAATCATGGCCGCCTTCGACATTTGCCAATTGTTTTTTTACAAAACCTATAGTGTTGTCAATAATTGCTTTACCCATATTTAGATTTAAACAGTTGCTGGTTGAACCCATTTAAAGATATGGCTTGTTTCCGGAATTACCAAACGTTCCGAAATTTTTGCCATTCTTTGCGGTAATTTCATTAGAAAATCTCTTGCCTTTTCAGCTTCATCAGTCAAATTGGTCATTTTGTCAATTTCCCATTTGTCAATCAATTTTTGGAGGATTTCAACATAATCCTGAGCAGTATATACACCGATGCGTTGTGCTGAATCAGAAAACTGTTCAAAAGCAGTACTGATCTTTTCTCCTGATTCTCGTAAAAAATGAGCCGGCATAGTAATTTTATGCTTCATCATGTGTTGGAAAGCCAACATCATTTGGCTTGGATCAACTTCAAAAATATTTTTCACAAAAGTACTGTAAGCTAAGTGGTGACGCATTTCGTCTCCCGCAATCAGTTTACACATTTTTGATAGTTTAACATCACCATATTTTTTAGCTAATTGTGCTACTCTGTTGTGAGAAATATAAGTGGCTAATTCCTGAAAACTTGTATACACAAAGTTTTTATAAGGATCAGTTCCGGTTCCAATATCGAAACCATCATTAATTAAGTGATGAGTAGTTTGTTCTACTTCTCTCATATTAACACGTCCGGATAAGTACAAATATTTATTTAAAACATCTCCGTGACGGTTTTCTTCACCAGTCCATTGACGAATCCATTTGCTCCAGCCGTTTCTTTCTTCTTGATCAATACCTTCAACACTCATTAACCAAGATTCGTAAGTAGGAAGAGCTTCTTCTGTAATAGTATCACCAACTAAAACTACCCAAAAATCATACGGTAAATCTTTTGCTATTTCACGTAGTTCTTTAACGTTTTCCAAAAAGTTTTCATTTTCAGAATCAGGAAGTAAGTCTGATGGTTGCCAAATTTTTTCGACCGGAATTAAAAATTCTTCCACGAAGCTGTCAATTTTTTTTTCCAAAAATTGCATTACTTCTAATCGAATGTTTTGAATAGACATAATATTTTTTATTTAAGATTATTGATAATAACTTTTTCGGTTTTTTCGAAGATTTCTTCAAAAGTATAATCCGAAATTTTTAAAGGTTCATGAATGTCAAAATATAAACGATTCCCGAGTCCTAACGGGAATTGTCCGAATCTAGTCATTTTCCAAGAATTACTGATGCTGATAGGAACAAAATAAGCATCAGGAGCAAACTTGTAGAGCATTTTTAACCCGTTAACAGAAAAAGCTTTTGGCTTTCCGGTTTTGCTGCGGGTTCCTTCCGGAAATATAACGACAGAATAGTTGTTTTTATTGATATATTCCCCCACTTTTTTTATAGCCGGCAAAGCTTGTTTCGGATCTTTACGGTCAATAAGTGCCGATCCTCCATGTTTTAGATTATAAGAAATACTCGGAATTCCTTTCCCTAATTCTTTTTTACTGATGAATTTAGGATGCCAATGACGCATAAACCAAATAATCGGCGGGATGTCATACAAACTTTGATGATTGGCAATGATGATCAAAGGAGCATTTTTAGGTAATTTTTCCCTTCCGGTAAACGAATAGGTTGTTCCTAAAACATGAGTGGTTCTGACTAAAAACCAGTTTAGTATTGCTACACTTCGGCGATGCACATTATAACCCAAAAAATTATAACAAAAACGTTGAATAGGATCAAATATTACAAGCCATAAAAAAAATAGCACATAAAAAATGATGGACAACGGTATGGAAATAATCTTTTGCATTGGGTATAGTTTGTATTTTACAAAAGTAACTTTAAAAACAAAAAACCATCAATTTTTTGATGGTTTTTTGCTAGAATACTATATACTGTAAGTTTTAGTTTAACAATACTCGTCAAAAGCATCTTTTAGGTTTTCTGCAATTAATTCAGCAGGTCGGCCTTCAATGTGATGTCGCTCTAGCATGTGAACCAATTCTCCGTTTTTAAATAAAGCAATACTTGGTGAAGAAGGAGGGAATGGAAACATGTGTTCTCTGGCCTTCGTTACCGCTTCTTTATCTACTCCTGCAAATGCTGTTACTAAGTTAGTTGGCTTTTTAGTATTATCTAAACTCATTTTTGCACCTGGTCTTGCATTGCGCGCAGCACAACCACAAACAGAATTGATTACTACTAAAGTTGTTCCTTCTTTAGCTAAAGCATTTTCCACATCTTGTTCTGTATATAATTCCTGAAAACCAGCATCTGTTAGCTCGGCTTTCATTGGTCTTACCATCTCTTCTGGATACATAGTCTTTTTTTTAAATTATACGCAAATTTACGAATAAAAGTTTATTGAGAATCAATAAAAATATTAAAGTCTTCTTAAAGACGAAACGAAAAGCCTGTAGACCAATAATATTTCGGAGCGGATGAATTTAGACCAAAACCTACCGAACAATCCAGCATAAAATTTGGAGATATTAAATAGGTAAATCCACTGTCAAAAAGATGCTGAGCTGATTCTTTCTTTGGAAGATCACCAAAAATTTCAACATACATTCCTAAAGTATCCGTAATAGAAAAACCATAAGAAACGGTATAAATATAAATAGGAAATAATTCTTTAGCATCCCATTCTGTCCCCAAGTTATAGCTGAGTGTTTGATTATTTGCTAACTTATGTAAAAACGTAAATCGGAATTCAGGAGCCCATTTTTCATTATGGAATGTTTTTGAAACACTTTTAATTAAGTGAGCATGGGCAATGAGTGAAATTTTGGGAAACAATCCGTTTTCGTCAATAAGTTTTATTTTGGCTCCGAATGCTATAGGGCGGAAACCACTTATTTCCTGAACTCCATCTTTTTCTTTTGTTAATTGAGTTATCATTCGGAATTCAATTTGTTCTGAAAAGCCATATTTCCATAAATTCTCAACAAAATTAATACTATAGCTTTTACTACTATGTTTTGTGTAGCTAAATCCATTTTCCATTTGAAATTTCCCTTTAGGAACTAAAAAGGCTGTTTCTGTCTGGTCAGGTCTGTCAGTATTAATAGCTGTTTCTGCGGATTCCTGTGCCTGTAGAAAGCAGTTGAAAAGAATTAAATAGAAGTGTTTTTTAATCATATTTTAAATTTATTTTTAGACAAACCTAAAAATTAAATTTGGTTATACAAAATATGTTTTTAAATTTGCTAAATAATTTGATTATCATGACTATTTCTGAAGAAAACTATTTAAAGGTAATTTACCACTTGTCTTTAGTTTCGCCAAAGGGTGTTAATACTAATGCTATTGCAGGGATGTTGGATGCAAAAGCTTCTTCTGTAACGGATATGATTAAAAAATTGGCAGATAAAGAGTTAGTGAGTTATATTAAGTACCAAGGTGTTTCTTTAACAGAAAAAGGTTCTTACTCAGCTAAGATGATTGTGAGAAAGCATCGTTTATGGGAAGTTTTTTTAGTAGAAAAATTGCGATTTTCTTGGGATGAAGTTCATGAGATTGCTGAAGAACTTGAACATATAAAGTCTGAAAAACTAATTAATCGTTTGGATGAATTTTTAGATTTTCCGGATTTTGACCCGCACGGAGACCCGATTCCGAATACAAATGGTGAAATTAAGAAAATAAATAAGTTGTTGTTGATAGAAGGCATGTTGCAAACATCTTACGTTTGTATAGGAGTGAAAGATACATCATCAGATTTTTTACGATATTTAGACAAACAGAAAATAGCATTAGGTTCGGTAATCACTATTTTAGAAAAAGATGATTTTGATGATTTATTGAAAATCGAGGTAAACGGAATCAGGTCTGTGATCTCGACTAAGATTGCCGGGAATTTATATATAAAAAAACAGTAGTTTATGAAAAAGAATAATTCATTGGAAGAAGTTCATAATTCGGTAGATGTAGGAGCAAAAACTTCAGTTTTTAAAAAAATATTAGCCTTTTTCGGACCGGCATATCTGGTTAGTGTAGGCTATATGGATCCCGGAAACTGGGCTACAGATCTGGCAGGAGGAAGTCAATTTGGTTATAAATTACTTTGGGTGTTATTAATGTCTAACTTAATGGCATTGCTTTTACAAAGTTTAAGTGCCCGATTGGGGATTGTTAGGCAAAGAGATTTGGCACAAGCTTCTCGTGATACCTATTCAAGGCCGGTTAACTTTATATTGTATTTTTTAGCAGAAATAGCTATTGCAGCCTGTGATTTGGCTGAAGTTTTAGGAATGGCAATAGGTCTGGAATTGTTGTTTGACATTCCACTTTTGTGGGGCGTTAGTATAACGCTTTTGGATACGTTTCTTTTGTTGTTTTTAATGAATAAAGGCATTAAAAAAATGGAGGCTTTTATCATTTCCTTAATTGCGATTATTGGTTTTTCTTTCCTGATCGAAATATTTTTTGCTCAGCCTGAAATGACTGAAATGGCAAAAGGTTTAATCCCGTCTATTCCTAATAGTACAGCGTTGTATATTGCTATCGGAATTATAGGAGCAACAGTGATGCCACATAATTTGTATCTGCATTCATCTTTAGTGCAAACACGAAAGTTCGATCATACTAAAAAAGGAATAAAACAAGCGATTAAGTATAACTTTTTAGATTCCTTAATTGCTTTAAATTTAGCTTTTTTTGTCAATGCAGCCATTTTAATATTAGCAGCGGCTGTGTTTCATAAAAATGGCATGTTTGAGGTTGCGGAAATCCAAGATGCACACAAATTATTAGAACCTCTTTTAGGGACACAATGGGCTTCTATTTTGTTTGCTTTAGCTTTAATCGCAGCCGGACAAAGTTCAACAATTACAGGAACTTTAGCAGGGCAAATTGTAATGGAAGGTTATTTGAATCTGAGAATTCAGCCTTGGGTACGCCGAATTTTAACGCGTTTAGTAGCTATAATTCCGGCTTTTTTAGCTATTTATTATTTTGGAGAAGCTTCTACAGGAAAACTTCTGATTTTAAGTCAAGTAGTATTGAGTATGCAACTGGGATTTGCTATAATTCCTCTGATTCATTTTGTAAGTGATAAAGAGAAAATGCAAGGATTTGCTATTTCTTTTCCGACAAAAATACTGTCTTGGCTTGTTACTTTAATTATAGTTTCATTAAACGTAAAATTAGTATATGATGAAATTCATTCTTGGATTATTTCATCTGAAAATCCTATTTATATTTGGATTTTTGTAGTGCCTATAGCTATTTTTTTCTTATTCCTTTTAATCTATATTATGATTAAACCTGTTTTAGAAAAAGCGAAAAGACATCCTAAACTGGTACCTCATATTGATAAAATCATTGTTTCTGAAAACAATCGTTCTATTTCGTATGCTAATATTGCTATTGCATTAGATTTCTCTGAAATTGATAGAAAAAGTATTGAAAGTGCTTTTCAGTTAGGAGGAAAAGAAGCCAAATATGTTTTGATTCATATTGTGGAAACCGTTGGAGCATTTGTATACGGAGATAAAGCTCATGATTTTGAAACCATGAGTGATGCTAAATATTTAGAAGAATATAAAAAGAAAATGGAGGCCTTTGGTTATGAAGTAGAAGTGAGGTTAGGTTTCGGAAATCCAAAGACAGGTATTCCGGAAGTAATCAATGAAGGACAATTTGATATTTTAATTATGGGAGCTCATGGCCATAATTGGATTAAAGATTTACTTTTCGGAACAACGGTCGGAGCTGTTCGTCACAAAATAAATATTCCGGTTTTAATTACAGTTTAAAAATGAAAAAGCTCATAATAGTAGTAACGCTTATTTTAGTAAGTTGTAATAGCATTAAAGATTTTACAAAGGATGGAGTACTGGAAATTTCCAGTCTGAAGAAAGTACAAGTTAGTGAAACAACATTTCTGAAAATAGAAAAGATTGTTTCAGATAGTCGTTGTCCGAAAGATGTTAATTGTGTAAGAGCAGGAGAAGTAAAATTGATTTTAGGAGTTTATGAACAAGTTGATCGATCAGAAGTTTCACTGACGATAGATCATCTTAATTTTGAATCGAATAAAAAATTCCTGGAAAATTACATTAAGTTAAATAATCAAATGATTTCTACTATTCAGATTTATCCTGAAAAAATAGCAGGGCAAACTATAAAACCACAAGATTATTTATTGAAAATTGTTTTGGAGAAAAAGAATTAATGGCAATTACAATCCTCTCCGCAAGAATTGGATTTCTTTGCTTTTTTTCGCCAAAAGAATTTATAAATTAAAAAAGCTATGGCAATGGTTACTGTTATATAAACTAAAATTTGTTGCATTTTTCTGAAAAATTAAAAATAATGTCCGATTCCTAAAGTTACAAAATTATATTGAGGTGTCCCAATTTTAAGATGTTCAAAACCAAATGAACAGAAGTTTTTTCTGAAATGATAGTTTCCTTTAAAAGTATATGTGTTTACAGGAACTGTATTCATAGAACTCCAGTTCAAATCTCCTGAAAAACTGATATTTTTTATTAAGAATGCATCAAAATGAATTCCTAAATTCAATCCTGCTTGTTTGATGTCATTACCAATATAGGTTATGCCGATGTTCCACCCGAAATTGAATTCCTGAAAGCGGATTCGGTCATACATCAGGTTAAACTGAAATAATCCTAATTGATCTCGAGTATGATAAATAGGATTTCGTTCGAATAATTGGTAAAAATCAGTTTTCAAATAAAAAAGGCTGAAAGGTCTGTATTGTAGTTCAAGATGATTGGCAAACAAATTTGAATTACTATATAAAAGGTTTTCATTTGCCAGAAATTGAAAATTATGTTCTTTTTTTAAAGCACTATAATTACCTAGTGTTTGCTCCTGAAAAGGATGTCGGTTAACATAATTTTCAAAATGTTCTTCATTTCTATAGTCGCCTATAATACCATATTTAAAAACACCCCAAGTCATATACATAAATATTTTACCAACCAAAGGAGTTTCTTTATGATTATCAGTAGTATTTTTTTCTTTTTTAGGTTCTTTTTTCTCAGCTTTTAACTCTTTTTTTGATTGATCAATTTTGTTTTGACTAAGACTTAATTGAGATGAGAAAAAAAGGAGTGAAATTAAACAAATAGAAAAAACTTTTTTCATAAACTATTTTAGAACTTGATAGGCAATTAGAGCAACCATATAAGCAAATCCACTCATAAAAACTAGCTGTATAACCGGCCATTTCCATGAATTAGTTTCTTTTTTAACAATGGCTAGAGTAGAGATACATTGCATAGCAAAAGCATAAAATAATAGTAAAGAAATTCCGGTGGCAAAATTAAAAATCTTGTTTCCGGTTACCGGATTGACTTCTGCCGCCATTCTGTTCTTGATTGTTACTTCTTCTTCACTATGGCTTCCTACACTATAAATAGTTGCTAATGTTCCGACAAAAACTTCACGAGCCGCAAATGAGCTTACTACAGCTACACCGATTTTCCAATCGTATCCTAAAGGTTTGATTACAGGCTCTATCAATTTTCCGGCAATACCGATATACGAATTTTCTAATTTATAAGCGTTGATCTCATCTTCTAACTCAAAGTTAGCTTTATTCTGATGTTGGGCACTTACAATAGCTTCAGCATTATCAAATCGTTCTTTTGGTCCGTGAGAACCCAAAAACCATAGGATAACAGATAATGCTAAGATGATTTTTCCGGCACCGGTAACGAATGATTTAGTCTTTTCAACTACATTGATTGTTACATTTCGGAACATCGGAATTTTGTATGAAGGCATTTCTACAACAAAATAAGACTTACAATTTAATTTCAAGACTTTATTTAAAATGTATGCAGATAAAATAGCCATCCCGAATCCGGCAAGATACAATCCCATTAAGGTCAATCCCTGAAGATTTAAGAATCCGAAAACCCTTTTTTCGGGTATGATTAAAGCAATTAAAATGGCGTAAACAGGAAGTCTTGCAGAACAAGTGGTGAAAGGAGTGACTAAAATTGTAATCAATCGCTCTTTCCAATTCTCTATATTTCGGGTTCCCATAATAGCAGGAATGGCACAGGCTGTACCGGAAATTAAAGGAACAATGCTCTTTCCGGATAAACCGAATTTCCTCATAATTTTATCCATGAGGAATACTACCCGACTCATATAACCACTTTCTTCTAAGATGGAGATGAATAAAAATAAAAAGGCAATTTGCGGAATAAAGATGACGATTCCGCCTATACCCGGAATCAATCCTTCACTAATTAAATCGGTAAATTCTCCCGGAGGCAGATGCGTTTTAGTGTATGAACTTAAATTAGCAAAAAGCTCGTCTATAAAATCCATCGGAACACTACTCCAATCAAAAATAGATTGGAAGATTAACAATAGAATGCCAAAGAAAATCACATAACCAAACACCTTATGTGTTAATATACGATCTAATCTGGCTCTTAGATCAGTCGCTTTTGTAAGGTCAATTTTTTGACCTAATTTTAAGGTGTCATTAATAAACTGATACCGTTTTATAGTTTCTTTTTGCTGCAATCGTTTTAATTCAGAATGCGATTTAGTAAACGAATTTTTGATTTCATTTCGTTCTAAATTTAAGAAGTTCACATCTTGTGTAATGACAAGCCAAAGTTTATACAATAACTGATTCGGAAAAGCTTTTCGAAGTTTATCAAAATACTCCGGATCAATACTAGAGGCATTTAAACAAGGTTCAGTCGGTAGATTTTCGTAATTTAAGATGAGTTCTTTTAAATAATCGATTCCTATTTTTTTTCGGGAACTGATTAAAGCTATTTTGGTTTTTAGTTGTTGTTCCAGAACAGGAATATCTAATTCAATCCCTTTCAATTTCATTCGGTCTGACATGTTGATGACCAAAATAGTGGGAATTTCCAGATCTTTGATTTGAGTAAATAAAAGGAGATTTCGTTTTAGATTTTCAACTTCAGAAACGACAACTGCAACATCAGGAAAATCTTCATCATTTTTATTTAAAAGCAGTTCGATAACAACATTTTCGTCTATAGAACTGGCATTTAAACTGTAAGTTCCGGGAAGGTCAATGATTTTAGCTTTTACGTTTTCAGATAATTTGCTGTAACCTTGTTTTTTTTCAACGGTAATTCCCGGATAGTTGCCCACTTGCTGGTTTAATCCTGTTAATTGATTAAAGACGGAAGTTTTACCTACATTGGGGTTTCCAATAAGAGCAACTTTTAAAACTTTATTTTGCATCTATATTTAGCGAATTTTCCAGAACGACGGTTACTTCATGGGCAATTTCCTTTCTGATCGCAACATGAGAATCATTGATGTTAAAATAGTACGGATCGCCAAATGGGGCAATTTGTACCAAAGCAACTTCATTTCCGGGCAAACATCCCATTTCTAAAAGTTTCAGTGGAATTTCATCGATATTTACATCAACAATTATAGCTTTTTCACCTATTTTTAATTCCGAAAGGAAAACCGACATTCTTATTTAGATTGAATTAAAATACAAATATAGCGTATATTTGGTTAACCAAAATGATATTTGTCATTAAATTTATTCGTTGCATAAAAAGTTAATATCGTCTAAAAGTTTTTCCATATCTTGTTTATTGGTTCCGTCATAAAACCCACGGATTCTCTTTTTTTGATCAACCAAAACAAAATTCTCTGTATGAACCATATCATACAAATCTTCCGGTTTACCTGTCTTAACCACTAAATATGATTTTCTTGCTAAGTAATAAATGTCTTTTTTGTCCCCGGTAACTAAATTCCATTTATCATCTATTACGCCTTTATCTAAAGCATATTGTTTTAAAACAGGAACACTGTCAATATCTGGTGTAACGGAGAATGAAAGTAGTTTAACTTTTGAATTGTCTTTAATTTTGTCTTGTAACCAAACCATATTATCTGTCATCTTAGGACAAATAGTTTGGCAAGTAGTAAAGAAGAAATCTGCAACATAAACTTTGCCCTCATAATCTTTTTGAGTAATGGTTTTTCCATTTTGGTTTGTAAAAGCAAAATCAGCAATAATATGATTATAACCGATATGTTGTACAGTGGAATCGACTAGTTCCGGATTGACATCTCTTGGTGTAAAAATCGGGAGTGTTTTTTTAGGGATAGAAAGTTTATATATTCCGACAAATATAATTATAGAAAGGAAACCAAAAAGAATAATGAAGTTTCTGTATTTTTTAAAGCCTGATAACATCTTTTTTTTGCAAAAGTACAAAGGATACGTAGTAGATTAAAATTATTTTAGAGATTAAACAAGGAATATTTAGTCGTAGATATTACATATTTATATATTTTTGTTAAAAATATTTAATATTATGTTGGTTTTTGAATTGAAAATTGAAAACAAATAAATTTGTATATTAAATAAATTGAATTTTAATAACAAAACTTAAAAGACCCTAAACTATTATGAGAACCTCAATAATAATGGCAATGACAGCGCTGTTTTTTTCAGCAAGCTATGCTCAGCAAAAAGAAACACCTGTTACGCATCAGAAGTTTGTGAGGATTGATGGAACTAATGTCTCCGCTCAGCAAGCATTGAATCAATTTTCAAAAGAATATGGATTAAATGATCAAAACCAGTTTAGGCTAATTTCCACTTCTAAAGATAGTAGAGGAAACCTACACCAAAGATTCCAACAATATTATAATAACTTTAAAGTAGAATATGGTGTTGCTATTACCCATGGTCAGTATGGTAATGTTACTATTGTAAACGGAGAGTTGTATAATGCACAAAATGTAAGCTTTTCTCCACAGTTGACAGTACAAGAGGCTCTAGAGAAAGCAAAACAAAACATTAATGCGTCTCAGTATTTATGGGAAGATGAACAACAAGCTCAATTACTAAATTATCAAAAACCGGAAGGTGAATTAGTTATTTTTCCTGATCTAAAAAACAATACGGTTCATTTGGCTTACAAATTGGATGTATATGCTATACAGCCAATATCAAGACAGATTATTTATGTAGATGCAAATAATGGAACAATTCTTTATAAAAATGCTGTTATAAAACATTTAGGAGAGCATACTCATGGAACTAAAGATGATTTTGAGAAAAAGGATATAAATCCTCTTATTACAGGAACTGCTGCTACCAGATATAGTGGATCCAGAAATATTGAAACCGATTTCACCGGAATTAATTATAGATTGAGAGATAATTCCAGAGGAAATGGAGTTTTTACATATAATTGTCAAACAACGACTACATATCAAAATACCGATTTTACGGATAATGATAATGACTGGACTGCGTTGGAATACAACAATGCAGCTAAAGATGATGGAGCACTTGATGCACATTGGGGAGCAGAAATGACCTTTGATTTCTGGGAGAATATTTTTGGAAGAAACAGTTACGATGATAATGGTGCAGCTATCAGAAGTTATGTTCATTATGATTCCGGTTATAACAATGCTTTTTGGAATGGTTCAGTAATGACTTATGGAGATGGAAGCGGAATGGATATTTTTACAGCAATTGATGTATGTGGCCATGAGATTGGTCATGCAATCTGTTCTTATACAGCAGACTTGGTATATCAGAACGAATCCGGAGCAATGAATGAAGGTTTCTCAGACATCTGGGGAGCTTGTATTGAACATTATGGAAGAACAGGAAATATGTCAGCAGCAATAGACGGCAATGTTTGGCTTATAGGAGAAGATATTACTTCTACTTATTTGCGTTCTATGCAAAATCCGAATTCTAAAGGTGATCCGGATACTTATCAAGGAACTAATTGGTATACCGGTACAGCAGATAGTGGAGGTGTTCATACTAATTCAGGAGTATTGAATCATTGGTTTTATATTTTAGCAGCCGGAGAGTCTGGTACAAACAATGCTCCGGTGCCGGATACTTATAATGTAACAGGTATTGGCTTGTTGAAAGCGGCAGAAATAGCTTATTTTACAGAAAGAGATTATTTAACATCTAATGCTACTTATGCTGATGCAAGAACAGCTTCAATTGAAGTAGCTAATAATTTATATTGTGGAAATAGCCAGGAAGTAATAACAGTAACAGATGCATGGTATGCAGTAAATGTTGGAGAAGCTTATGTTAATGAACCTGATGACGTGGCGTTACGAGCAATCCAAAATGCTAATTTAGTTAGTTGTGATGGTACAGTAGCGGTAAATCCTGAAATCACGATGAAAAATCAAGGAACAAATGATATTACAGCTGTTGCCATTTCATATAGTATAGATGGAGGAGCTGCAACAAATATAACTTGGAATGGATTGATTTCACCATGTGGAGAAGAGAATTATTCTTTCCCGATAAGTGGTTTAACAAGAGGAACTCATGAAATTGAGATTACAACAACCGTAACTAACGATGGCAGAAGCGAAAATAATACACGTTCTGCAATTTTATTAGTAGATGACCAAGGAACAATTGGAGTGGTTAATCCTTTTACAGCATCAACAGATGCTTTGGTGACATATAATGAAGATAATGCAGCGATACCATGGATTAGAGGAGTAAGAACAACAGGAGCAATGGCTAGTGGAACAGGAAATTATGTGTATGCAGTTAACCTAAGTGGAAATTATACTAATATGACTAAAAAGTATCTGATTTCTCAATGTTATAATCTATCTAATATTAGCGGACCGACAATTAGTTTCGATATGAAGTATGATTTGGAAGAGAACTGGGACGTTCTTTATGTAGAATACACAACCGATTTCGGAGCTAATTGGAATGTACTGGGAACAAAAACTGCCGGATGGTATAACAGCGATAGAACTCTGGCATCATCAGGAGGTAGTGATTGTTATAATTGTCCGGGTGCACAATGGACAGGAACAAATACAACAAATACAAATTATTCTTATCCTTTAACATCATTGAACAGTGAAACTAATGTGATTTTTAGAATTGTATTCCATTCAGATGAAGCAGTTAGTCAGTTGGGTGTAAATATCGATAATTTTGTGGTTAACGGAACTTTGGCAGCGGATAGCTTTATGCTAAATAATGAAATTGTTGTTTATCCGAATCCGTCAAAAGGAATTTTCACTGTAAACTTTGGAGAGTTAGAAGCAAAAAGCCTTGAGGTATATGATATTTCAGGTAAAAAAGTGTTGGCTGAAGAAGGTATTTCTGCAGTTGAGACTACTTTAGACTTAACGTCAGCAGCTCAAGGAATTTATTTTGTGAAAATCAATACAGATTCACAAACAGTTGTAAAACGAATTGTTAAAGAATAATTGATTTTAGAGAGTTAAAAAACAAAAACTTATATTTGCTTTTTAACTTTCTTTAATTCGATAAATGAAAAATTATATTATTAGAGGAAGCTTAGGCTTCCTTTTTTTAGCTTCAGTGTTAAATTCTTGTAAGTCATCACAAGGATCATCAGTGGCAGCGACAGAGAAACAGGCTCAGCCTAAGATTGGTATTAATACCGACTATATGGATACTTCGGTAAATCCGGCAGATGATTTCTTTCGTTATGTAAATGGTAAATGGTTAGACAAAACCGAAATTCCTGCGGATAGAACACGTTGGGGAAGTTTTGATGAATTGCGTAAGAATACAGATGATGATGTAATGGCTATTCTAAAAGAAGCTTTAGCTGATAAGTCAATTGATCCTAACTCAGATCAAGGGAAAGCTTTAAGTCTTTATAAATCCGTATTAGATACTATTACCCGTAATAAGATGGGAGTGGAACCTTTAAGACCGTATTTGGCTAAAATTGATAAGGTTCAAAATACTAAGGATTTGGTTGCTTTAATTACTGAAATGGAGCCGGAAGGAGGTATTGGATTTTTTGGTAGTTATGTGTATACGGATGCTAAAGATAGTAATCGCAATGTAGTATATGTGGGAACCGGAAGTCTAGGTTTGCCGGATAGAGATTATTATGTTTCAGACGCAGCTGATACAAAAGAGAAACGTGAAAAATATGTTGCCCATATTGCACGTATGTTACAATACTTAGGAGATAGTGAAACATCAGCTAAAAATTCGGCAGAAAAAGTATTAGCATTGGAAACTAAAATGGCGACAGCCTCTTTAGACAGAGTAGCCCGAAGAGATAGAAGAAATACCTATAACCCGATGAAAGTTTCCGAATTACAAAATATTGTTCCTGCGGTAGATTGGAATAATTATTTTGAATCTATAGGAATCGGAACAATTGATTCAGTGGTAGTTTCGCAGCCTAAATACATGGAAGAAGTGGAAACAATCTTCAAAGAAGCTGATATCGATTCTTGGAAAGCCTATTTGCGTTGGACGTTATTAAATGACAATGCAGGATTGTTATCAACTGAAGTTGCAGATGCAAATTGGGATTTTTATGGAAAAACATTAACAGGAGCCGTAAAACAACGCCCGGCTGACGAAAGAGCTTTAGCGACTGTTAACGGAAGATTAGGGGAAGCTTTAGGAAAATTATATGTGGCTAAAAAATTCCCGCCGGAAGCAAAAGCAAAAGCGCAAGCAATGATTGCTAACGTGATGAAAGCATTTGAGAACAGAATCGACCGTTTACCTTGGATGACAAAGGAAACAAAAGAAAATGCTAAGCTAAAATTAAATAAGCTGACGGTTAAAATCGGTTATCCTGATAAATGGAAAGATTATTCAAAATTAGTAGTAACCAGTCCTGAAAACGGAGGAACTTATTTCGAAAACACAATACAGTACAAACATTGGTCACACCAAAAAAATATTGAGAAATTAGGAAAACCGGTTGATAAAACAGAATGGGGAATGTCGCCTCAAACAGTTAATGCGTATTTTAATCCTTCTAACAATGAAATTGTGTTCCCTGCAGCTATCTTACAACCGCCATTTTATGATTACAAAGCAGATGAAGCGGTGAATTATGGAGGAATTGGAGCAGTAATCGGACATGAAATTTCACATGGATTTGATGATTCCGGTTCACGTTATGATTCTAACGGTAATTTAGTAAATTGGTGGAGTGATGAAGATTTGAAACAATTTACAGGACTTGGAGGTGCTTTAGCAGACCAATATTCGGCTTTACAACCGCTACCGGGAATTTATGTTGACGGTAAGTTTACTTTAGGTGAAAATATCGGAGATTTAGGAGGTGTAAATGCTGCTTTTGATGGTTTACAAATTTATTTGAAAGAAAACGGCAATCCTGGATTAATTGATGGTTTTACTCCGGAACAACGTTTCTTTATTTCTTGGGCAACTATCTGGAGAACTAAAATGCGTGATGAAGCAATTAAAAATCAAGTAAAAACAGATCCACACTCACCGGGAATGTATCGTGCATCAGTGCCATTACAAAATGTGGATGCTTTTTATGGTGCTTTTAATGTACAACCTGGTAATGGAATGTATGTGGCACCGGAAAATCGTGTAAAGATTTGGTAATATCAATTTCATAATAAAAGTAAGAACCAACCGCTTATAGGTTGGTTTTTTATTTTTAAAAGGTATTTTAGAGAAACTAGGATATACATTTGTTTTAAAACTTTAACAAAATATACATTTTTTCTGTATCCGAGTTAGGCTGTATCAGTCGTATATTTGTTACGGTTAATAGCAGTAATTTTATTTCTTATCAAGAACATTTTGTCCCGAAATCCTTTCGGGACTTTTTGTTTTCAGACGTTTATTTAATTTTTTCGAAATGTTTTATTTACCGTAAAAATCCCGAAAACAGTAATAATTCCACCTATAATGATAGCCGGGGTAAAAGGTTCATCAAATAGAATATAACCGAAAAGTAAAGCCACAATAGGGTTTATGTAAGCATATAAACTGCTGATTTCTTTAGGCAAATGTTCTAAAGTATATACAAAAGCAATGAATGTGAAAACAGAACCAAAAATAATTAAGTAAGCAATAGACCACCATGATAGCGCGGGGATTTCACTTAGAGGGACTGCTGTACCATTAAATTGTGTAACTGTATTAATTACAATGCCGGAAATAATCATTTGTAACCCTAAACTAAAATAAGGATTAAAATTAGTGCGGTTCTCTTTGATATATATAGTTGAGAGGGCCCAAGTAAAAGTAGCAATGACGGATAGAATTATACCGAATAAAAATTCAGGGTTTAAAAAGTCATGTAGGTAATCATAAAAAATGATACAAACACCGCCAAAAGCGATAACCAAGCCAAGAGTCGTTTTCCAGGAAACTTTTTCACCCTTGAAATAGCTGATGATAACAATCCATAGAGGGAAAATGGAACCAATAATTGCGCCTAATCCACTAGAAATATATTTAACACCCCAAGTACTCAAGCCGTTGCTTAACATAAAGTTGAGAATACTTAAAACCAAAATGTTACGCCATTGCCGCTGAGTGGGCCATGGGGCTTTTTTTATGATAAAGTAAATCAGATAAAGACTGCCACTCAATAATTGTCTGAGTGCGACCAACTGTAAAGCAGGCATATATTTAACACCTTCTTTTGAGGCGATCCAAGTGGTTCCCCAAAAAAAGCTAACCCAACAAAGTGCTAAAAAAGGCAATCCGAAAGCTTCTTTTTTCTTTCGGATGTAATCGTGGAACACACTAAAATATGCCATAAAACTAGATCATAAACTGAAAAGTAAAGTTATACTTTTCCCGCAAATATTTACAACTAATATATTTGCCTTTTGAAATAGAATTTTCTTTAAAAGTCGGAGTGTCCAGATTTAACTCTAAAGCTTTTTCCAGATAGTAATCTTTTCGTTTAGGGTGTTTCGGATAAACAACATTTAAAGCTTTATTCCAGAGATTGTTATTGATGATATGAAATATAAAGTTGATACAATCTTGTTGGTGAATTAAATTAACCGGAGCTTCTGGATTATCAATGTTGCTTTTTCCTGCGATGTGATAAATAGGGTGTCTGTCACCGCCTATTAATCCGCCAAATCGAAGAATGGTAGATTCAAAACTAGTATTGTAGCGCAATCGATTCTCTGCTTCTAAGAGCTGTTTCCCTCTTTCATTATTAGGATGAGGTGGTGTGTCCTCATAAATGGTTGGCATAGGAAAACTATCCGGAAATACAGCAGTTGAACTAATAAAAATAACATTTTCAATTGTGGAGTTCTCGATTATCGGGATACAATTTTCTATTTTTTTGACTAAACTTTCAGGTGGGTCAGCTTTAAAGCGAGGAGGAAAGTTAATGATCAAAATCTGGCTGCCGTCTAAGAAATGATCAAAATTGCCAAAAACCTCATTTTCTTTCAGTTCTACTAAATAAGGAATAATGTTTTTGCTTTTTAAAAGGCCATGATTGGCAACAGAAGTTGTGGAACCTTTAACGATATAACCGCGTTCCAGAAATTGTTCAGCTAACGGTAATCCAAGCCAACCGCAGCCTAATATAGAAATCTGTTTTTGTAATTCTGCCATTACGAATCTTTTTTTACTAAAACATATTGGTCATTCTCAATAGCCATATATCCTTGATCATACAAAAAATAATAGGTATTTCCGTTTTTAGTTTGATAGACAGAGGTTATGAATTCGAAATCAAAACCCTTGCTCAATAATTTAGTGCGACTGGTTTTTGTTTTTCCATCAGGATTCAATTCGTTTAAGATACGATAATTTTTCCGTAATTTATTATTGATATTCCGCATTAAATTATTGTGATCTTTATTCATTTTATTGTTGTAAGCATTGCGACAGCTATCACTGCAAAATTTTTTGTCTTCACGACCTACAATTTTGTCTCCGCATTCTAAGCAGGTTTTACTCATGGTCTTTTCTTTTATAGTTAAAAAGCATTTCTTTACCCGATTTTTCGAAAACAACATAAATATTTATTTCGTTATCGGATACTTTTTCAAAGGTAAAGCGGTCAAAATAAACGCGGTTTTCATCTTGTTTCACTAAACGGAATGTTTGTTTTTCATCTGCTTTTTCCCAGCCTTTTAGGTCAGGGCCGAAATGTTTGAGCTCTAAAAAAAGTGTATTGTCAGCTTCAATAATATGTCCTAACTCATAAAAGATCACCTTGTCATTTTCGAGAAACTTAAAACAAAACAGCATAGTATTACCACTTGGCTGATCCCAGAATTCTTCACAAGTTCCTCCCATAGCCTCGCCTCGCCAGATTCCGGAAATCCATTTTACATCCTGCAAAGTAGCTTTAGGGGAACCTTTTTCGTCATTATAGGTTAGGGTGTTTTGTCCTATAGCTTTACCTGATAGACTTAATAGCAATAAGATGGAAAATAAATGTTTGAGCATAGAAAAAGTTTAAATTATTTTAGTTTTTTTAGTTTGTATAGATCATGTCTGCGATCCTTTAGCGTTTGAACACTTCCATGTTCGTGTAATTCTTTCAGAACATCTATATCGACATCAACAATCAAAGTCATTTCCGTATTTGGAGTAGCTTCGGCTTTTACACCGTTACTTGGAAAAGCAAAATCAGAAGGTGTAAAGACAGCTGCCTGAGCGTATTGAATATCCATGTTGTTTACTTTAGGTAGGTTGCCTACACATCCGGCTACGGCAACATAACATTCATTTTCGATGGCTCTTGCTTGTGCACAATGACGCACACGGGTATAACCGTTTTGAGTGTCCGTTAAGAAAGGAACAAATAAAATATTCATTCCTTGATCGGCCATTAAGCGAGCTAATTCCGGAAACTCAACATCATAACAGATTACGATTCCTATTTTTCCGCAATCGGTATCAAATGTTTGAATGGTATTACCTCCGGTGATGCCCCAATGAAAAATCTCATTTGGTGTAATGTGTATTTTGCGATACATATCGAATGTACCGTCTCTACGGCAAAGGAATCCCGCATTATACACATGGTTTTCTTCAACAAAAGGCATACTTCCGGTAATAATATTGATGTTGTATGATATGGCAAATTCCTGCATTTTTTTACGAATGGGCTCTGTATATTTTGCTAGCTCTTTAATGGCTTCTGCTTCGGATAAGTGATTGTAATCTGCCATAAGCGGAGCCGTGAAGAGTTCCGGGAACATGGCAAAATCACTGCCATAACCCGAAACAGCATCAATAAAAAATTCAGCTTGTTCAAATAAAGCTTCCAGATTTGCCAAAGGGCGCATTTGCCATTGGATCAAACCTAATCGAATAACGCTTTTTTCAACATTGATGAGTTTTTTGTTTTCTTCATAGTAAATGTTATTCCAGTCGAGCAGCACTGCATATTCTTGGGATCGCTTATCGCCTTGTAAATAATTGCGCATGACGCGTACAGGCTGAAAATCGTTACTTAATTGAAAAGTTAGTACAGGATCATAAATTTCTTTTCGGTTGACTTTATCAATATATTCTTTAGGAGACATTTCAGTAGCAAATTGGCTATAATGGGGAATCCGACCTGAGAAAACAATGGCTTTTAAATTCAACTGTTCGCATAATTCTTTTCGGGCGTCATACAAACGCCTTCCTAAACGCAGGCCACGATATTTAGGATGAACAAATACGTCGATACCATATAAGATATCTCCTTCTTTAGTATGAGTGGTGAATTTGTAATTACCGGTTACTTCTTTATAATTGTGAGTTTTATAGGCTAATCTTTCTGAAACAATAATAGAAAGAGCAGAACCGACAACAATGCCGTCAGCTAGAATAACCAATTGTCCTTCCGGAAAAATATCGAGTAGTTTTTTGATATCTTCTTCATCCCAATATGAATTTTCCATGTCAGGATAGGCTTCTATCATGGAATTTTTCAATTGTTTATAATCCTCAATCTGTAAGTTTCTTAATTCGACTTTTTTTATCTCTTGACGCATAAAGTATTGATTTTAGTAAAGATAGTAAAAATATATTCCGTTTACAAACGGTTACAATTATTTACAACCGAAATTAAATGAATAAATACCGAATACGTTTTGCAGCTCATTCCATCTTTGCATCGTCAAACAATCATAATCGTTGACGCTAATAATTTTTAACAATTAATTTTTATACGCCATGAAAAACAGAGTTCAATTAATCGGACACGTAGGTCAAGAACCGGAAATCAAAAATTTAGAATCAGGAAAGTTAGCCAGCTTTTCAATTGCAACAAATGAAAGTTATACTAATTCTAAAGGAGAAAAAGTACAACAAACGGAATGGCATAGAGTTGTTGCCTGGGGAAAAACAGCGCAAATTATTGAACAGTATGTAACGAAAGGAAAAGAGTTAGCTGTTGAAGGCAGATTGTCGCATAGAAATTATGAGGACAAAGAGGGAGTTAAACATTATGTGACAGAAGTGGTTATTAATGAGGTTATGTTCTTAGGTAATTAATTAAAAAAAATTAAGAATATGAAAAATATAGTTCAGTTAATCGGTTATGTAGGTCAGGAACCGGAAATCAAGGTTTTGGATGCCGGGAAGAAGTTAGCAAATATTTCTATGGCAACAAATGAAGTATATTTCAGGGAAAACGGAGATAAAGTAGAAAAAACAGAATGGCACAGAGTCGTTGCTTGGGGAAAAACAGCGGAAGTTATTGAAAAATATGCAGCCAAAGGGAAAAAGATTGCCATTGGAGGTAAGTTAACACATAGAAGTTATGAAGATAAGGAAGGAAAGACGTGCTATATATCAGAGATTTTAGCTACTGAAATTACTTTTTTAGGAAATTGAAAAAAGCGGTCAATTGACCGCTTTTTCTATTTTTTATTTTCTAATATCTTGTCTTCCAGAGGAGATTTAATTGTTATAACTTCTTTAGCATTTTCGTTAGGAACCGTCATGGAAAGGACATAATGCTTGATTTTCCATTCTCCTTTTTCACGAATCAGAATGCCACTTCCTCGACAAAGTTTCATTTGAGTATCCAATAGTTCGTCAAACCAAACTGTTTTTTTGTCCGGAGATAAATAGATATTTCTTTCAATAGCCGTAAAATTCCATGCTTTTCCTCTGTCAAAATAAGGTTTAGCAAAAGCGATAAATTCTTTTTTTGTCCAGTTTTCAGTAGCGTCTGTACCAATGTAAATAGACTCGTCAGACAACACATTAAAGTAGGTGTCAAAATCAGCTCTACCGGCAGCTTTATGCCAATCGTCTAAAATCTGATTGATTTCTTTTGTTATCTTTTTATCATCTGAGATGTTCTTTTGGAAAGAAAACAAACTACAGAGAACTAAAAAGAGAATACCTTTTTTAAACATAATTAAAGTTTTTCGTCGTGTTGCGATAAATCTAAGCCTATGCGCTCAGCTTCATCAGATACACGTAAAGGTATAAAGAAATTGGTTACTTTATATAAAAGTAAAGCGCCGAAAAAGGTGAAAGCAGAAACTAAAATCAAAGCTATCATGTGGTGACCAAAGACAGACCATCCGCCGTGCAATAAACTAGCATTTTCACCTTCTGCAAAAATAGCGGTAAGAATCATTCCCATAATTCCGCCAACACCATGACAAGCAAAAACATCTAAAGTATCGTCAAAAGCTTTTAACTTTTTCCAATTAACCATTAAGTTAGAAACAATGGCTGCGGCAAATCCGAAAAAGATACTTTTAGGAATGGAAACAAATCCGGCAGCAGGTGTTATTACGACTAAACCAACAACAGCTCCGATGCAGGCATTCATAGCAGATACTTTTCTTCCGTTGATTCTATCAAAGAAAATCCAGGTCATCATAGCGGAAGCAGAGGCAATTGTAGTAGTAGCAAAAGCCATAGCTGCTGTTCCATTAGCAGCCAAAGCTGAACCTGCGTTAAAACCGAACCAGCCAAACCAAAGCATACCTGTTCCTAGCAATACAAAAGGAATGTTTGTTGGAATGTGTTCGTTGTTCTTTCTTTTTCCTAAAACCAAAACACCTGCTAAAGCAGCAAATCCGGCACTCATGTGAACAACAGTTCCTCCTGCAAAATCTTTAACTCCGAAGAAACTTCCTAATAGTCCGTTTGGGTGCCAAACCATGTGACAAAGCGGTGCATATATGAAAACAATGAATAAACAGATAAATAATAAATACGAAATGAATCGGACTCTTTCTGCAAAAGAACCGGTTATAATAGCCGGAGTAATTACGGCGAATTTCATTTGGAACAAAGCAAACAGTACAAAAGGGATTGTACTAGCCAATGCGTTATGAGGAAGCGAAGAAACATTGTTGAAAAAAATGAAATCTAATGGATTACCAATCAGTCCATAAGTTGTTCCTCCGATTTCAAAACCGATAGGAGAACCGAAAGACAAACTAAAACCAACAATTACCCATAGCAAACTTACAACACCCAGAGAAATAAAACTTTGGAGCATCGTGGAAATAACATTTTTTTTACCGACCATTCCTCCGTAAAAAAACGAAAGCCCGGGAGTCATTAATAAAACAAAAGACGAAGAGGTTAATAACCAAGCAACATCAGAAGTATTAATGTTGTCTTCTGAAAGGAACTGATCTTTTAAATCATTTGAACCAGTCCAAAATAAACTGGTAATAGCAATAAGGGTAATCAAAGCAAAAGAAATAACCCATCTTTTTTCTATTTTCATAATTCAGTGGTTTTACAACAAAACTAAAAAATATTTTGAAACACCCCTATAAAAAATAGGGGTATTAATTCTTAAAAATAAAAAAGAGAATATTTGGTGTGGTTTTTTTGTGGGTTAACCGAATAATTCACTCACTACATCTTCTATTTTGGAAACTAATACAATTTTTATTGTACTGCTTTTAAGTGAAATTTTATTGTGTTTAGAGACTAAAATTGTAGTGAAGCCTAATTTTTCTGCTTCCTGAATGCGTTGCTCAATTCTATTTACAGGACGAATTTCTCCGGAGAGGCCGACTTCACCGGCAAAACAAAATCCTTCTTCAATAGCGATATCTTCATTGGATGATAAAATAGCTGCTACAACGGCTAAATCAATAGCAGTGTCGTCAACAGAAATTCCGCCGGTTACATTTAAGAAAACATCTTTTGTTCCTAATCGAAATCCGGCACGTTTTTCTAAAACGGCTAAAATCATGTTCAAGCGTTTAGCATTATATCCTGTGGCGCTTCGTTGAGGTGTTCCGTAGACAGCAGAACTAACCAAAGCCTGAATTTCAATCATTAACGGACGCATACCTTCTAAAGTACAAGCAATTGCTGTGCCCGAAAGAGCTTCATCTTTGTGAGAAATTAAAATCTCAGATGGGTTTTCAACTTCTCGTAAACCGTTGCCTAACATTTCGTAGATGCCTAATTCAGCAGTAGAACCGAAGCGGTTTTTTAAGGAACGTAAAATTCGGTAAACATGGTTCCGATCGCCTTCAAATTGTAAAACAGTATCAACCATGTGCTCCAGAATTTTAGGTCCGGCAATGGTTCCGTCTTTAGTAATATGCCCGATTAAGACAACTGGCGTATTGGTTTCTTTAGCAAATTTTATCAATTCAGCAGTACACTCTCTAATCTGAGAAATGCTTCCGGCTGAAGATTCAATGTAATCCGTTTGTAAGGTTTGGATGGAATCAATAATGACAATTTCCGGTTCTATTTCCTGAATTTGCCTGAAGATATTTTGTGTTTTAGTTTCCGTTAAAATATAGCAATTGTCGCTTGAAGGCAAAATGCGTTCAGCCCGCATTTTAATTTGCTTCTGGCTTTCTTCTCCGGAAACATAAAGAGTCCGATAAGGAAGCTTCAGTGAAATTTGCAATAGAAGTGTACTTTTTCCGATTCCGGGTTCGCCTCCTAGTAGGGTTAAGGAGCCGGGAACCAATCCACCACCTAAAACCCGGTTCAACTCTTTGTCATTAGTGTTTAACCGGATTTCCTGAGTAGTGTCTATTTCTTTAATAAGAAGTGGTTTACTGCTTTTTGTTTTTTCTTGAGAAGAAGCTGTTCTCCAAGCTGATTTGTCTTCTTTTTGGATTACTTCTTCAACTATAGTGTTCCATTCTTTACAATTATAGCATTGTCCTTGCCATTTAGAATAAGATGTGCCACATTTTTGACAAAAAAAAGCAGTTTTTACTTTACTCATGTTTATTATTCTCCTTCTTTTTTCTCGCTACCATCTTCTGTTGTACCTTCTTCCGGTAGCGGTTCTGCATATTCTTCCACTTTAGAATCGTCTTCTTTGTTTTTTAAACTTTCTGCTTTGGATAACATGAAATCTTTTGTTAATTCACGAATAGGTTCTCTTGAGAAAGCTCTTTGGTATTCTTTAACTGCTTTTTTGTATTCTCCCATTTTTTCGTAATACAATGCTTGGTGGTAGATGCTTAAAGTAGTTTTCGGATATTGTTTTTCAGCATATTTTGAAAGTAATTGTAATTCGGGATATGCTTTGTTTTTTATAATTGCGGCTTCAATTGCTTTGAAATCCGTTAAACGAGGTTGTATTTTTAAACCTAAATTTTCTTCTAAGTTTTTGTATTTGTCAATTAGATATTGAGTGTAACCGGAATCTAATTTTAAGATTTTTTCTTGGAATTCTACCATAGAAATCGGCTGGTATCCATCAAAAATAAAATAAAGAGCTTGTGGTATGGCTTGTGCCACTAAAGAATAGTGAGAAGCCCCTTTGATAATATCAGAACGATATTTAAAGTTTTTATTTGGAATAGCATTAATATTTTGGTCCAGAACAGCTGCACGTTCTTTTAATTCTTTTAAATCACCTTCACCAGAAGCCTGATAATAGAAGATAGGTTTGGTAATCACAGTTAATCTCTCTGCTACTCTTTTTTCCATTTCCGGAGCAAATTCGGGTGCTAACGAAATATAACCGTTAAAAATAGGATTGTCTTTATATAGGTAGAAATTTAAAAATCCGGCAGTTGTGTCGTGACCGGCAATAATTCTGAAAGGTTGCGTTCTATATTTTCCTTCAACGTAAGGAAGCAATTCAAATCCTATAAATTCAAAGAAATTGGCTCCGGTTCCTGAAGGAAGTCCGGCTTCATCAAATTCACTATCTTGAAAACGTTTGTCTCCGTTTTGAAAAACGGAAACTACAATCATTTCGGGTAAATCATCCCAATAAGCACCATATTTTAAAATTCCGGTAAACGGACTGGCTAAATATTCTCCGTCCAAAATAACTAAAACAGGATATTTTTTGTCGACATTCTGTTCGTAACCGGCAGGAAGAACGACATTGAATTCTCGAGCTTCACCTAGTTTTTTAGATTCAATAGTTTCGCGAAAAGTCTGCGAAAAGCCAATAGAAGTAATGGAAAACAATAAAAATAAAAGTGCTGTTCTCATAAGAGTTGTTTTTACAAAAATTAAAAGCAATATACTAATTAATTTCTTTTTTCGTAAAGGTTGATAAAATTAAAAAGGCAATTCCTCCGAGAAGAATCGTAATGATTAGTTGAGAGGTCCAAACGACCCAACCGAATGCTTGTCCTGATTCTTCGGGAACGTGATATAGCATAAGGATTTTGGCGATCAGAACCGGGAAAAAACCAAACCCGCCGTTGGTAAATGCAATGGTTAAACTACCGATTACAAATGCAACAATTACAGCATTAAATGAGATCATCCGGGTCTCTTGCAAGGCAAAAACTACAGAGTAGAACATTAAGATATAGGTAAACCAAATTAAAAAAGTCTGGAATAAGAACATCCATTTGTGAGGCATTTTAAAAACGCTCAACATTCCTTCAGTCAGACCGGAGATTTTAGATTTAATGGTTAATATCCATTTCCATTTGGAAAAAATAAGCAGATAAATTCCGATAAAGGCAATTGAGAATCCTATGATTCCTAAAATGATTAATGATTTTAAAGGAATATTTTCTAGTAAAAAGTTCTTTAAGGTATTGAATTCTATTGAAACAGCTGCGGCTATGAATAAGAGTAGTACAATAAAATCTACAATTCTTTCAGAAATAATGGTTCCGAAACCTTTATCGAAAGGAACTTCTTTGTATTTAGTTAAAAGAGCGGCTCTTGAAATTTCTCCTGATCGCGGAATAGTTAAATTTAAAAAATAACCGATACTGACAGCTGTAAGATTGAACTTGAAATCTGCCGGATAACCAACATATTCCAGAGTGTACCTCCAGCGATAAGCTCGTAAAGCATAACCTAGGAAAGACAGAGCTGCGGATAACAAAATGAAATAGTAGTCGGCTCCGTAAATAGAGCGTTTCATTTGTTCGATCTGAGTGTCAGTAAACTTGTTAAATTCGTATATTATCAAAACAACTCCCAATAAGATAGGAAGCAATACACTAAGTATTTTTTTTAATTTTTTCAAGCTTTAGGTTAAAGAATTGTCTTTCTCATTAGGGAAAACAATCGTAGGTTTAAATGATTTTGCTGCTTCAAAGTCCATTAAACCATAAGAGATAATAATAACAATATCTCCTCTGTGTACTTTTCGTGCTGCAGGGCCATTTAAGGTAATCTCGCCAGAATTGCGAGGGCCTTTAATAGCGTATGTTTCTAATCGTTCCCCATTGTTAATGTTAACAATTTGAACTTTTTCACCTTCAATGATATTGGAAGCTTCTAATAGAGCTTCATCAATGGTAATGCTACCAATGTAATTTAAATCGGCACCGGTAACCGTTACTCTGTGAATTTTTGATTTTACTACTTGAATTTGCATGGTGCAAAGGTAATTATCTTGAGATAAATTAGGTAATTTTTTAACTAAAATGAAAAAAGGTTGGAAAATTTAAGATTCTCTTAATATAGGGCAATATTGTCGATTAATCTTATACCGTTAATAAAAACAGTGATAAACCCTCTGTATTTTTTGTTAGGCTCCTTTTCAATACATGGTAACAAGGTTTCTTCATCGGCAATTTCAAAATATTCCAACTCAAATTCAGGATCTTTTTCAAAAGCGTCGTATACATATTGTGTAACATCTTTTGCCGATTGCTGTTGGAATTTTTCTTTGGCTTCTTGTAATGTTTTAAAAATATAGGTTGCCTTGGCTTTAGCTTCAGCGGAAAGTCTTTCGTTTCTTGAGCTCATGGCTAAGCCACTATTGGCTCTGTGAATCGGACAACCAATTATTTCAACAGGTAAATTTTCTTTTGCAACTAATTTTTTGATAATTTGAAGTTGTTGAAAATCTTTTTCTCCGAAATAAGCTCTTGTCGGTTTTATGATTGAAAAAAACTTTTTGATAATAGTTCCTACTCCGTCAAAATGACCAGGTCTGTGTTTACCTTCCATTTGTAATTCCAATCCGTCAAAATCAAATTGTTCCGCAGCCGGATTATTACCGTAAATATCTTCTACTGTAGGAGTATAAATTAAAATTAGATCGCTTATTTCTTTTACTTTAGTAACATCACGATCCAGTGTTCTGGGGTATTTTTCTAAATCTTCGGGGTTGTTAAATTGAGTAGGATTAACAAAAATGCTAATAACAGTTATTTCATTTTCTGCTACAGATTTTTTTATTAATGATTGGTGACCTTCGTGTAAGGCGCCCATAGTAGGGACAAAACCAATGGTTTTTTTTTGGTTAATTAAAGGGTTCAAGAAAGCTTCTAGAGAATCCTTATCGTTAAAAATAAACATTGTATAAATATTATGTTTGCGGTGCAAACTTACTATTTTAATAGATAAGTCCATAAAATTTTGTAATTTTGCATGTTTTTTGAGAGCAATTTGATAAACAAAATATTATGAAAGACAAGAGGATATTATATGTATCATCTGAAGTAGTGCCTTATTTGGCAGAAAACGAAGTGTCAATTCAATCGTATGAATTCCCTAAGATGATTAATGAATTAGGCGGACAAATACGAATCTTTATGCCTAGATACGGAAACATTAATGAGAGAAGACATCAATTACATGAGGTAATCCGACTTTCCGGAATGAATTTAGTGGTAAATGATATGGATATGCCTTTAATTATCAAAGTCGCTTCAATTCCAAAAGAACGTATTCAGGTTTATTTTATTGATAATGATGAATATTTTAAGAGAAAAGCAACTTTTTCGGATGAAGAAGGGAATTTTTTTACAGACAATGATGAAAGAGCCATCTTTTTTGCAAAAGGGGTTGTAGAAACTGTTAAAAAATTGAACTGGGTTCCGGATGTAATTCATGTACATGGATGGATGGCTGCTTTACTACCGGTTTATTTAAAGCATTATTATAAAAATGAAGGTATCTTTGCAGATACTAAAATTGTGAGTTCAATTTATAATTCCGGATTTGACGGAACGTTGGAGACAAATTTTAAAGATAAATTGGCTTTTGATGCAATAGGAGAAACAGCTTTGAATACAGTTGAGTCGCCTACTTTTGAAAATTTAATGAAGTTGACAATAGATCACTCAGACGCCGTAATTATCGGTTCAGATGAGTTGAATCCAAATTTAACAAAATATATAGAAACTTCAGAGAAACCTTTTTTACCTTTCGCAGCAAAAGATAAAATCAAAGAGGAATATGTTGATTTTATTCGAAAGAATTTATTTTAAACTATTTTTAAAAATCAGGATGAAGAGAAAAAAAATATTGGGTTTTTTAAGTTTAGCATTGCTTTCTTTGGTTGCTTGTGATAAAGATTTTAATACCGTTGGAGCTGATTTGATTGGAGATGGAAATTATGATTTTGATAAATATCAAGTTCAGAATTTAGTAGCTTATACACGAGCTACCGGTCCGGTACAAACCAATAATATGTCTGTAAATGCTTTAGGAGTGTTTGAAGACCCTGTTTTTGGAATAACCGAAGCAGATTTTGTGACGCAGTTAGAGCTAAGTAGTACAGATCCTGATTTAGGAGTTGATATTGAAATTCAAGCAATAGATTCGGTTTATTTGTATGTGCCGTATTTTAGTACCCTTGAAGATACTGATGATGATGGAAATAATACTTATAGCCTCGACTCAATACACGGGAATTTAACTGATACTTTTGATTTGAAAATATATGAAAGTGGGTATCTTTTAAGAAGTTATGATGCAAATAATCCTTCAGAAGCACAGAAATATTATTCAGATGACAAAAGCTTAATCGAAAATAATCTCGTTAGTACTCCATTAAATAACTCAACAGATGTTTCTCAGAATAGTCAGTTCAAGTTTTTGTCAAATGAATTTGTAATTTATGAAACAGATGGTAATGGACAATATGTAGATTCTGATGGTAATGTAACAACGGATTTGTCAAATAGAGTCGTTCAAGATCGTTTAGAACCGGGAATGTGGATTGATTTAGATAAAAATTATTTCTTGACAAAGGTTCTACAAGCCAGTTCATCTGATTTGTTTAATAATAATAATTTTAAAGAATACTTTAGAGGGTTGTATTTTCAGGCAACTCCTAATTCCGGTGAAGCAGGAGCCTTAGCAAAATTAAATTTTTCTTCAGGTTATATAGTTATCCAGTACCACTCCAGAGATGATGCTAGTTCTGAATTGGAAAAAAGATCATTACAGCTAAATTTAGCAGGTAATAAAGTAAATTTCTTAGAAAACACTTATACATCCGAATATCAGAATGTTTTAAGTGCAACGAATTCAAATGATGAAAAGTTGTATATAAAAGGAGGAAATGGATCAGTTGCTTTTATTGATTTGTTTGGAACTGACGACATTGATGGTAATGGAGTTGCAGATGAATTAGATGATATAAGAGATAATGGCTGGATGGTAAATGATGCAATATTGACATTTACTATTGATAATACTAACTTAGGAGAAGAGCCTAAACGAATTTATTTATACGACGTAAATAATAATACTGTTTTACTGGATTATACATACGATTCAACTACTTATTCAGATGTTAAATATAATAAATACATTTTCGGAGGTTTATTAGAACTTGATGATAATGATGTAAGTACAGTTTATAAGTTTAGATTGTTGTATTATATCAATAACTTATTAGCGAATGAAGATGTTGAAGAGATTAAAAATACTAGATTAGGATTAGTCGTTACAGAAAGTATCAACAACATTGCGAACTATAGTTTAAAGAATACTTTTGACTTGCCGGTGGCTATTCCAAGTGGAAGTGCAGATTTTACAGTTGAAACAGTACCATTGTCAAATGTAATGAACCCTTTAGGAACAGTTTTATATGGAAATCATCCGAATGTTTCCGAAGAAAAAAGATTAAAGCTCGAAATTTATTATACAAAACCTAATTAATTTTTTTATGTGCGGAATTGTTGGTTATATAGGTCACAGAGAAGCATATCCTATTTTAATCAAAGGGTTAAAACGCTTGGAATATAGAGGGTATGATAGCGCAGGAATTGTGCTTTATGATGGAACTGATCTGAAGCTTTCCAAAACTAAAGGAAAAGTTTCTGATTTAGAAGAAAAAGCGGAAAAGGAAGGAACATTAAAAGGTAAAATAGGGTTAGGCCATACACGTTGGGCTACTCATGGTGTTCCGAATGATGTAAACTCTCACCCGCACTTCTCAAATTCTGGAAATTTGGTAATTATTCACAATGGAATCATTGAGAATTATGAGCCGATAAAGAAAGAATTAATTAAAAGAGGCTATACATTCAAATCAGATACAGATACAGAAGTTTTAGTAAATCTGATTGAAGATGTTAAGAAAAAAGAAAATGTAAAATTAGGAAAAGCAGTTCAAATTGCTTTGAATCAGGTTGTCGGAGCCTACGCAATAGCCGTAATGGATAAGCAAAAACCAAACGAAATTGTAGTAGCTCGTTTAGGATCTCCTTTGGCAATCGGTATTGGAGAGGATGAGTTCTTCATCGCTTCTGATGCGTCACCTTTTATTGAATATACTTCAAATGCTATCTATTTAGAAGACGAAGAGATGGCTATTGTGCGTTTAAACAAACCTCTTAAAGTTCATAAAATTAAAGACGATTCAGAAGTAGATCCTTATGTTCAGGAACTTCAAATGAATTTGGAGCAAATCGAAAAAGGAGGATATAAACATTTCATGCTTAAAGAAATTTATGAGCAGCCAAGTGTAATCAAAGATACGTATCGCGGACGTTTATTAGCCAATAAAGGAATTGTGCAGATGGCCGGTGTAGAAGATAATTTGGAAAAATTCCTAAACGCAAACAGAATTATTATTGTGGCTTGCGGGACTTCTTGGCATGCCGGTTTAGTAGCTGAATATGTCATTGAAGAATTTGCACGTATTCCGGTTGAAGTAGAATACGCTTCAGAATTTCGTTATCGCAATCCTATCATCAACAAAGATGATGTAGTTATCGCTATTTCGCAATCTGGAGAAACTGCTGATACATTAGCTGCTATTAAATTAGCAAAAGAAAATGGCGCTTTCGTATTTGGTGTTTGTAATGTGGTAGGATCGTCTATTTCCAGAGAAACCCATGCCGGAGCTTATACTCATGCAGGACCGGAAATTGGGGTGGCTTCAACAAAAGCTTTTACAACTCAAATCACAGTGTTGACGTTAATTGCTTTACGTCTGGCAAAAGCCAATGGAAGCATGGCTAATTCTGATTACCAAAGATATTTATTGGAATTAGAATTAATTCCTCAAAAAGTAGAAGAAGCTTTAAAGAGTAATGATGTTGCCAAAGAAGTAGCCTCTATTTATAAAGATGCAACAAATTGCTTGTATTTAGGGAGAGGATATAACTTCCCGGTTGCTTTAGAAGGAGCATTGAAGCTTAAAGAGATTTCATATATTCATGCAGAAGGTTATCCGGCTGCAGAAATGAAACATGGGCCTATTGCTTTGATTGACGAGTCAATGCCGGTTATTGTAATTGCACCGAATAAAGGACATTATGATAAAGTGGTAAGTAATATTCAGGAGATCAAATCACGAAGTGGTAAGATCATAGCTGTCGTAACTAAAGGCGATGTTCAAGTTAAAGAGTTGGCCGATCACGTGATTGAAATTCCTGAAACGAATGAAGCCTTAACACCGTTGTTAACGACAATTCCACTTCAGTTACTGTCTTATCATATTGCAGTAATGAGAGGCTGTAATGTAGACCAGCCTAGAAATTTAGCAAAATCAGTAACAGTAGAATAATATAAAAAGCGAAACTTTAAGTTTCGCTTTTTTATTTTAAAAGGGTAAATAAAATAAAATGAAAACGGTTTTTTACGATAACGATGTAGATAAACTTTAAAAGCCCGAAAAAGAAACTATACTAATTTTGCTTGTTTTTGTGTTTTTATGGCAAAAAACACAAAAAATAAATTGCAAAATTGTTTTTAAAAAAACTATCTTTGCACTCTGAAAAACAGAAGTGTTTTTCGTTAGGTAAATAGCTATTAAATAAATACATAAGCAATGTCTAAAATCACAGGAAAAGTTGCAAAAATTATTGGGCCAGTTGTAGATGTAGTGTTCGACACTGAAGCTGAGCTTCCTAAAATTTATGATTCATTAGAAATCGCTAAAGCTGATGGTTCTAAATTGGTTCTAGAAGTACAATCACATATTGGTGAAGATACTGTTCGTACAATTTCAATGGACTCTACTGACGGTTTGTCAAGAGGAACTGAAGTTGTAGCTACTGGTGCTGCAATTCAAATGCCGGTTGGTCAAGAAGTTTTCGGACGTTTATTTAATGTAATTGGTGATGCTATCGATGGTTTAGGTAATTTACCTAAAGAAGGTGCTAATGGTTTGCCAATTCACAGACCAGCGCCAAAATTTGATGAATTATCAACTTCAACAGAAGTTTTATTTACAGGTATTAAAGTAATCGACTTAATTGAGCCTTATGCAAAAGGAGGTAAAATTGGTTTGTTCGGTGGTGCCGGAGTAGGTAAAACAGTATTGATTCAGGAGTTGATTAACAATATTGCAAAAGGTCACGGAGGTTTATCAGTTTTCGCCGGAGTAGGTGAAAGAACTCGTGAAGGAAATGACCTTTTAAGAGAGATGTTAGAGTCTGGTATTATTAAATATGGTGAAGATTTCATGCACTCTATGGAAAATGGAGGATGGGATTTAACTAAAGTTGACAAAAACGGAATGAAAGATTCTAAAGCTACTTTCGTTTTCGGTCAGATGAATGAACCACCAGGAGCTCGTGCTCGTGTTGCTTTATCAGGTTTAACTATTGCTGAGTATTTCCGTGATGGTGCTGGTGAAGATCAAGGAAAAGACGTATTATTCTTCGTTGATAATATCTTCCGTTTTACACAAGCAGGTTCTGAGGTATCAGCGTTATTAGGACGTATGCCATCAGCGGTAGGTTACCAACCAACATTGGCTACTGAGATGGGTGCAATGCAAGAGCGTATTACTTCAACAAAAAGAGGATCAATTACTTCAGTACAAGCGGTATATGTACCTGCGGATGACTTAACTGACCCGGCGCCGGCTACTACTTTCGCTCACTTAGATGCTACAACAGTATTGTCTCGTAAAATTGCTGAGTTAGGTATTTATCCAGCGGTAGATCCATTAGATTCTACTTCTCGTATCTTAACTCCAGAAATTTTAGGAAAAGAGCACTATGCTTGTGCACAAAGAGTAAAAGAGATTTTACAACGTTATAAAGAGTTACAAGATATTATCGCGATCTTAGGTATGGAAGAATTATCAGAAGATGATAAATTAGCTGTAGCTAGAGCACGTCGTGTACAACGTTTCTTATCTCAACCATTCCACGTTGCGGAACAGTTTACAGGTATCCCTGGGGTATTAGTAGATATTAAAGATACTATCAAAGGTTTCAACATGATTATGGATGGTGAATTAGATCACTTACCAGAAGCAGCTTTCAACCTTAAAGGTACTATCGAAGAAGCTATCGAAGCTGGAGAGAAAATGTTAGCAGAAGCGTAATCAATGTACAATTAACAATTGATAGTTGGCAGCATAATTATCCATTGTCAATTATTAATTATCAATTAGAGAAGTATGATTTTAGAAATAGTATCACCAGAAGCAACATTATTTAAAGGGGAAGTTACTGCGGTAGCGGTTCCTGGAGTAAATGGTGAATTCCAGATGTTAAATAATCACGCCCCTATAGTGTCGTTATTAACAAAAGGAAACGTAAAAATCAACGCTCAAAACTTTAAAATTCAAAAAGAGTTTGTTTCTAAATTCACTAAAGTTAATGAGCAAAACTATTGGTTACCTATTAATTCCGGAACCATTGAGTTACAAGACAATAAAATTATTGTTCTAGCTGACTAAGCTTCAACATAAGTCAATAAAAAAATCCTATCTGAATAAGATAGGATTTTTTATTTTCAGCATTTTATTTTTTAAACCGTTCTCTCATCGCTTTTTTAATGGTCAGTACTAAAAAGACAATTTCACAGCCCACTCCGGCTAAAATAATACTATCGGCATAAGCAACAAATTTTAATTTTAGCGCAATTCCAACTAAAACTAAGACTAAACCTATGAGTATAAGAACAAATTGTTTTTTCATGATAAATGATTAAATTCCGTTTTTCTTTACCAAAGTTACTAATAATTTATACCAAAGTTATTTTATCATAAGCCTTTTTTAAAGCTAAAACAACGGCTTCTATCTCTTCTTCATTCAAATGACCAAAGCCAAAACGAATAGCGCAAGTCTCTTTGTCTTGATATAAAATAGTTTTTGGGAGTAAAACATTTTCTTTTTTAGCTTGTTCAGCCAATTGTATCAGCGAAAATTTAGGTTCAAATTGTATCCAAATAGCCAATCCGCCTTTAGGTTTTCTCCATTGAATATTTTTACCGAAATAAGCATTCAAACAGTCGCAAAGAAAATCCCTTCGTTGTTTGTAGATTAGAATATTCTTCTTGAGTAAGCGATGAATTTCACCTTCATAAATCAATTCTGAGAGCATTTGTTCCTGAATCAAATCGCCTTGTTTGTCTAGCAGTTGCAGATAGTTTTTGGCTTCCGAAATTAAATTTTCAGGTGCTACAACAAACCCGGTTTGAAAGCTCGGAAATAAGGATTGTCCCAGTTTTCCTAAATAAATCACCATGCCTTCGGTGTCAGAACTTGCCAACGGAAGTTTAGCCGTGCCTTCGTATTGGAAATCATAATCAAAATCATCTTCAATGATGGCAAATTGATATTTTTTAGCTAATTCCAATAGTTGCAACCGACGTTCGGCACTTAGTGTGTTTGTCGTTGGATAATGTCGGTTTGAAGAGACGTAAACACATCGAATCGAATGCTTCATAAAATGTTTGGCGATATAATCAATATCCAATCCGTTTTCATCAACCGGAATGGTTTTTATTGTTGCGCCTGCTTGTTGAAGCGTCATATTTGCGTTGTAATGACTCAAACTTCCAACGAGAACGACATCTTTTGGGCGAATTAGCAGTTGGGAAACAATATATAAACTCATTTCTGTACTGCGTGTATTCATGATGTTGTTTGGCTGAATGTGAAAACCTCTTGTTGCATTTAAGTAATTACACAATTGGATTTCAAAAGCCGAATGAAAAGTTGAATTTTGGTTCCATTTGGTGACCAAATTTTTCCGTTTCATAGAAGCACTATACCATTTGGAAAAATGGTGAGTAGGATGCAATCTCAAGTCGGGCTGTCCGTCATTTAAATTATATTTAGTTGTCGAATTTTCGTTTGTCGAAGCCAAGTGAAAAGAAGGTTGAAACGGAAATCCTGTTTTTGACGGATAATCATTTACTTGTTGCAAACTGTTATGTTTGGCCTTGATTGCGTTTGTTTTTTGCTCGGGGACCAATACAAAACTCCCTTTATTCGGAAGAATTTCAATCCAACCTTGCGATGCTAGTTCGTCATAAACGGCAACGGCGGTATTTCTGTGAATGTGTAACAACTGACTAAAAACACGGGTTCCGGGTAAAGCCGTTCCTTTCGTAAGATAGCCTCGTTGAATGGCATTGCTCATTTGCTGCGCAATTTGAATGTAAACCGCTGTTTCACTATTCTTTTCGAAAGAAATAGCTTCTTTTAAAAAAGTATTAACCGGACTATCTTTCATTTTTAAACTGGACTACTTTAATAGTCCGGAAAGTTACGAATTTTGCAACGTTAAAAAATGAAAATACAACAAGAGATATATGAAACAGAAATATATTTTACTGCCATTAGCTTTATGCTCGCTATTAACCACAGCGCAAGAGCAACCTAAAATGGATACTTTAAAAGAAGTGGTCGTGAGTTCTTCGCGAATTGATTTGCCTTTCAAAGAGAATTCACGAACAATTCAAATTGTAACAGCCGAAGACATTCAAAAATTAGGAGTGACCAATGTTGCTGATGCTTTGCAACAAGTTGCCGGAATTGATGTGCGTCGTCAAGGTGTAAGCGGAATGCAATCGGATTTATACATTAGAGGCGGAAGTTTCGATCAAACTTTATTGTTGATTGACGGAATAAAGGTAGATGACGCACAAACCGGACATCACACGATGAATTTGGCTTTGTCTGTTGAAGTAATTAAACGAATTGAAGTAATCAAAGGACCGGCAGCTCGTATTTTTGGACAGAATGCTTTCAACGGTGCCATTAATATTGTGACCAAAGATGCTCCCGAAAATTCATTGGTAACCAAAATTCAAGGCGGTTCGTTCCATCAGTTTTTAGGAGAAGTTACCGGAACCATCAATCAAGAAAACTCAAGTCATTTAATTCACGTGAGCAAAAACTTTTCGGAAGGCTATCGTGACAATACAGATTTTGACAACACGAATGTTTTTGTAAAAAGTCAGTTCAACAAGAACAAATTACCTATAGATTTCATCACTTCGTTTAGCGAAAGAAAATTTGGTGCTAATGGTTTTTACGGAATAGCTTCGGCAACGGAGCAATATGAAGAAACACAAGCGAGTTTAATTGGTTTTTCAACAACAATTAAAAGTGGAAATTGGACTTGGAAACCAAGAGTGTATTGGAAAAGAAATCAAGACGAATATCTATATGTTAGAAGTAATCCGTCAGCGTATCGAAATTTACATATTACCAATAAAATGGCTGCGGAACTCAACGGTTCGTACCAATCCAAATTAGGAGTTACCGGTTTTGGTGTGGAATTTTCTAAATATTATATTTCCAGTAACCGTTTGGGCGACAACCAAAGAGAAATTGGAACGCTGTTTTTAGAGCATCGTTTTCAGTTTTTCAATAATCTATTAGATATTACTCCAGGAATTGCCGCGTCATATTTTTCAGATTTTGATAACCAAGTGTTTCCGGGAATTGATTTGGGTGTAAAAATCTCAGAAAATGTTAGAGCCTATGCCAATGCAGGTTATACCTATAGAGTTCCTACGTATACTAATTTGTACTATACTTCGCCAACAACGATTAGCAATTCTAATTTACAAGCCGAAAAAGCTGTGGCGGGAGAAGTAGGTGTCAAATGGTTGTACAATAGATTCAATTGGACTTTTGCGGTATTTAATCGTGAAGCCGATAATTTGATTGATTATGTTAGAGCAGCAGAAACAGATGCTTGGCAAGCACAAAATATTCAGAGTGTAACCACTCAAGGTTTTGAATCGCAATTCGATTATCAATTTAAGATGAAAGAATTAAAACAAAAATTACATTTGGGATATTCATATTTGGATAATGATATTAAGCAAAGCGATGCCAATTTTTCGCAATATGCTATTAATTCCATGAAACATCAATTTACCGGAAGTGTAATGCTCAATTGGTTAAAAGGATTGAATACCACTTTTGCGTATCGTTATGTGGAACGCACGGCGGGAATGAGTTACAATGTGTATGATGCCAATGTGAGTTATAGAATTAAAGCGATGGAATGGTCTATGTATGCTAATAATATTTTTAATGCCGAATATATTGAGGCCGGAATGATTCCGATGCCCAAAGGAAATGTATTGTTTGGTTTTAAATATTTTTTCAACTAAGATTGAAAAAGACTACATTTGAAAAGAGATTACAATTTTGTAATCTCTTTTTTTATGAAATATAGAAATGAATATAATTAGTTATCAGAAAGATATTCCTTTTGCAAAAGGCTTTTTTGGTATTGTAATTACTGTTTTAGGAATTGTAATGTTAGTAGCAACAGGAAGTCTAATGGCTTTAATTTTTGTAGCCATTGGTTTAGGATTAAATGTAGGAGAAGGATCCGATATTAATTTGACCAGTAAAGAATTTAGAACTTTTCATTCTTTATTTGGATTAAAAATTGGTAAATGGCAACCTATTCCAGATTTTGAATATGTTTCAGTTTTTAAAACAAAAGAAAGTCAAACAGTAAGAGCGGTTACTGCTGAGACTACTCAAAAATATGATATAATTCTAGTAAATTTATTTTATAATAGAAATAAACATATTACATTTTTCAAGACAACTAATAAAAAAGAAGCATTTGATGTTGCTGAACATTTTAAATTGGCTTTAGATATTGATATTTTAGATGCTACTGAAGTTGAGAAGAAATGGGTGTAAAAATTAAAATCCCCAAGTAATTTACTTGGGGATTTTGTACCTTAAGGCAATCAAAAAATAATAATCGTAATCTATATTAGTCTTCGATAACTACTACTTGAGCAGCTATTTTACCTTTTTTTCCTTCTTCTTCTTCGTAACTAACGCGTTCACCTTGGTTAACTTTTTCAGTTTTTAAACCAGTTGCGTGTACGAAAATGTCTTTTCCAGTTTCTTCGTCTGTGATGAAACCGTAACCTTTTTCTTCATTGAAGAATTTAATTGTGCCTGTTCGCATTAAGTAATAGATAAAAATAATTAATAATCTTCAAAGATAATCTTATTAATTACACGACAAAGTTTTTCAAGCAGAAATTTATTGATTTTCAGAATTTTCTTTTTTATCCTTGTTCATTTGAGAGTCCAAAAACTCTTTCAATTTACTTCGTTTATAACGATGAATTATGAACAAAGGCATTAAGCCCAAAGCTAAAACCAAGACTCCTAATCCAATCCACTTATCGCCAGATTTTGGAATGACAGAATTTTGGTAAAATCCATATCCGATAAGACAAAAAAATCCAACTAATAATATTTGTAATACGTATTTCATTTTGGAAAGAAATGAAGTTTTTCAAAAAATCTATTTTGTCATTTCGACCAGTGATAGAAATCTCACCACATAGATCATGAGATTCTTCCTTACGTCGAAATGACAAATTGTATTATTTCAATTGAATATGTAACTCGTCTAATTGTTTTACATCAATTGTTGACGGAGCATCAATCATTACATCTCTACCATTGTTGTTTTTAGGGAAAGCAATAAAATCACGAATCGTTTCTTGTCCGCCTAGAATAGCTACTAATCGGTCTAAGCCAAAAGCTAAACCTCCATGTGGTGGCGCACCGAATTGAAACGCATTCATTAGGAAACCAAATTGATTTTCGGCTTCTTCTTTAGTAAAACCTAATAGTTCGAACATTTTAGCTTGTAATCCTTTATCGTGAATACGAATTGAACCACCACCAATTTCATTTCCGTTCAATACCATGTCGTAAGCATTAGCTCTGATTGCTCCCGGATTGGAATCAATTAAATGAATATCTTCTGGTTTTGGAGATGTAAACGGATGGTGCATGGCATGATAACGCTCGCTTTCTTCATCCCATTCTAATAGAGGAAAATCCACTACCCAAAGCGGCGCAAATTCTTCAGGTTTACGCAATCCTAAACGATTACCTAATTCCATACGTAAAGCACTTAATTGCGTACGAGTTTTATTTGCCGGGCCTGAAAGAACCAAGATCAAATCACCTGGTTGAGCACCGGTAACTTCAGCCCATTTTTTCAAGTCTTCTTGATCGTAAAATTTATCTACAGAAGATTTAAGGCTTCCGTCAGTTTCGTATTTGCAATATACCATTCCCGAAGCACCTACTTGAGGACGTTTTACCCAATCAATTAATTCATCAATTTGTTTACGTGTGTAGGAAGCACAACCTGGAACAGAGATACCAACTACTAATTCAGCACTATTGAAAACACCAAAATCTTTATGTTGAGCCACTTCATTTAATTCGCCAAATTTCATTCCGAAACGAATATCCGGTTTGTCATTACCATATGTTTTCATAGCATAATCATAGGTAATTCTCGGGAATTTAGCTACTTCAAGACCTTTTACTTCTTTCAATAAATGACGCGTTAAACCTTCAAACATATTCAAAATGTCTTCTTGCTCCACAAATGCCATTTCGCAGTCGATTTGAGTAAACTCCGGTTGGCGGTCGGCACGTAAATCTTCATCACGGAAACATTTCACAATTTGGAAATATTTATCCATTCCGCCTACCATTAACAATTGTTTGAAAGTTTGCGGCGATTGTGGAAGTGCATAAAACTGACCTTCATTCATACGGCTTGGCACCACAAAATCACGTGCTCCTTCCGGAGTTGATTTGATTAAATAAGGTGTTTCTACTTCACAAAAGCCTTGGTTAGAAAGATATTTACGAACCTCCATGGCTACATTATGACGGAACAATAGATTGTTTTTAACCGGATTTCTACGAATATCCAGATAACGGTATTTCATACGGATATCTTCACCACCGTCTGTTTCGTCTTCTATTGTAAAAGGAGGAAGTTTGGCTTCATTTAAAATATGTAATTCAGAAACCAGAATTTCAATATCTCCTGTCGCTATATTTTTATTTTTAGACTCGCGTTCGATAATAGTCCCTTTCACTTGGATTACAAATTCTCTACCCAGTGTTTTGGCTTTTTCAAAAACATCAATAGCTGTTCTCTGTTCGTCAAAAATCAATTGGGTAATTCCATAACGGTCACGTAAATCAACCCAAATCATAAAACCTTTGTCTCGTGTTTTTTGTACCCAACCGGCAAGAGTAACTTCTGTATTGATGTGAGAGGCGTTTAATTCACCGCAAGTATGACTTCTATACATTATTTCTTTATTTTTTGCAAAAATAAGACAAAAAACAGTATGCCTATAGTAGGAACGGGATTATTGTACTACTTTTTTATTTTTGAAAATGATTAAAAAGACTAACTTTACAAAAATTAAACGTTTATTATGAAAAAACTAGTTGCTTTATTATTTGTTTTTGTACTGTTTTCTTTTGCTATAGTTGATAATGATACAGTTACATTTACAGCTAAAATTGAGAACAGAAACGGCGATTCTTTAATTATTAAAGGAGCTAACCGTTTTATGAAAATTATTGTAGCCGATAAAAATGGTGTTTTTAAAGACAAGTTTTCAGTTACTGAAGGATTTTATCAATTGTCTGACGGAACAGAATATACACAGCTTTATTTAAAAAATGGTTTTGACTTGACTTTAACAATGGATGCCAAAGAGTTTGATGAATCTATAAAGTATGCCGGAAAAGGAGCTGCTGAGAATAATTTTATAGCTCAAATGGCTCTTGAAGACGAGCAAATGGATTTTAATACACTTCTAAATTCTCCTGAGGATAGATTTAATGCAATAGTTGAGAGAAAGAAAAGTGACGTAGCAGCAAGGCTTGAAAGTAATAAAAACCTAAGTGAAGGTTTTGTTACTCAATATAAATCGACTTTTGAGCAAAATATGAACGCATTATCTGCTTATTATGCAGAATCACAAAAAGTGAAAAAGTTAAATGGGAAACCATCGCCGACTTTTAATTATGAAAACTATAAAGGAGGTAAAACAAAACTGGAAGACTTAAAGGGGAAATTGGTTTACATTGATGTTTGGGCAACTTGGTGTGGTCCATGTAGAGCAGAGATTCCGAGTCTAAAAGAATTGGAAAAAAAGTATCACGGAAAGAATATTACATTTGTGAGTATTTCGGTTGATGCGTTAAAAGATCACGACAAATGGAAAAAATTTGTTGCTGATAAAGAACTTGGCGGTATTCAGCTTTTCGCGGATAATAGTTGGAAATCAGACTTTGTGACAGAATATCAAATCAATGGTATTCCGCGTTTTATCTTGGTTGGTAAAAACGGTGAGATCATTAATGCAGATGCTCCGAGACCTTCTTCTACAGATATTTATGAATTGTTAGATGCTAACTTATAAATAGTTTTAGATTAAAAAAATATAAAAGCAGTATGAATTTATACCGCTTTTTTTATGTTTCAATGTTAAATTTTATTCTAATGTTACCAAATTGTTAAGTAAAAGTTTTTTAATTGTAAAACAATTTATATATTTGTTACATAATTGTTAATCTAATTAATACTTTTGCGTTATGAAAAATTTAGTGATTGCAGGATTTTTGATGGTTTCAACTTTGATGTTTGCGCAAGAAGTTAAACCTAAATATGAAATAGTAAACCAAATGGTTAAAGCAACATATTATTACGATAATGGGCAGATAAAACAAGAGGGATATTATTTAAATGGGAAATTACATGGAAAATGGGTTGCGTATAATGAAAACGGAACCAAACAAGCCATCGGAGAATATAAAGAAGGAACCAAAGTAGGGAAATGGTTTTTCTGGGGCGAAAATACCCTAAGTGAAGTTGATTTTAGCAACAGTAAAATAACTGACGTTAAAAAATGGTCAAGAGAAGCATTAGCAAAAAACTAACTCAACCAAATAAATTTAAATTGAAGAGGCTACTTTTTAGTAGCCTTTTTTAATTTCATATTTTGATTTTTGCTTTTAAAAGAATTAATCATTTTTTCCATGCTGTCTAAGCATTCCTTTTTTTTGTCAAATAAAGTCCAGGTCAGTATTTGAAAAAAATGATTTTGAGTTTCGATAAAAGTTACATAGTAAAAAACATTGATCTTACTTTCGGGTTCAATTGCATTAAAAGTTATCTCAATCGCATTTGAACCATTGATTACTTTAGGCATGTATCCTGAAAAATTTTCAAGAGTTAATGAATTTTCATAATTTTTGAGTAAAATACCGGCATAATGTTCAACTCTTTTCTTAGCGTCTTCTTCTTCAAGAATTTCCGGAAAATAGAGAGAAACATCAGTTTTAGTTTCTTCCAGAACAATAAGATATAATTCTTGAAATTCATTTTTGAATTGTAAAATCGCTTCGTCATTTAAATCATCCGTTTCGCTTAAATCATTGCGAACCTTAATGCTGAAATTTTGAGATTTGTGTTCAGTATACGTTTGATTGTCTTGACAGGCAATTAAAATAGTTGAAACTAAAAAAGAGAATAGAATTTTTTTCATGGAAGAATTTTTACAAAAATAAAAAAAGCTGTTCAATTGAACAGCTTTTTTGAATTAATCTAAAACCTTTTGTTTTCGTTCGTTGAACCACCATATTTTGAGCATACAAACAAGGTAGAATAATACAGGAACCACAATTAAAGTTAAGAATGTAGCAAAGATTAATCCGAAGATTACTGTCCATGCCAGCGGCCCCCAGAAAATTACGTTGTCTCCGCCAATATATATTTTAGGGTCAAACTCACTAAATAATGAGAAGAAATCAATGTTAAAACCAATAGCCAGAGGTATTAAACCTAATACAGTTGTAATGGCGGTTAAAAGTACTGGTCTTAAACGTGATTTTCCTCCTTTTACAATAGCTTCAAAAACATATTTTTTGTCTAAGAATGTTCCTTCAGGTATCTTCAGCTGCTCTTTCTTACGATCCATTAACAATTGAGTATAATCCAGGAGTACCACACCATTATTCACCACAATACCGGCTAGGGAAATGATACCCATCATAGTCATCATGATTACGAATGGCCAACCGGTTACCATCAGTCCTAAAAATACTCCGATGAAACTTAAGAATACCGCGATCATAATGATTGAAGGTTTAGATATGGAGTTAAATTGGAATACCAAAATAAGCATAATTAAACCTAAACCGCTGATTAAAGCACCCATTAAGAAAGCCATCTGTTTGTTTTGCTCTTCAATTTGCCCGGTATAATCAAATTCGACAGATTTCGGAGCATCAAAATCAGCCATTTCAGCCTGGATTTGAGTTACCACGGCACCAGCGTCAGTATAACCCGGAGCTAAAGCAGAATACAATACAACAACACGGTCAAGGTCACGGTGTTTAATAGCACTGAATGAAGACGTATTTTTTTGTGTAGCTACAGTTGAAACTGGAATTTCTTTTAACTGACCGGTAGCAACATCTCTAAACGTAATGTTTTGGTTGAAAATAGCACTTTGATTATAACGGTTATCTTCATTAAAACGAACATAAATATCATAATCGTCTTTACCTTCTTTATAAATACCGGCTTTTTCCCCAAAAACAGACCTTCTTAATTGATTGCCTACTTGTCCGGCAGAAACGCCCAATTCTCCTGCTTTTTCACGATCAACGACAACTTTCATCGCAGGTTTATCTTTGTTGACGTCTACTTTTAGTTCTTCAATTCCCGGAATATTTTTAGCATTTAAGAAATCTTTCATCTTTTCAGCGGTAGCAATTAATTCCGTGTAATCGTCTCCTTTAATTTCAATATTAATAGGATATCCGGCAGGAGGCCCGACGGCATCTTTTTCAACAGAAAGTAAAACTCCCGGATAGATATTTTTCAGGGATTCTTGTACTTTTTTACGTAAGTCTTCTGAATCAAGCCCGTTTCGGAATTTATATTCTCGCATGGAAACGGTGATTTTTCCTTTGTGAGGCATCTCGGCGCTGGAACCTCCGTCAGTTTGAGGATTACCTGCTCCTTCACCTACTTGAGAAACTGCAGATTCAACTAAAAAGTTATGATTGCCATCTGTGAATTCAGGAGAATTCATTACAGCATAAACTCTTTTTTCAATGTCTTTGGTAATTTTATTGGTTCTTTCAATGTCAGTTCCCTGTGGATATTCAATGTAAACAATAACCTGATTGGGTTTATTATCCGGGAAGAACTCCACTTTTGTTCTGCCGCTTCCGACACTCCAAACGAAATATGTTATCAATATACCGAAGAACATTACAATCATCGAACCAACAACCCAATAAGGTCTTCTTCCTGAAAGGAAAAATAAAAGAGAGCGCTCATAGATACTTTCCCAACGAGATAAAACTTTGGTTTGGAAAACGGTTGTGATTTTTTTAATAAAGTAGCGATAAATCCAGAAGCAAACAGCAGTAAAGATTAAAACTGTTCCTAAACCTTTTACAGCACCACCGGTAATCAACATAAAGATTCCTATTGAACCTAAGATAGCACTTAAGATAATAAGTTGTCTTCGTGTTAATATTTTTTCATTGATATCCATAAACTGGGATACCATTACGGAATTGAAGAAAATGGCTACGAATAGAGATGAACCTAATACAACAGAAAGGGTAATAGGGAAATAGATCATAAATTGTCCCATTGTTCCCGGCCACATTCCCAGAGGAACGAAAGCAGCTACTGTTGTTGCTGTAGAAATGATGATAGGCAATGCAATTTCACCAATACCTTTTTTTGCGGCTTCCAATCGGCCCATGCCTTCTTCATCCATTAAACGATAAACGTTTTCAACAACAACTATTCCGTTGTCTACCAGCATTCCCAGTCCCATAATTAATCCGAAAAGGATCATGGTGTTCATGGTATAACCTAATGCACTTAGAATCATAAAGGACATGAACATCGACATCGGAATGGCAAAACCGACGAATAAGGCATTACGGAATCCTAAGAAGAACATCAAGACTCCAACTACCAGAATAATACCAAAAATGATATTGTTAACCAAATCGTCAACTTGATTTAAGGTTCTTGAAGATTGGTCGTTTGCTAAAGTAATTTTCAAATCTTTAGGGAAAACATTTTCTTCAGCCTTTTTGATGATCTCTTTAATCTTTTCAGAAGCTTCAATCATGTTTTTTCCGGCACGTTTTTTAACGTCGAGCATTACAACGCTTTTTCCGAATTCGCGTGCGTATGTGGTTTTGTCTACGTCCTTAAATTTTACTTGGGCAATATCTCTAAGATATACAGCACCATTTTGTGTTTTTACTACAAAATTTTCCAAGTTTTTAGGCTCGTCGATTTCACCTTCAATACGGATAGTTCTGCGTTGACCGTTTGCAATTAGATTTCCGGCTGACATGGTTACATTTCCTCCTCTAATAGCATTTAAAACATCGTCAAAGCTCACTTTTGAGGCCATCATTTTGTAGATATCAACACTTACTTCTACTTCTTTATCTTGTGCACCTCTAATATCTACTTGTTTGATCTCGGTTAATGCTTCAATTTCGTCTTCTAAATATTCCCCGAATTTTTTAAGTTTATCTACAGGATAATCTCCTGAAATATTAATATTCAAAATCGGAACTTCTTCAGAAAGGTTTAAGTCAAAGACATTCGGGTCTACTTTGGCGTCGTTGAATGTAGGCCAGTCTTCTTTAGCTTTTTCTACATCTACTTTATCTTTTACCTTTTGTTTAGCAGCTTCAACGGTAATTTTCTCATCAAATTCAACAGTGATGATCCCGTAATCTTCTTGAGAAGTTGAAGTAATTTCGTCTACATTACTAATGTTCTTTAGTTCTTCTTCTAATGGGTCAATAATCAGACGTTCAATATCTTCAGCTGTATTTCCCGGATAAACGGTGCTGATATAAATCTTTGTTTCTTTTACTTCTGGGAAATCTTCTCTAGGCATTGAATAGTATGCCGAAAGTCCCATGAAGAAAAATAATCCCATCATCACATAGATGGTCATTTTATTTTCAATGGCCCAGGATGATAGTTTGAATTCTTTATCGGAAGTGTTATTGCTCATTTTTTATTATTATTTGATGATTGAAACTTTTTGACCGTCTTTTACACTTCTTGCACCTTCTTTTACAATTTGGTCACCATCTTTAATACCTTCTAAAATTTCTACTAAATCTCCTTGTGTTTTACCTGTTTTTATGATTACTTTTTTAGCAACTAAACTGTTTTCTTGCTTTTCAGTAATGTAAACATATTGTTCTCCTTCTGCATTTTCAGATACAATACTTAAAGGAACAGCTATAACTTTTGGGTTAGTGTAATCTTTAATACTGATTTTAGAAGTTAAATTTGGTTTGATATTTCCATCTTTATTTGTGATGTTAATCAAGATTTTAAAGGAACGGTTACCCGGATTGATATAGTCGCCGGCTTGATTGATTTTTGTTGTAAAGGTTTTGTTTAAAACAGGAAGGTTTACATTAACATCAGTGCCTTTTTTAACGCTTCCGATGTATTTTTCCGGCACTTCTGCTTCTAAGTACATATTACCTAAGTTTACAATACGAATCAGTTGAGTTCCCGGAGATACTGCCGAACCTTGGTCTGTAATAATATCGTCAATAGTTCCTGAAAACGGTGCTTTAACGTAAGTTTTAGCAATTTGGCTTTTCAATTGCGCAACAGCTTTTGCTTGTGCTTCATAATTAGATTTAGCCTGTAAATATTGTATTTCGGAACCTATTTTTTGATTCCAAAGGTTTTGTTGTCTTTCGTATGTGGTTTTTGCTAAATTAGCTTGAATTTCCAACTGTGCTAATTGTTGGCTTAATCCACCATCATCAATTTTAGCTAATGTTTGACCTTTACTCACTTTTTGACCTTCTGTAACGTAAACTTGTTGTAAGGTTCCGGCATATTCCGCATTAAGAACGATGTTTTCTTTAGTTTGTACGTCTGCTTGTAATTCTAAATAGTGGTTGAAAATAGAATCTTTTGCAGTAAAGGTTGTAATTAATGCTAGTTTTTGATTATCGTCTAGTTTTCCTATAGCATTGTCAATTAACTCTATTTCTTTAGCTATTGCATCAGATTCTGTAACCAGTTCACTTCTTTTTTGACGTAACTGTTCTAAATTTCCTTTTTCTATAACGGATTCGGTAGAGTTTTTTTCTTTGTTGCCACATGCTGCTAAAAGTAAAGCGGCTAAAGTTGTGATATATAGTTTTTTCATGAGGAAAGATTATTTTGTATTGGTGATTTTATCTAAAGCTGTTTTTTTGTTAATAACATCAATCATAGATTGTAAGAAAGTTTGTTGCGCTGAATATAACTGACGTTGAGCTTCTGTATATTCAAAACTACTGGAAATACCTTCTTTGAATTTTACGGCTTGTTTTTTCTCAATGCGTTCAGCTAGTTTTAAATTGTCTTTATTGGTTCCGTATAGTTCTATGCTTAACTCATAATCGCTTTTAGCTTTTTGGTAATCTAAAAGTAATTTTTGTTCTGTTGACTTTAAATTAGTTTTAGACTGTTCAAAAGCAATGCGGGCTTGTTGCGTGCGGGCACTTCTGGCTAAACTGCTAAACAAGGGAACGGTTAGGTTAACACCCAGATAAGAATAGTTCAGCCATTTTTGTTCGCTTGTAAAAAACTTGAATTGGTCGTTAAAAGCATTGTAGCCAAAATTGTAACTAGCCGATAAACTTGGTAAAGCTTTACTTTTTTCCAATTTCAATAATAGACGGTTTGATTCTAAATTGTTTTGTTCAATTTTATAATCAACAGAATTTTCAATGGAGAAAGAACCTTGAGAAACAGTTAAATCAACATTTTCCTGAGTTAAATCTTCTAAATTATCAGTTAATGTTATGTTTTCTTCCAAATCAATACCCAAAACATATTTTAGTAGGTTCAAGGCAATGGTTTCATTTCTTTGGGCATTAGTCAAAGAACTGTTGATTTGTGCCAATGTAATTTGTAATTGCTCTACATTTTCTTCTTCTGTTAAACCGTTTTTAAAAGTCTCATCGGTTTCAAAAAGAGTTTTCTCTACAGAAGCTTTGTTACTTTCTAAAATAGCGACACTTTCTCTGGCTAAAAGTACATTTCCATAGGAGTTAATAACCAGTTCTCTGATTTCAAGATCCGTTTTTTCTTTGGCATTTTCTGAAATCTGAAGATATACTTTAGCCGATTGTAAACCTACTAAGTAGGACCCGTCAAAGATTAATTGGCTTATATTTCCATAGGCATTCATGGTATGTTTGGTACCAAAAGCAACTTCTACAAATTCACCGGCATTTCCACCGAAAAACTCGGCAGGAATTATGGACTTTTGTAAAACAAAGTTGTGTTGGTAATCGGCTCCTGCACTAATTTGTGGTAATCCGCTAGCTGTTGTTTCCCACTTTTTCTTTTTGGCGGCTTCAATGTCTTTTGAAGCATTTTGCGATTGGTAGTTATGCTCTAAAGCATACGCAATGGCTTCGTTTAAGGAAAAATTAAAATCCTCTTGTTTTTCTTGGGCATTCAGCAAGCCTGATATGACCAATAACACTAAAATAAATTTTTGCTTCATTAGTTGTTTTGCTGTATTAAACTTTCTAAAATTTTGATACCTTTTGAGGTGCAAATACCTCTTAAATGATATTCCAAATATTGGTTCTGAACATTTTTCAGACTGAATTTATTAACAGGGAAAAGTTCCACATCTTTAATGCTGTTCATTCCTGCAAAATACAATCGACCTATAATTTCAGTATTAATTTCTTTTCGATACAATCCTTCCGCAATACCACGGTTTAAGTTATCAATTACACAATCGTCCATTTTTTCAAATTGCAGTTGTTTTAAAGTATTATGAATTTTCGGGTAATACTTTTGTAATTGATAAATAGGTGAAGAATTTTCATCTTTTAGATGTTGAAGAACAAAATTTTTAACATCAAATAATTCTTCAATCGGATTTTTCCCGATGTTACAAATTCCATCAATTCCACACGATATAGTTTCGAATAAATGGAGTGTTACACTTTTGACTAATTCCGGTTTTGTGGCAAAATGTTGATAAATTGTTTTTTTAGAAATTCCCAATTCATTGGCAATATCATCCATAGTTACACTTTTGAAACCCAGTGTAAGAAACATTTCTGTCGCTTTTTCTAATATTTCTGTTTGCATGAAATGATATTAATTTGGGTGCAAAGCTACACAGGAAACTTTTAATACAAAAAAAGTTTCCAAAGTTTTTGCATTTTTTTAACAAAGATTTAAAACTCGGGTAAAGTTTTCGGTTTTTCATAAAAAAATAGCGTACTTTGCCTTTGCGATAATTTTTTGAAATCCATGCAAACTATAACCGACTATCAAAATTCTATAACAGAACATTTTAAAACTTTGGATGTACAAAAAGAACCTAAAAATTTGTACAGCCCTATTCAGTATATCTTAAATATCGGAGGAAAGCGAATCAGACCTTTGCTTACTGTTATGGTTGCAGATATTTTTAATTGTGACATTGAAAAAGCATTTCCGGCAGCAACAGCTGTTGAGGTTTTTCATAATTTTTCATTGATTCACGATGATATTATGGACGATGCGCCTTTGAGAAGAGGGCATCAGACCGTTCATGAAAAATGGGATCTGAACACAGGAATATTATCCGGAGATGCCATGTTAATTTTGGCTTATCAGTTTTTTGAAAATTATGAACCCAAAATATTCCGACAACTAGCTAAATTGTTTAGTAAAACGGCATTAGAAGTTTGTGAAGGTCAACAATATGATGTGGATTTTGAAGTTCGCGAAGACGTTACAGTTTCAGAATATCTGAAAATGATTGAATATAAAACAGCAGTTTTGGTTGGTGCTGCTATGAAAATGGGTGCTATTGTAGCCGAAGCGGGTGAGGATAATGCAGATCTGGTTTATGATTTCGGGTTAAATTTAGGAATAGCTTTTCAGTTGCAGGACGATTATTTAGATGCTTTCGGAAATCCTGACACTTTCGGTAAGCAAGTAGGAGGTGACATCATTGAAAATAAAAAAACCTATTTGTATTTAATGGCGATGAAGAATACCGAGGAAGATACAAAACGGCAATTACAGTATCTATTTTCATTAAAGCCAAATGATAGTTCGGAGAAAGTAGAACTAGTTAAAAATATTTTTAGAAATTCAGGTGCTGATGAAATGACAAAATTGGCAATTCGGGAATATACGGATAAGGCAATGAGAACATTAGAAGCCATGCAGATTGCCGAAGATAAAAAACAAATTCTGAGAACTTTCGGTGAAAATTTAATGAATAGAAATGTGTAATCAATAGTGCCAAAAATTAAGTTTTAAGACTTGTAATTGGCATTGATTTTTGTAATTGATATTAAAATGTATAATCCGCCGGCAAACATAGAAGCCTTATTTTTTCAGGCTGAAGAAGAAAATCTATATGAAAAATTAATATTGCAACTGCAAAAGGATTTTCATCTGGCAAATGAAGATTTGGATGTAGAAACAACAATGCTTCCTATAGAGTTAAAGCAAATGGTACACGAAAAAATATATTATTTAATCCAACACAAATTTGCCGAATATCTCAACCTGCTTTATATTATTGATGTTCCGGAAAATGAAGTGAAAAAATTAGATGGCTCTGATCTAGTTGAACTTTCTGAACGAGTTGCCTTTTTAGTTCTGAAACGAGAATGGCAAAAAGTATGGTTTAGAAATAGATTCTGATAAAAGGCATCAAAGCATCAGCATAAACGCCTTCGTTGTCTTTGTGCAATACATTGTAACGGATACCGAAAGTTATATTGTCGGTACGATAACCTGCTCCGAAAAATAAAGCAGTATTCCAAAAGTCATCTTCATAGTGGTTGTAAAAATCTTCAAAAACGGTATTAACCCGCAATTGCTCTACTTCAACAGAAAGCTGTATTTGTTCAATAGGGTTGAATAATCCGATTACACTTGCTCCGTAAATATTGGCTTTGTAAAAGTCTTTTTGTTGAGAATAAGAATACTGTAATCCTAATCCGGCAGCGACATATTGGTTAAAATTGTAAATGGCACTCGGAGCTATTGAAATATCGGTATATCCGTTGCCAAATCCTAAACCTAAACCGCCTCCGAATTGAACTTTTTCCCAAAAATTAGATTTTGTTTTGAATTCTTGCGAATTTTGAGCAGAAATAGATAGGCTAAAATAAAATAAAAACACAGAATTTAATAAAACTGTTAAAATTTTTGAGAATTTCATTTTCATAAAACCTTTTCTAAAAAATTAATGATATAAAAATACGATTTTCTTTAAAAGATTATCACAAATGTTTTACTTTTGCATAAAAATTTTTTAATTAAAAGGTCATTTAGACACAATTATGGATAGGTTTTCCTTTTTAAACGCTGCACACACGGCTTTTTTTGCCGATTTATACGATCAATATTTGCAAAGTCCAGACAGCGTAGAACCAAGCTGGAGAAGTTTTTTTCAGGGGTTTGATTTTGCACTGGCAAATTACGGTTCAGAAGAGGTAGGACAACAAATTGCCTACATTGCTTCGAGTGAGTCCCAAGATTCAGGAAAAATTTCTGAAAAATTACAGAAAGAATTTAATGTACTTAAATTAATTGAAGGTTACAGAACCAGAGGGCATTTGTTTACCAAGACAAATCCGGTTCGAGACAGAAGAACGTATACGCCAACGTTAGCTCTGGAGAATTTCGGACTTTCATCTGCTGATTTGAATACGGTTTTTGATGCTGCTAAAATGGTTAATATGCAACCGACAACTTTAGCTGAGATTATTAAACACCTAGAGCGTGTTTATTGCCAGTCTATCGGAGTTGAGTTTATGTACATCAGAAATCCTGAAATTCAGGAGTGGATTAAAAACAGATTGGATATTAATGATAACCAACCGAGTTTTTCACCAGATCAAAAGAAAAATATCTTAAGAAAGTTAAATGAAGCTGTTTCTTTTGAAACATTTTTACATACTAAATACGTTGGTCAAAAACGTTTCTCTCTTGAAGGTTGTGAATCTGCAATCCCGGCTTTAGACGCTTTGATAGAAGCAGCTGCTGAACAAGGTGTTGAACAATTTGTAATGGGAATGGCGCACAGAGGTAGATTGAATGTTTTAGCTAATATTTTTGGTAAAAACACTCAAAATATTTTCTCTGAATTTGACGGAAAAGATTATGATGATGATATGTATTTCGATGGAGATGTTAAATATCACTTAGGTCTTACATCTGACCGTTCAACGGATTCCGGTAAAAAAATCAATTTGAATTTAGCGCCTAATCCTTCGCACTTGGAAACAGTTGGTGCTGTAATTGAAGGAATTGCACGTGCTAAACAAGATCATAATCATTCAAATGACACTTCTAAAGTATTGCCAATTGCCGTTCATGGTGACGCTGCTATAGCAGGTCAGGGAATTGTATATGAAATTGTACAAATGGCAAAACTGGATGGTTATAAAACCGGTGGAACAATTCACTTAGTGATCAATAATCAGGTTGGTTTTACCACAAATTATTTAGATGCTCGTTCGTCAACATATTGTACAGATGTAGCAAAAGTAACCTTGTCTCCGGTATTGCATGTTAATGCAGACGATGCTGAGGCAGTTGTTCACGCTATGTTGTTTGCTTTGGATTACAGAATGCAGTTTGGCGGAGATGTGTTTATCGATTTATTAGGATATAGAAAGTACGGTCATAACGAAGGTGATGAACCTCGTTTTACACAACCGAAACTATATAAAATTATTTCTAAACATGAGAATGCTCGTGATATCTATGCTGAAAAATTAAAAGCAGAAGGTGTTATTGATGCTAATTATGTAAAAGGTTTAGAAGAAGCTTATAAAGCTAAATTGGATGAAAATTTAGAAGAGTCTCGCAAAAAAGATTTGACTGTAATTACTCCTTTTATGCAAAATGAATGGGGAGGTTTTCATCAGGTTTCAGATGATGTGATGCTTCAAAAAGTAGATACTACTTTTGATAAAGAAAAATTAACGGAGATTGCTACTACAATAACAAATCTTCCGAAAGATAAAAAATTCATTAATAAGATTTCCCGTTTGATTGCCGATAGAAATGCAATGTATTTTGAAAAAGATCAGTTGGATTGGGCAATGGGAGAGTTATTGGCTTACGGAACTTTATTGACAGAAGGATATGATGTAAGAATGTCTGGCCAAGATGTGGAAAGAGGAACATTCTCTCACCGTCATGCTGTAGTTAAAGTAGAAGATTCTGAAGAAGAAGTGGTATTGTTAAATGAAATTGTGGATAAAAAAGGTAACTTTTATATTTACAATTCGCTATTGTCTGAGTATGGTGTACTTGGTTTTGAGTATGGGTATGCTTTAGCATCTCCTAAAACTTTAACCATTTGGGAAGCACAATTCGGGGATTTCTCAAATGGAGCCCAAATTATGATGGACCAATACATTTCTGCAGGAGAAGATAAATGGAACAGTCAAAACGGTATTGTTTTGTTGTTGCCTCACGGATATGAAAATCAAGGAGCGGAACATTCTTCGGCACGTATGGAGCGTTATTTACAGTTATGTGCAAAACATAATATGTATATTGCTGACTGTACTACTCCTGCTAACTTCTTCCACTTGATGAGAAGACAAATGAAAACGAATTTCCGTAAACCATTGGTAGTATTCTCTCCAAAAAGTTTATTGCGTCATCCATTAGCAGTTTCAACTGTTGAAGAGTTAGCAAACGGACAATTCCAAGAAGTAATAAATGACCCTGCAGTAACAGATAAAAAAGCAATTAAAACTCTAGTATTCTGTACAGGTAAGGTTTATTATGATATCATTGCAAAACGTGAAGAATTAGGAAGAAATGACGTAGCAGTAGTTCGTTTAGAACAATTGTTCCCATTACCGGTAGAACAATTAAAAGCAATTATCGCTAGTTATCCTAATGTTGACGATTATGTTTGGGCACAAGAAGAACCTAAAAATATGGGAGCTTACGGATTTATGTTGATGAACTTCAATTTAGTGAAATTCAGATTAGCATCACCAAAAGCATATAGTGCTCCGGCAGCAGGTAGTTATGAACGTTCTAAAAAACGTCAGGCTAATGCAATTGCCATGGTTTTTGATAAAGATTTATTTAATTAATTTTACACAACAATAATAAAATGCTCCCTTTTCGGGATTAACAACGAAAGGGGGAAACGTTAAACAACATAGAGTTATGATTTTAGAAATGAAAGTCCCTTCTCCGGGAGAATCTATCACCGAAGTTGAAATTGCAACTTGGTTAGTAAAAGATGGTGATTACGTAGAAAAAGATCAAGCTATTGCTGAAGTGGATTCAGATAAAGCAACTTTAGAACTACCTGCTGAAGCAAGTGGTATTATTACCTTAAAAGCAGAAGAAGGTGATGCAGTTGCTGTGGGGCAAGTAGTTTGTTTAATTGATACAAGCGCAGCTAAACCAGAAGGTGGAGCAGCTCCTGCACCTGTTGCAGAAGCACCAAAAGCTGAAGCTAAAAAAGAAGAGGTAAAACCAGCTCCTGCGCCGGTACCTACACCTGCACCAACTTATGCTGCCAGTGCGCCGTCTCCGGCTGCTAAAAAGATATTGGCTGAGAAAAACATTGATCCTGCTACAGTAACCGGAACAGGAAAAGGTGGAAGAATTACAAAAGACGATGCTGTAAATGCAGTACCTTCTATGGGAACTCCTACTGGCGGACCTCGTGGTTCTGAGCGTACAAAATTATCAATGTTACGTCGTAAAGTAGCAGAACGTTTAGTGGCTGCTAAAAATGAAACAGCAATGTTGACTACTTTTAACGAAGTTGATATGAGTGCTATCTACGCTTTGCGTGATGAATATAAAGAAGCTTTTAAAGCAAAACATGGTTTAGGTTTAGGATTTATGTCTTTCTTTACTAAAGCGGTAACAAGAGCATTACAGTTATATCCGGATGTAAACTCTATGATTGACGGACAAGAGAAAATTTCGTATGATTTTTGTGATGTTTCAGTGGCTGTATCAGGTCCAAAAGGATTGATGGTTCCTGTAGTTCGTAATGCAGAATTATTGTCTTTCCGTGGTGTTGAGGCTGAAATCAAACGTTTGGCATTACGTGCTCGTGACGGACAAATTACAGTGGACGAAATGACTGGTGGTACATTTACTATTTCTAATGGTGGTGTATTCGGAAGTATGTTGTCTACACCAATTATTAATCCACCGCAATCCGGTATTTTAGGAATGCACAATGTAGTAGAAAGAGCTGTTGTTAAAAATGGTCAAATTGTTATTGCTCCGGTAATGTATGTGGCTTTATCGTATGACCATAGAATTATCGACGGACGTGAGTCAGTTGGATTCTTAGTTGCTGTTAAAGAGGCATTAGAAAATCCGGTTGAAATTTTAATGGACAATAATCCTAAAAAAGCATTAGAATTATAATTGATTTATCTATTTAATATAAAAAAAGCCAACCTTAATTAAGGTTGGCTTTTTTTATAAATGGTATTCATTTTATGGTAAGGCATTTATTGCATCAATCAGTTCTTGTTCGCTACCGACAATAGTTTCTGAAAGTGTAAAGTAGTAAACAGCATCAGCTTCTATAGTAACATCTTTAATAGCATAACGCCATTGGCTATTGCTTTCTGTAGTGAAGATAATATGACATTCTAACCCGATAGGGATTTGTCCGTAATGTTCAGAAAATAATCCGGTTTGGTCATCATAAGTGTCTAAGTGAGCTAAGGTATTTTCTTCACCATCATAGTGAAGATAAGTAGCGGAGTTTTGATTATCATATCCATCCGGAACACCAACTAAAATAGTTGTTTTAGGTCTGGGATCGCTATAAAAGCGGTCAACATTCGTCCAGCCAAATGAATCAAAGTATGCGTAATAAGTAGCAGTGTCTCCTTGTCCTTCAACAAAAATATTTTGATTACCTGTTGGATCCTCCTCTTCTTCTTCCCAAGTAAGGTCTCTGTTTTCGTCAATTACACCATTCCATAATGTCATGTTATTATCGCCTCCAGGATTTGTTAAAGAAGTAGGAATATTTAATGTCATAGGACAACCGAGTTCTAATTGCTGTCCGTTTTGAGTAGCATTGATGTAAAATTCACCTCCGGAAATCAGTAATGATTTATTTCCGTCAGACATTAATCCCATAGTGGGCTTATTGGTAACAATCATATTACCACCATCAAAAATTTCTACGTATTCTAAATCAATAGTTCCGGAAACACTATTTCCATTAAGTGTTAAGCAATTGGTGTTTAAAGTAAGAGAAACTCCTTTGTCTGAAGTTACAGTAACAGATCCGGCAGAAGCATCAAATTGGAAATTTTGAGTAGCAGAGAGCAATGCTTCTTCTCGCATAGAGCTGAATTCCTGTGCCGTTGGTACATTTGGAGTAGCATTTGTTGAATCATCATCATTACAACTTGTTAATGATAATAGTGTAAAAAAGACGCTTAATTGCATCACTTTGTTTTGTGTTAAAATCTTTTTCATAGCAATTTATTTTTTCTTTATAGATGGGAAAAAATAAAAAAGGTTGCGTATTTTCTTAAAGATTACTTCAAAAACAGTAAGTGATTATAATAATCTACGATGGCTTTGCCTTTTAATAAGATGTCAGCTCCTATAATACCATCAACGGGTTTAATATTATATTGTTCAAGGGCATTATTGACATGACTCATGTCAAAAACAATCAAATGTAGTTTTTTATCTTTCCATCTTCCGGCTTGTAAAAGATTATTTTTAGCAAGAAGTGTATTCATGCCGGTAGCTCCGGCTCCGGAAGCTTTGGTTTCAGATTCTTCTGATCTTAATTTGAACTTTTCAATACCTTCAAACCCTACACAACTATTGCTGGCTCCGGTATCTAATATAAAAAGCCCATTAATGCCGTTAATTCTGGCTTTAACTAATAAGTGTTGGGTTTTTAGAACCTTAAAACGAACTTTTTTATATTTATTTTCCTTTAAAAAATTTTGTAAATCTTCCATGTGTCAAACATAATAAATTTTTCATTTTCAGAAAGTGAAGAAAGTCTTAATATTAGAGTATAGAAAACCTGATTTAATCTTCGTAGATTTGTTGCTTGAAAAGAAAAAGACTGAGAATGATGTTAGTTGATACGCATACGCATTTATATTCGGAAGAATTTAAGGAAGATAGAACAGCAATGATGCAAAGAGCTATAAATGCAGGAGTAACCAAGTTATTTGTCCCTTCTATTGATTCCTCTTATACGGCAGAAATGTATGCTGTAGCAAAGGAATATCCGGAAAATGTATACATGATGATGGGGTTACATCCGACGTATGTGAAAGAAAATTATATGGAAGAGTTAGCTTTCGTAGAAAGAGAATTGGCTTCAAAAAAATTTTATGCTGTAGGTGAAATCGGGATAGATTTATATTGGGATAAAACTTTTCTAAAACAGCAGCAGCATGCTTTTCAGTACCAAATTAAATTAGCTAAACAATATCATTTACCTATTAATATTCATTGTAGAGATGCTTTTGATGAGGTTTTTGAAATCTTAGAACAAGAAAAAGATGAAAGTTTATCAGGAATATTTCATTGTTTTACCGGGAATAAAGAGCAGGCAATCAGAGCTATTGATTGTAATATGAAGCTGGGAATTGGGGGAGTTGTAACTTTTAAAAATGGTAAGATAGATCAATTTTTACATGAAATTGATTTGCAGAATATTGTCTTAGAAACAGATGCACCTTATTTAGCACCCGTTCCGTATAGGGGAAAAAGAAATGAAAGTAGCTATATTCCTTTAATTGTAGAAAAGTTGGCTCAAATTTATGCCGTAACAGAGGAAGAAATTGCCCAAACAACAACTCAAAATGCAAAAACTGTTTTGGGATTTTAACGAATTGATAAACAGAATTAATTATTTTTTTCGTTTTTTTGTGCTTTGTTTTGATTATTATGACAAAATTTGATGCCATTCGTCCTTATTATGATTCGGAAGTAAATGATGTTTTACGTTCCATTATCAATCATCCTATGATGAAGGCAATGATGCACTTTACATATCCCGATGTTGAAGAAGAGATTTGGCAGGAACAATTAAAGAGGACGCACTCCATTCGTGATTTTCAGGTTAATTTTGTGTACGAATCCATTCAAAAAGTATTACAGAAAAGTTCAGATGGTCTAACAACTTCCGGTTTCGAAAAATTAGAACCGAATACTTCTTACCTGTTTATATCCAATCATAGAGATATTATTTTAGATACTTCTTTGTTGAATGTTTCATTGTTTGACCACGGTTTAGTGATGACAGCTTCAGCAATTGGAGACAATTTAGTTCAAAAAGATATTTTATTAAAATTATCTAAATTGAATAGAAACTTTTTGGTGAAACGAAATCTTCCGCCCAGAGAACTGTTGCAAAGTTCTAAAGTGATGTCGGAATACATTTATCAGCTTCTGGAAAAAGAGAATCGTTCGGTTTGGGTAGCTCAGAGAGAAGGAAGAACAAAAGATGGGAATGATGCTACACATCAAGGTGTTTTGAAGATGATAGCCATGGCCGCGGAAGGAGAAAATTGCATGGATTATTTTAAAAAATTGAGAATTGTTCCGGTTTCTATTTCCTACGAATATGATCCTACAGATGCTTTGAAAATGCCTCAATTGTTGGCTCAGGCTAAAGATGAAGTCTATGTAAAAGAGAAAAATGAAGATTTTGTTAACCTGATCAGTGGAGTTATTGGGCAAAAAAAACGAATTCACATTCATGTGGGTAATGTTTTGGAGCACGAATTGGAAATCATCAAAGCAGAAAATGAAAATGTAAATAAGCAAATTCAGGCATTGGCACAGATAATAGACGATTCTATATTACAATCCTATAAATTGTGGCCTACAAACTTTATTGCGTATGATTTGCTGAATCAAACACAACGATTCAGTGCTCAATATACTGAAAAAGAAAAACAACTGTTTGAACGTAGATTAGAAATGCGAATTGATTCAGACAATGATACCCTTCGAAAAGGGTTTTTAGCAATGTACGCTAACCCGGTAGTAAATAAAATGAAGTATGAAGATGCAGGTCTTAAAAGCTAAAATACTATTGATCTATACCGGAGGTACTATAGGTATGGTAAAAGACAGCGATACTGGTGCTCTTAAAGCGTTTGATTTTAAAAAATTACTCAAAAATATCCCGGAACTCAAATTGTTAGATTGTGAAATTGATACGGTTTCTTTTCATGAGCCTATCGATTCTTCTAATATGAGCTTGTTGCATTGGAAAAAAATAGCCACTATTATTGAGGAGAACTATTTAAATTTTGATGGTTTTGTCGTATTACATGGTTCTGATACGATGTCTTATAGTGCTTCAGCATTAAGTTTTATGCTGGAAAATCTAACCAAGCCGGTAATATTTACAGGTTCGCAGTTGCCCATTGGAGATTTGCGTACTGATGCCAAAGAAAATCTGATTACAGCAATTCAGATCGCTTCATTGCAAGAAAAAGGGAAACCTGTTATTCAAGAAGTATGTTTGTATTTTGAATATAAGCTGTATCGAGGAAACAGAACTACAAAAATAAGCGCAGAACACTTTAATGCTTTTACATCTCCCAATTTTCCGGAATTAGCAGAGTCAGGAGTGCATTTAAAAGTCAATAAAGATATTCTTTTTCGAAAATCAGGAAACAAAAAACTGAAGGTCAATAAAGAGTTTGATGACAATGTAATCATTGTTAAACTGTTTCCGGGAATAAATAAAGAAGTTTTGTCAGCTGTTTTTAATATTAAAAAATTAAAGGGAATTGTACTGGAAACTTATGGTTCCGGTAATGCGCCGTCAGAAAGTTGGTTCGTTGAAGAAATTGAAAAGGCAATAAAAAAGAATATTTACGTTATTAATGTTACACAATGTAGTGGAGGGTCGGTAACGATGGGACAATATGAAACCAGTACACAGTTAAAAAGCATAGGTGTCGTTTCAGGTCACAATATAACAACGGAAGCAGCTATCACAAAATTGATGTATTTATTAGGTCAAAAAATAGCTACAGATGTTTTTAAAACGATATTTGAAACCTCGTTGAGAGGCGAAATGTATTAAAAAATAAAGCTAAAATTTTTATAGATGAGAAATTTTGCGTTATTTAGCGTCCTTGAAATCAAAATATAATTTTGAAAGAGAGGTGGCCGAGTGGTCGAAGGCGCACGCCTGGAAAGTGTGTATGCTTCAAAAGAGCATCGAGGGTTCGAATCCCTTCCTCTCTGCCAGAAATAATTTTAAATTAAATAAATATTTTATACTTTTAAACCCAATTAACTAATTAAATTTTAAGAACAAAAGCGATGAAAAGATTATTTTCTATTTTGGCAATCACAGGGCTTATGACTTTTGGAAATGTTCAAGCTCAAGATTCTACAGCAACAGAAGCGCCTGCAACTGAACAAGTACAGGAAGCTGCGCCTACAACTGAAGAAGCGGCAGTTGTTGCAGAAGCAACAGACGATCAAACTGCTGAGAATGTAACATTTACTCAAGAGTTAAAGAAAAGATTTATTGAGGGTGGACCTGGCTTCATGGGAATCGTATTAATCTGTTTGATTTTAGGTTTAGCAATTGCTATCGAAAGAATTATTTATCTAAATCTTTCTACAACAAATACTAAAAAATTAGTTTCAGAAGTTGAAGATGCTTTAAATTCAGGAGGAGTTGAGGCAGCTAAAGAAGTAACTAGAAACACTGCTGGTCCGGTTGCATCAATTTTCTATCAAGGATTAGATCGTTACGAACACGGTTTAGAATCAGCTGAAAAATCAATCGTAGCTTACGGTGGTGTTCAAATGGGACAATTAGAGAAAAACGTTTCTTGGATTTCATTGTTTATCGCTTTAGCACCGATGTTAGGATTCATGGGAACGGTAATTGGTATGATCCAAGCGTTTGACCAAATTGAGTCTGCTGGTTCAATGGAGCCTTCATTAGTAGCAGGAGGTATTAAAGTAGCGTTATTGACAACTGTATTTGGTTTGATTGTAGCTATTATTCTTCAAATTTTTTACAATTATATCATCGCTAAAATTGATTCAATTGTAAATGATATGGAAGATGCTTCTATCAGCTTAGTTGATATCTTATCAGATTACAGTAAAAAATAATAATCTAAAATTCCCTTAACATTCATTGTTATGAATTTACATAAAATCGTAAAAATAATAGTAGCTGTGATCAGTGTTTTGAGTGTGGTATTCCTTGGAGGGATATTAGCTTCAGAAGACAAAGACAGCTCATGGATATCTCCTCTCATTAGTGTATCTTATGTGGTTCTTGTCGCATGTATTGCTATTGTGATTCTTTTTGTGTTGAAAAATTTATTTACACATAAAGATACTTTGAAAAAAACACTTATTTCAGTTGGTTTGTTCTTAGCTGTAGTTGTTGTTTCTTTCATATTGGCCGATAGCTCAGAAGTTAAAACTAATGGAGGAATAGTATCAGGATCAACATCTAAATTAGTAAGTACCGGTTTAAATACGTTTTATTTCTTAGCAGTTATTGCTATCGGAACTATGTTATGGACTGGTTTTAATAAAATTAAAAAATAATTATGGCAAAGAGAGAATCACCAGAGGTAAATGCCGGTTCGATGGCAGATATTGCTTTTCTGCTTTTGATTTTCTTCTTGGTTACAACTACCATTGGAGTTGACCAAGGGATCAACCGTCTTTTGCCTAGATATGAAGTAGATCCGCCAGCTCCACCTATTAATGAAAGAAACATTATGCGTGTTTTGGTTAATAAAGACAATCAGTTGTTAGTAAACGAACAGTTGATGAACATTAAAGAACTAAGACAAGCTGCAATAAACTTTTTAGATAATAACGGAGAAGGAACTTGTTCATATTGTAAAGGAAAAGGAGATTCACAGTCTTCTGATAATCCTGATAAAGCAGTTATCTCTTTGATGAATGATGGGCAAACCACTTATGAAACGTACATTGCTGTACAAAACGAGTTGGTGGCTGCTTATTATTTTTTAAGAGACAGAGAAGCGATGAGAAGATATGGAAGAACATACAGAGAAATGGAGTATGTTTATAACGATCCAGCTTCTAAAGCGGTTGAAGGCTTAGTGGACGACTTAAAGCCAAAAGTGGAAAAAATTCAGAATATGTATCCGATGCGTCTTTCTGAAGCAGAACCGAAAAAGAACTATTAATCCTTTAAATTTTAGAAAGTATGTCTAAATTTAAAAAGAAAAAATCAGGCTCATTACCTGCAATATCAACAGCATCATTGCCCGATATTGTATTCATGCTTTTGTTCTTCTTCATGACTGCTACAACTATGAAAGATAGTGATTTGAAGATTGAGAACCGTTTGCCAAAAGCTGATCAAACAGCAAAATTGCATAAAAAACAATATGTAATGTACATTTATGCCGGTAGACCAAAAGCGAATTATATATCAGGTTTGGGTTCATCAGATCGTATTCAGTTAAATGACAAGATTTCTTCTGTAAATGATATTAAAAACTTTGTACTTACAGAAAGAGCTTCAAGAAATTCTGAAGATGAGAAATATTTAACAACTTCTTTAAAAATTGATAAAGAAGTAAAAATGGGTCTTGTTCAGGATATTAAAACTGAATTGCGTAAAGTAGATCAATTGAAAGTAAATTATACTACAGCACAAGGAAATCCTGTTGGAGAATAATTAAAAACTTTAACTAAATATAAAAGGTACGCTTACAAGCGTGCCTTTTTTTATACTTTTTAGTTTTTTCGTATTAACTTAGCAAAAAATACGCAAATGAAGTTACGGTTCACTTTTTCATTTTTAATGGTATCCTTTTGTTTGTCTGGCATTTTTGCCCAAGAGACAAAAACAGAAGAAGAATTGAAAGCACCTTATAAAGTTTTAGATTCTTTGTTCAGAGAAGATCAATTCTATGCTTCTATTACTTATAACTTAATGCAAAATAAGCCGTCAGGATATAAGCAGTATTCGTTTTCAACAGGTATTACAGTTGGTTTTATGCGAGATATGCCTTTTACTAAAGATAGAAATTGGTCTGTTGCACTAGGACTAGGATATTCTTATAATAATATCAAGCATAATATTCAGATTCAGGATAATCCTATAGCCTATACGATTGAAAATAGTTATGACAAGAATAAATTGATTTTACATTACTTGGATATTCCTTTAGAGATACGTTGGAGAAATGCTACACCTTTGAGTCACAAATTTTGGCGTATTTATACAGGATTCAAAGCAAGTTATCTTTTGGGAAGTAAATCGGATTTTCAGTCGACAGATGCAAATTATAAAGTTAAGAACAATAGCGATGTGAACAAATGGCAATTAGGGCCTTATATTAGTGTCGGTTACAATACGATTAATATGTATGTATATTATGGATTAACACCAATTTTTAAAGATATACAACTGGATAATCGGGATTTGAAATTAAGCGCTTTTAATGTTGGCTTTATGTTTTACATTTTATAGCCAAAAGTGCCATAACAAAATTTGAGGAACAATTCCTAAAAGAGAACCTGTAATTAACTCGTTAGGAGTATGTGATTTCATATATAGGCGTGAAGAGGCGACTAAACCTACACAGATAAAACTGGAAGCTACCATATTAATATAGGGCAACTGATAATTCATGGAAAGATAGTATATAAAAGTGGCAAGTGACGTAATACCAATCATGTGTAAACTTGCCTTGTAGTTAGCCATAATAGCAATCAAAGCCAGTACCGTACTAAAAAAACCACCCAGAAAAAATAAATAAAGCTCCGGAAGATTTTCAATTGTAATACTGAATTTCAGTAAGATAAAGAATAGAATCGCTTGAATTGAAACCGGAATGCGTCTTTCTTTTATGCTGGCTTCGGTAAATGAACGAATCAATCCTAGTGATATCAGTAGAAAATAAAGCGCTATAGGTAACATTAGTGTGATGATGCTGATTTGTACCAATATCATATAAATGCTATTAGGAGGAAGCATATTCTGATAAGTCAGAAAATAAAAAACAGAACCATATAAAGGAATAAAGATAGGGTGGAAGATATACGAAAAAATAGGTAAAAACTGTTTTATTTTCATGGGGCTATCTTTATTTCATTTTTTGTTTGAATTTCGAAATCCGGAAATTCTTTAAATTTTTTTACGCAATCTTGCTACCGGAATATCTAATTGTTCTCGGTATTTTGCAACAGTCCTTCGGGCAATAGGATAACCTTTTTCCTTTAATATTTCAGCAAGTTTATCATCAGGAAGTGGTTTGCGTTTGTCTTCTTCCTCAATAACATTTTGTAATATTTTTTTAATTTCTATGGTCGAAACATCTTCTCCTTCTGTATTCTTCATCGCTTCGCTAAAGAAATCCTTAATTAGTTTTGTTCCGTATGGTGTTTCTACATATTTACTGTTAGCAACGCGGGAAACAGTAGAAATATCAAGGCCAACCATATCGGCAATGTCTTTCAGGATCATTGGTTTTAACTTCGTTTCATCGCCGTCAAGGAAATATTCTTCTTGATAATGCATAATGGCATTCATCGTTACAAATAAGGTCTCCTGACGTTGTTTTATAGCGTCGATGAACCATTTGGCCGAATCCAGCTTTTGTTTGATGAATTGTACTGCATCTTTCTGGGCCGATGATTTATCATTAGAATCTTTATAGCTTTGCAGCATTTCCTGGTAATCTTTAGAGACATGCAATTCCGGAGCATTTCGGCCGTTTAGGCTTAATTCTAATTCTCCGTCAACAATTCGAATGGTAAAATCAGGAACAACGTGTTCAATCGGTTTTTGATTACCATCGTATGCGCCGCCCGGTTTTGGATTCAATTTTTCAATTTCATCAATTGCCTTGCGCAATTGTTCTTTAGAAACCTCATATTTCTGAATCAGCTTTTCATAATGTTTTTTGGTAAAAGCATCAAACTGGTTTTCTAAAATATCAATGGCTAATGCAATAGAATCAGTTGGAGTTTTGTGTTTGAGCTGTAATAATAAACATTCTTGTAAATCGCGTGCAGCCACACCTGCTGGTTCCAATTCTTGTACGACGTGAAGAAGAATGCGCTCTACAATAGTTTCATCTGTGTAGATACCTTGTGTAAAGGCTAAATCGTCTATAATATCTTCAATTGTTCTTCTTAGGTAACCGGTATCATCAATGCTGCCTACTAAGAATTCAGCAATACTTTTTTCTTCATCTGTTAAAATGAAGGTGTTCAATTGGTTTAGCAAATCCTGATGAAAAGTTACACCTGCTACAAACGGCATACTGCGTTCTTCATCGTCATCGCTATAATTATTGGTTTGGTATTTATAGTCAGGCGTTTCATCATTACTTAGATATTCGTCTATGTTAATATCTTCAGCTTCAATTCTTTCATTGTCATAATCATCATAGTCATCTTCTGAAGCGTCGTTGTAATCATCAAAATCTACATTTTCTTCTTTACCGTTTTCCAATGCCGGATTTTCAACTAATTCTTCTTGTAATCGTTGTTCAAAAGCCTGCGTAGGCAATTGAATCAATTTCATCAATTGGATTTGTTGTGGGGAAAGTTTTTGTGAAAGTTTTAACTGTAAATTCTGTTTTAACATAAACGATTTATAATTAAAAAAGTTTAGCTGCTTATACTAGATAAAGTTAAACAACTAAACTTAATTATGCTAAATTTTTGATTAAAATTCTGCGTTTTGCGGAGTTCTAGGGAATGGAATTACATCGCGAATATTGGTCATTCCGGTTACGAAAAGTACTAAACGCTCAAAACCTAATCCGAATCCTGAATGAACAGCCGAACCAAAACGACGGGTATCTAAATACCACCACATTTCTTCTTCAGGAATGTTTAAGGCTTTCATTTTGTCAATTAGAACATCATAACGTTCTTCTCTTTGAGATCCGCCTACGATTTCTCCGATTCCCGGAAATAAGATATCCATAGCACGAACGGTTTTTTCATCTTCGTTCAAACGCATGTAGAATGCTTTGATTTTAGCCGGATAATCAAATAAAATTACCGGACATTTGAAGTGTTTTTCTACTAAGTAACGTTCGTGTTCACTTTGCAGATCAGCACCCCATTCGTCAATTAAATATTGGAATTTTTTGTTTTTATTCGGTTTCGAATTTTTCAGAATATCAATAGCTTCTGTGTACGAAACACGTTTAAAATTATTCTCTAATACAAAGTTTAGTTTTTCTAATAAGGTCATTTCGCTACGTTCTGCCTGCGGTTTTTGTTTTTCCTCATCGGCTAAACGTTGTTCTAAGAATTGTAAATCATCTGCACATTTTTCAACAGCATAACGAACTACATATTTAATAAAATCTTCTGCCAAATCCATATTAGCATCTAAATCATTAAAAGCAACTTCCGGTTCAATCATCCAGAATTCAGCTAAGTGGCGGGAAGTATTGGAGTTTTCCGCACGGAATGTCGGCCCGAAAGTATATACCTGACCTAAAGCCATAGCATACGTTTCAGCCTCTAACTGACCCGAAACGGTTAAGTTCGTTTCTTTGCCAAAGAAATCTTTTTTAAAGTCTACTTTCCCTTCTTCATCTCTTGGTGTACCGTCAAATGGTAATGCCGTTACACGGAACATCTCTCCGGCACCCTCTGCGTCAGAACCGGTAATGATAGGAGTATTTACATAGAAAAAACCTCTTTCTTGAAAATATTGGTGAACGGCAAAAGATAAGATAGAACGAACGCGCATAATAGCACCAAAAGCATTGGTACGAACTCTAAGGTGAGCATTTTCACGTAAAAATTCCAATGAGTGTTTTTTAGGCTGGATAGGATATTTCTCAGCATCACTATCACCTAAAATTTCTAATTTGGTTACCTGTATCTCAACTTTTTGACCTTTTCCTTGACTTTCCTGTAATGTTCCGGTTACTGCAACAGCAGCTCCAGTTGTAATGCGTTTTAAGGTCTCTTCCGAAGTATTTTCGAAATCGACAACACATTGAATATTTTGAATAGTAGAACCGTCATTTAAAGCAATAAACTGATTGTTTCTAAAGGTTCTAACCCAACCTTTAGCGGTTACTTCCTGCAATGTTTTAGTATTGTTTAGTAGGTCTACAACTTTTATATGTTTCATCTATTTTATTGTTTTAATCTTTATTTGTCTGATGAATTTCTATTATAGTCATGGAATTTTTAGCTTCCATTAAAATTTATGCAAATATAGTCTTTATTGTTTTTGAGTACTATCTTCTTCTGTGTCTTCTACCAAAATGTTGATCGTTGGCTCCGGAAACTCTTCTTTATTGGCTACCGATTTTTCCAAAGAAAGTAAAAGGGCAGGCAATAAAATTAAGTTAGACATCATAGCAAACAACAAAGTTGTGGCAACTAAGCTGCCTAGGGCAACAGTTCCGCCAAAACTGGATAAGGTAAATACCGAGAAACCGAAGAATAGAACTACTGAAGTATAAAACATACTAATTCCGGCTTCTTTTACTGTAGCATAAACAGAACGTTTAATGCGCCAGTTGTTTGCTTTTAATTCCTGACGGTATTTTGCTAAAAAGTGAATAGTGTCGTCAACGGAAATACCAAAAGCAATACTGAAGACCAATATAGTTGAAGGTTTAATAGGAATGCCTAAGAAGCCCATTAAACCGGCTGTCATTACTAGTGGTAAAATGTTGGGTAATAGTGAAATAATGATCATCTTGAATGAACGGAATAGGTATGCCATTAACATTGAAATTAAGAAAATGGCAAAAAGTAATGACAATACCAGATTGTGTACCAGATAATGTGTTCCTTTTTCAAATACATAAGCTTTTCCGGTCATGGTAACGGCATAACGTTCGCTCGGAAAAAGTTTGTCTATTTTTTCTTGAAGACGTTCTTCAATCTTAGCCATTTTATCTGTACCGATGTCTCGCATAAAAGTAGTTATCCGGGCATATTGTCCCGTACTGTCAATATAGCTTTTCAGCATGTTCTCGTTCTCTTTTTGAGTAGAGTTCTTAATATATGACAAGATAAAAGCTTCTTCCTGACGAGTCGGTAATTCGTAGAACTCCGGATTTCCGTTGTAATAAGCTTGCTTGGCATATTTTACCAGATTGACAATTGAGATGGGTTTTGATAACTCGGGAACTTCATTGATAGCTTCCTGTAGTTCTTCGATTCGTTTTAAGGTAGTTGATTTTAAAGCGCCTTTCGGACGTTTGGTATCAATCATTATTTCTAATGGCATTACTCCGTCAAATTCCTCTTCATAAAAAACGATGTCTTTATAGAAAGCCGCTTTTTTGGGCATGTCTTCAATTAAGCTTCCGGATATTTTTATCTTATAAATTCCGATAATTCCTAAAACTAATAATACAATGGATACTGAAAAGATTGCTACAGAATGTTTGCGTATTGTATTCTCAATCCATTGAATGAATGATTTCATGTAATTTTTGCCTAAGTGAGCTAAGTGCTTTTCTTTCGGGATAGGCATGTAGCTATAGGCTATCGGAATGATAATCAAGCAAAGTAAGAACAGGAATAAAATGTTTAAAGAAGCAACCGTACCGAATTCTTTTAACAGTTCGCTATCTGTTACAATAAAAGTAGCAAAACCGGCAGCTGTAGTTAAGTTTGTCATTAAAGTAGCATTCCCTACTTTAGAAATCACACGCTGTAATGATTTCGCTTTATTGCCGTGTTTTTTAATTTCTTGCTGGTATTTGTTGATCAGGAAGATACAGTTCGGAATACCGATAACAATAATAAGCGGTGGAATAATAGCTGTTAAAATAGTGATTTCGTAGTTTAAAAGCCCAAGTGTACCGAAAGACCACATAACGCCTATGGTTACAATAACCATAGAAAGTAAAGTAGCCCGGAAACTTCTGAAAAAGAAGAAGAAAAGTAAAGAGGTAATACCTAATGCAGCACCTACAAACAATCCTATTTCATCAATGATATGCTGTGAGTTTAACGTTCTGATATAAGGCATTCCGGAAACTTTAAGATCAATTCCGGAAGCTTTTTCAAAAGCTTCAATTTTTTCTTCGTTCAGATATTTATTGATGAATACTTTACGAGCAGCAGTATTCACTACATCTTTGTCCATGTAAATGGCAAAGCGGATGGCGCCGCTCTCTTTGTTAAACAACATGCCTTCATAAAAGGGCAAGTTATTGAAGAGTTCTTTTTCTTTCTTTTTTAAGTAGCTGTCGGTAACATCTTTTGAGTTAATGAATGGTACCAATTTAAACTTTTGAGCTGTTGTATCTTTGGCTAAAACTTTTAAGTCTTCAATAGAAAGGGTTAGTTCTACTGCTTTATCTTTTTTGATGTCTGCAATAAAATTTTCCCAAAGTTTTAGGTTTTTGGTGTTGAAGAATGTAGAATCTTTGAATCCGATGACAATTAGATTTCCTTCTTCTCCGAATTTATCTAAAAAAGCTTTATACTGTTTATTAACTTCGTGATGATCCGGTAGCAAGTTGGCTTCAGTATAGGTAAAGCGCATGTATTTCCATTGCGAAGCCATGAAAACGGTAAACGCTGCCAAAGCAATAATAAGCGCAATTCTGTTTCGCAGAATCTTGCGTGCTATAAAATCCCAAAAACTGGTGTTTAACCACTTAAACATTGTAAAAAAAATTGAAGCGCAAAGGTAAGTATTCTTGCTTAAATAGTTAGGTTACAAGGCAAAGAATTAAGATAAATTTAAAGGCAATAACTTGTTTCGGTTAGAACAAATCCAAATGGTAAGAAATTTTAAGTGCTAAATTATCGTCAAAGTGAGCTAGCTGGTTTGGTCCGTAACGGAAAAAAGCCGAAATACCAATGCCTTTGAAAAGCTTATTGGCTTCGATTCCGCTTTCAAAAAAACCATCATTTAAGGATTTGTACGAAATGCCAATATGTTCATTTTGTTTATTGGTATCTCCCCAAGCCATGCGGGTAACTACGCTAAATTCAGGAGTAAAGCTGTAACCTAATCGTATTTTGTTGAATGTATGACGGAGTTGCAAAGAAGCATATCGATTTGAGAAAAACTCATTGAAATACATGGTTTCAAAACTATTCTTGCCGGCAAATGTAATACGTTGTAAAATAGCATCTCTGTTCAGGTTATTAGGTTGTAGGTTATACAAGTGTGTAATAGGAACATCGCCTAATGCTAGACCGGTTTGGAATAAAAGAGAACTTTTTTGTCCGGATAAATAAGGTAGTTCATAAAATGTTTTAAAATCAAACTTGGTAAACGTAAAATCATTGTCTAATACATTCGGTAGCGCCTGAGTAACTTGGAACGAAAATTTAGGATGTCGTTTTTCAATTTCAATCTTTCCGTCCGGCGTTTGCATGTATTCACTAAACGGATTCCACTGAATAGCAAATTGTGCTGCGGTTATAGTATATTGAGTATATGTTTTTCCATCATTCAGGAACTCATAGAAAAATAATGGAGTAATGGCATTTCGAGAAAGCGAAAAATAAGTGTCTGCTTTGGTGAAAAATTTACTTTCAACAAAGACCGATGTCATTTTATTATTGTAGAAAGTGGAAATATTTATGGGCCGCGGATCGTAAATTTTAAATCGGCGTGAATCAGTTGCAAAAGTAGTTTGGGCAATCTCATAAAGGTCTTCGCTATAAGAAGCACTGACCCAAGTTTCGGTTTCTTTGTTTGCCAAATAAGAAGGTCTGATGCCGAATTTATATTTTTCGTCCTTTAAACCATAAGCACCATAGAACGCAATTTTATATTGTTTAGATAATTTTGAATTGGTTACTCCGCCTAAGCCTAATCGGAAACCTTCGTAGTTGTTGTATTTAATTAAACTTCTCAAATCCAGATCAATGACGCTAATGGGTAAATAACCGTTTATGATTTTTTTACCCAAGAAAATTTTATATTCAATATTTTCTGCATTGGAAATACTGTCTAATGAAGTATAGGTACGATGCTTTCTGATATCAAGTGTGTCTTTTTGATAAATTTTCCAAAAGGATTCTTTTTGCGATAAACTTTTTTCGGGAACGTCAATCATGATCTGAGGTGACGGAATAGTAAAATCTTTATCCAGTTTGATATCTAGAGGTGTGGATTCTAAATGTAGATAAATCCGGTCAGAAGCATTCTGACTAATTCCGGTTTCTAGGCTAGAATTGAATTCGATGGTTTCTCCAAAAAGTTTCAGGTCATAATTGTTACTGCCTTTGGTTACATTGAAAGTTCTTTTTTTAGGAAACCATATTTTGTGTGATTTGAGATAATCAAAAGTATAAGTAGCATCAATGTTGACCATTCCGTAAATTCGGAAGTAAGCTTTTGCTATACCAAAATTTTCAGCATCAACAAATAGCAAACCTCTTAGACGGTTGGATTTTAGTTTTTTCGGCTGGAAATAAATACGATAGGTTTTTCGGTTGTCAATTTTAACAGAATCTACCATGTGAAAAGAATACAAAGAGCGACCGAATTTTGACAGCGGATTTTGTACCGGTATTTCTAAGATTTCAAAAGGATTGTTATAGACAGAGTAGGAAACCAATTTGAGCCCTAAGAATTCATAAAGTGGTTTTTTCAATCCGGCCATACGTGCTCCTAAAACGGTTTCTTTAGTTCCTTGTTCGTTATGCTGAATAAGATTGACTTTTTCGGTCTGGTAAATGTGTTGTTTTTTGACAAAGTTTTTGAATTTATAATTAGAGGAATCCAATTTTATTTTTCGTTTGCCAAAAATATTTTTTTTAATAATACTGTCAATTTTTCCGGAAACACTATCTGGATTGGCGGTAACTAGTAAATGTTCGTAATTTTTATATTCAAAACTTTTTAGAGCCAGTTCCGGATCATTTTTAGTTTTGTTTTCAATAACTTTCTTGATAATTTGATCTACTTCATGCTCAGAATAAATCTCTGTTTGATCGGTATTTTCGTTTTCGGTCAGTTTAATGATCCAAAATTTATTGTTGTTCTGAGGATAAGCGTATTTTTCGTAATAACCTTTGTAGTTAATAACCAAAGGCTTGTCAAATTCATTTACGTATAGTGAAAACTTTCCTTCCCAGTCGGCATTAAAAGTGTTGCCGTTATAAGTTATAGTAGCGAAGGCAATAGGAATAGTGGTGTCAAAATCTATAATCTGTCCTTTGATGAAAGTTTGACTGATAGAAAGTTGCGCAATAAAAAACAAAAAGAGTACAAAAAGCTTTTTTGGCATTGATTGAATTATCGATTTCAATGCAAATGTATTCAAAATAAAAATCCCGACTGTTAATCGGGACTTAAAATTTATACTTTCATGATTTCGGCTTCTTTGTGTACCAGTAAATCATCTATTTTTTTGATATAAGCATCCGTTAATTTTTGAACATCTTCTTCTGCTTTTTTACAAATGTCTTCCGATGTTCCTTCCTTTTCTTCTTTTTTAATATCCGTATTAGCATCTTTACGAGCATTACGGATACCTATTTTAGCCTCTTCTGCTTCTGATTTAGCTTGTTTTACCAAGTCTTTACGTCTTTCTTCTGTTAAAGCAGGGATGTTGATGATGATGTTCTCCCCATTATTCATAGGATTTAACCCTAAATTAGCAATCATAATTGCTTTTTCAATAGGCTGAAGCATACTTTTTTCCCAAGGCGTAACAGTCAAAGTTCTGGCATCAGGAGCGTTGATGTTAGCAACTTGAGATAAAGGTGTTTGTGAACCGTAGTAATCTACAAAAACTCCGCCTAACATAGCCGGAGAAGCTTTACCTGCTCTGATGTTTAAGAATTCTTTTTCTAAGTGTGCAATAGAATTATCCATTGATTCTTTTGCAGCATCTATAATTAAATTAATTTCTTCGGTCATGGCTTATTTTTATAACTTGTTTTAGTATAAAATTATATGGTAACGGTTGTTCCTACAATCTCACCTTCGCACACTCTTAATAAATTACCGATTTTGTTCATATCAAATACAATGATTGGCAATTCATTTTCCTGGCTTAGTGTAAAGGCAGTGGTATCCATTACATTTAATCCTTTTGCAATTACATCATTAAAAGAAATAAAATCAAATTTTACGGCATTTTGGTCTTTTTCAGGATCTGCGGTATACACACCATCAACACGGGTTCCTTTCAAAATAACATCAGCATTGATTTCGATACCTCTCAAAACAGCAGCCGTATCTGTTGTGAAATAAGGATTTCCGGTTCCGGCACCAAAAATAACAATTCTCCCTTTTTCTAAGTGGCGTGTTGCTCTTCTCTTGATATACGGTTCAGCAATAGCCTCAATTTTTAAGGCAGTTTGCAAACGAGTTTGCATTCCGGCTTCTTCTAAAGCTCCTTGTAAGGCCATACCGTTGATAACTGTTGCCAGCATTCCCATATAATCACCTTGTACACGATCCATACCATTACTGGCTCCGGCAACACCTCTGAAAATATTTCCTCCTCCTATTACGATAGCAATTTCAACTCCTTTGTCGTGAATCGTTTTAATTTCTTCGGCATATTCTGCTAAACGTTTAGGGTCAATACCATATTGTCTGTCGCCCATAAGCGCTTCTCCACTCAATTTCAGAAGAATTCTTTTATATTTCATTGTGTTGTTCCTTTAGTGGTGCAAACTTAAACAAATTTACAATATACTCAAAAAATGTATGCGAATAACACAGAAGACGCTTTGCAGCAATCGTGGTTAATTATTCTTTTTCTCTTAATTCTTCATACGATTTTTTAGCTTCGTTATATCCAATGTCAAAAATAGTATTCATTTTAGTTTTGCTCGTCTCAAAAGTGCCGAAATCGGCTAAAGCTTTAGGCTCTATGACCCAATCACAAAGATTAAATTTTTGATAATTGGCATGACCGGAAAGCAATTCAAATGCGCGTGTAGTTACAGATTTGATAGAATTTAATTCCTTTTCCTCAATATTGTGTATCGGGCTTACATAAATACCAATAATACTATCACAATCACCTTGTAATAAATCTGTTGGAAAATGGTTGAGTATACCACCATCACTATAGAGTTTTCCGTTAACCTTGTAAGGAGACAGTACTCCGGGAAAAGAAGCAGAAGCTAAAACGGCATCCGTTACTTTGGTATGTTCGCTAAAAATTTTAAGTTTTCCTTTGACCAAATCTGTAGCCGTAATTTTAACGGGAATAGGTAAATCTCCCATTTTAGCATCGCCAAAGATTTCATTGAAATAGAATTGGAAGGATTCCGAATCAATGATGCCTGGTTTTTTCAGCGTAAAATGTTTCCAATGAAATAAATAGATAGATTGAAAAAAACTTAGAATTTCTTTCGGGGTTTTACCAAAGGCATACATGGCAGCAATGATAGCTCCGGCGCTGGTTCCGGACATTACGGCAGGTTTAATGTTGTTCTCTTCTAAAAATTGTAGCGCTCCGGCATGGGCAATTCCTTTAGAACCGCCTCCGGATAATGTAATGCCGATATTTTTTGTTTTCAAATCCATTTGTAACCAAACTAACAAATAGTATTCAAAAATAAAATTAAATTTGTCAAAAAAATGTTAGGAATATGAAAAATAGTATAAAAAACGCATTGCGTGCCGGTTTTAGCTATTCAGACTATAGGGAACACATCACTACTTTACTGGCGGAAAATAAAACTACCGGACATACACAAAGTGAGGTTTTACTGAATTATACCCAATTGAATGAGGCGCGGATGAATCGTTTAGATAAAACGCTGACAGTTTTGCCTGAAGTGCAGGAGCAATTAAATGCGTTTCCTAAATCGATTACTTGGTTAGTGTTGGCAGAAGGTTGGTGTGGCGATGCAGCACAGATTTTACCGATTTTGGCTAAAGTAGCTGATGCAGCAGACAAGGTAACATTAAAAATAGTTTTGAGAGACAATCATGATGAACTGATGAACTTGTTTTTAACCAATGGAAGTCGATCAATTCCTAAAGTAGTTGTATTGAATTCAGAGACAGAAGAAGTTATAGGAAGTTGGGGGCCACGCCCTGAACCTGCTCGTAAAATGATTGCAGATTATAAAGCAGAACATGGGGTAGTAGATGAACCGATAAAAATTGAATTGCAAAAATGGTACTTAAAAGATAAAGGTGAAACGACACAACGTGAACTTTTAGCTTTAATAGAGCAAAACGTATTAGTGGAATAGAAATTGAAATTACTACTGTTTTTTTAAAAAGCCGAGACTTTATTAAGTCTCGGCTTTTTTATTGTCAAATTTTTTCGTTGTGATCCGAAAAAGACAAAAAAGTATGGAAAGTTGTTTTGATAATCTTATTTTTTTACAAACCGTTCGCTTTCTTTGCCATCATTGGTAATGATCTCTATGAAATAAGTGCCGGAAGCAAGATTACTGACGTTAACGGGTAGTGTCTGCGCTGTCTGAACCAGTTGGCCGGATTGGTTATAGATAGTGGCTTTGATAAAAGAGGAGTTATTTTGAAGACTAATGTTTATAATGTTTTCTACAGGATTAGGATAAAGAATAAAAGATTTTAGGGTAAACGTATCTGTACCTAAAACTGTAGATAGATTGTATACTTTAACCTGTCCGGAGTCTATTCCGTTTGCATCGTTTCTTGGTGCGCTAACAGCCAGAGAAGAACCGTTTCCTGAAAGAGAAACACACCAACCAATACGGTCAAGGTTAGTGTCAGATATAATATCATTACCCAGCTGTTCCCAAATAGAACCGTTATAATGATAGGCCCGTACATACTCATACCCCCCGACAGTACCGATGTAAGAGCCGGAACTAAGAAAAGTTCCGTCATCAGAAAGACTTACAGAGCCTCCGAAAGAACCATAGACTATATCACCTTCTATTTTTTGCCCTATCTGTTGCCAGTCGTTTCCGTTATATTGAAAGGTTTTTACATATCCGTTTCCTCCACCGGAAGCTCCTATAGCAATAATAGTTCCGTCAGCAGACAAGGAAAGGCTAGATCCGAAATAGTTATAATCGTATTCTCCGTTTATATCAGTACCGAGTTGTTGCCAGCTAAGACCGTTAAAACTATAAATTCTGACATGCCCGGAGTTAGAACCTCCCCCGTCATTGTATATGGCTCCGCTTGCCAGTATTGTTCCGTCAGCAGAGAGAGCAACACTTGCCCCGTTAAAATCATTGTTTCCTTCTTCGTAAAGGATCTGACCCATTTGTATCCAGTTATACCCGTTATATTGGTAAGTAATGGTGTAGCTAGGGACTGTACTACTATTTGAAGGAGCTCCGATGGCTAAAATACTGCCGTCGGCAGATAAGGCTATAGAAGCGCCTGAAAATTCATATGCAGAACTCCCGGTTATATCCTGACCTATTGCTGTCCAATTGCCTCCTGAAAATTGATAGACATTTACTTTTCCTATAGACAAAATATCAGTCGAATAGGTTATTGATCCCACGGCCAAAATTGTTCCATCTGCAGATAAAGAAAGAGAACTTCCGAATTGTTCATTTGTATTCCCTCCTTCCAGTTTTTGTCCGATCTGTTGCCAGTTGTTTCCGTTCTTTTGAAAGACTTTTACATAGCCGGTCAAATTGTTACTATCTGGAGTGCCTACAGCCATGATCGTTCCATCAGTAGATAATGAGACTTGACTGAGCAGGTCATTTGCATTTTCACCGTAGATCGTTTGTCCTATCTGAGTCTGTCCTAAAAGTATAAAAGAGCAGAGTAATAGGATAGAAAGTATTGTCTTTTTCATGATTATCTTTTTAGAGATTACTATCGTAAATTTTGTTTTTGAAAGCAAGGTAAGACCAATAGGATGTCGGAAACCATTATTCCCGATTTAATTGAACATAGTGGATATTGAATTGACTCTTTAATTTGTTGTTTTGGCTTCCCTTCTTTTCTCTAAAAATTTGCCACAAAAGAAGAAAATAGGACTGTCTGAGATACAAATTCAAAAACAGATTAAAAACTCCGGCTTCTTTTTTTGTAAGCAAAAGAAACATTTTCTAATAAAATATTAAAATAAAGACTTAAAAAACAGAAAAATCCTAAAAAAAGAGGATGTAATTTAAAAAAACTAGAAAAAACAGATAAAATCTAATAAATTAACCTTATCATTACAATAAAACCATACATTTAGCGCTATAAAATTACAAAAACAATAATATGCGAATAAAATTACACCTAAGCGCTATTTTTCCGGCCTTGTTATTTCCTGTAATCCTTTCAGCACAGGACATTCTCTGGGAAAAGACCTATGGCGGCAAACATGCCGAATACTTATACGATGCCATTCCCACTCCTGATTACGGTTTTATTCTGGCAGGGAGTTCCGTATCCGGAAAAAACGGTAACAAAGACGAAAAGAACAAAGGCGACTTGGATTACTGGGTTTGGAAAATGGACGAACATGGTAACCTAGACTGGCAAAAGAGTTTTGGCGGTAGTAAAGCCGACCTGTTGCAAAGCATAGCCTTAACCAGCGACGGAGGTTTCATTCTGGGAGGTACTTCTTCTTCAGCTAAAGGTCTGGATAAAACAGAAGAAAGCAAAGGTTTAGAAGACTTTTGGGTGATAAAGCTCAATGCTAAAGGGCAACAGCTGTGGCAAAAAACCATTGGCGGCAGCGGCATGGAAAAACTCTTAAGCATTGCCCAGACCAGAGATAACGGCTATATTTTAGGCGGTACCTCTTCTTCGAATAAAGCGATAACTTTAGAAGGACAAACTCCCGATCTGTATAGTAAATCCGAGGATTCCAGAGGAAATCTGGATTTTTGGGTGGTAAAACTGGATCAGGAAGGTACAATAGTCTGGCAAAAAACCATTGGCGGTAAATACAGTGACGAATTACGCAGTATCCACCCGACTTCAGACGGAGGCTACATACTGGGAGGTTATTCCAATTCTCCTGCATCGGGAGATAAAACAGCAGAAAACTACGGATTAGGAGACTACTGGGTTGTAAAGCTCGATGAACAAGGCAACATAATCTGGCAAAATACCTACGGAGGCGATAAGGACGACAACCTTACGGCTTTGATCCCCACCCAAGACGGCGGTTATCTGTTAGGTGGAAATTCCAATTCCGGGGCAACCTATTCCAAGTCGAAGACCAACAAGGAAGGAGCCGATTTTTGGATTGTAAAGATAGATGAGTATGGTCAGATAGAATGGCAGGAAACCTATAATTATGGCAAAGCCGATATTGTAACCTCACTGGTAGAGAACAAAGACGGTAGCTTTATCATTGGCGGTTATGCCCAATCAGAGGTGAAATCGACTGGCAATGGATTAGCATTGAAAAAAGACAAAGAAGGGATTAGCGATTACATAGCCTTAAAGATAAAAGCTAACGGAGAAGAACTTTGGACCCAAACAGTAGGGAGCAAAGGCGATGAAGTGTTGAAGAGGCTCTTAGAAACCCGCGATGGCGGTTACCTTTTAGCAGGAACTTCAAACGGTACAGCCTCAAAAGATAAGAAGACAGTCAAAGGCGGCAATGACTTTTGGGTGGTCAAACTCAAAGACAAGGACAAGGAAGACAAAGCCCGCATTGACTTGGAAGCAGTGCCGAATCCAACGGAATATTATACCAATGTGATTGTGAGTTTTGACTATACCAAAGGAACCGCAACATTATATGACTTGGGCGGAAGAGAGATCAGCCGGGTAGAGATCAAAGGCGAAAAGACCATTCCGGTAGAATTGACCAACCTGCCGACCGGAATCTATGTAGTAGAAATAAAAACCGACACCGAAACAGGCGGTGTTAAAGTGATTAAAAAATAAGACTGATACGAAATGAAGAACATAAAACACCTATTACCTTTTATTTTGGCGACCTATATGGGATTTAGCCAAGAGTTGCCACAAGTAATTCCTCCGTCGCCGGAAGCTGCCACAGTATTTAAATCCAGCGAGGTACCGGTTTCACTGTTTACAGGGGTTCCGAACATTAACGTTCCTTTATTTGAAATAGAAGCCAAAGGCATGACTATACCGATTTCAT
>QKBC01000011.1 GCA_003246205.1 Flavobacterium haoranii | reverse complement strand
AAATAACCATATCCCTGATCCGCATCCAGATCCTTATTCTGAAACAAATGCAGATCTACACTAGGGTTGTCACTATACACCCAGGCCGAGAAAATATAATCTGTTGCCTGTGTGTTCGATATCCATTGCCAGTCATTCTGGTGTACGTAAACTTCACTTGTTGTCAGATTCTCTAATTTACCCGAAGCTGTTCCACTGTGTTTTCTGGTTGTGTCGTAAGAGGTCAGGGTACTGCTTCCTGGATAGCTCGTACTGCTTTCCCAACCCGAACCGTTCTCAAATCCGTCATAGAAAAACTCCGATGCTCCTCCCGTTATTTTTCCGTCATCATTCGAATCCGTATACGTCAAACGAACATTCCCTAAATGATCTTTGTATTGATAAATATACGAATAATTGCCGTTATCGTACGAAACATAACCCTCTGGATGGGAAAAGAACTGTAATTCGGTGTTGCGGTAAACGTAATTTATATCCAAATCATCAATTTACAACCTCAATACGGCTCATTTAAGACCTTTTAAATCGTTTTAATGATTGTGTATTGGTTTTTTATTGGTTTGGGGTTTTATGGGCTTTGTAATGGGTTTGGTTTATGAGGCGAAACGGTTAGGAATCGTCCTTTTTAATTTATAAAGTATAATGTTTTTTTTACTTTGCTTCATTTTGAATAATACATTAATTTTACAACAAAATTTATCAAAATGAAAAAACTATTGTATTTAACATTACTTATATTTTTCTTTTCATGTAAAAACGAAGACAATACTAAAGTTCCTCTTGAATCCAAGCAAACTGAAAGTAATGACCAAAAAAATAATGCAGAAGAAAAGTATATAATTAAAGATGATAATGGGAATATTATTGAGGAAGGTAACTTATTAAACAAACAAAAGCATGGTGTTTGGAAATATTATGAAGGTAAAAACCTAATTGCAGTCAAAAGATTTTATAAAGATTCTTTATTATATGTTTTAGACAAAGATGATTACATTTATAATGATGTCTATTTGCAAAAAATAAACTCTTTTATTCCAGTTCCTAAAAAATGGAATACAAATACTGAATTTAATGATTCGAATACTCTTCTAACATCTGTAAAAAATTGTGATGAAACTCTTAATTATTGTCCAAATATTGTTCTAAAATTTGACGAACTAAACTCTGTGAAATTTGAAGATTATATTCAGAATGATAAAAATCAAATTCAAAAAGATTTTCCAAATTTAAAAGAAGTCAGCTTCTCAAAAAATAACATAATAAAACAAGAATCTTATATTTTTAAATATTTTATTAATTATCAAAATGAAGATATTGCTTTTTTGCTCATTTGGGTAAAAGATAAAAGTAAGGTTATCACTTATACAGCATCAAGCCAAAAAAGTGAAATAGATAAAAATTTATATTTATTCTTACAAATCGGGAATTCTATAACAAAAAAGGAAAAGTAGGTTCAAGCCACCTACTTTTCCTTTTTTTTAATAATTAAAAATATAACTATTGATATTATTCCGAAAAAAAATATTGGAACTAATTGTAAAAAAGCTTTAACGAAATCATTTTCAATTAACATTGAAATAAGTTTAAAAAAGCTAAACAACAACATTATAAAACTTAATGAAAGGACAACATATAAAAGTTTAGTCATCATAAAAAAAATCTTTTACTTCCCAATTGTTTCCATTCTTTTCCATAATTAAAACAATATTACCTTCTTTAATACTCCCTTCAACAAATAATTCAATTTGTGCATGCTCTATACCATTAATTGTTTTGATTGCACCACTCGGGAATGAGCCAAAACTTTTAATATTACCTAACTGATTGATTATATTCTCATCATTAAGCACATAATCTTTAGCAACTTTAAAAGATTCAGAGTTACTAATTTTAATAGTATTTCCTATTGTTACAGAAATATATAATACAATAATGCCAATAATCGAATATGCTAAATATTTAATAAATTTATTTTTCATTTTATTTTCGTCTTTTAAATCCTAATTCTAAACTTATACCAAATTTAATACCTGCACCACCTTTCCCAGAAACTTTAATTGTTGAAGAGTCTGATGTACTTTCCGCATCTATGCTTCCTGTAGGACTATTATGTAATGGACCTTCCGTTGTAACTGATGTGCCCTTAGCTGATTCTTTATTGCTTCCTTCCAAAGAACCAGATGATTTTGATAAATACTCAAAACTTGATTTTTCATTAGTCGTTTTATCTAAATCACTTCCATAAGCCGTAAATGAGTTTTCTCCTTTAACAGCAGTCACACTTGTTTTTCCCTCTGTGAATGAAACGTCTACTGATTGGCTAACATCTAACTGACCGTCTTTTAAGGCATAATCTCCTTCAAAGCTATTTTCATCTAACAAACTACCACTAACATCAAGCAATTCAACACCTACTAATTCTCCATTTACTGATAAATTTGCATCACCAGCTGACAAACTTATCCCTGCACCAATAGAAAATTTTGAATTAAAATTAAAATCTGCTACCACTTCATTTTCGTCTAAAAATTCAGCTACAGCATCACCAACTTCAACAAATCCATTACTTTGATTATTAGCTCCAAAAAATGATTTAACATTATCCCAAGCCCTCCCAAACCAAGATTTACGGGGGTCGCCTCCTTCAGCTTGCATCCCATCAGGGTCAACGAAGTACATTGGAGTATTGTATGCATAGTTATACGGTGTCCATCTTCTTGATTGCTCCGCCAATGGGTCAATGTTCATCCATCTACCTAGTGCAGGGTCATAGTTACGTGCGCCGTAGTCGTACATGTTAAGTCCCAACTCGTCTTGGTATTCTTTACCGTTATATTTATACTTCTGTGCAACAGAATTACCCTCTGCCAAGTTAACCACATTGTTGTAATACTTGTGCTTCATCCCAAACGGATAATAGTTGTTTTCTTCCACTATCTCTGTACTTGTATTTACCTTTCGCAGGTTTACATCATCAAACCATACCGTTCCACTGCCATTGTTATCCAAACGCAATAACAAACGTTTTGTATCCTGACTTACTGTAACCTTCTTCTCGATATAAACCCAACGGTTCTTTTCACTCGTACTGACATGTTCTGCTAAATAACCATATCCCTGATCCGCATCCATATCCTTATTCTGAAACAAATGCAGATCTACACTAGGGTTGTCACTATACACCCAGGCCGAAAAAATATAATCTGTTGCCTGTGTGTTCGATATCCATTGCCAGTCATTCTGGTGTACGTAAACTTCACTTGTTGTCAGATTCTCTAATTTACCCGAAGCCGTTCCACTGTGCTTTCTGGTTGTGTCGTAAGAGGTCAGGGTACTGCTTCCGGGATAGCTCGCACTGCTTTCCCAACCCGAACCGTTCTCAAATCCGTCATAGAAAAACTCCGATGCACCTCCCGTTATTTTTCCGTCATCATTCGAATCCGTATACGTCAAACGAACATTCCCTAAATGGTCTTTGTATTGATAAATATACGAATAATTGCCGTTATCATACGAAACATAACCCTCTGGATGGGAAAAGAACTGTAATTCGGTGTTACTGTAAACGTAGTTTCCTAAATAGGTTGTTGCGGTAACGGTATTTTGCAGGGTTCCGGAAATCGTTTTGGGTTCCATAACCTGTTT
>QKBC01000007.1 GCA_003246205.1 Flavobacterium haoranii | reverse complement strand
CCGTCTACATCAAAATTAACCGAAGGATTTTGAACATTTATCCCAACATTACCATTGGTATAAATTGAATTATCTATTGAATTCGGAAAAGTATTGTCTATTTGTAACCAATCCTCATCTGTAGAAGCCGAACCTGCTACATCAATTGGATTGTACTCGAAAACATTGCCATTAGAATCTGTTCCTAAAATCTTAAAAGGATTTGTTGAATCTTGTAAACTTCTGAATCGAATATCTCCGTCTACATCAAAATTAACCGAAGGATTTTGAACATTTATCCCAACATTACCATTGGTATAAATTGAATTATCTATTGAATTCGGAAAAGTATTGTCTATTTGTAACCAATCCTCATCTGTAGAAGCCGAACCTGCAACATCAATTGGATTGTACTCGAAAACATTGCCATTAGAATCTGTGCCTAGAATCTTAAAAGGATTTGTCGAATCTTGTAAATTTTGAAACCTCAAGGTACCATTAGTATGGAATAGCGCTGTTGGAGATACAGTTCCTACACCTACATTACCATTAGGCATCATTGTCATTATCTTTAATGAATTATTCCTCCATTGAAAAACAGGTCTGGTTACAATTTCTGTTGTCGTTCCTGAATTTCCCCAAGGAAAATCTCCAATAGAAGGAGCGCTAAGTTGAAGTTGAGGCACTTTATTAGAAACAAAAAGCATTACAGGGCTTGTTCCAGAATCTAAGTTTGGAGAAATTGCAGCGTTATAAACCATTCCATATGTATTAGTTGTGCTTCTATAACTCCAAAGTGTTGGTATAAATTGTCCATCATTTTGTGTACCATTAACAATTTCTAGTCTATCATTACCTGCACCAGCAACAGTATAACTTGAAACCCTTTCGGCTGCATTTGAACCTGAGGAGACTCCATTAACCGGAAACTGAACTTGAGAAACAACTACTTTACTTACAAAAAATAACAATATTGCCTTTTTAAACATAATTAAATTTTCTTTTCTTTGGTTTACAATATTACAACAAGTTAATAACATAACAAATTACTATTCCTTACAAAAAATAAGAAATAGAGTTATTTTTAAAGATGTCTTTTGTCTCTAACAGAAGACTTTTAAAACTCATAAAATGATTAATCTGTTATAAGTTATTATATTTACAAATTATAAATCTATAATGAAATTCCACATTGTCATTCCGGCTCATAATGAAGCGAATCTGATTGGATTAACGCTTGAATCGTTGGTAAACCAAACCGCTTTACCGAGCAAAGTCGTGGTAGTCAATGACAATTCCACCGATAATACAGAAGAAATCGTAAATCAATTTTCTGAGAAATACCCTTGGATTTCTATAGTCAACAACACATCTGAAGCTACTCACCTTCCCGGAAGCAAAGTTATTTTAGCTTTTAACAAAGGGTTAGAAGCATTGGATACCGATTATGATTTTATTGTAAAAGCTGACGCTGACTTAATTTTTCCTAAAAACTACTTTGAAGCGATTACAAAACACTTTCAATCCAATCCAAGAATTGGAATGGTTGGTGGTTTTGCTTATATTGAGAAAAATGGAGAATGGATTTTAGAAAACCTAACCGATAAAGATCATATCCGTGGTGCTTTTAAAGCGTATCGAAAAGCTTGTTTTGAACAAATTAGCGGACTAAAACCTGCTATGGGTTGGGATACTGTAGACGAACTGCTTTGTAAATTTTACGGTTGGCAAGTTAAAACAGACGAAAGTCTGCATGTAAAACATTTAAAACCTACCGGAGCCAATTACAACAAAACTTCTCGCTACAAACAAGGTGAAGCTTTTTACTCTCTAGGTTATGGTTTTGTAATTACAACAATTGCATCGTTAAAATTAGCCTTACGAAAAGGAAAACCATTTTTATTCATTGATTATATAAAAGGCTTTTGGAGAGCCAAGAAAGCTAAAAAACCATTTTTGGTCACTAAAGAACAAGCACAATTTATTAGAGAATATCGCTGGAAAAAGATGAAAAAAAAATTATTCAAATAAAAATGCCTTACTCTTTTGTAAGGCATTTTATTTTTTTATTTTTTTAAGAACTTAGTATTTGTTATTCCCTTGTTTGTATCAATCTTCACTAAATACTCTCCATTACTAAATTTAGAAACATCAATATTTTGGATTGTTTTCGCATTAGGAATTACTAAAACCAATTGACCTAGCATATTATAAATTGAAATATTGTTTACAACTATAGCTTGATCCTGTGAATAAGAAAGATTTAACACATCATCAGTTGGATTAGGATAAATTTTAAAATCACCATCAAAATTAAAATCGCTATTACTTAATGACTGCTCAATTATAGATACATATTCATTTGTGACAATGGCACTATTATAATCAAAATAAATATTTGCAGTATTTGAAAAGGTGTCTCCAACAACTAAATTAGTATTAGTTTTAATTTTAAATGCAACAAAACCATCATTTGTACCATCTTGAAAGGGTAAATTTATATTTTGAAAGTAAAATTCAACTTTATTGCTATCAGAAATTCTAGTTACAAATAAATGACTTCCAGTTAAAGGTTGCAATGTTGATATATCAAACTTAGCAGTATCTATATAGTCAGTAATAGTAATATTTTGAGCATTATAAGTACCTGTATTTTCAAATCGAATTACATAATGAACATATTCACCAATTACTTCTGATGTAACATTTTTACCTTCTAAACAAGTTTTATCATTAGGATCATAAGAATTAACCACTGTTTGATTCAACTCAAAAATATTATCATTTGGAGTATCATCAGTTAATAAAGAGGAAACAGTTGCAGTAAAACTTAGAACATCCCCTCCATTTAATGGAGGATTTTCTGTTGGGGCATTTGCATTAAAAATTAAGTCTATTTCCCTTGTTTCCATAGGTAATAGATTCGAAAAATCATATATCAACTCATTACTCACCTGAGAACTTTGAACGGGATTAGAAGATATTAAATCTAAAACATTATCATTAAAAGAAACTGTCACAGTTCCTGTTTGAACTTGATTCCCTTTATTTTTAAAAAATAATTTATACCTAGAATCAAAACCTGGTCTAGCATTATTTAATGAAATTAATACTACTTCTAAATCAGGGTGATTTCCTATAGGAGTTATACAGAAATCTTGTACATACGGACTAGAATCAGTTGGAAAATCCACCGTAATTAAACTAGGTAATATACTAAAATAAGTAGAGTTTTCGAATTCAGGTGTTAATGTATAAATCCCTTCATTTACTGCCATAGAATAATTCCCATACTGATCAGGTATAAATACAGAATTAAATGCCGAATTATTAACATTAAACTTTAAATATGGATAATTGCCATCTGATACTGAACATCCATTTAAATCACTGTCTAAAATATTTCTACCCGTAATTAAATATCCATTTCCTCCAATCAATCTTATTGTTCCATTAACGAATGTACCATCATATTTAGTAAATGCCCCAGTCACTATTAATCCATTATCTCCATCTTCATATATATCATATACTAAATTATTAAATCCCGAACCAGTGTCAAAAGAACTATCTAAAATCCCGTTAATCTTCAACTTTTTTAGAACTGAATTTGCGGGAATAGAACCAGTAGCTTCTTTTGTTAATGTTACTAACATGGCATCATCACTCAACACCTTTACTTTACTTAAACTAAAAGGAAGATTTTCTTGATATGGTACAAAAGAAGTATCAAAATCACCATCTGGTAAAAGTCGTAATAATTTATTACCTGAACACGCAAGTAAAATTTTTCCATCAGATTGAACATCAATTGAAGAAACATAACTTACATTAGGCATATTATTTGTTTGGAATGAACTATCTAAAGTACCATCTGAATTTAGTCTTGCTATTTTATTCAGCACAATTGAAGAACTCTCTAAGCTAGTAAAGTTTCCCCCAACTAATATTTTACCGTTAGCTAAAACTTTAACCGAATTTGCTTGGTTATTAAAGGTTCCTGACCCCATAGTATAATTAAACGAACTATCAAATGTCCCATTTGAATCTAATCTTATTATCCCATAAGAAGTGCACAATAAAATACCTCCATTATCTTGTAAAGCTATATCTAATATTTTTGAAGTAACAAAAGGTACAACTCCATCAAAAGAATTATCCAAAGTAAAATCTGGATTTAATCTTATTAAAAAATTACTAAATCCATTTGGGGCTCCTAAATATTTGTCAACCACCTTAACTAATACAATTTTCCCATCTGGCTGAATAACCCCTTTAAAAAAATAATTATTTTCACCAAAGGGATCCAAAGCAATAGGATTTGAAAAGCCTTGAGCTAAAACTGGATTATATATAATTGTTCCATCACTATTTAAAAGCTTAATTCCATTATGATGCTTCATTAATCCCCTAAATTGAGACGTCCCTAATATTAATAATTCATCGTTTGAATTCTTTAAAATTCCTCTTCCTTTATATAGAGAAGATTCTTCATTCATAACTAACAAATCATTACCATCAAATTTAGTAAATCTAAAATTTTTATTTTGAGACGCTATATTTGACATAATATCACCACTTGCAAGTACAAATACATTAGTTGGATAAGTTAACTCATCTGATAATGTTTGAGCTAAAACATTTCCCGTTGACGAAATTTTATTTATATTACTAGAATTCAAACAAACATATATTTCATCACTATTACTTTCTACATCAAATGATACTGCATTATTAATGACTGGTAATGAATCATCTATAGTCCCGTCGGAATTTAATCTTTTAAAAGAATTGGGCGATAATACTAAAATTTTACCATTATAAAGTGCTTTAATCCTTCTATTTAAAATTGTAGATACTGATGGACTAGGAACTGGATTAGAACCAAATAAAAAAGTAGTATCCTTATTTCCATTTTGAAAAATTCTTCCATAATTATCTGCTGTATTTCTAGAAATTATATATAAAATTCTTCCAGAAGAGTCAACATCTAGACTTGTCACTTCTAAATAATCTGAAACAGTTGAAACTGAATTTGAAGGCAACCCCCCTCCATTATATGTTTTAAAAGTATAATCTCTTGTTCCATTAGAATTAAGCTTTAAGAAATTATTTGATGAAGAAAGACCAGATGAAAACCAAAATTTACCTCCAATAATCATTTGATCATTTGCCATTACCTTAACAGCTGTTATGCTTGTATAAGATGGATAATTAAAATTTTGTGAATTCAATGTTATATACGTATCATCTAATGAACCGTCAACATTTAATCTTGCAATATTATAACAAGGTATAGAATTTATTGAAGTAAAATAACCCACAATTATGATTTTCCCATCTGATTGGACATCAAAATCTTTTATAAGATAACCTGTCTGTCCAACACTACAAATCGGTTTAGTAAAAGTTTCATCAATTGTAAAATCAGAATTTAACCTATACATAAGTGCTCCTTCATAGTAATTGTTTCCATATTGGGAATATCCCATAATAGCACCCTGTGTATAGATAGGATTAAATAATACTAAGAATTTCCCATTAGGCAATTCAATTATTTTTTTGGGTTTGTGATGCATCAAAGGTACATTATCTCTAAAATCAAAACTAAGATCAATCTGCGCCGGATTTTGAGCTACATTAAAATAAAAAACAAAAAGAGTTAATAATAAGTAATTTTTTTTCATAATCTAATTTTCTTAAGCAGACACAAATATACACTTTTTAGTATGTATTAATTTTGTTTTTTTTTACTCGTAACTTCTTCTTATTTTAGCCAATATTTACAGAATATGTTTGTAATTCGAATTTTATCTCAAATAGGAAGATATTTTATTATGCTCAAAGACATATTTAGTCGTCATACTAAATGGAGCGTAATGAAGCAGTTAATTTTAAAAGAAGTAGATGATTTAGTCATTGATTCACTTGGAATCGTTTGCTTCATCTCATTTTTTGTAGGCGGAGTTGTTGCTATTCAAACCGCTTTAAATTTAACCAATCCGTTAATTCCTAAATATCTTATCGGTTTTGCTACAAGACAATCGGTTATTTTAGAGTTTGCGCCAACTTTTGTTTCCATTATTATGGCCGGAAAAATGGGTTCATTTATTACATCAAGTATTGGAACTATGCGTGTAACTGAACAAATCGATGCTTTGGAAGTAATGGGTGTTAATTCCTTGAATTATTTGGTTTTCCCAAAAATCATTGCTTTGCTTTTGTATCCATTTGTAATCGGAATTGCTATGTTTTTAGGAAATCTTGGTGGATGGATGGCAACTGTTTACGGTGGATTTGCTTCCAGTAACGAATTCATAACCGGATTACAAGAAGATTTTATTCCGTTTCACATCACTTATGCTTTTATTAAAACTGTTGTTTTTGCCTTCATTTTAGCAACAATACCCTCTTTTCACGGTTATTACATGAAAGGTGGCGCTTTGGAAGTTGGTAAGGCTAGCACTGTGTCTTTCGTTTGGACATCAGTAGTTATTATTCTAATGAATTATATTTTAACCCAAATGTTGTTAAGCAAATGATAGAAGTAAAGGATTTAGAGAAAACATTTGGTTCTCAAAAAGTATTGAAAGGTATTACAACCCGATTTGAAGCCGGACAAACCAGCTTAGTTATTGGCCAAAGCGGATCCGGTAAAACTGTTTTTTTAAAATCATTATTAGGAATCCACACTCCTGAAAAAGGAACTATTTCCTTTGACGGCAGAATTTATTCTAACATGTCAAAAGATGAAAAGCAAAACCTTAGAACTGAAATCGGTATGGTTTTCCAAGGAAGTGCCTTATTTGATAGTATGACTGTAGAAGAAAATGTTGGATTTCCTCTGAAAATGTTTTCCAATAAAACACCAAAAGAAATCAAAGAACGTGTTGATTTTGTTATTGAAAGGGTAAATCTGATAGATGCTCATCATAAGATGCCTTCTGAAATTTCAGGTGGTATGCAAAAACGGGTGGCTATTGCACGAGCAATAGTTAATAATCCAAAATATTTATTTTGTGACGAACCTAATTCCGGTCTTGACCCTAAAACCGCTATTGTTATTGACAACCTGATTCAGGAAATTACTAAAGAATACAATATTACAACTGTCATCAACACGCACGACATGAATTCCGTAATGGAGATTGGCGAAAAGATCATATTCTTAAAAAATGGCCTGCTCGAATGGGAAGGTACTAATAAAGAAATTTTTAAAACGGATAATGAGGCCGTAACTGACTTTGTTTATTCTTCTGAATTATTTAAAAAGGTTCGAAGAATGTACATAGAAGAAGATATGGAAGAGAAAAAATAAAAAGAAAATTTTATTCAGACTTTACAATTACCTTTTTGCTCTTTAACTTTGTCTGAAGCCATTTGGTGAATCTGTCTGTTTCTGTTTCTTTTACTGAACTTTTAATTTCCTTATCCCACTTCACAATAAAATTAGGGACTGTATCTACTGCTTTAAAATTAGTGTGCAGAATATTATAATATGAAACTTCCTGAATATTTTCGTTCAAACTTTTTAGTTCTTCAGCTACCTCCACAAAAGAAATTGTAGAACCATTGTTTAACTGAGCTTTTAACGTAAAAATCTCCTTATCTTTTTCCAACAATTGTTCTTCTTTTTTCATCAATAATTGTTGTGTTGTCAGATAAGAATTCTCTATTTCATTCAATCGAGATAACGTTTTTTTGCTTTCCAGATCCTGTAAAACTTTTACTTGTACACCCGGATATCCTAATGACGCTATTTTATCCTGTACTTTTTTTATTTCTGTATTTTCCAAACTTTCTCCAATTACTGCAAAACTAACAGCATTATCTTTATAACTGGTTTGAATATCAAAAACGCCAATTCCTTTGTCTTCTTTTAATGCTAAAAGTACAGTTTCCACTTTCTTCTCAAAATCTGATTTTTTATATAGCTTGTAAAAAAAGTAAATACTTGGCACTAAGATAGCCATAGCAATAACTGTTAGAAGCTGAGAAATTTGTTTTTTTCGTTGTTTATCTGCATATTCTTTTAATGGGAAACGCAAAAATTTTACCACCAAATAAGTTGCCGTAGCTATAAAAATGGTATTAATTGAAAATAAAAACAACGCTCCTCCGAAAAATTCCCATTTTCCGGTTGCCAATCCAAATCCGGCTGTACAAAGAGGCGGCATTAACGCTGTAGCAATAGCTACACCGGCAATTGTATTTGTTGATTTATTTCGTCTACTCAAAGCTACTAACAGAGCTAAACCGCCTGAAAGCGCAATAATGATATCCAATACATTAGGTGATGTTCTGGCAATTAATTCCGGAGTTTCATTTTGAAAAAGAGGAACACTAAAAAATAAAAATGAAGTAGTTAAACTCAGCACTACCATCACTCCAAAGTTCTTTAGAGACTTTCTCAATAGCTCAATATCATTAATTCCTAAAGACAAGCCCATTCCTAAGATCGGCCCCATTAATGGTGATATTAGCATGGCTCCGATTACCACTGCTGTTGAACTGGTATTCAGTCCTGTTGATGCTATTAGAATGGAAAAGATCAAAACCCAAGCATTCTGCCCCCTCATGTCAATTCCGGCTTTGATATCTTCTATGGTTGCCTTTCTATCGGTATCCTTAGATATATCAAAAATTTCCCGAACAAGTTCTCGAAGACTACTTAAAACAGAAGAAACTGAATTTTGCTCTTGATTTTGGTTTTCCATTAAGCATTTATTTTTGAAACAATTTGTTTAATATCTTGCTCTTTGCATTTTGGATAGATCAATAGAACATCATCTTTATCCACAATGATATAATCATCTAAACCATCAATTACTACTAGTTTTTTACCTTCTGCACGAATAATATTATTAGATGAATTCTCTAAAACTACAGTAGCATTAACAATAGCATTGTTATTAGAATCTTTTACTAATTTTTCATGAAGAGAACCCCAAGTTCCTAAATCATTCCAATCAAAATTTGCGGCTAACACATACACATTTTTAGCACGTTCTAAAACAGCATAATCTATCGAAATATTTTCTGCTGTTCTATAATTATCAGCTATAAAATGTCTTTCATCTATCGTTTGATAAAAATCATAACCACTCCAAAACAACTGATACATTGTAGGTTTAAATTTTTTAAAAGCATTTTCAATAGATTGTACACTCCAAATAAAAATTCCGGCATTCCATAAAAAATTTCCGCTTTCTAAAAATTTCTTTGCTGTGTCATAATCCGGTTTTTCTCTAAACTGGACTACTTTTTTTACAGGATGTTTATCTTCTTTGTTATACTCAATGTACCCAAAACCTGTATTCGGGAATGTTGGTTTAATTCCCAATGTTACTAAAGAATCATGCTTTTCACAAAACTGAAATGCTTGCTCAACATCCTGGGCAAAAGCCACTTCATCCTCTATCCAATGATCGGAAGGAGCAACAATCATTACTGCATTAGGGTTTTGTTTTTTAATTTTTAATGAAGCATATAAAATACAAGGTGCTGTATTACGCATTATTGGCTCCAAAACAACTTGTTCCGGTTTTAAGTCCGGTAATTGTGTTAAAACCAAATCATTATATTTTTCATTGGTCAATACCAGAATATTTTCAACAGGGATAATATTACGCAATCGGGAAAATGTCTTTTGTAATAAAGTGACTCCTGTTCCTAACATATCATGAAATTGCTTAGGAAACTCTGTTGTACTAACTGGCCAAAAACGAGAACCAACTCCTCCGGCCATTATTATAGCATAATAATTTTTATTCATTGAAATCTATATCTACTAAGATTCAAAAATACTAAGATTTTTTCAAATAAGAGGTACTTTACAAGTATGCTATTTAATCTTTACAATTTTTTAGCATTAAAAACTAAGCTGTTCTACTTCTGCATTCGGCTGAAAAAGGTAAACTCTGCCTGTTTTTAGTTCTATACACTCATAACGTTTTACACGTAGCGCTATTTTTTTAAAAACTTTGCCATTATGAATCCTAAAATTAGCACCATAAGGCAATTCAAACACATAAATTTTTCCATTCGTTTCCTTTTCATCAAATTGCTTTAAAGCCAAACTTAAAGTTGCATCAGTATCACTACTGGCTTTCGGATTTCTGAAGTGGCGTGCTAAAAGCGGTAATAACTGATTAGGAAAAATTTCAGGACGAATAAACGGAACCATCAGTTGCTGAAAAGTATATTTCCATTCATTTCCATGAGGCTTTATCATTCTCCCGTATTTCTCAAAAGCTACCAGATGCGCAATTTCATGGACCAAAGTAATCAGAAAACGATATTTATTCAAACTTGCATTTACTGTGATCAAATGGTATCCATTAGTATCTTTTCGATAATCACCGTGACGTGTTACCCGGTCATTAACGATTTTTAAATGCACATAATTCATCTTTATAAGTTCAAAACAAGGATGAACAGCATGCTCCGGCAAATATTTCACTAAAATTTCAACCATTCTCAGATCACTCTTTTTAAAATCACGGGGTCGTAGAACTCACTTGCAATACTTTTCCGTTAAAATATTTATTTCCTGTTAAGGCAAAATTAAAAATATAATCTGCCATTTCTTTAGCCGACAACAGAGCTGCATAACCTGGAAAAGCTTCTTGTAGCATTTCTGTATTAACCGCCCCCAAAGCTAATACATTAAAAGCAATTCCTTTTTCTTTATACTCCTCTGCCAAAAGCTCTGAAAGTGTAATCACTGCGCCTTTACTGGAACTATAAGCCGCCAATCCTGAGAACTTCATACTTCCCTGTATTCCTCCCATTGAACTTATTGTAACTACATGACTTCCTTTAGCCATAAACGGAATACAAACCTTAGTTAATTCTGCTACCGCAAAAACATTTACAGCATAAACATTTTGAAAATCTTTTGCCGTAAGGTGCTCAAAAGGCTTATTTATTAAACTTCCTGCGTTATGGATCAAAACATCAACCCTTTCATTCCATGATTGCTTTACAAAACGCTCAACTTCGGCTAATTCTTCCGGTTTAGAGATATCAATAGTCAAGCAAGTAATGTTAGGATTTTCCATTAAGGTTTTCGGTGCTTTTCTGGATATTGCCAGAACTTGATGCCCGGATTCAGCAAACAACAATGCCGATTCATAACCTATCCCACGAGACGTTCCCGTGATAATTATATTTTTCATTCAGATTCCTGTTTTGGGTAAAGGTAAAAAATAAAAAAATCCCAAGAAAGTCTTGGGATTCTTATATTATATAGTTAATTCTTAAGCTAACATTGTAACCGGATTTTCCATATAAGACTTAAATGTCTGAAGGAATTGTGCTCCGGTAGCTCCATCAACCGTTCTATGATCACAAGCTAATGTAATTGTCATAGTGTGACCAACTACAATCTGTCCGTTTTTAACCACAGGTTTTTCAACAATAGCTCCTACTGACATGATAGCCGAGTTAGGCTGATTGATAATAGAAGTGAAAGACTGAATTCCGAACATTCCTAAATTAGAAATTGTAAACGTACTACCTTCCATTTCTGCCGGCTGAATCTTTTTCGCTTTTGCTCTTCCTGCCATATCTTTTACAGCTGCTCCGATTTGTGACAAACTCATTTGGTCTGTAAATTTCAATACTGGAACAACCAAACCATCTTCAACAGCAACAGCAACTCCTACATGTACGTGATGATTCAACACCATTGCATCTTCTCTCCATTGCGAATTTACCTGCGGATGTTTTTTCAATGCCATTGCACAAGCCTTAACCACCATGTCATTAAATGATACTTTAGTATCCGGCAATGTATTGATCATAGAACGTGAAGTCATTGCATTATCCATATCTAACTCAATAGTTAAATAATAATGCGGTGCTGTAAATTTAGATTCTCCCAAACGACGTGCAATTGTTTTACGCATTTGAGAATTTTTCACTTCTTCACGGAATTCTTCACCAGCCGGAACAAAAGGTTTAACAGCAGCTACTGCTTGAGTCGCTTCTACTACCGCTTGAACAGGTGTACTTACAACAGATGACGGTGTAAAGTTCTCTACATCACTCTTAACAATTCTTCCATTTTCACCGGTTCCTTTTACCTGACTTAAATCTATTCCCTTCTCCTCAGCAATCTTCTTAGCCAACGGAGAAGCAAAAATTCGCCCCCCATTATTAACACTAGAAGTATCAGAAGAATTAGCAGATGAAGTTGCAGAAACTGTATTTTCTACTTTAGGTTCTTCTTTTGTTGTTGTTTCAGAAGTATTGCCTGCTTTAAAATTTGCCACAACACCAGAAACATCAGTACCGGCAGGTCCTAAAATAGCTAAAATACCATCTACAGGAGCTGTTTCTCCTTCCTGAACACCAATATACAACAATGTTCCTGCATTAAATGACTCAAACTCCATTGTTGCTTTATCGGTCTCGATTTCCGCTAAAATATCTCCTTCTTTTACGACATCTCCGATCTTTTTCAACCAAGTAGCTACCGTACCGGTTGTCATCGTATCACTTAAACGAGGCATCGTTACGACTTTTACTCCTTCCGGTATTGCAACATCTGCCACAGCTTTTGTTTCTTCTTTCACTTCGGGAGCCGCAATTTCTTCAGCTTTAGGAGCTGCACCTGCACCCTGACTAATCAAAGCACTGATATCTTCTCCTTCATCTCCAATGATAGCCAAAAGCGAATCTACAGGAGCTGTTTCTCCTTCATTTATTCCGATATACAATAGCACTCCGGCATTAAATGATTCAAACTCCATTGTCGCTTTATCTGTTTCAATCTCCGCTAAAATATCTCCTTCTTTTACTTTATCTCCTACTTTTTTAAGCCATGTCGCCACAGTACCTTCTGTCATGGTATCGCTTAAACGAGGCATTGTAATTACTGTTGCCATATTGCTTATAATTTATGAGGTAAAAATGGATAATTTTCTTGTTCATATACCACATCGTACATAACATTCAGTTCCGGATATGGTGATTCTTCTGCAAACTTTTCACACTCAGCTACTAAATTTTTTACTCTTTCATCAATTGCCTCAATTTCTGCTTCTGAAGCATAATCTTTCTCTTTGATAATATCTAAAACCTGCGTAATCGGGTCAATTTTTTTGTATTCCTCAACTTCTTCTTTTGTTCTGTAGTGTTGAGCATCTGACATTGAATGTCCTCGGTAACGATATGTTTTCATTTCAAGGAAAGTAGGTCCGTCTCCGCGACGAGCTCTTTCAATAGCTTCGTACATTGCTTCCGCCACTTTAATCGGATTCATTCCGTCTACCGGTCCACATGGCATTTCATATCCTAAACCTAACTTCCAAACGTCAGTATGGTTTGCCGTTCTTTCTACTGAAGTTCCCATAGCATATCCATTATTTTCACAAATGAATACTACCGGTAATTTCCAATTCATGGCCATATTGAATGTTTCGTGAAGTGATCCTTGACGGGCAGCCCCGTCACCAAAATAAGTTAAAGTAACACCTCCTGTATTAAAATATTTATCACCAAAAGCTATTCCTGCACCTAGCGGAATTTGCCCACCGACAATTCCGTGTCCTCCGTAAAAACCATGTTCTTTAGAAAATATGTGCATTGAACCTCCTAATCCTTGAGAAGTTCCTGTACCTTTTCCTAAAAGCTCTGCCATAATTCTTTTCGGGTCAACTCCCATACCAATTGGCTGAACGTGATTACGGTAAGCTGTAATAATTTTATCTTTTGATAAATCCATTGCATGTAAAGCCCCAGCTAAAACAGCTTCCTGACCATTATACAAGTGAAGAAATCCTCTTACTTTTTGTTGGATATATAATGCAGCCAGTTTGTCTTCAAACTTTCTCCAGAACTGCATATCTTCATACCACTTAAGGTAAACTTCTTTAGTTATCGGTTTCATTTTGATTTGTTTGTTAATTTAAAATGTAAATCCAAAATTCCTAAAGTAGAAATTTTAGCAATAGCAAAAATAGTACTTCAAAAAATATTGAAAAAATTAATTTCAATGAAATTAACGTTTTTTATTTATAAATTTCTATTTTTTTCAACGAAATCGTTATAGGTACTTTTTGTCAAAAAGCAATGGTAACAAATTCTTTAACGAGTCTGATTTGTAAATTTCTCCTGTTGCACCCATGAAGAAAATCTCAATATCTGCGCTCTGTTTTATTTCATATTCTGCTATTGATTGCCTACAGGCACCACAAGGTGGAATCGGTTCGTTTAGTTCTTTATCTTCCGGTGAAGCGGAAATAAATATTTTCTGTATAGCAGCTTCCGGATAATTTGCTCCTGCATAAAAAATTGCGACACGTTCAGCGCAAAGTCCTGAAGGGTAAGCGGCGTTTTCCTGATTGGTTCCTGTTATTACTTTTCCGTTATCCAAAAGCAATGCAACACCAACCTGAAACTTAGAATAAGGTGCATAAGCAAGTTTTCTCACTTCATGAGCTTTTTCCATCAGCTCTCGGTCTAAAGCTTCCAATTCATCAATAGATGAAAAAACTGTAAAATCAGATGTAATTGAAATTTGTTTCATAATCGAGGAAAAAAAATCCAAACTCTGTTTAGAATTTGGATTTGAATTTAATTAGTTCTTATTATTATAATTCATCATACGAATCACCGAAATTGAAAGTTAATGAGAATCTTAAAGTATTTTCTAAAGGATTTCTAACTTTCGATGCGGAAAACAAGTATGACACATCAATTTTCACAATATTATATTTGAAGCCTGCTCCTAAAGTAAAATACTTTCTGGCTCCTTTTTGTTCACTTTCGTGAAAATAACCGGTTCTTAAAGCAAAGGAATCCTGATACCAATATTCTGCTCCTAACGCCCAAGTAACTTCTTTTAGCTCTTCCGAAAATCCGTTTGGTGCATCACCAAATGATTTAAACATCCCACTCACCCATCCTTGAGAACGATAATCTGTTACTGCTTGTTGATATGCCGTATTAGCATCTGCAATTTCAGTAGCATCTATAGTCCCATCACCATTAGAATCAACCGGTTCTACATTAGCCGGCGGAGTAGGCACTAACAATTTAGTAACTTCTCCTGTTACACACACTTTATTATATTCGTCAAAGATAAAATCGAAACCTGCTCCTAATCGCATATTCGCTGGCAAGAAATTGGCATTTTCATCAATATTATCATTATTGTAGTTAATCTTAGGCCCCATATTCTGGAAATTAAATCCGGCTCTCCATCTACCATTAAAATCATCATAAGCAATTTCTTCTGACTGATAGTACCCTGAGATATCTACTGCAAAACTTGATGCCGGTGAAGAATCAGTTCCGGCTCCGGCAATTTTTAAATTAGAACGAATGTAACGTCCGGCAACAGACATGGAAAAACGTTCACTTAATTTTAATGAATATGATCCGTCTAAAGCAAATTCATTCGGACTAACTGTATTCAAAGCTTCTCCGTTACTATCTGTAAGCTGAATATCTCCTAAACCGAAATAACGAAGTGATCCGGCAAATGCACTTCTTTCATTAATTCTGTTGTAATATGTTAACTGTCCTAATGAGATATCATTAGCAATACTACTCAAATACGGTGTATAACTCAATGAAAAACCTTGTTTCTGCAAAGAAAAAGCATATTTTGCAGGGTTATATTGCTGAGAATAAGCATCTGCGGAAGTTGCTACTCCCATATCTCCCATACCCGCTGAACGGGCATCAGCAGCGATTAATAAGAAAGGAACTCCTGTTGTAATTACACGTTCCTGAGCTTGAATGATGTGTGTTGTTATGAATAAAGTTAATACTAATGCAATTTTTTTCATTATAACAATTTATTAAGGTTGACAAATATACTATTTTATTATAGTATTACAAGTTTCTCATATTTTTCCTTTTTTACTCCGGTAGTTGTTGATTTTACAGTAAGTTTATAAACATAAACTCCTTTTCCAATTTTATCTCCAAAATCATCTCTACCATCCCAGGTAATATCTCGACACAAAAAACCGTCTGTGACTACTTGTCGGTTAATTGTTTTTACTAATTTTCCAGTAACTGTTAAAATTTGCACTTGAACATCTAATGGTTCAAAAGGCATATTATGGGTAAACCAAAATTCGGTGTAACTTACAAAAGGATTAGGATAATTCAACACTCGTTCAATTCGTAATCCCTCATCTGAACAAACAGCATTAAACTGAATCTCCATTGTAATTAAATTATTGTAAACATCCCACGCTTTAAACAGAACAGTATGCAATCCTGACTCTAAATCACGAAACGGAAAGCGAACAATTCCTTTTGTAAAATCATCCAATTCTGTTTCATAATAGTCATTTAGAATATATGGATTTTCTTCATCCCCATCTAAAATAGCTACAATATCATGTCCAATACCACTAGCCGTATTAATTCCATGTTCGTCTTCCAAATGTGCAATTAAAACCGGTGAACAGTTTGTAATTTCTCCGGACACAAAACTTTCGTCATTCATGTAAAGACTAACTGTAGGCGGCGTTGTATCTGCTGCTGCATCTTCATTTACTCCTCCAACCTGAATAGACAAATCATAACCCGTTTCATTTTGTAACGCAGGAGAATCTGTTTTAGCATAAAAACTAATTTTCCCATTACCTAAAGGAATCCTGATATCTTGCGGAACAATAAAACTAATTTCAAATTTTCCGTTTACAACAGACGCATTTCCTCTAAAAATAGTCTCTCCCAATGTAACAAAATCCATAATAATTAACCCATTACTATCCGTTACGCCGTTATTACCTAAAGTACTTCTGTTTATATTTTTATCAAAAATCTGTATTGCCACATCTCCATTATAATCCGATATCAAGCTATTATTCACATCAACCACTTCGCCTTCAACTTTCATCAAATCTAAAGCTCTAAATGGTGGCAAAGATTGAGAAACAGGCACATTATTAACCTTTGTTAAAATTATTCTAGGCTTAGGAATTGCTAATTGCAACGCCGGATCTCCAACACAAAAAACCACCCTTCTATTATCAGAACCTGTTTGAATTTTTGTCAATCGCAATGCTTCTCCAATTGTCGGATAATCATAAGAGCCATAAGCATACAATTCTTCATTCAAGATATTATTCATTATCAAGCCCGTAGTCACCCCAATCTGTCTGGTTGTTGCAACCAATGCAATGGCTCCTCCTTTAGAGTTCCAAAACATATATTCTCCACCTGTAGGTTTGTTAGGATCATCAAAACGAGTAAACTCACAAGTTATTGTTATAAATAAAGGATATCTGTATTCATTCTTTAAATTTTGTGCATCTAACTTCTCAAACAAACGTTCTCTAGCTAAATATTCCTCATTTCCATGTCCGTAATAATTAAACACCAATGCTCCTACATCAAAAGCATTTAGAAAATCTTCTTTAGCAGCCGGATAACGCTCACCACCAGCAGCAACCTCCTGAACATAAGCATCCGTATGAATCTTCTTTACATTCACAAAAGGTTTTTCAGCTACTAAATCATCTGCTAATTGATCTAAATCAAATTGTAAACCGGCATCTGTTTCATTATCAGCATCATCTGAATAAATAACATAATTGTTCCGCCAACGTCCATAAGAATCAATGTTGTAATACTGGATTACCTTATTAATCATTTCCTGAGCCTGAGTTACATTTGAAACAACCATTCTACCTACAGCTATATCGATACCGTCATAACCTGATAACATTTGCCCTTCTCCATTATCCATTAACCCATAAAAATCATCTGACATAAATGAACTATACAACGAAAAATTTGAACTATTATTTACTTCTGAAGCATTTGGATTAAAACCATGAAAAACAGGAACAATATTGTTGTTATTACTAATCCTGTCTTTATAATCATACGAAGCATCTCCAAATAGATTCACATATTTAAGTCTATTCGCAGATGATGATGCATTTTCATATATATACCGTATAAAATTTCGAATTGCTCCTATATCCTGTTTTCCGGATCCGAATTCCTGATAAATATTTTCCAAAGTCACCACTTTCACTTTCAATCCCGAATTTGAGCGATGAAAATTTGCCAGAGTTTCTGCTTGTCCTGATAAAAAAGCAGGAGATACAATCAAGTAATCTATATCTTCAAAATTTCCTTGCGAATTTTTAAAAATAGTTCCTTTGAGATTTTGATTTTGAACAACACTGTTAGTCTCTTTTAAAGGCGAATAATAATCTGTCCCATCAACAGCTATATATTTTTTTTCATTCCCAAGATTTACCTTAAATGAAAAATTATTTTGACCATTATTAGTATATGTCTTAACATTAAAAATATCCGTTACATCCCAAATCTGGGATATACCGGAAGCATTAGTCAACGCATATTCTCCTATTCCGATATTAGAAGATTCTTCCTCATTAAAAAACAAGAACTGTTGTCCATAACCTTGCAGCCCACAAACTCCTTTTATCTTTATGTAATCTAAAAAACCATTAGAGGAAGGAACTCCTCCATTGCTATAAGTCAAATTAATAGCAATAGATGAAGAAGAACTATTAAACGTTCCGTTAAATACATTTTCATATCCTTGAATACCACTACTGGCTTGCAATGGCAAGAAACTCACACTTCCCAAACTTTGATTATTAGCTTTAACTTCAAAGGATGAATTCCCGTATGACTGAGAAGCAAAATTAATTTTAAGCGTCAAAGGTTCAGTAGTGATTAAATTCGGAAAATTGAAATCAAATGTTTGGCTATTTGTCAGTTTAAAATCCTCTCCGAACCATCTTCTTCCTATTTTTCCGGGATTAACCAAATCTCTTTCATATATCTTAGTATTATGAAATGTAGCAAACTGCATTGAAGATGTTCCGGATGGCTCTACAGCCTGTTGAATCCTTTTACCTAACCCACCACTGTTAGTGATATAATAATATGACTTATCTGCATACAAATTCACGCTCGTCAAGCTCTCATCATTCCAAACATCAATCCCCTCAGCGTAAAACAAGATGTAATCGTTATCATTAAAAACCCCATCATTTTCTCCAACAAACTGAATAGCATTTTCTCCCAAATCAGTCAGGTAGTCCGATGTGTTTTGCAACTGAATCATTCTACCTCCGTTACCAAAGATTTTAATATTTCTCGGATCTACATTTGTATCAAAACCTAAACTCTGTAAAAAAGTTTTACTGATACGGTAAACTCCTGATTTTTCGACATAAAAACGATACCAATTTCCATTCGCTAAAACCGAATTTGAAATCTGAACAGCCGAAAGATTCATGTTTCTTGAAGAAGATGTGGAGAAATTATATGTAAAACTGATAGATTTTACTCTTTTATATTGACCGTTTTCTTTAAAAATCGGAGAAAAAGTAAAAATAGCTTTAAAATCATCCCGCGCACTAGAGCTCTCAAGCTTTGCATTTACAGCATTAGGCAGCTTTGTTTTGTCTATATCTGCCAGATCATTGTCCATAATATTCTCCGTAACTAAAGAAGTAACTATTAAAGAGCTAGAACTTATTTTCCCCGTAACATTAAAAACAGTTACTGAAGAAATGGTTCTATCCCCTAAAGACACAGAAAAAGACTTATCTTTAAATACCGGATATTTAAAAACATACTCATCATTTTGATAAGTATTAAAACCTGTCCAATCCAAATTTACAGTCAGGCTGTTTTGTGATTTAACAGTTAAAACAAAAAAAACGAATACTAAAGCTATTTTTTTCATCTAGTGTAAAACGTAAATTCCTTTTATATATTACAAAGAGAAAAAAATATTTTATTTTATACTAACAATTGCAATAAAATTTGAGTTAAAGCGTTATCCTTATTATAGTTTTAACAAAATTTTAATTTTTTTAGTTTTTTTTTAAAAACGTGTTGCATTTTAATACATTATTATTATCTTGCGTCACTAAAATTATTACCTACTAAAGTATGAAAATTAAGAGTATGAAGACTTTAAAATTGCTAGTTGCTTTGTCTGTAGTGTTAGGTTTAGCTAGCTGTAGTAAAAACTCTGGGACAAAGGGTGGCTCTAGAGCTACAGGTTGGAAAATTAATGACAAGAACGGCGGATTTCAGTACAACACTAAGTACAAAAAACAAGAAACTCCTCCAGGAATGGTTCCGGTAGAAGGTGGTACATTTACAATGGGTAAAGTTGAAGACGACCCAATGCATGATTGGAATAATACTCCATCTCAGCAACACGTTCAGTCTTTCTTTATGGACGAAACTGAAGTTACTAATTTAATGTATACAGAATATTTGTTCTGGCTTAAAACAGTTTTCCCTCCAGCAGAAGAAAACTATAAAAATATTTATGCAGGTGCTTTACCTGATACTTTAGTATGGAGAAATCGTTTAGGTTATAACGAAACTATGACTAACAACTACTTGAGACATCCAGCTTATGCTGAGTATCCGGTTGTAGGTGTTAATTGGATTCAAGCTGTTGAATTCAGTAAATGGAGAACAGACCGTGTAAACGAAAATATCTTAGAGCAAAATGGTTACTTGAAAAAAGATGCTAAAGTTAAAGATGTTTCAGCAGAATCAACTTTCAGTACTGAAACTTATTTAGCAGCACCTACCAAAACTTTCGGAGGAAATGAAGACATCGTTCTTAAGAAAGAAATGAATAATGGTAGAAAACAAGTAGCAGATACTGCTAAAAACGTTTACGCTCAAAGAAGTTCTGGTATTATTTTGCCTGAATACAGACTTCCTACTGAAGCAGAATGGGAATATGCTGCAATTGCTCTTGTAGGTAACAGAGAGTACAACTTATACAAAGGACAAAAGAAATACCCTTGGAGCGGTCAGTATACACGTTCAGGAAAAAGACAATATAGAGGTGACCAATTAGCTAACTTCAAACAAGGTAAAGGTGACTACGGTGGGGTTGCAGGATGGTCTGACGACGGTGCTGATATCACTAATAAAGTAAAAAGCTATCCTCCTAATGATTTCGGTTTATATGACATGGCCGGTAATGTTGCGGAATGGGTTGCTGACGTTTACAGACCGACAGTTGATGATGAAGCAAACGACTTCAACTACTATAGAGGTAACGTTTACATGAAAAACAAAATTGGTGAGGACGGAACTACTGAAGTTGTAACAACTGAGGAAATCACTTATGATACTTTAAGCAATGGTAAAGTTATTGCCAGAAATTTACCTGGACAAATTGCTCAAGTACCAGTTGATGACAACGAAACGTATTTAAGAACTCAATTCTCTACTTCTGACAACAGAAACTACAGAGATGGAGATAGATCATCTACAAGATACTTTGACTTCGGAACTTCTGAAGACGAAGAAGCTGCAGGAGATGACAAATACAGAATGTACGAATCACCTAAACACCAAATAGAAGTTGATAGTGCTGGTACAATGATTAAAAAGTACGATAAAACTAACATGATGGAAGGTAAACGTACTACTTTAGTTGATGATAACGTAAGAGTTTACAAAGGTGGTTCTTGGAGAGACAGAGCTTATTGGCTAGATCCTGCTTCAAGAAGATATTTCCCTCAAGATATGGCAACTGACTATATTGGTTTCAGATGTGCAATGTCTAAAGTTGGACCAAAATCTAACAAGAAAACACCAAGAGGAAATCCTAAATTTTAATTTTCGCATACTTTATACAAAAGCCCTTTCAAAAGAAAGGGCTTTTTTAGTTATATTCGCCTCATGAAAATAGAACAAATCCACCAAATATTCCTTACGACTAACGGAGTAAGTACTGATACCCGCTCTATTAAAAAAAACACTCTTTTTATCGCTTTAAAAGGAGAAAATTTTGATGCTAACACTTTTGCCCTTGAAGCTTTAAACAGCGGAGCTTCTTATGTTATCATAGACAATAAAGATTATTATATAGACGAAAGGACTATCCTTGTTCAAAATAGTCTGAAAACACTTCAGGAATTAGCAAAATATCACCGAACTTTTTTAGGTACTAAAATTCTGGCGCTTACCGGAAGCAATGGAAAAACCACAACTAAAGAATTATTCAACGCCGTATTATCTAAAAAATTTAAAACCATAGCAACAATAGGAAATTTAAATAATCATATTGGTGTTCCTCTAACCTTACTTCGTTTCACTAAAGAAACTGAAATAGGAATAATTGAAATGGGGGCAAACCATCAAAAAGAGATTGAATTTCTTTGTTCTATTGCCCAACCGGATTTAGGTTATATTACAAATTTCGGGAAAGCTCATTTAGAAGGTTTTGGCGGAGTCGAAGGCGTTATCAAAGGAAAAAGTGAATTATATGACTATTTAAAAACCAATCAAAAAATTGCTTTCATCAATTTAGACGACAGCATCCAAAAAGAGAAAAGTAAAACACTCAATAGCTTCACTTTTTCGAGTCAAACGGCTAATACAGATATTTTTTTCAGAACTATAGAAGCTAATCCCTTCGCTAAAGTTACCTTTGAAAACACTACAATCCAATCTAACCTGATAGGTATATACAACGCCACGAATATTTGTGCTGCAATTGCAGTAGGAACGTATTTCAACATTTCAACTTCTGAAATAAAAGAAGCCATTGAAACTTACATTCCTAATAATAATCGCTCTCAAATTATCGAAAAAGAAAGCAACAAAATCATTTTAGATGCCTACAATGCTAATCCTAGCAGCATGCATGCTGCTTTAACTAATTTCTTTCAACTAGAAGAAAATCACAAGACCACTATTTTAGGAGATATGTTCGAATTAGGAACCGAAAGTTTTGAAGAACATCAAAAAATTATTGCCCTTTGTAAAGAACAACAAAACATTTATTTTTTCTTTGTAGGCAAAGAGTTCTTTAACCATAAAACAGATTCAGAACACCTTTATTTTTTCAAAGATTTTGACGAGTTGTCACAATACTTACAGAAACATTCTTTTACAAACCAACTTATTTTAATAAAAGGTTCCAGAGGAATGAAACTGGAACGAGTTTTAGATTTTATTTAGCCTAAATCTGCCCCACAACATGAAATTTAAAATGAAATGGTATAGAAAGTTGATTTTTTTAAACCGTAAAAAATCAATCCTTATCACTTTTGCAGTGCTACTAAGTTTATTCCTTTTTATCCTTTCATTTCGAAATACCTTTTTAGAGCAAGCTATTCAAAAAGCAGAACTAAAACTCAAAAGAGATTATGACTGCGACCTAACCATAAAAGAGGCTCACTTTTCAGGTTTTACAGAAATTGAGTTCCAAGATATTTCATTAGTTCCTGTTCAAAAAGATACGCTCTTCACTACAAAATCTTTAAAAGTAAAAGTCAATTTTCTACCGCTTTTAAAAGGCTCTATACAAATTCATTCTCTTGAACTTGAAAACACTTCCATAGCACTAATAAAAAACAAAAAAGGAAGCAATTATGAAGCTTTTCTCAAAAAAAGAGAAGAGGACTCCGAAACAACAAAAGAAAAAATCAATTACGCTCATTTAACAGAACGAATCACTTCTTCTCTTCTCAATTTTATTCCTGAGAACATGAAAGTTCACAATTTGAATTTAAAAGTGCAGGAAAATCAAAATTATGTGTGGGCTGCTATTCCGAAAATTCAATTTATGAATCAGAAATTTCATTTCGAAACAATCATTAAAACGGAGAACTCCCAACAAAACTGGATTCTAAATGGCAAAGCCAATCCCAGAAAAAGAGAAGCTACTATTGAACTTTCTGCTAAAAATGATTCCATCATCAGTATTCCGTTTATCAGAGAAAAATTCGGATTACAAACAGAATTCAAAAAAGCAACTTTTGAAATTTACAAAATGGAATTACTCCGCAGTACGTTTCATGTTGAAGGAAAAACTTCCGTACAAAACTTATTGGTTAATCATAAAAAAATTGCTCCTAAAGATGTTACGATTTCAAATTCTTCAATTACATACCATACCATTATTGAAAACCGTTCCGTTATACTTGACAGCAGTTCAGTAATTGAAGTTGAAAAAATAAAAATTAATCCCTATTTAAAAATTCAAAAAGAACAGGATACCACAATTGCGGCTTCTATTACTATTCCTAAAATACAAGCGCAAGATTTCATCAATTCCCTTCCGAAAGGATTATTTTCACAAATTGAAGGCCTGCAAATGGAAGGCAATTTTGATTATCATGTTCATTTCGGGTACTCAACCTCAACACCGGATGCAATTTTATTTGAAAGTTCATTAACTAATGACAAACTAAAAGTCAATCATTTCGGCAATGCTAATTTGCTAAAATTAAATGGTGATTTTACGTATCAACCTATCGAAAATGGTATACCGCAACAAATAATATTCATTAGCAATAGTAACCCTAACTTTATTCCGCTTAGCGAAATTTCTCCCTATTTACAAAAAAGTGTCCTTACTTCGGAAGATCCTTTTTTCTTTTATCATAAAGGTTTTGAGCCCGATGCCTTCAAACAATCTATTCTAAAAAACATCCAGACTAAACAATTTTCAAGAGGCGCCAGTACGATCAGTATGCAATTGGTAAAAAATATTTTCTTAACTAAAGAAAAAACCATCACGCGAAAACTGGAAGAAATTATTTTAGTTTATCTCTTAGAAAATAACACCGGAATCCGAAAAGAACGAATGTTGGAAATTTATTTCAACATCATTGAATGGGGGCCAAACGTATATGGCATTCAGGAAGCTTCCCAATTTTATTTCGACAAAACAGCCAAAGACTTGACTTTAGAAGAATCTTTATATTTAGCTTCAATAGTTCCCAAACCTAAAAAATTCACTTGGCAGTTTGACACCTCCGGCAATCTTAAGAAACAGGTTTCAGATAGAAATAAATTTATAGAAGATGTAATGCTGAAAAGAGGTTTAATTACACCAAATGACACATTGGACAGAACTCCTTTTTCAATAAAAGGTCCGGCCAAAAAATATTTAAAAGTTGCTATTCAGGACAGTATAGTTAGTGACAGCATTCACATGGACTACCCAATTTTAGACATTTCACAATAAAAAAGAGGAAAATCACTTTTACCGGTAACTTTCCTCTTCTCTTTAGTTTTTCTAATATAAATTAAGGTGCAGGATTCGGAATTAAATCTTGTACTGCATTAATTTCAGCTATAACATCTTCGGCTAACACAATATCAAAGGCTTCCACATTTTCCTTTAACTGTTCCATATTTGTTGCTCCGATAATAGTTGACATCACAAACGGCTGCTCTTTGACAAAAGCAATAGCCATTTGCGCCAAAGACAAATCATGTTTTTGCGCTATTTCCTGATACTTTGCTGTCGCTTTATAGCAATTATCACTTGTATAACGTGTAAATTGCGGAAACAAGCCGATTCTCGATTTCGGGTCTACTCCGTTTAAATGTTTTCCGGATAAAAATCCGAAACCAAGTGGTGAATAAGCCAACAAACCTACTTCTTCTCTCATAGCAATTTCTGAAAGCCCCACTTCAAACAAACGGTTTAATAGTGAATATGGATTTTGAATGGTAGCGATTCTAGGCAATCCATGTTTTTCACTTTCCATCAAATAACGCATTACACCCCAAGGATTTTCGTTAGAAACTCCTATATGGCGAATCTTTCCTTCTTTAATCAAACCATCAAAAGTAGTCAACACATCTAAAATACTATCTTCCCACTGATGATCTATCTCAGAAACTCCTCGTTTACCGAACATATTCATTATCCGTTCCGGCCAATGCATTTGGTAAAGGTCAATATAATCTGTTTGTAAATTTTTAAGGCTGTTCTCAACCGCCTCATGAATACTTTTCTTAGAAAACGACAATGGCTGGCGAATATATTCCATTCCTCTGTTAGGTCCTGCTATTTTAGTAGCAATAACCAATTGGTCTCTTTTCCCTGTTTTTTTTAACCAAGAACCAATATAACGTTCTGTACTTCCCAACGTTTCTTTTCTGGCTGCAATAGGATACATCTCAGCTGTATCAATAAAGTTTACTCCTTTATCGGTAACATAACTTAGTTGATCGTGAGCTTCCTGTTCTGTATTTTGTTCACCAAATGTCATTGTTCCCATACAAACTGTACTTACTTTGATATCTGTTCTTGGTAAAGTTGTGTATTTCATTTCAATTTTTATTAAGGTTTGCCCAAATTTACGAACTTTCAAAAACAAAAAAGGTCTAAACTGATATAGTTTAGACCTTTTTAACGAAGACTTAAGAAATCTTAGATTTCGTTCATCAATTTAGATATTTCATCTAACTTCGGTGTCAAAATAATTTCAATACGTCTGTTTTTAGCTTTCCCCTCTGCTGTTTCATTAGAAGCTAAAGGAGCATACTCTCCTCTACCTGCTGCAGTAAGGTTCTTTTTGTCTATCCCTTTGTTTTCAGAAAGAATATTCACTATTGCAGTAGCTCTTTTAGTTGACAAATCCCAGTTGTTTTGAACTCCTCCACCAATAGTTCCGACAATCTTATCATTGTCAGTATGCCCTTCGATTAAAACTGAAATATCAGGATTTTGTGCCAAAACGTCTCCTAATGCTTTTACTGCTTTTCTACCTTCGGTACCTACTGTCCAGCTTCCTGATTCAAACAACAATTTATTTTCCATTGAGACGTATACTTTTCCGTTTCTATGCTCAACTGTTAAACCTTTTCCTTCAAAAGCATTCAATGCTTTTGACAACGATTCTTTCAATTTCGCCATAGCTGCTTCTTTATCGGCCATCATTTTTTCTAATTCAGCCAAACGATTTGAAGAGGCTTCTAAATCCGATTTTAGTTTATTCAAACGCTCCTGCTCTGCATTCAATGCTTTTTCTTTGGCTTCAAGTTCGGCTAACAATTCTCTGTTTTTCTTCATGTTGCTTTCTAAAGCATCATTACTATTTTTTTCCAATGCCGAGTAAGAGGATTTTAAATTATCCAGATTCTTTTTGGTCGCCGCATAATCTGTTGCTAATTTATCGCGCTCTGCTTTTACTTTATCCAATTCAGACTGTAATGCTGTTTTCTCCAGATCCAGTTTGTTATTGGCTGATTTAAGATCTTCATTCTCATCCGCTAAAGCATTGCGCTCTTTCTTCAGATTAGCGTATTTACTTTCAAGATCTTGGTAGATTTTTTTAGATACGCAAGAAGTAGTTAAACTTAAAACTACTGCTGCTAAGATCATTTTTCTTATCATGTTACTAAATTTTATACTTCTATAATTTTATTCAATTTCAACTAATACCGGACAATGATCGGAATGATGAGCTTCCGGCAGAATTAATGCTCTTTTTAATTTATCTTTTAACGAATTAGCGGCCAAGCAATAATCGATTCTCCACCCTTTATTATTAATTCTGGCTTTTGCCCGATAACTCCACCAGCTATAATTATGAGGTTCTTTATTAAAAAAGCGAAAAGTATCAATAAATCCACTTTTCATAAAAGCATCCAGCCAGGCTCTTTCTTCCGGCAAAAAACCGGAAACTTTAGCGTTTCGCACCGGATCATGGATATCTATTGCTTCGTGACAAATATTATAATCTCCGCAAATTACCAGATTAGGGATTTCTTTCTTTAATTTATCAATGTAGATCTGAAAATCGTCCATATACTGGAACTTATGATCTAAACGATCTATATTTGTTCCGGAAGGCAAATACAAGCTCATCACAGAAATATCTCCGAAATCGGCTCTTAAATTTCTACCTTCATCATCCATATAATCAATTCCGGTTCCATAAACCACATTATCGGGTTCTATTTTACTCAAAATAGCAACACCACTGTAACCTTTCTTTTTGGCCGGAAAATAATATTGATAAGGATAACCGGCAATTTCAATTTCAAATTTAGGAATCTGATCTTCAGTAGCCTTTATTTCCTGCAAACAAATCACATCCGGACTCGCTTGTTGCAACCATTCTAAAAAACCTTTATTTATGGCTGCTCTTATCCCGTTAACATTATAGGAAATAATCTTCATTTTTCTCGAGTTTTCGTTCAAACCTACATAAAAAATCAGACTTAATGAAAATTTTAGAGGACATTTTTAAATCTAATTCTAAAGCAAAATTATAACATTTTTACATCAAAATACAATTACTTAAAAATCAACAATATAACTTAAAAACTAAAATATATTTTAGGCTCTTCCTGCCAAAAACTTAAAATATTAAGGAGAATTGCTATCTTTGTTTTTCGTTCAAACAACAATTAAATGGGATTAGTTACAGCCAAAGAAGTAGCCAAAGCGATTAATGCTGATAAATATGGTTTTTTAGGTACATTTTCAGGATGGTTACTGATGAAAGTCCTTAAAATTTCTACTCTCAATAAAATCTATGACCGAAATAAGCATCTGAAAGACCTTGAATTTTTAAATGCTATTTTAAATGAGTTTCAGATTAAATTTGAAATTCCGGAAGAAGACTTTAAACGCTTACCGAAAGACGGAGCTTATATAACCATTTCAAATCACCCGTTAGGGGGAATTGACGGGATCTTACTTTTAAAACTAATGTTAGAAAAAGAGCCTGATTTTAAAATCATTGCTAATTTTCTATTGCATAGAATTGAACCTATGAAGCCTTATATAATGCCGGTAAATCCTTTTGAAAGCCATAAGGATGCTAAATCGAGTGTTGCAGGCATTAAAGAAACTTTACGTCATTTATCGGAAGGAAAACCTTTAGGAATGTTTCCTGCAGGTGAAGTTTCGACCTATAAAGACGGTAAACTGGTAGTTGATAAACCTTGGGAAGAAAGTGCTATCAAAATTATCAAAAAAGCTAATGTTCCGGTGGTTCCAATCTATTTTCATGCCAAAAACAGTAAACTTTTTTACTTTTTAGCAAATTTGAATGACACACTTAGAACTGCTAAGCTCCCCAGTGAATTATTAACACAAAAAAACAGAATCATAAAAGTTCGTATCGGAAAACCCATAACGGTTGCCGAACAAAACGAGCATGAATCTATTGATGATTATGTTGATTTTTTAAGACGAAAAACATACATGCTTTCTAATGTTTTTGAAAACGATCAAAAATTAATCAATACGCCTTCATTAAAAATTCAAAAAGCGCCTAAACAAATTGCTAAGCCTGCTAACCAAGAGCAAATTTTAGAAGAAATAGCCTTCTTAAAAAACGGTGATTATCGTTTACTGCAAAGTAAAAATTACGAAGTATTTTTAATTACTGCCGATAAGATTCCGAATATACTACATGAAATCGGCCGCTTACGCGAAATCACTTTCAGAGAAGTCGGCGAAGGCACCAATGAATCTATAGACTTGGATCAATACGATAAATACTACCACCACATGTTTTTGTGGGATGATGAAACGCAACAAATTGCCGGAGCCTACCGTATGGGATTAGGAACTGATATTTACCCTAAATACGGAATAGACGGTTTCTATCTTCATGAATTGTTCCGTTTTGAGCCGGAATTGTATGATATGATGAGTAAATCTATCGAAATGGGACGTGCTTTTATTTGTAAAGAATACCAGCAAAAACCAATGCCTTTATTTTTACTTTGGAAAGGAATTGTTCACACTACTCTACGATTCCCGGAACACAAATATTTAATCGGCGGCGTTAGTATCAGCAATCAGTTTTCTGATTTCTCCAAATCGTTAATGATTGAGTTTATGAAATCGCATTATTACGATCCTTATATCGCACAATATGTAAGACCCAAAAAAGAATACAAAGTAAAACTTAAAGATGCCGATAAAGATTTTGTTTTCAATGAAACAGAATCGGATCTAAATAAATTTGATAAAATTATTGATGAAGTTGAACCGGGTAATTTGCGTTTACCGGTATTGATCAAAAAATACATCAAACAAAATGCCCGTGTTGTTGCTTTTAATGTAGACCCATTATTTAACAACTCTGTAGATGGCTTAATGTATATTAAAATCTCCGATTTACCGGAAAGTACGGTTAAACCTGTTATGGAAGAATTTCAAGCAGAATTAGAACGAAAAGAAAAAGGATAAAAAAGAATTTATATAAAAAAAAGCCTGCAAATTGCAGGCTTTTATTTTAGAACCAAGGTCGTTTCCCAACCTGATATGTTTGATAAAACTCTTCATCTGACTTTGTAAGGTATATGATCCCTTCTATAAAAGGAATAATTCCTAAAATACCACAACTTACAAAAGAAATGATAAGCTGAATAATTCCTTCTTTAGTATACCCTAAAATGAATTTATGAATTCCTAAACTCCCTATTAGGATTGCACAGATCCCAGCAACTAACTTTTTATTTTCCGGCTTAGGCTGATTAGTTTCATTGAATGTTTCCATATTTTGTTTTAGTTTTATTACAATGCTAAAATAGTTTTTTTATTTTAATTTATCATCTTTTGGTTCCCAAAGTTCAATTTTGTTCCCTTCCGGATCTAAAATCCAAGCAAACTTACCATAATCATACACCTCCATTTCTCCAACTTGAGAAACCCCTTCTTTTTGCAATTCATCTAAAAGCCATTGCAAATTCTCTACACGGAAATTCTGCATAAATTCTTTTGAAGATGGATTAAAATATTTTGTATCCTCTTGAAACGGACTCCACTGTGTGGTACAATCCTCTCCTTCTTCGTTTTTCCATGAAAATGTACTTCCATAATCATTTGTTTCAAAACCCAAATGTTTAGCATACCAATCTCTTAGTTCTTTCGGATTCTTACTCTTAAAGAAAAAACCACCAATTCCGGTTACTTTTTGAGGTTGAACCTTACCATTTTCTCCCAAACCATAAAATAGTTTAATCTTGTCTACAATAGTTTGCGCTAGTTTTTCATGGCTTTCAAATGTCCAACCGGCAATATGCGGTGTCAGTAAAACATTTTCAGCATCTAATAAATACTGAAATGCTTTTGGTTTTTCACCTTCAAATAAAGTTTCAAAAGACAACTTTTCGTATTCTAAAACATCTAAACCAGCTCCTAAAATTTTTTGAGATTGCAAAGCTTCCACTAGATCTTCTGTCACTACACTTTTACCACGAGCCGTATTGATCAGCCAAAACGGTTTCGCGAAACCTTTAATAAAAGTTTTATTTACCATTTTATCTGTTAAAGGCGTCCACGGCGTATGCAAGCTTACCACATCTACTTTTTGCTGAAGTTCTTCCAATGAAACTTGTTTTGCGTTAGCATCTCCTACGCCTTCTAAAATATCATAACACAAAACCTCAACATCAAAACCACGTAACTTATTTGCAAAAGATTTCCCCATATTACCATAACCGATAATTCCGACTGTTTTTCCATCTAATTCATGGCCACGATTAGCCTCTCTCTTCCAATGACCAGACTTTACCTCATCATTAGCCTTATTTAAGTTATTAAAAAGCGATAATAACATTCCTAAAGCATGTTCACCTACTGCATTCCTATTTCCTTCAGGAGCAGCAATTAAATGAATTCCCTTGGCTTCTGCATATTCAATGTCGATACTTTCCAATCCGGCACCAACACGAGCAATAAACTGAAGATTTTTGGCTTTGTCTAAAAAAGTTTTATCAATTTTAAACCGGCTTCGAATAATAATTCCTTGATAATTTTTAATCTTAGCTTCTATTTCCTCTTTTGACGAAGTATAATCGGCTTCATTTTGAAAACCCAATGCTTCTAATTGATTCCACAATATAGGATTATTGGAATCGATATGTAGTATTTTAATATTTTTAATTTCCAATGTTTTTGTTTTTGTATAACAAAGATATTGAAAACTTATAATGATAAAGGAAACTTGTAGAAACAAAAAATCCCGCACTTAGCGGGATTTAAATTTTGTGGGCGATGAGGGATTCGAACCCCCGACCCCCTCGGTGTAAACGAGGTGCTCTGAACCAGCTGAGCTAATCGCCCTTTCGGTGCTTTACGTTACTATTCTTATCAGTTCCGCATTGCGAGTGCAAATATACACTCATTATTTGTATTTGCAAGCATTTTTTGAAAAAAAATTATAAAACTTCTGCTACTACAAATGTACTTCCTCCCACAAAAACCATATCGTTCTCATTTGCAGTCTCTAATGCTTTTTCATAGCCTTCTGCAACAGAATTAAATTTTTCGCCTTTCAATCCAAACTTTTCTGCTTTTTGTTTTAATTCTTCTGCATTAAGCCCTCTTTCTATATTAGGACAAACAAAATAATATTGCGCTTCAACAGGAAACAATGGCAAAACATCTTTTAAATCTTTATCTTTTACAAAACCTAAAACAATGTGAAGTTTATCATACGTTTGCTCTTTGATCTGTTCTACTACATAACGAAGTCCATCAACATTATGCCCTGTATCGCAAATTACTAAAGGATGCTTGTGCAAAGTTTGCCATCTCCCTTGTAAACCCGTATTATGAACCACATGCTTCAATCCATCCACAATAGCTTGTTTTGGAATAGTAAAATATTTTTGAAGAATTGAAATCGCGGTTAAAACTGTCCTGATATTTTTTTCCTGATAATTCCCTTTTAAATCAGAATCATAATATGGAAAATGCTTATCCTCTGCATAATGGATCTCTGCTAATTTTTCTTCAGCTCTTTGCTCAAAAACCAGTTGTGTTTCTGGTCTGCGTTCTCCAATTACAACAGGAGTTCTACTTTTAATGATTCCGGCTTTTTCATAAGCAATTTGCTCTAAAGTACCCCCTAAATATTGCTTATGATCCATCCCTATATTGGTAATAATAGACAATAACGGATCAATATGATTAGTTGAATCCAATCTACCTCCCAAACCGGCTTCAATTATTGCTATATCTACTTTTTCATGAGCAAAATAATCAAAAGCCAATGCTGTAGTCATTTCAAAAAAACTAGGTTTATATTGCTCAAAAAACTCTTTGTTTTCTGCAACAAAAGCGGTCACATAATCTTTACTGATTTTTTTTCCGTTTATTCTAATTCGTTCTCGATAATCTTTAAGATGCGGAGAAGTATAAAGTCCGACTTTAAAACCGGCTTCTTGAAAAATGGAGGCCAACATTGATGAAGTTGAGCCTTTACCATTCGTTCCGGCAATATGAATTGATTTAAAATATTTTTGAGGACTATTTAAATGATTACAAAGTAAATGAATACCTTTTAAGTCTGCTTTATAAGCAGCAGCACCTTTGTTCTGAAACATAGGCAACTGTTGGAATAACCATTCGGTAGTTTCTGTATAATTCATTTGGAGCGAAACTTTTAGGGTTAAAAATCGTAATTACCAAAGTTACGTTTTTTCTTTGGGACTACAAAGTTACGGTAAGTCGAACTATAATTGTTCTGATATTTTTGCTAAAAAGATATAGCCTAAAATAAAAGCCATCTATACAGCAATTGTAAGATGGCTTTTTATTAAAATCTTTGAGACAAATTATTCTCCTAATTTGAAATTTATCACAACAAATCCTATTTGCGTTTCAGGTGCTTTAGCATCAGGTTGCCACTTAAAACTTTTAGCTGTTTCTATAGCCGGGTTTACTAAACAAGGATTCGTATTGGTTGTTCCCTGAGTTCTTTCGGCTTTAATTACATTACCGCTACGATTAACCCAAACTTTAACCACTACTCTACCTTCTTCATTACAATCCTGAACTTTTTTACTATTACCTGCTAATTTTCTTCCATCTAATCCCCATCCTGTTCCATTACCCAAACCGTTTCCGGAACCATTGCCATAAAAACTATTCGCATAAATACTTCCGTTCGGATCTCCTTTATCTCCTGGAAGTCCATCATTTCCATGACCTCCTGTTGTTTGTCCATCAGATTTAGGTCCATTCAACAAAGCGTCTAAAGCATTAGTTGCTTCTTTAGAAGGTTTAGGCGTTTCTACTTTTTTGGGCGTAGTTTCTTTAGGTGTCTCCGTTTTTGGGTTAGTATCATTCTTTTGGGGTTCAACTGTAACCGGAGAATCATCATCCTGAGTCAACACCTCTTCGTTTTGCGAAGTTTGTGGCTGACTTACTGAAGTCTGCGGAGCACTCTTTATAGGCTCTGTAGGTTGAATTTCTCCTTGACCTACATCACTTGTCCCAAAATTAATAGCAATACCATTTTCCGGCGGCGGATCCATGTAAGATAATCCTAAAAATGTAATCAACAGAAAAAGCATCACGAAGATTGCACTTGTGATGGCAAAGGATTTTTTTTCTTCTTCTGTTTCTAAAAATTTCATTTCAATATCTTTAATCGGTTGACGATTATTATAATCTTTCTTTACTTAGGATCTACCGCCGCAACCATTTTAATATGGTTTCGGTTAGCAATATCCATCACATAAATAATATCCTCGTAAGGGACCTTTTTTTCAGCTCTGAGAACAATAGCTCTGTTTTCTTCATTTTCAGCAGGAAGCATTTCCAATAAACGCGCTTCAATATCATTTTTCGGCACTTCTGCTTTATCTATATAAAACTGTAAATCATTTGTAATATTTACGGTAATACTTTTATTGCTATCTGTCTTCCCTTTTCCTTTTGGCAATACCAAATCCAGCGCATTGGTAGTCACCATAGTCGAAGTCAGCATGAAAAATATGAGCAGCAAGAACACAATATCTGTCATTGAAGACATATTGAATTCTGTGGATACTTTATTTTTATTTTTTCCAATCTTCATGTGTCTTGATTTTGCTGCTTAATTTTATATCGGCTCGTTTAACAGGTCTAAGAACTCAACTGCATTGGCTTCCATTTGGTTTACTACTTTATTCGTACGAACTACCAAGTGGTTGTACCCAATATAAGCTACAATACCTACAATAAGTCCAACTACTGTAGTGGTCATAGCAGTATAGATCCCTTCAGCTAGAGCTCCTACTTCAATTTGACCGCCGCCGCTCGCCATTTTATGGAATGCAAGAATCATACCCAAAACTGTCCCCAAGAAACCAACCATAGGTCCGGCTCCTGAAATAGTAGCCAGCATACTGGTATTTTTTTCCAGTTTATACAACTCTAACGCCCCTGCATTTTCAATAGCCGTATTAATATCTTCAAGCGGTTTACCGATTCGGGAAATTCCTTTTTCAATTAATCGGGCAACCGGAGAATTAGTTTGAGCACATAGCATTTTGGCGGCATCAATTTTTCCTACCATGATATTGGTCTTGATGTTATTCATAAAATTCGCATCAATTTTACTTGCCTTATTAATAGCCATAAGACGTTCGAAATAAAGATATATTGCAAAAAACAACAATATAAACAATACCAACATAATGGCTTTTCCACCAATACCTCCACTTGTAATTAGTTCCCAAATGGATAATGTTTTTTCTACCGGCTGTTGATCATCAGTCAATATTTCATTTGCAACAGCTAAACTATCTGCTTGAAGAAAAATACTCATACTTTTATTTTTTTATTCTAACGAAATTTAATGCTAAAAATTGTTATGGCACTGTATTTAAAACCAAATCTCTAATGATAAAGAAACCTATTGAACCTGCTAAGAATCCTACTAAAGCTAACCATCCGATTTTTTTCAGATACCAAACGAAATTAATTTTCTCCATCCCCATTGCTACAACACCAGCTGCAGAACCAATGATTAACATACTTCCTCCTGTACCTGCTGCATAAGCAATAAAGTGCCAAGCGGGTTCATCTGTACCAATTTGGAACATTCCTATACTTGCTGCTACTAAAGGAACATTATCAATTACTGCTGATCCGGCACCCAATAAAAGTACAACTAAATCTGAAATTTTAGTAGAATGATGTTCAGTTCCTAAATTTGGCACATTCGCTTCTAACACTCCAGCAAAATCATAAAGCATTCCTAATGATTCTAATGCCGCAACAGCCATTAAAATCCCTAAGAAAAACAAAATACTTGGCATTTCAATTTTTGACAAAGACCTATGAACCGGACTATGATGAACAGCGCCCTCTCCTGCAGTTGCATGTCCTAAACTAAATTTAGTATTACTTAAATATTCTGCTAATGCCGCTACAACAGCCAAAGACAACATCATCCCTACATAAGGAGGTAAATGCGTAATAGTTTTGAAAATCGGCACAAACAAAATTGCTCCTAAACCTAAATAGAACATTAAAGGACCATATTTATTTTCTGTTTGTGTTTCTTCAACAAGATCATCAGAAACAGAGCCTCTAAAAATTTTCATTCTTGAAGCTATAAATGTTGGCACTGCATAACATAAAATAGATGGAATTAGTACATGCTCAATCAATGAAGCAGCAGAAACTTTATTAGCAATCCAAAGCATTGTTGTGGTAACGTCACCAATCGGAGACCAAGCTCCACCTGCATTAGCCGCAATAACAATTAAACCTGCAAACCACAAACGCAATTCTTTATCGTTTACAATTTTTTGTAAAATAGTGATTAATACAATAGTTGCTGTAAGATTATCAATGATTGCTGATAACACAAATCCTAAAGTAGTAAACAACCAAAGTAATTTTGTTTTACTTTTTGTTTTTATAAATCCTTTAATAGTTGAAAAACCGTCAAAATAATCTACTATTTCTACAATAGTCATGGCTCCCATTAAGAAGAAAAGGATTTCAGCTGTTTTTCCTAAGTGATGCAACAATGTGCCTTCTAATTCATGATGCTCTTTACCTACACCTGGAATAATTTCAAAAACTTCCATGTGATTTACAGCAATTAAAGCCCATAAAATAGCCATCATTCCTAAAGCAGGAATTAACTTATCTATCTTAAATGTGTGTTCTAATGCAATTCCCAGATAACCAAGAATAAAAACTACTACTAATACTGTTTCCATTGAAATTTATTTATATTAATTGTTTTAACGCAATCTCGAAAGCTCTGGCACTAATATTCTTTTTATCAGAACTAGCTTCATATACTTTTTGAATTGCTGTTTTAATTGTATTTGATGTATCGGCAAAAATAGCCTCATCGGTCATTTGAACTTTACGTTCCATGAAATAAGCAAAAACTCTTGCCATACCACAGTTGGCAATAAAATCCGGAATCAAACTTACTTTAGTATCTGTTTCTTCCATAATTGGACCGAAGAAAATTTCTTTATCCGCAAAAGGAACATTTGCTCCACTTGAAATCACTTCTAAACCAGTAGCTACCATTTGATCAACTTGTTCTTTTTGTACTAATCTTGAAGCTGCACAAGGCGCAAAAATCTGAGCTCCTAATGACCAAATTTTAGCATTGATTTCTTCAAAAGGAATCATAGTATCAGCTACCAACTGATTTCCGTTTTTATTTAGGAACATGGCTTTTATTTCGTCAAAAGAAAAACCTTCTTCATTTATAACGCCGCCGTCTCTATCAATAATTCCGATAACTTTGGCTCCCATATCTGCTAAATAGAAAGCTGCTGCCGAACCTACGTTCCCAAATCCTTGTACAATAGCTTTTTTACCTTTTACATCTCCTCCAAATATAGCATAATAATGGCGAACTGCTTCAGCAACTCCATAACCGGTAATCATATCTGCTACTGTATATTTACGATTAACATCTGGAGAGAAAACAGGATTTTCGATCACTTTTACAACTCCTTGACGCAATTGTCCTATTCTATTAATTTTATCAGCTTCTGTAGGTTTAAAATGACCATTGAAAACTCCTTCTTGCGGATGCCAAACCCCACAATCTTCAGTCATTGGAATTACTTCATGAATTTCATCAACATTCAAATCACCACCAGTTCCATAATAATTCTTTAACAAAGGAGAAACTGCCTTATACCATCTTTTTAAAACACCTTCTTTTCTTGGGTCACTTGGATCAAAATTAATTCCTGATTTAGCACCGCCAATTGCCGGACCTGAAACCGTAAATTTCACCTCCATAGTTTTTGCTAAAGACAATACTTCATTCATATCCAAACCTTTACGCATACGTGTACCTCCTCCGGCAGCTCCGCCACGTAAAGAATTGATTACTGTCCATCCTTCTGCTTCAGTCTCCGGGTCTTTCCAATTAAATACAATTTCTGGTTCTTTATTTTCGAATTTTGTTAATAATTCTTTCATTTTTATGGTTATGTTTTAAAGTTTGACAAATATAAGCAAAGAAAATTTGCTTTTCTGAAATCTGTCAATGATTTTTAAAACGACACTTTTTCACTATTTTTTATCTTTTTGCAACCAAATTTTCCCTGATGAATGGTCGTACAAAGCTCCGGTTACCGAAGCTAAAACATTTACTTCATTTCTCAGTTTTAAAACTCCCAAAAGGGCAAAAACTAGAGCTTCTTTAAACTGAATAACTTTATCATCTGGAACAACCCAATTTACCGTAGGTTTATTTTTTTGCAAATTTCGTATTAAAAAAGAATTATAAGCACCGCCTCCTGTTACCAAAACATTACTATTTCCACGAACATTTTGTGTGATTTGAAAAGCGATATGCTCAGTAAAAGTTCTTAGCACATCTTTTGGTGAAATATTATATCTCTGTAGTATCGGGAAGATTATTTGATTGACATATTCTTTTCCTAGTGATTTAGGATATGATTCGCTATAAAATACCAACTGATTGAGTTCGTCAAACAAATCTTCATTCAAATTTCCGCTTTCTGCCAATTTTCCACCATCATCATAAGAAAATCCTAATTTTTCTGCATAGAAATTCAGAACTGTATTCACTGGTGAAATATCATAGGCAACACGTTTTTCATTAACATCAAATGAAATATTCGAAAATCCACCTAAATTCAAGCAATAATCATAATCTGAAAAAAGTAATTTATCTCCAATAGGAACCAAAGGTGCTCCTTGACCTTTCAGTTCAACATCCTGAACTCTAAAATCACACACAACTGTTTGATTCAAAATTTCAGCAATAAAAGGAAGATTACCAATTTGAAGTGTAAAACCATTTTGGGGTTGATGCAAAATAGTATGTCCATGCGAACAAACTGCATCCAAATTTTCAATTTTATGTTTTTCAATAAAATCTCGAATAATAGATGCTAACAATACTGTATATTCTTCATTTGTTTTTTCTAATTCCGATTCTGAAAAACCAATGGCATCGTTAAGCAATTTTACCCACTTTTTTTTATAAGGAATTGTTTCGGATTCAAAAACGACATATTGCCAATTTTCTCCTTTTTTAGTTAAATTAATATAAGCAATATCAACACCATCCAAGGACGTTCCGGACATTACTCCCAATACAAAATAGCTTTCTTTCTGCATGGGCTAAAAATACAAATACTTATTGAAAGTCTAATAATTTATAGTTACATTTGGGGACTATTTTTACAAAAAAATCAAACAACTTATTCAAATAATATGGATTTAAAACTTACCGAGGAGCAATTAATGATCCAACAAGCGGCTCGTGATTTTGCTCAAACAGAACTTTTACCGGGAGTTATTGAACGCGATGAGCATTCTATTTTCCCGTACGAACAAGTAAAAAAAATGGCAGAACTAGGATTTTTGGGAATGATGGTAGATCCTAAATATGGTGGAGCTGGTTTAGATAGCGTTTCTTACGTTTTAGCTATGGAAGAAATCGCTAAAATTGATGCTTCTGCTGCTGTTATTATGTCTGTAAATAACTCTTTAGTTTGTGCCGGATTAGAAAAATATTGTAGTGAAGAACAAAAACAAAAATACTTGGTTCCACTAGCACAAGGAGATGTTATTGGTGCTTTTTGTTTATCAGAGCCAGAAGCCGGTTCTGATGCTACTTCACAAAGAACTACTGCAAAAGATATGGGAGACTACTATTTGTTAAATGGTACTAAAAACTGGATTACAAATGGGGGAAATGCTTCAACTTACATTGTAATTGCTCATACACATCCTGAAAAAGGGCACAAAGGAATCAATGCTTTCATCGTTGAAAAAGGATGGGAAGGTTTTGAGATTGGTCCAAAAGAAAATAAAATGGGAATTCGTGGATCCGACACACACTCCTTGATGTTTACCGACGTAAAAGTCCCAAAAGAAAATAGAATTGGTGAAGATGGTTTCGGATTTAATTTTGCTATGGGAGTATTAAACGGCGGACGTATCGGTATCGCTTCACAAGCTTTAGGTATTGCTTCAGGAGCTTACGAATTAGCCTTAAAATATGCTCAAGAAAGAAAAGCATTCGGAAAACCAATTATCCAACACCAAGCTATTGCTTTCAAATTAGCGGATATGGCTACACATATCACGGCTGCCAGAATGTTGTGTTTCAAAGCCGCTTACGAAAAAGATTGTGGTCAAGACATTTCTTTATCAGGAGCTATGGCAAAATTATATGCCTCAACAACTGCAATGGAAGTAACTACAGAAGCAGTTCAAATTCACGGCGGAAACGGTTATGTTCGTGAATATCATGTAGAGCGTATGATGCGTGATGCTAAAATTACTCAGATTTACGAAGGAACTTCAGAAATCCAAAAAATCGTTATTTCAAGAGGTATTGTTAACTAATCCATACCTTTCTTTTATAAAATTGAGGAGTGCAAAATGCACTCCTTTTTTTTGCATTTTTTACACCTTTTTTTTAAAGTAATTCTATTTTTTACAACATTATGTTATATTTTCACTAATTCTTTTCAACACTTCTCTGTATTTGATATTTTTTTTATAATTTAATAGTTCCGTTCGTTGGAATCGGACTATCACAAACTACTTTTTGTGATGAAAATCAGAATTAAATTATGAAAGATCAAGGTTTATATAGAAGTTCATTTGAACATGATTCATGCGGAATAGGATTTATTGCTCAGGTAAAAGGTGATGCCAACCACCAACTAGTTGCTGATGGAATTACTATGCTGGAAAATATGGAACACAGAGGTGGTACAGGTATTGATTCTTGTTCGGGAGATGGCGCCGGAATTTTAACCCAAGTTCCTGACGAGTTTTTCAGAAATGAATTGATAAAAATCGGTATAGAATTACCTGAAAAAGGGCATTATGGCGTAGGGATGATTTTCTTTCCGAAAGATAAAAAACTACGTGCTTTATGCCGCGAGACAATTAATGCTATTTTAGAAAATAGAGGTTTTGATTTATTGGGCTACCGAAAAGTTCCTGTAAACAACGGAACTTTGGGTAATGCCCCAAAACAAACCGAACCCGCCATCGAGCAACTTTTCGTTTCTCACTCGGAATTTTCTAATGAATCACGTGAATTTGAACGTCGTCTATATGTTTTACGAAAAGAAATCACGAAAACCATCCACTTGAGATTTAGTCTAACCGATGAAAATTTCTACATCGCTTCGTTTTCGTCAAAAACCATTGTATACAAAGGTCAATTAACCACTTTTCAAGTAAAAGAATATTTTTTGGATGTGTCCAATCCGTTGTACAAATCGAAAGTTATTTTAATTCACTCCCGATTTTCTACCAATACGTTTCCGAAATGGCATTTGGCTCAACCGTTCCGCTTTTTGGCACACAATGGCGAAATCAACACCATTCAAGGAAATGTAAACTGGATGCAATCGTTCCAAAATCATATTGAATCTTCGCATTTTTCTCCAAAAGACATTGCGACTTTAAATCCGGTGGTCAATCATAAAAATTCCGATTCTGCCAATTTAGATAATATGTTAGAATTGCTCTATCAAGCCGGAAGAAGTATGCCGTATAGCATGATGATGTTGATTCCGGAAGCTTGGCAAGAAGATAAAAACATGGACGAAGCCAAACGCAATTTTTACCAATATCACGCTTCGTTAATAGAACCTTGGGACGGTCCGGCTTCTTTGTGTTTTACCAATGGTGATTTTGTAGGTGCGACTTTAGATCGAAACGGATTACGCCCGTCACGCTTTTGTTTTACTAAAGATGGCCGAATCATTTTATCATCCGAAGCGGGCGCTTTACCCATAGAAGAAGAAAATATCGAACGTAAAGGGCGTTTGGAACCGGGAAAAATATTTTTAATCGATTTAAACAAAGAACGTTTTATTGAAGATGATGAAGTAAAAGCAGAAATCGTCAACCAAAAACCCTATAAAACTTGGATTTCCAATAACGAAATCAGTATTGAACAACTTCCGAAACGCAACAATTCGTATGCAATTGAAAACCCGGAAGACTTGTTTGTGAAACAGAAAATGTTTGGCTTTAGCGAAGAAGATATCGACCGCCATTTAGTGGAAACGATTACTTCTGGCAAAGAGCCTATTGGTTCTATGGGATTCGATTCGCCTTTGGCAATCCTTTCCGATAAACCCCAACATTTGAGTAATTATTTCAAGCAACATTTTGCGCAAGTCAGCAATCCGCCCATTGATCCGCTTCGCGAACGCATCATGATGTCGCTGAATACGAGTATTGGTCGTTCGTTCAATATTTTATCGACAACTCCTGCACATTGTAAACAAATTACTTTTGAACATCCGGTGGTTACAAACGAACAATTAGAAGCTCTTCGCCAAGTTGATCATACCAATTTCAGAAGCAAACAAATCAATGCCGTTTTTGAAGCCGATGGAAAACCAGGACGATTACGTGAAGCACTACGAAAAATTTGTAAAGAAGCTGACAAAGCGTTGTTAGACGAAGGAATTAATATTTTAATTATTTCCGATAGAAATTCTGGTGATAAATGGGCTCCGATTCCATCCTTATTAGCAGTCGGAACTATACATCATCATTTAACTCGTAAAAAGTTACGCGTTAGAACCGGAATTGCCGTTGAAGCTGGCGATGTTCTAAATTCGCATCATTTCGCCACTTTAATTGGTTACGGAGCCAATGTGGTCAATCCATATATGGCTTTTGCTTCCATTGATGCCTATTGCGAAAAATATCAAAAAGAAGACGAAAAAGCATATTACTATAAAAATTTCACCAAATCAATCAACGACGGTTTGTTGAAGATTTTCTCAAAAATGGGAATTTCGACACTACAATCGTATCACGGTGCCCAGATATTTGAAGCCGTTGGTATTCACAACGAAGTGATTCAATATGCTTTCACCGGAACGGTTTCTCGTATTGAAGGCTTAAACTTTGATGATATTGCTAAAGAAATTCTGCAAAAGCATCACTATGCTTACGATTTTAACGAACATTATTTAACAACCGGTGGTTTTTTCCAATGGAATAAAGAAGGTGAAAAACATTTACTTTCGCCGGAAGTTATCCATTTATTACAACAATCAGCTTGGAAAAACGATTACCAACAATATAAACAATTTGCCGAATTAGTCAATTCAAGCGAAAAAATTTCACTTCGCAACTTATTAAAATTCAGAAAACGAATAAGCGTTCCGTTGGAAGAAGTCGAATCGGTAACTTCCATTTTAAAAAGATTTTCAACCGGAGCTATGTCCTTTGGTTCATTGTCGTGGGAAGCGCACACTTCCTTAGCTGTTGCCATGAATAAAATTGGCGGAAAATCCAATTCAGGTGAAGGTGGCGAAGATCCTATTCGTTACGAAAAAACAGAAATGCGATCTGCGGTTAAGCAAGTTGCTTCAGGAAGATTTGGTGTAACTATCGAATATTTAACGGAAGCCAACGAAATCCAAATTAAAGTTGCTCAAGGTGCAAAACCAGGCGAAGGCGGACAACTTCCGGGTTATAAAGTAGACGAATGGATTGGAAAAGTGCGTCATTCCACACCGGGCGTGAGTTTGATTTCACCACCACCACATCATGATATTTATTCTATTGAAGATTTAGCCCAACTTATTTATGATTTAAAATCGGCTAATCCTTCGGCCAGAATCAATGTAAAATTGGTTTCCAAAGCGGGCGTAGGAACAATTGCTGCCGGAGTGGTAAAAGCAAAAGCCGAGGCTATCATGATTTCGGGTTACGATGGCGGAACGGGAGCTTCGCCTATTAGTTCTATTCAACATGCAGGTTTGCCGTGGGAATTAGGTTTGGCAGAAGCCAATCAAACTTTGGTAATGAATGGTTTACGCGATCGTGTCGTTTTACAAACCGATGGTCAATTGCGTACGGCTAAAGATATTGCTATTGCTACGCTTTTAGGTGCCGAAGAATGGAGCATTTCTACTGCGGCTTTGATTACGCAAGGTTGTATTATGATGCGAAAATGTCATACCAATACGTGTCCGGTTGGTGTTGCAACCCAAAACAAAACATTGCGCGAATTGTTCAAAGGCAAACCCGAATATGTCATTAATTATTTTACGCATATTGCTACGGAACTTCGCGAAATTATGGCTTCTCTTGGTTTCCGAACCATTAATGAAATGGTTGGTCAAGTAGATGTTTTAAAAGTAGATCCAAATAGCAGTACCATTTGGAAAACCAAAACACTAAACTTAGACACTCTTTTGTATAAAGCGCACAACACTTATAACATTCCGAATCATATTTTTAGTTGTCAAGCTTTTAATTTGGAAGGAAGTTTAAACCAACGAATTGTAGACGAAATTTTTCCGCGTTTCAAAGGCGAAAACTTCATCGAAAAAAATTACACCATTTTCAATTTAGATCGAAGTGTTGGAACTACCTTATCTCATTACATGGTAAAATATGAAAAGGAAAATCTTGAAAAAACACCGTATATCAAATTGAATTTCATTGGCTCTGCCGGACAAAGTTTTGGTGCTTTTGCACATACTAATTTGTTCTTAAATTTAATTGGTCAAGCCAACGATTATTTTGGAAAAGGACTTTCAGGCGGTCAATTGGTCGCTAAAAAAGCAAAAGAAGCAACCTTTTTATCGCGAGAAAATTCCATCGTAGGTAATGTTGCTTTATATGGTGCAACTTCCGGAAATGTTTTTATTAACGGACGTGCCGGCGAACGCTTTGCGGTTCGTAATTCAGGTGCCGATGTAATTGTGGAAGGCGTTGGTGCACATGGTTGCGAATATATGACCGGAGGAAAAGTGATTGTTCTAGGAACCATTGGTAAAAATTTTGGTGCCGGAATGAGCGGAGGAATTGCGTATCTCTACAAAACGCAAGAAAATTTAGAAGCTATGATAAATTTCGAAATGTTAGAATTCGATGAAATCACCACTAACGAACACGAATTTCTGTTCGATAAAATTCAGGAGCACATTCGATTAACCAATAGTACACTCGGAAAAGAAATTTTAGCCGATTGGAACGTTACCAAACATCACTTTGTGAAATTAATTCCTAGCGAATACAAAAAAATCATTTTGGCAACCCAAACAAAAGTTGCAGAATACTAAATGAAACTGAAATGGACGGATTTTTAAAATATAAAAGAGTATTACCTCAAAAACAAGAAGTAGCAGAAAGAGTAAAACATTTTACCGAATTCACTTCTCCTTTTGACTCGAAAAACGAACAAGAACAATCGGCTCGTTGCATGGATTGCGGCGTTCCGTTTTGTCATTACAAATGTCCGTTGGACAATAATATTTCTGATTTTAACAAAGCGGCTTTCGAAGGTCGTTGGCAAGATGCCTATCATATTTTGTCGAAAACCAATCCTTTTCCCGAGTTTACCGGAAGAATTTGCCCTGCTCCTTGCGAACAAGGTTGTGTTTTAGGCATTAATAGTGATGCGGTAACCATTGAAGAAATCGAAAAAACGATAATCGAAAAAGCGTTTGAAAACAATTGGATTTTCAACGAAAAAACGAAAGAACAAAACGGAATTAAAATTGCTATCATTGGTTCTGGTCCTGCTGGTTTAGCGGCTGCTTACTATTTAAATTCGTATGGTTATAGTGTTGCTGTTTACGAAAAAGATAAAGAATTTGGTGGTTTGTTGACATACGGTATTCCCGATTTCAAACTGAACAAATCGGTAGTCAAAAGAAGAATCGAGCTGTTAAAAGAAGCCGGAATTGAATTTCATTCCCAAACTGAAATCGGAAAAGACATTCAGCTAACGGAACTCGAACAGCAATTCGACAAAATCATATTTGCTATTGGTGCACAAAAAGAACGTCAGTATGATATTCCTTTAGAAAATTTCACCAACGCTCATTATGCTATGGAATATTTAACGGAAACCAATAAATTAGTTTCTGGCGAAATCAACTCAAAAGAAATCAATGCCAACGGAAAACACGTTGTGGTAATTGGCGGTGGCGATACCGGTTCTGACTGTATCGGAACAGCCAATCGAGAAGGAGCTTTATCCGTTACCGAATTGGATTATCACGAAAAACCACCCAAGGAGCGTTCCGAAAAAACGCCTTGGCCTTTAGATGCTTATCAATACAAAGATTCGACTTCTCACGAAGAAGGAAGCCAACGCATTTTTAAAAATTACGCCACCCAATTCAATGTTGACGAAAATAAAGCGATCATTTCCATCACTATTAGTGAAGTGACTCTTGGTTTTGACCAACACGGAAACCGAACCAAAGAACTTGTAGCAAACACCAGCCGAACGATTCCTTGCGATTTGGTTTTGATAGCCATCGGGTTCACAGGTTCTGTTCCTATTTCCGGTAATCATATTAATTGGAGCAGAGAAAAATTTGCCAGCAAAAATTACAGCACTTCAAATTATAAATACTTTACCATTGGTGATGCCCGTATTGGT
>QKBC01000018.1 GCA_003246205.1 Flavobacterium haoranii | reverse complement strand
TATTTTTTAAAAGTTTCATACAACAATGTGTATAATAAATGCGGGCAAAGTGGTTGTTGTTAATGTTAAATTGTTATATTTGACAACGGTAATGGCGGACATTGTTTGGTGCGGTAGTTCCCGCACTTCTTGTACACCGTCGTTAGCCACCATAAAAGAAGAAACACCTAGTACATAAATGGAATCAGAATCTAAAAAATATTATAAAAGAATTAAGCAAGAAATTGATAAAGTCTTTGAAGAAACAATCAATGAAGATGGATTACTAGGAGAGATTAATGATTTGAAAAGCATAATTTCAGATTGGAATGGTGCTTTAGTAAAATCTGATGAAAATCAACTTTTATTTAATTCTTTAGAACAGATTGAAATTTCATTCACTAATTTACTTCTAGGTTTGTATCGTTCTGCATTTAGTTCTTTACGATTATCTTTAGAAATGGTATGTTCTCATATTTATTTTTCAGCAAATAAGTTGAATTATAATGAATGGGTTAATGATTCATTTGATATTAATTGGGCTTTAATAACTTGTCCTGATAATGGAATATTATCTCACAGATATGCAAATGCTTTTTTTAAAGATTTAAACAAAGACTCTGGCAAAATATTGGAAGATGTGAAGTTCATTTATCGTGAATTATCTGAATTTGTACATGGTAATTATAAAACTTGGGAACATTCAATACCAAGCATAAAAAGGCATAAAGATTTACATGAAAAATATTCAAGCATTGTTGCTAAGTTAAAAAGGATATATTGTTACCTTTTTGTACTTAGATACTTGCAAGAGCTTACAACAGACCAAGTGAGCAAAGTTGAAGAACACATTACGTCTGAATTAAACGACATTGAAGTTATTCGAATAGCATTAGGTGGAGAAAAATAAAAATTATGAGCAACTTCTATTATAGAACAGAAAGTATAAAAAAAGATGATATCCAAAATCTATTTGTAGGTACGAGTTTGGATAAAGAGATTATTGATGCATTTAAATCCAATAGTCCAACTATTCTTGAAGGTAGCCGAGGTACTGGGAAATCATTTTTAATGAGAATGGCAGAACTGAATTTAGAAGAATCTTTTAACGAAGAAAGAATATTGCCTGTCTATATTAGTTTTATGGCTAGTACATTGCTCCATACAACTGATAGTTTTCAATTTTATAATTGGATGTTAGCGAAAATAATCCGTGAAACATTAAAAGCACTACGAAAAAAGGGAATAGCAGTAAATAGCTATGCAACTAGTTTAATTATTGAAAGTGAGTCAAATGTAGAGTTGATAGAGGAAAAACTAAAAAATTTAGTTACTCTATATGAAAGTTCATACAAAAATCCTGCAGTTGAAGTATTGCCCAATGAGTTGCCAGATTTAGCTGATTTAATAGATGCTATTGAAGAAATATGCTCTGAAAATGGAATAAATCGAATTTCATATTTTTTTGACGAAGCAGCACATATTTTTAGACCGGAACAACAGAGACAATTTTTTACATTATTCAGAGATTTTAAATCCCCTTATATTACTCCAAATGCCGCTGTATATCCTGGAGTAACACATTATGGCGATACCTTTGAGATGATTCATGATGCTACTTTTAAATCAATTGAAAGAGATATTAAAAGTGAAGATTTTCTTTCTGTTATGCATGAACTTGTTATAAAACAATCAGATGAAGCATTGCAAAAACAAATAAACTCACAAAAAGAGTTATTTAATACATTGGTTTTATGTTCTGGAGGAAATCCTCGGATACTCCTTAAAACTATAGAGAAAAGTATACCATTAAAGACTCAAAATGTTGAAAATACCATCAGAAACTTTTATCGTTCTGATGTTTGGAGTGAACATACTTTATTAGGGAATAAGTACAAAGGTCATGCTCCAATTATTGATTGGGGAAGGACTTTTATCGAGGAGACTGTCATACCAACACTTGTTTCAAGAAACACAGAAAGACTTGAACGGAGTAAGCCTGAATCCTCCTTATATTTTTGGATTCATAAAGATGTACCGAAAGCAATAAATGAAGCACTTCGATTATTGTGTTATACAGGGATAGTTCGTAAAATGGATTCAGGTGTAAAAGCCACTAAATCTCAAATTGGTGAAAGATATGAGCTTAAATACGGTTGTGTATTGGCTCAAGAGAGTAACATCAATACATCTTCAAGTAAAATTTATAACAATTTAAAATTGGATAACTTTCTTGAATATGGGCAAAATAGTCCAGTATATTCAACATTACAACTTGGGTCTGTTTTTAGCGAAGAAGATTCTGTAATATTGGAAGCATTAAATAAGCAAATGAATGAGCCAATTACGATTCTTGATATCACAGAATTTCAAAAAAATAAACTATTAGAATTTGGAATTTCTACCATAAAGGAATTGTTTGAAACAAATGAAGACGACTTAATAAAAAACATTAGAGATATTGGGGTAGTTAGAGCTCGGATTATTAAAAATGCAGCAACGGCTGAGTTTTTAGAATATCTCTCAGGATAAGAATTACGGTGGCTAACAATGTATAAAAATAATAGCCGGGACAGTAGTAAATTCAGGTGGTGTAGCCCGCTTCAACTTTCTTGTAACTTGACTGGAAAGTGCCACGCAGTCGGCTACTATTCTTATACTAAACGTTGGCAGCAAGTGGGTGGTACCGTACACACAGATAATCACAAAAAAAGATTAAAAAATGGGTTACTATATTAATTTAGAGAAAATATCAACTGATGATTATCGGATAAAATTAGAATCATCATATTTACCGCCGAGTAGATTGATTCTTAAAGACAAATTGGATGAGCGATTTGGATATTTTAAAAGTATTGGAATTAAAAATGTAAAAGGATTGATTCAGATACTCAAGAAAAAGGACAAATTTGCAGAACTATCAAAAGTTGATTGTTTATCCGGTGAATATTTAACTATTCTACTTAGAGAATTAAATAGTACGCTGCCAAAACCGAACAAGATTGCAGATTTCACTTGGATTTCAAAAGACACAATTGATAAGTTAGAAAAAATTGGGATTAAAAATACCGAAAAATTATATGATAAAGTCAAGACAAAGACTGACAGACAGGAACTAATAATTACAGAAAAAATACCTGATAATGATATTTTAGAATTAACAAAACTGACTGATTTATCAAGGATTAAATGGGTTGGAGTTACTTATGCTCAGATACTTTACGATTTGGGAGTTGATACAGTTGAGAAAGTTTCAAAATCTGAGCCGATTGATTTACACGCAAGGATTAACCAAAGGATAAAAGAAAATGATATTTTTAGAGGGACGATTGGGTTAAATGACGTAAAGATTTTGATAGAAACTGCTGGTGAATTACCTTTAGACATCGAATATTAATACAAATTCAAAAAAGGATAGTAATGAAAAATGCAACATTAATATGTCAAAGTTGCGGAATGCCAATGGAAAACGACCCCAACAAAGGAGGTACAAATGCAGACCAAAGTTTAAGTGAAAAATATTGTAGTTTTTGCTTTCAAGACGGGAAGTTCTTTGATGAAGGTATCACTCTTAAAGAAAAGATTGAAAAAAACATAAGAATTGCAGTTGAAAGATTGAAAATACCAGAGAATAAAGCAAGAGAAATGGCTGAAGGTATTTTGCCAAAACTAGAAAGATGGAAATAACACCAGCTGCCAACAATTTGTATAAGCAATAGCGGCAAAAGTGCTTAATTTTAAGTTCTGTACACCGCTGAAACTTCATCATAATTTGATAAGTTTGTAGCACGCAAACCGCTACTGCTCATACAAGTGGCCGTTGTATGAAACAGGGAAGGAGGACTTTTCGGAATCACACAATTAGCGGATATTATTCACCCGATAATCGTTTCGATTAGACCAACGACAGCCATTATTCGCAGACCAATTTTTACGACGATTATTTTGCAGATGATGATTGA
>QKBC01000022.1 GCA_003246205.1 Flavobacterium haoranii | reverse complement strand
GCATTGAACAACGTACAACCCGTAAAAGAGATTAATCATGGCACTAGATAAAAATCAAATTGCAAAACGAATTGCTAAAGAAGTAAAAGACGGTTACTACGTAAATCTAGGAATTGGAATTCCAACATTAGTAGCCAACTTTGTGCGCGAAGATATTGCTGTAGAATTTCAATCGGAAAATGGTGTCTTAGGTATGGGACCTTTTCCTTTTGAAGGTGAAGAGGATGCTGACATCATCAATGCCGGAAAACAAACTATTACTACGTTACCTGGAGCAAGTTTCTTTGATTCTGCTTTCAGTTTCGGAATGATCCGTTCTCAAAAAGTAGATTTAACCATTTTAGGCGCTATGGAAGTAGCCGAAAACGGCGATATTGCCAACTGGAAAATTCCGGGTAAAATGGTTAAAGGTATGGGTGGCGCTATGGATTTAGTCGCTTCTGCCGAAAATATCATCGTTGCCATGATGCACGTGAATAAAGCAGGCGAATCGAAATTATTAAAAAAATGTTCGTTACCATTAACAGGCGTGGGCTGTGTTAAAAAAATTGTAACCGAATTAGCTGTTGTTGAAGTCACACCACAAGGATTTAAACTACTAGAAAGAGCTCCGGGTGTTTCTGTAGAAGAAATTCAAAAAGCAACTGAAGGAACACTTATTGTAGAAGGTGAAATTCCGGAAATGGTTATTGATTAAGAGGTGGTAACCAAAAATGTTTATCAAAATCCACAATTTTATTAGCAACAACTTTAATTCCTTCACTCTCTAAAAGTTGTTGCATGAGGTTGGTTCCTTCAAAATGATGTTTTCCTGTGAGTAGACCATTTCTGTTAACAACTCTATGAGCAGGAACATCATTTAGTCCATGAGAAGCATTCATGGCATACCCGACCATTCTTGAAGATTGCGGAGAGCCAATCGCCTTTGCAATTGCGCCATAGGAAGTTACTTTTCCGTAAGGAATCTGACGAACTACTTCGTAAACCTTTTCAAAAAAGCTCAATTCTTTTGGCTTTGCCATTTTAAGAAAGTATTTTAATAAGAGACATTATGGCCACTATACCTGTAACAATAGCTATAAAAAAATTAATATTTTTAGAAAGCAGCGTTACCTTATGTTCAATTTTTTTAAAGAACACAGCATAAATATAGAAAATTGCAAAAGTTCCGATGCTGGCAGCCAAAGAGAAGCTGATAATCTCAAGAATAGAGAAATGAAACAGATCTTTTGATGCTAGCATTAATCCCATTACGGCATAATACGGTATGGCAAACATATTTAAAGAAGACAATGTTACACCGAATAAAAAACGATTGCGCTTGTCTTTTACCTCAACATCTATTTTTCTCTTCTTTTTTGCCTGAATTCCATTATAAATAAAAAAGAATGTCAGCAATACAAAAATAACAGTTCCAAACTTTTTTAAAGTTTCTGTTACATGAGGATTGGTATCTAGAAATTTAGCAAAATAAGTTCCGACAAAACTTTGGAGAAAAACAATACAAACAGAGCCGAAAGCGAATAATAAAGCTTGCTTTTTACTTTCTTCCACGCTCAATCGGGCAATGGTCATGTTCAACATTCCGGGCGCAATGATTCCAATTGCTGCAATTACAAATCCTGCTAAAAAGGCTATTACCAACTCCATCTATTTCAATTTAAATTTAATATAGGTTATCGGTTTATTTTGTTCTAAATATTGACTCTCATAGAACGTTTGTATTCCGGTTACCTCGGCCGGAGCACCTTCGTTCCTGTAAATATTATGATTCGCATACAACACCTCATGACCTTCTCCATGCAATAATCCCAAAGTATAACCATGCATAAATTCGCTATCGGTTTTTAAATGCATAATCCCGTCAGGTTTCAATATTCTTTTATAACGTTGTAAGAATTCCGTATTGGTCATACGGTGTTTGGTGCGCTTGTATTTAATTTGCGGATCCGGAAAGGTGATCCATATTTCATCTACTTCATTCTCAGCAAAACAATGGTCTATTAATTCAATTTGGGTACGAAGAAACCCTACATTATGAATTCCTTCTTCCACCGCAGTTTTTGCACCACGCCAAAAACGCGCTCCTTTTATATCAACTCCTATGAAATTTTTACTCGGAAATCGTTGCGCTAAGCCAACAGAATATTCTCCTTTTCCACAACCCAATTCTAAAACAATCGGATTATCATTCTTGAAAAAGTCGGTTCTCCATTTCCCTTTATAAGGTAAGTTTCCTGAAACCACCTCATCTCGAGTTGGTTGTACTACATTGTTGAATGTTTCGTTTTCTCTAAAGCGTTTTAGTTTGTTTTTACTCCCCACAAGAAAAAATTTAATTTTTTGGTAAAATTAAGGAAATATGAGAAACCACAAATTATTTTTATTTTACAACTTGAAAAAGAATACCTTTACCTGTAGTTCAGATTCGTTATGAATATTAGCAGCTACATAAAATTAAGTTGATTCGATTGGAAACAAAAAAGAAAATTTTAGTAGCTCCTTTAAACTGGGGATTGGGTCATGCGACTCGTTGTATACCTATCATTAAAGCTTTACAGAGCAATGAATTTGAACCGGTAATCGCCTCTGACGGTGTAGCTTTAGCTTTGCTAAAAAAAGAATTTCCGGATTTACTTCATTTAGAGCTTCCCTCCTATAACATTCGCTATGCGGAAAAAGGGAAAAATTTTAAATGGAAAATGTTAGCACAAGTTCCGCAAATTGTTTCTGCTATTCAAAACGAAAGAAATACAATAGCCAAATGGGTTGAAGAATATGGCATAGCCGGCATTATTTCAGACAACAGACTGGGGGTTCATCACAAAAGAATTCCTTCTGTTTTTATAACCCATCAATTAACCGTTTTAACCGGATCGACTTCTTGGATTACAACCAAATTACATCATTTTTACATTAAAAAATTCAATGAATGTTGGATTCCTGATGTTGCCGGGACACCAAACTTAACCGGTAAATTGGGACATTTAGGAAATACTTCCTTAAAACACTTACGCTATATTGGTCCGCTCAGTCGTTTACACAAACGTGTTGTTGAACCAAAATATGATGTTATGGTTATTCTTTCAGGACCGGAACCACAACGAACTTTCTTGGAAGAAAAACTCAAATCGGAATTTGAAAACTATGATAAACCAGTTTTATTTATAAAAGGTAAAATTGAAGCTGAACAGCAGATAAACATAGAAAAGAATATTACATATTACAATTTTATGAACAGTGACCAGCTAGAGCTTGCTTTTAACCAAAGTGATAAAATTGTATGTCGTTCAGGCTATACTACTGTAATGGATTTAGCCCAATTAGGCAAAAAAGCTTTTTTCATTCCGACTCCCGGACAATACGAACAAGAATATTTAGCTAAAAAATACAAAGCGGAAGGTATTGCTCCTAGTTGTAAGCAAGAAAAATTTACTGTAGATAAAATAGAAAAAATTCCCTTATATAGAGGATTGCAAAATTTTTCAACCAATATTAGCTGGACTGAATTATTTCGCCTTTTCTAAGGTAAATGAGAACTCTGAGCCAACACCAAACTCACTTTCTACGTAAATCTTTTCGTTGTGCCCTTCGATAATATGTTTTACAATAGCCAACCCTAAACCGGAGCCTCCTTCACTTCTTGCACCGCTTTTATCCACACGATAGAAACGTTCAAACAATCTGGAAATATGGTGTTTTTCTATTCCTTCTCCATTATCTGTAATCCGAACAATTACCTTATTGCTAACCAAGTCTTCAATACTCACCTCTGTTGTTCCTCCTTCTTTTCCATATTTTATAGAATTTACAACCAGATTGGTTACTACTTGCTGAATCTTCTCCTGATCGGCTATAACTTTTATTGGGTGTTTATAATGAGTGTCAAATGTAAGGGTGATATGTTTCTTTGCAGCTCGCATTTCCAGTAAGTCAAAAACATTCTGAATGACCTCAATAATATTAAATTCAGAAAGATTTAGGTTTAAGTCTCCTGTTTCTAATTTGGTAATCATATCCAGATCTTTCACAATATAGATCAACCTTTCTACTCCTTTTTCCGCACGCTGTAAATATTTCTTGCGAATATTTTTATCATCCATGGCGCCGTCAAGCAAAGTCAATAAATATCCTTGTACTGTAAACAAAGGTGTTTTGAGTTCATGAGAAACATTTCCCAAAAACTCTCTACGGTATTCTTCTCTGATTTTTAAAGTTTCTATTTCCAGCTTTTTGTCATGGGCAAACTTCTGAACTTCTTTTGTCAAAGTTGCCATATCCGTTGTTACCGGCTGATTGCGAAAAGATGCATTTTCTAATAACGATACATCGTCATATATTTTCTTCACTCTTCTGTAGATAAAGTGTTCTACTCTGAATTGCAATACAAAAAAGGAAAAAATAAAAAGCATTATGGCATATAAAACAATATACCATAAACTTACTTTTAAAAAATAATAGTTAAAGATGTATAATACACCAAAAGAAAATAAAGTTATGTAGGTAGAGGATTTAAGAGCGAATTTGTATGATTTCTTAAAATTAACTGTCATTAAAATTCAATTTTATACCCCACTCCTTTTATAGTTTTAAAGAAGTCGTCCCCTATTTTTTCTCTTAGTTTTCTGATATGAACATCAATAGTTCTACCACCAACAACTACTTCATTACCCCAAACTTTATCCAAAATTTCTTCACGAGTAAAGACTTTACCTGGTTTAGTTGCTAATAAATAGAACAATTCAAATTCTTTTCGTGGTAAAACAATTTCTTCGTCTTGACGAATGATCTTATATTCTTCCCTGTTAATTTCTATATCTCCAACCTTAATTATATCACTTGCCTGATCTTCGTTCTTAAGCCTTCTTAACAATGCCTTAACTTTACTAATAAGAACTTTTGGCTTAATTGGCTTAGCAATATAGTCATCTGCTCCTGCATCAAACCCTGCTACCTGAGAATAATCTTCAGAACGAGCTGTTAAAAATGCAATGATGGTATTTTGTAATTCCGGGAATTTTCTGATGTTCTCACAAGCTTCGATACCGTCCATTTCCGGCATCATAACATCCATAATAATCAAATGAGGAAGTTCTTTTCTCGCTACGGCTATAGCTTCTTTACCGTTTGAAGCTGTAACTATTTGATATCCTTCCTGGGTTAAATTATACCCCACAATTTCGAGAATATCCGGTTCGTCATCTACCAGTAAAATCTTGATGTCTTTTTTCTTCATTTCTTGAGAATACATAATGTTACTGCTTGTAAAGGTAAAGATAATATAAAAAGTTTAATTGACTTAACAATTATTTAATCACTTTACATTTTACTAACACCTTAAACACTATTTTATAACAAGTGATTAACATTTCGATAATCTAATCGCCTTTCCTTTGCCCCAAAATAATAACACAACAAATGAAATTTAAATTAATATTATTACTGTCTTTGTTTTCCCTACTGGGTTTTTCGCAAACCGGAACAGTTTCAGGAACTATTTTAGACAAAGAATACAATGACGAACCGTTACCTTTTGCGAACATCTCTATTAAAGGAACAAGTAAAGGAGCATCAACTGATGAAAACGGAAAATACATTATTAACAATTTAGAGCCAGGCAACTATACTTTAATTATCGGTTACGTGGGTTACGAAAATAAAGAAATTCCTTTTACTTTAAAAGCCGGAGAAAATAAAATTATAAATGAAAGCCTTGCCGCAAGCGGCGTACAACTTAAAGATATTGTTGTACAAACTACAGTAAGCAAAGAAAAAGAGACTACCCTCCTACTAGAACAACAAAAAGCTATTGATATGAAGCAGGCAATTGGTGCTGAAGAGCTTTCCAGAAAAGGGGTTAGTAATGCAACAGCTGCTGTTACCAAAACAACCGGAGTTTCTAAACAAGAAGGGGTAAAAAATGTATTCGTCAGAGGATTAGGCGACCGCTATAACTCTACCTCTTTAAATGGTTTACCATTACCTTCTGAAGATCCAAGATATAAAAACATTGCTTTAAGTTTTTTCACCACAGATATTATTAAAAATATTAATGTAAATAAAACTTTCAGTGCAGATTTAAACGGAGATGTTGCCGGAGCTAATATTGATATTGCATCAAAAGAGTTAGAAAAAAGCAAAGCTTTCGGCATTTCTGCCGGAACCGGTTTTAACACCAATGCTCTTAACAATCAACTTTTAGTTGCTGACGGATTTAATTATTTTGGTTTCTTAAAAAATGGGACTGATGCACCTATTACCTCTTTAAATTCAAACGCATTTGATACTAAGTTCAAACCTCTAGAAAAAAACAATGTTGTTAATACCAACTTTTCTTTAAGTGGCGGCGGAAAAATTCATTTTTCAGATACCAAGAGCTTATCCTTATTTGCAGTTGTTTTATCCACAAGCGATTTCTCTTATAGATCAGGAAAAACAGGTTCTGTAAACGCAACTGGTGGTTCTATTCAAGATTTAGCTTTTAAAAGAACTGACTATTCTGCTACTCAAACAGCTTTAGGAAATATTAAATATAGATTCGGTTCTGGTAGAAGCATAGCGATAAACTCTATGTATATCCATGACAACAAACAATTTGTTGGTGATTATGTTGGTTTTTCAAGAAGCGTATATGACAGTAATGATAGTGATGCAAATAATTCATTCATTAGAAGGCAACAAGCAAACAACAATAATTTATTCGTCAATCAAGTCATCTTCGATTACGAATTCTCAAAAAAATTCAGTTTAAATACAAGTGCTGCTTACAACATGGTAAGAGGTTCTGAGCCAGATCGCAAAACAAACTCTTATAAGTATGCTAATGGTCAATATGTTGTTGCTACTAATTCAGCAGTATTAAACCATCGTTACTTTGCAACTCTTGATGAGGATGACTATATAGGTAAGGCAGAAGCTAAATACACTTTTAACCCTGATAGTGATTTAAAGAAAGTTTTAACCTTTGGAGGTAACATCAGAAAAACAAAAAGAGATTTTAGTGCAATTCAGTTCAATTACAACTTTTTCACTGACAACAATATTGTGGACATTAATAATCCTGATGCCACTTTTAGTCAAGAAAACTTAGACAATGGAAGTTACGATTTAAGAACTGGTAGAGGCTATGGAAGTAATGCTTTTGTGCCATACACTTATACTGCAAAAAGAGATAATTATGCTGGTTACGCTCAAATTTTATATCCTTTCAACGAAAAGTTAACAGTTCAAGCTGGTGCTCGTTTTGAGTCAATTCAACAAAAAATCGACTGGGACACTAATATTTCAAGTAGTGTCAATGATTTAACTGTTGATCCAGCAAAAATCAATAAAACATACATATTACCAAGTTTAAATGCAAAATATTCTTTAAACGAGAAAAATGCTATCCGTTTTGCTGCCAGCCAAACATATACTATGCCTCAGTTTAAAGAAAATGCTCCTTTCTTATATGAAGATGTTACATTTAATGAATTTGGTAATCCTTATTTAATTCCATCAACCAATATCAATTTCGACTTAAAATATGATTGGTACATGGCAAGTGGTGAAATCTTCTCAATTGGAGGTTTCTACAAAAACATTCAAGATCCAATCAATAGAATTAGAGTAGCTTCAGCAGCTAACGAATTTTCTTTTGTAAACACAGGAACTGCATTTGCTACCGGAGTTGAATTAGAACTACGTAAAAATATCATTAAAACAGAAAGCGAAGCCAGAAACAATAACTTATCATTTGGTTTAAATGCTTCTTACTTATATTCTGAACAAAAATTAGAAGATGTTGACTCTGACAATTTAACCGTTTATTTTACAAATGAAACAAGTAAATTAGAAGGTGCTACTCCTTTGTTAATTAATTCTGACCTAAGTTATAATTTCAAAACAGATGAAAATGACTTAACCTCAACTTTAGTATTCAACTATTTTTATGATAAAGTCTACTCCATTGGGACTTCTGATAATCAAAACGTTATTGAAAAAACAGTTCCAACCCTTGACTTTATCAACAAATTTACATTAAAAGATAAAAAACTTACTATGAATTTAGGCGTGAAAAATATTTTAAACCCTAGATTCAGATTTACCCAAGAAACCACAGACGGTACTACAACAACAGAATCGTTGGTTCAAAGCTACAGAAAAGGACTATTTGTAACTTTTGGTTTGAATTGGAATTTATAAAACATAAAAACAAATTATCTATTATCTAACTATTAAATTTTAAATTATGAACACAATCAAAAAAACACTTTGGTTAGCATTAATTACAGCTTCATTAGCTGCTTGTAGCAATGATGACTCTTCAACTCCTACAACCGATTTAGACGGAAAGATCACATCATTAACAGACCCTGATTATAATGCTTCTAGCTTAAAAGGAGACATTGAAGGTAACATTACTTTAGCTGCCGGAGAATATATTTTAGACGGTGCTTTAGTTGTTAAAAACGGATACACTTTAACTATTGAGCCTGGAGTAACAATCAAAGCAAGACCAGGTGGAACAGATGTTTATGTAGCTGTTGAGCAAGGAGCTATGATTGATGCTGAAGGAACTGCTGCTAATCCAATCTTACTTACTTCTGACTCTGGTAACCCAAGATCTGGTGACTGGGGAGGACTTTTAATCATGGGTAAAGCCCCAATCAGTGGTGGTGGTACTGCTGTAACAGAAGTTGTTGATTTCATCTACGGTGGTAATGATGCAAGTGATAATTCAGGTACTTTAAAATATGTAACTGTTCAGTATACTGGTGCTCGTATCAACGGAGATAAAGAATTTAACGGATTTACTTTCTATGGTGTAGGTAACGGTACAACTGTAGACAACATTGCTTCTATGTATGGTGATGATGATGCAATTGAATTCTTCGGAGGAACAGTTGACATAACTAACCTATTGGTAGTAAACGCAAAAGACGATATGATTGACTGGACTCAAGGTTACCAAGGTTCAATAGACAATGCTTATGCAATCAGAGAATTTGGTTTCAATGATGTTACTTCTGACCCAAGAGGTATTGAAGCAGATGGTAACTTAGATGGTTTATCTCCAAATCAATCAGGTCAATCAAACCCTACTCTTTCTAATGTAACTATCGTTTCTAACTCAGTAGTAGAATTAAGTGATGTTGTTAAAATCAGAAGAGGAAGTGGTGTTACAATCACTAACGCTTTATTCTCTTTGGGTAGTAATGCAGTTGCTCCTGGAGATTTTATTGACTTAACTGACGGTGCTGGTTATGCAGCTGACAATTTAGTTTCAATATCAGGTTATGGAACTGGTGCAAGTTTAGACCTTGGCGATATTAAATATGACGCTACAGAAACTTCTACAGATATTCCTGCTGTACAAGGTGCTACTATCAATGTAACTACTGGTACTACTGGTGGTGCTGATACTTCTGTTTTCTCTTGGACAGGATATTCATTCTAATATTTATTTTATAAATAAAAAGTTAAAAATCCCTCAAATTTGAGGGATTTTTTTTTGGCATGTATTTTGTAAAATTATTTTTCGTAACTTTATACCGTAATTTTATGCCAATGACAAAAAAGTACTTCTATCTTATCCTTTTCATGCTTTTCTTTTCTCTAAGCTCTCAAGCTCAGGAGAGTAAAAGTTATGCTGACAATGGCACAAAACAAGAACAGCCTGCTATTGATGGGCTTTCTATATACCCTAACCCCACCAATACCGGAAAGATTTACATTACTTCTAAATCTTCTGCCGAAAAAAGAATCGAAATTTTTAATGTTTTAGGCAAAAAAGTGCTAGATATTGTTTTAACTTCTAAAGAAGTTAATGTGAGTAGCTTAGCACCTGGTGTTTATATCATAAAAGTAAAAGAAGGTGATTCTTCTGCCACTAGAAAATTGATTATTAACTAATTCAGTTTATAACCTGTAATATTATTAACTATTTTTTTACATTGCGTAGTTGTTAACTACTTCCATTTGTTAATATCTTTGTATCGAATTAAATTCTTATAAAATGAAAAAACTTTACTTTTTATTATTTACTCTAACTAGTATTTTAGGCTTTTCTCAAACTTTTTATTCTGAAAATATGGGAACACCAAGCGGAACTACCGCATTAACTTCTTATACTGGTTGGGAAAATTCTTCTCCAATTACCTACTCTGGTATTGGTGACGTTAGAACCTCAAGTGCTTCAAATGGTTACACAGGAGCTTCTGCTGGTGGCAATGTGTTTTTGAATGCCTCTGGAGAATATTTTCAAATAGACGGTTTAAATACTTCTTCATATTTAACTGCTGATTTAGAATTATCCTTTGGTCTTCTTACTAGCCCTACCACTAATCAAGTTGTTCTAGAGTATAGTACAGATGGTTCTACATGGAATGGAATTACTTATACTGCAAACACAACAACAGCCTGGACTTTGGTGACTGTTGGAGGCGGACAAATTCCTTCATCAACTACTTTATCACTTAGGTTTACAAATAACACTAGTGCATCAGATCAAATTAGAATTGACGATATTAAATTATCTAACGTTTCATCAACATGTTCTTTGTCTTTAGGTTCTCCTGTAGCAAATTGTAATTCTTCTACTTTAGCATTAGACGACTATAGTGTAACTATTCCATTTACTGGAGGTTCAACAGCTACTTACGTAATTACTACTTCAGGAACAGTTTCTGGCGATAATCCAAGTTCTATAGCTGCTGGTGATATTATTGTAACTTTCACGGAAGGTTCAAATTATGCAATTAACATTACAGGAGGAACTTGTAATTTAGACATTACAGGTAATAGCCCTGAATGTAAACCAATTAACACATTACCTTATTATGAACCATTTGACTATACCGTTTTAAATTCTTTAGGTTTAGAGCAAATGTGGACGAATGTAAACTCCGGTGATGATATTACAGTAGCTTCTGGAAGTTTATCATATAGTACATTATCAAATGCCGGAAATTCAGTAACTTTTGTAGGATCTGGTATAGACTGTTTCTCTCCTTTTACAACCACCACTACAGGAACTATTTATGCTGGATTCATGGTGAGTGTTACCGACTTAAACACAGTTACTGATGGCAACTCAACTTATTTTGCTGTTTTAACAGGAACTGCGTCTAATAGTTATAAAGCAAGGGTTTTCTTTAAAAGAAATGGAACACAATATCAATTAGGTCTTGATACTACATCTACTACTTCAAATTATGATGCTACATTATACAATGTTGGTGATATTGTTTATGTAATTGTTGCTTATGATTTTGATACTTTTGCATTAAAAGGCTGGATAAATCCAAACATAGCGACATTTACTCCTGCTGACACTCCAACCATTAGTCTTGATCTTACTTCAACTCCAATTTCTGAGTTTGGTGGTTTCTTACTAAGACAAGACAACAATAACACACCTACAATCATTTTTGACGAATTGAATATTTCAGCTACAACAACTTTCTTAAGCACTAAATCTTTTAATACTGTTGATGGCTTAACAATGTATCCTAACCCTGTTTCAGGAAATACACTGTACATCAACACTACTGCTAACGCTGTAAAACAAGTTCAAGTGTATGACGTATTAGGGAAACAAGTGATCAACACTACAGTTGCTAACAACTCATTGAACGTTGCTAACCTAAATTCAGGAGTTTATATTGTAAAAATCACTGAAGAAGGAAAAACTGCCACTAGAAAATTGATTGTAAGATAATCTCTTAAATATCACAAAATAAAGAAAAGCCGTTAACAATGTTAACGGCTTTTTTATTATATTTAAAATAACTAAAATTCACTTTTATGAAAACAATATTTTATTTCACAAGTTTTTTTGCGTTATTAATAACCATGATAACAAATGCTCAAAATGTACAATCTGATGCATTAGCAACAAGTGGTGGTTTTCAAGCTGGTACAACATCTAGTGGAGGAGCAAATACATATTATGGTTATAATGCAGGGAATTCAGCAACTGGACAAGCAAACACTTTTATAGGACATAGTAATGGTACAGGTTCCACTGGAGACTTTAATACTATTATTGGCGCATATGCAGGTTCAACATTTGGAGATTCAAATGTTTTTATTGGATACAATAGTGCACCAGAAGGAGGTGAAAATACATCAAGAAATGTTTTTATAGGTAATAATTCTGGATTTACTGAAACTGGAAATGACAAATTAATAATTGCAAACAATGAAGAAAAAAAACTTATTTGGGGAGATTTTGCGCAAGACCAACTTAAATTAAATGCCAAAGTCAGTATTGGTTTTGGTTTTGGTAATTACCCTACAACGGCAGGAACAGCAGATGTTTCTACTTATAATCTTTTTGTAAATGGAGGCATCCTCACAGAGGAAGTCAGGGTTACATTACAAAGCACTTGGGCTGATTATGTCTTTAAAAAAGATTATAAATTACCCTCTTTAGAGGAAGTAGAAAAGTACATTAAGGAAAAGGGTCATTTAATAAATGTTCCCAGCGCCGAAGAGATAGAAACAAATGGTATTGAATTAGGCGAAATGACTAAAATCCAACAAGAAAAAATTGAAGAGCTTACTTTGTATCTCATCGATCAAAAAAAAGTTAATGAAGAGCAAGAAAAGGAAATTAAAGAATTAAAAAACCTCGTTCAGTCCTTATTACAGAAAGTACAAGATTCCAACGAATAAAGCCTAAGAATATGAAAAATATCGCGCTTATATTCCTTATGTTTTTTCTAACAAAAGTCAGCAGTCAGGTTACACTGGAAACCTATTATGAAACGAGCGATTCTCAGATAAACATCTATATTGTTTCTCAGGGCTATGATAATGCTCACATGAGTGAATTTAATTCATTTGTTACCGGATTCCTCAATAAACTTTGGTCTACAACTCCTTTTAATGAATTTCAAACCAATTTCAGAATAATATTAGTTAGGGACATCGCTGCCACAAATGGTTTCCCAAGAGCTTTTAATCAATTTAATCCTCCTACGCTATGTAGCGGAGGTAGTGTTAGCGGCTCTGAAGATTATGACACATTTAAAACCAGAATGGATAATTTAATCACCAATTATATTCCGGGTTACGACGATAAATCATATCTTATCGCTATTTTTAACAACGATTACTATACTGGCGGCGGTGGCAAGTATGTCTTCGCGACAGAAAATTGTTATGGTTCCTATATGTATGATGTGATCATACATGAATTCGGACACACTTTTGGGCTTTTAGGTGATGAATATGGCCCGACTACAGCTAGTGTCGACCCAAATGATTTCCCTCTTTTCCACAACAGGAATATCACCAATTTCTCCACATTAGAAGACATTCCCTGGAAATATCTTATTGACCCGTCAACTCCAATTCCTACCTGTTCCTATGGCTCATCATGCTCTTATACAGTAACTGGATTGTATGAAAGTGCAAATTATGTGAATACTGGTTGGTATAGGCCTAAAAACGATTGTAAAATGAGAACCGTAACACAATCTTTTTGCCCGACATGCCAAGATTTATTACGAGAAACTATCATTAAGCATTTATGTCCGACCAGTTCAACTATTACCGAAAATTTTGTCAATAAACATCAATATTTGATGCATTGGAGAAAAGCTAGTGGCAGTCTCTCTTCAACTTCAATAATTGGAGACGAAATTAGTGTCACTTTTTTATCTCCAAATGAAGTTTTATTAACTCCCGGTTTTGGAGCTGCACCCGGAAGTGAATTTATAGCTAAAATTGGCGATTGTAATTATATTGACATTCAGAATGAATATAAAATACAACAGAAAAAATTACACATGATTGAGCCAGTTCCTGAAACTACTGTTTCAGATTTACAATTAGAAATATATCCCAATCCTATTTCAGGGAATATATTATTTTTTAATTCTACTTCCGACTCTATCAAGCAAGTCTCAATATATGATATGTTGGGTAAACAAATCATCAACACCACAACGGAAAACAATTATGTAAATGTGGCTAACTTAGCTTCCGGAATCTATATTGTAAAAATTACAATAGAAGGAAAAACGGCTAGCCAAAAATTAGTGGTAGAATAATTTTCCTTTAAAATGTTTTATAAAAAAGCCCTGACTAAAAATTAGTGCTTTTTTATTTCATAGCTTTGCAAAAAAATTGACTTGGTTTCAGCTCACGACATATTCACTATTTCCGGGAAAAAAGATTTTGAAAAAATCACTATGAAAGTTTTTCGTTACCAATACGAAAACAACATGGTTTATCAAGAGTTCTGTGATTTAATCAGAAGAAATCCTTCTAATGCAAAGACTGTTGAAGACATTCCCTTTTTACCTATTCAATTTTTTAAAAGTCATGGAATTTTAAGTTCACCGGAACCTATACAACAAATTTTTACCAGTAGTGGTACAACCGGTATGCAAAACAGTCGGCATTTAGTAACTGACATTTCTCTTTACGAAGAAAGCTACCGCAAAGGTTTTGCTGAATTTTACGGAAATATTGAAAACTACTGTGTTTTAGCCTTACTACCATCCTATTTAGAACGTGAAGGATCTTCTTTGATCCACATGGTAGAAGATTTAATTAAACTAAGTCATCATCCCGATTCTGGCTTTTACCTGCACAATTATGATGAATTAATTACAAAACTGGAAGAACTGGATAATTCCGGGCAAAATGTGCTATTAATTGGAGTAACCTATGCCTTGTTGGACCTAATTGAAAGACATTCGTTTCAATTAAACAACACTATTATCATGGAAACCGGCGGTATGAAAGGTAAAAGAAAAGAAATCATTCGCGAAGAGCTACATTCCATCCTTTGCAAAGGATTCGGTGTATCTGCCATTCATTCTGAATATGGTATGACTGAACTATTATCACAAGCTTATTCCTTGGGAAATGGCATTTTTGAATGCCCGCCCTGGATGCAAATTTTGATCCGCGATACCGAAGATGCTTTAACTCTTATTCCTGAAGGCAAAACAGGAGGAATCAATGTAATTGACTTGGCCAATATCAATTCATGCAGTTTTATTGCTACTCAGGATTTGGGGAAAAAATATCCCAACCATTCTTTCGAAGTGTTGGGACGTTTTGATAACTCTGATATCAGAGGTTGTAATCTAATGGTTCTGTAAATTACTTTACTCTAATTACATAATAATTTTTCTTTCCTTTTTGAAGCAATACAAATTGATCATTAATCAAATCTTCTTTTGTAATCACTTTGTCTTCTCCAACTTTATCTTTATTTACTGAAATAGCATTTTGCTTCAATTCTCTACGAGCTTCTCCGTTTGACGCTAAGAAATTGGTTTTGGCAGCCAAAGCAGCAATCATATCTAAACCCGCTTCTATTTCGCTCATTGGCAACTCAACCATTGGCACACCATCAAAAACCTCTAAAAAAGTTTTCTCATCTAATTTTTTTAGTTCGTCAATAGAATTACTAAACAATGCATTTGAGGCGGCAATAGCATTATCTAAATCTTCCTGAGAATGTACAAACAACATTAATTCTTCTGCCAAACGTTTTTGCAACGCACGCAAATGTGGTACTTGTTGGTGTTCTGCAATTAAAGCATCAATAGTTTCTTTGTCTAAAAACGTAAAGATTTTAATGTATTTTTCAGCATCAACATCTGTTGTGTTTAACCAAAATTGGTAGAATTTATAAGGCGATGTTTTTTCGGCATCTAACCAAACGTTTCCGCCTTCACTTTTTCCAAATTTGGAACCGTCTGCTTTAGTAATCAACGGACAAGTCATAGCAAAAGCTTTTGCTTGCTCGTCATTCCCCACATTCATTCTACGAATAATTTCCGTTCCGGTAGTAATATTTCCCCATTGGTCACTTCCTCCCATTTGCAATTTACAACCGTAGGCTTTATGCAAATGATAGAAATCATACCCTTGAATTAATTGATAGGTAAATTCCGTAAAGCTCATTCCATCTCCTACTTCACCACTTAAACGCTTCTTTACAGAATCTTTAGCCATCATATAGTTTACAGTAATACGCTTTCCGATATCACGCGCAAAAGCAATGAATGAGAACTCTTTCATCCAATCGTAATTATTTACCAGAATCGGCGCATTGGCATCCGTTGCTTCAAAATCTAAAAAGCGAGACAAAACACCTTTAATTCCCTCTACATTTTTGTTTAAGGTAGCTTCATCTAAAAGGTTACGCTCGTCAGACTTACCTGACGGATCACCAATCATACCCGTTGCGCCTCCTACTAAAGCAATAGGCTTATGTCCGAAATTACGAAGGTGCTTTAACAAAATGATAGGCACCAAGCTTCCGATATGTAAGGAATCCGAAGTAGGATCAAAACCAATATATGCTGTAGTAGATTCTTTTGTCAATTGCTCTTCAGTTCCAGGCATGATGTCATGTACCAAACCTCTCCAACGTAATTCTTCTACTAAATTTTTCATCGTTTTACAATAATTTGCGCAAAGATAGTAGCTAAGTTTCAAAGTTTCAAAGTTTCAAAGTTATAAAGTTGTATTTAATCGCAATTCTGTTACTTTCACATTAAAGATTTCCCTATTTTTACATCATGGTATTAGTAACAGGTGCAACAGGTTTGGTAGGTTCTCACCTACTTGTAAAACTGCTTCAGGAAAACGAAGCTGTGAAAGCCATTTACAGAAACAAAAAAAGTTTAGAAGCAGTTCAGAAAGTTTTTTTATACTATAATGCTTTACCTCTTTTTGAAAAAATTATGTGGATAAATGCCGATATCACAGATATTCCGAGCTTAAACAAAGCTTTTGAGGGCGTTACCGAAGTTTATCACTGTGCTGCTTATATTTCTTTTGATCCGAAAGATGAGAACCTGCTTCGTAAAATAAATGAAGAAGGGACTGCTAATATTGTTAATTGTTGTATTGATTTTGGCGTTCGAAAAATTTGTCATGTTTCATCTATAGCTGCTTTGGGAGACTTAAAAGAAAACGAAACTATACTTACTGAAGAAACAGAATGGAATACCGAAATTCCCCACAGCGACTATGCTATAACTAAGTACGGAGCCGAAATGGAAGTTTGGCGCGGTTACCAAGAAGGCTTGGAAGTTGTGATTGTAAATCCGGGAGTAATCTTTGGTTATGGTTTTCCTGATAAAGGCAGTAGCTTGATTATAAAAAACATAAAAAAAGGATTCCCTTTTTATTCAAAGGGTATTGTCGCAGTTGTTGCCGTAGAAGATGTGGTTGACTGTATGATTACCTTAATGAATGGCAATTTTAACGGAGAACGTTATACCTTAGTTTCAGAAAATATTTCCCAAGAAGAACTGTTCTATACCATCGCAGATATTCTAAAAGTAAAAAGACCTTATGTGTATGCCAATAAAACGTTGACAGCAATTGGTTGGAGATTAGATTGGTTTTTATTCTTTATTTTAGGTAAAAAAAGAATGTTTACCAAAACTATGGCCAAAGCTTCTCACAGCACACAACAGTATAACAACAATAAAATTAAACAAGCTCTTAATTACAATTTTAAAACTGTAAATGAAATCTTTTCCTTTATTTCAAAGGAAGATTATTGCTAATACTATCTCGGTTTATCCGACTTCTTTTGGATTTAATAATAGAATCTTTCTTTTTAGCTCCCAAATTATTTTCCTGATTAATAGAATCTTCTTCAGAAATTTGATTATTAACCCGTTCCAAAATAGCTTTATACATTTTTTTATATTTGCGGGCATTTGACGCATAATACCGCTGATTCTGATAAAAAACAGTACTATCTATCTGATACTTATCAAAAATATAGCTTCTCGCGTCAACACCATTTTCTCTTAACTTACCAGGATTATAGCTTTCCATTGCCTGCAAAATAGCCAAATCATATAAAATATCCTTCATTTGATCTTCGCTCAACAAATGATCCGGTTTAGGAACCGGATTAGAGTTACAGGCTATTATAAAAAAAACAATCAGGATTAGTATTTTTTTCATTTTTATTCTCTTTCAAATAACAATCGTTCTCCCACCTTAACATCTTTCACCTTACCATTAGTATATACTAAAGTTCCATTAACAAAAGTATGAGTCACTCTTGATTTAAAATTAGTTCCTTCAAACGGAGACCATCCACATTTGTATAGAATATTTTCTTTTTTTACTACCCAAGGTAAATGTGAATTAACAATCACTAGATCTGCATGATAACCCTCTCTGATAAAACCTCTTTTTTCAATTTTAAAGATCTTAGCCGGATTATGGCACATTTTTTCTACGATCTTCTCTACTGAAATCTTTCCTTTCACGTGTTTTTCGAACATAGCAACTAATGCGTGCTGAACCAACGGACCTCCAGAAGGACAACTTGTATATGGATTCATTTTCTCTTCTAAAGTATGAGGCGCATGATCTGTTGCAATAACATCAATTCTGTCATCCAGAAGGGCTTCCCACAAAGCATCTCTGTCTGCTTCTGTTTTTACTGCCGGATTCCATTTGATTAAACTACCTTTTGTTTCGTAATCTTTATCGGTAAACCAAAGATGATGCACACAAGCTTCGGCTGTGATTTGTTTTTCCTCCAAAGGAATTTTATTGGTAAACAAACTCATTTCTTTAGCCGTTGACAGGTGAAATACATGCAAACGCGCTCCGGTTTTCTTAGCCAGCTCAATAGCCTTAGAAGACGAAATATAACAAGCTTCAGCACTGCGAATTAAAGGATGAAATTTCATTGGAATATCATCTCCGTATTCTGCTTTATAGTGCTCTAAATTTGCTTTTATAGTTTCTTCGTCTTCGCAGTGTACAGCAATCAACATTTTAGTTGATGAAAATATTTTTTCTAAAACTTCTTGATTGTCCACCAACATATTGCCTGTTGAAGAACCTAAAAACAATTTGATTCCGGCAACATTTCGAGGATTGGTTTTTAAAACTTCTTCTAAATTATCATTGGTTCCTCCCATCATAAAGGAGTAATTAGCATAAGAAGTCTCAGCAGCAATTTGATATTTTTGTTCTAAAAGTTCTTGTGTAACCGCATTGGGAACCGTATTTGGCTGCTCAATAAAAGAGGTAATTCCTCCGGCAACAGCCGCCCTGCTTTCGCTCGCAATATTTCCTTTATGTGTTAATCCCGGTTCTCTAAAATGCACCTGATCATCAATTACTCCCGGAATCAAATAGTTTCCTTCTGCATCGACAATAATACATTCTGAAGATTTAGGACTAATTTTTTCGGCTATTTCTTTAATAAATCCATTTTCTACTAAAACATCGCCTTCAAAAATTTGCCCTTCATTTACAACTTTAGCATTCTTGATTAAATAAGTGCTCATTATATGGTATTCAGTAATTTTTTAATTCTTAATAATATAACTCCAAAAATAGCTTCTCTAATGATTGAGCCACTCATTTTGGATTGTCCTTTAGTCCGATCAGTAAAAATAATTGGAACTTCAACTAATTTAAGCCCTTTTACAAAAGCTCTATATTTCATCTCAATTTGAAACGCGTAACCTATAAACTTTATTTTATCGAGCCCGATATTCTCTAATGCACTCCGCTTATAACAAATAAATCCTGCCGTGGCATCATGAATTTTCATACTTGTAATAATTTGCACATAAACCGACGCAAAATAAGATAACAACACTCTTGATAAAGGCCAATTTACGACATTAACTCCTGTTGAATAACGCGATCCTATAGCGACATCTGCTCCGCTCTTACAGGCTTCCAACAACCTTGGCAAATCGTTAGGGCTATGTGAAAAATCAGCATCCATTTCAAATATGTAATCGTATTGGTTAGCTATTGCCCATTTAAAGCCATGAACATAAGCTGTTCCCAATCCTGATTTTTTTGGTCTAATTTCAACAAAAATCCTGCCAGTAAACTCTTGCTGTAGGCTCAAAGCTTTTTGAGCAGTTCCGTCAGGAGAATTATCGTCAACAATCAAAACATGGAAAAAATCATCTAGCGCCATGACAGCTCTAATAATGTTCTCTATATTTTCGATTTCATTATACGTAGGAATAACGACTAATCCTTTTGGCATTCTGTTAAAATTTGGATACAAAAATACGCTATTTCTCGACTTTATATCTTAATTATTTTATAATAATAGTTCTGATAGTATTTTTTGTAATTTTGTGCCATGCACAAAATTTTCTTTACCGAGAGAATCATAGGATTAAATAACTGGGCTACCATTCTGTTTCTTGTAGCTTTCATTGCTATTGCAATAAACCGAAATGTTTTTGGGGCTCGCTTTAACGAATTTCTTCGTTTGGCAGTATCTGACAAATATACTAAGATTTATAAAGAATCCTCTAATATCAGAAGCGGTTTTACTATTTCTTTATTTTTCGTACAAATGATATCACTTTCCTTTTTCATTTTACTATTGTTAGCTCAGTTCTACGGAAAAGAAAAGCATAACGTTATCTTATACATTCAGATTTTTACCTTTCTAACAGTTTTCATTCTATCTAAATATTTAATTGAAAAGATCATTGCCACTTCTTTCAGGATTGAGGAATTTGCTGAGCAATTCAATTTATTAAAAGTAACCTACAGAACTTATATAGGACTCTTACTATTACCCATCGACATTATCTTATTTTATAATGCCGTCAACAGCAACGGAATCTATATTGTACTGGTATTATTAATCATCGCTTTTTCATCAGTTACTTACCTGATAACTTTAAAAACATACCAAAATTTAGTAGCCCGTAAAATATTCTATTTTATTTTATATCTTTGCACCTTTGAAATAGCGCCCTATTATTTCATGTATTATTGGATTACAAAAAATTGAACATCTTATGTCAAATTTGAAAGTGAAAACAATCTTGGTTTCACAACCAGAGCCTAAAGTTGAAAATTCTCCTTATTTTGAACTTCAAAACAAACTAAAAGTTAGAGTAGACTTCAGACCTTTTATCCACGTAGAAGGCGTAAGCGCAAAAGAAGTTAGGGCTCAAAAAATTGACTTGAGTAAATTTACGGCTATCATCCTAACCAGCCGTAATGCCGTAGATCATTTTTTCAGGGTTGCAGAAGAAATGCGCTTTAAAGTGCCGGAAGATCTAAAATATTTCTGTCAATCTGAAGCCGTTGCATACTACTTACAACGTTATGTGGTGTACAGAAAACGAAAAATTTATGTGGGTCAAAAAGAGTTTACAGACCTTGCTCCTCTAATCAAAAAGTACAAAGACGAAAAGTTTTTATTACCCAACACGGATCAGCTGAACTCAGACGTTCCGCAAACATTAAATGCTTTAAAAGTAGATTGGACACAAGGAATCTTCTACCGTACTGTAATGAGTGATCTATCTGATTTGAAGGACGTTTATTACGATGTTTTGGCATTTTTTAGTCCAACAGGGATTAAATCTCTATTTAAAAATTTCCCTGACTTCAAACAAAACAATACCAGAATTGCCGTTTTTGGCGTCACTACCCAAAAAGAAGCTTTAGATCGTGGCTTACGTGTGGACATCATGGCTCCAACACCGGAAACACCATCTATGACCGGCGCATTAGAAAAATATATCTTAGAAGTAAACAAAGGAAAATAATAATTCTTTATATTTTATTTTCTTCTATAGCACAAAAAAAGGGTTTCTTTCGAAACCCTTTTTCTTATTTACACTTTTTAAAATTAACCCAATTGCGGACCAGCAGCCACAAGGGATTTACCTTCTTCATTATCTGTATATTGTACAAAGTTCTTAATGAATTTTTCAGCCAAATCTTTTGCTCTGCTTTCCCATTCAGAAGCATCCGCATAAGTATTTCTAGGATCCAAAATATTAGTATCCACATTTTCCAATACGTTAGGCACTTCAAAATTAAATATCGGCACCACACTTGTTGCTGCTTTTTCCATAGAACCGTCTAAAATTCTGTCAATAATAGCTCTGGTGTCTTTAATTGAAATACGTTTTCCTGTTCCGTTCCAACCCGTATTCACCATATAAGCTGTTGCATTGTGCTCTTCCATCTTTTTCACCAACTCTTCTCCGTATTTTGTCGGGTGCAAACTTAAGAATGCTTTACCAAAACAAGCTGAGAATGTAGGCTCCGGTTTAGTTATACCTATTTCTGTACCTGCTAATTTAGCCGTGAAACCGGAAAGAAAATAATATTTTGTTTGCTCCGGAGTTAGTTTTGAAACCGGAGGCATCACTCCAAAAGCATCTGCTGTAAGGAAAATCACTTTTGTAGCGTGACCTGCTTTAGAAACCGGTTTTACAATATTTTCAATGTGATCAATAGGATATGAAACTCTTGTATTCTCCGTAACAGAACCATCTGTAAAATCAATCTCGCCGTTGGCATTTACCGTTACATTTTCCAATAAAGCATCTTTACGGATAGCATTATAAATATCCGGTTCATTTTCTTTGCTCAAATTAATTGTCTTTGCATAACATCCGCCTTCAAAGTTGAACACTCCATCGTTATCCCAACCGTGTTCATCGTCACCGATTAATTCTCGTTTAGGATCAGTAGATAAAGTTGTTTTTCCTGTTCCCGATAATCCAAAAAATACAGCAACATCTCCTTCTTTTCCTTTATTTGCCGAACAGTGCATCGAAGCAATCCCTTGAAGTGGTAAATAATAATTCATCATAGAGAACATTCCTTTTTTCATTTCTCCTCCGTACCATGTTCCTCCGATTAATTGCATTTTTTCAGTTAAATTAAATGCTACAAACACCTCTGAATTCAAATTATATTTTGCATAATCTTTAAACGATGTTTTTGATGCATTAACCACTACAAAATCCGGTTCACCAAAATCTTCCAACTCTTCTCTTGTTGGTCTAATAAACATATTTGTTACAAAATGAGCCTGCCAAGGCACTTCCATAATAAAACGTACTTTTAAACGCGAATTTTCATTTGCACCGCAAAACGCATCTACTACATACAACTTCTTCCCTGAAAGTTGTTCTATAGAAACTTCTTTTAGAGCATTCCACGTGTCTTGTGATATCGGTTTGTTATCGTTTACCGCTTTTTCAGAAGTCCACCAAACAGTATCTTTTGTAACGTCATCTTTTACAATATATTTATCTTTAGGCGAACGCCCTGTAAATTCTCCTGTCATTACATTGACAGCTCCCAAATCGGTCAATTGTCCTCTTTCATACCCCTCTAATTGGTTATCCAATTCCGCATTATACAAATAATCATAAGATGGATTGTAAACAATTTCCTCTACGTCTTTTATTCCGTATTTTGCTAACGAAATCGTTTTCGCTAATTGTGTGTACTGCTCCATAAAATTAGTGTTATGTTGTTTATTTTAAAGTTGCAAAAGTAAGAATTATATTTTAACACAAGCTTTAATTGCCGTTTTTTAACAAGACAACGTAAAGCAGATAGGCCCAAGAAGTTATCATCAGCAGGCCTCCGATTGGTGTTATAGGCCCTAAAAGTTTTGATTTTATTCCGGTTATCGATGAAGTTGCTAATACATAAATAGAACCCGAAAACAAAAGCACTCCGAATGCTGCCAAATAGAAAACAATCATTTTATCCTTAACCGCAAGACTTTGAAACTGACTTACAAATAATAAAAAAAGTGCATGATACATCTGGTATCGAACTCCTGTTTCAAAAGAAGCCAACTGTTCTGTGGTTAGAAACTTTTTTAAACCATGAGCTCCAAAAGCTCCTAAAATGATAGCTAATAATCCAATTGCAATGGCAAAGCCTAAAATTTTCTTCTCCATCGGTTAAAATTTTGAACAAATGTATTAAAATAAAATTTGTTAAATAATGATATCTATCAGGAATTTGGTTTTATAAAATATAACATTTTAGTATATTCGTGTGATATTTTACACAAACAAACAAACTAAACATGAAAAATATATTGGTTATTGGTGCAGGGCGCTCTGCGTCTTCACTTATACGATATCTCTTGGACAAATCCGAATCAGAGAACTTAAACATAACAATAGCAGATTTATCCGAAGAACTAGCTAAGAAGAAAACAGGCAATCACAAAAATGCCAGAGCAATCGCTTTTGATATTTTCAATGAAAAACAACGTCGGGAAGAAATCACAAGAGCAAACATCGTAGTTTCGATGCTTCCGGCACATTTGCATCTAGAAGTTGCTAAAGACTGCTTAACAATAGGCCGAAACATGGTTACTGCATCATATGTAAGTCCTGCTATGCAAGATTTAGACAAAGAAGTCCAAAAGAAAGGATTAATTTTCATGAACGAAATAGGCCTTGATCCCGGAATAGACCACATGAGTGCGATGAAGGTCATCAACGAGATTACTACCAATAGCGGAAAAATGATCCTTTTTGAATCCTTTTGCGGCGGTTTAGTAGCGCCGGAAAGCGACAACAATCTTTGGAATTATAAATTTACCTGGAATCCGAGAAATGTCGTTTTAGCCGGGCAAGGAGGAACTGCTAAATTCATTCAGGAAGGCACTTACAAATACATTCCTTATAACAAATTATTCAGAAGAACAGAATTTTTAGAAGTTGAAGGTTTTGGGCGATTTGAGGCCTATGCTAACAGAGATTCGTTAAAATATAGAAGTGTTTATGGTTTAGATGATGCTTTAACTGTTTACAGAGGTACCATCAGAAGAGTGGGATATTCTCGTGCTTGGGATATTTTAGTTCAATTAGGAATGACGGATGATTCTTTTATTATGGAAAACTCCGAAAATATGTCTTATCGTGAATTTACCAATTCTTTTTTACCTTACCACCCGACAGATACTGTAGAAATCAAATTACGCCACGCACAAAAAATTGACCAGGACGATATTATTTGGGATAAATTATTAGAACTCGATTTGTTCAACGCCGAAAAGAAAGTTGGGCTAAAAGATGCTACTCCGGCTCAAATTTTAGAAAAAATACTTTCTGAAAAATGGAGTTTAAAACCGGAAGACAAAGATATGATTGTTATGTATCATAAATTTGGCTACGAATTAGACGGTGAAAAAAAACAAATTGACGCGACTATGGTTTGTATCGGAGATGACCAAACGTATACTGCCATGGCAAAAACGGTCGGATTACCTGTTGCTATTGCTACTTTAAAGATTCTGAATGGCGAAATTAAAACTCCGGGAGTTCAAATCCCAATCCATAAAGAAGTTTACGAACCGATTTTAAAAGAACTGGAAGAATATGGTGTTATATTTAAAGAAGTTGAAATTCCTTATTTAGGTTATAACCCTTATAACGTGAGCAGTTAATTTTCCCTTTTCTTATCCCTAAATTAATCCCAACTATACTGTATTTGGGATTTTTTATTTTATATTTATACCTTATTTACAATTTTATCTAAAAAATGTAACCCATGAAAGTAAATCAGTTACAAATTGAAATAGATGGTATTGATAAAGAAATCTTACGGGATTTAATGGAAGATGCCCGCAAACCAATTCTGCAAATTGCAAATAAGATAGGTATTTCGGGTGCTGCCATCCACCAACGGTTGCGAAAACTGGAACAAGCCGGCGTAATCTCGGGTTCTAAATTTGTAGTTGATACGAAAGTTTTAGGGTATAGTACTATGGCCTTTGTAGGCGTTTATTTAGAAAGAGCTTCCAGTAATTCGGAAGCAGTGAGGGAACTCCGAAAAATACCTGAAGTTTTAGAATGTCATTACACAACCGGAAACTGGAGTATTTTAATTAAGATTATTTGTAAAGACAATGAACATTTGATGCAATTATTGAACAAAAAAATTCAATCTATCAAAGGAGTTTCCAGAACAGAAACATTTATTTCCTTAGAGCAACAAATTGATCGACAAATTCAACTATAAAAACCGAAAAAATTAAAGCATAAAAAACCTCGAATACAGCAGATTCGAGGTTTTTTTATATCATTTATATTATTAATTTCTTCTACCAAATACCTGCATTGCCCAATATAACAACGAGGCAACAGCTCCTATAGCTGCTACTAAATAGGTTCTGGCAGCCCATTTTAAAGCATCTTCTGCTCCGGAATACTCTTGTTGGCTCAACATATTTTTATTTTTCAACCAAGCTAAAGCTCTGTTACTCGCATCATATTCTACCGGTAAGGTAATCAATGAAAAAGCTGTTGCAATAGCCATCAGGATCAAACCAATTACTGCAATATAAAGTCCTATTCCTGTTTTTGATGCAGCTCCTAAAATAAGCCCTCCGATCACTAACCATTGTGATAAAGATGATGATACCTGAACAACCGGCACCATTTTAGAACGCATTTCCAGCCATTGGTATGCTTTAGCATGCTGCACAGCATGTCCGCATTCGTGTGCTGCTACGGCGGCGGCGGCGGCATTTCTTTGATTGAAAACTGCTTCACTCAAGTTTACTGTTTTGTCGGCCGGATTGTAATGGTCAGTTAAACGACCTGCTGTTGAAATTACTTTCACATCATAAATTCCGTTGTCATGAAGCATTTTTTCTGCAATCTCTGCTCCGCTCATGCCATTTCTCAAATGTACTTTTGAATAGTATTCAAACTTACTCTTCAATTGGTTGCTTACTAACCAGCTTACTAATGCAATTCCTCCTATTAATATATAATACCCAAACATAATTTTCTTTTTATTTTAAATCACATCAAATTCTGAACCAAAATCTACAAATGTCAGTTTGACAGTTTGCATTTACTCATTATACGTAATTTTTTAAAAAAGTTACATTTTTTAAATGCAAAAAGCACGTATAACACGTGCTTTTAACTGTTTTTAACTTATAACTAACTACTTCAGGACGCCTGTTTCAACTCCTTTACTTTTTTCATTTCATTAAACAGTTCTCTTCTTAATTTTTGTTCACGTTCAATACTTGCTCTTCTAAAAGCTTCGTATTCGTCTTCCAAATTACTTAAAATCATTTTAGAACTTTTTGTAATTTCATTTGCTCTTATAAACTTCAATACAAAAAATCCTATCACTAGCAAACTGCTAAAAAATAATATCCAAAGAGAACTTATATATGCATATTTATTAATTGACATTCCCAGAAAACCTATTGTTTGTTTGTCGTTGCGCAATTCTGAATTCTCAACTTGCAAAGTTTTCAGACTTTCATCAAGGGCGCTGATTTCATTCATCTTCGTTTCTATTTCTTTTTGGAAATTTAAACGTGCTTGATTAGACAAACTTAAAAACGATTCCAGTTCATTTTTAAAATGAAACATTACCTGCTTATCAATTACTTTATACTCTTTATAGTTTAAAGATTGCTCCAGCACGGTATGAATTTGGTTCTCCAATTTTACCTGAGCCTGAGTCTGCTCGGCAAATATGTTCCCTTCTACTTTTTCTGAAAAAGCGGCTTTAGGGAATAAACACAATGTAATAACAACGAGTGCATAGCTAATTTTTTTCATAGAGCGGCGATTTGGGGGTTAGTAAAAAATAAGTTCTAAAAAAGAACTTACATTGATCTATAAATCAAATTACTCCCCTAATGTAAAAATTTTTTTTCAAACCGCCATATTATTTTTACTTAAATTAAAGATTTATAACATATTACGCTTTATTTCTAAAGAAATAAACAAATTATAAGATAATTTAGACTAATACGAGTCTTAAAAATATCGCTTATCAAAAAAATACAGGTTCAATAAACACATTATAGATGTTTTATCGCATAAAACAAATATTAATAGATTCTATTTCTAAATTATTGAATTAGCAATCCTATTACAAAACGATTATTTCCTATTTCTTTAACTGTATGGTAGACGTCTGCATAATCTGACTTCCATTTTCCATTTGTGAAAGCAAATTCATACCCCATGTTTAACCTTACTTTAAATGTTTTATCTCGCCACACATAAAATGAAGCCGAAGGTCCGGCATAAAACACCTGGTTGCGCAACGAAATATGCCCGCTATTGTTCATTGGATCCAGATCATTCAAATCGATACTGTTATCATTAGCATATACATCTACATTATTTCCTGTTCCACTTATGTTTAAACCTGTGGTTAATGCAATTTTTTTTGTTTTTATCAGATTATAATGAACCCTTAAACGCACATCTACTCCCAACAGCTTGCTTTTAGCATTGTTCTTACTATTTGTGGAATAAAGAAAACCAAATTCTATATCACCTGAAAACTGTTCGCCGAAAATATTGGCCCCCATTAAAAATTCAGGCATTGTTTCTTTAATTTCGGCTACATTCGAAGCTTTTAGTTTATCATTCAGCTTAAATGAATTGAGCTGCATTCCTATTCCCCAATAAAAATCTAATCTAGGACTTTTCGTGATTTTAATGGAATCTGCTTCCTGAGAAAAAGCAAAAAGGGAACTAGTGAGAACTAGTAATGTAACGATTTTTTTCATCTCTGATTTGTTTCGAAATTCAACAAGTTCGAAAATAAAAAATCCCAATGACTTATAAAAGTAATTGGGATTTTTCTTAAGATTTTTTATTGTATTTCCTATCGAATATTATCCGACTATATTGATAATTTTACCTGGAACGATGATGACATTTTTAGGCGTTCTTCCTTGTAATTGTGCTTGTGTTCTTTCATCCGCCATAATGATTTCTTCGATTTGTGCTGCCGTTAAATCCAAAGGCAATTCTACTTTAAAACGCATTTTTCCGTTGAAAGAAACCGGATATTCTTTAGCACTTTCCACCAAATAACTCGCTTCAAACTTCGGATAGGCAACTGTAGCCACCGAACCTTCGTGCCCTAAAGCGCTCCATAATTCTTCGGCAATATGCGGCGCATAAGGCGAAATTAAAACCGCTAAAGGTTCTAAAATAGCACGGTGATGGCATTTTTGTTGTGCCAATTCGTTTACACAAATCATAAACTGAGAAACCGAGGTGTTAAATGAGAAATTCTCGATGTCTTCCGTTGCTTTTTTGATGGTTTTATGCAACGATTTGTACATGTCTTTTGTTGGCTCTTCGTCTGTAACGTTTAAACCGTTGTCGTCAAAATACAAACGCCATAATTTTTTCAAGAAACCATACACTCCGGTAATACCAGCGGTGTTCCACGGTTTTGCTTGTTCTAATGGACCTAAAAACATTTCATACAAACGCAAGGTATCCGCACCGTATTCTTCACAAATATCATCCGGATTGACTACATTATACCAACGCTTAGACATTTTCTCTACTTCGCGTCCTACAATATATTTTCCGTTTTCAAGAATAAATTCCGCATCTTTAAATTCAGGAATCCAATTTCTTAATTTTTCTAAATCAATTTCATCAGAAGCATTTACAATATTAACATCAACTCTAATTTCCTCTGTCTCATAATCTGATTTCAATCCTTTAGAAACATATTTTTTTGTTCCAGAAACCCTGTAAACGATAGCACTCATTCCCAAAATCATTCCCTGATTGATCAGTTTTTTGAACGGCTCTTCTGTTGGTGCAAAACCTCTGTCTTTTAAGAATTTGTTCCAAAAACGAGAATACAATAAATGTCCGGTGGCATGTTCGCTACCCCCAATATACAAATCTACATTTTCCCAATATTTTAAAGCTGCTTCGCTGGCAAATTCGTTCTCGTTGTGTGCATCCATGTAACGCATCCAATACCAAGAACTTCCTGCCCAACCCGGCATGGTGTTCAGTTCTAACGGGAAAACTGTTTTGTTCTCGACTTCGCTCGAACTGACAACAGTATTTGTCTTCGTATCCCAAGCCCAATCGGTTGCGTTTCCTAATGGCGGCTGACCGTCTTCTGTTGGTAAGTATTTTTCCACTTCCGGTAAACGAATCGGCAAATGTTTCACCTCGATCATTTTAGGCAAACCATTTACATAATACACCGGGAAGGGTTCTCCCCAATAACGCTGACGTGAAAAAACCGCATCGCGCAAACGGTAGTTTACTTTTGCCTTTCCGGCACCAATATTTTCTAAAGCTTCAATCGCTTTTTTTGTTCCTTCTTTATATCCTAAACCGTTTAAGAAATCAGAATTAACCAATTCAAAACCTTCTTTGGCAGCAAAAGCCGCTTCTGAAATATCTTGATTGAAAATGTTTTTGATTTCCGGCATGCCATTCGTTCCTGTAAAGAAATTGGCAAACGCATAATCGCGTTCGTCACCGCAAGGAACCGCCATAACCGCTCCGGTTCCGTAACCTGCTAGCACATAATCGCCAATCCAAATCGGAATCGGTTCTTTGGTAATCGGATGTTCGGCATACGCTCCGGTAAATACACCCGAAATGGTTTTTACATCGGCCATACGCTCTCTTTCCGAACGTTTTGCAGTAGCTTCAATATACGCTTCTACAGCTTCTTTTTGTTCCGAAGTGGTAATTTGAGCTACCAATTCGTGTTCCGGTGCCAACGTCATAAACGTAACACCGAAAATAGTATCAGGTCTTGTTGTGAAGACTTCGACTTGATGAGATTTCTCGACTCCGCTCGAAATGACATTAAATTTTACGCTTGCGCCTACTGATTTTCCAATCCAATTGCGTTGGCTTTCTTTTAAACTTTCGGTCCAATCGATGATTTCTAAACCTTGTAACAAACGTTCGGCATACGCTGAAATTCGCATGGACCATTGGGTCATTTTTTTACGAATAACAGGATGACCACCACGTTCTGAAACGCCGTTTACGATTTCGTCATTGGCTAAAACCGTTCCTAAAGCCGGACACCAGTTTACTTCGGTTTCCGCCAAATAGGTTAATCTATATTGTAATAAGATTTGTTCTTTTTCATCGGCTGTAAAAGCATTCCATTCTGTTGCAGAAAAAGCCGGAATACCATCCTCACAAACCGCATCCACAGCAGTATTACCGTTTTGTTCAAATTCCTGAACTAAAGTCGTGATGCTTTCTGCTTTATTCGATTTGTTGTTGTACCATGATTCGAACAACTGAATAAAGATCCATTGCGTCCATTTGTAATATTCCGGATCGGAAGTACGTACTTCTCTATCCCAATCGAATGAAAAACCGATTTTATCTAACTGCTCGCGATAGCGTTTGATGTTGGTTTCGGTTGTAATGGCTGGATGTTGTCCGGTTTGAATCGCATATTGTTCAGCCGGTAATCCAAACGAATCGTATCCTTGTGGGTGCAACACATTAAACCCTTGGTGACGTTTGTAACGCGCCACAATATCAGAAGCAATGTATCCCAGCGGATGCCCTACGTGCAAGCCAGCTCCCGAAGGATAAGGAAACATATCTAATACATAATATTTAGGTTTATCGGAATCATTAGAGGCTGCAAATGTTTTGTGTTCTGCCCAGTATTTTTGCCACTTGGCTTCGATCTCGTTGTGGAAGTATTTCATTCAGCTATTAGTTATCAGTTTACGGTTATCAGTTTACAGTAGCTCCATGAAAACTGCGACTGTAAACTTTTGGCTAAAAAATTTAGCTGCAAATTTACATTTTATAATACGAAAGTTAAAACTTTGTTGTTATATTCTATATATACCAAAATTCTTTTTTACTTTTACCGCATAATTTAAAGGAAACTATGGCTTCATCTTTTGAAAACTATCAAAAAAGGCGTTTAATTTCATCTTATTTTTCTGTAATATTGAGTATTTTTTTAGTACTCTTTTTATTGGGAACTTTAGGTCTTTTTGTGATTAATTCAAAAAAGATTACCAATGATTTTAAAGAAAATATTCCGATGACTGTCTTTTTTATGAATGAGGCCAATGACAGTATCTTGAATGCTTTTGACACGGAATTAAAGAATTCTCGTTTTATCAAGGAATATGCTTTTGTTCAAAAAGACAGTGCTGCCAAAAATAATGTAGACATTGTCGGTAAGGATTTCATGGAATTCTTAGGTTTTAATCCGCTGCAAAACTCATTTGACATTAACCTGAAAGGGGATTATGTTATAGCGGACAGCATTAAAAAAATAGAAACGGGTTTTAAGAAGAACGAATACGTTTCAGAAATTATCTATGACAAGCAATTGGTTGACCTTGTTAATGACAATATTAAAAGAATCAGTTTTTATATGTTGATTGCCAGCGGTTTTTTAGCGGCTATTGCCATGTTACTAATCAACAGTTCGTTGCGCTTGTCTATTTATTCGCATCGTTTCACCATAAAAACTATGCAAATGGTGGGTGCTACTAAGGCTTTTATCCGTAAACCATTCATCTGGCGCAGCATTAAATTGGGCTTAGTTGGCTCTATTCTTGCTATTATTGCTTTATATGCCGGTGTTCTTTATATTGACAAATATTTTCCAAGTTTACATATTGCAAAAGATTACGCTTCTTTAGGAATTATTTTTGGCGGTGTACTTTTAATAGGAATTGTAATTACTTCTATCAGTACATTCTTTGCTACACAACGTTTTTTAAATTTAAGAACAGACGATTTGTATTAGTCATTAATTGAATTTTTATGAAAGATAACACACATAACGAAGAATTTTTATTTGGTAAAGCTAACTATATTGTTTTGTTAATCGGCTTGGCTATCATTGCTCTGGGCTTTTTGCTTATGAGTGGCGGCGGAAGTGATGATCCGAACGTTTTCAGCGAAGAAATTTTCAGTTTCAGAAGAATTCGTTTAGCACCTACTATCGTTTTAGCCGGTTTTGCGGTGGTCATTTATTCTATTTTTAAAAAAAATAAAAAATAGTAATTGCAACCATCAGTACTGTAAAACGGTACTTTAAGACAGAACACTCAAAAAAATGGATACACTTCAAGCCATCATTTTAGCTATTATTGAAGGAATTACTGAATTTTTACCGGTTTCTTCTACCGGACACATGATTGTAGCTTCTTCTTTTTTTGGCATTGCTCACGACGATTTTACCAAATTATTCACGATTGTTATTCAATTGGGAACCATCTTATCAGTTGTGGTTTTATATTTCAAACGCTTTTTTCAAAGTTTAGATTTTTACTATAAACTATTTGTTGCTTTTCTTCCGGCAGTTGTTTTCGGTTTGTTGTTGAGTGACTTTATTGATAGTTTATTGGAAAATCCGATAACGGTTGCTGTTTCTTTAATCATTGGCGGATTCATTCTACTGAAAGTAGATGATTGGTTTGGTCACGATGAAGGAACGGAAATTTCCTATCTAACCGCTTTAAAAATTGGTTTGTTCCAATGTTTAGCGATGATTCCTGGTGTATCAAGAAGTGGTGCCAGTATTGTTGGTGGAATGACACAAAAACTATCGAGAACTACAGCTGCCGAATTTTCATTCTTCTTGGCTATCCCAACGATGCTAGGTGCAACAGTAAAAAAATCGTACGATTATTATAAAGCCGGATTTGAACTAACACAAGATCAAACCTATTTACTTATCATCGGAAATGTTGTTGGTTTTGTTGTGGCAATGATCGCTATCAAATCGTTCATCGGATTTTTACAAAAACACGGTTTTAAATTGTTTGGTTATTATCGTATTATTGCGGGGGCTATTATTTTACTCATCCATTTCTTTGTTAAACCGCTAATTGTTATCTAATGCAAGCCGAGGACTTTACGGAAGGAAAAGTACTTTTGATCGATAAACCACTTACTTGGAGTTCGTTTCAGGCTGTGAATAAATTGAAATATGTTTTAAAACGAAAGTTCAATTTATCCAAGCGTTTTAAAATTGGGCATGCCGGAACTTTAGATCCGTTAGCAACCGGTTTATTGATTATTTGTACCGGAAAGTTTACGAAGAAAATCAATGAAATTCAGGCTCAGGAAAAAGAATACACCGGAACGATTCTTTTGGGTGCCACCACGCCTTCTTACGACTTAGAAACTGAAGTGGATCAAACCTTTCCAACCGAACATATTACCGAAGCTTTGTTACAAGAAACTTTGCAGCAATTTACCGGCGAAATTTTACAGAAACCACCTGTTTTTTCCGCTATTAAAAAAGACGGAAAACGTTTGTACGAACATGCTCGTGCCGGTGAGGAAGTAGAAATTGAAGCCCGAAAAACTACTATTTACGAATTTGAATTGACTCGCATTGCCTTACCAGAAGTCGATTTCAGGGTAAAGTGCAGTAAAGGAACCTATATCCGTTCACTGGCTCACGATTTTGGAAAAGCGTTGCTATCTGGTGGATATTTAACGGCTTTACGCCGCACCAAAATAGGCGCTTATGACGTTGCTGATGCTATTAGCCCGAATGAATTTGAAGAAAATATCAATCGTGAAGACTAACTGTTTCATCCTGTTTTTGTTGTTCCATTTTGTGAGTTTTTCGCAGAACAAGATTGAACTGCAAAATGGCGATTTTATTTTTCAATCCATGCATTGCGGTCCGCTTTGTGATGCGATCAATCAAGTTACGGAAGGTTATAACGGAATCGATTTTAACCACATGGGAATGGTTGTCATTCAGGAAGGAAATATTTATATTTTAGAAGCTTCCGGTCAAGAAGTTAAACTTACTCCTTATGCAATCTTTTGTTCGTATACTGATTTACCTATGTATGTAGGCCGATTGAAGAAACGCTACCGAAAATTAATCCCGTCAGCCGTTGCTTTTGGCTTACAACAACTTGGCATTCCTTATGACGACGAATATTTGTATGACAATGACAAATATTATTGTTCTGAACTCATCTACGATTGCTTCTTAAAAGCTTATGGAAAGCCTTTATTTGAATTGTTCCCAATGACTTTCAAAGCACCGGGATCACAAAATTATTTTGCTGTTTGGGAAGCCTACTATCAAAAACTCAACGTTGCAATACCTGAAGGACAACCAGGCTGCAATCCCGGTGGAATCTCTACTTCCAAAAAGATCAAAATATTGGGAACTTTGTAATCTTTTCATTCTTATTAATTTCTTCACCCTATTTACGGAAACCCGTAAAAAACAAGGTCCTTTACTATTTAGTTTTGAGTAAGATAATTATCAAAGCATAAACTTTACTGTTTACTGGACATAAAAATTCTATACTCAAAAAAACTATACATGAAAAAATTTATTACTCTTATCATCTGCCTCATCTCAATTTTAGTGCAGTCTCAGGTTCAAACTAAAAAACAAAAAGTAATTCAAATACTTGAACCTCAAACATTTTACTTAAACGGCGGGGCTAAATCTGCGTTTGGTGGAAACTCTAGAATTGGATTTAAAATCGATTTACCTCCTAATACATTAGAATGGTATTACGCATTTACAACTGAACCTAATGAAAACAAAGAACAAAACATACAACTAGAAAATCAATTACGTTTAATTTTAAGCACTACAAGTCTTTCAAATAGCCTAATAAGTTTAATAAAGATTCCTAAAGGAATAGGGCTAATTGATGTTTACTTAACAGATAGAAAGGGCTATGACATCTTTTTTGAAAAAGACTTTTGGGGAATCTGGAAATATAAATCACCTAATTATAATATAGAAGGATCTGTTGCAAGCGCAAAAGACGGAAAAGTTAAAATAGATGATGTTAAGCAAGGAACTCATTTCCTTGTCATAAGAAATACTTCATCAAGAGAAGGTATAAATGTTAAATTAGAAGTTGTTGCCATTGTCGAAGAGACAATTACAGATATGAACGTTTGGGACAAAAAGAGTAAAGATTTAATTTTTAATCGTTTAAAACATGACATTAAAAAATCATTTCCATTTTATAGTAACAAAAAAATAGAAGAAATTTCAATTTGTATGATGGCTAAATTAACATCCGAATTAAAACCTTCTGATTTGAATTTAATGGCTGAATACGAGCTAAAGTCATTAACTCAAAAACACTTCTCAGATTGTCAAACTCGTGATTAATTCTATAAGTTAACTAAAAACTAAAAAAATTATGAATACTTATTATACTTTGATTCTATTGATACTTTTCTCAGTCTCTTCATGCAATCAAAATAGACAAAAAACACCTGAAGAATTAAAAATGGAATTAAAAATCCAAGAATCAAGAAATCCGCATCAATATCTTAAATTAGAATCCGTTAAATTAAATAGAAATCAAATAAAAAAGGCTGGTTTATTTTCCAGAGCAAAATATGATGGTTTTTTAATCAATGGTATAATCAAAAATTCTGCTACATTGGCAAAATATAAAGATTTAAGATTAACCGTTGAATACTTCTCAAAAACTAATACTTTACTGGAAAGTAAAACATATACACTATACGAATATTATGAGCCGAACTCGTCAAAAGATTTTCAGTTAAAAGTTTATCCTCCAGACACCATGCAAAATTATAATGTAACACTTTTTGATGCAGTTCCTACATATTAATCTCAATACATTGTAAATTTTTTAATCCTTCTTTTTTTCTTTATCTCAAAAACACTTTTCTTTTTTTACAGAAAATTTTGAATTCCATCCGTTTTGTTTAAATTTATCACAGAGATTTTCTCTAAAAAACGGAGTTCAGAAACCACAAAACGAGGCGGAACCGAAAAGCCAGATGAGTAGGACAAACTTATTTAACATTAAAAACAATTAATGGCTGCTATTAAAAACATTGAAGGTCTTTCTACAGACGACATCAACCGTGAACTAAGCAGAGGGGCTAAATTTGTAGTTTTTCAATATTGCTTTTCGATCCTTATCATGACCTTTAAACGAGGAAGTGATGTTTATTTTATCAAAGCGGATGAATCAACGGTTAAACACAGCATCAGCTATACACTTCTTACTTTATTCTTCGGTTGGTGGGGTATTCCGTGGGGACCTATTTACAGCATCGGATCATTATATACTAACCTGTCTGGCGGAAAAGATATTACTCAGGAAGTTCTGAATTCAATAAATGCTCAGAATTCTTAACTAACTTCTCTTTTAGAAAATCGGGTATCTTTTTCAGGTATCCGATTTTTTATATTTCTTCTTTAAAAAACTGTTTCTACTGAAAAGAATTACTGATTTTTATTTTTAGCGACTTTATATGAATCCTGCAATTTTTCATTATATTTAAACGTAGTTTTTAACCTTCTTTCCGGTATGAACATACTTGATCATTCTTTTAAAAAGAACATTGTATTACTTGTTATTCTTTTAGCATCCGGAAAAAATTTTTCTCAGGAAATCAATTCTTTACAACATTACGAAGTTAGCGACAGCATAACGTATACTTATACTAAACCTCGCTTTTTTGAGTTGTTTGAATATCTTCCGAATGACCTCTATGAATTCGGAAAATATACGGTTCAAAAAGAAAATCTTTTATGGACCAGCGCGGCTATAGGAAGTACTTTGGCTTTACTTCCGTTGGATCAAAAGCTTACAGACAATGCACAGGAAATCGGCAAATCTTTAAACTTGTATGAAGATGTGAGATATACCCGAGTTTTGGGAATAGAATTAATCCCTAACGATCTTAACGGAGCTATTTATTATTTGGGCAATAGCCTAACTCCAATATTGCTGAGCGGAGGTTTTTATATCACAGGAAAAATAAATAATGATTACAGAGCGTTGAACGTATCGAGTGAGTTGGTCGAAGTGGTAATGGCTTCGGGAATAAGTACACAAATCATAAAAAGGATTACCGGCAGGCAAAGTCCGAGTGCTGCCATTCAAAGTGGAAATCCGGGAGGTCATTGGACGCCCTTTCCCAGTTTTAAAGCATACCAATCAAACACGCCTAACTATGATGCGATGCCTTCCGGTCACATGACTACTTTTATTGCCTCTCTTACTGTAATTGCTGTAAATTATCCGGAGGTAAAATGGATCAGGCCTGTAGGTTATCCTTTAGCCGGAATAATGGCTTTTCAAATGATGAGCACCCAGGTTCATTGGGCTTCAGATTATCCTTTTGCTCTTTTAATGGGATATGTTATCGGAAAAAATGCGGCAAATCGTAGAATTAAAAAGACCGTTCATAAAAACACGACCGATATAGCTCCTATTGAATCAAAGTTTAAAATGAACTTTAACTTTTTGTATACATCTGAATATAAAACTGCCGGAATTACAATTTTGTTTTAGTGTTTGAATATGACATTAAGGATTGTAACGTTTAAAAAGGCCAAACGAATTAGGAACTGCCTTCAATAATATTATTGTTATGAAAAATTCTAGCAATTTTCAAAAAATAACTTTCAATTTAATAACTCAAATCCAAAAGTAAATTTTTAAAATAGAAATCAAAACAACCAAACTTTTACTGAAACAAATTGTCCTTCGGTTCAATCTTTTAAGATGTGTTCTCAGTGTTAGATTTTTTCTTTCGATATGATTTGTACCGAAACGTTTTACGGAATGCAGTTTCTCGTCAATCAAATAGCTGTAGTTTTTTAATCTATCTGTATATATTTTTTTCGCATCTGATAGTTTTAACGTTTCAAGAACTCGGCTTAATGTTCTATTTGTGCGTTTTCCAACATTAAAACTGACAACGTTTTTTGAGTTTCTCTCAAGCGCATATACTAACCAGATATAATTTTTCTTATGTCTAATGTAAGTGCATAATTCATCAACTTCATATGTTTTTCCTTTACTGATAATTGGATTGATAATGTTTTTGGCAATTGACACAATCCTTTTCAATAATGTTGTTGGTGAAATTTTTAATATTCTTGCTATACTTCTTATCCCTAAACCTTCTTTTGTTAATTTGATGATATTTTGGTTTGTATTGGGATTATAAGCTTGATATGAATAATTTTTTATAAAACGGTGACAGCAGATTTTACAATAATATTGCTGTTTATTGTTTTTTGTTCTCCCATTTTTAATAACCTTTTTCTCTTTGCATTTTGGACAATTTATAGTATCACTAACTTTGAAACACGAGGTAGCATTTTTAATCATTTTAGTTCATTTTTTAGGCAATATTAGAATAAAAAAGATGAGCAATACTGCTCATCTTTAAGTTATTTATTACCAGTATTTATTCTATTTCAATATGTTAGAGTTATGAAATCGCATATCACTAAATCTGAAACACTACCATCTTTTATGTACTTTACCATTTATCTTTATTCTTTACTTAATTTAAAAGGATTAATTTTAAAATACTTTGTAATAAAGATTAAAAGAGATAAGCTAACTAAGAAGGCTATAAAACACCTTAAAACATGATTATCAATGAAACGTATGAGCGTTCTGACATCGAAAAAACGATATAAAATAATTCCTAAAAAAACAATTAACAAGAATTCAAGCAAGTTTTTTATTTTAACTTTATAGGACTTTTTAAAAAAGCTTGTAGAAATAAAAATGATTAAATACAGAAGAATTGGTAATACTTTTAAGATAATTATTTTTTGCTGTACTTCGTATAATGATGTTTCTTCAAATTCACCTTTATAAAACGCACTATCTGTTAAAAAATAATATCCTAAAATTAAATACATTATTGCTTCCATAAAAAGAAAAATACTTACTAATAATAAAAAGTGATATTTTAAGTTCATTCTGATATACAATTATTATTTATTTATTTGTTTTAATGTTTTCAAGATAACCTTTTATTGCATTTTCTGTAAAATCTCCATTCTTTGTTTTTACTTCAACATTTTTTTTAATTGCATCAACAGCACCATTTTTAAAATCAGATGAACTCTCGTTTATACTCACTTCAGATGTAGATTGTTCACTCAATGTAGTAGGGTTTGAGAGTTCGTAACCACCATCATTTAGGCTTACACTATATGTTGTTGAAGTGTCTGTTTGAGAGACTTCTACAGTACTTGGTAATTGATCGTCTCCTACAAAACCCGTTTCTGAAGTTGTAGATGTATTTACAGTAAAAGTGCTTGCTTCTGCTGCTGAATTTACGACATTACCATTAGAATCTTTAAAGACCCCATTAGAACTAGTTGTAGTTACAGTAACTGTTTCACTTATATCATTTAAGTTGACTGCATCAGTAAAAGATGAACCTACACTAGTGTCCTTAAACTTTGATGTAGTATTCATTACTACACTTTCTCCAGAAGAATTATTCCTTACATTAAGATAAGTATGATCATGGCTTCTTTGTGTTGAACCTGGTAAAATCCCTCTAGAGTAGTTTGTTCTATATCCTCTGGCTGACCCCGAATGAGTTATGTTTCTTGAGTAGTTTGTAGTTCCTACTGACCTTAAAGTCTTTGCATATCCTTTATATTTTCCTCCTCCATTACCATAAGGAGCCATCCCATCAGGATCAATAAAGTAAACAGGATTATCAAAAGCATAATTATATGGTGAGAACCTACGCATTTGCTCCGCCAACGGGTCAATGTTCATCCATCTACCAAGTGCAGGGTCATAATTCCTAGCACCATAGTCATACATATTAAGTCCCAGCTCGTCTTGCAATTCTTTACCGTTATACTTATACTTAAAGCAATCTTAGACAGCCGATACTTGTGTATCGGCGAGACTATTGTAATACAATAATTTTGTTTTCAATCCTTAATGAATAAAGTTAATTATCTTATAAAGCTATCACTACAATAATAATAGTTTTTAAAATAAAATTTATTTTTTGTCTTTTTCTCTAAATTTATTTCATAAATATTATCATAAATATTGATTCCTGAATAGTCACAATTCTCTCCTCTACTTGTTAATTCTTCAGTTTGATTATTCATAAATATATTGATATTTTCAAGTTCATATTCAGAGTATGTAGAATTAGGGATAGTATCAATTATTATATTATTTATACTTAATCCTTTTATATAAAAATAGATTCCATTTTCAATATCATAAATAATACCTTTAAAATTTTTATCAGAAGTTGAATAATCAGGTTGATAATAATAAATTATATGATTCGACTCTGATAATTTATTTTCAAGTTTTCTGAATAATTCTTTATTAATATCATTCTTCGTATTATACCTGACAAGCTTTTGTTTATTGTATAAACTTTTAACTTCTTTATAAAATTTTGGAGAACTACACCCACTATTAAACAGTAGTGATGTAATTAAAAATAGTATTAAATTTTTTTTATTCATGGATGATTACTTTTTTTTGCCGACATAATTTTATTCCATATTTTTAAAACTTGTTCAGTAGGTTCATATTGTTTATTAAAAGGATTGTTAACTTTCGATTTTTTAATAAGTCTAGAATTTTCTATGACTGATCCATTATCATTTAAGCTATAATGTGTTCTTAGAGGTAATCCTTGTTCTGCTCTAATCATATTTTCATAAGTACTAGCAAATATCTCAGCAATAGAAATATCTCTCGTTCCATTCATAGTATTTACAGAAAACCATTTTGAATCTAAAATCTTTTTATCAAATAAAAAATTTTCTACAACATGAGCTAATTCATGAGCTATAGTTATATGAAAAGTTAATTTCTTAACTCCTTCTGTTGTTGCCACTCTTTCATTTTGTTTATCAGATGTCTTAATTGTTCTTCCTGAAGTCACTGTTCTATTATCTTTAGTGTTTTCTTCAAAAACAGCATTAAGTTGTTTGTTTTCAAATAAATCTAAAAACTGACTCCCAAAAGAATTCTCATCTCCTTGGGTTATGTCGTTTAATGCGGCTACTATTTGAGCAACATAACTACCTTCTTCAACCGTATATTCATTCCAGTTATTTTCTTTATCTTTAGCATATACTTTCCCTTTACTATATTTATAATTATTCCCATTACCATCAGATATATAAATATAATCTCCATTTATATCTATAAATTTAACTGGATTATTTGCTGTATATTGGTATGGATTAATATTGTAAAAAGCTTCTGAAAAATTATCCATTGAAAAATATCTGCCTAGAGATGGGTCATAATCTCTTGCTCCGTAAGCATATACATTTAAGCTAAGTTCATCCTGCCATTCCTTACCGTTATATTTATATTGGTAAAGTTTTCTGCTACCGGCTGCTACCGGGTCAATGCCTACATAATACCCGTCTCCGGTTTGTGAGTCGGTGACCACAAAATTATACGTATCACTATTGTATTTGGTATGTTTCAATCCAAAAGGATAGTAATGATTTTCTTCCATAATTACAACTGCTGCGATATTTAAAGGGTCTTTAGCATAGCTCAATCTTATGTTCCCTAAATGATCGGTATAGTTAAACACATAATTGTACACATTTGCACCTGATTTTGTAGGTTGTGTTACATTAACATAGCCCTCTGCATGCGGGAAAAAGCTTAGCTTAGCATTCGTATACTGAAACCCCTGAAGATAATCCGTAGCCGTATTCAGATAAGACACAAAACTGATCACATGTTTTTGTACTTTTTGTCCTGCTGCATTATAAAGATATCCAATTTTTGCGCTAGTTCCAAATGTAATTTCTACCGGAAGATTTAAATGATTGTAACTGATGGCTGTAATCCCTTTATTAGTATCACTAGTCATGTTTCCATTAACATCATACGTATAATCATCTGTCGTATCGCTAACCCCATCACTGTCATCATTAAAACCAAAAGGGTGATTGGAAGCATCAAAAACTTTCATCAATTGATTTTTCTTTTGGGGATTATAGCTATAGGTAAGATCATCAACTTCTATGGCAAAATTATCTGCATCCAGATCTCCGTTTCGTTTAAGGGTTTGAATATTCCCATTTTTATCATAGGAAATATTTTCCCAATAGCTGTTAACAGAGCTAGTGGTTTCCGGTTTTAAATAATTTGCATCCGTCAACCGGTTCAGGTGATCATAAGAATAATTGTATTTTCGCAACACGGCATCATTGGCCGTACGCCAGTAAGTAGCGGAAATATTTCCGTTATACAAGGCATCGGGTGCTGTATCATTAGTTCCCGAAGAGGTATAGTTGTTATAATCGATCTTGTAAGCAAACAGGTCATTTTCCGTTGCCAGATCGTTTATATCATTGATGCTTTTAAGCCAGCCTCTTATGTTATAACTATAATCTATCTTTTGCAATCCCACTGTTCCGGTTACATCATTTCCGCCCACATTTACATTTTTACTGATCAATTGCCCCAGTTCGTTATAAAACTTCTTTTATAGAGAAAAGCGAAACGGGTTAGGAATCACCTTTTTATTCCGAGAATACTTTTTTGGATTCAACTAATTGCACCTCACAGTTACTTACGTCAAATAAGTATATTAATACTTCATTAGATAAAGAATTAGGTTCAACAGTTACAATAATATATTCTTGAATTTTATATGAGAATCTTATTATCAAATTATTTATACCTTCCTCCGAAATTTTTTCTAAATTTTTATCTTTTTTCAAATCCACATATATCCAATCATTTGAAGAACAATACTTTTTATTTTCCGAGTTTAAATTTAGTGATTGAAACAGATTACTATAAATACAAAAATGATTTAGATATTCATCAACTTTAAAACTTACTTTTTTAATTTCCAAATCACTCGAAAATTCAATAAAATCATTTGAATTATTAATCTTATCTAAAACATCTAAATATTTTTCTTTTCTCAATTGTCCATTTGATATAAAAAATGAACATAAAAAAAGCACTATATATATTTTTTTCATACTCTAATTATTTTTTAATTCTTCTAATTGCTTCTGTTTTTGTACTTGCCCTTCGTTTTTTCCCTTCTGGATTAACTATAAGAAATCTAATACTTGAGAGTGCTCTCTCATAGTAATTATTAATTTTCTTTGTACTTATTTCTGATGACATATAGAACTTACGTATACCATAAGCCTTTTGAAATGGGCTTCTTTTCTTATTATCCAATTCACTTCTTATTATATTCATCCTTTCAACTGTAGGACCTTGAGTATAAATATTTTTAGTATCTTTCATATTATTACGTAAATCTGTATGTTGTAATTCATGTAAGAAAGTCATTCCAAACCCTAAAGTTTTAGGATTTAAATTATCAGAAACATTATTTACTTGAGTATTAATTTGATTTATATCTAATGACATATTTAAACCACCAGTTTTTGAACCAATATCATTACTAATTGAAACATCTACAGTTCTTTTATCTTTTATAGCACCAATTAAGTCATTTCTTGCAGTACTACTTCCAATTTCACTTCCACTATCATCTTTATTAATTACTGCATTACCATCTGAATCCAATTCATATTCCAAATAAGCATTACCTTCACTAAAATTAACACTCATATTTAAACCTGTTTGTTCAACTAAATCAAATAGAATATTAGTCATTGCATATAAACCATCTTTATGTTTCAACAATTCTGCAAAATTAATTCTCATCCCATCAGGGTCTATATAAAGTATCGGATTATTGGCAACATATGCATAGCTAGAAACAAAGTCGTATTTTTCTCCTAAAGGGTCAATGTTCATCCATCTACCAATTGCAGGATCATAATTTCTTGCACCATAATCGTAGAAGTTAAGCCCTAGCTCGTCTTGGTATTCTTTACCGTTGTATTTATACTGATAAGTATTTCTAGTACCTGCTGCTAGCGGGTCTATCCCTATATAATATCCATCTCCGGTTTCTGTATCGGTGACCACAAAATCATACGTATCACTATTGTATTTGGTGTGTTTCAATCCAAAAGGATAATAATGATTTTCTTCCATAATTACAACTGCCGCGATATTTAAAGGGTCTTTAGCATAGCTCAATCTTATGTTCCCTAAATGATCGGTATAGTTAAACACATAATTATAAGTATATCCGCCTTTGTTAGAAGATTTTTTTACATTAACATAACCCTCGGCATGCGGAAACAATGTCAAGATATTATCCACATACTGAAAACCACCCGGCAAATATACTGTCTGGGCTGTTTCGCTCCCTAAATAATCCTGTACGTTTTTCATTACTTTGGTTCCTAAGGCATCATAAAGATACGTGATTTTGGCACTGGTTCCAAAGGTTATTTCTACCGGAAGATTTAAATGATTGTAACTGATGGCTGTAATCCCTTTATTAGTATCACTAGTCATGTTTCCATTAACATCATACGTATAATCATCTGTCGTATCGCTAATCCCGTCACTGTCATCATTAAAACCAAAAGGGTGATTGGAAGCATCAAAGACTTTCATCAACTGATTTTTCTTTTGAGGATTATAGGTATAAGCAAGATCATCAACTTCAATAGCAAAATTATCCGCATCCAGATCTCCGTTTCGTTTAAGGGTTTGAATATTCCCGTTTTTATCATAGGAAATATTTTCCCAATAGCTGTTAACAGAACTAGTGGTTTCCGGTTTTAAATAATTTGCATCCGTCAATCGGTTCAGGTGATCATAAGAATAATTGTATTTTCGCAACACAGCATCATTGGCCGTACGCCAGTAAGTAGCGGAAATATTTCCGTTATACAAGGCATCAGGCGCTGTATCATTAGTTCCTGAAGAGGTATAGTTGTTATAATCGATCTTGTAAGCAAACAGGTCATTTTCTGTAGCTAGGTCGTTTATATCATTGATGCTTTTAAGCCAGCCTCTTATGTTATAACTATAATCTATCTTTTGCAATCCCGTTGTTCCGGTTACATCATTTCCGCCTACATTTTTACTGATCAATTGCCCCAGTTCGTCATAAGTGTTTTTCACGATCAGTTGTTCTGACAACTGATTGATCTGTTGTTTGTGTAAGGCTAAGCGGTCTTGATCCGTATACTCAAACATATCCTTAACCGCTAACTCGGTTGAATTACTGTCATACTTATGTCTTGTAACGGTGTATATGGTTTTTCCCACCCAGTCTAAATTGGTATCCACCTGAGTGTAACCGCCTAAATGATTGGTAGTATACGTGCGTACCGGACGGTATTTGTCGTCATACAACGTATAGGAGATTTCTGCCAGAGTGCCTCCCGGAGCATCTAAAACCCGTACCCAAGAACCTGTAGGAAGTCCTTTTACATTTTGGGCAATAGGGTAAGTGCTATCCGGCAAGGAAGTAGGCACAGGGCTTGGTGCTCCTGTAAAAGTGTAGTCATCATAATAATTCTGCGTTAACGTTTCGCTTTGCGATAAAGCAAACGGAGTGCCTCCGCTATTGATACTGCTTTGGTAAGTAGCTCTGGTAGTGGCATCAGCCGTCATTTGTTTCCAGCCGGTTTTGACTACTCGTCCAAAAACATCATATTCCGTAACCAGCCAGCCTGTTGTAGTTCCTCCGTAAGGTGTAAAGGCAGGTCCGGTGGCCACCGGTCGGTCTAATTTGTCATATACAATAAACTCCCATTGTTTGCCCGGCAGTTTCTTTTCTGCCAACCGGTTACGGCTGTCGTATTTGTATTGGTAGAACAAACCATCGATATTAGGCCAATAGATAGACTGTGAGGGCTCAGACAATGGCGGGATGACATAGGTTAAGTTTCCGAACTGGTCGTAAGCATAATAAGTGTCATAAGCCTCATTGTTGTTATAGGTTCTTTTTAGAACAACTCTTCCTTCTTTATCTTTAAATTCTTCGGTGGTGTGGTTAAGACCCGAAGTCCAATTCTCGTCTTTGGTAACCGTTTTATATAATTCGTTGGCACTATAATAGCCTAAATCGTGAATGGAAACATCATATAGTCCTTTATTGGGATCTAAAACCGCTGTTCCGATAAAGTGTCGGACTTTATTAGTGATATTGGTCTGGTAAGCGAACTTGATCTCTTTACCACTGCCTAAAGCCCAGTCATTACCCGGGGCTGCTTGTTTGAACACTCTGTCTAAAGGTGAAGATTCCAATTCCTTTTCGCTGAAAGGATTAGTAGTTCCGCCATTATAGGTGCTGTAAAAACTGCTGAGATCTGAACTGACTGTTGTAGGGTCGGTGTAATCCAAACTCGGAGTACCGTTGGCATAAGGCAGGTATTCTTTGGTTTGCCTTCCGAAAACATCGTATTCTATAGGGGTAATGATATCTTTGCCGCTGTTAGATTGTTGATGGGCTATTTGTTGAATAGGTCTTCCTAAACCATCAAAGTAAGAAACCTGAACATTTGCATCAGTAACACTAGGACTGCTTAACGATACCGTTGTAGGGTTCTTATAAGCCGTAGTTTTTATATAATTCTGATCCTGGCTTTGTCCTAAAGCAAGAACAGGGATAACTAATAATAGTAAAATTAATTTCTTCATCTTGCTTAGTTTTGGGTTCTGTAATGGTATTCGTTTTCACTCAGGATGTTGCCGTCTTTATCTTTGACGTATTGCAACCTACCAAAACTATCATAATGATAGCTCACTTTATTCCCTTTAGGATCGGTAATGGTACTTACTCCTACTAACGGTTTATACGTATAAGTAGTTACCATGGCATTAGGCAAAGCTGTTCTCAAATTGTCTAAAGCAGTACGTAAAGCGTTTTCATCTGTTCCGTCTGATAACGTTTGCAAATTAGATACATATTGTTGAACTTCGCTATAGGCTGCATTTTCTATTTTAGCTATCGGTTGGGTTTTATTATATCCCCAGATATAACTGATAAGCATACCGCCTTCTTTCTGGACTTCTAACGGGTTGCCGTTTGTGTTATCCACGACATTGTATCTTATTCTGGTTTCCTGAGCTTCTGTTCCTTTTGCCGTTTTGACCAATTCGGGAGCCAGTAAGTCATTACCCCAGTCTTTATAGGTAGTTTCTACACTAGAGAGTGGCTCTGTACCCCGGAATGTCTCCGTCTTTAACGGAATGCCGATCATGTTCTTATCGATCATCGCTTGATTGCCCATGTCAGGTGCATAAGAATAGCTTGTCTCTACTATATCGCTCGTTGATGTGGTAGTAGTCTGGCTGTCTACATTATAATGTGTGTCGTAATCGTAATTATACTGTACCGTGGTTTCCATTATTTCTCCGCTATCAAAAGTTACTTTTTGTGATAATAGATTAACGGTACCTCCCGTTAAATGATAAGTCTTGTAATAATAATTACCTGAAACTCCTATTACAACATTCCCGTCTATAATGGTATCTTTTACTGCATAAATAGGAATGGGTAACCGGAACATTCGTTTATTCTTTAGATAACTTGCATTGGAGTTAGTCATATCGGTGCCTAAAGAATTATACACCGGAATAGGAGTAAGAATAGCTGCTGAAGACTGGCCTCCATAAGAATCTAAATAATCTCCGTATAAATATTGATTTTCTACTTTTTTAACCGCTTCAAAAGCTGTGTCTGTTTTTCTATATTGGGTAATGCTTTCTTGCTTACCTCTTAACCACTCGTTATCGGTAGGTAAATGATATGGAAAATCATAATACAACCCCGTATCGGGAATTGTGGAAAAAGTATGCACAGTTTTCCCTTTGACAACCTCTCCCTCGCCATAATATTCGGTTACGGTCTGGTATCCCAGTGAACTTCCCTGATAGGTCGATAAAGGAGAACCAGGCACACTACCATAAGGTTCTATTGCAGCAGCCCCGTTATTGGTAACTTTTTTCAACGAATAAAAAGAAGGCAAACCAAATAAATAACCACTTGTTCCGCCGGTAACCGGATTAATGTAACTGTATGATTTTGTATAACTAATCGCATCCGAACTCGCTTTGTAGTCTATCTTTTTGATCCGTTTACCTCCTGCATAAATGAAACTTTGAGGCGAAACAATCTCTTCCTGCCAATCTATATAAACCCTGAAACCTTCATTCATAGCTGTTGGGTTGTAGTTAGGATCCATTGGAGTTACTTTGATCGAATAATCACCGGGATCTAATATTGCTAACGTTGTTTCTCCGATCAACAATTGATATGTTATCCCTGTCTGCAGGTTTTTTAAAGCAACCGAAAATTTACATTCGTAAGTATTTCCTGTTGAATAACACCCCGTATCATCATCAATAAATACATTGGAAATTCCATCCCCTATGAGATTCTGTCCTACTGTAAATGTCATTTCATAATAATCACCGTTGTAAATAGTAGGATCATTATAGTAAAAATTAGACAAAACCACTCCTTTATTCTCTATCGGGTTAGTCGTTGCAAAAACTAAATTAGAGGGAAAAGTATTAATCACTTTATTGTGTTCATACGTAAAAGCACTACTACCACCTTCTGGATAGGTGATCTTTTTTAACAATCCGGCTTCTGATTTAAGCGTATCAACTATTCTATTTCCCGTAGTATTATAATAAAATTTGAGGTAAGAACCGTTATCTCTTCCGTTATAGTATCCCCAATAATCCTGTGAATTAGAATGGCGGTTAGGCAATAAAGTAGGATCGTATTCAAATTGATAAGCCGGAATGAAATCGTTGTTTACTGATTTTATCTTGACGGATTCTAAAAACAAACGCTTGAATGCCTCCGGTTCTGCATCTCGTAAATAC
>QKBC01000026.1 GCA_003246205.1 Flavobacterium haoranii | reverse complement strand
ACGGAACAGCTTTTCATTGGTCTAACTACTAAACCTTTGGCACTTTCGTGCCTAAACAACACAACTATCTTTAAAATTGTAAGAGGGCAAAAAAGCTCCGTTATTCACGGAGCTTCCTCTTTTACTGGCGGTCTGGACGGGACTCGAACCCGCGACCCCATGCGTGACAGGCATGTATTCTAACCAACTGAACTACCAAACCAGTGCTTCATTGCGGTTGCAAATATACAACGGTTTTTGATTCCTGCAAATGTTTTTCTAAAAAAAAACTACTTTTTTTCACACCTATTAAACAAACTTCTGTCTTTCAATTAAATAGGAAATTAAAATTTTTTCAAAATTTTCTCCTATGGCCGCCGGCACATACTGAATTTTATATTGCAAACAGGTTTCTTTAATTTTTTGAAAATACATTGTAACGGCTTTTTGATAACTTTCTTTTACATTTTCGGCAAATAACTGAACTGATTCTCCTGTTTCCACATCAATGAATTTCTTAGGTGCATCTGAAAATTGAAACGAGAATTCTTTATCCTTGTCAAAAACATGAAAAACAACAATTTTATGTTTATTATGCTTTAAATGTTGCAACGCTTTAAATATCTTATCCTCATCTTGATTCTGAAACATATCCGTAAAAAGAATAATCATGGAACGGCGATGTATTTTTTCAGCTATTTGGTGTAAAAATGTAACAGTATCTGTTTTTTTCTCTTTAGGGTGTTTATCTAAAAGCTGTTCTAATTGGTGTAACAACATGCGATGATGGCGTTCGCTTCCTTTCTCCGGAGCATAATACTCATATTCGTCGGCATAAATACTTAAACCAACTGCATCGCGCTGCTTTTTAAGCAAATTCATCAAACTAGCCGCCGCCAGAACAGCAAAACCTATTTTGCTTTGGTAAAACGGCTGTGAGCGCTCTAAAGCGGGATAATACATCGAAGAAGAGTTGTCAATAATAATATGGCATCGCAAGTTTGTTTCTTCTTCAAATCGCTTGGTAAAGAGTTTATCGGTTTTAGCAAACAGTTTCCAATCGATGAATTTTGTACTTTCTCCCGGATTGTAAATCTTATGTTCGGCAAATTCAGCCGAAAATCCGTGAAAAGGCGATTTGTGCATGCCGGAAATAAAACCTTCGACCACTTGATTGGCCAAAAGTTCTAGATTTTGTATCGAAGCAATTTTTTCTAATTCTGATTCTATCTTCATTCAAATAATTTATAAAAAAATAATTTAAAATTGATTTTACATCTATCTCATTACTTATTTTGAATTCTCTTGCGTATTCTGCTTAAAGACACAGGAGTAACCCCTAAATAAGATGCAATATATTGTAATGGTACTCTTTGAAAAAGATCAGGTTTGTTTTCTAAAAGTTTGTAATAACGCATTTCGGGAGACAAATTTTTAAAATCGTCCAAAGAAGTATGATTTTCAACCAATAGGCTATTTCCTAACTGTAAAAGCATTGATTCTAGTTTAGGAATTTTAGTTATTAATTCTTTATTCCTTTCTTCATTCCCAATAGACACCACACAGTCTTCTACACAAGATAAAAAATAATCAGATTTACTTTTAGTCAAATAACTAACTGGATTAATTGTTTGGTTTTCTGTATAAAAATCTGTCGTTCTCTCTTCTCCATCTATTATATAATAACTCCTAATACACCCTTTTAAAACAAAATAACAATCCTTGGCATATTCTCCTTCTACCAAAAGAGCTTCTCCTTTTTTATAACTCTTAACTAAATTTTGTCCTTTAATTATTTCAACTTCTTCATCCGTAAGCGAAATGTACTGAGTAATAAATTCAATTATCTTATTATCCATTTCAAATTCTGTTATTACAAGTTATAGAAACAATATTACTCATATTTTTTCATAAATAAAATTTTTCATCATTCCATAACATTTTTACTTTCTTATCTTAAGATAAGTATTTTATAATTCTCATAATAGAATTTTGCTGACAACAAAAAACAAAACTTTAAAATAGATTTATTATGGAAATTTTATTCATCAGTAAAAATGTATTTGAAAAACATATGCTTTTAGTAGTATTCTTTTTGTCTAGTTTTTTTGGTAATGCTCAAGATTTTTCTCCAAATAAAGAAACTACTCCTAAAACAAAAACATACAAACAAGCTATAAACTTTTGTCCTCTTGCAATTGCTTTTGGAATTTATTCAATAAACTATGAACTATTATTAAATAATCATAATGGAATTTTAATTCGTGCGGATTATGAATCCGTTCCAAAAAACTATTCTGCAGCAGATATAAATGTGAGTGGCAAAGCAGGTATTATTAATTATCGTTATCATATAAAAGGAGGGTTAAATTCTTTTTTTGTTGGAGCATTTTCAAGATATCGTATATATTCTGGTGAAGGCAACTTAAATAACACTCCTTTTAATTTTGATCTTAAAGAATGTACCATTGGTGCCAATTTTGGAAAACGTTGGATTTTTAAAAACGGTTTAAACATTAATCTTGTTTGGGGATATGGTTTTTTTATGGATCATCTGAAGCAAGACAACCTAGATAATGATATTCTCAAATCAATAAATACTTTTCAAAACCAATATGGATTATACAACGGAATGTATGGCGAATTTTCTATTGGTTTTGCTTTCTAACATCTTTTATTCTCCCTTTTTATCAATATTCCAAATCTTCTCTTAACCCAAACAAAAAAGGCAAACATTACGTTTGCCTTTTCCTTTCTTTTTCATATTATTTTTTACAACAATGCATCAATTGCATCTGTATATGTTTTTTTAGGTGCTACTCCTACTTGGCGACCTACTACTTCTCCGTTTTGGAAAACTAAAACCGTTGGAATATTACGAACTCCGTATTTTGCAGCAAATTCTTGGTTTGCGTCTACATCAACTTTACCTACAACAGCTTTTCCGTCATATTCTGTTGAGATTTCGTCAATAACCGGACCCACCATTCTACATGGACCACACCATGCTGCCCAAAAATCTACTACTACCGGTTTATCTGATTTTAATACTACTTCTTCAAAAGTAGCATCAGTTATTGCTAATGCCATATCTTTAATTTTTTAGTTTTACTTTTATAAGCACAAATGTAAGGAATTATTTTATTACACTTATGCAACTTAAATTACTTTTGGTTATGTATAAATAGTTTTTATTGATACTAACTAGTTCAATTTGAAGTTTATCTGATTCTCTTCTAATTCTCTTAAAAGTTCCGTTGAAATCTTCACTTTCATTTTACGGCTTGGCATGCTTAACTTGGTTACCACCCTAATCTCCTCGACCTCTGTTCGCAAAGGCTCTATTTCTGTTTCTAAACTCTCTACATCGAGATTTTCATCTACTTCATCAACCTCCGGAAGTTCAGCCGCTACTTGTGTAATAATTTCTTTAGTAACTTTTTCTAATTCCATCACCTCAATAGTAACCTGATGATCTCCTTTTTCTCTTTGAAATAAAGCGTGTAATGAATGTATCAGATTTTCACTCAATTCGGCAATATTAAATTGCAGAATCAATTTCTTAGCAAATGTTGTCAATACATCTTGTAAATATTGAACCGCTAAAAACTGAATTTTAGGATCACTCTTTCTTCCGTCGGCATTTACCCAACCATCCTTCACTAGGAATCGCATAAATGTGAAGTTATTTTGAATAAGAAAATGTCTGAATTTTAAATATTCTTCTCCGAAAATCTTAAACTCATAACTCTCTTCGTAACCCTCTAAGACAAATGCAGCCCAGCCTTTACCGTTTTTAGACACTCGGTGTTCTACATTAGTGATAATTCCACCCACAGAAATATTTTTTCCTACATGGTTATTCAATTCTTTTAAATCGTCTAATCTAGTATTACAGAAATAATGCATTTCATATTTGAAATCATCCAGCGGATGTCCCGAAATAAAGATTCCGACAACTTCTTTTTCTTTAGCCAATTTTTCCATAGTACTCCACTCTTCACAAGGTGGAACCACTGGTTCCGGAATTTGCACTTCAGAAGCATCGCCAAACAAACTCACCTGCGCCGAATTTTCATTTTCCTGAAATTTTGCACCATATTTCATCGCTTTTTCCAAGAATGAAATTCCGTCGCCTTCATTGTGAAAATATTGCGCACGGTGTGTGTCTCCGAAACCATCAAAACCTCCGGCTAAAGCCAAATTTTCAAACGCTTTTTTATTGGCTGCACGCAAATCTATTCGCTTCGCTAAATCGAAAATCGATTTGTACTTTCCGTCTTTTCTGTTCTCTACAATTGTATTTACAGCACCTTCACCCACACCTTTAATTGCTCCCATACCAAAACGAACCGCATTTTGTTCGTTTACCGTAAACTTATAATACGACTCATTTACATCTGGACCCAAAACCTCTAAGCCCATTCGCTTACTTTCTTCCATAAAGAACGAAACCTGTTTGATATCGTTCATGTTATTCGAAAGTACCGCCGCCATATATTCTGCCGGATAATGCGCTTTTAAATAAGCCGTTTGATACGCCACCCAAGCATAACAAGTTGAGTGCGATTTATTGAAGGCATATTGCGCAAAAGCGGTCCAGTCTTTCCAAATTTTCTCTAATTTATCTTCGGCATGTCCATTTTTAACTGCTCCTTCAATGAATTTAGATTTCATTTTTTCCAGAACGTCAATCAACTTTTTACCCATTGCTTTACGCAACACGTCGGCATCACCTTTTGAGAAACCGGCTAATTTTTGCGAAAGCAACATTACCTGCTCTTGATACACGGTAATTCCATAGGTTTCAGCCAAATATTCTTCACACGCATCTAAATCGTAAACAATAGGTTCTTCACCGTTTTTTCTTCGAATGAAAGAAGGAATATATTCCAACGGACCTGGACGATACAAAGCATTCATCGCAATTAAATCGGCAAAAACCGTAGGTTTCAGTTCTTTCATGTATTTCTGCATTCCGGCAGACTCGTATTGGAAAATACCAACCGTTTCGCCTCGCTGGAACAACTCATACGTCTTTTTATCATCAATCGGGAACTGTTCCGGATCCAATTCTATTCCGTGGCGGTATTTGACTAATTTGACGGTATCTTTAATCAGTGTTAAGGTTTTCAACCCCAAGAAGTCCATTTTTAGTAATCCGGCCGATTCCGCTACCGAGTTATCGAATTGTGTTACATACAGATCAGAATCTTTAGCCGTTGCCACCGGGACGAAATTCGTAATATCATCTGGCGTAATAATCACCCCACAGGCATGAATTCCGGTGTTACGCATAGAACCTTCAATAACTTTGGCTTGCTGAATGGTTTCTGCTTGTAAATCGGTTTCTTGAGCAATGGCGATTAATTCTTTCACCCGCTCAAATTCGTCTGCCGATTTCAGTGCTTTCTTTACATCATCTTCATTTTCGGAAAGAAATCGCGCCAAATTCCATTTGCTTGGCATCATTCCCGGAATCAGTTTCGCAATTCTATCGGCTTCATATAACGGCAAATCCAAAACACGAGCGGTATCACGAATAGCCGATTTGGTTGCCATTTTACCATAAGTGATAATTTGGGCTACCTGATTGGCTCCGTATTTTTGAATTACATAATCCATCACACGGCTTCGTCCTTCGTCATCAAAATCGATATCAATATCGGGCATCGACACACGATCCGGATTTAGGAAACGCTCAAAAAGCAAATCGTACTTAATAGGATCAATATTGGTAATTCCCAAACAGTAAGCTACCGCCGATCCCGCTGCCGATCCACGTCCCGGACCTACCGAAACACCCATGTTTCGAGCTGCGGCGATGAAATCTTGAACAATTAAGAAATAACCGGGATATCCCGTTTTCTCAATAGTAGCCAATTCGAAGTCCAAACGTTCTGTAATTTCATCATTGATTACTTCGTACCGTTTTTTAGCGCCTTCATAAGTCAGGTGCTTTAAATATTTATTTTCGCCTCGTTTTCCACCGTCTTCATCATCTTCAGCTACTTGAAATTCTTCCGGAATATCAAATTTAGGAAGCAATACATCGCGATACAAGGAATATTCTTCTACTTTCTCTATTATTTCTTCGATATTGATGATGGCTTCAGGCAAATCTTTAAAGAGCGTTTTCATCTCCTCAACTGATTTGAAATAGTATTCCTGATTAGGCAACCCAAAACGGTATCCACGACCACGACCAATAGGTGTCGATTGCTTTTCGCCATCTTTTACACACAACAAAATATCGTGTGCATTAGCATCCTCTTTTTTAACGTAGTAGGTATTATTAGTCGCTACCAATTTGACATCGTGCTTTTTGGCTAATGCAATCAAAGTTTCGTTTACACGATTTTCATCTTCTTGATTGTGTCGCATTATTTCTACGTAGAAATCTTCGCCAAATTGCTCTTTCCACCAAATCAAAGCTTCTTCTGCCTGATTTTCCCCAATATTTAAAATTTTATTCGGAATTTCTCCATTTAGGTTTCCGGATAAAACAATGATGTCGTCTTTGTATTTTTTTACAATTTCTTTGTCAATCCTTGGTACATAATAAAAACCGTCAATATGCGCAATGGAAGACATTTTGGCTAAATTGTGATAGCCTTTTTTATTTTTCGCCAAAAAAACGACTTGGTAACCCGAATCTTTTTTGGTTTTATCTAAATGATTTTCACAGATATTGAATTCACAACCTACAATTGGTTTTACCGGAATTTCAGAGCATTCTTCTCCTTTTTCTTCAGCCTCTTTTATTTTAGCCAAAACGCCTTTGTTGTAATTCAACACAGCACTTACAAATTGAAAAGCGCCCATCATGTTTCCGTGATCGGTCATGGCAACTGCCGGCATATTGAATTTGGAAGCGGCTTTTACTAAATCTTGAATTCCGATAGTGGATTGTAAAACCGAAAACTGTGAATGATTGTGTAAATGCGCAAAATGAGTCTGTTCAAATTGTTCCAGAATTTCTTCTGAAATAACTATTTTACCAACATCTCCTTGCAGTTTTTGCAAACGAACCCTTACCTCATCTGATGCTTTTTTTAAGTTGATGTGCTTTAAACCAATCAACTGGATTTGCATCGGGTTTTGCTCGCGGAATTGTGTGTAATAATCTGCCGGAACGTCTAATTCTTCCTTTGGAAAAATTTCTCTTTTCACCAATTCCAAGAAACAACGGGTAGTTGCTTCCACGTCGGCAGTAGCGTTGTGCGCTTCGGCAAAAGGCTCACCAAATAAATATTGGTGTAACTCGGTTAATGTTGGCAACTTAAAGCGACCGCCTCTACCTCCGGGTAGTCTCAATAATTCGGCTGTCGTTTCGGTACAGGTATCCAAAACCGGTAAATCTACTAAATCCGTCCCAAATCCCATTCTATGGAATTCACACCCCATAACATTAACGTCGAAACCCACATTTTGTCCCACAACATATTTAGCTTTCGATAGCACAATATTGAACTTTTCTAAGGCCTCTGCTAAAGAAATTCCTTGTTCTTGTGCTAATTCGGTAGAAATACCGTGAATCCTTTCGGCATCATACGGAATGTTGAATCCATCAGGTCGAACCAAGTAGTCCTGATGTTCTATCAATCGTCCCATTTCGTCGTGCAACTGCCATGCGATTTGAATACATCGAGGCCAGTTATCCGTATCGGTAATAGGAGCCGTATAACTTTTAGGTAATCCGGTAGTTTCGGTATCGAAAATTAAATACATAATTGAGAATGAATATTTTAATCTTTACAAATTTGGAATAAAATGCAATTCTCAAAAGTACTATTTTTTTAGCAGAACTTGAATTTAAGTTGTTAACAACCTAACTTCCCCAAACTCTGTTTTTGAAAATATCGAAAGTCTGTTTCAAATGTTTATTGAACAACAAAAGGACTGCCAAGAACAATAAAACGTAGCCCAAAGTGGTAAAAATTTCCATATTTCCTAACAAAACAGATTGCTTAGAAAGTGAACCTAAAACTTGCTTGATAGCCAACTTTCCGGCATCGTCTATTGCATAGCCTTTAGCAATAAAACCATTGGTATACTGTGAAATTCGTTCTTGCGTTTCCGGACTTTCCCAGAGAACACTTTGTCTTAATTTTGTATAATGTTTGTTTTGAAGAAATACTTGTGTATTTTGCATAATACAAAACCCTATTGTACTTCCCCAAAATCTTCCGGAAACCCCCACAGTTCCAGAAAAAGGCGCGTATTCAACCGGCACGGAAGAAACTGTAAACAATACCAATGGAACAAAAAGTACTCCAACCGCAATTCCTTGTATAATATAAGGCAACACAACATCTATTAAAGCGGCATCAGGAACAAACAAGAATGTAAACCACAGATGGTAAACTGCTAGAAGAAAAAAACCAAGAATAAAAGCATATCTGGATGCCAATCCTTTTGCCAGAATGAACCCGGCAGTTATCATTCCGATTAGATTTCCAATTACGTTCAAATATTGCACATGCGCGACCCTTGTTGGCTCCCAATTCCATACCGAAAACATGGTACTATGACAAATATTAAGCGTTGCTCTCGAAATATAGAAAATGATGAATAATAAAAATCCAACTCTAAGATTATAAAACTGAAACACTCCCATATCAAAACACGGTCTTTTGAGTGCCATTTGTCGCATTACAAACAAACCTCCGGTAATGAATGCCACGACAATTGCTGTTTTAATCGCTATAGAGTCGAACCAATACAGCTTTTCGCCATAAATAAAAACAAAAGCCCCTGAAAGAATAGCTGTTAAAACCAAAATATAGCTAGACCAATCGACCTGATATAACGGTATTTTTTTATGAAAACGATTTTCGTTAAACGTCAACATTACTAAACCCACACAGATGATTTGGAACATCGCCGAACCATACGCCATGTATTTCCAATCGTAATTTTCTAATAGCCAAACCGCAATATTCATAATAAAGGGCGAAGCCAAAAGCAATGTTCCATAATTAAAGGTAAACCCTAGAATAACAGCATTTTTAGATTGAAAGCGAGTGATTAACAATTGACGCAACGGAATCCAAGGTAACGCCATAAGTACGCCCTCAACCATTCGCAACACAATGAAAAGCGAGAAATTATCGGTATAAGCAGACAGCATAAAAGTTATCGCTGCTAAACCATAAATCGTTACAAAATACTTTTTCGTGGGAAAGTATTTAAACAATCGACTTTCGATCATGATCGTAGCCAAAAAAGTTCCGTAGGTTACACAAAGTGAAAATTGCAAGTCTTCTACTTCGACATCTAAAAAACTAGCAGAATAGGTAATATTTGACGTGTACACTCCTAGCAGCACCATAGAATGCAACATACAGAATACTAAAACCAAGATGACAAGCCAATTGGGAACCCAAGGCTTAAAAACACTTCCTTGTATCATTTTTAGTTATGCTTAGCCACCACAATGACATTCATTCCTGCTTTAAGCAGTTTAGATTTCGGATCGGTCTCATCAATTTGAATACGAACCGGAATACGCTGTTCAATTTTCACAAAATTTCCTGTAGCATTATCTGGCGGAAGCAATGAGAAGCGAGCTCCACTCGCCGGCGAAAGCGATTCAACTGTTCCTGAAAACTTATGACTACTAATAGCATCAGCCTCTAAAGTCACTTTTTGTCCTACTGCCAAATATTCAATTTGAGTTTCTTTAAAATTAGCAGTCACCCATTTTTCCTGACTCACCATTGAAACTAAAGCTTGCCCTTCTTTTACCAATTGTCCGGGTTGCAACACTTTTCGTCCGACCCAACCGTCATAAGGAGCCGTAATTACCGTATAAGACAAAATAAGATTAGCATTATCTGCAACTGCTTTTTTAGCTTTTATCACGGCTTCGGCAGTTGGAATTTTAGCTTTAGCTTCGCCTGTATTAGAGTGTGCTACGCTGATACTGCTTAAAATTTCGTTGTAATGTGATTTTGCTGCATCATAATCCGTTTTCACTTTCTCTACTTGTTGCATGGTTGCTGCCTCTTCCTTGTACAATTCAGAATAACGATCGTATTCTTGTTTGGTTTTCCACATTTCGGCTTTTGCCGCATCTAATTGTGATTTTCGTACGGAAACATTATTGGATGTCATTTCAACAGTTTTTTGCAACACATCAATATTTTTTTCGGCGTTTTCAATTTCAGCTTGCGCCAAATCTACTTTCGCTTTAAATTCTCTATTATCGATAATGATAAGTGTATCTCCTTTATGAACGAATTGGTTTTCTTCATATCGAATATCTTCAACATAACCTGTAACTCGTGCAATAATTGGTGTAACATATTGTTCGACCTGAGCGTCATTGGTTTCTTCGTGATTTCTATAAAAAATATAAAACCAAATAGCTAAAATCACTCCGCTTACTACTAATAAGGAAGCAGAAATAGTTACTAACAAATGGAACGCACGATGCGAAAACAAAAATCTTGTTATTTTCATTTGGAAAAAAATTAGGAAATGAGCATTATTTTGTGAGCTGACCTGCTGTATGTAATATTTCGTAATGTTTCATTACAGCGTCAATTCGAGTAGCAATTTGATTGAATTTGGCTTGTATTAAGGAATTATCGGCGTCAACCATTTCGGTAACTAAAGCTAATTGGTTCAAATATTTCAATTTGACAATTCGATAGTTTTCTGTTGCCAAAAGCACCGCTTTATCAGTTACTTTGAACTTGTCGGTAATTTCTTTGTACTCGGTATATTGCTTAAAGACTTTGTCTGACATTTCGTCTTTAATTATATTTCGTTCGTTTTCCTGCGCTTCCATTTTGGCTTTTGCCAATTGTACTCGAGATTTATTTTTATACAAACCCGAAATGTTAAATGTAGCCTCAAACCCCACTTGGCCTAAACTATACAAATACGGATCAGGTGGGAAGAACATATAATTGGGATATCTTAAGTTGTAATTTCCAAAGAAGCTGATATTAGGATAAAATCCTGCTTTAGCCAATTGTACTTCCGTCTTTTTAATCTCCACTTCTTGATTGGCAATTCTAACTTCTTCGTTTTGCAAGGCCAACTTGTGATAGTATTCCAAATCTAAGAAAGCTTCTTCTTGTAACAAATCAGTTGTATCGATGGAAAATTCGGTTACTTCCGGAAATTGTAAAATCGTTTTTAAATCGTGCAGTACAATATCAATATTCTTCTCATTGTTCATGGAATCCAATTGACGTTCAGAAAGTTGCAACTCGGCGCGCAACACTTCATCTTTGGTTACTGTTCCGTGCTTTTTAAAAGAAGAAACTTCTTTTAGGCGTTCGCGTTCTTCTTCAATACTTTCGTTGATGATTTTTTGAAGCTCCATCATTTTATAAATTCCTAAATAAGAAGCAACTACTTGCAACTGCACATCATTTTTAGCTTTTTCCAGAAAAATGTTACTGATTTCGTGCTCTTGTTCTGCTTTTTTAATCAGGTTATTGATTTTATTTCCCGAATAAACCGGCATTCTGAAAGAACTACTAATATCGTAAATTTCAGGAATAGTTCTTGTAACGGCTTTATCTTTTAAAAAACCTCCTTTAAATTCGGTCAAATTAGTAATTCTTGAATAAAGAGAATGAAAATCTACCTCAGGAAGCCTTAACTCTTCCTTCTCACGAATCTCTTCTTCTGTTATTACTTGCAGTAATTGCCCTTTTTTAACCAGAAGGTTATTTTCTTTTGCAATTTCCAAAGCTTTCTGCAATGAAATTTTTTGTTTCTCTTGTGCACTTAATGCATTGTCTGCAAATACAATAAAAAATATAGACGTTAAAGTATTTAATGAAAAACTTTTAATAGAGTGTGAATACTCCTGCCTCTCTGACCACATTTGGATGTTACTAAATTCAAGACAAAGTTCTATGTTTTTCCAATTCGACATAAAGAAAAAAAAGTCAAAATATTATTCATTTCAGACAAAATGTTAAAATAAAAAAAGACCGTTAAAAAACGGCCTTTAAATATTGTGTTTCATTCAATTATTGAACAGGAATTTTATAAAAATTACCTTCAGAGAACGTTACCATTTCACCATTCTCATCTGCAGCATTCAATTTAAAAGTTCCTGTTACCAAGTTATTTTCAACCGATTCAATAACGATTTCTCCATTACTTTGTTGTACATTTTGGATTCGAACTCTAGCTGCATTATTTCCTCCTACAATGGTTACCTGATCTCCTGCTTTATATCCATCACCTCTTGAAACGATAGAAACTTTTGTTACGCCCCCGGCCGCATTAGTTTCAATCGCCAATTTTAAACCAGAACCAGTTGTTGTACCATAAGGTTCGGTTAAAGCATTCGTAGAATTACTATAATTTGCACCTACAGCAACAATTGCAGCTATTTTATAAGCCGGTCCCAAATAGATATCTGTATCATAAAACAATTCAATTCCGTCATTAGCATAATAATAAGAAGCAAAATTATTTTGATTTGTTGTCCCTAAAACATAAGTCCCAGGATTTTTAGAAGCAGTTTCTAACACTAATTCTTCATAAGTAGTAAAGCCTGAAATAACAAACCCTCCATTTTCTCCTGTTGTTACATTTGCATCTAATGCTCTCCAGCTTACATCATTTAACTTAGCTTGAAAAGCAGGATTATTTTCCTTGATGTCTTGGTTACATGAAGCCAATGCTGCTGCAAATAACACTAAAGATAAAATTCTTTTCATTATCAATCTTTTGTATAAATTTATGGTAGTAATAGTTAGCTTTGGAAATACATTCCATTCCGACAAAAGTAATTTTTTTTCCTTAACTTTACAATTAATCAAAAAAATATTTACGCAGCTTTATTTTGTTGTATAACAAAGTTTTGTATATTTGCGCCCTTATATAACTGAGGTCGGGAACCTCACAATTAATCAAAAGATTATGCCTGTAAAAATTAGATTACAAAGACACGGTAAAAAAGGAAAGCCTTTTTTCTGGATTGTAGCTGCGGATTCACGCGCTAAAAGAGATGGTAAATTCCTAGAAAAATTAGGAACTTACAACCCTAACACTAACCCTGCAACTATCGATTTAAACTTAGATGGTGCTGTACAATGGTTACACAACGGGGCTCAGCCAACTGAGACTGCAAGAGCTATTTTGTCTTACAAAGGTGCTTTATTAAAACACCACTTAGACGGAGGTGTTCGTAAAGGTGCTTTAACTCAAGAACAAGCTGATGCTAAATTAGCTACTTGGTTAGAAGAAAAAGCTGGTAAAGTAGGAGCAAAACAAGATGGTTTAGCAAAAGCTAAAGATGACGCTAAAGCTAAAGCTTTACAAGCTGAAAAAGAAGTAAACGAAAAACGTGTTGCTGCTAGAGTAGAAGCTGAAAAAGCTGCTGAAGTAGAAGCTACTGCAACTGAAGAGGCTGCTGAAGAAGCACCTGCAGTTGAAGAAAACAACGAAGAAACAGAAGCTTAATTTAAAACCGTAACTGATGCGTAAAAAAGATTGCTTCTATTTAGGCAAGGTTGCGAAAAAATTTAGTTTCAAGGGGGAAGTTCTGATTTATTTAGATACAGACGAACCCGAAATTTACGAAAATATGGAATCAGTTTTTGTTGAACTTAACAAAAGTCTGGTTCCATTTTTTATTGAAAGAAGCCAAATTCATAGAGGTGACTTCTTACGTGTTAAATTTGAAGATATTGATTCTGAAGAAGATGCCGATGAAATCATTGGCTGTGAAGTTTATCTTCCGCTTTCTATGTTACCTAAATTAGAAGGCAATAAATTCTACTACCATGAAATCGAAGGTTTTACTGTAGAAGACATTCGCTTAGGAAATATAGGAACTCTTATTCGCGTTAACGACAGTAATGCACAAGCATTATTTGAAATAGATAACAACGGAACAATTATTTTAGTACCGCTGATCGATAATTTCATTGTAGAAGTAAACCGAAAAGAACAAAAACTGATTTTGAACACTCCTGAAGGTTTAGTCGATTTATATTTGGAGTAACTACACTACTCTTATGACTTTCCATTTTAAGAAATTTTCCATCAAACAAGAAAAGACTGCTATGAAGGTAGGCACTGATGGTGTACTACTGGGCGCTTGGTCTCCAATATCAAATTCTCCTTATAACATTTTGGACATCGGAGCCGGAACCGGTCTTATTGCCTTAATGCTGGCACAAAGAAGTCACGCCGAGCAAATAGACGCCTTAGAGATTGATGAAAATGCCTATGAAGAATGCGTAGAAAATTTTGAAAACTCACCTTGGAACGATCGCTTGTTTTGCTATCATGCTGATTTAACAGCGTTCACGGAAGAGTTTTTTGAGGAAGAAGAATATGATCTTATTGTTTCTAATCCACCTTTTTTTACTGATGCTTATAAATCCCAAAATGCCAGTAGAGACTTAGCCCGACTTGAAGAGGCATTACCCTTTGAAGAATTGATTGAATGTAGTGCTGCTTTACTTTCCGAAAACGGAATTTTTAGTGTTATTATCCCTTATAAAGAAGAAGAAAATTTTATTTCCATCTGTCATTCGTTCGGTCTTTATCCTTTTCAGATTACTCGAGTTAAAGGAACATCTGAAACGGAAATCAAGAGAAGCCTTCTGGCTTTTTCTTTTAAAGACAAACAACCGGAAATTTCAACTTTAATAATTGAAACCGGCCGCCATGAATACACTCCGGAATATATTGAACTGACAAAGATGTTTTATTTAAAAATGTGATAAAATAAAAAAACGGGAATTCCCGTTTTTCTTTATTCTTGTGAGCTACCTTCTTGTACCTGCATTTGCGTATTCTGCTTTGCTTTCTCTAGTTTTTCTCTGGTCGCTTTAACTTTCTCTTCAGCTTTATTTATCTTTTCAAGTTGTTCCTGAGATAAATTTTTATTTTGTTTTGCCTCTTTTAACTTATTTTCCATTTCGTTAATTCTAACTTCCTGCTCATCTAATTTTTTAAGCGTTTCCTTTGCTTTTTCAGAACGTTCTTTTCCGAATTCTTTTCCGCTCAAGTCGCCTTTGTCTTTCCCGTAAGCATTGCCTTCATTTTCCTTAGCATCTTTTACTTTCTCTTTGGCTTCTTTCATTTTTTCTTTAGCCTCTTCTGATTTTTCTTTCGCTTTCTCCTTACCTTGCTCTCGGGTTTCATCCATTTTTTTCTCCATCTTTTCTTTTTTCACCTCAAGGTCTTTTCCTTTTCCTTGTGCCATACTAAAAGATGTTGCCATAAACAACATTGACACAAGAACCAACTGAACTACTTTCATTTTTTTCATATTTTATATCGTTTAATCTGTCATAAATTTATTAAAGTTTATCTTTCTAAACAAATTAATTTTAAAACCTCTTTTCTAAATATAACATTTACTCGTTGATTTGTTAAAAATCTTTGTTTACATTTGTTTACCAAAACAAACTATAATGAAACCAGATTTATTTCAATCGCCTGACTATTACTTAGTAGACGATTTATTAACGGATGAACATAAATTAGTACGTGAAGCAACAAGAGCTTGGGTCAAAAAAGAAATTTCTCCTATTATTGAAGACTACGCACAACGTGCTGAATTTCCAAAACATATTGTAAAAGGTCTTGGCGAAATCGGAGGATTCGGACCTTATATTCCGGTAGAATACGGAGGAGCCGGATTAGATCAAATTTCCTATGGGCTTATCATGCAGGAAATAGAACGTGGCGATTCAGGTATTCGATCCACTTCATCCGTACAATCTTCTTTAGTAATGTATCCTATTTGGAAATACGGAACAGAAGAGCAAAAAATGAAGTATCTTCCTAAATTAGCTACAGGTGAAATGATAGGATGTTTCGGTTTAACAGAACCTGATTTCGGTTCCAATCCGGGCGGAATGATCACTAATTTTAAAGATAAAGGCGATCATTACCTTTTAAACGGAGCTAAAATGTGGATTTCTAATGCTCCTTTTGCCGATATTGCTGTGGTTTGGGCTAAAAATGAAGAAGGAAGAATTCACGGCTTAGTTGTGGAACGAGGCATGGAAGGTTTTTCAACTCCTGAAACCCACAACAAATGGTCATTAAGAGCTTCTGCTACAGGTGAATTGATTTTTGATAATGTAAAAGTTCCTAAAGAAAACCTATTACCCGGGAAATCAGGTTTAGGCGCTCCGCTAGGTTGTTTGGATTCTGCACGCTACGGAATTGCTTGGGGAGCTATCGGAGCTGCTATGGATTGTTATGACACTGCTTTACGCTATTCTAAAGAGCGTATCCAATTTGACAAACCAATCGGAGCTACGCAGTTACAGCAAAAAAAATTAGCTGAAATGATTACCGAAATCACTAAAGCGCAATTATTAACCTGGCGTTTAGGTGTTTTGCGTAACGAAGGAAGAGCTACTTCTGCTCAGATTTCTATGGCAAAACGCAATAATGTTGACATGGCAATTCATATTGCACGTGAAGCTCGTCAAATGCTAGGCGGAATGGGAATTACCGGAGAATACTCAATCATGCGACACATGATGAATTTAGAATCTGTAATTACTTACGAAGGCACACATGATATTCACTTACTGATTACCGGAATGGATGTAACCGGTCTTTCAGCATTCAAATAAATCAAAAAGCAGGTTTTTCAACCTGCTTTTTTTAAGCTCTAACGTTACTTTTATAAAGTTTAACTTTTTATAAACTTTTTTCATTAATCATTTTCCGTTACTTTAGTCTTGAAATTTATTGATTATGAAAAATGTATATCTATGGCTTTTACTGTTTAGCCTTACTACTTTCTCGCAAACCGGAATGAGAAGCGGAGGTATGAGAGGACAAAGACCTTCCGGACCGCCACCTGGAAATCAGTTTGAACAAAAAGATTCTGGTTCTAATAAAATGTCTGTTGAAGAACAATTGAGTTTTTTAAAAGAAAATCTAAATCTTGACGAGCTTCAAGAACTATTAGTACGAGAAGAATTGCTCGAAGAAGAGAAAAAACGTAGCACTTCTTTTACTCCTAATGCTTCTCCTGAAGAATTAAAGAACAAAATGGAAGCTGAAAAGAAAAAGAGAGAAGAGAAGTTCAAAAAGATTCTTTCTGAAGAACAATTCCAAAAATGGAAAGAATTGAGTAACAATCCACAAAAAGGGAATAGACTTCACAAACAAAATATAATGGAGGTTTTTCGAGAAAATGCCAAAGATTTAAATTTAACAGAAACTCAAAAAAAGGCTATAGAAGATTTTGCCAATTCGGAAAACATGGATCCGTCTGAACCTTTTGATCCGCAAAAGAAAGAAAAAGAGTTTGAAGAGTTCCTGAAGTCAACTTTAGATAAAAAACAATATAAAACCTGGAAAAAAATCTTAAAAAAACATTCTTTGGAATAGTCTTTGCATAATTTTCTTTTGAAAATTAAACTTTTGCATTAAAATACGTCTCAAATTAGAGAAGCATTTTTTAATTTTGTATAAAATATTAGTGCTATGAATACCCAAACGATCCACAGAACAATTGAACCCTACAAAAAACAATTACTTCACCATAGCTTATATAACGAAATAAAGAGCGTGGATGATTTATATTGTTTTTTAGAAAACCACGTTTATGCTGTATGGGATTTCATGTCTTTACTGAAAGCTTTACAAAGTAAATTAACTTGTACTACAACTCCCTGGATTCCGGTTGGAAACCCTGAAGTTCGCTACCTGATTAATGAAATTGTATTAGCCGAAGAGACTGATATTAATCAAGCTGGCAAACGAAAAAGTCATTATGAGTTGTATTTGGATGCAATGGAAGCTTGCGGAGCTAATACTTCAACTGTTCTAGACTTTTTACATGATGTTCAGGAAACACAGAATATTTTTGTATCTATTAAACATAGCCCTTTGCACGATAATGTAAAAGACTTCTTAGATTTCACCTTTAGAGTGATTGAAGAGGGGGAAGTTCATCAAATTGCGGCTGCTTTTACCTTTGGAAGAGAAGACCTTATTCCGGAAATGTTTACCGAAATTCTGAAGAATTTCCAAAACAATTTTCCTGATACTGATTTATCCCAACTAATCTATTATTTTGAAAGACATATTGAACTTGACGGTGATGAACACGGACCAATGGCTATGAAAATGATGGAAGAACTTTGTGAAAATGATGAGAAAAAATGGCAGGAAGCTACTGACATGGCTATACTTGCTTTAGAGAAAAGAATCAAACTTTGGGATGCTATCGGAGAACAAATTATGCTAAAACAAGAATTCGTTTAAAAACAAAAGGCTATCTAAATAGATAGCCTTTTTTAATAATACAAAACACAATCTAAGAGTTATAGCAACTCATATTCAAAAACCGGATATCCTCGTACCCCGTTATCATTTGTTAATGCTAATAATCTTAATTTATAAATATTTCCGTCTGCATCTTTAACAATATAAAAGCGATCATCTTTTATACTCGGCCCTGAAGAAGGACCTCCGCCATTTCTCCAATTACTTCCGATGGCTCTTTGATCTGTAGCAGAAAACCAGAAATTAGCATCTTCTACATCTTCTAATGCAAAATCTGAATAAACAGCCTCTGTTTGCGTCGCATCACTAACAACCACTTCATACACTTGCGTTCCTCCATGGATATTTGTAGTAATAAAATCTGAAAAATAATAAGTAATTTGACTAGTTCCGGCAGAATAGTAATTTGTAAATCCAGTAAAGTTCAAATCCCATTTAACTGCTTCCGGTTCAACATTTACTGTTTGTCCGTTTGTTAAACTTACAAACACAAAGTTATAGTTTGCATTTTTAGAGATTGTTACAGATTGAGCGGTTGTAGCATCCAGATCTGCATATTGTAAAACATAATCATTACCTTGCTTTGTAACTCTTATCTTTTTCCAACCTCTTGCTTCACCATCTAAAGCTACAGTCCCGGTTTCCGGTATCGTAGTCCCTACTTCATATCCCAAATTTACCAGATAAACTTTATTGTTTTCGTTATTATCGGAAACTTCTGCAATAGCTGTTCCTTCACCATTTCCTGCTCCGGTTAAAATCCCGGTAGGATTATCAACATAGCCCAACTCTGCCAAAGTAGTATATCCTACAGCCACAGAAGCATCTTCTTCCTGAACTTCTGCTATATCTGTTGTATTCAGCTGTTTTACAGCCATTTTAATTGAACCGTTGATGATTACTCTAAATTCATCTCCACTATAAAATCCTAAGTCCCAACTATCTCGTCGGATACTTGTTTCCTGAGCACTACTCAAATCTACAAATACTTGATTGGGTTCATTGGCGCCGCCTACAGAAGGAGCTACCACAGCTTGGTCGACCGACAAAACTGTTGTTTCTTCTCCCTTGGTCACTGTCGAATCATCACTTGAACAAGAAGCTATAAATAAAGCCACTGCTGATGCAATAAAAATACTTTTTTTCATAATTACAATTAGTATTGAGTATATTAAAAATTAAGGTTATACGTTAGTTTTGCGAAGTAACTTCTTCCATAAGCCAGTAACAACTGTGATGATGCACTATGGCCAGCACCTTGACTAAAGTTAGATTGATTAACATTCGTAATATCAAAAAGGTTTCGACTTCCGATAGTCAATTCTATTTTATCTTTCCAAAAATATTTTCGGATTGACACATCCAGCCAGCTATATGGCTCTATTTCAGACAAGATATATTCATCAGTACCGGCAACATATTGTTGGGCTTTACCGGTATATTTATAATAAGTCGAGAAAGTTGTTTTCCACTTCGGAACAGAATAAGAAATACTGCCATTTATATTTAAATTATACAGGTAACGGTCATCCGAAGAAAATTCGAGATTATCAATTGTTCTGGAGGTTCCGGTTAAGGAAATTCCTAAATTAAAGTTCCAGTTTTCAGTTTTAAACTGATTTGTAGAAGAAAAGTTAACACTGCCATATTGGCTGATATTAATGTATTCGTAAACAGGAGTTGCTCCTTCATATCCGGTAAGCGCACTTGTAATCCTATCCTTTACATCAATGTAACCGGCTGTTAAACTATTAGACAAAATAGAGCCGGATTCAAATACTGTTTTCTTTTTTAAACTAATTTCATAAGAAGTACTTTTCTCAGGATTCAGATTCTCATTTCCGACAAAATAATGCCCGTCGAAAATAATTTGACTATAAAGTTCCTCAAAAGTAGGCGTACGAAACGATTTTCCTATTGAAGCTCTGATCTCAAAGTTTTCGGGTAATAAATACCGGCTTCCTAATGAAATAGCATACTGATTATCAAATAACGATTGTATTGAATACCGTGCTCCCGGCCGAATCGAAAATGTATCACTGATATTGATTTCAGAAATAGCAAAGAAGTCTATATTATCTATTCCTTTTCTTACTTCTTTCGTTTGGTTACCATCATCATCGACAACAGCAAAACCATTATTTTTAACCGCTTCATATCCAACCTGAATATCAAATCTTTTTTTCTTGAAAAAGTTACTTAACGTTCCGATGGAATAAAGTACTTCCATAGACTGGTCTTTGTTCTTTGAATTATTCATTTCCACATCGTATGTAATATTATATCTGAAATCTTCTACTTCTCTTTTTTGATATTGATGTGAAAAGGAAACATTGTAATCTAATCGCGAAAACAATTTCCCTACAACATTCAAATGGTGGTACAATCTATTTGTATAATATCTTTCATCTTCTCCATATTTGTAAGATCCATATTCAGAATTGTATCCGGATTGGGCTGCTAATCCATAAAAATCAATTACTTCATCTAAAATCTCAAACTTGTAAAAAGCTCTGAAACTATTTTTCTTATAGGATAATAAGGCGTTACCTTGCCATTGTTCTTTAGGCAGCCAACTGTAACCTCTGGCTCCATCATTAATTGAGTAATACTTCCCTCCCAAATCTCCTAAAAACCCTTTAAAATCATTATGTGTACTCCCGGCAGAAACAAACCAATGCTCTGAAATATTATAAGCCACTTTTAAATTCTGAATATGCCTTCCTTCATTAAACAAGGAAAATTCTTTACCAACAGTTTCTTCCTGAGCAGTAGCCGTTATAGCCCATTTCTTCTTTATTGACTTCTTCGTTATAATATTCAAAATTCCGGAAACAGCATTGGCGCCATGCGTCACTCCCATGGAGCCTTCAATTATTTCAATTCTCTCAATATCGTTCAGGTTTATCTGGGATAAATCAGTATTGTTTCCTAGACCACTTTCATTCACTAAAGGAACATTATCTACTAAAATCTTAAAATATCCCGCATCCAGCCCAAACATAGAAACCGTAGAACGTCCTGTATTACTACTAGGTCGAACTGTAATATTGATATATTGATTCAAAATATCTCCTAAGGTATTAGCTGCTAAGTTTTGTATATCTGCCGAAGTAATTACTCTTACATTATGAACCGATTTTTTTAATGATTGCGGCTCAAATTGGGCTGTTACAACAACTTCTTTAAGCCCGTTTACAACTGTAGAATCCTTTACTGTTTCTTGCGCTGTAAGCTCAAAAACACTCCATATTAAGTTTACTATTAGAATTCCTTTTTTCATTATTTATAATAAATCTTAATTAAAATAATTTTGACAAATGTATATATTATTTTTATTTATTCTAAATTAATTTAATATTTTTGTCTCCGAAATTTTAATCAAAAACATTCTTCACTTATGAAAAAAGCACTTTTATTACTATCTATTACACTCAGTACCATTACATTATCTCAAAACAAAAAAGAAGATATTCAATCCATAAAAAGTATGTGTGGCTGTTATGAAGTTCAATTCAACTTTACTGAGACCTTTCAACCTAAACAAGATAGTTTATACAAACCATCGCCTACTAAAAAAGATTATGGTTTAGAATGGGTTGAATTAATAGAAGATTCTCCTAACAAAATTGTAATGCAACATCTATTAATCGTAAACGATTCAACAATCATCAAACACTGGCGTCAAGATTGGTTATACCAAAACACAGAGCTTTACGAATTTTACAAAGACAAAACATGGAAATACAAAAAATTAGCTGCAAATGATGTAAAAGGGCAATGGACTCAAAAAGTATATCAAGTAGATGATAGCCCGCGATATGAAGGAACTGCCACTTGGATTCATGAAGATGGAAAACATTACTGGGTTAACACTACCGATGCTCCACTTCCAAGAAGAGAACATACTATTAGAAAAGATTACAATGTATTAAAAAGAAGAAACATCCATACTATTACCGATTATGGTTGGTTGCACGAACAGGACAATGTAAAATTACTTAGAAATTCTAATGGAAAAGATGCTGAAATAGCACAAGAAAAAGGACTCGATTACTACGTAAAAGTAGACGATTCAAAATGTGTTGCCGCACAAAAATGGTGGGGCAAAAACAAAACATTATGGAAAAATGTTCGTGATAAATGGCAAACTGTGTATGATGCTGACAAAGACATCAATTTAGAATCGAGTGTTGATAAAAAGCCACTATTTATGCACTTATTTAGCTTAGAACCAAATACCCCAAAAGAAAAAACAGATGCCATTATAGATTCATTTGTTAAATAAATAAGTAATAAAAAAGCGAGAAAAATTTCTCGCTTTTTTTATTGTTCCGGTGCAATTTGCACTTCTAAACCTTCTAAATTTTCCGTTATGGGAATTTGACAACCTAACCTACTATTAGGCTGAACGTGATACGCTTCATCAAGCATCGCTTCCTCGTCCGGGTTTCTGTCAATAGGAACTACATCGTTCAAAACATAAACCTGACAAGAAGCACACATAGCCATACCTCCGCAAATACCTAAAGTTCCTTCTTCGGCTAATTCGTAAGAACGAATTAATTCCATAAGATTCATATTCATATCCGTTGGAGCTAATACTTCGTGAGTAACTCCGTTTCGGTCTGTTATTTTTATATTTACGTCTTGAGGCATTCTTAATCTATTGATTTTACAACTGCTTTTTCTGCTTCTTTACGAGTTCCGTCAAAACCATCAACACCGGAAACGGTCGTATATTTCAACACATAACGTTTTCCCGGATTGATTCGGTTATAAACACTTTGACACATCAACGTTGCTTCGTGGAAACCACATAAAATCAACTTCAATTTACCAGGATAGGTATTTACGTCTCCAATAGCATAAATCCCTTCAACATTTGTTTGGTAATCTAAAGCGTTATTTACTTTAATGGCATTTTTTTCAATTTCTAATCCCCAATTTGCAATAGGTCCTAACTTTGGCGTTAACCCAAACAATGGAATAAAATAATCACACTCTGTTTTCATACGAGCACCATTCACTTCAATATCAACAGCAGTTACTCGTTCGCTACCATTAAACCCAACAACCTCTGCAGGAGTAACCAATTTAATTTTTCCGGCGTCTTTTAGTTCTTTTACTTTTTCTACCGAATCTAAAGCGCCTCGGAATTCATTTCTTCTATGAACTAAAGTAACCGATTTAGCCACATTGGACAAGAAGATCGACCAGTCTAAAGCAGAATCTCCTCCTCCGGCAATTACAATATTTTTATCTCTGTACTTTTCAGGATCTTTTACGAAATAATCAACACCTCTGTCTTCCAACTCATAAAATTCAATATCTTTTAACGCTGGCTTACGAGGTTCAAAGGTTCCCAAACCACCAGCAATAGCAACAGCTTTTGCTTTGTGTTTTGTTCCTTCTTTTGTAGTCACGATAAAGGTACCGTCTTCTAATTTTTCAATTGTTTCAGCAGTTTCTCCCAAAGTAAATCCCGGTTGGAATTGTTTGATCTGCTCCATTAAATTGGCAACCAAATCTCCTGCTAAAACTTCGGGATAACCCGGAATATCGAAAATAGGTTTTTTAGGATATAATTCTGCTAATTGACCTCCCGGTTGTGGAAGTGCATCAATAATGTGGCATTTCATTTGAAGCAGTCCGGCTTCAAAAACGGCAAAAAGCCCTGTAGGCCCTGCACCGATAATCACTATATCTGTTTCAATCATTTTAAATGTGGTTTTTTACAGGGCAAAGTTCTTTGAACTGAAATTTAATCCCTATGATTTTTATCAGCTTTTACGTAGGCGTTGTTGATACCTTTTCAATGCCTAAATAAATGAGACACAACACAAAACTTCTATTCGTTTTGAGAGAACTCAAACGCAATACTAAATTAACTCTTTGGAACAGTTTACTCTGTAACTTAAGCTACATTTTCCACCGTTTCTATTTGCGGTACATATTTTTTAATAGTGGTTTCCACACCGGCTTTCATTGTACTAATGCTTAAACTACAACTCGTGCAAGCTCCTTCTAATCTAACTTTTACGTGTTTTTCGTTCACAACCTCAACTAACGAAATATCACCACCATCTGAATTTAAGAACGGACGAATTTCATCCAGTGCCTTTTCGATATTATTTTTTACTTCTTCTTCTGTCATACCTTTTTCTTTTATGCTCTCTTTGAAAGGCATTATTTTTTTACAGCAGAACATCCTGCCATAGTCGTTATTTTTACAATTTCTGTAGGAGGAAGATTGTCATTTCTGTTTACCGTTTCCTGCACTACATTACGAGCTAATTCTTCAAATGCTTTTTCTAACGGAGTAGCCGTTTGTAATGCTGCCGGACGCCCGTAATCACCTGCTTCACGAATGCTTTGTACTAACGGAATTTCTCCTAAAAACGGAATTTGTAAATCTTCTGCCAGATTTTTAGCTCCTTCCTGACCAAAAATATAATATTTATTATCGGGCAATTCTTCCGGTGTAAAGTAGGCCATGTTTTCAATTATACCTAATACCGGAACTTTTATGTTTTCATTTTGGAACATTGCCACTCCTTTTTTAGCATCAGCCAACGCTACTGCCTGTGGTGTACTTACTACAACAGCTCCTGTAATAGGTAATGACTGCATGATAGATAAATGAATATCTCCTGTTCCCGGAGGAAGATCTATCAACATAAAATCAATATCTCCCCAATTGGCATCAAAAACCATCTGGTTTAATGCTTTAGCTGCCATTGGTCCTCGCCAAATAACTGCTTGATCCGGTTTGGTAAAAAATCCGATGGAAAGAATTTCGACGCCATAACTTTGAACCGGCTGCATTTTTGATTTCCCATCTACTTCAACAGAGATCGGTTTTGCATTTTCCACATCAAACATAATAGGCATTGAAGGTCCATAAATATCGGCATCTAAAACGCCTACTTTGAAACCCATTTTAGCTAAAGATACTGCTAAATTAGCCGTAATCGTTGATTTTCCCACACCTCCTTTACCAGATGAAACAGCGATGATATTACTAATACCCGGAATTTGTTTTCCTTTGATTATATTCTCTTCTTCTTTTTTCTCCGAAACCTCTACTTTGACATTGACTTTAACTTTTGCTTTTTCATACACTTTTTCATGTATTACTTTCATAATATCAACCTCTGCTCTTTTTCTAATGTGCAAAGCTGGTGTATTAAGCAACAAATCTACCACAACTTCGTCTCCAAAGGTTAACACATTTTGTATAGCTCCGCTTTCTACCATGTTTTTGCCTTCACCAGCAATTGTTATGGTTTCTAATGCTTTTAATATATCTTTACGATCTAACTTCATTATACTTGGTAATTTAATTTCCTTATTTACAATCTTTTATTAAGACTGATTTTAGATTGCAAAGATAAGTTGAAAAAGATAACGGGCAAAAATCAATTTGTAAAACTTTTGTTATTTTACACAAATAAAAAAAGCATCCTTGTCTAAGGGATGCTTTTAAAAAACCAAATTTAAAACTATCAATATCTAAAATAGAGATTAAAGTCTATTTCTACTTGATTGTTTACTACTATTGCTCCAAGCAATTTTTTAGGGGCTTCAAGGGAAAAATCTTGGATATTAAGGTTGAGTACTCCTTTTACATTATTGTCTTTTGCATGGTATTGCACAGGAATCTCATACGCTTTTTTTTGACCGGCAATCGTAACATTTACTTTTGCTGTTAACGGATTGCTATGTGTAAGTTCTATCAGTTCAATTGTAATATTCGGAAATTCATCTGTTTTTAAAATACTTTTTAAATCTCTTGTAATCATTCTATGTTTACAATCAAATCCATCACTTTTGATTTCTATTACCGCTCCGTCACAAATTGTACTGTTTTTAGCTTTCAAAAAAGTAATGCAATATTCTTCTTTCAGCAAAGCCGAATTGTACTGACATTGAAACGAATTAACATTGGACTTGCCTTTAATAATAACCTGGCTTTGCTCTGTAATCATCACGTTAGTAGTTTCTACAGCCGTAAACCCTAAACTAAAGATTAATCCTATTACAAATATAAGCGCTTTCATAATTTCTGTTTTTTCGGCACGAAGATTAAATATAACCTTCGTGCCACATGAAAAAAGTTATGATTAGAAGCTGATTATTGCTTCAGCAACGAATCCGTTAAATTTACCTCCGTCATAGATGCTTCCGGCAGCAAATCCATCATATTTTTGGTTTACATATTCAACTTTAGCCAAGATGTTTTTAGTCATAAACCAACCTCCACCGATGTTGAATCTGGTAATATCGATATCATAACCTGAAACATCTTCTGAAGATACTGTATTGTAACGTCCGCCGAAATAGAAGTTTTCATCAGTACCAAAACGGTATAATAGTTCTGCTCCTAATTGAGTTGCTTTTCTTCTGTCTACTTCATTTGCATTTCTACCGTTTACAAATTCTGCTACTCCAAAAAATTCCAAACCTTGGTATTTCACAAAAGGGTTAAACATAATAGCTGTTAACTTATTATTGAAATTTGGATCATATCTACCGGTTCTAAAATCTGTTGCTGCAGTAGCATCCGGTGCAGACATCACTAAATAATATCTTCCTCCTGCTCTGTCTCCGGCATAAAGATATGTTCTTGTCGCAAAAGCTGAATTATAAATAGATCCTGTTAAACGAACTCTTAAATCATCTGTTAGTTGTTTATCAAAACCTAATTTACCTACAAATGAAGGACTTGAAGTATCATTAGTATTATCAACACTTTGATTTAATTTAGTATTGGTTACTCCAACCATTGCTAAAAAACCATCTTTTTTAAAGTAAACTTCTCCACCTACTTCGGTTGTAAATGAATCCATAATATAGTTTCCTACAAACGGATTAAATATAGCTTGAGCATTATCACTTCTTCTAAAATGTGTATCACCGTAGTTGATTTCCATGTGTCCCACTTTTATAGTTACATATTTCATCAAATCTGATGCTAAGCCTTCTTTGATAAAATCTAAATTATCAATTTGAAAATAACCGCCTTTTACATAAGGTTCGTTATGGTGACGAGAAGATAAATAAGTTCTCAAGTGCATGCGAAGCCCTTTTGCTAATGCAACATCCATGTCTAAATTAGCTGTAGCTAAGTTGAAATTATTAGTTATATCTAACAAATCAGCTGCTCCCGCTGCGTTTTCATGGTCTATAGCCTGATATTGTAAAGCGAAGGAACCACCCATTCTCACTTTTACATTGTCAAAAGTTGAAGCAGTATCTTTTGGTGATTCAAAAACGTTCAACCCTCTTTTATCCGGTTGTCTAAAATTATCCAAGTCTCTGTTTTGAGCTTCTAAACTGCTGCATAAGCTTAATAAAGCTATTATAAATGCAGATTTAATAATTGATTTCATACCTATTGATTTTTTGATTAGTAAAATTTATTTGTATACTACTGAAAAGTTTATCGTTACATTTTCACCTGTTTTAATAGTTCCCAGTAAAGCTGTAGGTGGTTCAACACTGTACTGCGTCATATTAAGTGTTTGTTTCCCTATTAGTTGTACTTTACTGTCAACTAGTTTAGCTGTGAAGGCTTGCCCGATATTTTTAGTTACTCCATTAATGGTTAAGTCTCCTAAAGTTTCGATAGTAAAAGTTCCGTTAGTATTTTTAGTTACTTTAACGACTTTGGTTACTTTAAAATTGATGGTTTTGTATTTTGAACTGTTTAAAGCTTTAAAAGTATTTTTATCCATTCCACTTTTACCACTTTTCAACTGTTCTACTTCAACTACAAAAGTTAAATTTTTTAAAGCTGTGATATCTGTTCCTGAAACTGTAAAACCTGCCGTTCCGGACATTGCTTTTGCTTCTATTGACCAATCGTGTAAATTAGAAGTTCCGTCGACTGTTAATGTACTTTCACTTAATAAAAGTTTATATTCCTGCGCATTTAAAAAATTGAATGTCAAAAACATAAACATTATCAATCCTACTATTCTATGTTTTGCTTTCATAACCTTTTCATTTAAATTATAGAACAAATTTCGTCTGAAATTTTAGCGAAAAACATGACTTTTGTCACTTTTGTTACAAAAGACCATCAAGAAGCGTAACTCAAACGTTGTAGTTCATATTTTTTTTTCAAAAAAAATTCCTAAAAGTGTTTTTCAACCTTTAGGAATAGATAAAATAATAATTTTCAACCTGTTATGCAATCAGCTATAACTCATTATATTTTAAAAGATTCATCTTAATAGTTGTGAACTGAATCATTAATTGATTTTTTAACACATCATATTGTGATTGCAATAATTGGTTTTTAACTGAATTGAACGTAATAGCTTCTATTTTTCCGCTTTCAAACTTGGCCTGAGACGTTTTATAAGACAACTTAGCAAAATCTACAACTTGTTGAAATCCTTCTTGTAGCTGTTGGTATTGTTCTTTTTTTTCATTCTCTAAGGTCAATTGTTTTTCCAACTGCTGCTTTTCAAATGCCATCTGAACTTTTGTTTTTTCAGTTTCTATTTTAGCCGAAGCAACTTGTTTACTATTTCTAAATCCGTTAAAAACCGGAATATTAAGTTGTAATCCAATTTGGTGATTTTTATTATCCTGAAGCTGTGTTTGCAGATTATTCACGATAACATCCGGCTGATTTAATGGTTTATAATAAAACGTAGAAAACTGATAATAGGCAGATAATGATGGTAAACTATTGGAACGATATTGCAAAATTGATTTTTTATTAATCTTAAAGCTGGCTTCAGCCAAATCTAATTTCAGATTCTGAATTTCCTTGTCGATTGATTCTGATGAAAAATCTTCCAAAACGTTCTTTTGTACCTCAACATCTGTTTTATTAATTAACTGAAACAACTGTATTTTTAACAATGTTAATTGTTGCTCACTTTCTAATAATTGGGTCTCTTCTAAAGTATACGATAATTGCATGTCATATTCATCACTTTTAGGTTTGCTTCCTATTTCGACTTCTTTAAGAACTCTTTCTAAGTTATTTTTAGAATTTTTAAGCTGCTCTTTTTTAATTGTTACCAATTCTTGGGCATATAATGCTTGATAATAACTCTCGGCGATTTGCAATTTATATTCATTTTCAAAAACGGCTCTTTCTGCCTTTGCTTTTTCCAACTGCAGTTTACTTCTACTTTTTAAGGCCAGATTATTAAAATCTAATATATTGACAGACGCATTGAGATAGAAATTATCGTATAAAATATTAGAACTGACTCTTCCGTTTGTTGACGGATCAATGGTTGAACCAAAATTATACGAATGATTTCCTGCCAAATTTATAGTGGGAAGCCAATAATGAATCAATGAGGTTTTACTTCTTTCCGCTCTTTTGACTTCCAGTTGTTTGATTTGCTCTTCTAAACTTTGTGTTAATGCAGTATCAATACATTCTTGCAGTGACCAAACTTTTGTTTGGCCGACAGCAAGAAAGCTAAAAGCGAATAAAAAGACAATATATATACCCTTTTTATTCATATTTCAAGTATTTTAAAACATTCACTTTAGTAGCTTGATATGCTTTAGAAAGTACAACAGCTAAGGTTAAAATAAGTAATACTACAAAACCTATTAGGAAAGGAATAATGCTGATAGAAACTCTATACGCAAAATTCTCTAACCATTTTTGTAGTAAATAATAGGTTGGAAAAACTGCAATAGCAAATCCGATAACTCCAAACAGAATATATTGTTTAGACAATTCTTTTAGCAAAGAACCGGTTTCGGCTCCTAATGTTTTTCTAATGGCAATTTCCTTCATACGACGTTCTATAGAAAATGCTGCTAAAGCAAACAGTCCGAAAAGAGCAATCAAGATTACAACTATATTAAGCATGGAAAATAAATTGCGCTGTTTTACATACTGTTCATAAGTGCGAGCATAATTTTTGTCTACAAAATCATATTGAAACGGATATTCTGTATCAACATTTTGCACCCAAAATTTTTCTAGTTCCGCAATAGTTTCTTCCATATTTTCAGAATCCACTTTTACATAGATTTGACTAACGTTCTGCAACATCCAATCTACGGTTTTGAAATGGAAAAATGCCATTGGCGGAATTTCTGCCTGAGGTCCGTAAACATGAAAATCTTTTACGATTCCGACTACCTTTAATTTATAATTGTTCCATTCTACTTCTTTTCCTATCAAAGTACTATCATTCATCATTCGGGCGGCTGTTTCATTAACCAACATAGAATTTATGGTATCTGAAGCATATTGGGGCGATAAGTTTCTTCCTTCTTTAATCTTAATATTCATCATAGGTAGCATTTCAAAATCAATTCCCATATTTTGTCCTTGAATATTTGCATTGTTATACATGAAGCTAGATGAGGAATTAGCCCCGTTTCCAAAATTAAATGCCCCAGCTGCGACTCCTTTAACTCCTTTTATCTTTGCTACTTCCTGTTTTATCATATTAAAGCGAGAAAAAATTTTTTCTTTATAACCTTCCTCTTTATAATTATAAGGATTCCTATAACTGATTTGTATTACCTGATCTCCACTAAAACCTAAATCTTTAGTTGCCATATAATGCACCTGTTGGTAAACAATATAAGAACCTACAATAAAAAATGAAGCAATAGCAAACTGTAAAATTAGCATAGCATTTCGAAGCCAGATTCCTCTTTTACTTCTGTTGAAATTTCCTTTTAATACTTTTAACGTCTCAAAATTGGAAACATAGATTGCCGGGAAGATTCCTGCAAAAATTACGCCTACAATGAATATTATGATTAATTGAACAAAAAACAAGGAACCATTCAATTCAAGTGATTTCCCTAGAAATTCGTTGTAATAAGGCAATGATAATTCTACAATAACCAATGCCAATAAAATAGAGAACAATACCAGAATAACAGTTTCAAAAATAAACTGATAGATAATATTCTTTTTGGTTGCTCCCAGAACTTTTCTAACGCCTACTTCTTTCGCTCGTTTAATAGTATTGGCGGTTGCCAGATTAACATAATTGACAATGGATAATATTAAAATCAAAACCGATAATCCCAGCATAATCATTAAAAACTGATAATTTCCTCTAGGTTCAGGGAAACCGTTAATAACAGAATGTAGATGTGACCTTTTTAAAGGCTCTAAAATGACCTTATTATCTTCTTCGTCATATTTTTTAAGCCATTCTTCCGGCGTTAGCCCTTCATCTTTAGCCCATTTCACCAAAGTATTCTCGTACATTAGCTTCTCTATTTTGGTTTTTACTTCAGAAGCCTGTCCCGGTTCTTTAAGCTTTATCAATAAACCAAAATTATAGTTCCCCCAATGATCCTTATTCTCTTTTAATTTTGCTTCTACTAAGTTGGTAACTGCTTCCGGAGCAATAGACGATTTTTTATTGAGTTTGTAAACTGCTTTAACCACTAATTTTCTGCCGGAATATTCTACTTCCTTATTCATTGGATTTTCGTCGCCAAACAAGCGCTTAGCGGCTACATCTGAAATAGCAATTGTGGATTCGCTCAAACAATTTTTAGGATTTCCTTGTATAAATTCAAATGGGAAAAATTCGAAAAAGTTTTTTTGTACATCTATTGCTACAAAAACTTCTTTTTTGGCGTTATATTTTACTATTTCATTGTAATACCAATTATTAAAATAACAGTACGATTCAATTTCTTGAAACTGTGTTTCAAAGTATGTTCCTAAAGGTGCCGGATTATTAGCCCAGATATTGCCATGACCAAGATCATGTAAAACCTCAAAAACTTTTTCTTTCTCAGGATTCCAAGCATCATAACTTTTTTCTTCGTTATAATACAAAAGAGAGAAAACAAGTGCTGCAACACCAATACTTAACCCTAAAACATTAAGCACCGTAAAAAGTTTATTGTTCTTGATGTGATAATAAAAAATGTGTAACCAGTTGTTTAGCATAACTGTTCGCTTTTTGATGAATGATGATTATTTTCTAGTAACTGAACCTGATGAACTCTCTTTAACACTGATTTTATCCGGAACTCCATAGTAAATTACGTCAGCACTGGATGTTGCCTCAGCGTCTAATAAAACCGTTGGGTTTACCATTACATCAGCAGAACTATTAGCTTTTACATAAGCCTCTTTTACCTGCAAATTTTTAAGATCACAATCTGATGACGAACTGCTGTTTACCTCAACTATTTCTGCTTTTCCGGAAATTTTCACATCAGATGAACTACTCGATTCAATTTCAACCGTTTGTGCATCAACCTGAAGAATACAATCGGAACTTGAAGATGCATCGACGGTCATTTTTTCTACTTCAAAACTTCCTTCAATACTACTTGCCGAACTGCTTTTTAGAGTCACTTCTTTTACTTTGTTGGGATTCAAAAATTTTACCTCAGCCGCAGCATTTGTTGTAATTTTACTTAAATAAGGTCCTGAAATCTCCACTTTCAAAATCTTAAATGAAACGCCATTATCCCAGCTATTGCCACTTTTATCTTTCTTCCTTTTAGTACCTTCAAAATATCCTTTTGTGTTAATATACACTTTCAACACATCATTTTCTACTTCTGTCTTTATACAGGTCATTTTTTGAGCATCATCAGTATATACTTTAATCGACTGATTAGCACTAAAAGTATAAAACACATCAATCGAATTGGATACTTTTAATTTTGAAAAAGATTCCAGTTGACGATCTTCTGAAACCTGAGCTTTAAGCATCAAACTCATTAAACCCACTACTAAATAAACTATGATTTTATACATGATTTTGTTTTTTAAGAAATTAAAACATCTACTTTTTTGCTATTATTCTTTTCGGAAATAATCATTCCGTCTTTCATTACAATCGTTTTTTGTGAAAAGGAAGCATCATAATCAGAATGTGTTACCATTAAAATCGTTGCACCTTGAGCGTGCAAATCGGTTAATAATTCCATTACTTCGTTTCCGTTTTTTGAATCCAAGTTTCCTGTTGGCTCATCGGCCAAAATAATTTTCGGTTCGTTAATTAAAGCTCTGGCTACCGCAACACGCTGTTGTTGACCGCCTGATAATTGCTGAGGAAAATGTTTCAAACGATGCGCAATACCTAAACGTTCTGCAATGGTTTCTACTTTTTGTTTGCGCTGCGCTGCCGGAACATTATTGTAAATAAGCGGCAATTCGATATTATCAAAAACAGAAAGTTCGTCTATCAAATTAAAATTTTGAAAAATGAAACCGATATTTTGCTTTCTCACTTTTGCTCTTTCCGTTTCCTTAAGGGCAATCATTTCTTTGTCTAATAAAAAATAATGTCCTTGTTCCGCACTATCTAATAATCCTACAATATTCAAAAGTGTTGATTTCCCACTTCCCGAAGGTCCCATAATGGTTACAAATTCGCCTTGCGCTAATTGAAAAGAAACATCATTTAGAGCTTTTGTTTCTACTTCTTCGGTTCGGAAGGTTTTTGAAAGGTTTTTAATTTGTATCATATTGTTCATTTTTTGATTGATTCTTATTCTAAATTTAAAACTTCTATCTCTTTATAATCTTGATACCCTGATGTCATGACTTTATCACCTGGATGCAACCCTTCTAAAACTTCATAATATACCGGGTTTTCCCTGCCTAATTTAATAGTTCTTCGCTCGGCTTTGTCATCGCTTGTTAACACAAATATCCATTTTCCTGATGTTTCGTTATAATAACTTCCTTTGGGCAAAACGTTTATTTTTTCTTTTTCTGATAATAATAATCGGACACCAAAGCTCAATCCTTGTCTTAAATCTAAGTTTTCTAATTGTGGTAATTGCAATTCTACTTTAAACCTGCCTTTTACAACTTCCGGAATCACTTTATCTACAACAACTTGCACTTTTTTTCCGTTGAAATCAATAGTTCCTTTTTGGTCTTTTTTGACTTTATTCAAATAGAATTCGTCAACATCAGCTACTAATTTATACCCTTTCATGACATCTATTTTACCTAACGTTTGTCCTTGTGTATAACTTTGACCTAAAACGGGTTCAAAAGATGATAATCGACCCGATAATGGTGCTAAAATCAAGAAATTCTTTTTATTGGTTCGCAACACACCTAAACTTTTTTCCATAATGGAAATCGACTGATTCAATTGTCCTATTTGGATTGCATTCGCTTGTTTTTCTTTAGCCACACTTTGCTTGATAATGTTCATGCGCTCTTTTTGAAAACGAAAATTTTCTTGCGTTTTTCCCCATTCATTTTTGGCTAAAATTTCTTGTTCGTATAGTTTTTTCTCCAAATCGTATTGGTTTTTAGCATCTTGATAATCGTGTTCAATACTAATTAAATCTTTTGTCAAGCTTAATTCCTGATTTCTCAAATCCAGTTTGGCTTTGTTCAAATTATTAATCTGCTCAATAATTGCCGTTTCCTGTTGCATATAATTTAATTCTGTATTCGGATTATACAAACGAGCCAACGGCTGCCCTTCTTGAACAAAATCTCCGTTTTCTACAAAAATTTCCTGAACCGAACCACCTTCCACAATATTTACTAAGATAGAATTCAAAGGTTCTGTTATCGCTTGGAAAACCATAAAATCTTCAAAATAATCTTCTTGAACCGTTTTAATAGAAATTTCACTCTTTTTTACGGTATACGCTCTTTTTTTGGTAAACGAAGCATATACTATAAAAGTCAAGATTAAAATAATTATTCCCACTAGGGCTAATTTCTTTTTTTTGCTATTTTTACGGTTAATGATGGTGTCCATATTCTTATTTTAGTTTAGTATAAAGGAATTTTGTGCCAAAAACTTATAATTCACAAATAGTTAATAATCAATACTTTAAATAAAATTTGTTTTATCCAACTGTTCGCTAATGAACACTAAATGTCCGAAACCGTACACAAATGAAAAAAATACAAGCCAACATAGTAGTGATTGATGATCAGGAAGACATTCTTTTTGCAGCAAAAATGCTGTTGAAGAAGCATTTTGAGAACATTATTACGCTAAACAATCCTAAAGACAGCATAAAAATATTGGCTGAACATAAGATTGATGTTGTACTTTTAGATATGAATTATCGCATTGGTTATGAAGACGGAAAAGAAGGTATCTATTTTTTAAAAGAAATTCTGCTGTTATCTCCTACTACAAAAGTAATTCTGATGACGGCTTTTGGTCATGTGGAAACAGCGGTTGAAGCTTTAAAACTCGGTGCATTTGATTATATTTTAAAACCTTGGGACAATATTAGACTCATTGAAATTGTCAAAAAAGGCGTGACACAAAGTCGAAAAGAACACAAAACTTCCGAAAATAAATTAGTCAATGATTTTTTTGTTGGAACATCATCAGTTATTGTGAAAGCTTATGATTTAGCGCAAAAAGTAGCAAAAACCGATGCCAACATTCTTATTTTAGGCGAAAACGGAACCGGAAAATATGTATTGGCACATTATATTCACCAACAATCCAGCAGAAAAGACAATGCTTTTGTACATGTCGATTTAGGTTCTTTGAATGAAAACATTTTTGAAAGCGAATTGTTTGGTTATGCAAAAGGCGCTTTTACCGATGCCAAAAATGATACCGCCGGACGATTTGAATTGGCAGAAAATGGCACAATATTTTTAGACGAAATCGGAAATATTCCACTGACGTTACAAGCTAAATTACTCCAGGTTATCCAAACCAAAACCATTACGCGATTAGGCGAAGCTAAACCGAGAAAACTTAATGTTCGTATTATTGCGGCGACCAATCTTGATTTGAAAGCCGAAGTACAACACAAAAATTTCAGAGAAGATTTGTTTTACCGACTCAATACCATGCAAATTACGTTACCACCTTTGCGTAAACGAAAAGAAGATTTAGTCGAATTGGCACACTTTTTACTCGGAAAACTAAGTTCAAAATACGACAAATACGATCTTGTTTTTGACGAAAAAGCATTGGAACAAATCCAAAAACACGCTTGGTTCGGAAATATTCGGGAAATGGAAAACCGAATAGAACGTGCGGTAATTCTTTGTGAAAATAATACGATTACGATTCCTGATTTAGATTTGGAACTTGTGGATTCTTTTGAAATTGAAAAAGAAGAAATCCAACTTTCAAACATTGAAAAAAACAGTATCGAAAAAGTATTGCTGAAACATCAGTTCAACATCAGTAAGTCGGCAGAAGAACTCGGTTTATCCAGAGCCGCTTTATACCGAAGAATGGAAAAATACGACATCAAAAATGATTAAACAATTTGCCATTTTTATTCGTTTGTTTTTTGTGCTGATCGGTTTGGCAGGAAGTTTCATTTTATTTCAAAACCATTATCATTACACGGCTTTACTTGGTTTCATTGTTGCAATAGGATTATTTTTAGAGTTGCTTTCGTTTATCAATTCTATTTTCGCGTTTTACGACAAAACCATTCTTTCTATTCTTAACAAAGATTTCTCAGCAGATTTTAAAACTAAAAAACATCAGGAGTTTTATGCGAATCTGTTTGTGTTATATGGACAATTAAAAGCGAATCAAAAAGAACAAATTTCAAAAGATACCGTTTATCAATCTATCTTTAATACTATCGAAACCGGTGTTCTTATTTTAGAAAAAAAAGATTCCGATTGGCATATTACGTTAATGAACGATTATTTTTCGAATCATTTTAAAACACCAAAAGTTTCTAAATGGCATTATCTGAATCAATATATTCCGGCTTTGTGCCAAATTATCGAAGAACACGAATTCTCCGATTTTAAAACCCCGTTACAAATTCGGGTAGAGAAACAAGACTACCAAACTTTCATTCTACAAACGGCTAAAAGCAAAATTTACGATCAAGATTATTATATCGTTTTACTAGATTCTATTCAAAAAGTAATTGAAAAGAAAGAAAAAGAAGCTTGGATTAATTTAATGAAAGTGATTTCGCATGAATTGATGAATTCATTAACGCCCATTCATGCTTTGGCACAAAACTTACAAGAAACCACGCAACAAGATTCGCTTTCTGCAGAAGATATTAGCGACATTAAAGAAAGTATTGAAACCATTACTAATAGAACACGTCATTTACAGCAATTTGTAGAAAATTATAGAAAACTTGCGGCGTTGCCTTCGCCTAAAAAAGAGAAAACAGCTTTACAAGAATTGCTGAAAAACAGCTTGCAAATTATGCAACCGTTATTGAAAAAAGAGCAGATTTCCGTAGTTAATGAAATTGGTTTTGATCGCTGGATTTCGGTTGACAAACAGCAATTGGAACAAGTTTTAATCAATCTTTTAACGAATAGTATTTACGCACTTGCCGACAAAACGAGCAAACAAATTACACTTTCGGGCGAAGTCAAGGAAAAAAGATTATTTGTTTACATTACCGATACGGGAAAAGGAATTGAAAAAGAAATTGAAGATAAAATCTTTCTACCGTTTTTCACCACCAGAAAAGAAGGTGCCGGAATTGGTCTTACTTTGTCCAAAAACATTATTGAAGCTCACGGAGGTTATTTAACTTTTGAAAGCAATGAAATCCAAACTAAATTCACGATTTGCTTGTTTGAGTAAAATAAAAGTCACACCAACAATAACCCCCTATATTATATAGCACAATACTCATTTAAATTTAAAAAATTCAAAAGTCACACTTATAAAATATTTTTTTATATTTAAAAAAAGAATACTTTTTTTTTCATTTGTTTAATAAACATTAATTGAAATGATTAATTCTGAAAATTCAGCATCATATATTTGGGTTATTTTATTTTTATATGCGACTGTCATACTGTTTTTTGTAATTAGAGGTGCTTTAAAAGCAAAAAGCATTTCAGATTATGCTGTTGGAAACATAGGCTTTCCTGCTTGGGTTGTAGGCTTATCTCTAGCAGCTTCTATGACCAGCGCTGCAACATTTGTTATAAATCCCGGTTTTATTGCTCTCTACGGCATATCGGGATTTATATCATTTGGAGTTGTTATGCCCATCGCCGCATTTGCCTCACTTATCTTTTTTACCAAAGGATTTGCTAAATATGGAAAAGCCGTAAAAGCAACGACTATGGCGCAATGGATTGGCAATCGATATGAAAACAAAACCTATAAATTTTTCTTTGGCGTAATTGCCTTATTATTAATAACTTTTATCGTTCTTATTAATGTTGGACTAACACAAGTTATCTCAAAATCTGTTAATGTTTCACCTTTTTATGTATTACTCGGAATAACTGTTTTTGTTTTTGGTTACATGATGTTTGGCGGTGCTAATTCTATGGTTTACACCAATACTATTCAGGCTATAATTATGTTTATAGTTGCCATAATTATGATTTCTTCTGGAAGCGATTTTTTCTCTAATGGCGTTTCTGGTTTTTTAGATTCATTACACAACATCGACCCTAACTTGACTTCTACAACCAATCCGAATAGTTTTTTGTTTCGAGATTATTTTGAAATTATTTTCGCCCAAATCATAATTGGAATTGCAATTGTTTGCCAGCCACACATCATCACAAAATCCTTGATGCTAAAAGACCAAAGCAAAATCAATAATTATCTTTTCAGCGGAATTTTCTTTATGATTTTCTTTTTTTTAGTCGTGATTACAGGTTTATATGCTCGATTGACTTTTCCGGATTTAACTTTTGACGGAAAACCATTAAAAATGGACGAAATCATTCCAACTTATGTTGTTACCAAATTCTCAATTGGTATCGGAATTATTGTGATTATCGGATTAATTTCAGCGGGTTTGTCAACTTTAGAAAGTTTAATCCAATCGTTATCCATAACCATTACATCTGATATTTTAGAACCTTTGTCACCCAATTTTATCAGTAAAAAGTCCTTTTTGGTGAACAAAATAGTAATTGTCTTTTTGGCTATAATCAGCTTCTTTTTGAGTTGGGACCAAATCCAAAACCCTAAACTAAGTGTTGCCATTTTTGCTCAAAACGGAGTTTATGCTTACTTTGCTGCGGCTTTTGTTCCGGTTCTTTTTGGTACATTTTTAAAAAATGTTGCTACTAAAGCTGTCTTTGCTGCAAGTATAACAGCCATTTTAGTTCATTTTGGTATTTATTATTTTAAAATTACTCCCTACATGAAAGGAGCTGTTAATAACCCAGGAATTTCGGCTGCTATTGCCATAATTTCTTCTTTAGTTGTAGGTTTTATATTAAATTTATATTTCAGAAAACAAAAAGCCTAATGTTATGGACAGTTTAGATTGGATAGGAAAATGGGCTGATTATACGCCAGATAAAATTGCAGTTTCGTCTTTTGAAAGTAACGAACATTACACCTATTCTGATTTAAACCAATATGCTGACAATTTAATTTCTGTCTTTGAAACGTTGAATTGCAAACAAGGTGATAGAATTGCGGTTTTAGCGGAACATGGCGCTTTTTATTTGGTTTTATTGGCGGCTTGCCAAAGAATGGGACTTATTTTAACACCTTTAAATTACAGATTAGCTACTTCAGAAATCACCAATTTAATTGAAGATTGCCAACCTTCTTTATTAATATATAGTGAAAATCAAAAAGAAAAAGTTGACTTCAATTCTATAAACGTTCCTTTTATCTACAAAGTAGACGAAATAAAGAATTTATACAAAAGAACAAGTGATTTCAAAATTCAAAAAGCATTTGAAATTAAAGAAAATAATCCGCTTTTCTTGTTTTACACATCAGGAACAACGGGAACTCCAAAAGGAGTTTTGTATACCAACCGAATGCTCTTTTGGAATAGTTTAAACACTTCCATGCAATTAGGAATTACCTTTAAAGATTCAACATTAAATGTTTTGCCCCCTTATCATACATCAGGTTGGAATGTTTTCATTACACCTATTTTACACAAAGGCGGTTATATTGGAATTTTAGAAAAATTTGATCCTGAAAAAACCTTGCATTTATTAGAAGCAAATAAAACTACCTTTTTTCTTGCTTTGCCTACAATGCTTTTAATGATGCAAAAAATAGAAATATTTCAAAAAGTTAATCTTTCAGCTTTACGCTATATTATTTCCGGAGGCGAAATGGTTCGATTTGACATCGTTTCACATTGGAAAAAAACTAAAAATATTGATATTCGACCAGGTTATGGTTTAACAGAAGCCGGACCAAGTATTACTTCACTTCACCATGAAAAAGCATTGGAAAAACCAAATTCAATTGGAAAACCAAACTTTTATCTTTCCTTAAAGATCGTTAACAAAAATAACGAAGAAGTAGCACCATTTGAAATAGGAGAAATTTGTTTGAGTGGTAATATCATAACACCTGCTTATTGGAATAATTCCGTTGAAACACAAAATAGAATCAAAAATGGTTGGTTCTACACGGGCGATTTGGCTTACATGGATGACGAAGGTTATTTGTTTTTAAAAGGAAGAAAAGATGATATGTACATTTCTGGAGGAGAAAATATTTATCCCCAAGAAATCGAGGCTTCATTAGAACAAATTGAAGGCATTACTAAAGCAGTTGTTTTACCTATTGACGATATAAAATGGGGAAAAAGTGGAATTGCTTTTGTCACCGTTTCAAATCCTCAACTTAATGCTGATACTATTAGAAAAGAATTAAAAGGCTCTTTGGCCGACTATAAAATCCCCAAATCTATCTTTATTTTAGAAGAAATCCCATTAACTAGTCTTGGTAAGATTTCAAGAAAAAAATTACACCAATACTTTAACTCCCTAATTTCTGAAAGATGAAAAATTTCTTTTTACTTCTAATTTGCCTTTTAGTAGAGTCTACTTTTTCGCAAGAACAAGCAATTTCTATGAAAAATATCACATCTTCATACCATTATAAAACCCATTATGTTTCTATAGATTCAACAGAAATTGCGTATGTAAAAGAAGGAAATCACAAAGAAACTTTACTTTTTATACATGGGTTGAGCAGTAATTTAGATGCTTGGTATCGAAATATTGAAACTTTAAAAAATCAATACACTTGCGTAGCCGTTGATTTACCTGGGCATGGAAAATCAACAATCAATGCTCCCGAATATACTCCTTCCTACTTTGCATCTGTAATTCATCAATTCATTAAAAAACTACACTTAAAAAACATCACATTAGTTGGTCATTCTATGGGAGGACAAGCTGCCATAAAGTTTGCTGTTTTATATCCTAATGAAATACAAAAACTCATTTTAATTGCGCCTGCTGGAGTTGAAACATTTACAACAAATGAAGCAAATGCTATTCAACAAATGATGACTGCAGAAAATATCAAAAATACTTCTGATGCTCAAATAGAGAAAAACTTCCAATACAATTTTTACAAAATGCCTGAAGAAGCACAGCATATGATTAACGAACGCATCAACATTAAATCAGCCTCAGATTTTGAAGAATATTGTCTAGCTATTCAAAAAAGTGTTTCGGGAATGCTTAACGATCCTGTTTTTTCTGATTTAGAAAAAATAAAACAAAAAACACTTATTATTTATGGCAAAAATGATAATTTAATACCCAATAAGTTTTTACATCCGACATTACATATCGAAGATATAGGAAATTTGGCAAACCAAAAAATAAAAAACAGTCAATTACAATTTATAGACAAAGGCGGACATTTTCTTCAATTTGAAAAATTTGAAGAAGTCAACCAACTTATATTAAAATGGCTGAGTAATCCTTAGAAAATGAAAGTTAAGCTAAAAAAATTTACCGAAACCAGTAAAAACATTTTACCAAATGAAGCACAATATTTAGCTTCAATTGCAAACTTTCAAGACGAAGAAAAAAAGGAAATATTTAACCGCGTTGTGGAAAATGCCACATCACAAGGTCAGTTTAAAAGCTTTAACGAAAACATTGATAAAAGGAAATACAATTACATTAAATCTTGGATTGAAAAAAAGCTCCAGTTAATTGATGTTGATCTCACTACCGAGTGGATCATGGTTTACAAAAAGAATATTTTAACCGACACCATTTCGGCTCAAGAAGAACATCATTTAATTAGCTATCTACACAACTTTAAATCTTTAGAATACAACTTTCAAAACTTATATGAACTTGCTTTAGAATATCGCTCTTATTTGTTGATTAGAATGCGATATAAAGACCATCAAATTGTTAATCAATTTATCGAAAGTTATGCTTCTCATTACGAGAAATCGAAGAACATTAACCAAAAACTATATCAAGCTACCACTGAAATTACTACTCAATATTCAACCTATAATAAAGAAACTAAATATTGGGAAAAATGGTTGTATAAGGTCTTCAACACACCAACTATTGACGGAAAAAATCGTTACCAAGCTTTTATTTTAATGGCTTTCATGTATACAAATTACAATGATCACATTAGTTTAAAAAAGATATTTAACGAAATAGATATTTATTTTTCAAATGGCGAAATGTACTCAAGACGTCTTTTGTGCAATTATTACGCTAGCCGATTATTACTTCACAGCAAAATAAACGAATTAAATACAGCAGAATATTTTGGATTTCTTTCCATTCATCAAGACAATGATGACACCTTACTTTACGTGAATAATCTCATTGGAATTCTCATTAAAAACAACAAACCCAAAAAAGCTTTTGAATTATTGGAACGTTTTCGTAGCCTTTATGAAAACACACATAATTATCATCAAAAAACAACATACATCTCATATAACATTAGACTTTTAACAGAGTCACACCAGCTCCTTCAGGCAGAAAATATCGGGCGACATTTCTTAAAAAAATACGAATCGGAAATTTTAAAACACCGTTGGCACCATTTTTTTACATCATATATTAATGTACTGATTGCCAAAGAAAAATATGATGACGTCATTTCATTATTTTCAAAATACGGTTTAGAAGCTAAAGATAAAGAACGTTCTAAAAAAAGCAATCACATTCCAAACCTTTCATGGAGCTATTCTCTTTCAAAATATATGGAAGGAAAAATTAATTCGACAAAATTTAAAGCCGAATTACAAAACTCCATTACAAAAGTCACACTTAACGAAAACCAACAACAACTTATTCGTCAAGCTATCGAAAAATACGCTAAAATAGTACCAGAAGTCTTTTTAGAATTTAAAAACACCATTTAATTATTCTCAAAAATCAATATAATTTTTTACATAAAAACTAAATAAAATAGTTTATTTTTAAATAGTCACACTCAAAAAAAAACTTTATCATATCTTAAACTTTTCGGTTTCAATTTAGCTTGCACCCACTAATCAAACAATAATCATTATGAAAAAACTTTTATTCTTTTTCATTATGCTTTTTGCCAACTTGATATTTTCTCAAGAAAATGGTGCAATCAGCGGTGTTATAACAGACGAAAGTGAAATTCCAATCCCTGGAGCTACAGTACAAATTGCAAATTTAGGTAAAGGTATCATTACCGATTTTGACGGTAAATTCACCATAGATAATATTCCTGCCGGAAACTACACTATGATAGTTTCTTATGTAGGCTATGAGAACTTTTCTGAAAATGTATCTGTAACTGCAGATAAAACAACCACGGTAAGAGTATCGCTTAAAGAAACCACCGGACAATTAGATGAAGTAATTGTTTCCTTAAACAAAAAACCACAAAAAATAACAGAAGTCCCGGCTACAGTCGATATTATTAAAGCAGCCGAAATCAGTGAGTTTTCAAGTTTTAATGTCGGAGAATTGGCTTCAAGACAAAAAGGAGTTGACTTTGTTAGAAGTGGTGTTTTAGGAACAGGAATTAACATTCGTGGTTTCAATTCTGCTTTCAATTCTAAAAACCTTCAAGTAACTGATGATAGAATTGCTACCTTAATTGCAACCGGTTTACCATTAGGTTCATTTGAAACCGTTATCAAAGAAGATATTCAACGTGTTGAAATCTTACTAGGTCCAAATGGAACACTTTACGGCCCAAATGCTCACAATGGTTTAGTGAGTACAGTTTCTAAAAACCCAAGACAATCAGAAGGAACAACTATTGCAGTAGGTGGCGGAAGTCAAAATGTATTTTCAACCCGTTTAAGACATGCTCAAGTTTTAAGTGATAAATTCTCTTATAAAATTAACTTCGAAAGAACACAAGGAACAGAATTTAAATATACCGATACGGTTTATGTAGGTACTCAAGGTTATGCAGAAAAAAATCTAAACCGCGATTTTACTTCTTTAAAATACGGAACCGGATTGTATTATAAAACTTCTGAAAAATCAGAATTAATCGGTTATTATGGACACAGTATCAGTAACAACATTGGTAACACTAATGCTGGTAGAAACCAAATCAAAGATTGGACTATTGACCAAGCTCAATTAAAGTTTGTCTCTCCACATATATTTTTAAACACTTATTATACTTGGAGTAGAACTGAAGACACTTATGCAATGAATCAAAGAACACAAAACTATGTTTCATTCATTAACAATGGTTTCAGTGAACAAGAAGCTTGGGAACGTTCTCTTTACGAGCAATGGTATCCTACAGGACCTGGAACAGGTATTGCACTTCAAAGAGGTGCTTTATTCAAAGACCATTCAAATAGATACAATGCTGAAGGGCAATACAACAACAACTGGGGCAATTTCTATTGGACAGCTGGTATTCAATATCAATTGGACATGGCTGATTCAAAAGGAACTTATTTATTGGATCAAGACGGACGAATTGACCTAAACCAATTAGGAGCTTATTCGCAATTTGAATACAAACTACCCGATTCAAGATGGGCTTTCTTAGCAGCTGCCAGAATTGACAACCACGAATTATACGGTACTAACTTTTTACCGAAACTATCGGTTACCAAAACTATTAATGCCGGAACATTCAGAGCTACCTTCGGTAGAGGTATGGCTGTACCTTCTATCTTAAACTTAAAGGCTAATATGTTCGGCGGATTAATTCTAGGAAATGGTGAAGGTTTTACGTTATCTAACGGAACTCAAATCGAAAAATTAAAAGTAGAAACTATTAACTCCTATGAAGTTGGATACAAAGGAAAAATAACAAAAGATTTCTATTTAGACGTTAATGCGTATTACAACCAATCCGATAACTTTATCAGCCCTTTAAGAAATATTGCAGATGCTGCTAATGGTGTGTATGTAACACACATGGGTGATAAACCAATCGGAGAAGTAGTTCCCGGATCAGATGGTTCTTATGTCTTGACCTATTCAAATTTTGGTCATGTTGATACCTATGGATTCGATATCGGATTAAACTATTACTTTAATGATAATTTCAGAACTTCTTTCAATTATTCTTATTTCGACAGAAGCTTAGACAAAAACGATTTAAGCAATGACGGAAACTTAGATGGAAAAGTATTAGAAACAGAACTTCCTATTAATACTCCTAAAAACAAATTTACAGTTGGATTCCATTATACTAACAAGAAATTTTATGGTTCAATTTACGGAAGATTTGTTCAAAAATACGACTTCTTCTCAGGCATCAATATCGCTGCTAAAACACAAGATTTAGATGGTGATGGTGTTAATGATGTAATCGAAAATGCTCAAAACGGAAGAACCTGGAACTACGGACAATTAGGAGGTTTTACAGTTGATACCAATTTAGGTTATTATATCACCGATAAGCTTTCTTTAGGTGTAAATGTTTCTAATTTACTTAATGCAGATGTTCGACAATTTGTAGGATCACCGGTTATCAAAAGACTAATTTCTTTTGAAATGAAATACACTGTCGATTTTTTCCACAAAAAAGAAACTACTAAATAAGCCTTAGTGAATGACAAAGATTAAAGTTAACACCATAGACCTAGACTATCTGGATGTGGGTGAAGGAGAAACTTTAGTTTTACTTCACGGTTTAGGCTCTACAAAAAAAGACTGGGATTTTCAAATCCCGGTCTTCTCAAAAAAGTATAGGTTAATTATACCCGATTTAAGAGGACATGGAGATTCCGGTATTCATAAAGACGATTTTGGCGTTTCATTCTTAACAGAAGATATATACCAATTACTAAATAAACTGAACATTTCAAAAGCCAATTTCATTGGATTCTCTATGGGCGGGGCCGTTGCTTTTCAATTTGCAATTTCGCATTCACAAATGGTTAACAAACTCATCATTGTAAACAGCGGCCCCGATTTTAACAATATGGGAGAAGTAGGAGAAGAAATGATTAAAACACGATCTGAATATTTAGAAACCAAAGGCATCAAAGCTTTAGCAGATGAAATTTCAACAAGAATGTTTCCAGAAGAAAGCCAAACACAACTTAGAAATGAGTTCAAAGAACGCTGCGGTAATAACAATCCAGATACATACTTTAAAACGTTTATCACTTTAATGAGTTGGGGATTGGGAGACAAAATCAAAAAAATTCAAAACCCTACCCTTGTCGTTTCTTCTGACATGGATTATACTCCTGTGAGTTACAAAGAATCCTACACAAAGAACATGCAAAATGCTACTCTTGGTATTGTAGAAAATTCAAGACATGGAGTATTAATGGATCAACCAGAATCATTCAATAAATTAGTTCTAAATTTTTTAGAAAATGAGTAAAACAGCATTAATAACAGGTAGTACAAGCGGTATTGGTTTGGGTATTGCGAAATGTTTTGCCAAACAAGGTTATAACATTATGTTTCATGGTTTGGAAACCAATGGACCAGAAATAGCACAACAAATTGCAAATGAAAACCAAATAAAAACCGCTTTTTCAAATGCAAATCTTACCAATGCGGAAGATATTGAAAAATTGGTAGAACGAACCATTTCCACATTGGGTTCTATTGATGTTTTGGTTAACAATGCAGGAATACAGCACGTAGCTCCTATAGATGAATTCCCAAATGCCACTTACGAAAAAATAATTGCCATTAACATGAATTCTGTTTTCTATGCTTCTAAAGCCGCTTGGAAACACATGAAAAATCAAAAATTTGGACGCATCATCAATATCTCATCCGTTCATGGCATTAGAGCTTCAGAATTCAAATCGGCTTATGTAACTGCAAAACACGGAGTAATTGGCTTAACAAAAGTATTGGGTTTAGAAGGCGCTCCTTTTAATATTACGTGCAATGCTATTTGTCCGGGCTATGTAAAAACTCCTTTGGTTGAAAACCAAATAAAAGATCAGGCTAAGGCTCATCAACTTTCAGAAGATGAAGTTGTAGAAAAAATTATGCTAAAAAAGCAAGCTGTAAAAGATTTTATTCCAGTTGAAAAAATTGGAGAAATGGCTCTTTTTCTAGCAGCCGAAAATGCAAATACAGTAACCGGAACACACTTTACCCTCGATGGTGGTTGGAGTGCGCAGTAAATAATTTGTTTCATTAAAATCCTCCCTAAAAAGCGGATTTTTTAAAACTTAAAAATAAATATGATTACTCGAAAAGTGAACAACGTTCAAGAAGCCTTACAAGGTCTCGAAAGCGGCATGACTATTATGCTTGGCGGTTTCGGACTTAGCGGTATTCCTGAAAACAGTATTGCCGAACTCGTGAAAATGGGTGTAAATAACCTGACTTGTATTTCCAACAATGCGGGGGTTGATGATTTCGGTTTAGGTTTGTTGTTGCAAAAACGACAAATCAAAAAAATGATTTCTTCTTATGTGGGTGAAAATGCCGAATTTGAACGCCAAATGTTATCCGGAGAATTAGAAGTAGAATTGACTCCGCAAGGAACTTTAGCCGAAAAATGTCGTGCCGCTCAAATGGGAATTCCTGCTTTCTTTACGCCTGCCGGTTACGGAACGGAAGTTGCCGAAGGAAAAGAAACTCGTGAATTCAACGGAAAAATGTACATCATGGAACATGCTTTTCAAGCCGATTTCGCTATCGTTAAAGCTTGGAAAGGTGACGAAGCCGGAAATTTAATTTTTAAAGGAACAGCTCGTAATTTCAATGCGCCTATGGCCGGTGCCGGAAAAACCACCATTGCCGAAGTAGAAGAATTGGTTCCTGCCGGAACTTTGGATCCTAACCAAATTCACATTCCAGGAATTATGGTCAATCGTATTTTTCAAGGTGAGAAATTTGAAAAACGCATTGAACAACGTACAACCCGTAAAAGAGATTAATCATGGCACTAGATAAAAATCAAATTGCAAAACGAATTGCTAAAGAAGTAAAAGACGGTTACTACGTAAATCTAGGAATTGGAATTC